>NZ_CM183445.1:1947500-3039646 GCF_059511785.1 Agrobacterium sp. LEGMi-208b
GCAAGCTCTGAACTGAAGCCCCAGTAAACGGCGGCCGTAACTATAACGGTCCTAAGGTAGCGAAATTCCTTGTCGGGTAAGTTCCGACCTGCACGAATGGCGTAACGACTTCCCCGCTGTCTCCAACATAGACTCAGTGAAATTGAATTCCCCGTGAAGATGCGGGGTTCCTGCGGTCAGACGGAAAGACCCCGTGCACCTTTACTATAGCTTTACACTGGCATTCGCCAAGGCATGTGTAGGATAGGTGGTAGGCTTTGAAGCAGGGACGCCAGTTCCTGTGGAGCCATCCTTGAAATACCACCCTTATCTTCGTGGATGTCTAACCGCGGTCCGTCATCCGGATCCGGGACAGTGTATGGTGGGTAGTTTGACTGGGGCGGTCGCCTCCGAAAGAGTAACGGAGGCGCGCGATGGTTAGCTCAGACCGGTCGGAAATCGGTCGTCGAGTGCAATGGCATAAGCTAGCCTGACTGCGAGACTGACAAGTCGAGCAGAGACGAAAGTCGGTCATAGTGATCCGGTGGTCCCGTGTGGAAGGGCCATCGCTCAACGGATAAAAGGTACGCCGGGGATAACAGGCTGATGACCCCCAAGAGTCCATATCGACGGGGTTGTTTGGCACCTCGATGTCGACTCATCGCATCCTGGGGCTGGAGCAGGTCCCAAGGGTATGGCTGTTCGCCATTTAAAGCGGTACGTGAGTTGGGTTCAGAACGTCGTGAGACAGTTCGGTCCCTATCTGCCGTGGGTGTAGGAATATTGACAGGATCTGTCCCTAGTACGAGAGGACCGGGATGGACGTATCTCTGGTGGATCTGTTGTCCTGCCAAGGGCATAGCAGAGTAGCTATATACGGAATGGATAACCGCTGAAGGCATCTAAGCGGGAAACCAACCTGAAAACGAGTGTTCCCTATCAGAGCCGTGGAAGACGACCACGTTGATAGGACGGGTGTGGAAGCACAGCAATGTGTGAAGCTTACCGTTACTAATAGCTCGATCGACTTCTTCGTTCCCATTGAATATGTTCATCAAGCAAAGCTTGATGACATCATCTTCTGTCCTCACGGGCCAAAGGCCCTGCGGACGGCGCGCCGGACAACCGGCGACGGACTAGCGTCCTGTATGGCTGCCAAACTCGATCTCGAGCAAGGCAACATGAGGATGGGTCACAGAAAGACGTGTAAATTAAATAGAGCCTTGGCTCTCCAGCTTCTCGAAACAGCAGTTTCCATGTGAAAACATGGAGCATGTTGCGTTTTGCCGACCTGGTGGTTATCGCGGGGCGGCTGCACCCGTTCCCTTTCCGAACACGGCCGTGAAACGCCCCAGCGCCAATGGTACTTCGTCTCAAGACGCGGGAGAGTAGGTCGCTGCCAGGTCTGCAAAACGCAACACAAATCTTCT
Organism: Agrobacterium sp. LEGMi-208b; assembly: GCF_059511785.1. NCBI lineage: Bacteria > Pseudomonadati > Pseudomonadota > Alphaproteobacteria > Hyphomicrobiales > Rhizobiaceae > Agrobacterium > Agrobacterium sp. LEGMi-208b. Next base: position 1,948,910 of record NZ_CM183445.1, read on the forward strand.
CATTCACAAATAAGGGCCAGCGCCCAAATCAACAGGCCGCGTAAGCGGCCTTTGTGTTATAATGAAATCACTTCGGTTCTTTGCCAAAAGCAAAAACCAGATCTAGGCGACAAGTTCTTCCGACTTCTCGCTGGTGCCGCGGGGTGGAGCAGCCCGGTAGCTCGTCAGGCTCATAACCTGAAGGCCGCAGGTTCAAATCCTGCCCCCGCAACCAAATCTATCCAATTATCAAAGGGATCCGGGGAAACTCGGAGCCCTTTTGGCTGTCTGCTCCAACTCAAGCTCGCCAGTACGAAACGTCTCCACATAGTCGTCGCCCTTCAGCACAGCCAACTGCTTATCCAGAATGGCCGTGGATTCCATGAAAGGGCTGGCCACTCTTTGTAAAGGCAGAGGAATGGACGTTGCGTGTAGTTGATATGCCGTATCAGGCCATCTTGGATATCTCGCGGTACTGAGATCAGTCTGGCCATCAATACAGCACGCCTGTGAAGTGAAACTTAGCTCTGTTGTTTACGACTGCCAACTGCACCATAGCGCAGGCCGTCGACGAATAGCCCAGCCATTCGTTTCGGATCAGTGGGCTCACCGCAGATGGGAAGCACGCACAACATCGCGATTGCGTGAATAAGCTCGCTTGATTTAACTCCGGCGCGCATTTCACCCTCCGTTGCGGCCTCATCAAGTAAGGTCTGAACGGCAGGGCCCAATTGCTGCTGAAAATAGGCGGGCAGACTCTCCAGTGTCGGTTCACCCGAATTCAGAGCTGCTGCCAGTCCGCGATGGGCAACGATGAAGTCGACGTAGTAATCCACCCACAAGGCCAATGCATTACCGGGAGAATGACTGTTCGCCAGAGCGGATATTTTCTCGACGCATTCGTGCACCTCTTTGCGCAGCACGGCGACGATAAGATCGGATCTTGCCGGGAAATGGCGATAAAGTGTGCCGACACCCACCCCCGCTTTGTCCGCGATCTCACGCATCGGAATATTCACGCCTGAGCGGGCGAAAATCTCACTGGCGGTCTGGAGAAGTGCATCGATATTACGTTGCGCATCGGCTCGCACATGGCGCCGCTTGCCGGTTTTGATCATCGCTTCGTCCAATGATTCCCTGTTCTCACCAGACATTGGCATAGCCCTCTTGATAAACGGAACATGATTCCACATATTGTTATCCGGACGGATGTTCCAGATATAATGTATGAAGGCGATTTGCCTAGCACTCATTCGGAGATTTCTACCATGCATGAAAAACGCGTTGCGCTCGTTACCGGAGGGAATAAGGGGATTGGCCTGCAGATCGCCAGGGACCTTGAGAAAAACGGCTTTTTTGTCCTCATCGGTTCCCGCAGAATAGAAGCGGGCGAAGCGGCTGCCGAGAAGATTGGTGCTGACACCAAGGCGATCCAGCTTGACGTGACCGATCAGGCCTCCATTACGGCGGCGGCTAAACATATCCGCGACGTTTATGGTCGGCTTGATGTTCTCGTGAACAATGCCGGCATCTCCCACGCGGGCGCGCAAAGCCGCACACCCGAACAGATGATGGGTGAGACTTTTCTTTCGGTCGTCGACATGGATGAGTTGCGCGCCGTGTATGAAACGAACCTCTTCGGTGTCGTTGCGGTCACTCAGGCAATGTTGCCGATGCTGCGAGAAGCGCCGACCGGAAGAATTGTCAACGTATCGAGCATGACGGGCTCATTGACGATGAACGCCGATCCCGGACACCCCATGCGCCGCTATGCTGGAACCTATTCCTCCTCGAAAACCGCGTTGAACGCCGTCACGCAGGCGTTCGCCATCGAATTGGAAAATTCCAACATCAAGGTGAATGCTGTTTGTCCGGGTTTCACCGCAACCGACAACAACAAGTTCTTGGGGCCCGGCACTGTCGAGGATGCCGCACGCGAGCCCGTTCGGCTCGCCATGCTTGGACCCGATGGCCCCTCGGGATGCTTCTCCAATTTTGATGGCCTGATCCCCTGGTGAGGCAAATCGGCGAGTGACGAAATGAAAAGCCATCGACACCTGTGTGCCGATGGCTCTCGGGAGGATCGCCCGTCAGGCTTACTGCGTTACACTTGCAGAAGTTGCGACAATTCAAGCGTCCAAAGCAGTGGGCCATGTCCGGTCCTGGGGGCCGGCCATTGGAGCCGATGACATCAGGAAAGCTGGTAGCTCGTCTTTACCCGCGTGAAAAACTGGCGGGCATATGTGCCCTGTTCCCGAGGGCCAAGGCTTGAGCCGCGATTTCCGCCAAACGGAACGTGGTAATCGACGCCGGCGGTTGGCAGGTTGACCATGACCATTCCGGCCGATGAGTTCCGCTTGAAATGTTCGGCGTGTTTCAAGGAGGTCGTGACGATACCGGCGGAAAGGCCGAAAGGTGTGTCTTCCGCGGCCGTAAAGGCTTCCTCGTAGTTTTTAACCCGCAGGACGCTCAGCACCGGCCCGAAAATCTCCTCGCGGTAGATCCGCATATCAGAACGGACGTCCGTGAAGATTGCTGGCGTGAACGAATACGCGCCTTTTTCGTTTTCGATATGCCTGCCGCCATGGACGAGATTGGCACCTTCCTGAAGGCCGATCCCGACATAGGCGAGGTTTTGCTCCAACTGCTTACGGTCGACGACCGGACCGATATCCGTCTGCGGGTCAAGCGCGTGGCCGATACGGAGTTTCTCGGTCCGCTCCCTGATTTTTTCCACCAGCCTGTCATGGATATTTTCGGTAACGATCAGGCGGGAGCTTGCCGTGCATCTTTGTCCGGTCGAATAAAACGATCCCTGCACCGTGATATCGACGGCGAGATCGATATCGGCGTCATCCAGAACCACCAGCGGATTTTTGCCACCCATTTCCAGTTGCACACGCGCGAGGCGCTGCGCCGCGGCCGCGGCCACGCCACGGCCGACCTGTTCGGAGCCGGTGAAGGTGATGGCGTCCACGCTTTCGGACTTGGTCAGCACATCGCCCACGATACGGCCGGAACCGATCACCATGTTGAAAACGCCGGCCGGCAGCCCGGAGCGGGAAATGATTTCGGCAAGCGCCCAGGCGGAGGAGGGCACGAGTTCGGCAGGCTTGAAAACGACCGTATTGCCGAAGCACAGCGCGGGGGCGATCTTCCAGGCGGGAATGGCGATCGGGAAGTTCCATGGCGCGATGATGCCGACGACGCCGACGGCCTGCGTGATCACATCGATGCCGACGTTTTCCCGCACGGAGTCGTATTTTTCGCCATTCGCGCGCAGGGCCTCCTGGGCGTAAAACTTGAAGGAACGGCCGGCGCGATCGACTTCTCCAAGGGCCTCGCGCAGGATTTTTCCTTCTTCCCGTGCGAGCAGCGTTGCCAGCTCCTCGCGCCTTGCCAGGATTTCCGTTCCGATCCGATCGAGAATGTCGGCACGGAACTGGGGTGTGCTGCGTACCCAGCGATAGCTCGCATCCTTTGCCGCTGCGATGGCCCTTTGCGTGAGCTCGGCGTCAGCGCGCGCAAACCGTTCGACCACATCCTTCGGTTCCGACGGGTTGATATTCTCGAGAATGGATCCCGTATCGGTGCCAGATACGAATTCCCCGGCGATGAAGCTCGATTTAATGGTGCTCATTATGCGACTTCCTTACGAAGGGCGGCCTGCGGAATCTTGCCTTCGACAAATTCCGATATGTGCCTGACGGCGCTGTCGATCAGCCCCTGCATGGCGTCCTCGCTGCTCCAGGCGACATGCGGGTTCAAGATGAAATCCGGTCTGTCGATCAACTCAAAAATGGGATCGTCGGGCTCGATGGGCTCATGCTCGATTACGTCCAGTGCAGCGCCGGCAATACGGTTGGCTTTCAGGGCGGCGATCAGCGCAGGCTCGTTGATGACGCCGCCGCGCCCCGTATTCACGACGATGGCGTCCGGTTTCATGCGGTTGAAGGCGGATCCGTCAATGAGATCGCGGGTTTCGTCGGTCAGCGGGCAATTGACCGAGATGACGTCGCTGATACGGATGAGCTGGTCGATCGGAATGAATTCGTCGCCTGTAATGCGGCCGAAGAAATCCTGATAATAGACGGTCATCCCGAAGACCCGGGCGAACTCCGCCAGGCGGCGCGCAATCGGTCCGCTACCGACGATGCCGAGAATCTTGCCGCGCAGATCGCGGATGCGGTAGTCGAAATAGATGTTCTTGGGCTCAGCTTCTCCACGATGCACGCGGCGCATGAGATCGTGGTAGTGGCCAGTGCGGCGCATCAGATCCAGGATCAGGGCGATGGTGTGTTCGGCAACCGTATTCTGGGCATATCCCGGCACGTTGGTGACCATGATGCCGTTCTCGAAACAATAGTCGAGATCGACGATATCGGTGCCGGTCAGGGCGAGTGAGATCATCTTGAGCTTCGGCAATTGCTTCAGGTGCTCTTCACGCAGCGGGACGCTGCAGGTCAGCGCGACGGTTGCGTCTTTCAGCCGTTCGACGACCTCCTGTGGCTGCGTGTAGGAATGGTTTTCCCATGTATGGGCGAAGGAGGGAACGGGGAGCTTGACCGTCGGGCCAAGGCCTTCGCTGTCGAGAAATACGATATGCTGGCTCATCTGGCTGTTCTCTCCTTATTTTTTGTTGGGGACGTAACCGGCAGGCGCCAAGCTGGCGAGCAGGTTGGTCACGATGCCTGCATCGCGGTTCGCATCCTGCAGCGTTTCTTTTTTCACCAGCGCATCGCGGACGAGGTGGGCGCCGAAGTAGCGGAAGGGTTCGGGCGGAAGAAGCTGCATCTTCTGATCGACGAGGCCGCATTTCGACCATTCGTCATTCGCCTCCTCGACGAGCGATTTGATGATGCGGCTGGCGAAGACGGTGGTTGCGACGCCGCTGCCCGAAAAGCCGATGCCGAAGACGATATTCGGATGGCCGCCCAAATGGCCGAAATTCGGAATACCCTTCATGGCGCGGTCCAGCGGACCGGTCCAGGTGCTGACGATCGGCACGTCGGCAAGCTGCGGATAAAATTTGCGAAGTTCGGCCGTCACCCTGTCGGCTGCGGGCGTCGGCCGCTCATAAAGATTGCCGATTTTGTTGCCGAAGGCGAATTTTCCGAGCGGCTTGCCGAAGACGATGCGGCCATCGGGCGTGTTTCTCCAGTAGTTCAGGACGGTGCGCGAGTCGGTGATTGCCTCGCCTCCCTTGAAGCCCGTCGCATCCAGCCGTTCCTTGACGGCTGCCGTCGCAACCATGTCGCTGGACATGACGGCGATCATCCGCCGCAGCTCGGGGAACTGTGCGCCCCAGGCGTTCATGGCGATGACGACCTTTTTTGCCGTCACCTGGCCCTGCGTTGTCTTGACCACCGGCTCTTTAGAGCGCTCGAGATGGATCAGGGGCGATTTTTCATAGATGGTCACGCCGAGTTCCAGGGCGACGCGGCGGAGACCGCGAGCCAACAGAGCCGGCTGGACTGTTGCAGCGTTCGGGTCGTAAATCCCCTCCAGCGTGCGCGGCGAGCCGGTGCGGGATTGCATCTCTTCTTTGCTGACCGGACGGAAGGGGTTCACACCATGTTTTTCGAGGCTCTCGACCAGGCCATGCCAGGAGCCGATCTGGCGCTCGTTGCTGGCTGCCCAAAGCCAGCCTTCGCGGCGATATTGCGCATCGATGTTATGCTCGTCGCAGAACTCGCCGATCTCGCTGACGGCGGATTCGGCGGCGGCGCAGATGCGCCTTGCTTCTTCCTCTCCGCAGATGCTCGATAGCGAAAGATATTTCGGCCACCAGTCAGCGGCGTCGCCGCCGTTGCGGCCACTCGCGCCCGATCCGCAACGGTCCCGTTCGATGATGACGATTGACAGCGCGGGATTTGCCTTCTTGAGCCGGATGGCCGACCACAGGCCGAGATATCCACCGCCGATGATGCAGATGTCAGCCTTCACATTTCCCTGAAGCGATGGCGCCAGATGGCTGTCCCGATCAAGCGCCTGCGCATACCAAAAACCGCGGTACATGGTCATACCTCCCCAAAAGTTTCAATTCTTCCTTGAGGCGTATCGCGCCGACCGCGCCGCAGCTATCACGCCTATGACAATTTTTAGAACGGTCCTGACGGTGCAAAACAGATTCTGGAAATCGTGCCCCGATGCACCGGTTTTCGATGCGCCGGGGCACGGATGAAGAGCGGTCAGGAGGCGCGAAGGACCTCAAGAAGCGCTTCGATGGGGTGGCGAAGCCGGCGGTTCTGGAACCTCTTCACCTGGCTGCGGCAGGAATATCCGGTCGCCAGACGCTCGATATTCCGGTCACCGCCATTGAGCTTCCGCTCCCAGGATTGGCCGAATATGATCCGCGACGTTTCGGCGTTTCTCGCCTCGTGACCATAGGTGCCGGACATGCCGCAGCATCCCGTGGCTTCGGTCGTCAGGCGCATGCCAAACCGCGAGAACAGCGCCTGCCATTGGCTTGTGCTGTCGGGCGCGTTGGTTTTTTCCGTGCAATGGGGCATAAGCTGGAACTCGGTCGTTCCATTTTTTCCGCCCCTTGCGGGCAGTACTTCGGTCAGCCATTCCTGCGGAAGCTGGACCGGGGGTGTTGTTACGCCTTCGAGATATTTATATTCCTGCCGATAGACCAGGGTCATCGCCGGATCCACGCCGACCAGCGGAATGCCGAATGCCGACAGGGTCTCAAGGCACGACGCATTTCTGGCCGCAGCCTTCGAAAAGGCATGGAGGAAACCCTGGACATGCAGGGGCTTTCCGTTGGGCCTGAAGGGAGCGAGCCACACCTGAAAGCCAAGACGGCTCGCAAGTTCGATGAAGGCTGAAAGAAGCTCGGTCTCGAAATAGCGGGTAAAGGCGTCCTGCACGATGATGACGCTTTTCGAACGCTCTTGCGTCGATAGCCGATCAAGCGCCTTTGGCGTCGCTGTGCGGACATTGTGCCGGCGAAGCACGGTGCCGAGATCGTGACGGCTGAGGAGGGGCGTATCGATGAGGCCGATACTGGCTTTCGTTAGCTTGGCGACCGCAGCGTTGCCTATGACCAGATTATACAGCCATGCGGCCTTGCTGACATAGGGCAGGATGAATTCCAGCGAACCGATAACGTAGTCACGCGGCGACCGCAGGTATCGGCGATGATAAAGATCGAGAAACTTTGAACGGAATTCGGGGACGTTGACCTTGATCGGGCATTGGCCGGCACAGGATTTGCAGGCGAGACAGCCGGCCATGGCGTCATAAACCTCATGGGAGAAATCAGCCTCCCCCCGTCTCTTGCCCAGGCTGTTGCGCATCCGCGCAAAAAATGTCGCCAGAAATGCTGGTTTCCGGCGGGCAGCCGCGAGGACGTCGATACCGGCCTGCTGTTGCAGGCGCAGCCACTCGCGAATGAGCGACGCCCGGCCTTTCGGCGAATGGATGCGCTGCCGCGTCGCTTTCCACGAGGGGCACATGGCGTCGTCCACATCGAAATTATAGCAGGCGCCATTGCCGTTGCAGTGCATGGCGGCGCCATAATCGCGCCAGACACGTTCGTCGATCTGCCTGTCGCGTTCGCCGCGCGTCGGCACGCCGTCGATCCTCAAAAGACCGTCGGTGGATGCTGCTGGTGTGGCGATCTTGCCCGGATTAAGCTGGTTGAAGGGATCGAAGGCCGCCTTCACTTCCTGAAGTGACGGATAAAGCGCGCCGAAAAAGGCCGGAGCATATTCCGAGCGGACACCTTTCCCGTGTTCTCCCCATAACAGGCCGCCATATTTCTGCGTAAGTGCTGCGACGGCGTCCGAAATGGGCCGTATCAGGGCTGCTTGGGTGGGGTCTTTCATGTCGATCGCCGGCCTGACATGCAACACGCCGGCATCCACATGGCCGAACATCCCGTATTGCAGTTTGTGACCGTCGAGAAGCGCCCGGAACTCGGCGATGTAGTCCGCAAGCTGTTCGGGTGGAACGGCCGTATCTTCCACAAAGGGAATGGGCCGGGCTTCACCGCTGACATTGCCGAGCAGGCCGACGGCCCGTTTGCGCATCATATAGACTTGCTTCACGGCCTCATGGCCCTTAGCAAGCGTATGGCCGAGGCGCATCACACTGGTATCGTGGCCGATATGGGCGATGAAGCGCTCGACCCGGTCGTCCAATGCTTCCGCGTCATCGCCGCTGAATTCGACGAGGTTGATGCCCAGCGTCTCGCGCTCGTCCTCGGACGGGAAATAGGCCGCGACGGAATTCCAGACGATATCCTGCATGGCCAGCAGCAGAACCTTGGAATCGACGGTTTCGATTGAAAGCGGGCTGTGGGCCAAAAGCGCCTGCGCGTCTTTCAGCGCATCCATGAAGCTGGCGTAACGAATATTGACGAGAATGCTATATTTCGGAATGGGCAGCACGTTCAGTCTGGCTTCGACAACGAAGCCGAGCGATCCTTCAGCGCCGCACAATATGCTGTTCAGATTGAAGCCGCCGTCGTCCTGCCGCAGATGGGCGAGATCATACCCCGTGAGACAGCGATTGAGCTTGGGAAATTTCGCGTCGATCAGGTCGGCGCGGTCGTCGCTGATCCGGCGCGCGGTTCGGTAGACATGTCCGACCGCGCTGTCGGCTGCGCAGAGAGAATCGAGTTCATCGGCGGTGACGGGGCGGCTTGAAAAGCGTTCACCGCCCAGCAATACGAAATCGAGTTCGAGAACGTGATCGCGCGTCTTGCCATAGGTGCAACTTCCCTGACCGCTGGCATCCGTATTGATCATGCCGCCGATCGTGGCGCGGTTCGAGGTGGAGAGTTCCGGGGCAAAGAACAGGCCGTGCAATTCCAGGGCTGCGTTGAGCTGGTCCTTGACCACCCCGGCCTGGACGCGAACCCAGCCCTCCTTCGGGTTGATCTCCAGGATGGCGTTTATGTGCCGCGAGAGATCGACCACCAATCCCTCCGTCAGCGACTGGCCATTGGTGCCGGTGCCGCCACCGCGCGGCGCTACCACGATCCTGCGATATTCGGGCTTTCCGAGTAGGGCCGCGACAATGGTCACGTCCTCCGCATCGTGTGGGAAAATCGCCGCCTGCGGCATTCGCTGGTAGATGGAATTGTCCGTCGCCAGCACGGTTCGTATCGCGTAGTCATCCTCTACTTCGCCCTTGAAGCCGGAAGCCTTGAGAACAGAAAGAAACTGCCGATAGACGTCATCCACGCGATCGGCAGAGGGGGGCAGTCGGGCGATTGTCATCTTGTTCAATGTTTTAGAACAGGACATAGGTCTTGCGCAGGGTTTCCCGGATGTCCCAGATCCCTTCGCAATTGGCCGGGAAAAGAACGGCGTCTCCGGCCCGGATTTCAACCGGCTCGCCTCCATCCGGCGTGAAGATGCACCAGCCGCTGATGATGTGGCTGAATTCCCGGTTCTTGAGGAAGCGCCGGAAGACGCCCGGCGTGCTTTCCCAGACGCCGGCGCTTACACCCTCGATTTCCCGATGCTGTGACGTGGCCTGTCTGGCGACGACGTCTCCGATGGGAAGCCTGGCGGCTTGCGCTTCGCCCATGGCGGCTGCCTCGGCATTGCGAACGACGGTGATAACTGAAGTCATTTTAAGCCTCTCGTTTCCCTTGAAGGGGGCGTGACGGGGTTGGCCGGGCCGGACGAGCCATCGTCTTCCAGCCCGGCCGGGGAGGATTTGCGGATGGGTCGCGTTACGCCCAGATATCGCCGATCGTGAACCCTTCAGTGAACGGATCGTCGTTATCGAGAACGAAGGTGTTGATACCGTAGATCCAGCTTGTGCCGGTGACCGTCGGAACGACGGCGGGTTTGTCCCCGACCTTCGCTTCTTCGACGAGGCGGCCCGTATAGATGTTGCCGATGATGCCCTCGTGGCGGAAAGGCTTATCGAGCGGAAGTTCGCCCTTCGCGTGGAGAACAGCCATCTTGGCGCAGGTGCCCGTACCGCAGGGGCAGCGATCGAGTGCGCCTGTCCAGGTTGCGGGGTTGTCCCAGGAGAGTTCGCCCGAGGCCATCGTCACGACGTTTTTCCAGTCCGCGTTCGGATTGCTGCTCGGCCCTGAAAGCTGGGAAATGGTGATGCCGATGCCCGGATAGTCGGGATGCGATACCGGCAGTTGCTCGGATGCGGCGTGGCGGATCATCGCGGAGATGCGGGCGATTTCGCTGCCATGTTCGGGGATCAGCTCTAGCCCCTTGAACTGCCTGACATCCGCAATGGCGTAGAACATCCCGCCCCAGCCAACATCGACCCGCACCTTGCCGAGATGGGGAACGTCGATTTCGGCATCCAGATGGGCGGCGAAGGCGGGCACGTTGCGGAAGGTGACGTTCTTGACCTTGCCATTACTGCATTCGGCCGAGACACGGATCAGGCCAGCGGGCGCTTCGAGAGTGAGTTGGGTTACCGGCTCCTTCATCGGAAGCATACCCATTTCGAGCAATACGGTTACCACTGAAATGGTATTGCCGCCGGACATGACCGGATATTCGACCTGCTCCATGATGATGTAGCCCGCATCCGCTTCCGGATGTGACGGCGGCACGATGATGTTACAGCAGTGAGCCGGATAGCCGCGTGGTTCGCGAAGCATCAGCTTGCGCAGTTGATCGTCATTCGCTTCCAGCCATTTCATCTTTTCGTAGACGGAATTGCCGGGGATATTCGGCACACCCCCGGTGATGACCCGCATGGGGGTTCCGGCATGGGTGTCGACGGCATGTATCGTACGTTTGAAAGCCATGAGAATCCTCCTGTAGGCCTTTCGATTTCAAATGGTATCCATCAGGCCGTTTGGGCTGCGCGACTGAAGACGGCGCTGCACGGTCGGGCCGGACGGTCCGTCGATCAATGTTTCAGCGAGCCAGCGCGATGCAGGTCCATCGCGCGGGTTTCCGGCGCCATTGCCAGGCTCACCACCAGTCCAACCATCGAGATGCCGAAAGCCACGAACATCGTATTTGCGATGCCGATCGAACTCAGCGCAAGCGGAACGAGATAGGTGCCGATGGCAGCGCCGATTCTTGATAATGAGGTCGCCAGCCCAACGGCGGATCCGCGAATTTCCGTGGGAAACAATTCGTTGGGATAGACGTATTCCAGAACCTGGGCGCCGCCGATGAACAGGGCATAGGCTCCGAACAGGAAAAGGGTCAGCATCGACGGGCCATCGGGAAACACGCCCAGCAGCAGCAGGGCGAGACCCGACCACAGGAAGCTGTGAATGAGAAGCTTTCTGCGGCCAAGCGGATCGATAAGCTTCACCGCCAGCAGGCAGCCGAGAACGAAAATCATCGTGATCGCGACCGAACCCCAGGACGCCCAGTCGCCCACCAGACCCATGGCATGCAGGATCCTCGGAGCGAATGCATAAATTGCGAACTGGGGCACGATCGCGCAGGTCCAGAAGACGGTCACGAAGAAAATCCGCCTGCCATAGGCGCTGTGGAACAGCGACCAGGCGGATACATGGCTCTCGGGCGCATTTTCCGAGATATTCTCGACGGAATAGTCTTCGCCATAGACCCTTTTGATGACCTGATCGGCTTCCTCCACGCGGCCCTTGCTCAGCAGCCAGCGTGCCGATTCAGGCGTGCCTGCACGCAGGGTCAGGAAGATGAAGCCGGGAACGGCAGCACTTGCGAGCGCCCAGCGCCAGGCGTCTTCGCCGGCATTGCGCATGATGAGTTCGCCGACGATATAGGCGGCGGCCGCGCCGACGAACCAGATCATCACGAGACTGGCAAGAAGTGGCCCACGATGTTTCTTGGGAAGAAACTCCGCCAGCAGCGATGTGGCAAGCGGATGGTCTGCCCCGATGGCGACACCCAGAAGCAGCCTCAGCACGATGAGCATCCAGGCGGCAGTGACCCAGAATTGTGCGGCGGAGAAGATCGCGAGTGCGGCAAGAACGAGAAGATAAAGTGTCTTGCGGCCGATCTTATCGGTGAAAATGCCGCCTATGAAGCCGCCAAAAAACATTCCGATCAGGGATGATGCGGCAACCATGCCCTCTTCGAAGGTCGTGAGGTTCAACGCTGTGCTCATTTGCACCATAACGACGCCGATAATACTCAGAACATAACCATCAAGAAACGGCGCTGCAGAGGAATATACGGTCAGGCGTTTGTGAAAACTGTTCAGCGGAGCATCTTCGAGAGATACTCTGGTCCTATGTAGCATCAAATTCCTCCCCGACCAAAGACACGTCTTCAATCGAACTTAAACTGGCAATCACATTGCCCGGCGATACGGATGAGCTCGAGAAATTCCTCAATTTCCGGCTCTTAAATGCTGACATTTCAGGGCGGCATTGCGCTATAATGGGAGTGACCAATAGTGTCTCGTTTATGCCATCTGTTGCATCAAAAACCGACCCGACGCGGGCCTTCAGATAGGCTCGCAGCCCTGGATTGAAAGGGGATTTGCTGAACATGTGCTCCCTGATCGCAAATGGTTGTGGGCGATGAGTCGACCTTGCCGCGTTTGCAAAAGAACTTGCTAGAGGCGGCTGAAATGTTCTATTTTTAGGAATTATATTGCGATTGGGACGCACTTAGTGCGGCGGAGGTTCGGCAATGACAGAATTCCCGACTATAGTGGATGATGAGGCTTGCGAAGCAGAGCCGTTTTTTTTGCATGAGACTGATGACCCGTCCGCAGCCAATTCCGGCCATCCGGATCTGCGCGTGGCATTCGTGCTGATGAACCAATTCACGCTGGCTCCGGTCGCGGGATTTGTGGACTCGTTGCGTTTTGCCGCCGACAAGTCGTTTCGCAGCCAGCAGATTTATTGCCAATGGGACTGGATGACCTGTAACGACCAGCCCGTTACCGCAAGCTGCGGCATGCCGATAGTCCCGACCAGACCGCTCGATCTCAGCGCGAATTACAATTATGTCGTCATCGCTGGCGGATTGCTGAGCGAGACTCGTAATCCTCCGGAGTGGTTGCTGGATTCCTTGCGTGTTCTCTACGCCAAGGGAACGCCGATCATCGCGCTCTGTTCAGGCTCCTTCGTGCTCGGAAAGGCCGGGCTGCTGGATGGGCATCGCTGCGCCGTGCATTTCACGATCCGGGACGAGTTCGTTCAACGCTTTCCGGGCGCGACAGCCATGGTCGACAAGACCTTCATCGATGACGGACGCATCATCACCTGTCCCGGCGGACCTGCGATTGATCTTGCCTCACACCTCATCCGGCGCCATTGCGGCGCTTTAAGAGCCCGTAAGAGCATCGAATATCTGCTGATTGGAGACGAGAGAGGAAAGCAGGCCGGCGGCAGCTCGACACCGGATTCCTCGGAAATGTCCGTCTATCAAAACGACCTCGTCTTGCGCGCGATCGGTTATATGAAGGACCACCTCGATGCGAACGGATCGCTCAAGGACGTGGCGAAGTTCATCGGCACTCATCCGCGGCAATTGCACAGGCTCTTCATCGCCAACACGAATACGCCGCCCGCAAACTACTGGCGCAAACTGAAGCTCGAACGTGCCCGCAAACTCCTGGCCGATACCAGCATGAACATCACGTCCATCGGGTTCGAATGCGGGTTTTCGGACGCATCGCATTTTATTCTGTGGTTCCGAAAGCTTTACGGTGAAACCCCGCATGCCTACCGGAAGCGTCGTCACGAGGTCGAGCGGCTGCTTATCCCCGCCTGATCCGGTGCTTGAGGAGATCTTGCGCCTCGCTGCCAGCGTTTATGACATAAACAACATAGCATTGGTCGCTTCCGTTATAGGCGTGCGGCTCCACAGATGGCAGTTTATTCGCAGGGAGTGGAGTTTGAAACAAGTGCATGAAATCGGTGTCGGTTCTGTAAAATAGTTCGGCTAGCCAATAGCTTAACGCGGATTAGAGCGCGGGGCCGAACGGCTAAAGCGATTTTTTAAAAAACATGACGGTCATAACCCGAAGACTCAAGGGGCCTTCAGGTGCGGCTACATCCGCGTCCGGTCGGCGGCATGCACAGGCATGTCACGCAATCGGTTGAGAGAATAAACACCGCAGCATGGCGAGCAGAAAGGATCGGCAATTCGGCCGAGACTGTGATTGCCTGCGCCTTGTTATCAACCCTCCAGAAAATTTCGACAGGTGGAGAACGCGGCGAACCTGTCGTTTGCAATAAAGCCGCGCAAGAGGGAAGAACATGAAGAAACTACTTGCTACCACCTGCCTGACCATTGGAGTTTTGCTGAGTTTCGGCGGAGCGAAAGCCGCGGATTGCGGTTCCGTCTCCATCGTCAGCCTAAGTTGGGCGTCATCCGAACTTCTTGCCTATGTCGATGAATTCATTTTGAAGAACGGCTATGGCTGCGATGCAAGCGTGGTTGTCGGTGATACCGTGCCGACGCAGACCTCCATGGCGGAGCGCGGGCAGCCCGATATCGTATCGGAGTCCTGGACGAGTACGCGTCCTCCGGTCACGCAACAGGCCATCAAGGATGGCAAGCTCGTCGTTGCCGGCAAGGTCTTCACGGATGGCGGTGTGCAGGGCATTTATGTGCCGAAGTTCCTCATTGAAAAACACCCCGACATCAAAACCATTGCGGATGCGCTGAAACATCCCGAACTCTTTCCCGATCCGCAGGATTCCTCGAAGGCGGCCTGGTATGCCGGCGCGCAGGGCTGGGGCGCGACTATCTTTGCGACCCAGTATTACAAGGCATATGGGGCAAAGAACGCCGGCTTCAATCTCATCGACAGCGGTTCCGCTGCCGCCCATGACGGCGCCTTGATCAATGCCTATAACAAAGGCCGTGGCTGGATCGGATATTACTGGGATCCGACGGCACTGCTCGGGAAATACGAGATGGTTCGCCTGTCAGCCGGTGTTCCCTATGATGCCGCCGAATGGGCGCGCTGCAACGAAGTCGAAAGCTGCCCAGATCCCAAGCCGAATGAATGGCCGACTGACGAAGTCGGAACAGTCGTGACCAAAGCCTTCGCCGAGCGTGGCGGATCTGCTTATGAGTTCCTGACAAAACGTTCGTGGCCGAACAAGGTCGTGAGCGAGATGCTGGCCTGGATGACGGACAACCAGGCGACGGGCGCGGATGCGGCGCAGCAGTTCCTCAAGGCCTATGAGCCCGTCTGGACGGCATGGGTTCCCGCAGATGTCGCGGCAAAGGTGAAGGCCGCCCGCTGAGGTTAGGGCGGAGCATCCACGCGATGTTCCGCCAGCCCTTCAGGCAACAAGGCCACAAGTTTCAGGGAAGGCACAACGAATATGGAATGGTTTTATCAGTTTCCGCAGATGGACAACGAGTCGCTGCGGAATTTCAAGAAGCTGATCGACGAAAGTTTCCTCACGTTCTCGCGCTCCTACGGTGACACGATCGAGAGCTTCTTTTCGCCGTTGAATCAGTTTCTGCTCGCATCCGAGCGATTCATGACGCAGACGCCTTGGCCGATTATCGTCGGGCTTGTTCTCGTCATCGCCTATGCGGCGAGCCGAAGCGTGAAGCTTGTGCTGGGCTGCTTCCTGATTCTGATGGCGATTGGTTATTTCGGGATGTGGGAAGATGCGATGCGCACCATCTCGCTCATCTTCGTCGCCTCCATTCTCTCGGTCGCCATTGGTTTGCCGATCGGTATCCTGATGGCTCGTTCCGACAGGGTGCAGAAGATCGTCAATCCCGCTCTCGATATCATGCAGACGCTGCCAAGCTTCGTATATCTGATCCCCGTCGTCATGATCCTCGGTATAGGGCGCGTGCCAGGCCTGATTGCGGTCATTATCTATGCCATCCCGCCGATGATCCGTCTTACCAACCATGGCATTCGTCTCGTGGACAAGGATGTGCTGGAGGCTGCGGACGCATTCGGATCGTCCAGTTCGCAGAAACTCTTCAAAGTGCAGCTTCCGCTCGCTCTGCCGACGATCATGGCCGGCGTCAACCAGACCATCATGATGGCATTGGCGATGGTTGTCATTGCGTCGATGATCGGGGTTCAGGGGCTGGGGCAGCCGGTCCTGCGTGCGATTGTGAACCAATATTTCAGTCTCGGTGCATTCGGTGGGTTAGCCATCGTCGGCATTGCGATCATCTTCGACAGGGCTACACAGGCTTACGGCCGCCGCCTTCAAAAACACCGGGAAGTTTTTCATGGCTGAGCACAAGTTCGGCGGCATCAAGATTCGCCACCTTTTCAAGATTTTCGGATCCAATCCCGACGCTTACATCGAAGCCGTCAAGCGCGGCCTCGACAAGAGCGAACTCAACGAAAAACATGGACATGTTCTCGGTCTGAAAGACATCAACATCGAAATTCCATCGGGCCAGATTCAGGTTGTCATGGGGCTTTCCGGTTCCGGCAAGTCGACACTGATACGCCACATCAACAGGTTGATCGATCCGACCGCCGGTGAGGTGCTCGTCGATGGCGTGGATGTCGTCAAGATGAACGATGCTGAGTTACGCGACTTCCGCCGGCATCAGACCGCGATGGTGTTTCAGAAATTCGCTCTGCTGCCGCATCGGACCGTGCTGGACAACACAATATACGGGCTCGAAGTCCAGGGCGTTACCCGCGTGAAAAGCGTTGACATCGCGATGCGATGGATCGAGCGGGTAGGGCTGAAGGGTTTCGAGAAGAAGTACCCCAACCAATTGTCCGGCGGCATGCAGCAGCGCGTCGGCCTTGCCCGCGCCTTGTCGAACGACGCTCCCGTTCTGCTGATGGACGAAGCCTATTCTGCGCTGGACCCGCTCATTCGCACGGACATGCAGACCGTTTTGCTCGATCTGCAGAAGGAGATCAAAAAAACCATCGTGTTCATCACGCATGATCTGGACGAGGCGCTTCGTCTCGGAGACCAGATCGCGATCCTGCGCAATGGGGAAATCGTACAGCAGGGGACCAGTCAGGATATCGTGCTCAACCCTGCCGATGACTACGTCGCCAGTTTCGTAAAGGAGGTCAATCGCGGAAGGGTGATCCGGGTCGAGCAGCTCATGGAGCCGCGACACCAGAGCGACGACAACGCGCGCGAAATCTTGAAGCTTGGTACGACGATCGAGGATGCCGCCCGGCTTATGACAAATTCGGCCAGTGCCGAAGCCGATATCGTTGATGAGACGGGTGCAAGGGTCGGACGTGTCGAGTTCCGCCGTCTTGTCGGTGCGTTGGTAGGCAGCACGTCTCTTGAGGAGGCGAGTTTCCTGGAGAAAAGCCGGGGCTTTGGTGATCGCCGAAGCTCGTAAACATGAGTTCCGCCGCTGTCGAACTCTCCATCCCCACCAGGTTTCGCGCCAGGTGGCAACAGAGGCTATTTCCTTTCCAGAGCGGCGGCGATCTCGCGCCGCATTGCTTCAAGGCTTGGGGCGCCGGTAATTTTCTTGCCGTTGATGAAGAATGTCGGCGTGCCCTCTACTTTGAAGTCGTCCTGCGCCTGATTGGTAAGCGTCTTGAGGTTGTTTAATACAGATTGGTCCGCCACCGCCGCATTAAAAGCGTCGCGATCGATTCCCACAGAGGCTGCGATTTCGCGTAACGTCTGTTCCAGATCATTGGAGTTCGCGATCTCGTCCTGACGGGCGTAAAATCTGTCCAGAACGGGCTTCGGTTGCGGCTGCGCTTCTGCCAGCATGAAAATAACAAGATCCACATTATTGCGAACCAAAGGCCGGAACAGAATTCTAACCTGCCCGCTTTCAACAAATTCCTCCTCGATCTTCGGCGCGGTCTCGTTCCTGTATGTCGCACAGTGAGAACAGGTGGGGGATGAGTATTCGATCACCGTTACCGGGGCAGTCGCAGAACCTGCCGGGCGGTCCGCACGGCCGAGCGGTTGCAGGAGATCGGTTGCTCCGGCGGCAAACGGTAAAACGAGCGCGATACCGAGAATTACCGCGGCGCGGCGGATGGGTTTGAATAGCAATGTAACCATCTTCAGTCCGTCAAAAACTCAATGTCCCAATATCTGACCGAGGAATGCTCGCGAGCGCTCCGATTGCGGCGCGCTGAAGAAAGCCTTCGGTTCGTTCTGTTCGACGATCTGACCCTGGTCCATGAAGATCACCCGGTCAGCCACCGCCTGGGCAAAGCCCATCTCGTGGGTCACGCAAAGCATGGTCATCCCGTCTTCGGCAAGCGTGATCATTGTATCGAGTACCTCCTTTATCATTTCCGGATCAAGCGCGGAGGTGGGTTCATCGAAGAGCATGATCTTCGGCTTCATGCACAATGACCGCGCGATCGCGACGCGCTGCTGCTGGCCGCCTGACAATTGGCCCGGATATTTGTGTGCCTGATCGGGTATCCTGACCTTCTCGAGGAAGTGCATGGCAAGCTCTTTGGCCTGTTTTTCCGGTATCTTGCGGACCCAGACCGGGGCAAGCATGCAGTTTTGAAGGATGGTCAGGTGCGGAAAGAGGTTGAAGTGCTGGAATACCATCCCGACTTCACGACGAACTTCTTCGATTTTCTTCAGGTCGCTGGAGAGTTCGATACCATCGACTGTGATTTTGCCGGATTGATGCTCCTCGAGCCTGTTGATGCAGCGGATCATGGTCGATTTTCCAGAACCGGACGGTCCGCAAATAACGATCCGCTCTCCACGCCGCACGGTCAGGTCGATGTCACGCAGCACATGGAAGTCGCCATACCACTTGTTCATGGAAGTGATCTCGACTGCGATATCCGGAAGTCCGATCCGCTCGTCATGCAAAAAAGCGCGTTGCGTGTTTGTATTCGTCATCCATATTCTCCTAACGATGATCTGTCTTCAGCCGGCGCTCGAGATACATCGAGTAGCGCGACATGCCGAAACAGAAGACAAAGAACACTGCGCCGATGAAGATGTAGAGTTCCCAGTATATTCCTTGCCAATTGGTGTTGGCGCGAATGGCGGCGGCGAGGGCGATGGGGTCGAGAAGGCCGATGAACATGACGAGCGTCGTGTCCTTGAACAGTCCGATGAACGAGTTGACGATACCGGGTATCGAGATTTTCAGCGCCTGCGGCAGAATGACCAGCCGCTGCGCTTTCCAATAGTCCAGTCCCAGCGCTTCGGCGGCCTCGTACTGACCGCGCGGCAGCGCCGCCAGCCCC
Organism: Agrobacterium sp. LEGMi-208b; assembly: GCF_059511785.1. NCBI lineage: Bacteria > Pseudomonadati > Pseudomonadota > Alphaproteobacteria > Hyphomicrobiales > Rhizobiaceae > Agrobacterium > Agrobacterium sp. LEGMi-208b. The sequence continues at coordinate 1,967,954 of NZ_CM183445.1, forward strand.
CCGCGAATGACCTCGGCCATATAGGCGCTGGCAAAGAGCGTTACCATGATGATGACACGCAGGATGAGATCGAAATTCGTGCCCGGCGGCAGGAAATAGTTGAGGAGGAGCGAGGCCGTGAATAGCAGCGTGATCAGCGGAACACCGCGGATGAATTCGATGAAAACCACACTCAGGCTCTGAATGAGAGGCATGGCTGACCGCCTGCCAAGTGCGAGCAGGATGCCGAGCGGCAGCGACATCGCGATACCGGTGATGCCGATTATGATCGACAGCAGGAACCCGCCGATCTGCCTTGATGCCACGCTTTCGAGCGAAAGGGGAAGGGCATTCTCAAGCAGTGCCGCGAGCGGGCCAGCGAGACAGGACCACCAGAGGATCGCCGTGAAGATTGCTGCCGTGGTTGCCAGAGCCGAATTTTTCCGCGCGAACAGGGCATTGGCGGCCGCGCCAGCGGCGAATGCCAGGTAGAACATGGCGGGAAACCAGAGCGAGCCGCCCCAGATGAGCCAGTAGACGAGCCCTGGATACAGGGCGCTGAACCACAGCATCTTTCGGGGGAGAGCGGCGAAAAGAGCCGGTGCCAGTGCAGGAACGAGCAGTATGGAGGCTGTTACCGGCCGCCAGTATGATTGCGGCGGATAAAAGCCGAAGAGCAACTGCGTCCACCGATCCCGTATGACGCCCCAGCAAGCACCGGATGCTCCATCGAGAATCTGCCGACACTCGGCAAGGGAATTGGCTTTCCAGATGGAATTGCCAAGCCATGGGGCAACAGCCGATACGAGCCATAAGACTGCGGCCATCGAGGCGATGCTCAGAATCGTGCTGATCCAGCCACTGAACAGGTTCTTCTTCATCCATTGGAACACACCGGTTTGGCCTGGCGGTCGTTCCGAGGGCATCAATATGTTGTCGCGGACCCAGGAGACACTATGGACATTCATCTCAGCGCTCCTTCAGCATGATACGGTTATTGTAGATATTCATGGCGCCGGAAATGGTGAGGCTGATAGAGACGTAGACCAGCATCATGAGCAGCATTCCCTCGAGTTCGCGGCCGGTTTGGTTGATGGTGATGCCGCCAAGCGTGGAGCGCAGGTCCATGTAGCCTACCGCAAGCCCCAGCGACGTATTCTTGGTGATATTCAGATATTGCGAAATGAGCGGTGGAACGATGATGCGGAGAGCCTGCGGCAGGATCACCAGACGCATCGTTTGTCCCGGCCGCAGGCCGAGGGCATGGGCCGCTTCCGTTTGCCCCCGAGAAACAGCGAGAATGCCCGAGCGCACGATCTCGGCGATAAACGCCCCGGTGTAGATGCTGAGCCCGATCCAGAGCGCGATCAGGGAATTTCGAAGCTGTAAGCCACCGGTGAAATTCAGCCCCTTCAATTCGGGAAGCTGCAAGTAAAATCCGAGCGAATACAGCAATGCCAGAGAAGGTATCGCGAAAACGGCGACGCTCTTCCACCAGATATGGGGACGCTTGCCGGTGCGGCTTTGCCGCCGCTGCGCATTGTCGAAGAGGAGGCGATGCATGGCGAACGAACCGGCAAGCACAGCGGCAATGGCTAGTAAATCGAGGCTGACGGACCCAAAGGGGAGGTCGACTTGTCCAAGACTGCGCGAAAAACCCGGCAAAGGAACGTAAATTCCCCGGTTTGTCACTGCAACGCTGTTCCATAGAAGCATCGAGGCGTCAGGATTTTCGCCGCGGAAATCGGTTGGCGCAGGCATTGCCTCGGACATGATCGCAGCGATGACGATAATCCACAGAAGCGCCGGCACATTGCGGAAACTCTCCACATAGAGTGTCATCAGCCGCCCGACGATCCAGTTGTTGGAAAGCCGCAGGACGCCCGCGAATATACCGAGGACAGTTGCGGTGATACAGGCCATTGCGGCGATGATCAGGGTATTGAGCAATCCCACCAAGGCTGCACGCGCATGAGTATTCGCACTCGAGTAGTCGATCGGCCGTTGCGATATGTCATAGCCGGCGGTGCGCCACAGGAAATCAAAGGAGAAATCCTTCCCCAGTGCCGTAAGGTTCCGCATCGTGTTGTCGACAAGCCAGAAAAGGCCGATTGCCAAGAGTACGAAGGTTATGATCTGGATCGTGCCATTGCGGTAACGGGTGTCGCGAAGGAGCATGCCGAGGCGAAACGGCTCGTTCCGAGCGGCGTTTCTCGTAGTCATGAGTTGTCTCCATGTAGCAGTGGAGGGTTACCTTGGTCCGCGCTGGTCGCGCGATGAGTTTGAATTCATAAAATGCGATGCGGCGTGGACAGGTCCACGCCGCAAAAGCGCATCAACGAAACGGCAGCGCATACATCAGGCCACCCTGTTCCCACAGAGCATTCTGCCCGCGGGACAATTTGATCCGGGTTTGCTCACCAAGGTTTTTTGCGAAGAGTTCGCCGTAATTTCCGCCCGCTGCGATCACACGTTCCGCCCAGGCGGCGTCGAGACCGAGTTGCTTGCCGAGGTCTCCATCTTTGCCCAGAAGGCGTTTGATTTCCGGATTGTCGGTGCTGGCGGCGAGTTGTTTTACATTCTCGGCCGTGATGCCAAGTTCCTCGGCGGAGATGAGCGCATTCAGCGTCCAGCGCGCGAGGTCGGCCCATTGGTCGTCTCCCTGGCGAACCAGCGGTCCCAGCGGCTCCTTCGACATAACCTCGGTAAGAATGATGTGGTCATCAGGGTTCGCGAAACTGGAGCGGATGGAGGCCAGATCGGAACCGTCACTCGTCATGACGTCGCATGCGCCTGCCAGGTATTTCTGCTGGTTCTCAGCGCCGTTCTCGACGGGAACCGGTTCATAGGTGAGGTTGTTCTTTTTAAAGTATTCGGCGAGGTTGAGTTCCGTGGTTGTTCCGCTCGTGATACAGACGGTGGCGCCGTTGAGATCCTTGGCGGAGGTTATTCCCAGGCTCCGGGGGACCATGAATGTTTGGCCGTCATAATATGTCACGCCCGCGAAAGTGAATTTCAGATCGACATCGCGTGAGAAGGTCCAGGTCGTCGTACGCGAGAGGATATCGATTTCACCCGAAGCGAGGGCCGAAAAACGGGTCTGCGCCGTGGTCGGAACGAAAGTTACCGCCTGGGGATCTTTCAGGACCGCTGCGGCAACGGCTCGACAATAGGAAATGTCCAGACCCTGCCAGGCACCGGATGCATCGGGTGCGGAGAAGCCGGGTTGGCCGGTGCTTACGCCGCAATTCAGTTTGCCACGCGCCTGAACATCGGCCATCGTGCCGGCCGAAGCGACGCCGCCCGTAAGTGTCGCCATTGCGAGGGTGGCGAGCGCAATTGTCATTTTCATTGTTATTCTCCCAGTTGTGAGCCGGCAGCGGGGGCTTTTTGCCGATTTCTCCGCTGCCCGGTTCGGTTGGTTTCCCTATTCCATTATGTCTTGATTGAATGCGCCTGTTCGATTGACCGCGATATCGGCCCCCGCTCAAAGCACGGCGACGGCGGCGGTAATGCGCCGGATCGCTTCATCAACCGTGGAGCGTGGGCAGCCGAGATTGACGCGCATGAAGCCGTGTCCCTCGATCCCGAATTTCTGGCCTTTGTCGAGCCAGACCCGCGCCTTGGTCAGCATGAATTTGTTAAGCGCTTCGGCATCCAGTCCGAGGCTGCGGCAATCCATCCACGCCAGATAGAGGGAGTCGGTAGGAAGGACTTTTAGGCGCGGGTCCGCTGCGTTGATCGATCTGGCGAAATGTGCGTGATTTGCGCGCAGATAGGTCAGCATCTCCTCAAGCCACGGTTCGCCGTGGGCATAAGCCGCCTCTGCGGCGACCATCCCCATGATGTTCACCAGTTCGAAGACGTTGCGCTCATATTGACGGCGTAATTCTTCCCGCAGCCTTCTGTTCGGGACGAAGACATTGGCGCTTTGCAGCCCCGGCAGATTGAAGGTCTTGCTCGGGGCGGTACAGGTGATGCTGTTTTGTGCGAATTCCTCGCCGAGCGAGGCGAAGGGAATGTGTTTCCTGTCCGGATTGAGAATGAGATCCTCATGGATCTCATCGGAAATGACGAGGACGCCGTTGCGGACGCAAATTTCGCCCATTGCGCGCAATTCGTCTTCCGACCAGACATTTCCAGTGGGGTTATGGGGGTGGCTCAGGATGAAAATCTTCGTGTTGCCGCGTATGGCCGCTTCGAAGATTTTTTCATTGAAGCGATAGCCGTCGCCGGTGAATTCGAGCGGTGCAAAGGCCAGATGACGGCCGTTCAACAGAACGTCGTTATGGAAATGTGCATAGACCGGCGGCTGGATCAGGACGGTATCGCCCGGCGCCGAAAAAGCCTGCACTGCTGTCTTCAAGGTGGTGATGATGCCCGAGGTCTGGAGAACCCATTCTTTCGGCACATCCCAGCCGAAGCGCCGTTGCTGCCAGCCGACCACGGCGTCCACATAGGACCGGGTTGCACCGCCGGGATAACCGAATACCCCGTGCTCGACGGCGTCATGCAGTGCGTCGATGACAGCTTGAGGCGCTTTGAAATCGGTATCGGCGACCCACATCGGCAGGGGATCGGCCACAGCTTCGTGCGGTGCCAGCAACTTGTCCGCATAAGCCCATTTCATCGAGTTGCTGTTCTTGCGATCAATGACCTCGTCGAAAATCGAGGGAGAAAATCCATTGCTCATCGCGTGCTGGGCCGCAGTCGCCGGTTTTGTCACTGCTATGTCCTTTCGTCCATTAAGGCTGGGTCCACCCGTTGACGAAAAGGTTAGTCTCAATACATTATGAGCGGAAATGGTATTATTTCATTTGGCAATGAGGATAGTTCATAATGCTCGACCGGCAGCATCTAGCGATTTTACGGGAAGTCAGCCGCCGTGGCAGTGTCACCGCGGCTGCCGAGAGGCTGAACGTCACGCAGTCGGCGCTCAGCCATACGGTCGCCAAGTTCGAGGAACGCCAGGGCATCAAGGTCTGGACAAAGACAGGCCGCGGATTGCGATTGACCCAAGCTGGAGAATACCTGTTGAGCGTCGCCGAACGGATATTGCCGCAGATGGAGTATGCGGAACGGGTCCTGACAGACTTTGCGTTGGGGCGAAGAGGAGCGTTGCGCGTTGGTATGGAATGTCATCCATGTCAGCGCTGGTTGTCGCGTATCGCCACTCCCTATCTCACACGCTGGCCCGATGTCGATTTCGATGTTCGCACGGCTTTTCGCTTTGATGGCGTCGAAGCGCTTCTCGGCTTCGAAGTCGATCTGCTCATTACCCCGGATCCGGTTGATACGCCGGAGCTGCTATTCACACCTGTTTTCGATTACGAACTTGTCCTGATGGTGCATGAGACACATCCGCTTGCCAGGCAGGCTTTTGTGCGGCCCCAGGATTTGATTGATCAGGAGCTGGTCACCGTGCCGGTAACCCTGGAACGGCTGGACATATATACCCGGTTTCTGGTTCCTGCCCATTGCAGACCCCGTCAGCATCGTACCGCCGAGACCATTGATCTGATGCTGCAACTCGTTTGCGCGGGAAGGGGAGTCACTGTCCTGCCGGATTGGCTTTTGCAGGAAGATGCCGCCGGATTGCCAATTCGGGCACTCAGCCTTGGCGAAGCGGGTATTCGCAAGAGCATCAATCTCGGCGTGCGCCGCGGCGAGGAGACGACCTCCTATATCGAAGGTTTCCTCGAACTTGCCCGAGAGATGGGGCGTTCGCCCCTGCCATGATCCGGACAGGGCAAGGAGCGCCCGCCCGGTCGGAGCCGGCGCTCCTTTTCCTCCCGCAAGTCCTAAGCCTGAACCTGAAACTCCGTCATCATGCCGGTTTCCAGGTGACCCATGTGATGACAATGGAGCATCCACGGTGCGGCCTCACCGGCATCGAATGCGATCGTCACCCTGTTCATAGGCGGGATATGGATGGTATCGCGCAAGGCGCCTGCTATACGCCGCATGCCGACACCGACCACCTGGAAGACATGGCCGTGCAGGTGCATGGGATGGGCCATCATCGACATGTTGTGGAATGTTATCTCCACCCGCTCACTGGTGCGGGCTGCAATGGGGGTGCGATCGCCCCAGCCGCGGCCGTTGATCGTCCACCGATAGGGCATCATCGAACCATCCAGCACGACATCGTGGCGTCGGGCGACCTCGCGCTCTGCCAAGGGCGTCATGGCGCGCAATACGCTCTCCTGGGCGAGATTGCGGGAGAAGGCCGGGTGTTGCGTGTCCGACAGATCGGCTATCCGGGCGATGGCTGCGCGTTCGGGTGCAAGGACGATGCCTGTCCGTTGCCGCCCACCTTCGCGAAGGCAGAGGACCGGCAGCGCCGCTCCGTCAGCCGGCATCTCGATCTCGATGTCGAGCCGCTGGGCGGAGGCGAAGCCGAAACGGGTCGCCTCGTGCGGGACGCAGGCTTCGCCATCGGTGGCCACGAGCCGTCCGCGCACGGTCCCGAGATCTATCCAGAAAGACGTCATCGACGAGGCGTTCACCGCCCGCAGGAGAACCCGTCCGCCGCGTTCGACGCGCACCACGTCCGGGTCATCGAGCGTGCGATCATTCGCCAGATAGGCGTCAAACTCGAAATCGTTCAGATCCATCTTCATGGATGCCATGTCCATCATACCGGACATTTCCGGCATTGCTTTTGTGTCCGGTGCGCCGCCATGGCCCATCGCGGCGTGATCCATGCCCGTTCCGCCTGCCGCTTCTTGGAGCACGGCCTCAGGCGCCTTGAAGGAGAAGTCGTGCAGAAACAGCACCACCTCCTGCCGGTCAGCGGCAAGATCGGCCTCAGAACGCACGATCAGCGGTGCGGCGAGAAGGCCGACCTCCTGTGCCGGAATGTGGCTATGCATCCAGAAGGTGCCCGGTCTGGCGGCATAATCGTAAGAACGCGTTTCACCCGGGCCCAGCATCGGGCTGGTGTTGGGCACGCCGTCCTGGGCATTGGGCGGAATCTGGCCGTGCCAATGGATGATTGTCTCTCTGTCGAGCCCGTTGGTCAGATCCACGCGAAATCGTTGTCCGGGATCAAGGGTAAGTCCGAGCCCGCCTTTCGCATTGACGAGCCCCATGACGGTGGCGGCGCGTCCTGCCACCTCGATCGTGCGTGTCGTGGCGGTGAGCGTGGCTGCGCCGGGGGCGGCCCCGACGCGGGCGGGCAAGAACAGTGCGGCGGTCGTGGCGGCGGAAGCCGCAAGAAAGCTGCGGCGTGAGATAGGATGGGTCATTGTTCAATCTCGCGATTTTTCCCACAATCGGACCGTCATTGAGGTCGGGTCCGCAGGTGGCAGGAAGACCAAGGCTATGAAAGCATAGCCGGCGACTGTCAGTCGGGCTTTGCCGAAGACTGGCCAAGCGAGGTGACCAGCAAAACGGTCAGGGTAACGAAGCCGCCGAAGGTGAGGAGCATGGCGAGCGGCCCGAACAGCATCATCCAGCCCATTCCATTCCTCATTTCGGTCATGGGTGACATTCCGTTGAAGCTCGCCGGTACCGGGAAGGGCCGAACCGGGCCGAAACTGTGATACAGGGCGATTATTGTCACGCCGGTGAGCAGCGAGAGGATGGAAATCGTGGCGAGTTTCGTTCTGCGGTTCATGGTTTTCTCCAGATGGTTTTAGCCGTTCAATGGCCACCATCTGGCGCGGCAAACGTCACCCAAGTTTTTCAGGACGCTGCGCTTTTGTGACAAGTTGTTACAGAGAGGCTTTCAGGCAAAACTTGTTTCATCTTTTCCAGACAGTCTCTTCATGATTGGGATAAGTTGAAAGTCATGCAAAGCAGTCCTCATATACTCATCGTCGACGATCACCGCGAAATCCGCGAACTGGTCTCGCGCGCGCTCGTCAAGGAGGGTTTTCGCACCAGTGTCGCCGCCGACGGGCGGGCGATGCGAAAGGTCATGGCGGATGCTCACATCGACCTTATCATCCTTGACCTGATGCTGCCGGGGGAGGACGGTCTCTCGCTCTGTCGAGGGTTGCGCGCGCAATCGGCGATCCCGATCATCATGCTGACGGCCAAGGGAGACGAGATCGACCGCGTCGTCGGTCTTGAGCTCGGCGCCGACGATTATGTCTCGAAGCCTTTCGGCAGCCGTGAATTGATCGCCCGGATAAGGGCGGTGCTGCGCCGGAGCGAGAATGAGGGGGTGGCAGAGCAGACCCGGCGCGCCGGGCAATATTGTTTCGACCGCTGGCGCCTCGACACCGGTGCAAGAGAACTCCAGCGTGATGACGGGATTACGGTGCCGCTCAGCACCGGTGAGTTCGATCTTCTGCTTGTCTTGATAGAAAGACCCGGACGGGTACTGAGCCGCGATCAACTTCTGGATCTGGCCCGGGGAAGGGCCGCCGGCTCGTTCGACCGCAGCATCGATACGCAGGTGAGCCGGCTGCGTAAAAAAATCGAGGTCGACCCCACCACACCGAAAATTATCAAGACCGTCTGGGGCGGCGGCTATTTGTTTGTGCCAGAGGTAACATCCGCATGAAGCGCTTGCTTCCACAGAGCCTGTTCGGCCAGACTTTGCTTATTCTTCTGGCCGGTTTGTTGGCGTCCCATCTCATCGGCACATGGATATACAGCGCCGACCGCGGACAGATTGTGCGTGCGGTCGGCGGTTTCGCGATAGCACAACGGATCACGAACCTGACACGGCTCGTGCGCGATGCACCCGCGGAGTGGCGGGATCGTATCACGCAGGATTCCAGCGACGAGACGTTTAACGTCGCGCTTTCGCCGGAGCCGCCCCCGGCGATATTGACCGACAGCGACACATCTGCGGCGGAGGCACTGAAACAGCTCCTTATCGAGCGCCTCTCGCTGGATGGTTCTTCCGAACCGCGGGTCTCGGCCTCCCGGCCGCGCGGCATGATGGCGGGCATGGCAGAACGAATGATGGCGCAGCATGGCATGGGCGAGACCCCGATGATGTCCGGGTTTGGCAGCCTGGGTCCGTTCGCGGGATTTCGCGAGTTGCACGTCGCCATTCCGGTTGAGCAAGGACAGTGGCTGACCTTTAATACGGTTCTGCCCGAAAGCGGCGGCGCCTTTTCCCTGCGCTTCCTCGTGTCGATGGGGATGATGGCAGCGATAACCGTGCTGGTGACGATCTGGGTCGTCCGGCGGGTATCGTCACCGCTGACGGCGCTTTCAAAGGCAGCTCTGCGACTGGGGGAAGACCTGAACGCGCCGCCGATGCCGGAGGTCGGAACGGTCGAGACCCGGCAGGCCGCACGCGCCTTCAACGCCATGCAGGCGCGCTTGCGCGGCATGATCGATGATCGCACGAAAATGCTGGCCGCCATCTCTCACGATTTCCGCACGCCGCTGACGCTGTTGCGGCTGAGGGTGGAGAATGTCGAAGATGCGGCCGAGCGGGAGAAAATGCTCTCGACCATAGCCGACCTCAATAAAATGGTCGCAACGACACTGGAATTCGCGAGCGGTGCGACACAACAGCCGGTCCGCCGTCCGACGGACCTTGCGGCCCTGATGGAGAGCATGGCGGATGATCTTGCCGATGCCGGCCTGCCGGTCCATATGGATACCGCTCAGCCGATCATCTACGCCTGCGACCCGGCAACGCTAAAACGCGCATTGACCAATCTGATCGACAATGCCGTGAAATATGGCGGCCGCGCCGAGCTTGCAATCCATAAGGTGCCGGGGAAGATCGAAATCACGATCGATGACGCAGGCCCCGGTATTCCCGAAGAGGAACTCACGCATGTTTTCGAGCCGCTTTACAGGCTGGAAAGTTCACGCAGCCGGGAAACAGGCGGGATGGGGTTGGGGCTTGCGATCGCCCTGTCCATCATTCGCGCCCATGGAGGGCAGCTCACACTGTCAAACCGGGCGGAAGGCGGGCTTCGGGCGCTGATATCTTTTCCGCGGACCGAAGCAAGCTAGCCAGTAGAACCCGAACGCTCGTTTTCGCAACACAAAAGTCAGTGGCCGAGCGTCGCCTGGAGCCCCCACATGAAACCCGGCCTTACGGCGCTGATGTGATCTGTGCCCTCTATGACCTTCGAGGACATATTCAATCCCTCGTAGCCGCGTGAGCGAAGACGGGATTGGAACTTCTGCATGCCGGTGACCATATCGCGCGTCTTTCCCTGCCGCGCAGGATCTTGGCGAGACGTCTCGAGGCCCCCGACATAGAAGAGCACATGCGCATTGAGTTGGTGGCGTCTTCGGGCGTAGTCGTCTTCGAGCCTGTAGATGGCTTCATCGGCGAACCAGAAGGATGGGCTGCCGAGGATATAGGTCTGGAAAAGCGCAGGTTCGGTCAGAAGGATATGGGCACCGAGCAGCCCTCCATAGGAATGTCCCCAGAAAACGCGGCGGCCGGATGCGATCCGGTAGCGATCCTCAACATAAGGCAGGACGACGTCGCGCAGATAGTTTTGATAGGCGGCGGCACCGCCATAGATTCTGCCGCTTTCCGGGAGCTGTACAGGCGTGTAATCGCGACGGCGACTGTCCTCCAGCTTCTCTCCGAGCGCATAGGAAAGGCCGACGATAACGGCCTCATCGACTTGGCCGCTTTGTGCGAGCACGCGGGCGTCGCAGCTCAACTTTGGAAAGGCGCGACCCCCATCGGCGATGACGACCAGGGGATAGGTTCTTTCTGGGCGCTCCGAATAATCTGCGGGCAGGCTGATATAGATTTCGTAGCGGCGGCCCGACGCGGGATCCGGTAGTAGCACGGTCAGGACTTCACTTTTCGAACAAAGCGATTTCGCTTCAGACGGTGAGGAGAATGCGAGCGTTACGGCCGTGACGAATGCCGCCAGCAAAACCAATGCCGATCTCCAGATTGATATGGATGTCATTTCTCGTCGCTCTGTTTATCGGCTTTTCGTCAATCGGGCGGCCTGCCAGACCAAAGGTACAAGAATGATCGCTACGGCGGGCAGGACGAGTCTGTTGATGCTGCCCCATCCCGAATTATAGAGAAGCGAGCCGGCGAAGAACGAAGCGCAAGCAACCGTTCCGAAGACCAGAAAATCGTTTGCGCCCTGTGCCTTACCGCGCTCTGCCGGCGTATGGCAATCCGCGACCATGGCCGTGGCGCCGATGAAGCCGAAATTCCAGCCGATACCCAGCAGGATCAGCGAACCCCAGAAATGCGCGATGTCGAGACCGCCGAGCGCGATCAGGGCCGATATGCCGATCAAGAGAAGGCCAACGGCGGCAACCCGCTCCTTGCCGAAACGTGCCATCAGACGACCGGTGAAGAAACTGGGCCCGAACATGGCCAGGACATGCCATTGGATGCCGAGGGCAGCGGAATCGACGGAATGGCCGTGGCCCACCATCGCCATCGGGGCGGCGGTCATGACAAAGGTCATGAGCCCATAAGACACGACACCTGTGGCGACGGCCAGCATATAGCGCGGCGAAAGCAGTATGCGGGAGAGGGGACGGACGCCTGTCGTATCGGCCCGTGTCAGTCCCGACAGGGGCGGGCGGCGGCGGTATAGCAGGACCGGTATGGCAAGGCCGGCCAGCACCGCCTGGCTGAGAAAACTACCCGCGAAAGAATGACCCGGAAAGGCCTCGCGCGTCCAGATTACCAGTTGCGGCCCGATCACGGCCGCGATCAGGCCGCCGATCATCACACGGGAGATCGCCTTGTCGCGATCGGCGCCTGTGAGGCCGTCCGTGGCCGCGAAGCGGTAGCTCTGCACGTAGGAACTATAAAAGCCGGCGAGGAAGGTGCCGATGCAAAAGAGCGCAAAACTGGACTGGACGACGCCGATCGTCGCTACCAGGCCGGCCGCGATGCCAAGGGTTGCTCCAAGGAGATAACCCGCCCTGCGGCCGAACCGGAGCATCATGGCTGCCGCCGGCAGCGTTCCGGCGGCAAGCCCGAGATTGAGCAGGCTGACCGGCAAGGTAGCGGCAGCCGGGTTTGAGGCCAGTTGCTGACCGACCAGCCCTCCCAGCGAAATGACGATGGGAGAGTTGGCGCCGCCAAGAGACTGCGCCGCCGTCAATATCCAAACGTTCCTTGACGCAATGGTTTCATATTCCGATGAACCCGCGTCCTCGCAGGATGTCGGTTTGACGATGTTCATTCGTCATATTCCTTCAGATCGAGATATTCATAAGTGGCGGCAGTCGATGCGCCTACTCCGGCATGCGCAACACGTCAGGATGCAGGAGAGGGCCTCGCTTCAGCCATATCCGCACGCCATCGGTGCCGGTGGTGACGTCCATATCCGTTCCGGCCGGCAATCGCCCCCAGCATTCGCAGGATAGTATTTCTCCGTCCCGGATCATGCTCCCCGAAATGACGAGAAATTCCAGCCCGGAAGGGTTTTCGACGCGGACCTGTGTGTTCTGGCGCCATTGTTCGATGCAGACGCGCTCGTGACCGTCATCGAACAGTATCCGAGAGGATATGCTTTCGCTGCGCGCAGTGCCTTGCACACCATCTCCCGCTTGTTTGACGATCTGCACGTCATCGCCTTCACGAAATTGCCAGAGGCGAACGAAAATCGTGCAGCCGTTGATGGATGCCGGCACATGGGACGTCCCCGGCGGGTTGCGGAAATAGGTGCCGGCCGGGTAGTCGCCGTGTTCATCCTGAAATACGCCTTCGAGAACCAGTATTTCCTCGCCGCCGGCGTGGACATGGCGCGGAAATGCGTTGCCCGGCGCATAACGTACAATCGACGTTGCTCGCGCCACCTCCGCTCCGACGCGATATAACATCCGTCGATCAACGCCGGCTGCCGGGCTCGGGGTCCAGTTGAGCCTCGATGCGTGGACGATGACGGGGACGGTCAGGTCTTCATTGATCAGCATCGGCCCGATCTCCCATGGTCAGCACCATCCGGAACCGGACATCGCCGGATCTCATGCGTTCCACCGCTTCGGGGGCGCGCTCCAGCGGCATGGTTTCGATCATCGGTCGAATTCCGGTCAGAACGCTGAAATCCAGCGTCTTTTCGTTTTCGAAGGGAGAGCCCGTGATCGAGCCGATCACTCCGCGTTCGCCGCCGACGAGGAAGCCCGTGGAAACGGGAAGGGGGTCCTTGCCGATACCGAGCACGACAAGGCGCCCGCCGGGAGCCACCGAGAGCATGAGATCGGCGACCGCTGTTACATTGCCAATCGTTGTCAGGATCGCCTTTGCGCCGCCCATTTCAAGGAGGATGTCGACCGCGCTTTCGGCATTTGTATCAATATATCGGTGGGCACCAAGGCTGAGCGCGACCTCGGCTATATCCGCACCGCGGCCAATGGCGACGACACGAAATCCCATCTTCCGGGCATATTGCAATGCCATATGACCGAGGCCGCCAATGCCGAGGACGACCACCGTATCGCCTGCTTCCGCGCCGCTTTTCTTGAGCGCATTGAAGGTGGCGATGCCGGCGCAAAGGATGGGGGCCGCTTCCTCCGAAGAAAGATCGTCGGGGATCGATACAAGCCCGGTTGCTCTGGCCGTCATCATTTCCGCATAGCCGCCGTCCCTTGACGATCCCAATACGGGCTGGTTGCGGCAGAGATTGAAGCGGCCGCGCCGGCATTGGTCACATTCGTTGCAATGGCCGCCGAGACGGCCGACACCCACGCGCTGGCCGATTTTCCAGATCGCCGGCGTATCGGCGCCGAGAGCGACGATCCGTCCGACGACCTCATGCCCCGGCACCCGGGACGGCTGAAGTGCCGGATCGGCGCGATCGATGTCGCCGGCATCGGCGCCGCAGATGCCGCAGGCTTCCACGGCGATCAACACTTCGCCGGCCGGCGGTGAGGGCGTCGGCCGCTCGACAATCTCTAACTTTCCGGGGCTGGATATCTGCACGGCCTTGTAGGTGGATTTCATGCGCTATTGCCCTTTCGGTGAGGCAGGTTCAATGACATCTGAATTACCGCGAATAAGGTCTGCTGCGGCCCGCTCGCCTGCTTCAATGGCTCCCGCCAGATAGCCGGGCGAATTGGCTGAGGTTTCACTGCCGGAGAGGGTAATCCACCCGCTCCAGTCCACATCGACCCAGTCATGTTGGCCGCCCGCGGGATGTCCTGCGGCCGTCAGGTCAAGCTCCGTCGCGGTCAGGGTGTCGATGGCCCAGTCCTTGTAAAGCGTGGCAACCGGATGGAGTGCTTCCGCACCGAATATCTGGCCGAGTTGGGCGATGGAGGCGGAAAGCAGGGCCTTTTCATTGAGTTGCATCCGGCTCCGGGCGGCAATGCCGACAAATCCGAAAAGCGCAGCCTTGCCGGACGCCGTCGTCGCATCGTGGATTTCAACCAATGGCCCGGCCATGCTTTGTGCAGCACCTGACAAGCCGGCTTCGCGCCAGAACGGCCTTTCGTAAATGGCGAAAAACTTCGCGTGCGGGGCCATCCAGGTCGGTGTGGCTCGCCACAGGGCGCGTGTCGCGTTCCCGGGTGGCGGCGAGAACTCCACCGTGGCCTCAAGGAGACGCGGCGGCAATGCGAAGACGACATGCGTGGCTTCGATTGTTTCGACACCTGATGCCGTCGAAACTCTCACGGTAAGGCCGGCCTGCGTGCGGGCGATATTGGTAACCCGCGATTCGAGGTGCAGGCAATCCTGCGGGAGACGAGCGGCCAGCGCCGAGACCATGGCGCCGGTGCCGCCCGCCAGCCGCATCGATGAAGGTTGATGGCGAAATGAAGGATAGCGCTCCGGCATTCCGCCTTGCGAGCGCTGGAAAAGCATCAAGCCATCGGTGTGTTGCGGAATGAATGTCAGCCCGAGTTCATCGACAAGAGGCAAAATCTCCGGCGTCATATCCGGCCAAAACCAGGACGGTCCAAGATCGAGGCCGTCGTTCGACGGGCGGTTGTCCTCGCCCGCCGACAGGATGCGGCCGCCGAGACGGCTGCGGGCTTCTATCAGGCAAACGGGCAGGCCCGCCTGATGCAGCCTGTAGGCCGTCACCAGGCCGGAAAGTCCGCCGCCGACAATGAGTATGCGTCTGGTGCCGATAGGGATCATCTGATTGCTGGAACCTGAAGTGAGCACTCCGCCGGCCCTCAGACAACCTCGTAGATGCGGATTTCAGGTGCCGCCACAAGCAGGGGCTTCAGCCCGGTCACGACATCGTCGTTGAACATTGCGCTTTCGAGATAGGCTTTCGCATGGTCGCTCGTGTTGAAGCCGTGCAGGACCTGAACGTCATCCGGACGGATCAACAACTCCTTGGATGTGGCTCCGGCGATCTCGGACAGGAATGATTGCTTGTATTTCTGATAGATGTTCGCCGCCGCGGCGCGGTCGCTTTCCTTGATTTGAAGCGTAATTTCGAGGTAGGCCATGATTTCCCTTTCGGTTCGTGCACGGCCATCGGCCGTCAGCAGTTTGCATGCGCAAACTTCAACGGAAGTCGCCTCTTGGACAAATGAGACTTTCTTCGCTACGGGAAAGAAAAACTATCTCACGATAGGAAGCGTGCCTGCGCTTCATCGAATAGCCAATCGCGGAAGGCCCTCAGTTTCGGCAGCGCGGCATATTCTGTTCGGTAGACAACATAATAGGCCAGTTTCGAGGCCACCCGAACATCGGGAAAAAGCCTTTTGAGCCGGCCGGCGGCCAAATCGTCATGGGCGAGAATGCTTCTCGCCAGGGCGATGCCTCGCCCCTCGATCGCGGCCTGCAGCACAGCAGCCGAGTTGTTGATCCTCATGCCTCTTTGCGGTGGCGGCCCTGCGACGCCCGCGGCCTCCAGCCAAGCCGGCCAGCCAATGAAACCCACCGAAGGGTCAACGGACAGATCATGAATGAGAGGCGCGTTTTGAAGGTCCTGTAGTGATGCCAGATCATGTGCGGTGTGAAAACCGGGCGAGCAAACGGGAAAAATATCCTCGTCCATCAGTTTCTCGGCGATAAGCTCCGGCCATGTCCCGTCGCCGTAGCGCACGCCGATATCGAGGCCCTGCGCCTTGAAATCGGCGAGTTTCAGGCTCGTCTCGATCCTGATATCCGTGTCCGGGCATCTGGTCTGAAAACGGTCGATCCGAGGCATCAGCCATTTGGCCGCAAAGGCGGGACTGACGGTAACATTGAGGATGCCGCTCGTCGTCGATTCGTGCAGGCGCTGCAGCCCGATGCCAAGCCTGTCGAGACCGGCGCGAATATCCGGAAGTGCATTTTCCGCCGGCTCCGTCAGCTTCAATCGGGTTTTGCCCGAGGTGCTGCGATGGAAGAGCGGCATGCCGAGCCACTCTTCCAGTCCGCGTACAAGTTGGCCGACCGCCGCCGCGGTAACGTTGAGTTCCTCTGCCGCCGCGGAAAAACTGCCGTGCCGAGCGCTGGCCTCGAAGGCGCGCAGCGCATTGAGATAGACCGGCGCTTTCTTCTGCATGGCGGACTTTCCTCCCTGGCCGGCGCATGCTCTCATACGAGAGCAGCGCTGCCATTCTCGAATATTGACGGGTTTTCCAGAACGTTTGCGATCAGCATCGCGCCTTCCAGCGTCGCAAGCGCATGAAACGCCTCTTCCCTGCCGAGGCCGGCGGCCTCCAGTTTTTCGATGCCCAGCAGGAAGAAACGTTTCACTTCCATGCGCACCTCTTCCGGCAGATCGTGTGAGGTTGCCGCCAGCGTGCCGCACAGACACATGCGCCCGTCACGCCGCAAAGCGGTGAAAAAGGTCCGTTTCCAGGCTTCTATGGCGCCCGTTCCCCGGTCGATCTCGGCGTCCACGGCAGCCATGAAACGGTCCGTGTAACGTTTGGCCACAGCCGCGGCGAGCTTCTCCTTCGCTGGAAAATGGTAATGGACGGAAGACGCTTTCACGCCGACATCTGCGGCCACGTCCCTGAAGCTGAAGCCGCTGTAGCCGCCGCTTCGAATTCGTCTCTCCGCAGCATCCAGAATAGCAGCCGTCGTATCGGTCATTTTCAAAATCCTCTCTATCTAATGTTAGATAGGGCTTGCATCCGCGAAACGCAATCCATAAGTAGGCTGCCTATCTAACGTTAGATAGATAACAAGGAGACAGAGAATGCGTTTTGAAAACAAGGTAATTGCGATCACTGGTGGCGGCTCAGGCATTGGCAAGGAAGCTGCGGCCCGATTCCTGGCGGAGGGCGCAAAGGTCGCCATCAATGGCCGCGATCTGGCAAAACTGGAGGCTGCTGCGAAAGAGATCGATCCGAGCGGGCAGAATGTCGTCGTGTCTGCAGGTGACATCGCAAAGCCGGAGACTGGTGCCGCGCTCGTTGATACCGCTATTTCGAGGTTCGGCAAGCTCGACGTGCTGGTGAATAATGCGGGCGTCTTCAATCCGAAACCGTTCCTCGACCTGACCGAGGCAGATTACGATTGGTATCTGGACACGATCCTGAAGGGCAAGTTCTTCACGGCACAGGCCGCCGCGAAGGCGATGAAGGAAAAGGGCGGCGCGATCGTCCAGACCGGCTCCCTATGGGCGATCCAGGCGATTGGCGCAACGCCGTCGGCCGCCTATTCCGCGGCCAATGCCGGCGTCCATGCCATGGTTCGCAACCTCGCCATAGAGCTTGCGCCCTATAATATCCGCATCAATGCCGGCGTCCATGCCATGGTTCGCAACCTCGCCATAGAGCTTGCGCCCTATAATATCCGCATCAATGCCGTCGCTCCGGCCGTTGTCGAAACGCCGGTCTACAACACTTTCCTGTCGGACGATCAGGTCAAACAGGTTCTGCCGACCTTCAATGCCTTTCATCCGCTCGGTCGTAATGGCCAGCCGCGCGACGTCGCCGAAGCGATCCTTTTCCTGGCGTCCGAACAGGCATCATGGATCACCGGCACGATCCTTCCCGTAGACGGCGGCGTCACCGCCGGCCGCCAGTAGGAGGCTTTCATGAGCAACATGCAGGACTGGAATTCATACCGCGGCGCCCTGATCGGCCGCGTCGGCGATTTCGCAAAGCTTAGCCCCGATGTTCTTCGCGGGTTGAACATCATGGAAGCCAGCGGCGACAAGACCGGCAAGATTGAGCCGAAGATGCACGAGATCATTGCTCTGGCCGTTGCGGTCACGACCCGCTGCGACGGATGCATCGCCGTTCATGGCAGGAAGGCCATCGAACTGGGTGCCAGCGAAGAAGAGATCGCCGAGGCCCTCGGCGTGGCTATCTCGCTTAATGCCGGCGCTGCGTTGACCTATACGGCTCGCGTGTTCGATGCGATCAAAAGCCTGCCGAGTGAGTGATGTAAGTTCGATCAGCGCGGGATTATCCTCGCGCTGATCGTGCATGTAGCTGGATTGTTTCTCGAATTCTCAATTTTTTCGGCATCCGACGAGGCCGTATTCATGCGTGGTTCGCTGGAGCTAACGCTTGGAATCAGAATTTTCCGACAGTCAGACCCATTGGAGTTTATCTGTCGGCAACTTTAACGAGTTCTATTTATGATTGATTTCGTGACGATCTACCCTTGACGGATTCTTTTTTTTGCCGAAATTTCCCAGGGAGAGGGGGACGTCTTGGCAGAAAGCAGTTTTACACCTTCAGTTGAAAAACCTACCACACGGCTGTTTGGGCAGCTTGAGCCGGAGATATTTACACTGTTCGTGGGTGCCAATCGGCCTATATCTTTGAATTAACAAGTCTCTGTGCACTCAGGTCCCGCAACCAAATCCTACGCTACACGATCCCGCAACAGCCGAAGATTTCGATTCGGTTAGCACTGCGATCGTCGGCGCTAAATCCCTGACATAAAACACAAAATCCGAGACCCACAGATGCAAAGCAGGCGCTGGGGCAATTCCTGATAATGCCGCTTATCCGATGGATAAGAGGGGCTCTGAGGCCCATTTTATGGTGAACAGCCGCCGGTGAGCTTTTAGGTCGCTGCCCGGAGAACCTGTCCGGCGCCAAGCGGTCTGAAATTAATGCGTACACCTCGGTAAGCCAAGCCAGTCTTAACTGGCTCGGATTTTATCATGGGCTTCACGTTCGTCTACTGTAGAGCGCACCTCAAGGCTAATCGTCGTAGCCCAATCGATTAAAACGTGAAGATGGTTTTTGATTAATCGTCTTCGTGGACAACCTTTTCGAAGTCCACACTGCTATCCGTTCCTCTCGATGACGGATATGAGAAGCGACCAAACGCGCTGTAACCTTGACTTCTCCAGAAGCCAAGCGCGCCAGGCGTTTTCGCATCGGCATGAAGATATGTGGCTAAGTATCCGACTTTGCGCGCCTTGCTCTCGAGAGCCTTCACAATTAATGATCCTAGCCCTTTCCTTCGGGCGCGTTGTTCCACATAGACCCTGACGATCTGACACACCTTCTCCACGTCACTGTAACGATCTCGCAAGCGGTCCATCGTTGATGGCTTTCTTTCCAAGTCATAGAATCCTCCAGTTGCGACGATGCGCCCTCCGGCGCCTTGGACGATGAGAAAACGTCCGCGCATCTCATCTGAAAACCAGTTCTCGGTGCCAGCGCTCAGCAGCGAGTCCAGATCGGCGTGCCAAGTTGGCGTGTAATCGATCTCGTAGACTTCATTGATCATCCGTAGGCAGAAAGCACGCGCTTCCGCTCTTAGCTCACTTCCGGCCTCCTCTGTCAGCCATACCAACGACGGGCCATCAATAGGCATTCATGTGCTCCCTTGACCATGGCCGTAACGGCGGCAATTTTGGGTATAACAGCGTCAATTGCCACACTGTTTCATAACGCTCATCTCTGGTGCGACGTCTCAACAAACCCGGCGATGAAATCGACGGCGTCGTCGCCATTTCTTAATCCGAGATGGATGCTTTTTTGTATGCCGTCCGGACCAATACGGACGGGGCGGACACCGAGCGCTGCCGCTTCCCGACGCACCAGCCAGTCGGGAATGGCGCTGACCCCGCGGCCTGCCGCCACGAGTTGGAGCATCATTTCTGTCGTTTCGACATTTCTGTGGTGACGCGGACGGCAATTGGCTGGCACCAGAAATTGCGTGAACACATCCAACCGCTCCGGCGGGACAGGATAGGTGAACAGTGTCTCATCAAGCAGGTCCGCGGGTTCGGCATGGCGTTTCTGCGCCAGAGGATGGCCGGCGGGAACGGCAAGCACCAGCTCATAGTCGAACACCGGACGATAGTGGATGCCGGGCGCCTCGATGGGGTCGGGCGTGATCAGGATATCGATCTCATATCCCGTCAGCGCTGACACACCGCCGGAGGCAAATGAGGTCGTCAGTTCCAGACCCACATCCGGCCATTCCATGAGATAGGGCTTTGTCACTCCCATCAGCCACTGGTGGCAGGGATGGCATTCCATGCCGATCTTCAGCGAGCCCCTCTGGCCGTGGCGATAATCCGACAGGACATTCTCGGCCCTCTCAATTTGGGGGAGAACACGCTGCGCCACCGTTACGATGTAGCGACCGGCCTCGGTGAGACGGAGGTTACGACCGTCTTTCTCCCACATCGCCACGCCATAGCGCTCTTCGAGCTTGCGGATCGTATGGCTGAGAGCGGACTGGGAGACATTCAGCCGCTCCGCCGCCGCCGTCAGGCTGCCCAGGCGATCAACTTCACGCAGAATCGACAGATGTTGCCTGTCCAGCATAGTTATGCCCGCCCATGGTCAGGTGGGACGCTCGCTCCCGGCGCATCATCGTGCACAGAAACCGGCCGGTGGTTCATGTCGACCGCGACCATGGTGAAATGTCCGGTGGCCGTAATGTGCCTCTCTCCCGTTAGAAGATTTTCCGACCAGAGTTTTGTCTCGATGGACATCGAACTGCGGCCAACGCGCTCTACCCGTGCCTGCGCCTCAACGATTTCACCGATCTCGATTGTTCTCGCAAAGTCGATGCGTTCGGATGAAGCAAGGACCACCAGCTTGCCGGAGTAGCGCGATGCGGCAACGAATGCGGCTTTGGTCATGTAAGAGATTGCTTCGCCCCCGAACATTCGACCAGCGCTGTTGGCCTGATCCGGGAAGACGATCTCGACCATGGCAACGGTATCTTTGATATCCGGGGCTTCCGCTGGAACGAGCTCGGGCAACGCGTAGATCGCGGCCACTTCATCCTCCGGAATCGCGACCATGTGGAAAATACCGCGCGTACAGGTGTGCCGCTGACGGCTGACAATGGTTTCCGCCACCATTTCGACTTCAACGGTAAGGGAACGGCGACCGGCCTTGACTGGTCTTGCCGCAAATTCGACGATGTGACCGATGCGTGCGGGCTGTTCGAAATCGATGCGCTCACAAGAGGCGGTCACGAAAGGGACCCTCCCAAATCGGGTAGCCGCGATGAACGCAGCGCGATCCATGAGAGCGAGGCCGGTGCCCCCGAACAGGGTGCCGTGATGGTTGGTGTCGCCCGGAAAGACGATATCTATGAGCTTGGTTGTTGAGCCGTGCTGCTGCATGGGCTTGTTTATATTTGTCATCGGCGCTGCCATCAGGTTGTGGCAGGGCAGGAACATGACGCAGAAACGATGGCACGGGAATGCCGGTCGCGAAAGCGGCACTCCGGGACACCCCGCCCGTGGACGTTATCTATCGCGGCAGGTCTCCTGGCTTACGGGTCGTCGCTCCTGTCCGTCTTCCCGAGGCAGGCCTCAGTGACTTGAATGGACTTTCGCTCGCCGCTTACAGTTGCGGGGGCAGCTTCGGCTTCAGGCAAAGCCCTCACCGAATTCCCTCTTAGCTCCGGACTTTCGTCCGCAGAACCACGATAGTGAACCAATGTCGCATGCCGCTGACGTGGTCAAGGCGTCTGTTGCAGTGATGTGGAGGAAGTCGACGTCCGGTTGTTCTCGCTTCTGTCGTCTCTCCGGCTTGTCGAGAGAAAACAATTCTCGCGTCCAATCATGAACATCGCTCATGCTTCAATGAGATAATACCAATTTTTCCTGAATGATGGCTCAGGCATAAGACAGGGACGGCTCTCGACGACGGAGGGTATGAAAACTGCCGACGGAGAGAACCAATGGAGCAATCGATGCAGGTTCGATCTCGGAACGAGGACGCCAGATCGCGATGAACACAGACTTCACCTTTACGATTAAAAGCATTCCCTTCGATGAGGACTATCGCCCCTCGGACAATACGCGGGCCACGACAAATTTTGCCAATCTCGCAAGAGGCGAGAACCGGCGGGACAACCTTCGAAACGCCTCGAGAATGATCGACAATCGTTTCAACGCCCTGGCGCATTGGAATAACCCGAAAGGCGATCGTTATTCCGTCGAACTCGAAATCATTTCGGTTGAGATGGCCATTGGTGCTGGAGGGAACCATGATGCCTTCCCTCTGATCGAAATATTGAAAACGAACATCGTTGACCGAAAAAGCAACGAGCGCATCGAGGGCATCGTCGGGAATAATTTCTCCTCCTATGTCCGAGACTACGATTTCAGCATCGTGCTGCCGGAGCATAATAAAAACCGGCCTGAATTCAGCATGCCGGAGAATTTCGGCGATCTGCACGGGAACCTGTTCAAATGTTTCCTGAACTCAGATGCTTACAAAGCGCACTTCAAAAAGCCGCCGGTCATATGCCTGAGCGCATCGAGCAGCAAAACATATCGCCGGACCGGAAATCAGCATCCTGTTTTGGGGGCAGAATACCAACAGGATGAAATGTCTTCGACGGATCTCTACTTCCAGAAAATGGGGCTGCAGGTTCGCTTTTTCATGCCGCCGAATAGCGTTGCGCCTTTTGCCTTTTATTTTCTCGGCGATCTGCTCGATGACTACACTAATCTGGAGCTCATCAGCACCATCAGCACGATGGAGACGTTTCAGAAGATCTACCGGCCGGAGATCTACAACGCAAATTCCGCGGCGGGTGCCTGTTATCGACCAAATCTGAAGCACCAGGATTATTCACTGACTCGCATTGTCTACGATCGTGAAGAGCGTAGCCGCCTGGCTGTCGAGCAGGGAAGGTTTGCGGAGGAGCATCTCATAAAACCGTACAAGACCATTCTCGAGCAGTGGTCTGCCAATCACGTTCGCTGACGAACCAAAAGCATAAGGTGGCCTATCATGAAAACACTGTTGCCAACGTCAACCGCCGGCAGCTTACCGAAACCCTCATGGCTTGCAGAGCCTGAGAAGCTCTGGTCGCCCTGGAAACTGCAGGATGAAGAATTGGTCGAAGGCAAACAGGACGCTTTGCGTCTGTCCCTTGACGATCAGCGACAGGCCGGCATCGATATCGTAAGCGATGGTGAGCAGACGCGCCAGCACTTCGTCACGACGTTTATCGAGCACCTCGACGGGGTTGATTTTGAAAAACGCGAGACCGTCAGAATCCGGGATCGCTATGATGCGAGTGTCCCGACGGTCGTCGGCGCCGTGTCTCGTCAGAAGCCTGTTTTCGTTGAAGATGCCAAGTTCCTGCGTCAGCAGACCAAGCAGCCTATCAAATGGGCCCTGCCGGGGCCGATGACGATGATCGATACACTCTTTGATGCCCATTATAAAAGCCGGGAAAAACTGGCCTGGGAATTTGCCAGGATCCTCAACGAGGAGGCCAGGGAACTGGAGGCTGCGGGCGTCGATATCATTCAGTTCGACGAGCCCGCATTCAACGTCTTTTTTGACGAGGTAAATGACTGGGGTGTTGCTACTTTGGAAAGGGCGATCGAAGGGCTCAAGTGCGAAACTGCCGTCCACATCTGCTATGGCTACGGTATCAAGGCCAATACGGACTGGAAAAAGACTCTGGGATCGGAATGGCGGCAGTATGAGGAAACCCTTCCCAAACTGCAGAAATCCAGGATCGGCATGATCTCCCTGGAATGCCATAACTCGCATGTCCCGATGGATCTCATCGAACTGGTCCGGGGCAAGAAGGTGATGGTCGGGGCCATCGACGTCGCAAGCAACACCATCGAAACCCCAGAAGAAGTGGCCGCCACCCTGCGAAAGGCCCTTCAATTCGTCGATGCCGACAAACTTTGCCCATGCACGAACTGCGGCATGGCACCGCTGTCCCGTCGTGTGGCGCGCGGCAAGCTAAATGCTCTCGCGGCGGGCGCGGAAATCGTCCGAAAAGAACTCGCGGCGTAGCGTTGGCTGAGCCGGAGGAGGCTGACATGACTATGGTGAATCACCGCTTCGACATTGTCGACAAGGCCGCGTTTTGCAACGGTATGTCGCGTCTCGGCTCTGCGGTCACCGTCGTCACTACCAGATACGGCGGGAAGCGTTACGGCTTCACCGCCTCGGCGGTTTGCAGCGTCAGCGACACGCCGCCAACGCTTCTCGTCTGCATCAATCGCGCCAGTTCGTGTTTTCATGCTTTTGAGAATGCGCGCCACTTCTGCGTCAATACGTTGATGCCTGGCCAGGAAGCTATATCGATCCATTTTGGGGGAAAGACGCCAATGGAGGAACGGTTTTCGCTTGGCGAATGGAAAGATGGCCTCACGAGTGTTCCGATCCTGGCCGACGCCTCGGTCAGCTTTGAATGCGAGCTGATCAATGCCGTCGACGAAGCAACTCACCGGATCATTTTCGGACGAGTGATCGACATTCGCGAGAGCGAAGAGCAGGCAACGCTGCTCTATTGCATGCGTCGTTATCTCAAGGGATAGCGGATACAGGCCGTCGCGCCACCGTCGCTCCTACGCTGCGGCACGAAATAGTCCGATAGGGTCGCACAACGCGGTTGCGATGATCGCAAGTTAAAATTAGATCCTGCCCGTAACCAAAAACACAGCCCGCTACCAAGCGGGCTTTCTGCGTTCGGGCAGGCCGGGGATTTAAGGCCTCGAGCCGCCGTATCAAAATTATCTGTAAGCGCAATAGAGGACGGTCGGAGAAAGGCTAAGCGATTGGACAAGGGCGCTAATGATGTCGCTATCGATCACGTCCCCTGAAATGACGACATCAATGGTAATTGTTTGATCAGTCGAATTGACGCGCCGTGCAAGCGACTTCACCGCCAGTTGATGATCTCCGGTCTGCGCCATCAGACGCGCTCGGACCTCTGCCTCATTTTCAGGGGCCGTACGAACCTCGATCGTATGCTGTTGTGCGGCAACGGGACGATGAGGCACGAAGCGCTCGACAAGTCGGACCAATTTCGGGGAGGCCATGTTGATCAGCAGGATAAGGAGCGTGGCTTCGGTGGCTTCAAACAATCTTCCATAGCCGGCCAAAACACCGATTGCGCCGGTCGCCCATACGGTTGCCGAGGTGCTCAAGCCGCGAATATTAAGTCCGTCGCGCATGATCAAACCAGCACCAAGGAAGCCTATTCCCGTGACGACCTGTCCGCCCATGCGAATGTCTTCATTGACCTCCAGAATAGCCGGCAATGCGCAATAAGCTGCGGCGCCAAAAGCCACAAGCGCATGGGTTGTCAGCCCGGTGGCACCTTGTCGCCACTGTCGCTCAAGGCCGATGACCGTTCCAAACACGACAGCGGCAATCAGGCGAGCCGAGATCGATAATGTGTCGTAAAGCCAGGGAATGAAGTCGTTTATCACGAGTGTCACCGATCGATTTTGAGTGCACTGTAAATTGAAACTCCAGATTGCCAAAAAGCGTTTTAGCACAAAACGGGACTGGAACTGACAGATGGAAACAAATTGGTTTCCAGTTTTTCTGAATTATAGCGACCTGGGTATGTATTCTTGCCCTTCCGATGACAATTGAGGCACAGTGCCGGAAACGGAGATGCGGAAACTGGCGTTCAGTGTGTTTCCAAGCGCTATCGGGGAGAGGAAGCAATGTTGTCATTTTTGCTCAGCCTTCGGTATGTCATGGGGCTTGCGTCCATCGGCGTGATCGCAGCTTCTTTTCTTATGTTCTGGGAAGGATTGCTGGCCATTGGCAACGCCTTTGTCCAGATGCGCGTAAATCCGGATCAGGCAATCGTCGCCGCAGTATTGCAAGGCGTGGACAAGCTTCTATTCGCTATCGTCCTCGTGATTTTCGGCTGCGCAATTACGGTCGGCTTTGTCGCCAGCCCAACCGCACACTGGAGAGCGCAACTGCCTCGCTGGATGCTCATTGAAGGCGTCGCCGAACTCAAGAATCTCTTCTTTCAGATGATTATTCTCTATCTCGTCGTGCATTTCGTGACGCTGGTAGCAGAACTGGAGGAGATGCCTGACTGGAATGCGCTGGTGTTACCCGTTTCCATCCTGCTCCTCGCGGCTGCCATGAAAATCATAGCGACGGCATCCGCACACTATTCTCCC
Source organism: Agrobacterium sp. LEGMi-208b (assembly GCF_059511785.1). Lineage (NCBI taxonomy): Bacteria > Pseudomonadati > Pseudomonadota > Alphaproteobacteria > Hyphomicrobiales > Rhizobiaceae > Agrobacterium > Agrobacterium sp. LEGMi-208b. The sequence goes on from NZ_CM183445.1 coordinate 1,994,107, forward strand.
GGCGATGTAGAGGCAACGAAAGGCGAAAGCTCTTCTCTTGAGAGGGGGAAATAACTCGTTACTTCTTGGAGTTGTATCTTGCTTTTTTTACGTTACAGCTAATACATCAGTAAATGGAATTGTGAATGAATGCGGCTCCAACTGCCTGCATTCCTTAGTTTTCAACGTGCATTTGCGGTTTTCCGCATAGACTCTATGTCCGAGTAGATAGCCGGCGAGTTACTTGCCAGCTAGAGTGGTAGAGTGTGAGTTGAATGCGTCAGTATTACTTTATCCTTATCCTAAAGTTGAGATGGCTTTGCGGGGCTTTGTTATTCTCGGCGATTTCTTTTGATCTCAACGCACAGTCACTTCAAAGCGTAGAGGTTCTTCCAGTACAATTGATGAATGTCTCTCCGAGATACGAATTTGTTGGTCGCGTGGAAGCGGCAAATTCGGTTGATATCCTCGCGAGGGTGCCGGGGTTTGTAAAACAAAGGATATTTCAGGAAGGGCAGCTGGTCACTGTAGACCAGCCTTTGTTCGTGATCGAACAAGAAGGCTATCAATTGGCTTTGGACGATGCGGAGGCTGCGCGCGAGGCCGCGCAATCGAGCCTCGTCAATGCCGAACAGAGCCTGAACCGAAACCTTTCGCTTGCGAGAGGCAGCGTTTCCCAGGCCGTGCTTGAGCAAAGTCAGGCTGCACGCGATTCCGCAACCGCCAGTCTGCGTTCGGCCGATGTCAGGGTGAACCAAGCCAAGCTGAACCTCAGCTACACGAGGATTTCTTCGCCGATCCAGGGAAGAATAGGCGTCTCACATGTTTCGGTGGGTAGCTTCGTGGGCAATACGACAACAGCGCTTGCCCGTGTCGTCCAGATGGATCCCATTCGTGTCGTTTTTTCGGTGAGTGGCCGCTCCATTCTCGATCTGCGCGCCGCAGCCGGGGGAGCTTCCAAGGAGGAGCTCGCCAAACACTTCAAGACGAACCTGCGTTTGTCCAACGGCCAAATCTATATTCAGACGGGTGAAATCGAGTTTCTGGACAATCAGGTTGATATGCAGACCGGGACGCTTGCGGTGCGGGCGCTGTTTTCGAACCCGGACGCTTTGCTTTTGCCGAACCAATTCGTGACTGTTGTCGTGAGTGAGGGAGAACCTCTGATGAAACCGGTGGTTCCACAGGAGGTCGTGCAACAGGATCGAGATGGGAAATACGTGCTGCTCGCCGGTACGGGCGACCGCGCGGAATTGCGCCGCATCAAGGCTGATGGCGAAATGTCGGGGAACTGGATCGTAGAGGAAGGCCTCGTTGGCGGTGAACGGCTTATCACAGGCAATCTCCAGAGCGTCGCGGAAGGCATGTCGCTCAAAGTGATGCCCGCCGATATCAGTAGTGCTGGAACGAAGCCATGATGAGCCCCGGAAGCTTCATCCGGCTTCCACGCTTTGCGATGGTGATCGCGATTGTCATGGTGATTGCCGGCGCACTTGCGATGACACAGATTCCGGTCACGCAGTTTCCGCCAATCACGCCCCCCGAAATACAGGTTTCCGCGACCTATCCCGGCGCTAACGCCAATGTCATGGCTGAAAGTGTCGGCGCGCTGATTGAGGAACAGGTGAATGGCGTTGAAGGCATGCTCTATATGTCTTCCTCCAGCACCAACAACGGCACCTATTCGCTGACCGTTACATTCGCTGTCGGGACAGACCCGGAAATTGCACAGATCAACGTGCAAAACAGGGTGGCGACGGCAACGCCGCGATTGCCTGCGGCCGTTGCGCAGACAGGCGTCACGGTCAGAAGCCGGTCGTCAAGCATGTTGATGGGGGTTGCGATCTACTCGCCGAAGGGCACGAGGGACGAGCTCTTTGTCAGCAACTATGCCTCGATCAACATCAGAGATGCATTGGCGCGTATCTCGGGTGTTGGAGATGCTGGCGTCTTCGGTCCTGCCTACAGCATGCGCATCTGGATGAATCCCGATCGCATGGAGGCTCTCGGTGTTACCGCGGCCGATCTGAGCGCCGCGGTCCAAGCTCAGAACGCTCAGGCGTCAGCGGGTCAGATTGGCTCGCCACCAACCGCAGATGGACAGCAACTGCAACTTACCATACTGGCAAAGGGCAGGTTGAGCGACCCTTCGGAATTTGGGAACATCGTTGTCCGAACCAATACCGATGGTGCAATCGTGAGATTGCGTGACGTGGCGAGGGTTGAGCTTGGTGCGCAGTCCTATGACACTGTATCGACTTTCAACGGCAGGCCGAGTGCGACGATCGTTCTTTATCAATCGGCTGATGCGAATGCATTGTCGGTATCGCAGGCCGCCAGGGCCGAACTGGAGCGTTTACAGCAACAGTTTCCCGAAGATATCGCTTATACGGTCGTTTTCGATACAACAAATTTTCTCAATGCAACGATCAAAGAGATCATAATAACCCTTGCCATTACATTCGTTCTGGTGGTCGCCGTTGTATATATCTTCCTGCAGGATTGGCGGGCGACAATTCTCCCAACGCTTACGATTCCGGTTTCGTTGATCGGAGCCTTTACCGTTCTTTACTTCATCGGCTATTCGGCAAATACGATTACATTGTTCGCAATGGTTCTGGCCATCAGCCTTGTGGTGGATGACGCGATCATCGTGGCGGAAAATGCGCAGCGCGTCATGCAGGAAGACGGGTTGTCGATTACCGACGCGACGCTCAAAACAATGGAGCAGGTTACCGGCCCGATCATCGCAACGACACTTGTGTTTGGGGCATTATTCGTGCCCGTGTCCTTTTTGCCGGGAATAACCGGACAGCTCTATCGGCAATTTGCCGTCACGATATTGGTGACGATCGGCTTTTCGACGATTAACGCCCTCACGCTCAGCCCGGCACTATGCGCCATGCTGCTGAAGCCGCCGGCGACGCACCGGCCGAAGATCTTTGAGTGGTTCAATTATTCACTGGGCTGGATCAGAGATTTTTACATCCGGATGCTCCTGGCACTGTCGACGCGCGTCGCCATTTCAATCCTGGTCATCCTGGGGATTTTCGCGGGGACCTATGCGTTGGTACGGGTGCTGCCAACAGGCTTCATCCCCTCGGAAGATCAGGGTTATCTTTTCACAAATATCCAGCTCCCCAATGCTGCGGCGATCGGGCGGACGCAGCAGACGGTGTCACAGGTCCAGACAATCCTGCGCAACACGCCCGGCGTTGAAAATGTCATCGGTATTTCAGGCATGAGTCTCATTGGAGGAGGCGGGTCGAATGCCGGGATGGTGATTGCAGCCTTGAAGCCCTGGAGCGAGCGCAGCCCGGACGAAAGCGCCGATGCAATATTGGCGAAGCTGAGACACGATTTTACCGTGTTTTCCAACGCGTCAGTCGTTGCTTTCAATCCACCAGCAATTCCCGGACTGGGTACCACCGGCGGGTTCGATTTCCGGCTGCAGGCGCGGGACGGACAGCAGCCAGGCGAACTTGCCCAGGTCATGCGGGGTCTCATCGGCAAGGCCAATCAATCGCCCGAACTCGCCGGGGTGTTCAGCACGTTCTCGGCAGACTCTCCACAATTGTTCATGGATATCGACCGGAACCGGGCCGAGCTGTACGGCGTGTCACCGGCGGCTATTTTCAGTGCCGCGCAGACACAGCTTGGTTCCGCCTATATCGATGATTTTAATCTCTCTTCCCGTGTCTTTCAGGTGCGGTTGCAGAACGACACCCAATTCCGGTCTCGTGTCGAGGATATCCAGCGCCTCAGGGTGCGGTCTTCAAACAATGCACTTGTGCCGATACAGGCGGTGGCATCCGTTTCGACGATATACGGCCCAAGTTCCATCAACCGGTACAATCTTTTTCCCGCCGCCTCGATCAACGGCCAGCCGGGCCCCGGCGTGAGCACGAGAGACGCGCTGGTTGCGATGGAGAGCGTCACCGCCGAGACGCTTCCTGCGGGGTTCGGTTTCGAATGGACCGGGCTGGCATTGCAGGAACGGCAGGCTGGAGCGCAAACCGCAGCCCTGCTCATCATGGGAATAGTCTTCACCTACCTGTTTCTCGTCGCCCAATATGAAAGCTGGTCGGTGCCGTTAGCCGTCATACTTTCCGTATGTGCAGCTGCGGCCGGGGCGCTGTTCAGCCTTCTGATCACGGGCCTCGATCTGAATGTTTACGCACAGATCGGACTGGTTCTCCTGATAGGACTGGCGGCGAAAAATGCCATTCTGATCGTCGAATTTGCCAAGGAACGGCGAGAGGCGGGGCTGGAGATCACCGAGGCCGCTCGTTTGGCGACATTCCAGCGTTTCCGGCCGGTTTTCATGACAGCCATGGCCTCGGTGCTTGGTGTGCTTCCACTGGTTTTTGCGGCCGGGGCGGGGGCGGCAAGCCGGCAGGCGATCGGCGTCTCCATTTTTGGTGGCCTGCTGGTTGGCACCTTGGTCGGTATCCTGATCATCCCACTTCTATACATCCTCGTTCAGACCATGCGGGAGAGGATCAAGTCATCCTGGTTCGGAGGGAGTGCACAACCACAACACACCAAGGTTGGCGAGGGGGAATGAGCGATGGCCGTACATGGTGAAGCAAAGTTATCGCTGGTGACGTTGACCGGGATGGTGGTCGGCTCGATGGTCGGAGCCGGGATATTTTCGTTACCGCAGGCATTCGGAAAGGCAACGGGCCCGCTTGGCGCGATTATCGCCTGGACCATTGCCGGAATTGGCATGCTTATGTTGGCTCTCGTTTTCCAGACGCTGGCGCAGCGGCGCGCGGATCTGGATGCGGGTATCTTCATGTATGCGCGGGAAGGCTTCGGCAACTATCTGGGGTTTCTGTCGGCGCTTGGATACTGGGCGGCGGCGCTGCTTGGAAACGTCACATACTTCATACTGGTGAAATCGACGCTTGGTCTGTTTTTCCCGGCCTTCGGTGACGGCAACACTCTGGTTGCGGTTGCCACATCGTCCGTTTTGTTGTGGGTGTTTCATAGTCTGATCCTGAGAGGTATCCGGCAGGCAACGGCTCTCAATACGGTGGTGACAATAGCCAAGCTTCTGCCGATCTTCGTGTTTCTTCTGCTGGTTTTGCTGGCTTTCGACTGGGAGACCTTTCGCGAAAGCTTTTGGGGCGTGGATGAGGCCGGGTTGGGGGTGCTTGCCAGCCAGGTCAGAAACACCATGCTGGTCACCGTTTTCGTTTTTGTCGGGATAGAGGGCGCGAGCGTCTATTCGAGATATGCGCGAAAACGCACCGATGTCGGCACCGCCACTGTCGGCGGCTTTCTGTTCGTTCTGGCCCTGATGCTGGCCATCACGCTGCTTTCATATGGGGTGATGCCGAAGGAAGAGCTTGCCCAATTGCGCAACCCGTCGATGGCAGGGGTGCTGGCGGCTGTCACCGGGCCGTGGGGAGCGATCTTCGTCAGCATCGGCCTGGTCATATCCGTCGCCGGCGCCTACATCGCCTGGGTGCTGCTGGCGGCGGAAATCCTCCACTCCGCCGCCACGCATCAGACCATGCCAAGGTTTCTGGCTCGGGAAAATAGTTCCGGTGTTCCGGCCAATGCGCTTTGGCTGACGAACATTATCGTGCAGCTGTTCCTGATCGTGTCGATGTTTTCCGACTATGCCTTCATGCTCGCCGTCGCAATGACAAGCTCCATGATCCTTGTACCGTATCTTCTCGTCGCGGCATTTGGAGTGAAAACGGCTTTGCAGGGAGATTCCCCTTTCGCACAGGCCGGGCGCAATAGTGCTGAAACGATACAGTCACTCCTGGCCCTGATCTATACTTCCGGACTTATCTATGCGGCAGGGGTGAAATATCTTCTTCTGACAACCTTGATCTATGTTCCGGGCACCGTTCTTTTCCTCATGGCGAGGAATGAGCAGGGTGTTGGGATATTTAACTATGTGGAATTGATTGTTTTCGCGATTTTAAGTTTCGGGTTTTTCGCGGTTATATTTAGTATTACAAAAGGATACATGACTATATAGGGTTTTGCCGTGAATGTATGATTCACTGCGCGATTTTTCTTGTCTATTGCATGCTTGAATCTGGATTTATACTTTGGTTGGAGGTAGGTCTATGGCAGCGCCGCAACAGAAACTCACGTTATTTTCGCTAACGGCAATGGTTGTCGGCTCCATGGTGGGGGCCGGTATCTTCAATCTTCCGGGTCGCTTCGGATCTGCCACGGGACCTTTCGGCGCGATAATCGCCTGGGCCATTGCCGGGACAGGCATGTATATGCTCGCGCGTGTCTTTCAGGCTCTCGCCGAGAAAAAACCTGACATAGATTCCGGCGTTTTTGCCTATGCGAAGGAAGGGTTTGGAAATTACATGGGTTTCCTTTCCGCCTTCGGTTATTGGCTCGGCAGTTGCCTTGGCAACGTCTTCTACTGGGTTCTGATCGGCTCCACCCTGGGACGCTTCTTCCCCGAAATCTTTGGTGATGGAAGCAGTGCCACGGCGATCATCGTGTCGCTTATCGGCATATGGTTGTTTCACTTCATGATCCTGCGAGGCGTGGAGCAGGCAGCCTTCATCAATACGATCGTCACCGTTGCCAAGATTGTCCCGATCCTGGTCTTCATCGTGGCGCTGATCGTCTTCTTCAACTACACGCAGTTCTCCGAGAATTTTTTCGGTGGCGCAGACATGCCGGCTAAATCGCTGATCGCCCAAGTGCGGGACACGATGCTGATCACCGTCTTTGTGTTCCTTGGCATTGAGGGGGCAAGCGTCTATTCCCGTTTCGCCCAGAAACGGTCCGATGTCGGCTCGGCGACCATCCTCGGTTTCGTTGGCGTTACAGGGCTCATGGTCGCCGTAACCCTGCTGCCATATGCCGTATTGCCGCAATCATCCATTGCGGCGGTTCAGCAGCCTTCCATCGCGGGCGTTCTTGAAGCGGTCGTGGGGCATTGGGGTGCCGTGTTCATCTCCATTGGTGTCCTGGTTTCCGTTCTCGGTGCCTATCTGGCCTGGTCTCTCATTTGTGCCGAAGTGCTTTTTGCCGCGGCCAAGTCGCAGGACATGCCGAAAATCTTCGCTGCACAGAATGGCAACAGGGTGCCGGCCAACGCTCTTTGGCTCACCAATATCGTCGTTTCGCTTTTCGTCATTTCGACCTATTGGTCGCGAGATGCATTCAACGTCATGCTCGACATGACAAGCGTGACGGCGCTTTTGCCCTATCTTCTCGTTGCCGGCTATGGCGTTTTGCTGGCTCGCCGGGGTGAGGGTTACGAGACGACACCGGAACAACGCGGGCGCGATCAGTTCTTCGCCTGGGTCGCCGTTGTCTACACGCTCTTCATGTTTGCCGCCGCGGGCTTGAAATATGTCCTGCTCGTTGCGGTGTTGTTCGTTCCGGGCACGGTTCTCTATTTCTGGGCGCGACGGGAGCAGAAGCTCACATTGTTCACGCCGGCTGAACTCATCGTGTTTGCAGTGACGCTCATCGGAGGTCTGGTTGGGGCTTACGGTTTGCTGACAGGTATCATCACACCCTAAACGGAGAGGCGAAGGTCATGACACAAACGACAGCTTTTGGCGTTCATTCCGAAGTTGGGCAACTGCGCAAGGTAATGGTCTGCGCGCCCGGCCGAGCGCACCAGCGACTGACACCGAGCAATTGCGACGCGCTTCTCTTTGACGACGTCCTGTGGGTTGAAAATGCCAAGCGCGACCATTTCGACTTCATGACGAAAATGCGCGATCGAGGTGTCGAGGTATTGGAGATGCACAATCTCCTGGCGCAGACCGTCGCCGTGCCGGAAGCAAAGGCCTGGATTCTCGATCATCAGGTTGTGCCCAATCAGATAGGGTTGGGGCTCATCAATGAGGTCCGGTCATATCTCGAGGGATTGGGAGACCGGGAACTTGCCGAAACGCTGATCGGCGGTTTGTCGACCTATGAGTTTCCTGACAGCCTCGGCGGGGCGCAGCTCGCACTGATCCGCGATGCTGCGGGTGTTAACGAATATCTTCTGCCGCCTTTGCCCAATACGCTCTACACGCGTGACACGACATGCTGGATCTATGGCGGCGTCACCCTCAACTCGCTTTATTGGCCTGCGCGTCATGAGGAAACGATCCTTACGACTGCGATCTACAAGTTTCACCCGGACTTTGCGGGGAACGTCAATGTCTGGTGGGGCGACCCGACCAAGGATTGGGGCCTTGCAACACTGGAAGGCGGTGACGTGATGCCGATCGGCAAAGGCAATGTCCTGATCGGCATGAGCGAGCGAACGTCCCGCCAGGCCATCAGTCAGGTCGCTGCCGCATTGTTCGAGAAGGGGGCCGCGGAACGCGTGATTGTCGCCGCCATGCCCAAGCTGCGCGCGGCCATGCATCTCGATACGGTCTTCACCTTCGCCGACCGCGATTGCGTCCTGCTCTATCCGGATATCGTCAATGGTATTGAGGCCTTTTCCTTCCGCCCGGATGGCAATGGCGGGGTGGAGCTGCACAAGGACAAGGGCAGCTTTGTTGAGACTGTCAGGGATTCCCTCGGCCTGAAAAAGATGCGCGTGGTGGAGACCGGCGGCAACGACTATATGCGCGAGCGAACCCAGTGGGACAGTGGCCCAAACCTCGTCTGTGCTTCACCCGGTGTCGTCTACGCCTATGACCGGAACACCTACGCCAATACCCTGCTGCGCAAGGAGGGTATCGAGGTTATTACGATCACGGGTGCGGAGCTCGGGCGCGGTCGTGGCGGCGGCCATTGCATGACGTGCCCGATTGTCCGTGATGCCGTCGACTATTGAGGTGTTTCACGAAACTGCCGGGAGCGCATAGGAAACAACCGCGCTCCCTGATTTGCCGTATCGGGATGCCGCCATGACAGCGATGGTGGGTGACCCTATTGGGGAGACCAAGTCTCATGCAAAGTTTAGGACAGAAATATAGCCATCTGGTCCATAATTCCGGGTGTGCCTGCTTCAATCCTTCACTGCAGATCGTTTCGCGTCGGCTGGAAGCCCTGTCGAGACGTGGATTCCTGGTGGGTCTTGGAGCTGCGGCGCTTTCAGGCGGAATGCCGAAGCCTTCTACTGCTCAAGATGCTCCATCAAGATTTGCGTTCCGCGAGATGCGTCTTTTCGACGGCAAATCGAGTACAGTCCAGACGGGTGTGCAGGTTCTTGTTGAGAACGGTAAAATCACCGCGGTTGACCCGGCCAACAATCCCGCACCGGCAGATGCGACTGTCATAAATTGCCGCAATGGTGTTCTGCTGCCGGGTTTGATCGATGCTCATTGGCATACGATTTTTGCGGCGGTTCCCCTGAATATCCTTTTGGCGGGTGACCCCGGCATCATTTTCGCGGCGGCGACGGCGGAAGCCGAGCGGACGCTTCTGCGCGGCTTCACGACCGTGCGCGATCTTGGCGGGCCCGTATTCTCATTCAAACAGGCCGTGGATGGGGGGATCATCTCCGGCCCGCGCATATTCCCGTGCGGGGCAATGATAACGACGTCAGGCGGTCACGGCGATCTACGTCTGCCGACGGAAATCCCAAGGGATGGAGCGAAGTTAAGCTCAAGCGAATTGATGGGCGCATCGGCAATCGTCGACAGTATCGGCGATATCCGGTTGCGGGTCCGGGAGCAATTGCTCCAGGGAGCCTCGCAGATCAAGATGGTGGGAAGCGGAGGGGTATCTTCTCCCCGAAGTCCGCTCGACATGACGACATTCAGCGAGGAAGAGCTTCGAGCTGCGGTCGAGGTCGCCCGCGACTGGAACACCTATGTCGCGACCCATGCCTATACACCTCGGGCGGTTCAACGTGCGCTGGCTGCGGGTGTTGCCTGTATCGAGCACGCGCATCTGATCGACGAGGATACGGCGAGAATGATCGCCGACAAGGGCGCATGGCTCAGCACGCAACCTTTCCTGACGATGGAGGACGCCGCGTCGCAGAGCGGACCGGGATTGGAGCGCATACAGCAACTGTTTGCCGGTACGCCGAAAATCTATGAATTTGCCCGGAAGTACGGGATAAAGACGGCCTGGGGGTCCGATGTCCTGTTTTCGCCCCAGCTCGGGCCACGTCAGAACTTCATGCTGACACATCTGAGTAACTGGTACTCGAATGCGGAAATCCTGCGGATGGCGACATCAGGCAACGCCGAATTGCTGGCGCTTTCCAGTTTCCGCAATCCCTATCCCGGCAAGCTTGGTGTTATCGAAGCGGAAGCATTGGCAGATATTATTGTCGTCGACGGTAATCCGCTTGATGATATCGGTCTGCTGGAAGATCCTCAGAAGTCCCTGTCCCTCATCATGAAAGATGGCCGCATCCACAAGAATATTCTTTGAAATAAATTCATGCCGGTGCCGAAGACGTCTGGCAGTTATCAGGAGCGGAAAATGCCGGAAGCGCCACGCAGGCCGATGACAGGTATGCTGATTGCCGGCATTCTCGTTATTGCTCTTTTGTTTGTGGCGCAGTCGGTTTTTGCGCCTCTGTTTTTCGCCCTGTTCATCATCGCGATCGTGTGGCCCTGCCAGGTCGCCTTGCAGACGAGGCTACCGCGCCTGCTGGCGCTGCTGATCACACTCATCATCACGATCGGCTTCATCACCGTGATCGGCTCGTCGCTTGCCTGGGGATTAAGCCGGTTGGGACAGTGGCTGTTCACGAATGCGGACCGTCTGCAGGTCGCTTATTCGGCGGCTGTGGACTGGCTGGAGCAACATGGCATTGCAATAGCCCGGCCGATTGCGGATTGGTTCGATGTTTCCAGGCTTCTGTCCGTCATGCAGGGAACAGTGAGCCGCTTGAATCGGTTCGGTGGTTTTGCCGTGCTGGTGCTGATCTTCGTCATGCTCGGGCTTCTGGAGGTCGGGGATTTCGCCGTGCGTTTGCGGTTGCCGGCGGCACAGCCCTACGGCCAGATCATTCTTGACGCGAACCGCATCATCGCCATGAAATTTCGCCGTTTCATGCTGGTGCGGACCTTCGCCAGCATTCTCACGGGGTTGCTCGTATGGCTCCTGTCTATCGGTGCGGGATTGGAACTGGCTGCGGCCTGGGGTGTCATCGCATTTGCCTTCAACTACATTCCGTTTCTGGGGCCGCTGTTGGCGACGACCCTGCCAACCCTCTTTGCCATTGCCCAGTTCGATACATGGCAACCTGCCTTGCTCATATTCGCGAGCCTCAACATCATACAGTTCATCATCGGCAGTTATCTTGAGCCGAGGCTGGCAGGCGCATCCCTGGCCATATCTCCTTTTGCGGTCATATTTGCTGTGTTCTTCTGGAGTTTCATGTGGGGGCTGGCGGGAGCGTTCATAGGGGTTCCGATTTTGATCGCCTTCATCGTTTTCTGTTCGATGGCCGCCTCTACGAAATGGATCGCGACCGTCCTTTCAGGCCCCGAAACCGCAAGTTCCGGCTGAGAGTCAAGCTGTGGAAGCCTGCGAGAGAGCCGGCCTAACTGAGCAGCGCAGATCTGTTGAGTTCGCTTGGAGAACTGAAAGCCAAGGTGAAATTTCGTCTTGTGGATAGGATTGGCAAGATGCGTACATTGAACGTCATTATGTTGACCCTCATTGTTATTGGGGGACTGGATTGGCTTCTTATCGGTCTCTTCCAGTTCGATCCTGTCGGGCTGCTGTTAGGAGGCCCCGGTGCCATCCTCGCCCGGATTGCCTATACGTTGATAGGCGTTTCCGCGCTCTGGCAACTCCTGCCTCTCTTCGGCGCCGCGCACCGTCGGGATGCCGAGGAGAAAATAAAGCGCAGCAACGCCCATCGGCCATAGGTGATATAGCCTCGATTTGGGGTCAACATTGATGGCCGGACTTCGTCCTATGACCGGTAGCGCTGAAAGCGTCCGGGCACCCAGACATATCTGCTGCGCCGGATGCTCCACACCCATCTTCCGCGAACCCATCGATAGCCTTTCCGGGAAGGTGGAGCTTTTTCTTCCAGATTCGGCGGCGGCGGGGGGCGCCTGCCCACGGGAGCACGCGATCCCGCTGTCTGCGCGGAAGCTGCACCTGGTACAAGTATCAATGTGCCGATGAGCTGAAGAAATAATCTGCGATGTCTTTCCATGTCGCTCTCCTCTCTCTTTATTGCGTTGAAACGGCGGATTTGCGTGGTGGCGCCAGATCTTTCTCCTCGTCCAGCAGTTCAATCGCCTGTCTCAGGATACGTCCATCTTCCGAACTCGCCGACGCGGCGGAAAGCGTACCTGTTCCGACCCTCCCGCCCGTCAAGGCCCGCAAGGGTATTCTGGGAAACATGGTTGCAAGCGTGACAAACCTGTCGTGTCTTATCCTCGTCTGAGCCCTGACATCGCTGATATCGATGATTTGAAGATTGCGTTCTTCGGCCAGTGCGATGGTGCGGGGATCTTCGATGTCGAGCGCCCCGACCTTTGCCGAGGCACCTGCGAGCCAGCGTGAGGTCGCGAGTGCCAGGTCGTCCTGTGTGGACAGTACGATGATTGGCTTTTTCAGTTTGCCCACGACTTTTAATTGTTTTCGGAAAACATCGATGTCGACATCGGGCGCGGCCAGTATCACTTGGTCGATTTGGCCGAGCGCACGATTGCTGGATTGAAGGCGCAGTTGCCGCAGGGCCTCGACGGTCAGCCAGCTTCCCATGCTGTGGGCCAAAATCGTGGTCTCGACTTTTCCGGTGCCGAGATCCTCCAGCGTCTGGACGAGTTCATCGCGTGAGAAATTGCTGGAATCCCTGTCCGCAAGGTAGCTTGAGAAATTCGCGCGGGATGGCCAGGCAAACAATATGGGCGTGCTTCTGACATCGGCATCGGCGGATATTTGAACGAGCCTGAACAGGCTTTCCTGGAAATTGTTGTTGTAGCCGTGGACAAAGACCAATGCCGAGCGATTAGCGGCAGCCATACCAACGAATTGTTCGTGTGAAATGACTTTGCTTTCGATCACGGCGAAGGAAGACGCAGCATTCGGCATACCACTCGGCCATTCGATCATGCCCGGCCTATGTCCCGGCGGAACCGAAACGACCAGACGGAGATAGGTAGGGTCTTGCGACCTTTCGCTGGTAAACCCGTTATTGCCCAGCTTGTCGGGTTCGCGTGTCGTTACGACCAGGATTGTCTGCTGTATCGCGCCCTGCGCCGGCTTTACGACTTTCAAGGCCGCTTGGCCTGGCCTCGCACAGGAGGCCAGGAGAAAAAGAACAGAAACACTAAGCAAGAGGCATATTGCCTGAAGGGCGGATACCCTGAAATACCTTGGTTTCCCTACCATGATGCCGGGATTAAAACACAGCTGGGTTGTCATCGTAAATAGGCAACACGCCGGGAGAGCCGGAACCGGCGCCGATGCGGACAGGGTCGGGATACCGTACTTGCGTAGCCCCCGCGTTGCGTGACTGCCGCGGCTTGTCGCCGGCGCATTTCAGGGACGGCTTAGGGCGGCGAAGTCATATGGTGCAGGACGAGCGCTGCCGCGCCGAGGGCGGCGCTGTTCGTGGCCGGGATTTCCGACAGAAGAATGCGGGGCTGGCCAAGCGTGGCGCCGTCGAAAAGCGCCGGCTGCGAGAAATCCATCCATCCGATCAGGGCGCGGCGGACACTTTTTGGAAGCGTACCGCCGATATAGATAGCGGGCGGATCGAGAATGGCGCCGGCTGCGAAGGCGAGGCGCGCGGCTTCCGGCCCGGCCCGTTGCAGCCACCGTTCCACGCTTTCCGGTGCGGTGGCCAGCACGGTCTCCCATTCATCGGGGTCTCGCCCCTGTGGCAGGACAACGCCGTCGGCCTTGAGCCAGGCGGCAAGGTCGTCGAATGACGGCCGACACATGGAGCGGGGGCGCAGCGCGCCGATCTCGCCGGCATTGCCGATGGCGCCGCGATGGAGATTGCCGTTGAGAACGACCGCGCCGCCGATACCGCTGCCGAGATAGAGGTGGAAGAAGCTCTTGTGGTGTTCCGGGTTGCCGACCGTCAACTCGCCGATGGCGGCGGCATTGGCGTCATTTTCCACGATTACGGAGCAGCCCAGCGCATCCGACAAGGTGGCCGCGATATCGATGCCGCCCCATCGGCCCACGTCCTCGGCCAGATCGAGCGCGGGCTCCGTGCTGCGGAAACGGATGGGCAGCGCAAAACCGGCGCCGATCAGGTCGGCGGCCGATATGCCGGTTCGCGACAGGAGCGCTTCCGCGCCTTCCGCAATCGTTGCCGCAACGTTATCGAAGGTTGCGGCGCTGTTGCGGATCTGGTGCTCGCCGAGGAGCGTGCCGCAGAAATCGAGGAGCGTCAGATAGACGGAATAGTAATCGGCATGGATGCCGAGCGCATAGCCCGCCTCCGGGGAAAGCCGCAAATCGATTTGCGGTGGTCCCCGATGACCTTGCCGCCGCCCGCTCTCGACAACGATGCCGCGCACCATCAGCTCGTGGATCAGCATGCTGACCGCTGCCGGGGTGAGGCCGCAGAGGGCTGCCAGCTCTGCCCGTGACGCCGGCGCCGAGCGCCGCAGAAGGTGGATGAGCCGCTGATGGCTGCCGCTCAGTCCCATTAAATCAGTTTTTTCATTCAGCATTTTCGATGTCTCAAAAAAATCGCGTGCCACCACAGGATTGTCATTCGATTGTTAAGTAAGCAACTTAATTAATTACTCAACCATCGTTATTCCACCAAATCCAAGTGAGGTAATCATGTTTCGAACCCTGACTCTCGCAGCGACCGCTATCGCTCTCCTTTCATCGGCCGCAAATGCCGAGGAAATCAAGCTGAAGTTGTGGACCCTTGCCGATCGCAATGGCCCTGCGCGCATCACCAACATCGAGGACGCCGCCGCTATCCTGAACAGCCAGTACAAGGCCGCCGGCATCGACAAGACGATCGTGATCGAGGCAAACAACAGCGGCCAGAAGGGCTGGGACGACTACGCTCTCGATACGCTGAAGGCTTTTGCGGTCAATCAGGGCCCGGATATCTATCTGCTGCCGCACGAATGGATCGGCCAGTTTGCGACCGACGGCTATGCCAAGGCGCTGGATGAGGAAATCGCCGCCAAGCCATGGGTCTATGGCGATGTGCTGCCGGTGCTGTGGAATTCCGTCAAGGGCACCGATGGCAAGGTCTACGCGATCCCGCAGGACGCCGAGATCCGCATGTTCTTCTACAACAAGGACATGCTGCGCAAGATCGGCAAGGACGAAGCCTTTATCGATGCCATTCCCGCCAAGGTCGAGACGGGTGAGTTCACGCTCGACGACTTCACCGCACTCAGCAAGGAAGTGGTCGAAAAGGGTGCCGCCCAGTACGGGATGCTGCATCGCCCTAATGTCGGTATCGATTATCTGATGGTCTTCGCGTCGAATGGCGTGAAGTTTACCGACGAGAAAACCGGCAAGCTGCTTTTCCCCAAGAAGGAAATGGAAGCGGCCCTCTCCTGGTATGAGCGCAACGCCAAGGAAGGTGTCACCCCCGTCGACAACACGGCGATGAGCTGGGAGGCGATCCAGACCGCCTTCAAGCAGGAAAAGGCCTTCGTCTTCCATCAGGGCGTGTGGGCTGTTGCCTGGCAGGTCGGCGACAAGCTCGGCGCAACCTGGCCGACGGACGGCAAGGGTTATTTCAACAAGATCGGCTGGATCCCGGCGCCGGCCGCCGAAAAGGGCGGAAAACCCGCCAACCTGTCGCACCCGATCGCCTACGCGATCAATCCGAAGGGAACGAATGCCGCGATCGCTGCCGATCTGGTGGCGCTCGCCTCGCTTCCCTATTTCAACACCAAGCACGCGGTTTCTTCCTACCACACCGCCATCAGCAACGCCCAGACTGCGATGCCCGACTACAAGGCGAACTGGGCGCTTGAAGCTGCATCGCCGATGATGGTGCACGCCAAATTCGTACCCAACCACACCAAGTTCGGCAGCTATAACAAGGTGCTGTTCAGCGGCCTCCAGGCCGTCGAGACCGGCCGCATGAGCGCTGCCGAGGCCGTCGAATTCATCGCCGACGAGCTGGAAGTCCAGTTCGGCAGCGAGGTGGAAATTCGCGACGCGCTCTCCAACTGACGATCAGCGAAGGCAGGCGGGCCCAAGCTTCCGCCTGCCTTCGGCATTCAGGACCCATCCATGATGTCACGACCGCCAAGACACCACCGGCCCGCCCGCCCGATCCTCTATCTGATGCCTGCGATCGTCATATTGTCGGTCTTCTTCATCGCGCCGATCCTGATCGATGTCGTCATTGCCTTCACCAATATGGGCGCAAATCTGAAGGTGGAGAAATTCACCTTCGACAACGTCATGCGCATGCTCGGCCGCGACAGCCGCCTGCCAATGGTGCTGATGACCACGTTCATCTACGTGACGGCCACGCTGTTCCTGTTCAATATCGGCCTCGGGGCGATCCTTGCGGTTACGACGACGGCGGTGCCGGAGCGGCTTGGCGCCTTCTTCCGCGGCCTCTGGCTTTTGCCGCGCATGAGCCCGGCGGTGCTTTACGGCGTGTTGTGGATCTGGGTCGCCGATCCGACCTCCTACGGCCTTATCAACCAGATCGGCGGCGCGCTCGGCTTTCCGCTGCTCAATCTGCGCAACGACCAGCCGCTGCTTCTGATCGTCATCGCAAACGGCATGGTCGGCGCCTCCTTTGCCATGGTCATCATGACCTCGACGATCCGCTCCATCCCGTTGCATCTGTTCAGCGCCGCCCGCATCGATGGCGCTGGCGAATGGTCGGTGCTGCGCCATGTGGTGCTGCCGGCGCTGCTGCCGCCGCTGCGCTTCATCAGCATCTACCAGGCGCTCTCGCTGATGACGACCTACGAATACATCCTGCTGATTACCCACGGCGGACCGGTCTACGATTCCACCACCTACGCGCTGTACGTCTATCGCCGCGCCTTCGAAAGCGGCGCCTATGCCTATGGTGCGGCGCTGGCGCTCGGCCTGATGGTGATCGGCGTTGCGGTCACGCTGGTGCAATGGCGCATGACCGGCATGAAGCAGAGCTTCACGGCCCCGAAAATCGAGGTATTGTAAATGACCATGACCACCATCGCAGGGGCTCCGGACCGAAAAGCCACGGACTGGAGCCGCCTGGCCCGCCGGACGCTCTGGAACCGCACCGGCTTTCTGGCCATCGTCATCGGCTTCCTTACCGTCATTTCGCTGCCGATCGTCCTGCCTTACCTCTGGCTGCTGGCAATCTCGCTGACGGATAAGGGCGGCGATGGAACCGCCATCCTCTGGCGGCTGTTCGCTGTCGCTGCGGCCGGCTATCTCGCGCTGATCGCCATTGCACTCTTTGCCCCCGAGGGGCAAACAGCCAGGCGGCTGCGGTGGGGGGTGATGCTTGCAACGGTCGCCGTCTTCGCGCTCGGAGTAGGCCCCTACCTGACTGTCGACAATTTTGCCTTTCTCTGGGACCCCGCCAGCGTGGCGGCCGAGCGCGGCAGCCAGAGCCGCATCGGCCTCATGCCGTCGGTCTGGTCGGCGATGGGCAATTCCTTCGCCTTTGCCGGCGCGCAGACGCTGATCGTGACAGTCGTTGCCGCACCCGCCGCCTATGCGCTGTCGCGCTTTTCCTTCGCCGGGCGGGAAAGTTTTCTGCGCGGGCTGTTGTTGCTGCACGCCTTTCCGGCGCTGGCGCTGACAGTGGCCATCTTCATCCAGATGTACTGGATGGGTCTTCTCAACTCGCTCTCCGGCGTCATCCTTGTCCTGTGCGCGCTCGAACTGCCCTTCGCGATCTTCGTGCTCAAGGGCTTCTTCGACGCCGTTCCCTGGGACATCGAGATGAGCGCGATCACGGACGGCGCCTCGCGTTTTCAGGCCTTCCGCATGGTGGTGTTGCCGCAGGTCGTCGGCGGGCTGATCGCGGTCGGGACTTTCACCTTCCTGCGCGGCTGGGAGGAATATGTCTTTGTGCAGACCCTGCTGATCGAAAAGACCAGCCTGACGATGAGCCTCTACCTCTTCTTCGTTTCGGAGGACAGCATGGGCGTCGACTACAGCCTCGTCGCCGCCGTCGGCGTCGTCTACGTGCTGCCGGCGCTCGTCCTCTACATCTTCACGCAAAAATACCTGACCCAGATGAGCTTCGGCGGGATCAAGGGATAAGAGAATGGCAAAGATCACACTCGACAAAGTCACCAAAAGCTGGGGCCAGACCCAGGTGCTTCGGCCGATGGACCTCACCATCAACGACGGCGAATTTGTCGCCATCCTCGGTCCTTCGGGGTGCGGGAAATCGACGACGCTGTTCCTGCTCGCGGGCCTCTATGCCCCGACCTCGGGACAGATCCTCTTCGACGATCACACCGTCAATCGCGTCGACGCCCGCGACCGCAATGTCGGCATCGTCTTCCAGTCCTATGCACTCTATCCGCATCTGACGGTGCAGCAGAACATCGCCTTTCCGCTGCGCTTCAAGGATGTCCCGAGGGACGAAGCCGACAGGCGGGTGCGCGAGGCGGCGGCCCTCGTGCAGGTTGACATGTTGCTTGAGCGCCGTCCCGGACAGCTTTCCGGCGGCCAGCAGCAGCGTGTGGCGCTGGCCCGCGCGCTGGTGAAGGAGCCGAACATCCTTTTGCTCGACGAACCGCTCTCCAATCTCGATGCGACGCTGCGCATCGCCATGCGCGCCGAGATCAAGGCGATCCAGGCCCGCCTCGGCATCACCACGCTGATCGTCACCCACGACCAGATCGAGGCGACGACCATGGCCGACCGGATCATCTGCATGAACAATGGCAGCATCGCGCAGACCGGTACGCCCGACGAACTCTACCGCAGCCCGCGCGACATCTTCGTCGCCGGCTTCATCGGCTCGCCGCCGATCAACCTGATCAAGGGCGAGGCGCGTGTCGACACGGTGCTGGTCGGCGAACGGGTGATGAACCTTTCCGCGACCTACCGCGGCGATATCACCTTCGGCCTGCGGCCCGAGGATATCGCAATGATTGCACCGGCGGAGGCGGCGATGACTGGCAAAGTATCGCTGATCGAGCCGATGGGCCGCGAGATATTCTACACGCTGGACACCCCGTTCGGCCGTCTGCACGCGCTGGAAGCCGGTGAGAAGGCGCGCTTCGCGATCGGCGAAGCCGCCGGCCTCGCCTTTGATGCGGAGCGCACGCTGTTCTTTAATGCCGAGGGTAATCGGCTTCCGGGCCTCCACGCCGATATCACCACGACCATCCATGAGCCCGTGCCGTCCACGTTCCAATCTTCCCATGCGGCGGAGGTCGCCCAATGACGCTGATCGTTTCCCACCGCGGTGCAAACGCCTTTGCACCGGAAAACACCTTTGCTGCGGCGGATCTGGCCCTGAAACAGGGGGCGGATTACATCGAACTCGATGTTCGCGAAAGCGCCGACGGCGTGCTGTATGTGCTACATGACGAGACGTTCGAGCGGACGACGAACGGCACCGGCCCCATCGGTCACGCCTGCGCGCAGGAGATCGACAGGCTCGATGCGGGCGCCTGGTTCGGGGTGGAGTTCGCGGGCGAGCCCGTGCCGCGTCTCGATGCCTATCTGGAGCATCTGCGCGGCCGCTGCGGCGTCTATATCGAGCTGAAGCTTTGCGACCCGGTCAAACTTGCGGCACTGGTTCGCGATCTCGGCATGGTAAGTGACACGTTCTATTTCTCCTTCAGCGCGCAGATGCGCGACGGTCTTCATGCCGCTGCTCCCGAGTTTCGCAAGATGATCACGCTCGACATGGCGAAATCGCCGTCGCTGGCGGGGCCGCTGCATCATGCGTCGATCCTGGAGATCACGCCCGCGCAGATGATGCGTCCGGGTCTTGTCGACACCTGCCGTGCTGCCGGACTGGACGTCATGGTTTATTACGGTGGCGACGATCCGGCCACGCATCTCGAGATCGCCGGAGCCGGCGTGGATTACATCAATCTCGATCGTCCCGACCTCTTTGCCGAAGCACGCGGGAGGATCGCGGCATGAAGCTTGTCTCCTACAATATCCAGTACGGGCTCGGTGCCGACGGGCGCTACGACCTTGCCCGCATCGCCGATGAAATCCGCGATGCCGATATCATCGCGTTGCAGGAAGTGGACCGTTACTGGGCGCGCTCCGGCATGGTCGATGAGCCGCAGGTCATCGCCGACGCGCTCGGTGATCGCTATTGGGTCTATGGCGCCAATGCCGACATGGATGCGAGTTTTCGGAGCAGCGAAGGACGCCTCGTCTCCCGCCGCCGACAGTTCGGCACCATGGTCCTGTCGCGTTTTCCGATCCTTTCCAGCCGCAATTTCCCCTTGCCGAAATTCGCCACGCTAACGCAGCACTCGATCCAGCAGGGCATGCTGGAAACGGTGATCGCGGTGGGCGAAGGGGCATTGCGCGTCTACAGCGTCCATCTCAGCCATCTTTGCGCGGAGACCCGCCTGCCGCAGGTGGAGGCCATGCTCGATATTTTCGCGCGGGCGCCCGCGGAGGGGGGAGCATGGTGTGGTGGCCATCCCGATCCCGCCGCCGGCTGGACGGAGGGCGACATGCCGCCGATGCCGCGCGACATGGTGGTGATGGGCGACATGAATTTCACCGCCGACAGCGCTGAATATGCCCGCATGATCGGACCGCAGGCGGGCCAATACGGCCGCCTCGTCAATCGCGACGGGCTTGCCGATGCCTGGGTTGCCGGGGGGAACCCGGAAGGTGAGGGCAGCACCCATCCGCAAGGGGGCCGCATCGATCATTGTTTCGTTTCCGCATCGCAGGCGGGAAAGGTAAGACGCTGCTGGGCTGACAAAACGGCAAAAGGCTCGGATCACTATCCCCTTTGGACGGAACTGGACGACTTGAGCGCCGCATAAGGGCCCGTGGCGATCGAAGGGCAGGATGGCGTCAGGCGCTCCGGTTCCTCCTCGCTTCAGGACGGCGTTCCCTGAAAGCAGCAGATTAGTGCTCATGTTCGAGCGGCCTAACGATGGTAACCCCTTGACCGCGGGCGGCAGTCGCTATTTCTGGCCGCGCCGCGACGGCGAGTGCACCGGGGAGGGATAGATCGCTCCTGGCTAAAGGCTGAGCCCCGGAAGAACGGTGCGGATGTGATCGCGCAGCGCCTTGGCCGCCGAAGATGTCTGCGGATCGGCAAACTCGATGGCAATACCGATCGTCGGCAGGGGTGGTAGTCCGCTTTTGACGATATGAAGGTCGGGTGGAACGGCGGTCCTTGTCAGAACGCTGATGGCGTGGCCGGAGCGCGCGATTGCGATGAGGCCGGCAAGGCTGTTGCTGGCGAAGGCGACACGGTAGCGGCGATTGGCGGTTTCCATGGCGTCGCACGCCGCGCGGTGATCCAGCGTCACGGGTGCGGAGAGCGCAAGCGGCAGCACGTCCTTGGTGATGAGATCCGGCTCCGGCCTGTCCGCCACCCAGACGAAGCTTTCCCTGCGGAGCACGTCGCGGTGATCCGGATCGGATTGCGAAACCAGCGCCATGTCGATCTGGCGACGCTGCAGGAGGGGCCGCAATTCCGTCGTCGGCGCACAGACCATGCGCAGATCGACTTTCGGGTAAGTGCCGAAGAAGCCTCTCAACAGTTCCGGCAGGAAGGCGATGGAGTAATCTTCAGGGCAGCCCAGGCTCACGGTTCCCTGCAGCGTCGCCTCGCCCATATCGGCAAGGATTTCATCATGCCGGGCAAGCAGGGCGCTGGCATGGGCAAGCAGTTTTTCGCCCGCCGCGGTTACGCGCACTCCAGAGCCCGTTCGCTGCAGCAGGGTGTGGCCGACCAAATCTTCCAGCCGCTGCATCTGGGTGCTGAGCGCGGATTGGGTGCGGCCGATCTGCGTGGCGGCGACGCTGATGGAGCCCGCACGGGCGACAATGATAAAGTTCTTCAGCAGCGTAAGGTCGAGCATGGCGATATCAAAATTATCAATATTGGAGTAAAATACTATCAATTAGACTGGGGTGGCAATGGGCTGTTATGGTTCGGCAAGATAAACTTTTGGGGAATGTGCCATGGACAATCTTGCGAAGAACTTCGCCTCGCTCAATGACGAACCGGCCTTCTGGGAGGCTGCCAACAAACACCTGACCCGCTACGGACCGGCCTTTGAGGAGATCATCGTCGAACGAGCCGAGGGAAGTTTCGTTTACGATGCCGATGGGCGCGCCATTCTCGATTTCACCTCCGGCCAGATGAGCGCTTTGCTCGGGCATACCCACCCGGATATCGTTGCCACCGTCAACCGGCAGATGGCATCGGTTGCGCATCTCTTCTCCGGCATGTTGTCCCGCCCGGTCGTTGAGCTCGCGGCGCGGCTGGCGACGCTCGCGCCGGGTCTCGATCGCGTGCAATTGCTGACAACAGGCGCTGAATCCAACGAAGCGGCGATCCGCATGGCGAAGCTCGTGACCGGCGCGCATGAGATCGTCGCTTTCGCACAGAGCTGGCACGGCATGACCGGGGCTGCGGCATCCGCGACCTATAGCGCCGGCCGCAGGGGTTATGGCCCGGCCACGGCCGGCTCACTCGTTATTCCCGCGCCGAATGCCTATCGCCCGCGCTTCAGGAACCCCGATGGATCGAATGACTGGCAGGCCGAGCTCGACGATGCCTTCGAACTGATCGACCGCCAGTCGACCGGTAATCTCGCCGCCTTTATTGCCGAACCGATCCTGTCGAGCGGCGGTATCCTCGAATTGCCCGTCGGTTATCTCGCTGCGCTGAAGAAAAAGTGCGAGGAGCGGGGCATGCTGCTCATCCTCGATGAAGCGCAGACTGGTGTCGGCCGGACCGGGCATATGTTCGCCTTCCAGCGCGATGGTGTGACGCCCGATATCATGACGCTGTCGAAGACACTCGGCGCCGGCCTGCCGCTTGCGGCGGTGATGACGAGTGCGGAGGTCGAACAGAAGGCCTTCGAGAGGGGTTTTCTGTTCTACACGACCCATGTTTCGGATCCCCTGCCGGCGGCAGTCGGCGTGACGGTTCTCGATGTGGTGGCGCGTGATGGCCTGGTGGAACAGGCGATTGTCCGCGGAAATCGTTTGAAAGAGGGATTGCTCTCTCTGCAGCAACGGTTCGAATGCGTTGGAGATGTGCGCGGGCGCGGGCTTTTGCTCGGACTTGAAGTCGTCGCCGACCGGCATACGAAAGCCCCGGGTTTCGAACTTGGCGCGCGTATCATGCAGGAAGCGATGCTGCGCGGCCTCAGCATGAATATCGTCAAGCTGCCCGGCATGGGCGGCGTTTTCCGCATTGCGCCGGCACTGACCGTATCGGATTCGGAAATCGACCTCGGGCTGGAGATACTGGCGGATTCGATCGAATCCGCCCAGCTTGCCCGCTAGGTGTGGCCGGCATTTGCCGGGAAGGTCAGTTCCACCCTTGCGCCTTCGCCGGGCCTGGAGCTGATATGCGCTTCGCCACCGCTCTGGCGAACGAAACCATAGACCATGGCGAGGCCGAGGCCCGCACCGCCATGGTCGCCCCGCGTGGTGAAATAGGGCTCGAATGCCTTGTCCACGGCCTCCGGCGTCATGCCGATGCCCTCGTCGGTGACAGCGATCACAAGCATCTCTTTTCGGAAGGCGGCTTCGATGGAAATCAGGCCGCCATCGGGCATGGCGGCTGCGGCATTCAGGCAGAGATTGAGGATGGACTGCTCGAAAAGGGCCGGGTCGAGCGGTATCGAGGGAAGGTCGTCATCGATATCGAGCGCGATCCGGCATTTAGGACCAACGGCGATTTCGAGAATATCGGCCATGCCGCGCAGCAGGCTTGCGACATTGATGACGCTTGGATGAATCGGCTGCTGGCTGCCGATGGTCAGCATGCTGCTGGCCAGAGACCGACCGCGGTCCGCCGCCTTGCGGATACGGGCGATGTGCCGGTTCTGGCGATCGTTGAAACCGGCTTCCCGTTCCAGAAGTCCAAGACTGCCGGTGATGATGCCGATCATGTTGCCAACCTCATGGCTGACCTGGTGGGTCATGCGCATGATGCCATCAAGCCTCTGGGCTTTGACGGCCTCCGCTTCCTGGCGATCGAGAGCGGTCACATCGCGGGCGAGGAGCACGATGCCGCCGTCCGGCTGGCGTGAGATCGATACTTCGATTACCCGCTGATCGTCAGTGCGATGGCGTAAGACTGCGCGGTCGAGCAGTTCTCCCGGCTCCGTATCGAAGGGCAGCAGAGCCGGATCGATTTCCGGGATCGGTTCGACAAACCGGCGAAGCGGCAGTTTTCGCGATGAGCCGGAGCGTCCGACAAGTTCGATGATGCGGCGGTTCATGGTGATGGGCCGCCCAGCCGGATCGAACAGCGCTATTCCCTCATTCATGGTGCGAAAGGTCGAGCGGATGGTGCGGGCCGCCGCTTCCGCCGTGCGCCTGAGGCGTGACACGCGGTCGACGCTGTCATGGAAGGCGCGGAATGCATCGAGCAGACGGATCAATTCCGTCTCCGGCCCCGAATAGGAGGGCGGGCCGACATCCGTCTCGCCCTTGGCAAGGGCATTCATACCGTTGGAGAGCGTCACGATTCCGCGCGAGACACGCATCACCGAGCGGATCGAGAAGATCGCGACGACGAGAACCAGAAGCGAGGCGACGGCGACAATGATCAGCAGCCGGTTGAGAGCATCGGAGGTCGAAATCAGGTCTTCGTTCAGGCTGCGCGCAACCGCATCGCCCTGGGTCTCGGTCACATGGGAAAGGTCACGCGACACGGTGTGAAGCCGGGAGACCGAGGCGCGGATGGCGAACATTTCCAGAAGGTAGCGGCTCTGGGCTTCGAAGACCCGCTCATAGGGCTTCAGTTCCGCCACGGGCAGGCGCTCGCCGGGGTAACCCTGCTGGCGCGCGGTGGTTTCCGCCACGTAACGGCGGCGCAGTTCGCCAAGCTGGAAAAGGCTGTCGGATGCGGATGCGGCCTGCACGATGCCGTTCATTCGCCGGCGCAGTTCGGGATCGAGGATGCCCTGACCGGTGGCGATTTCTCCGAGCGCCGCTGCCGCTTCCGCCTTATGGCCCTGTGCCGCATCGGCGTCCTTTGCCAGATCGAGTGTCTGGGCCCGGATAAGCTGGAGCAGTTCAACGATGCGTTCGCTCGCAAAGCCGCGTGCGGCCCGTTCGCCGCTGCCCGGCCCGGTCATCTCAAGCAGCAGGTCGACCTGCTGGACCACGGAGCGGCTTTCGCTGGAAACGCGATAGGGCGAGGCAGCATTCATCAGGAACGGGGCGCTGGAGACGAGATCGGAGACCTGCCGCGAGACCAGCGATGCCTTGGCTAGACTGGAGAAGGCCTGCAAGCCATAGGCCGCCATCTCATCGCGGGCCCGCTGCAGGCCATAAATGGCGATGGCCGACAGGCTGAAGACGAGGACGCAGGTAAAGACGATCGCAAAGGGCAGGCGAAAGGCAATCGAGGAAAGGAAGGAACGGCTGATCACGGGGAAAGCTCGCCCTCATCGGTATGGAGCACATATCCCTTGCCGCGCCGCGTCTTGATATGGCGCGGCAGATCGGGGTTTATCTCGATCTTGCGCCTGAGCCGCAGCACCAGCACATCGACATTGCGGTCGATATAACGGTCGCTTTCCGAACCCAGCCGGTCGAGGATCTGCGAGCGGCTGACGGGCTGGTTGGGCGTTTCTGCGAGAATTTCCAGCAGCGCGAATTCGGCGCTGGTCAGCGTGCGGCTGCGGTCCGCGAGGCAGACCGCCCGGCGGGCATCGAGATCGATCGCCCAGTCACCGAGGCGAAGGGCCGTGCGGCCATGATCACGCTCGCTGTCCTTCTCCTGTTTCAGCGAGGGGATCGTCCGGCGCAACACGGCCTTGATCCGCGCCGTCAGTTCGATGGGTTCGAAGGGTTTGACGACATAATCGTCGGCGGCGGTTTCCAGACCGAGAACCCGGTCGGCGGCGCTGCCGGCGGCCGTGACCATGACAATGCCGATATCGCTATCGACCTTGCCGCGCAGCCGCTGGGCAAAGGTGCGGCCGGATGTGCCGGGCAGATTATGGTCAACGAGCACCAGCTGCATCCTGTCCCGCGCCAGTATCTCGTCCGCTTCCTCGGCGGAGCGGGCGCAGGTGGGCAGCCAGCCCTCGGCCTCGACGAGGTCCGAGATAAGCTCGGCCATATCAGGATCGTCCTCGACGATCAGAATGCGAACCTTCTGATTAAGCACTGCATCTTCCTCCCGCTGCCATCATAGGCGCGGCTGCGGCGATCTTCAAAGGCTCGCTGGTTATCTCCTCTGTCATAATTGTAATATCTGTAATCTTGTTCGGCGGTGCGGTGAAAGATTGGTAACCATTCTTCGATTGCGGTACGGGCCGAATGTGACATGCTGTTGGTGGAGACTGGAACGGGGAGGTTCCAGGCAGGGAGGCTTTAAGTGAAACGATTGACCGCACTTGCGGCGAGCATGGCTTTATGGCTGTGCGGCGCAGGGCATGGCATGGCCGAGCCGAAGTTGAACGTCCTTTGCGGCGTCGACGAAGCCTGGTGCGTGGCCATGCAGCGGGCTTTCGAGGCAAAAAGCGGCCTTGAGATTTCGATGGTTCGCAGGAGCACAGGCGAGATTCTCGACCAGATTCGTGCCGAACGCTCCCACCCGACAGTCGACATCTGGTGGGGCGGCACCGGTGATACCCATCTGCAGGCCGGCTCGGAAGGGCTGCTGGACGAATATCAGCCGCTGCATCCGCAGGATCTGTTGCCTTGGGCGCAGAATTTTTATGCGATGTCCGGCTCAAGGTCCGCCGGCATTTATGCCGGGGCGCTAGGTTTCGCTTATAATTCTGAACTGCTCGCCAGAAACAATCTGCCGGCGCCCACATGCTGGAAGGATCTGGCCAAGGATATTTATCGCGGCCATATCCTGACCGGCAATCCGAACTATTCCGGCACCGCCTTCACCATGCTCGCCACGCTGGTCCAGCTGTTTGGCGAGGAGGAGGCCTTCGGTTTCATGACGAAACTGAACCAGAATGTCGTGGGTTATACCAAGGTGGGTGCAGCGCCCGTCAAGGCGGCGGCGCGGGGCGAGGTGCTGATCGGGATTTCCTTCATGCATGACGCCGTGACCCAGAAGATCGAAGGATTTCCGCTGGTCATCGTCGCCCCCTGCGAAGGCACCGGTTACGAGATCGGGGCGGTTAGCATTGTCAAGGGCAACCGCAATGCGGCCCTTGCGCAGGATTTCGTGGAATTTGCGCTGAGCCCGGAAGGGCAGGCGACCGGGGCCGCAGCGGGCCAGAACCAGGTGCCTTCCAATGCCCGGGCGACATTGCCGCTGACCGCACCCGATATATCGATGATCAAGATGGTGGATTACGACTTTGCCACTTTTGGCCAGCCTGAAGAGCGAAGTCGGTTATTGAGCCGCTTCGACAGCGAAATCCACCCGAGCCAGACCCAGTAGGGGTCAGAAAACCGACATCCCAAACGACAGCGTGCGCGCCGCAGGGCGCCGCGACCGGCAGCGCCATGTCCGCGCGGCCCAGGAATTCAGACGCAAGCGACAGGAGGATAACCATGCGACTGACGATACTTTCCACCCTGCTTTTTGCCGGCACGGCACTGAGCGCCGTTTCCGCGCAGGCGGCGGGCGAACTGAACCTCATCTGCTCGGCCGATGTCGTGATCTGCGAACAGATGAAGGGCGATTTTGAAAAGTCGCACGACATCAAGGTCAATATGGTGCGCCTGTCTTCTGGCGAGACCTATGCCAAGGTGCGTGCGGAAGCCCGCAACCCGAAGACCGATATCTGGTGGGCCGGCACCGGCGATCCGCATATGCAGGCGGCCTCGGAAAACCTGACGTTGGAATACAAGTCGCCGATGCTCGACCAGTTGCAGGACTGGGCCGTGAAACAGGCCGAAAGCACGGGTTACAGGACTGTCGGCGTTTATGCCGGCGCGCTGGGCTGGGGCTACAATACCGAAATCTTCAAGTCGAAGGGTTACAAGGAGCCGAAATGCTGGGCCGACCTGCTGGCGCCGGAACTGAAGGGCGAAATCCAGATCGCCAATCCGAACTCTTCGGGCACCGCCTATACCGCGCTTGCCTCGCTCGCGCAGATCATGGGCGAAGATCAGGCGATCGACTATCTGAAGAAGCTCAACGTCAATATCTCGCAATATACCAAGTCGGGTTCCGCACCGGTCAAGGCGGCGGCGCGTGGCGAGACGGCGCTCGGCATCGTCTTCATGCATGATGCGGTGGCGCAGACGGCGGAAGGCTTCCCCGTCAAGTCGATCGCGCCTTGCGAAGGCACGGGTTACGAGATCGGCTCCATGTCGATCATCAAGGGCGCACGCAACCTCGACAATGCCAAGACCTGGTACGACTGGGCGCTGAAGCCGGAAGTGCAGTCGCGCATGAAGGACGCCAAGTCCTTCCAGCTTCCCTCCAACAAGACGGCGGAAGTGCCGAAGGAAGCACCGAAGTTCGAGGACATCAAGCTCATCGACTACGACTTCAAGACCTATGGCGACCCGGCCAAGCGCAAGGCGCTTCTGGAGCGCTGGGACCGCGAAGTTGGTGCAGTCGCCAACTGATCTTAACTCCGGCGACAGGCATCCCGGCTTTTAAAGCCGGGGTGTCCGCCACTCTTTCATCGGCATGAAATAAGCGAGGTCGGCCATGACACGTGGCAATCGCAGGCTGGACATCGTCCTGGCGCTCGGGGCTTTTGCCCTCATTCTTCTCCCCTGGTATCGCATCGAAGGCGGCTTTTTCAGCTTCCGCTGGTTGTCCGGATTTTTCTCCACCGCCAGCAATGCGCCGGGCGTGCTGCAGATACTGTCCTATGGAAAACCATGGCTTGTCGGCATCGTTCTTTTCTTCCTTGCCGCATGCCTTGTCCGGCCGATGCGTGATCCGATGCGCCGGGGCGGGTTGCTTGCCTTTATCGGTGCTGCCGGTCTCGTCTTCCTTGCCTTGCAGGGGCTGGCGATCGGCTTTACCGGCTGGACCTGGACGGTGAGTGAAAACCTCTTCGGCCTGCTTGCCGATGGCCAGCCTTCGATGGGTGCCGGCGCCGTCGTCCTGTCGTTCGTCTTCGTGCTTCTCTTTGCCTTCGGACTTGCCGAACGTGGCGTCATGAAAGGCGACGCCTTTGTCGTCGGCGCCATTTCCGTTCTGGTCTTCCTCGTTGCGGTTTTTGTCTTTTATCCGATCGGCAGCATGCTGATCGCCTCCGTTCAGGATTTCGACGGCTCCTTCAATGCCGATGGCTTTATTCGCAATATCAAGGATCCCGGCATCTGGAGCCTTGGCTGCGTCACGGGTGAAGAGCGTTGCGGCGTTGCCTGGCGCACATTGTTTCTCGCCCTGATGACCGCCTTCGGCTCGACCGTGCTCGGGCTTGGCTTTGCGCTGATCGCCACCCGCACCCGCTTTCCCTTCAAGAAGGGCCTGCGGCTTCTCACCGTTCTGCCGATCATCACGCCGCCTTTTGTCATCGGCCTTGCCCTGACGCTGCTGTTCGGCCGCGCCGGCGTCGTCACCGAATGGCTTTCCTATCTTTTCGGCATCGAACCCGGTCGGTGGCTTTATGGCATGACCGGCATCTGGATCGCGCAGGTTCTTTCCTTCACGCCCATCTCGTTTCTGGTGCTGATCGGCGTGGTTGAAGGTGTCAGCCCGTCGATGGAAGAAGCCTCGCAGACATTGCGTGCCGATCGCTGGCGCACCTTCTGGCGGGTGTCGTTGCCGCTGATGAAACCCGGTCTCGCCAATGCGTTCCTTATCGGCTTCATTGAAAGCATGGCGGATTTCGGCAATCCGCTGGTGCTTGGCGGCACCCATGGCGTGCTGTCGACGGAAATCTTCTTTGCCGTCGTCGGCTCGCAGAACGATCCGTCCCGCGCCGCGGTTCTGGCGATCATCCTCCTGTGCTTCACGCTTTCGGCCTTCCTTGCCCAGCGTTTCTGGCTGGCAGGCAAGAATTTCGCCACGGTGACCGGCAAGGGCGACAGCGGCGCGCATATCGCCCTGCCACGTGGCCTGTCCATCGGCGTTCACGCCATCGTCGTGCCATGGATGATCTTCACCATCGTTGTTTATGGCATGATCCTCGTTGGTGGTTTTGTGAAGACCTGGGGTCTCGATAATTCCCTGACGCTTGATCACTACATCCGCGCCTTTTCCGTCAGCTTCTCGAACGGCTCGATCGCCTGGACGGGCGTTGCCTGGAACTCGTTCTGGACAACGATGGAGATCGCGCTGGTTTCGGCACCGCTCACCGCTGCCGTCGGTCTTCTGACCGCCTATATCATCGTGCGGCAGAAATTTGCCGGGCGGAACCTGTTTGAATTTGCGCTGATGATGAGCTTTGCCATTCCCGGCACGGTCATCGGCGTCAGCTACATCATGGCCTTCAACCTGCCGCCGGTGGAAATGACCGGTTCGGCACTCATCCTCATCGCCTGCTTCGTCTTCCGCAACATGCCGGTCGGCGTGCGCGGCGGCATCGCGGCGATGAGCCAGCTCGACAAGAGCCTCGACGAGGCGTCGCTGACGCTGCGTGCCAATAGTTTCCGCACCATCCGCAAGGTCATCCTGCCACTCTTGAGGCCTGCAATCACGGCCGCACTGGTCTATTCCTTCGTGCGCGCCATCACCTCCATCAGCGCCGTCATCTTCCTTGTCAGCGCCCAGTACAACATGGCGACGTCCTACATCGTCGGCCTTGTCGAGAACGGCGAATATGGTGTGGCGATCGCCTATTCCTCGATGCTGATCGTGGTGATGATCACCGTCATTACCGGCTTCCAGCTCATTGTTGGTGAGCGACGCCTGCGGCGCGAAAACCGCGTCGCCGGCCTGCCATCCGCTTCCTCCGTTCCTCTTGCCCAGGAGAAAACCGCATGATTTCCGTAAAACCCGGCTCCGTCACCTTTCAGAATGTCCGCAAGACCTTCGGCGCCTTCACCGCCATTCCCGACCTGTCGCTCACCATCGAACCCGGCACGCTGGTCACCCTGCTCGGCCCCTCCGGCTGTGGCAAGACAACGACGCTGCGCATGCTGGCGGGTCTCGAACATCCGACCTCCGGCCGCATCCTCATCGGCGACAAGGATGTGACCATGCTGCCTGCCAATGAGCGCGATGTCTCGATGGTCTTCCAGTCCTATGCGCTTTTCCCACACATGACGGCGCTCGACAATGTCGCCTACGGCCTGCAATCCTCGGGATTGCGCAAGGCGGAAGCGCGGGAAAAGGCGGAAGAGGGGCTGAAGCTCGTCGGCCTCGCCGGCATGGGCCATCGCCTGCCTGCCGAACTTTCCGGCGGCCAGCAGCAGCGCGTGGCGGTCGCCCGCGCTTTGGTGCTGGAACCGCAGGTGCTGCTGCTGGACGAGCCGCTTTCCAACCTCGATGCCCGCCTTCGCCGCCGGGTGCGTACCGAAATTCGCGAATTGCAGCAGCGGCTGGGTTTCACCGCCGTTTATGTGACGCATGATCAGGATGAGGCGCTGGCGGTTTCCGACCGGATCATCGTGATGAAGGATGGCGAAATCGCCCAGTCGGGTGCGCCGCGCGATCTCTACGAAGCACCGGCCTCCGCCTTCATCGCCGATTTCATGGGCGAGGCGAATGTCGTCGGTTGCGAGGTCATCGGCGTTGAGGGCGCCGATGCGCTGATCCGTGTCGGGGGGATCGATCATCGGGTTTCAGCCCGCAATGCCCGGCCGGGCCCGGCCACACTCGCGGTGCGGCCCGGCTCGATTTCCATTGGACAGCCGGGCGGGCAGGGGCTTGCCGGGCGGGTGCTGCACAGCGCCTATCTCGGCGGGCACGTCGAATATGAGGTGGAAACCGATATCGGTACGCTTTTCATTGTCGATCATGCCGTGGAAACCAGCCTGCCGGCGGCGAGCGATGTGACACTGGGGCTCAAGAACCGGGGCATTGCCTTGATTCAGGCCTGACGCCGCCGGTCCTGCATTCCTGCTGCTGCGACAGAGGCAGCTTGGTCTGCCTCTGTCTGTCAGGAGCGTCAGGCTCAAATGTCCTTTGCCAGACGCAGCGCGTCATAGATCGCCGCATGGGTATTGCGCGCGGCGACCGCGTCACCGATCCGGAAGAGCCGGTATGCGCCTTCCGGGTTGCGCTCGACCATTTGGGATGCTCCCGCAAGCAGGGCGTCGTAGGAGATTTCCCCGAGATTCTTCGAACCGGGCTTGAGGTCGAAATAAAGGTCATCGAGCGGGATCGTGCCGTGGTTGACGACGATCTGGTCGACGGTTCTCGATTTCGTCACGCCGCCATAATCGCTGCCGACATGGGCGACAAGTTGGTTGCCGTTTCTTTCCGCCGATTCCAGCCGGTAGGTAACGGTGAAGGTGACATCGCGTTTCTGCAGCGAGCGCATATAGGGAACGAGGTTCATGGCCATGACTTCCGGGGCGAAGGCGCGGTCAGGTGTCATGATCTCCACTTTCGCCCCGGCCTTTGCGAGGAATTCGGCGGCCTGCAGGCCTGCATGATCGCCGGCATCGTCAAAAACCAGCACATTCGTTCCCGGTTTGACATCTCCTGAAATGATATCCCAGGCAGAGACGACGAGATCGTTGCCCCTCGAAAGCACGTCGGTATGCGGCAGCCCGCCGGTGGCGATGATGACCACGTCAGGGTTTTCCGAAAGAACCGTGTCCGCCTCCGCCCAGGTGTTGAAATGAAAGGTGACGCCCAGCCTCTCGCACTGGCTCATGCGCCAGTCGATGATGCTGATCATCTCACGGCGGCGTTCGCTCTGTGCGGTCAGCCGGATCTGCCCGCCGGGATTGTTGGCGGCCTCGAACACGACGACCTCATGGCCGCGTTCGGCACAGACACGCGCGGCCTCGAGCCCGCCCGGACCGGCGCCGACGATCACCACCTTCCGGCGTTCCGCCGCTTTGGGTATCTCGTGCGGCATGGTTTCTTCACGGCCCGTTGCCGCATTGTGGATGCAGAAAGCGAGACCGCCCTGATAGATGCGGTCGAGACAATAGTTGGCGCCCACGCAGGGGCGAATGTCGTCCTCGTGTTTTTCCATGATCTTGCGCACGATATGCGGATCGGTCATGTGGGCGCGGGTCATGCCCACCATGTCCACCTTGCCGGCAGCGATGGCGTGGCGGGCGGTGGCGACATCGGGAATCTTGGCGGCGTGGAATGTGGGGAAGCTGGTCGCGGCGCGGATGTCACCGGCGAAATCGAGATGCGGCGCATTGGCCATACCCTGGATAGGGATGACGTCGGTAAGGCCCGGGTCGGTATCGATATGGCCCCTGATGACATTGAGATAATCGATCAGGCCGCTGTCCTTCAGACGTCTGGCGATTTCGATGCCCTCTGCCTTTCCGGTGCCGCCCTCAAGACATTCGTCGGCGGTGTAGCGGACACCGAGAATGAAATCGTCGCCCACGCGTTCGCGCATCGCCTTGAAAACATCGAGACAGAAGCGCATGCGGTTTTCGAGCGGGCCGCCATAGGGGCCATCCAGCTCGTTTGTCAGCGGCGAGACGAACTGGTCGATGAGATGGCCATAGGCTTCCAGTTCCACCCCGTCCATTCCGCCCGCCTTCATGCGTTCGGCCGCGTCGGCGAAGTCCTTGATGATACGCTCGATATCCCAGTCCTCGATCTTCTTCGGAAAAGCCCGATGCGCCGCTTCCCGATGATGGGATGGGGCAAGGATCGGCAGCCAGTCGCCCTTGTCCCAGCGGGTGCGGCGGCCGAGATGCGTGAGCTGGATCATGATCGCCGCACCCTGTTCATGCACGGCGTCGGTCATTTCCCGGATCCACGGGACGATCTCATCCTTGTAGGCGAGCAGATTGTTGAAGACGGGCGGGCTGTCCCTGGAGACGGCGGCGGAACCGGCCGTCATTGTGAGCGCAACGCCACCCTTCGCCCGTTCCACGGTGTAGGCGCGGTACCGTCCCTTCGGCATGCCATCCTCGGGATAGGCAGGTTCGTGCGAAGTGACGATGATGCGGTTGCGCAGCGTGAGGTGTTTTAGCTGGTAAGGCTGAAGAAGGGGATCACTCGACATGGCCTGCTCCAAAAGGGTTTCTGTCCCAAGGCTAAGCGCGAATGTACACTTGTGTCAATTTACAAAACATAATTGTCTTTCCTTTTGACATGAGTGTACATCCCGCTTGTCGCGCAGAGACCAATTTGCTACGAACGCGTCATGGAAGCGACATTGAACGAAACCGGCTGGCGTGGATCGCAGGAGGGTTGGCTTGAGGCCGCCTATCAGGCTTTGCTGGAATCGGGCGTGGATTCCGTCAAAATCCTGCCTTTGGCAAAAAAGCTCAACCTGTCTCGCACGAGCTTCTACTGGTTCTTCAAGGACCGGGAGGAATTGCTGGCCGCGCTGGTTGCCCGCTGGCGGGAGAAAAATACCGGAAGCATTGTCCGGCAGTCGGAAGCCTATGCGGAGACGCTGGCCGAGGCCATGCTGAATGTTTTCGATTGCTGGCTGGATTCCTCGCTGTTCGACAGCCGATTTGAATTCGCCGTGCGAAGCTGGGCCCTTCAGTCCGACGAGATTCTTGCGGAGGTTCGCAAGGCCGACGAGATGAGAATGGCGGCGCTTTCCCGCATGTTCGTGCGGTTCGGCCTCAATGAAAACACGGCGGATGTGCGTGCCCGGACAACCTATCTCGTGCAGATCGGTTACATTTCCATGCAGTCCGAGGAAGACGTGGCGGTGCGGATGCAGCGGATTGCGGACTATATCGTCATCTATACCGGTGAGATGCCGCAGCAGCGCGAGCTTGACCGGTTTTATGCGAGACACGGGTATAGGCCGGGTTCATCGACCTGATGGACCGGCGTCGCGAAAATGCACGCCACGACTTCGGATTATGATCGGCAAGGGGTACAAGACAAATTGTCTGCCCGTCCTCCTGCAATGTAGCTGCAACATTCGCCGACCAGTGGTGGGGATGGCAAGAATCCATCTTTGGGGAAAGTCATTGCGAATCTTGCTTCTTGAGGATGAACCCGAAATGGCGCGCGCGCTTCTCGAAGCCCTGCGCCGGCGCGATGTGCTTGCGGATCATGTCAGCACCATCAGCGACGCTGATGCTCTGGCCCGGGATGGGTCTTACGATGTGCTGGTCCTCGATCGTCGCCTTCCCGATGGCGAGGGGCTGAACCTGGTGGCCTCGCTTCGCCGGAGCAGACACTCCGTGCCGATCCTTGTTCTGACGGCGCTCGGAAGTGTCGATCATCGCGTCGATGGACTCGATGCCGGCGCGGATGATTATCTTGCCAAGCCCTTTGCGATAGAGGAACTGCTCGCCCGCCTCAGGGCGCTGCACAGGCGCGGCCCTTCTCTTTCCGACAAATATGCGCGTTTCGGAAATCTGAGCATCGATGCCCGAAGCAATGAAGTCAGCATTGCCGGCTGCATCATCGAGTTGCGGCGCCGGGAATATCTCGTGCTTGAAGCGCTGATGCGGCGTCCCAACCGCATTGTCACGCGGTCGAACCTGATCGAGGCTGTCTATACGCTCGACGACGAGATCGAATCCAACGCTCTCGATGCCCACATTTCCCGTATCAGGAAGAAGCTGGCGCAGGCCGAGGCCACGGTGGAGATAAGAGCCGTGCGGAACATCGGTTATCTCATCCGGTTGAAAACATGAAGAGAGCACGCAATCGATCCCTGCGATGGGGGCTGATGAAGCGCCTTTTCGCATTGCAGGCGTTCCTGCTCGTCCTTTTTGTCATCCTTCTCATCGGCTGGATATGGATCATCGATCCGCGGCTCGAAGGTGCGAATGAAGAGGCTGCGCGCATCGTCGCGGAGAGTGTGACGAAGGACGGACAGGGCAGGCCGCAACTTTCGGCGACGCCGGAGCTGTCGGAGCTGAAACGGCGTTATCCGAATCTCTGGTTTGTCGTGCGCGACGCCAGTGATGTCGTCCTGCAATACGGGGTTGTCCCGCCGACCGTCCTGTCGGCGGTGTTTCCCTGGAGTTTTGACCGCGCACGCCTGGAAGCAGCCGGAACACTCCGCGCCACCGTGGAAAACCGCGATACAGCCGCAGGGCGGCTTCAGTTCATCGCCGGGACGGAGGAAGGGATTCCCAACGACGGTCTGAGTATCTGGATCAATGTTCAGCTGGACCTGGAAAAGGATGCCGAGGGCGCCATCCGCTGGCTGACCGTGCTGCCGGCTCTGGGCTTCATTATCCTCATCGCCGTCGTGCCCATGCTGATCCTGACGGGCATCGCGACGCTGCTCGTGACCCCGCGGGCGGTTGGCCGTTCTTTGAGCGGGCTGATGGAAACCGTGAAGCAGGCACAGTCCATCGATTTCGAGAACCGTTCCGAGCGTATCGACCGTTCCAAAGTTCCCCTTGAAATCATACCGCTGGTGGATGCCTTCAACGTCGCGCTGTCGAAGCTTGATGACGGGTATAATCGCCGTAACCGCTTTCTTGCCGATGCGGCGCATGAGCTGAGGACGCCGATCGCCATCGTTCGCACCAGAGCCGACCTCTTGCCCGATGACGCGCTGAGCCGTCAGATCAGGGCCGATATCGATCGCCTCACCCGCGTTGCGCATCAGCTGCTGGAGATGCAGGCCGTGGGTGCGGTGGCGCTGCCGGCGGAGCCACGCGATCTCAACAAACTTGTCGAGCGCATCGCGACCGACCTTGCCCCGATTGCTATGGATGCCGGATATGAATTCGATTTCGAGCCAAGCGCCGGTGCGGCCGTCTTTACGGTGCAGGCCTCGATTATCGAGATGGCGGTCGTCAACCTCTTGCGCAATGCAATCGACCATGCCGGCGGCAAGGGTGCGATCACGATCCGGGTCGACGTGATGGGAGCCATCGAAGTCTGCGATGAAGGCCCGGGCATCCCGGTCTCCGAGCGGGAGCAGGTATTCGAGCCCTTCTACCGCATCAACGCGAATGCGCCCGGAGCGGGCCTTGGGTTAAATCTGGTCCAGAAGGCGGCGGAGCTTCATTGCGGCCGTGTTCTCTTCTTCGACCGCGATCCCGGCTTTTGTGTTCGGCTCGAAATGCGATCGATAGCTTTGAAAGATACTCCGGCTTAAGAGCTCTTTGAACGAGCAAAGGGCGTTCCGACAATGAAATTTCTTACGATCCGGTTAAGAAAATTCATCTAAGTCATTTAAATAAATAAATTATTTCTCACAAAATTTGCTCCATGCAATGCAAGCGTAATTCTCGCGCAGAAAATCCCCTTATCTGCTGAACGCATCCGCACATCATGCCGGCCGGCGGCAGCAGACAAACGGGAGCCGGTTTCCGGTTCTTCAACGCGAACTGAAACCTGCATGCGCCGGAAGACGGCGCATCGGTTTCGTCTGGAGTCATTCATGTCGATCATCAAGAAATCGCTTGTCGCCGCGACTATCGCCCTCACGGTTGCAGCCAATGCCTATTCCGCCGATCTTACGAACTACAATACGCAGCAGTCCTTCGATTATGGCAGTCAGCCAGCCTTCTCATGGGGTGGGGCCTATGTCGGTGTGCATGGTGGCGTCGCCTCCCCGAAATTCAACCCGCTGGCGAGCGGCCGGGGTCTGACGGGGGGCGTTCAGGCCGGTTATAACTTCCAGTTCGGTTCGGGCGTGGTTGGCGCGGAACTCGAAGGTTCCTACCTCGGGAACGAAGCGCGTGTGCCGAACGGCCGTTTGAGGGAGCGTTTCCGGGGCGCGGCCAAGATGAAGGCTGGCGTGGCGCTCGACCGGACGCTTGTTTACGGTACTGCCGGCCTGACCACGACGAAGTTTAAGGATGGCAATGGCGTAACCGGTCCCGATGGCTGGAAACAGGGCTATCTGGTCGGGGCAGGCGTCGAACAGAGTTTCGGCGGCGGCCTCTCGGCAAAGTTCGAATATAATTATGTGAGCACGGGAAATGTGGCCACGACGACGGCCAGCGGCAGGTCGAAAACCGATGTCAGCGATCATGTCATCAAGGCCGGCCTCAACTATCGTTTCTGATCGGCCCGTCCTATGACAGATTTCAGGGAGAATTTTCAAAAAAACGCCGCCGCTTTCAGCCTGGAAGCGGCGGTAAACAGATCGGGCGCAAAACATGCGGGACCGGGGCTGAAATTTGAAACCCTGGACGATCATTCGCATTCGAGCGAAGGTTGCCGGAAGCTCGTAACATACCATTCCGCCCCGGAGTTGCGGGTGTAGAAGGTGTAGAAGCAGTCGATGCGCTCGATGTAACCCGGCGTTTCAGACACTTCGTAACGTTCGCCATGCCGTGTTGTCCGCACCTCACCACTCGACGATCCGGCAACAGCCTGCGTTTTGTTCTTCCGCCATTGATAGGCCTGCTGGCCGGGACCCAGGCTGTAGACATTGTCCGGCGGGCCGTAGTCCAGCATCACGCTGGTGATGGGCGCGCCGATATAGCTTTTCATGACAGTCGAGGCGCAGGCCGTGAGCAGTATCGATGCGCCGGTGACAAGAAAGATTGCCGCCGGCACTGTAAGGGACGATCTGTTGGACATGGAAGTTCCTTTCTGCGGTGATGTCCGCAGGGATAGGAAGCGGTTATTGCAAGTACATTGCACGGCAAGGCGGAGCGAGGCAGGGGCTTCCGCTGAAAGCGACGCTGTCCGGATTGCCGCTATCAGAGACCGGCAATATTGCGGCCGATATGGCGCAGGATGCTTTTGAAAAGTTTCACTTCCGCGGGATCGAGGCCTTCGATCGCGGTTTTTTCGAACATGGCGGCGATGGGCATGAGTTCATCGGCCAGTTCCTCGCCCTTCGGGGTGAGCGTGATGCGCACGATGCGCGCATTGTCGGCCGGCCGTTCGCGGCTGAGGAGGTTGCGCCGGACCATCAGCCCCACGAGCCGGGACAGCGTGGAAATCTCCACCGACACCATGTCCGAAAGCTCGGTCAGCGTCTTGCTCTCCTGCTGCCGCAACGTCGCAAGCACGCGATACATCGGCAGGGTGATGTCATAGGAGGCGAGCCTCAGAGAAAAGCGCTCGCCAAGCCGAACACCCACCCAGTTGAGCAGGTAGGGTACCGAATCGGTGAACTGATAAGACACGAGCAAATCCCTGTTTGAGAGCCATCTGCGCATATGCTGATGTGCGCCTATCGGCTGTACCGGCACAATCCATCCGTTTCAATAGCTTCGCCCCATAAGACGGGGAATGCGGGGTTCTTCCCTTCTCAAAAATGACGAAAAACATTTGCGTTGACAAATGTTGCAAATGCAAATAAATAGAAGTGCAGGATTTGGGAGGATCTCATGACATCAGCATTGTTTGGCCTGAGCAGCCTTGCGCCTGAAGGCGTCGGCCAGAATTTCCGTTCAACGATGCGCCGTTTTCCGGCGACCGTGACGGTCATCACGGCCTGCGCTTCCGGTGACCAGCGCGATCACGGCATGACGGTCACGGCCGTTACTTCGGTTTCGATGGAGCCGCCGTCCCTGCTGGTTTGCCTGAACAATCGCACCCTGCTGCATGAACTGCTGCTGTGTCGGCCCGATTTCATCGTCAATGTGCTGACGCAGGATCAGATTGCCCTGTCGGATGCCTTTAGCGGCAAGGTGTTGCCGGAAGAGCGTTTTCGCGACGGTCAATGGCAGCGCCACGACAATGGCGTTCTCTATCTGCCCACGGCCCATGCGGCCATCGCCTGCCGCCGGGTTGCGGCCATGCCCTATGGAACTCATACCGTCTTCATCGGGCAGGTGGTTTCCGCCGATGTCAGCGAGACGACGCGGCCGCTGCTTTATGAAAACGCCCAATATTGCGCCGCAAGCCCCGCGAGCCTGCCCGCCTGATCATGGCCGCCCAGATAAACCCGGTGAGATAACGTCCGGCCAGTAAAGTCCGGAAGGAGACAATCATGAATGATATGAGCCATGCGCCGCTGCCGGCGCAAACGAACCCGCGTGTCCGCCTCGCCAGCCGTGTCGCCGGCATAGCCGATCTTTTCCGGGCGAGCGCCAGACAGACGGAGGAGGCCCGGCGCGTTCCGGCCAGCCATATCGAGGCGCTGCGCGGTATCGGTTATTTCGATATCGTCAAGCCTCGTGCCTTCGGCGGCAAGGGTGGAGACTTCGCCGAACTGGTCGAGGCCAATATCGAGCTTTCGGCTGCCTGTGCTTCGACGGGCTGGGTCGCCGGCCTGCTGTCCGCCCATCAATGGCTGCTGGCGATGTTTCCGGAAGAGGCGCAGGCTGATGTCTGGGCCGAAAACCCCGATGCGCTTCTGTGTGGCTCCTACGCGCCGGTAAAGATGGCGGAGCTCGCCGATGGCGGCTATCGCCTGAGCGGCAAATGGGCCTTCGCCTCCGGCTGCGAAAACGCGCAATGGTCTCTCTGCGCCGCAATCCTGCCGCCGCGGGGTGAAGGAAAGCCGGTTCCGGCCTTCCTGCTCGTTCCCGCCGGGCAATATGTGATTGAAGACACCTGGCATGTGGTGGGCCTGGCCGGCACGGGTTCCAAGACCCTCGTTCTCGACGATGTCTTCATTCCCGGACACCGGGTTCTGACCTTTCCGGATGCCACCAGCGGAAAGACGCCCGGCGGGCATTATTATGCGGAAGAGGGCCTGTTCAACATGCCGCTTCTGACCGGCATTCCTTCCTGTCTCGCGGCGGCGGGCGTCGGTGCGGCCAAGGGCGCGCTTGCCGCCTATGTCGATCATGTCGGCGGCCGGGTGACGCGCGGTGCGGTGGCGGGCGGCAATAATCGCATGGCCGAATTCCCGACCATCCAGCTGCGTGTCGCGGAAGCTGCCGCGAGCGTCGATGCGGCTTGCGAAATCCTGCTGCGCGATGTGGCAAAGGCACAGGCGCTGGCCCAGGCCCGTGTTGAAGGCCGGGCGGAATTCACGGTGGATGACCGTCTTTTGAGCCGTCGCGGCCAGTCCTTTGCGGTGTCTCTCGCCCTGCGTGCCGTGCAGGCGCTCAACGACTCCACCGGCGGTGTCGGGCTTGATCTTGCCAATCCCGTTCAGCGGGCCTGGCGGGACGCCAATGCGGTCGGCCGCCATATCAGCATGAACTGGGATGCCGTGGGCACCATGATCGGCCAGAGCATGCTCGGGCTGGAACCCAAGGGCCAATATTGATCGTCTCTCAGGCGGCAAATCATACATTGAATTCGGAGGAAACCACATGCAAGGCAAGGTCGCTCTCGAGGAGCATTTCGCAATCCCGGAAACGCTTCAGGATTCGGCCGGGTTCGTACCCGGCGACTACTGGAAGGAACTGCAGCATCGCCTGCTCGACATTCAGGATACGCGCCTGAAGCTGATGGATGCGCATGGCATCGAAACCATGATCCTGTCGCTGAATGCGCCCGCGGTGCAGGCCATTCCCGACAGGAAGAAGGCGATCGAGATTGCGCGGCGGGCCAATGACGTGCTGGCCGAAGAATGCGCCAGACGGCCGGATCGTTTCCTCGCTTTCGCCGCCCTGCCGCTGCAGGACCCGGATGCGGCGACCGAAGAACTTCGGCGCTGCGTCAACGAGCTTGGCTTCGTCGGCGCGCTCGTCAACGGTTTCAGCCAGGAGGGCGATGGTCAGACGCCGCTTTATTACGACCTGCCACAATATCGTCCGTTCTGGGGCGAGGTGGAAAAGCTCGACGTGCCCTTCTACCTGCATCCGCGCAACCCGCTGCCGCAGGATTCGCGCATCTATGACGGCCACCCATGGCTGCTGGGCCCCACCTGGGCTTTCGCGCAGGAAACGGCGGTGCACGCATTGCGTCTGATGGCATCGGGCCTGTTCGACGAGCATCCGCGTCTCAACATCATTCTCGGGCATATGGGCGAGGGCCTGCCCTACATGATGTGGCGCATCGACCACCGCAATGCCTGGGTGAAGCTGCCGCCGCGTTATCCCGCCAAGCGCCGTTTCGTGGATTATTTCAACGAGAATTTCCACATCACCACCTCGGGCAATTTCCGCACCCAGACATTGATCGACGCCATTCTGGAAATCGGTGCGGACCGCATCCTGTTTTCCACCGACTGGCCGTTCGAGAATATCGACCATGCCTCCGACTGGTTCAACGCGACGACCATCGCCGAGGCCGACCGGGTGAAGATCGGCCGCACCAATGCGCGCCGACTGTTCAAGCTCGACGGGCGCTGAACCATGCAGCCCTTCGTCTATGTGGCTGCTCCCGCCCGCATCGTCTTCGGCGCGGGCAGTTCCGCGGGTGTGGCGGAGGAAATCCGTCGCCTTGGCCTGTCGCGGGCGCTGGTGCTTTCCACGCCGCAGCAGAAGAGCGATGCGGAGGCCTTGGCCGCCCGGCTCGGCCGGCTTGCCGTCGGCATTTTCTCCGAAGCGGCCATGCATACGCCGGTCGAGGTGACGAAAAAAGCGGTCGAGGCCTATCGCGCCGCCGGTGCGGACTGCGTTGTGGCGCTCGGCGGCGGTTCCACCACCGGTCTCGGCAAGGCCATTGCGCTGCGTACCGATGCGGCGCAGATCGTGATCCCGACCACCTATGCCGGCTCCGAGGTGACGCCCATTCTCGGCCAGACGGAAAACGGGGTGAAGACCACCATGCGCGGGCCGGAAATCCTGCCGGAAGTGGTGATCTACGATGCGGAACTGA
Organism: Agrobacterium sp. LEGMi-208b; assembly: GCF_059511785.1. Taxonomy (NCBI): domain Bacteria; kingdom Pseudomonadati; phylum Pseudomonadota; class Alphaproteobacteria; order Hyphomicrobiales; family Rhizobiaceae; genus Agrobacterium; species Agrobacterium sp. LEGMi-208b. The sequence continues at coordinate 2,036,663 of NZ_CM183445.1, forward strand.
CGTTTGGATTGCCTGTTGGCATCAGCATGACGAGTGGGCTGAACGCCATGGCGCATGCGGCGGAGGCGCTCTACGCGCAGGACCGCAATCCCATCGCCGGCCTGATGGCGGTCGAGGGGCTGCGGGCGATGATCGAAGCGCTTCCCGGCGTGAAAACAGCGCCGCAGGATGTAAAGGCCCGCGAGACAGCACTTTATGGCGCATGGCTGAGCGGCACGGTACTTGGCGCCGTCGGCATGTCGCTGCATCACAAGCTTTGCCATACGCTTGGCGGCAGCCTCGATCTGCCGCATGCGGAGACCCATGCGGTGCTTCTGCCGCATACCATCGCCTATGTGGAGCAGGCGGTGCCGGATCTCCTCGCGCCGCTTGCTGCCCTTGTCGGCGGCAGGGCCGGGGCGGGGCTCTACGATTTCGCCAGCCGGCTTGGCGTGTCGTCAAGCCTTGCTGCTCTCGGGGTCAAGCCGGACGATCTTGACCCCATGGCTGAGCTGGCGACCGCCAATCCTTACTGGTGCCCGCGGCCAATCGAAAAAACTGCGATCCGCGACCTTTTGCAACGCGCCTTCGAGGGCGCGCGGCCGGAGTGATGGGAGGAGGAGACGATGGATATGAAGATGAGCAATGATGACGGCTACTTCGTTGAGGAACGCTCGGCTGAAACCGTGATCGCGCGGATGCGCGACTGTGACGATCCGCGTCTGAAGGAAATCATGGCGGTCGTGACGCGCAAGCTGCACGAGGCGGTGAAGGAAATCGAACCGACCGAGGAGGAGTGGATGAAGGCCATTCATTTTCTCACCGAGGTCGGCCAGATCTGCAATGAGTGGCGGCAGGAATGGATCCTGTTTTCCGATATTCTCGGCGTCTCCATGCTGGTCGACGCCATCAACCATCGCAAGCCGAGCGGTGCGTCTGAATCGACCGTTCTCGGCCCCTTCCATGTGGCGGATGCGCCGGAAATGCCGATGGGTGCGAATATCTGCCTCGATGGCAAGGGCGAGGATATGGTGGTCACCGGCCGCATCCTCGATACCGAGGGGGCGCCGGTCGCCGGCGCGCGCATCGATGTCTGGCAGGCCAATGACGAAGGCTTTTATGACGTGCAGCAGAAGGGCATTCAGCCCGATTTCAACCTGCGCGGCGTTTTCGTGACCGGGGAAGACGGGCGCTACTGGTTCCGGGCGGCGAAGCCGAAATATTATCCGATCCCGGATGACGGCCCGGTCGGCCAGCTACTGCGGGCCATGGGGCGGCATCCCTACCGGCCGGCGCATCTGCACTACATCGTTTCGGCGGAAGGTTTTACCACGCTGGTCACCCATATTTTCGATCCCGATGACCCCTATATCCGTTCGGATGCGGTCTTCGGCGTGAAGGAAAGTCTGCTTGCTGATTTCCAGCGGGTGGACGATGCGCAGAAGGCGCGGGATCTGGGTTTCATCAGCGACTGGTTCTGGTCGGTGAACCACGATTTCGTGCTCGCCCGATGAGCGGCGCGAGCAACCGAGCCCGGCTTTACGTGCGTTTCGCCGAAAGCGATCCCGCTGCGGCCGTGCAACGCGCGGCGCAGATTGAGGCTCACAAGGCCCATCTGCGCAATGGCGAGGCGATGGCCGAAGGGTTCAAGATTCTTGTCTCTGGCCCGATGAGCGCGGTTGCCAACGGCCCATCCGCCGCCCTTATCATTGCGCAGGCGCACTCGATCGAAGACGTCATCGCCTTCAGCGATGCCGACCCATTTGTCATTCACGGTGTTTATAACCGCATTCATATTTTCAGCTGGACGCCGACGCTTTCGACGATTTCCGGGCTGGAGCCCGGCTGAAATTTCGTCGGTGTCGTGCGCTTGGCATTGGTCAATATTGCATTTGCAATTTTTGCAAATGCAATATTTAATCGAAGACGGGTGATGCTGGCGATATGTGGCTTGACAGGAGTGGGACACGTATCAGGGTGGAGAACGCCGGGCACTCACGGAGGATATCGCAGAACGGGAAGACGCTTATCCATTCCGGGTGGCGCGTTCATGCGTGAAAGGGAGGAACATGTCCACAAATTATCTGAGCGCCGCGTCAGCGCGGACGAAAAACCCGGCCGGCGTTATCGCGACATGCGGCCTGATGATCATGTTTGACGGTTACGATCTGGTCGTTTATGGCGCCGTCGCACCGGCACTGCTGAAAGAAAGCGCCTGGGCGCTCAACCCGGCCATGGTCGGGCGCGCCGCCGCGCTGACGCTGGTGGGCATGCTGCTCGGCGCGCTTTTTGCCGGCACCATGGCCGATCGCATCGGCCGCCGAAAGGTGGTTCTTCTCAGCCTCGCCGGCTTTTCGGCGATGATGATCGCCTCGGCCATGACGCCGAATTTTCTCGCCTTCGAAATCACGCGCTTCTTCGCCGGGCTCGGGCTTGGCGCGCTGCTGCCGACGGTGACGGCGCTGGTGCTGGAATTTTCGCCACCGCAGCGCAGGGCACAGGCCAATTCCCTGTCCTTCCTCGGTTATCTTGTCGGTGGCATCATTTCCGGCGTCATGGGCATCCTGCTCCTGGAGACCTATGGCTGGCGGCCATTGATGCTGATCGGCGGTCTGCCGCTTATTCTTCTGCCGATCTTCATGCGGTTCCTGCCGGAATCGCCCGAATGGCTGGCGAGCAAGGGCCGGCAGGCGGAGGCTGACGGCATTTGCGACAGCTACGGTCTGCAACGCATCGTGCCGCATGCGAAAATTCAAAAGGGTGGTGTCGGCGCGCTGTTTTCGGAAGGCCGGCTGCTCTCGACGCTGAATGCCTGGGGCATCCACTTCTGCTCGCTGCTGCTCACCTTCGGCATGGTCAACTGGCTGCCTACCATCATGAACAAGATGGGTTATGACATCAGTTCGGCGCTCAGCTTTTCCGTCATGCTCAATGTCGGGGCCGCGATCGGCATCCTCATCGGCGGGCGGTTTGCGGATAAGGGCAACGTCAAGGTGGTCGTGGCAATCCTGTTTCCCATCGGCGCCGCCTCGATCTTCGCCCTGACTGTCAACAAGGGTCCGCTTCTTTATGCCTTTGTCGCCCTTGCGGGGGCCGGAACCATCGGAACCCAGATTCTCGCCAATGTTCTGGTGGGCAGGCTCTACCCCGTTCATATTCGCGGCACGGGTCTCGGCTTCTCGCTGGCGGTCGGGCGGCTCGGCGGTATTGCCGGCCCGATGATCGGCGGCCTGGTGTTGCAACGGGGTCTGGCGCCCGAGTGGAATTTCTACATTTTCGGCTCGGTTGCGCTCCTCGGGCTGATGCTGACGGTGTTGACCCTGCTTTACCGCACCTCGGGTGACGCGCGGGTTTGAGGAATGAAGCTGCCGGCCGCTGGACTGAAATCCGCGGCCGACACAGATCATGCTTTTCGGGAAACCGGCGCTGTTGTCGCCATCTGCTGCAACGTGCGTTCGTTCGTGCGTTTGGCCCGTGCCAGTGCGTCGTCGCGATCTTCCGGCAGCGTATAGGTCATGTAGGACAGCGACGTTTCGAGGTCGTTGTTGTTATGTCCGAGAATGGCGGCGAAATAGCTGTTCTTGGTCACATGCGGCGGCGCGAAATTGTGAAAGGCCACCTCGGCATAGAGGTGCCGGAGGCCATAGGGCTTGGGAAGCTCTTCCTTTGGCCAGATATCCTCGAACAGGTTAAAAACCGTGTCCCTGAGCAGCAGGCGGGTTTCGGATGAGAAATCATCGATCGACATGCCGTGCCACAATTTTCCCTGTCCGCTTTCGCGCAGGCGCCTATAGGCAGCCAGAATGGTTTCCGAGCGGGCAAGTACGGGGATTTCATAGGTTACCCCGAATTTCGTTCCTTCGCCCTGTTTCGTCTTGGCCTGGCCGTTGAACAGAAGGCTCCATTTGGAAACGCCCTTGCCATAGGGGGCAGGCGAAAATTCGGCCTGGGTAAAGACTTCATAGGGGCGGCGGCCCGTCATGCCGATCAGGCCGATGCCAATCATCAGGGGATCGGCGGACAGGAGCTTCTCGGCGCAGATCTTCAGAACCTGCCGGTAATTCTCGAAGGTGATCAGCGCGCCGTGCTTTCTGGCGATCTTCTCCATCTTCACCCGGCGCGCATCGTCATACATGGCGGCATCGCCGGTGGCGATCTTCAGCATCGGATGGTCGTCGCCGAAGGCTTCGCGGATGGCGTTACGATATTTGGTGATGTAGGAAATGATGGTGGTCTGGGCTCTGCCCTTCATGGTGCTGATTTCAGCATTCCACAGGGTTTGCATCTCTTCTTTCGTTCCCATGCCGTTCATCGCCGAAATGAAATCGGCGATACGCAGCAGGACGGTCGGCTTGCGGCCGGCGGTATTGAATTCCGCCCGCTCGATTTTTTCGACGATGGAGGTTGCCACACCGGTTTTCGGATAGTCGGCCCGTTCGATATAGGTGTTCAGCCGCTCGCGCAGTTTCTTCATGTTGCAGATGGCAAGCGGTGTAGTCTTCGGCCCGAACTCGGCCTTCAGCGCATTGCGATATTTCATGATGTAGAGTTCGAGCGTCTTTTCGGTGCGGCCATTGTCGAAATGGTAGCGGACCTCGGCATCCCACAGATCGCGGATTTTTCTGTTTCGCGAGGCATCGTCGCTTTTCATCGCCTCTTTGACTTGGCTGACGAATTGATCAATGCGTTCCACGAGGACCGGAGTTTTTGTTTTTCGTTTTGCGGCGAGCATGCGGCGGCTCCCTGAACCGGTCCGGAAATATAAAATCCATGGTTGGCGATCAACAACAGAAGGGTTGCGGGAATGTGATGAACATTCGCCGCACACCGGTTTCTTTTGAATAATAGTTTAACCGATTCCGCAAGCATGACGGCGATGCGGAAAAGCATCGGCGATGCTTCGGCCGTCAAAAGATCACCCGGAACGCCTGTGCCCGGGCTGGAGACGACGATCGCGGAGCGTGATGCAGCTTATTTCGGCAGCCGGGTCTTGAGCGATGTCACGATACGCTTGGCCAGCCCCTCATAGTCCTCGTCAAAATGGTGGCCGCCCTCGATGCCGACCGCTTCCACGCCCTTGGCTTTCAGGCCGGGGCAGGGGTCTTCATCCTCTTCGTCCGTGCCATAGATGCATTGCACCAACTTCGGATCGATCTTGGCGATGTCATCCAGCGTTTTGCCGCCCTTGCCTTCACCGGCAACGCCAAGCCAGCCTTCGACGGAAATCTCGAAATCCACTTCGGTCGAAAGTCCCATCAGCGTCAGTTGCACGACATGCGACTTGTCGCGGTCCGGCAGCAGATTATAGGTGGCGGGAATAATATCGGCACCGAAGGAATAGCCGATCAACACCACATTGCGAACTTTCCATTCCTTGCGATAGGTGTCGATGATGCGGCCGAGATCGGTGGCGACCTCCTGCGGTTTCTTTTCCTTCCAGAAATAACGGAGCGAATCGACGCCGATGACGGGTATGCCCTCCTTCTGGAAAGCGCCACCCACTTCCTCATCGAGATCGCGCCAGCCGCCGTCGCCGGAATAGATCACCGCCATGGTATCCATGACCGGGCTGGTTTCCAGAACCTTGATCGGCAGGCCGAGCGGGCTGTCGGTGTCGCCTGCGGCGTCGATCTGGTCGGACAGGGTCTGGGTCAGCACCTCGTCCGCCTTGTCATCCACGTCAGTGACGTCGATATCGGGATGCAGCTTGACGAGCGCATTGACGTGGTCGCGGCCCTTCTGGTCCGCAGCGGGCGTAAACAGCACGCTGACCGGGGCGGGCAGCGGGCCATCGGTCAGGCCATAGACCGTTTCGCCATCCGCCTTGTCCTTGGTGGCGGGTGTGCAGAGGATTTTCTCAAGCGGCAGGCCGGCCTTGGGGTCGACGGCGATGGCTTCCCGGACGGTGGAGACGGGGCTCTGCGCGATCATCGCCAGCGCCAGCGTTCCGCCCTTGCCGATGCCGGTGAGGATGGGCTGGCGATAGCTGCTCGTGCCGGCGGTGCGCTGGATCTGCTGCGACAGCGACTCGATGTCCGAGATCATATAGATGCACTCGTCGTCATCGGCCTCGAGCGCCTTCAGATATTCCTTGAAATCGATGCCGACCACGGCGGCGCCCTTTTCCACCAGCGCCTTGGCGCGGGTCTCGTCGGCGGCCGTCCAGCCATCGGCGTCGGAAATCAGGAAGACGCTGGCGAGGATATCGCCGTCCGGCACCATGATGTGCTCGGCGGGGATCATGCCCGTCTCATAGGTGGGCTTTTCCTGTGCGTAAACAGAGGTGGAAGCGAACAGGACGGAGGCGGCAAGAGCCGCCTTCAGCATGGGGGATTTTCTCATTTTCCGATCACTCCTCTGACACCGCCGCTGATCAGAACCGTCGCATCCATCAGCGCCATGGCGGCGTCTGCGCCATTCTGCACGGCAAGATAACGCGGTTCCCATTTCGGGTGGAACTTCGCCTTGAAGGCGCGAAGTCCCTTGAAGTTGTAGAAACGTTCGCCGTGTTCGAACAGCGTGCTGCCGATGCGGTCCCAGACGGGGGCTGCATCGCGCTTCGACATTCCGGACATGGGGGCCATGCCGAGATTGAAGCTCTCATAGCCCGCCTCACGCAGATATTGCATGATGCTGACGAAGAGAAAATCCATCGAGCCGCGCGGCGCATCCGGCGAAAAACGCATGAGGTCGACGGTGGCTTCCTTTTTGGTGTCCGTTACCATCAGATTGGCGAAGGCGGTGATCTTTCCATCCTTGCGCAGCACGGCGACGGGTTGCGACAGAATGTAATCCGGTTCGAAAGCGCCAAGCGAGAAGCGCTTTTCGCGGGTATTGTGGTGGGCGAGCCAGCCATCGGAGACCTGTTTCAGCTCATCCAGAATATCCGCCACCTCTGCTTGCTCGACCACCTCGAAGGTCAGCCCGTCGCGCGCGCCGCGGCTCAGCGACTGGCGAAGATTGGCAAGCTTGCCGCCCTTCAGTTCGAATGCGGTGAGATCGACCAGCGCCAGCTCACCTAGCTTGAAGGCGCGCAGGCCCGCATCGGCGCAATGGGAGAGGAGGAAAGGCGAAATCTGGTAAAAGGCAGCGCGGGCGCCAGCGGCGCGGGCGGCTTCCACGAATTGCCAGACCAGATCCGGGAAATCATCCTCGTCGCCGACCGGATCGGCGAAGGCGATCCATGAGCGGCCCTGAATGCCATACATGATGAAGGCGTTGCCGCTTTCGGAAAACATCACGTGTTTGTCGCCCATGCGCACCAGATTGGCGTCGGCCGCATCCTGCGTCATGACGATGCCGGTGGCACTGGTGACGTCGTCGGCCTTGATGGCGTCCGGCCTGAAGGCCACCGGCCGCATCAGGCTGAAGATGGCGATGGTGGAGGAGGCCAGCACGAGGCCGAGAAGGGCACGCAATCCGCGCGGCGCTTCCTCGGAGAATTCGAACTGCCACCATAATGTCTGGCTGTAATCCGTATCGCGATAGACAAAGAGCAGGATTGTCGCCGCGCCGGCAATGATGACGGCCATGGCGGCGAGCCAGCTTGGGCCCAGCGCCTGTTTCACCAGCGAGGCATGGCGGTTGAAGCTGCGCATATTGACGGAAAGGGCCGCGATGAAGACGCCGAGAATGGCGGCTTCAAACACGGCGATGGCCTTGAGCAGCGAGAGAACCAGCGCCAGCGAGGCGGCGACGAGTGCGATCCACCAGGCGCCGTCCAGCCGCTGCCCGAGGCCGCGCGAGGCGACGACAAGCACGAGGCCGAGAATGCTCGTCAGAAAATGCGCCGCTTCGACGATGGGAAGCGGTACGAAATTGGAGAGGAAATCCAGATTGCTATCAGGCGTCGGCGTCACGCTCGAGAAGATCAGCATGGTGCCGAGGATCATCGCGAAGGTGGATAGCAGCGGCGGCGCGAGCCGCACGGCAAGCTGGCTGATATCCGAGACGACAGGCTTTGCCGCGAATTGCTTCATCTCGGAGACGAGCATCACCAGAATGGCGACCACCAGCGGCAGGACGTGGTAGATCACGCGGTAGAGAACGAGGCTTCCGAGCAGCTGGTCAACGCTGATGGCATTGCCAAGCCCCGCGACCATCACTGTTTCGAAGACGCCGAGACCGGCCGGTACGTGGCTGAGGACGCCGAGGCCGACGGCCGTGGCGTAGATCGCGAAAAATGTCGGCCAGCCGAGATGCGTATCGGGCAGCAGCACGTAAAGCACGGAAGCGGAAGCGGCGATATCGAAGGCGGAGACGAGGAACTGGCGTGAAGACGTTCGGCTGTCGGGGAGGCGCAAACGCCATGCCCCAAGCCGGATCGCGTGCCCGTTGCGCCCGACATAGGCGGCAACGACGAGGATGGCGATGACGGCCAGTGCCGCGCCTCTCAGAACCAGGGCATCAACGCCGATGATGGCGGCAATGCGTGGCGCGACGATGAAGGTGGAGATGGCGCTGACCGACAGCAGGCCGAGCCCGAAGGACAGCGTGACGAAGGCGATGACGCGGGCGATTTCGCCGGGCGACAGCCCAAGGCGCGAATAGGCGCGAAAGCGGATCGCGCCACCGCTCAAGGGTCCGAAACCGGCGGTATTGCCGATGGCATAGGCAGCAAAGGCGGTCGCCGCCATGGGCGGGAAGGGCAACTTGCGGCCGATATATTCGATGGCATTGGCGTCGTAGAAGATCAATGCCAGGAAGCTGAGAGCCGTGAAGACGATGGCGAGCAGCACGGCTGAGGCCGACGTCTCCGTCAAAGCATCGATGACGTCGTCATAGCGGACTTCGGAGGTCAGTTGATAGATGGCAAACGTCATCATCACGAAGACCAGCGTGATGGCGATCGCGGTCAGATAGGGACGGTTTCTGGCAAAAAAGCTTTCAACCGCGGATTCCGTAACATCGGTCTGTGTAATTTCGCTCTTGTCTGCCATTTACTTTGCCCAGCGCCAGTTCCTGTTGGCGAACCACAGGATTGTGTCGCTAATTCGTTTCGGTTGCGGAAATGTGATTAGCAGAAAAGCATGAAGTGTCGATGTGAAGTTTGTGTCGGATCATGCGTGAATTTCACCAGGTTTACGGCAGAAAATACAACTATGGAATGCATGATTTGCGGGATTGTTCCGAATGGCACCAAATTGACCGTTGCGGTTGCTTGGTGGTGCCGTTTGATGCGACTACACGCTCCTTTCGATTGAAGGAGATGCCAATGAACATGCCCCTAAGAATAGTTATTTCGCTCGTCGTCGCGCTCGCGGCCGGTGGTGGATATATGGCGGTGGACAAGATGCGCGGTGCCGAGTGGGTCGTTTCGCCGCAACAGATCGCGGAGGCCAAGGCAAAAGGGCAGATGGGTTATGAATCCCGTCCGGGCACCGTGACCGTATTGCCGATCCGCAGCGAGACGGCGGATGTGCTGCCGATGAAATGGGCGCTGATCGGTGTCGTCGCCGGATTTCTGGCTTTCCGGGCGACCGGCAAGAAAAAAGCGGCGAAAGCTTAAGGCTCTGCCGCTTCGTGTCTCCGGCGCCCTGCGCCGGAGATTGGATCGCACTTTATGCCTCACGCGCCCCAGGTTTTTTCGAGCACACGGATCCAGTTGCCGTGGCAAATCTTGGCAAGCGCCTCCTCGTCATAACCGCCGTGGCGCAGGGCTTCGACCAGCAGCGGCAGATCAGCCGCATCCTTCATGGCGGCAGGAATGGTGGTGCCGTCGAAATCCGACCCGAGCGCGACGTGATCGATGCCGATGCGGTTGACGATGTAATCCACGTGGCGCACCAGCTCGCTCAGGTCGGTATCCGGGTTCTTCACGCCGTCTTGCCGCAGGAACAGCACGCCGAAATTGATGCCTGCAAGGCCGCCCGTGTCGCGGATGGCGTCAAGTTGACGATCCGTCAGGTTACGGCTGTGGTTGCACACGGCATAGGCGTTGGAATGCGAGGCCACCAGCGGCGCATCTGAAATCTTCGCGATGTCCCAGAAGCCCTGCTCGTTCATGTGCGACAGGTCGACCATGATCTTCAGCTCGTTGCAGGTTTTTACCAGCCGCATGCCGGCGTCCGTCAGGCCGGGACCGATATCCGGCGTTGAGGGGAAACGGAAGGGAACGCCATAAGCGAAGATGTTCGGGCGGCTCCAGACCGGCCCGAGCGTGCGCAGGCCCGCTTCGTGGAGAACGTGGAGCGCATCCAGATCGGCGCCGATCGCTTCCGCGCCCTCGATATGGAAGACGGAGGCGAAAGCGCCTTTCGCCATTGCGTCGCGGATATCGGCGGCGGTGCGGCAGACCCTGAGCGCGCCGTTCGACTGTTTCTCGGCGCGGAACAAAAGGCCGGCCATGGCAAGCGTCGCCTTCAGCGCATCAGCCTCGGCAGGTGTCGAGAAATCACCGTTGGCGTCCTTTTCCATGCTGGGCGAAGGCACGTAGACGGCGCAGAGGCCGCCCGCGAGGCCGCCTTTTCTGGCGCGCGGCAGGTCGATATGGCCGACCGTATCGCCTTCGATGAGAAGCGTTTCGGGGGAAGCATTGCCCGAGCGCCATAACCGCAGCAGCACGTCGTTGTGGCCGTCGAAGACGGGTACGGTTTTTTGATCGGTCATGGTCATTCACCTTTGGAAACGGAGTTGCGCGGACGCGCCTGCGGGAGAGTTTTCAGAATTGGTAGAGGAAAGGTCAAGGCGGGAGCAAATGCAATCCGTGCATAGGCTCTGCCAAATTTGGAATTGGTCGGGCCTCGTTTGCTCGTGGTAATCGCGGGAAAACATAAAAAAAATGACTGGATTGGGGCAAACCCACCGTTTTCCGAAAAATAAGGTCCGAAAGGGGATTTTCGATGATTTCAAGACGCAACCTGTTGATTGCCGGCGCTGCCGTTCCGTTCCTGTCCTATGCGCGCATTCCGGCATTCGCCGCGACACCGAAGGACATTCTTGTCGTCGCGCAGCAGCTGGACAATATGACGAGCCTTGACCCGCATGAAGGTTTCGAAGCCGTCGGCGGTGAAATCATCTCCAACATGTATCAGAAGCTGGTGCGCGCTAACCGCGAGGATTCCACCAAGGTTGATCCCGTCATCGCGAAATCCTGGGAAGCCGATGCGGACAGCAAGGTTTTCACCTTCGTCATCGGTGACGAAGCGACCTTCGCGAGCGGTGCGAAAGTGACTGCGGAAGACGTCGCCTTCTCGCTGCAGCGCGCCATCAAGATGAACAAGAGCCCGGCCTTCATCATCAGCCAGTTCGGCTTCACGCCCGACAATGCCGAAACGACCATCGTTGCCGCCGACGACAAGACGGTGAAGCTGACGACGGCAAAGCCGACCGCCATCTCCTTCCTGCTTTATTGCCTCTCCGCCAATATCGGTGCGATCGTCGAAAAGAAGGCGGTTCTTGCCAATGCGTCGGGCGAGGACCTCGGCAATGGCTGGCTGCAGAAGAACAGCGCCGGTTCCGGCGATTTCATGCTGCAGGCCTGGAAGCCGAGCGAAAGCGTCGCGCTCACCGTCAACCCGAACGGTCCTTACAAGGGCAATATCAAGCGTATCGTGCTGCGCCACGTCACCGATCCGTCTTCCCAGCTGCTGATGCTGCAGAAGGGCGATATCGACATTGCCCGCGACCTGACGTCGGAGCAGCTGCGCACCGTCAAGGACGATGCCAATATCGAGCTGGAGCGCAAGTCCATCGCCTCGCTGGTGCTGGTCTCGCTCAACCAGGGCAATGAGAACCTTGCCAAGCCGCAGGTCTGGCAGGCGATCAAGTGGGCGCTGGACTATAAGGGCATGCAGGAAAACCTGGTGTCGCTGACCCACGAGATCCACCAGAGCTTCGAGCCGAAGGGTTTCCCCGGCGCCGTTAACGACATTCCGTTCCAGCGCGATGTCGAAAAGGCGAAGGCGCTGATGGCCGAAGCCGGCCTTGCCGACGGTTTCGAGATCAGCATGGACCACTATTCCGCCCAGCCTTACCCGGATCTGGCGCAGGCCATTCAGGCCAATCTTGCCGATATCGGCATCAAGGTGCGTCTGCAATCGGCTGAAAACCGTCAGGTTCTGACCAAGATGCGCGCTCGCGAACACCAGATGGCGCTTTCCGCATGGGGCACGGATTATTTCGATCCGCATTCCAATGCCGATGTCTTCAACATCAACAAGGACAATGGCGACGACGCCAAGTCGAAGCCCTTCCTGTGGCGTTCGCGCTTCAAGAACGATGACTTCGCCGCCAAGGCGGAAGCTGCCCGTGACGAGAAGGACCCGGCAAAGCGCGTGGAGCTTTATGAAGCCCTGCAGCGCGAGCACATGGAAAACAGCCCCTTCGTGTTCATGTTCCAGACCACGAAGACGGCAGCCTTCCGCAAGGGTGTTTCCGGTTTCGAACTCGGCGTTCTCTCCGAGGGCAATTCCTACCACGATGCGAAGAAAGCGTGACATTGAACAAGCGCGTTAAAAGCATATCGTCGATACTGAGCAGCGTCCTCCTGACGCTGTTCGGTTTGATGGTCATCACCTTCATGATCGGGCGCGTCATGCCCGTCGATCCCGTCATCGCGGCGGTCGGCGACAACGCGCCCGAAGACGTCATCGTGCGGGTGCGGGCCGAAATGGGTCTCGACCAGCCGCTGGTCGTGCAGTTCTTCCACTATGTCACGCAGGTCCTGCATGGCGATTTCGGCAATTCGATCCTGACCCGCAATCCGGTCTGGATCGATATCAAGCGCGTTTTCCCCGCCACGTTCGAACTTGCCACCGCAGCCCTCATTCTGGCCGCGCTGATCGGCATTCCGCTCGGCGTCTGGGCCGCCGTGAAACAGGGCAAGCTGACGGATCAGGTGATCCGCGTCGTCTGCCTTGCCGGTCACTCCGTGCCGGTCTTCATGCTGGCGCTGATTTCGCTGCTCGTCTTTTACGCCACGCTTGGCGTTGCACCGGGACCGGGCCGTCAGGACATCATCTATGACGGCATGATCACGCAGGTCACCGGCCTGATGACGGTCGACACGCTGCTTGCCGGTGACTGGGACGCCTTTTACGACGCCATCGCCCATATGGTGCAGCCCGTCTGCATCCTCGCCTATTTCAGCATGGCCTATATTACCCGCATGACGCGCGCCTTCATGATCGACGCGCTGAAGGGTGAATATGTCATCACCGCCCGCGCCAAGGGGCTTTCGGCCATGACCGTGATCTGGGGCCACGCCTTCCCGACGGTCGCCGTGCAGCTCGTCACGGTTCTGGCGCTCACCTATGCCGGCCTTCTCGAAGGTGCCGTGGTGACGGAAACCGTCTTCAGCTGGCCGGGCCTTGGTCAATACCTCACCGTCTCGCTCATGAACGCGGACATGAACCCGGTCGTCGGAGCAACCCTGTTGATCGGCTTCATCTATGTCGCCCTCAACCTGCTCGCAGACGTGCTTTACAGAGTTATGGATCCTCGCGTTCGATGATGTTAGCTAATTTCAGAAACTGGGCGCTGGATGAGACGCCGCATTCCCGCACACAGGCTGCCTGGGGAAACCGGTATCGCATCTGGCTCAACCTCAAGTCCAATCCGCTGGCGGTGATCGGTCTGACCATCATCGTCCTGTTCATCGCGCTGTCGCTTCTGGCACCGCTGCTCGCGCCCTATGATCCGGCGACGCAGAATCTCGGCAATCGCCTGGCATTCCCCAGCGCCGAACACTGGTTCGGCACGGATGAGCTGGGCCGCGACATTCTCTCGCGCATTCTTTACGGCGGCCGCGTCACGCTCGGCATGGTCATTGCCGTCGTCGTTCTCGTGGCACCCATCGGCCTCGCCATCGGCTGCATCGCCGGTTATTTCGGCGGCATTGTCGATACGGTGCTGATGCGGGTGACGGATGTGTTCCTGGCTTTTCCGCGCCTCATCCTCGCGCTCGCCTTCGTCGCGGCGCTGAAGCCCGGTGTTGAAAGCGCCATTCTCGCCATCGCGCTCACCGCATGGCCGCCCTATGCGCGTCTCGCTCGTGCAGAAACCATGACGGTGCGCGGCAGCGATTTCGTCGCGGCCTACCGGCTGACGGGCGCTTCCGCCTGGCGCATCATTGCGCGTCACATTGCGCCGCTCTGTGTGCCGAGCCTTATCGTGCGTATCACGCTTGACATGAGCTCGATCATCATCACCGCCGCCAGCCTCGGCTTCCTCGGCATGGGCGCACAGCCGCCTTCGCCGGAATGGGGTGCGATGATTGCGACGGCCAAGCGCTTCATCTTCGAACAATGGTGGGTCGCCACCATTCCCGGCATCGCCATCTTCCTCGTTTCGCTCGCCTTCAACTTCTTAGGTGATGGTTTACGTGACGTTCTCGACCCGAAGGGACATTGAGCCATGCTGGTCGAAATCGCAAATCTGAAGATCGCTTTCCAAACCCGCACCAGCCGTTTCGAGGCGGTGCGCGGTGTCTCCATGAAGCTTGGCACTGAAAAGCTCGGGATTGTCGGCGAATCCGGTTCGGGCAAGAGCCTGACGGCGCGGGCGCTGATGAAGCTTCTGCCCTCCAATGCGGATATCCGCGCTGACAAGCTCGCCTTTGATGGCATCGACGTGCTCTCCGCCAGTGAAAAGCAGATGCGCCAGATCCGTGGCAAACGGGCCGGTTTCATTCTGCAGGACCCGAAATATTCGCTGAACCCGGTGAAGACCATGGGTGCGCAGATCGCTGAAGCCTGGCGCGCGCATAAGGGCGGCAGCAAGCGTGCCGCCATGGAAGCGGCCATCGGTCTGCTTGATCAGGTGAAGATCCGCAATCCGCGTCAGGTCGCCTCGTCCTATGCGCATGAGGTTTCCGGCGGCATGGGCCAGCGCGTGATGATCGCCATGATGCTGGCGCCCGATCCGGAATTGCTGATCGCCGACGAGCCGACCAGCGCGCTTGATGCGACGGTGCAGGCGGAAATCCTGCGGCTGATCGAGGAACTGGTGTCGGAACGCGGCATGGGCCTTATCCTCATCAGCCACGACCTGCCGCTCGTTTCGCATTTCTGCGACCGCGTCGCCGTCATGTATTCCGGCCGGGTGATGGAGGAGCTGAAGGCTTCCGAACTCCTGAAAGCCGAACATCCCTATACAAAGGGACTTCTGAACTGCATTCCCTCGCTGACGCATCCGCGCGAGCGTCTTCCCGTTCTCAACCGTGATGCAGCGTGGTCCAGCCAATGATCGACGTCGATAATCTCCGTATCAAGTTCGGCGACCGCGAAGTGGTGAAGGGTGTGTCCTTTTCGGTGGAAAAGGGCGGCAGCTTCGGCATCGTCGGCGAAAGCGGCTCGGGCAAGTCCACCATCCTGCGCGCCATGGCGGGCCTTAATGAAAGCTGGGAAGGGCGCATCGCCTTTGCCGGCAAGGACGCACCGCTGAAGCGCACGCCGGAATTCTTCCGGCAGGTGCAGATGGTGTTTCAGGACCCCTATGGCTCACTGCATCCGCGCCAGACCATCGACCGCATTCTCAGCGAATTGCCGCTGGTGCACGGCATGGACAATATTGAAAAACGCATCCAGCAAGCCTTGTCCGATGTGGCGCTGCCGCAGGCGGTGCGGTTCCGTTTTCCGCACCAGCTCTCCGGCGGCCAGCGCCAGCGCGTGGCGATTGCGCGTGCGCTGATTGCCGATCCGCAGGTGCTGCTGCTCGATGAACCGACTTCGGCGCTCGATGTCTCGGTGCAGGCGGAAATCCTGAACCTGTTGCAGGACCTGCGCGCGGCGCGCAACCTCACCTATATTCTCGTCAGCCACAATCTTGCGGTCATTGCGCATCTGTGCCCGCAGGTTGGGGTGATGCTGAATGGCGACATGGTGGAGCAGCTGAGTGCCGGCGATCTGCGAGATGGCCGGACCAAACATCCGCATACGGAAGAGTTGCGTAGCCTGAGTATCCGGCTGGAAGAACCGGCCTGAGTCTACGTTGCCAATAAATCGAGCGGGTGCCACGAGTTTCTTCTCCCCGAGGGGGAGAAGTCCGCGGCAGCGGGATGAGGGGGCAAGCTTCCCGTAAATCTCTACCGTTGCCCCCTCATCCGACCCTTCGGGCCACCTTCTCCCCCTCGGGGAGAAGAAACAAGCGGCGATGCCGAGGCTTTCTGTAGAGACGACAAGACACGAGACCGAGCCATGCCAAAAGAATTCGACTGGAACGCCGCTTCAACCCTTTCGCAAAGCTTCGTCTCACAATGGGCGGACAATGAGCCGGGCGGGGCGGTCATTGGTTTCGATCTCGATGGCATCTGTTTCGCCCATACCGGCGGTGTCGAGAGCCTCTCGACCTTCGCACCCTTCACGCCGCAGAGCGTGGTGCGGTATGCTTCCGTCACCAAACATGCCTTCTGTGCCATGGTGCTTGCGCATTCCGATCTGATCGGCCTTGACGATCCACTCGGCAAACATCTGCCGGAGTTGCAGTCGCCGCTCCGCGACGTCACGGTGGGGCAGGCGCTGGATATGAGCGGTGGCCTGCCGGATACGCGTGAATGCCTCTCGCTGCTTGGTCTTTCCGTTTATACCGAAACGAAGGCCGAACCGCTTCTCGAATATCTGTCGCGGCTCACCCGGCTGAATTTTCCTGCCGGCAGCGAGGTGTCCTATTCCAATACCGGTTACCGGCTGGTGGAAGCGGCGCTGGAGCGTGGCGGTTTCCGTTTCGATGATTTCGTGCAGGAACAGATTGCCGATCCCTTTGGCGTGTTTCTGAAGGCGCCGGATGTCTGGAACGATCCAGTCGACGGGCTGGTGCCGGGCTACTGGAAAGCCGAAGACAACTGGCAGCTTTCGGCTGCCGGCCTGCATATCTCCGCTTCCGGCAGTCTTGCCGGCAGTGCCGAAGCACTTACCCGTTGGTTGCAGGGTCTGATGCGCGGCGAGGGAAGCTTCGCGGGTGTCCTTGACGCGCTTTCGGCTGAGCGGCCGCTCGCCGATGGACGGATGAGCGAATATGGTCTCGGCCTGCGCTGGTCGCATCTCGGTGACAGGCGTTTCGTCGGTCACGGCGGTTCGCATCCGGGTTACAAGACTTACTTTCTGCTTGATCCGGAAAATGGCACTGGCTTCGTCGTGGTGTCGAACCGCGAGGATACCAATGGTTTCAAGATCGCGCTGGAAGGCATGGCGGCTTTGACCGGCCTGCCTTTGCCCCAACCCGCCGCCAGTCTGCCGGAAGGCCTCTATGTCACCGAAAGCGGGCCGTGGTGGCTGGAGATCAAGGGCAGCACATCCACCTTCATCGATGGTGACGACACGCTTTATGAAGATGTCGATGGCTGGGTATCGTCGCGTTCGGCATCGTCGCCCATGCGTCTGAGGCTTGAGGGCGATGCGATTGTCGGCGAGGCCGGCCACGCCGCCCGCCGATTCCTGCCGGTCGGCCAGCATGTCGTGCCGGATGATCTTTCGGGCTCGTGGCGCTCGGATGAGGGGGCTGAATTTTCGATCAGCGGTTCGTCGCTGACGATGGGCATCGGCCCCACGCGCCGGAGTATGCCGCTGACGGCGCTCGGCAATGGCCGTTTCCTCTTCACGCTCATCGACGGGCCGTGGACGAAGCGCGTCTGCTTCAACCGGCTGGGTGACGACCGGATCGAGCTGGTGTCCAGCCGGGCGCGGATGATCGAATATTCAAGGGGCCGTTAACGATTGAGGCAGATCCCGGTGCGCCCCACAAACTCGATGTCATCCTCGGGCTTGACCCGAGGATCCATTGTCGCACTTGGTTGTGGATCCTCGGGTCAAGCCCGAGGATGACGCAAGCGGGCTCTAGTCAGTTTGCTAAACGACCCGAAGCTTTCTAAAGGGTTTCAATCGGCTTCCATTGCTCCTAATAAAGACCCGTGTTCCCGGCAGGCCGGGACAACATCTTTGTGGGAGAACAGGCCCTTGGAAGTCAAATGGCTCGAGGATTTCCTGGCGCTGGCCGGAACGCTCAATTTCTCGAAGGCGGCCGATGAGCGGCATGTGACGCAATCCGCCTTCAGCCGGCGCATCAAGCAGCTGGAAGCCTGGGTGGGGGCGACGCTGGTCGACCGCGCCTCCTATCCCTCCCGGCTGACCGAGGCCGGTGTGAAATTCGTGCCGGTGGCGCAGGAGACGCTGAAACAGCTTTACCATGCACGGCGCACGCTTCTTCAGGAAGAGGGAGCCGATGCAAGAACCGTTCGGCTGACGGCGCTGCATACCCTGTCCTTCACCTTTTTTCCCGACTGGCTGAAACGGGTGAACGAGACGGCCGGGCCACTGTTTTCGGTTCTGCGGCCGGATTCCGGCAGCATGGAGGAAAACCTCAATTCGCTGGTGGATGGGCAGAGTGATTTCCTTCTGACCTATGCCCATCCCGAAGTGCCGATGCTGCTCGATGCGCAGACCTTCGAATTCCGCGTGCTGGGTGCGGAAAACATCATTCCCGTTTCCGCGCCGGCGAAAGATGGTTCACCGCTGCATGAACTGGTGGAAAATGCGCGAAAACCCTTTGCCTATCTGGACTATGAAAAGGCCTCTTTCTTCGGGCCGTTGCTGCGCGATCTCCTGAGCGCGCGCCTGCCGCAATTCGAACGGGTGCATGAGGGCAGCATGTCGGTGGGGCTGAAAGCCATGGCGATGGCCGGCTGGGGTGTCGCCTGGGTGCCGGAAAGCCTGATGCGGCACGAGCTGGATAGCGGCGCTCTGGTGCGCGCCGCCGATTCAAGTTTCGATATTGCCGTCGATATCAGGCTTTATCGTTCCAAGGAGAACCGCCGGCCCGTGGTTGAGCGCATCTGGGCGGTTCTCGAAAGTTAGAGCATTTCCGGGAAAAGTGGCCCCCGGTTTTCCATCCGGAAATGCGACAAACAAAACGCTTTCGATCAGATGGCGGTGCGGCGGGCGTTTTCGAGGTAGAGCGTGCGTAGGCGGCTCACCATCGGGCCGGGCTTGCCGTTGCCCACCGGCTTGCCGTCGATCTTCGTGACCGAAACCACGAAGTTGGAGGCGCTGGTCAGGCAGGCCTCGTCGGCGTCAAGCGCCTCTTCCAGCGTGAAGGGGCGTTCTTCCAGCGTGAAGCCGGCTTCCTTTGCCAGCTGCAGGGCAGCTAGACGCGTGCAGCCGGGCAGGGTCTTATTGCTGTTGCCGCGGGTGATGATCTTCTTGTCGGCGGTGACGATGTAGGCAGTCGAGGACGCGCCTTCTGTGACGAAACCATCCTCGATCATCCACGCCTCGTCGCAGCCTTCGGCCTTGGCGATGCGCTTGGCCATGACCTGCGGCAGAAGGCAGACGGTCTTGATATCGCGACGTTCCCAACGCTGGTCGGGAACCGATTTGACGGCGATGCCGGCTTCTTCGACCGGGGTGCCGATCAGCTTCTTGGCCTGGGTGAACATGACCAGCGTCGGCTTCAGATCGGGGGAGAACAGGAAATTGCGGTCTTCGGCACCACGCGTCAGCTGCAGGTAGATCATGCCTTCGACGAGGTTGTTGTCGGCAATCAGGCGGCGCTCTGCCTCGACGATCTCTTTCGTGGTGACCGGCAGCGGCACGTCGATTTCGCGGGCGCTGCGCTCCAGCCGGGCCATGTGCAGGTCGCTGTCGATCAGCTTGCCTTCCAGAACGGAGGTAACTTCGTAGATGCCGTCGCCAAACAGGAAACCGCGGTCGAAGATGGAGAGGCGGGCGTCCGCTTCGGGCAGGAATTCGCCGTTGACGTAAACGATGCGACCGGATGGGCTAGTCATGAAAACTCCGTCTGGAAAAGTCAGGCTGAAAGAAGGGTTTTAAGGGCGTCGATGGAAATGGCCTCGACCGTGGAGGCCTTGCCGGTGCCGGCATTGAAGCCCGTGGTCGTGGTTGCCGCGCAGAGCGAATTGAGGATCGCCTCCTCCGTCGCCTCTATCGCGGCTTCGAAGAGTGGCGAAATCGCATCATTGGAAAGCTCAGGATATTCCGCCACCGCCTTGCGGCGTGCTGGCGTGCGGCGCAGCCGCTCATCGGTGGAAAAGGCCAGAGCGTAATCGCCGGAGCCATTGCTGAGTGCTGCACCCGTGCGCGCCAGCCCGCCGAAGCTTCTGGCCGCCAGACGCTTCAGATTGCGGGAGGAAAGTGGCGCGTCGGTGGCGACAATGATGACGATCGAGCCGTCCTTGTCCTTATGGCTAGGGCTGATATAGGGCTTGCCGCAGACCAGCAGATGGCCGCCGTAGTTGGATTGGACGAGAATGCCGAGCGTATAGGTCTTTCCGGCGATGGTGACGATGCGGGATGCGGTGCCGATGCCGCCCTTCATGCCGAAAGCGACCGTACCGGTTCCCGCACCAACGCCGCCCTCGGCCACCGGACCTGTGGCAGCGTTTTGCAGCGCGGCTGATATCTCATCGACGGTCGGGCGGCTGGCGCGGATGTCGTTCAGCCGGGAATCGTTGGTTTCGCCGACGACGGCATTGATCGAGACGACCTTCTCATTGCCCGGTTGCGCCAGCGTATGGCGGTTGATCGCTTCGATGGCCCGGCCTGTTGCCAGCGTATTGGTGAGGATAACAGGTGTTTCGAGTTCGCCGAGTTCCTCGATCTGGGTGGATCCGGCAAATTTGCCGAAGCCGTTATAGACGGCGAAGGCGGCGGGCACCTTGTCCTGAAAGAGATTGCCGCCATGCGGCAGGATCGCGGTTGCGCCGGTGCGGATCGTGTCGCCTTCGATGACGGTCGAATGGCCGATGGTCACGCCTTCGACATCGGTGATGGCGTTGAGCGGGCCGGTCTCGAAATGGCCGGGCCGGAAACCGATTTCGCGCAGTCTCGGGCGGGTCGTCTGATGCATCGGGCGATCACTTTTGCGGAATGCAGGCTCAAGGTGGAACAGGCGCGGCTTCATGAAAAGCTTTGCTCTGACTTGACGTTAGACTACTTCGCCGGGAAACGGCATCGCAAAAATGGAATAGTTTTATGCGGGCAATGGATGCGCTCAGGAGGCGCGCAGCGCGGCTTCGCCTTCACGCTCCAGCCATTGGCGCATCGCGTCTTCCGTCTCTTCGCGCGTCGGTGCGCCGATGCGGCCGCCGAAGATCGTGCATTTCAGCGCGGCGGCTACGGAGGAGAGGCGGATGGCGGCGCGGCTTTGCATGCCTTCAGCCATCGCCAGCGCAAATGTGCCGTGGAAGATATCGCCCGCCGCCAGCGTATCCACTGCCTGAACCTGCATCGTTGATTGGAAATGCACCGTGGGATCGCCGGCCTCCGTCCACCAGCAGCCTTGTGGACCGGCGGTGACGGCGATGAAGGTCTGCGGGTAGCGGGAATGCAGCACCGGCAGCATGTCCTTCACCGTTTCAAGTCCGGTCAGCCGGGCGGCGGCGGGTTCGGAAAAGACGATATGGGTTGCGGCGGGCGCAAGCTTCTCCAGCGTTTCCACCGGCGCCACATCGCCATCCAGAATGGCGGGTTTGCCAAGCGCGTGCGCCACAGTCAGCACATCGAGTGCCAGTTCCGGCCAGCGCACATCAACCAGAACGGCATCGAACGGGGCAATATCTGCCGGCGTGCAGGCGCGTTTTTTCTCATGCAGACGATGATCGTAAAAAGGCACGATCAGCCGTTCTCCCCGGTCATCGATGATGATCGTCGACAGGGCCGAGCGCGCGCCGGCGGCGATGGTCATGCCGGTAACATTGATGCCGCTTTCGGCGAGATCGCGCAGGATGCGGGTGCCGGTTTCGTCGTCGCCCACCGCGCCCCAGAGGCTGGCGCGGCCGCCCATGCGATGCACGGCATAGGCAGCGCTCGAGGCCATGCCTTCGGCAATCTGCAGCATCTCATAGGGCAGGACCTTGCCTTCGCCCTTCGGCATGTCATGCACACGGAACAGGGTGTCGAGCACGGCGGCACCCACGCAGAGCACATGCTTGCCGCCCGCTTCCTTTACCATTCTCTTCGCTCCTGCCGTGTTCACATACGCTTGCCGCTGTCCTTGTCGAACAGATGCACGGTTGCCGGATCGATGGCAATGTGGATCGTATCGCCGAAGCGGACATCGAGGCGCTCACGGAACAGGCAGGCGATTTCGTCGCCCTTGCAATTGAGCTTGGCGTAGATTTCCGAGCCGGTGCCTTCGACCAGTTCTACCCGGCCTTCAATGCCGGTCTCGGCGGCCCGGATGTGTTCCGGCCGCACGCCGTAGACGAGGTCGCGGCCGCCCAGTTTGCCGATATCGGCATTGGCGGGCAGCGGCAGGCTGAGGCCCTTTGCGGTGCGGAAGACGCCTTCCTCCACCCGGCCGCGAATGAAATTCATGGCCGGTGAACCGATGAAACCGGCAACGAAGAGATTGGCGGGATTGTCGTAAAGATCGAGCGGTGCGCCGATCTGCTCGATCACGCCATCATGCAGCACCACGATCTTGTCGGCCATGGTCATGGCTTCCACCTGATCGTGGGTGACATAGATGGTGGTGGTGCCAATGCGCTGGTGCATGGCCTTGATCTCGCCGCGCATCTGCACGCGCAGCTTGGCGTCGAGGTTGGAAAGCGGCTCGTCGAACAGGAAGACCTGCGGATCGCGCACCAGCGCCCGGCCCATGGCCACGCGCTGGCGCTGGCCGCCGGAAAGCTGGCGCGGATAACGGTCCAGCAGCTTTTCCAGTCCCAGAATGGCGGCGGCCCTGTCGACCTTGGCCCTGGTTTCCTCGGCGCTGACCTTCTTCAGCTTCAGCGCGAAGCCCATATTGTCCTTGACCGTCATGTGCGGATAAAGCGCGTAGTTCTGGAAGACCATGGCGATATCGCGGTCACGGGCGGGCAGGTGGCTCACCTCGCGCGCCCCGATGTGGATTTCGCCGTCGCTCAGTTCCTCCAGCCCGGCGATCATGCGCAGCAGGGTGGACTTGCCGCAGCCGGAAGGGCCGACGAGGACGACGAATTCTCCGTCCTTAATGTCGATATCGATACCGTGGATGACGTTGACCGAGCCGAAGCGCTTCTGGACATTTTGAATATTGACCGGTGCCATGTTTTTGGTTCCCGTTACGAGCAATTCCAGCAAAAGTGCGTCGTGGTTTTGCGTCCGGAATTGCGTTAAAAGAGTAAGGGCATGGAATGCCCTTCTTGAATTCAGCCGCCCTTGACGGCGCCGGCTGTGAGACCCGCCACGATCTGTTTCTGTGCGAACATGGTGAGCAGCAGCACCGGCAGCGTCACGATGAGCGCGGCTGCGGCCAGCGGCCCCCAGCTGACCTGTTCGAAGGACAGCATGTTGTAGACCGCGACCGGCAGGGTGCGCGTTTCACGGCTGGCCAGCACGATGCCGAAGACGAAGTTGTTCCACGAAAAGATGACCGCGAGGATGAAGGAGACGACGATGCCGGGCTTGGCAATCGGCAGCGCTACCAGCCGGAACACCTGCCAGGAGGATGCGCCGTCGATGCTTGCCGCCTCTTCCAGTTCCTTCGGGGTGGTCTCGAAATAACCGATCATGATCCAGACGACGATCGGTACCGTGACCACAAGATGGATGATGATCTGCGGCCAGAGCGTGCCCAAGAGGTTCAGCCATTGGAACAGCAGGAACAGCGGAATGAGGAAGGAGAGGCCGGGCGTCATGCGGGCGATCATGATGACGACGGCGGATTTTTCCGCCTTCAGCCGGGCGATGCCGTAACCGGCGGGAACGCCGATGACGAGCGCCAGAATGGTGGCCGCACCGGTGACGAGCACCGAGTTCCAGAAATAGAGGAAGAAATTGTTCTCCTCGAACACCTTCACATAGTTCGACCAGGCGAAACGTTCGGGAATGAGGATCGGCGGATAGGCGCCGTTGTCGATTTCATATTTCAAGGACAGCGAGATCATCCAGATGAAGAACAGGATGACCGGCGAGATCATCACCAGCGCCACGAAGAAAAGGCCGATGCGGTCGAGTGTCTTGCGTTTCAGAATTTTTCCAGACATCAGCGATCCTCCATCTCGTTCCATTGCGAGCGCTGGCGCACCATCAAAAGCACGAAGGACAGCGCCACGATGATGATGAAAAAGACGACGGCCATGGCCGAGCCGTAACCGATGTCGTAATAGGAAAACGCCGTATTATAGAGATAGATGTTGATGGTTTCAGACGCCGTGCCGGGCCCGCCTTGAGTCATCGCATAGATGATGTCGAAGCTTTTGACGGCATCGATGGAGCGGATGATGACGGCGATCATCAGAAACGGCGCAATCATCGGCATGGTCAGGTAACGGAATTTCTGCCAGGCATTGGCTCCGTCGATTTCAGCACTTTCATAGGGTTCGCGCGGCACTGCGGCCAGTCCGCCGAGCACGATCAGCATGACCAGAGGCGTCCACTGCCAGGTTTCCACCAGCACCAGCGAGGGAATGACGGTCGACTGGTTGTAGATCCATTCCAGCGGTCCGATGCCGATGAGCGACAGCAGATAGTTCAGGACGCCGAGCTGCGGGTGGAACATCATGGTCCAGACGAGCGCGATGGCGACCGGGGTCGCCATCATCGGCATGACGAAAACGCCGCGCAGAAAACCGCGCAGCGGAAACTGCGCATCGAAAACCAGCGCCGCCAGTGTTCCGAGGAACAGCGGGGCGACCACCGACAGCACGGTATAAATGAGCGTGTGCCAGAGCGATTCCCAGAACCTGATATCGCCGGCGAGCCGGATATAGTTCTCGAAACCGATAAAGCTCTGCTCCTGTCCGAGCGTCCAGCGGTGCACGCTCATCCACAGGGTAAAGACCCATGGAAAAACGATGACAGCCAGAATGACGATAAGTGCCGGTATGACGAAGGGCCAGTAGTTGGGAGCAAGCCTTGCCGGCCTGCTCCCTTCTCTACGACTGACGCCTGTCTTGGTGTTTTCGATGCTCACGGAGGCCATTATCCCTCGCTACGTGCCAGAACGGGTGCGAACTGTTCCGTCGCCTTTTTCAGTTCAGCCGCCGGGTCCGCGCCGCCGATCATGTTGGTGAGGCCGACGCCGTAGATGTCGCGGAACTCCGTCACCGGAATGATGACGGGAAGCGCAAGCTGCGAGACCTTGCCGGAACCGACAACGGCGTCCAGCCAGGCAGCCGGCATCTTCACGCCTTCGCGGACCTTCTGGTCTTCGAGGATGGACTGGCGGAATGGAACGCCGGCGCCGGCCTGCAACAGACGCGCGCCCATTTCATGCGAGATCGCCCATTGGCAGAAGAGGTAAGCGGCTTCCTTCTTGCTGCTGGCTTCGACGACGCCGAGGCCATCGCCAAACGTGCCGGCGGCCTGAACTGCCGGGCCTTTCGGCATGACGCCGTAACCGACCTTGCCGACGACGCGGGATTTTTCCGGGTTCTCGATCGGCGGTGCAAAACCGACGCCATCGAACCACATGCCGATCTTGCCCTGCAGGAAGGCCGATTGCGCTTCCGCCCAGTTGAAGCCGGAGACGCCGGGAGGGGCGGCTTTGGTCATCAGGCGTTGGTAAAGCGCTGCCGCTTCCACCGCTTCCTTGGATTCGGTGTCGATCTTTCCGTCCGCACCGATCGGCTTGGCGCCATAACCCAACATCAGTGAGGTCCAGACCGGGGTATTGGCGTTCTTCAGGCCGCGGGCGACGAAACCATAGGTGTTGGTTGCGGGATCGGTGATCTTCTCCGCCGCCGTTACCAGTTCCTCGAAGGTTTCAGGGTATTTCAGGCCCTTGGCCTCGAAGAGTTCCTTGTTCCAGTAAACGATCCAGTAATCCACCGAGAAGGGCAGCGAGCGCAGAACGCCGTCGCTATCCTTGGCAAACAACATGCCGGCTTCGGCGAAATCCTTTTCGACGAGCGACGGATCGGTAAGCGACGGGTCCTTCAGGAAGCCGCTGATATCGGCCAGCCACTTGCCCTTTTCGAACTGGCGCTTCTGGACGTGATAGCTCAGATGCACGACGTCGAAGCTCGGCTTGCCGGAGGAAAGCTCGATGACGACCTTCTGGCGCTGCTGCTGTTCAGGCGTTGCCTCGGCATTGACCTTGATGCCGGTCAGCTCTTCGAATTCGCCGAGATATTTGATCAGCGTTTCGCTGCGCGGGCTTTTGACGAGATTGACCTCCAGCGTGGTGCCGGCGTGTTTTTTCCAGTTCACCGCCGCCGATGCCGGGCGAATGCCGAGCATCGCGCTGCCGCCAATCGCGGCCGTGCCTGCCAGAAAGGCGCGACGCGTGGGGTTGAGCAATGAATGCGTCATGTCAGTTCTCCTCCAGATTAGCCGGAAATTCTCCTCACCCCGGCTTGTTGCTTATTTTCATGCAATTCCGGCGCAGACCCTCTTTAGCCCCTGCCGGAGTTGCCTTACACCGCCAGCGCCCTGTCCCTTGCGTTGCGGATATGGGCGGTCAGCCGTTCCACGGCGTCTTCCGCGGATCGTTTCTCGATGGCTTCGAGAATGGCGAGATGTTCCTTCATCACCGACTTCACATGGCCGGCGATGCGAAAACGCTCCTGGTTGATGAGGCGCATCTTGATGGAATTGACGCGGTAGGCATTTGATATGATCGAATTGCCGAGACTATCGATGAAGGCATCGTGCATGCCCCAGTCCACCTGCTGGGCATGCTGATCGAGCTCCGGCGATTCTCCGCTATTTTCAGCCGCTTCGGCAATATCGCGATGCTGTTTCAAAAGCTTGGCGATGGCCTCATTGGAAGCCGAGCGGGTAAACAGCGCCACGGCCTCCTTTTCGAGGAAGATGCGGAACTGGAATGCTTCACGGATAAGGTTGATGTCGATATGGGCGACCTGCAAGCCCCGCTGCGGCACGGTCTTGATCAGCCCTTCCGCCTCCAGCCGCGGAATTGCCTCCCGGATCGCCCCCAGCGGCAGACCCGTCAATTCCACGAGGCGGCGTTGCGAGATGAATTGCCCCGGGCGAACATCACGCGAGAGAAGGTGATGCGTAAAGCTTTCATACGCCCGTTCCCGCAATGTCTGTTCGCCGGTATCGTCCATGCTCAGCCTTTCAAGGTCTGTTCAAGCGGCCTGTTTGTGAAACAGCGCGTCGAAAGCGCCTTCGATCTGCCGCCGATCCTCAGGTGAAATGGCGACGAGCGGTGCGCGCACATCCGCCCAGATATTTTCGCCTGTCGTGTGTGATACCAGCACCTTGACGGCAGGCGTAACCGGAAATTTCAGAAGTTCCACAACAAGATCGACGATGCGCTTGTCGTCCTTGCCGTCAACGGCCATGGCTCGGACTTCCTGCGTCAGGAAATTGGCGACACCGGAGATGGCGCCCTGGCCGCCAAGGCGAACGCCCCTGGCGAGATCACGCTCATCGCCGATCAGGATGGCAAGGTCACCATGTTCTTTCAGCAGGCGCTCGGTATGGCTCCAGTTGCCTGAGGAATCCTTGACGCCGGTAACGATGCCCGGAAACGCCGCCTTCAGCCGCCCTACCAGTTCGACGGACAATGTCACCATGGTCACGGAGGGGATGTTGTAGACGAGGATGTCGCGTGCATCCTTGCCGATCTTCGAAAAAACCGCCGAGAACCAGGCAAACAGGCCGTCATCGCTGACATTCTTGAAATAGGAGGGCGGGGCGAGCAGAATATTGCGGGCGCCGGCTTTCAGGGCTTCGACCGACTGGTCTGCCGCATCCTCGATGGAATCCACGAGAACGCCGGTGACAATGCGCGACGGCGAAATACCTGCCGCGATGAAGCTGGAAAGGATGGCCTGCCGTTCGCGGCTGCCGACGGAGCAGCCTTCACCTGTCGTGCCGAAGAGTGTCACGCTGTCGCAGCCATTGGACAGGCAGCGGCGGGCATGGGCGATCATGGCATCGATATCGACCGTTCCGTCCGTTTTGAAAGGGGTCGTCAGGGCTGCCGAAAGGCCGAATTTCTGGGTCAATTAAGATGCTCCTCCAAGGTGACGGCAGATTGATGACATACTGACATGTTAGTTGTAAAGAGGTAATCGCAATATGATTGTTCGGAGGGTGAGCGCAATGGAATTTGCTTTGGTGGTGGTCTGGGCGTGGGGCCAGTGAGATGGGCGGCGCGCGATTGTGCCCTTTAGAGGTGCGCCGGTTCAGGGAGATCGCAAATACCAATCCTTTTCCGGGAGGAGGCTGCATGCCAAAATAAAATTTGACTGTTGGAGTAAAGATTTTTATCAGGCAGTCTGAATATAGGGATAAGGGACCATCATCATGACCATTGTGGAGCCGGCAGCGCCTGTAACAGAGATCGAGCAGAGCCGCGTCAAGCGCCTGAAAGCAGCGACGCGTGGCGCGCATGGCGATCTCGATAGCTTCATCATGGCGTCGAAGCCGTTCGAGAGCCGCGAGAACTTCGGCAAATTTGTCGAAACGCAATATCTTTTCCATCGCGATCTCGATGTCTTTTTCTCCAATGCCACGCTTGATGGCCTGCTGCCCGACCTCAAGGGCCGCCGTCGTCTTTCCATGATCGAGCAGGATCTTTCCGATCTCGGTCTTGCCATTCCTGAAACGGCCGAGCCGCGTTTTACTGCTAAGACAGCTTTCGATCTGCCGGAGGCGATGGGCTGGCTTTATGTGGTCGAAGGCTCCAATCTCGGCGCGGCGTTTCTGCTGAAAGACGCGGCGAAGCTCGGACTTGGCGAGGAATTTGGTGCACGCCATCTGGCCGGCGCGCCGGAAGGACGCGGCCTGCACTGGCGCACCTTCACCGCAGCACTCGATGAAATTTCGCTGACGGTCGAAGAGGAAGAGCGCGTCATCGCCGGCGCCGAAGAGGCTTTCAGGGCGGTTCATGCCTATGCGCAGCAGCGGCTGGGTTGAGGTTTTGGCATAGCTGCGCGATTGTTGTCCTCATCGCGCAGAAGTGCCCCGTCGCGTGTGCGAGTTTGATTGAGTCTCAGCACCTCTGCGTCGTCACCCCGGACTTGATCCGGGGTCCAGTGCGATCAAGTCCTTGATCGCGAAAGACTCTATTCACGGCGCAGACGCGCCGTGGCTGGATGCCGGATCGGGTCCGGCATGACGGAGGAGAGCCTTCGGATTTCTTACATCGGTCTGCGATTGTGGTGAGGGCCGCTCACCTTTGACGTATCGCTCTCAATATTTGCCGAATAAACAGGCAAATATTTTGACCAAATGATAAATTTTTTATCTTTCGGTCAAGGCTCCCTCACGCCCCCAAATTTTATCCATTTGATAAAATTATTTTATTTGGTCTGGCACAGAACCTGCTACTCTTTTGTCAAGTCAGGAGACACCTGACGTTAAAAAGGGAACAGCAAAATGGAAGTTGGTGTTTTTATCCCGATCGGGAACAATGGGTGGCTTCTTTCCGAAAACGCGCCGCAATACAAGCCGAGCTTCGATCTGAACAAGGCGATCACGCTGAAGGCGGAGCAATATGGTTTCGACTTTGCGCTGTCGATGATCAAGCTGCGCGGCTTTGGTGGCAAGACAGAGTTCTGGGATTATAATCTGGAATCCTTCACGCTGATGGCGGGCCTCGCCGCCGTCACCTCCAAGATCAAGCTGTTCGGCACGGCCGCAACGCTGGTCATGCCGCCGGCTATCGTCGCCCGCATGGCGACGACGATCGATTCCATTTCCGGCGGCCGCTTCGGCATCAACCTGATCACCGGCTGGCAACGGCCGGAATATAGCCAGATGGGACTGTGGCCCGGCGATGATTATTTCGGGGACCGTTATGAATATCTGGGTGAATATACGACTGTTCTGAAAGAGCTGCTGACGGACGGCCAGTCGGACCACAAGGGCAAGTTCTTCCAGATGGACGATTGCCGCATGAAGCCGGTGCCGCAGGGTGATGTGAAGCTCATCTGCGCCGGTTCGTCCAATTCCGGCATGGCGTTTTCGGCCAAATTTGCCGATTACAGCTTCTGCTTCGGTGTTGGCGTCAATACGCCGAAGGCCTTCGCGCCCACCAATGAGCGGCTTTTGGCGGCAACGGAAAAGTCCGGCCGCGAGGTCAAGTCCGTCGTGCTGACGATGGTACTTGCCGAGGAAAAATCCGAAGACGCCTGGGCGAAGTGGGAGCATTACAAGGCGGGTGCGGATGAGGACGCGATCAAGTGGCTCGGCCTGCAAAGCGCCGTCGATACCAAATCCGGCTCCGACACCAATGTCCGGCACATGTCCAATCCCGTCTCGGCGGTCAACATCAACATGGGAACGCTGATCGGCTCCTATGAGGAAGTGGCGGCGATGCTGGACGAGATGAGCGAAGTGCCGGGAACGGGCGGCGTGATGCTGACCTTCGACGACTTCCTCGAAGGCGTCGAAAAATTCGGCAAATATGTGCAGCCGCTGATGAAGAGCCGGGCGCATGTTCAGGCGGCACTGGAGGCAGCGGAATGAGTGAAGCCGTCGTGGCGGGTTACAAGGGGCCTGAAAGCCGTTCGGAAAGTGTCACGCTTCCCGCAAGGCCGGAGCCGATCACCCTCAAACCCAGCGAGACCGCCGTTGTCGTGGTCGACATGCAGAATGCCTATTCGACCGAAGGCGGTTATGTCGATCTTGCCGGTTTCGACATTTCCGGGGCCAAGGGCACCATCGCCAACATCAAGAAGACGCTGGATGCCGCACGGGCGGCGGGCGTTCAGGTCATTTATTTCCAGAATGGCTGGGACAAGGATTATGTCGAGGCGGGCGGGCCGGGCTCGCCCAACTGGCACAAGTCCAATGCCCTGAAGACCATGCGCAAAAGACCGGAACTGCAGGGCCAGCTCCTGGCCAAGGGCACATGGGACTATGCCATCGTCGATGAGCTACAACCGCAACCCGGCGATATTCTGGTGCCGAAGACGCGTTATAGCGGTTTCTTCAACACCAATACGGACAGTGTTTTGCGCGCTCGCGGTATCCGTAATCTGGTCTTCGTCGGCATCGCCACCAATGTCTGCGTGGAAAGCTCGCTGCGCGATGCCTTCCACCTCGAATATTTCGGGGTGATGCTGGAGGATGCGACGCATCATCTGGGGCCGGATTTTATCCAGCAGGCGACGGTCTACAATGTCGAGAAGTTTTTCGGCTGGGTCGCCACCGTCAATGATTTCTGCGGCGTCATCTCGCAGGCCGCGCCCGTCAGCGCTTGATATCCAACCACAAAGAGGAGAACGAAATGCCGAAAAAGATCGTCGTGCCTGCCGGTACCAGCAAACCCATCGCTCCCTTTTCGCCGGGAACCCTTGCCGATGGCGTGGTTTATGTGTCCGGCACGCTTCCCTTCGACAAGGACAATAATGTCGTGCATGTGGGCGATGCGAGCGCCCAGACGCGCCATGTTCTGGAAACCATCAAATCCGTCATCGAAACCGCCGGCGGCACGATGGAGGACGTGACGATGAACCATATCTTCATCACCGACTGGGTGAATTATCAGGCCGTCAACACGGTCTATGCCGAATATTTCCCCGGCGACAAGCCGGCGCGTTATTGCATCCAGTGCGGCCTCGTAAAGCCGGACGCGCTGGTGGAAATCGCCACCGTCGCCCATATCGGCAAATAGGGCGAAACGGCAGATGATGCATTTCGAGGTTCATGGCCGCACCGATACCGAGGCGCCTGCAATCCTGCTGTCATCGGGGCTGGGCGGATCGGGCGCCTATTGGGCACCACAGATCGAAGCCCTTTCCGATCATTTCCGGATCGTCACCTATGACCATCGCGGAACCGGCGGGACCGGCGGCGAGGTGCCGCTGGATGGCGGCATATCGGCGATGGCGGATGATGTGCTGGAAATCGCCGCGGCACTGAACCTCGAAAAATTCCACTTCATGGGCCATGCGCTTGGCGGCCTGATCGGTCTCGATATCGCGCTCAGCCATCCCGGCCTCATCGACCGGCTCGTGCTTATCAATGCCTGGAGCAAGGTCGATCCGCATTCCGGGCGCTGCTTCGATGTGCGGATCGAGCTTCTGGAGAAATCCGGTGTCGAGGCGTTTGTCAAAGCCCAGCCGCTGTTTCTCTATCCGGCCGCCTGGATGTCGGAGCATCAGGAGCGGCTGGCGCGGGACGATGCCCATGGTGTCGCGCATTTTCAGGGCAAGACGAATGTGCTTCGCCGTATCGCGGCGCTGAGGGCCTTCGATGTGGACGCCCGGCTTGCCGAGATCGGCAACGCGGTGCTGGTGGTGGCGACGAAGGACGATCTGCTGGTGCCCTATACCCGCTCGCTGCGGCTGGCGGATGGTCTGCGGCAGGGCGAACTCTGTCTTCTCGATTTCGGGGCGCATGCGGTCAACATCACCGAGCCCCAGCTTTTCAACAGACGGCTTTTGCAGTTTCTGCTGCCGGCCCAGCAAACATTCTGACAGGATTTTCAGGACAATGACGACAGCACTCGACGACAAGGCACTTGCAGCACTTTTCACCGCGGCACGCACCCATAATGGCTGGGCTGACAAGCCGGTCGACGACGAGACGCTGAGAGCGCTTTACGATCTGACGAAGATGGGGCCAACCTCGGCCAATTGCTCGCCGGCGCGTTTCGTGTTCGTGCGCAGCCAGGAAGCGAAAGAAAAACTGAGGCCGGCGCTTTCTTCGGGCAATCTTGAAAAGACCATGGCGGCACCCGTCACCGTGATTGCCGCCATCGATCGCGAATTTTATGAGAAACTGCCGATGCTGTTTCCGCATGCCGATGCCCGTTCGTGGTTCACGTCCAGCCCGGCCGTGGCCGAAGAAACGGCCTTCCGCAATGCCACGCTGCAGGCGGGTTATCTCATCCTTGCCGCCCGCTCATTGGGACTGGATACCGGGGCAATGTCCGGTTTCGACAAGGGCAAGGTGGATGCGGCGTTTTTCGCCGGCACGACATGGAAGTCCAATTTCCTGATCAATCTCGGCTATGGCGATCCGTCGAAGCTTTTCGGGCGGCTGCCGCGCCTTGGCTTTGAAGACGCCTGCGTGCTGGCTTGATGGCCTGTTAAGGAAGGATGGGTTAGATGCAGATGATGTCTCTTGAAAAGGAAGCGGAAATGGAGACGAAGACTGCACAAGAGCGCAGCCTCGATTATAGAAACGCCATGGCGCGGCTCGGTGCGGCGGTCAACATCGTCACCACGGACGGCGCGGCAGGCCGTGCCGGTTTTGCCGCGACGGCGGTTTGCAGCGTTTCCGACAATCCGCCAACGCTTCTCGTCTGCCTCAACCGCAATTCTTCCGCTTACAGGGTGGTGAAGGCCAATGGCGTCGTCTGCGTCAACACGCTCGCCGCGCATCACGAAGTGCTGAGCACGCTTTTCGGCGGCAAGACCCCGGCGGAGGAACGTTTCGCCGCCGGCAGCTGGGGCGTGCTCGAAACCGGTGCCCCGGTTCTGGAAGATGCGCTCGTCTCTTTCGACTGCCGCATCCGCGAGGCGCATGACGGTGGCACCCATGACATCCTCATCTGCGATGTCGTCGATATGCGGATCAATGCGGGTGATGAGGCGCTGATGTATTTCAACCGGCGTTACCGGGTGCTTTGAGGGCGGTCTTTTGAAAGTTGGAAGTGGCGGCAGTCTATCGACAAAGTCCCGCGGAACGGTTCCGTTTGGCGCGGCCGTAGCATCCGCACACCGTCACCCCGGACTTGATCCGGGGTCCAGCGCGATCAAGTCCTTGATCGCGTAAGACTCTTTTCACGGCGCAGACGCGCCGTGGCTGGATGCCGGATCAAGTCCGGCATGACGGACGAAACGTATCGTCGTTTCTCAGAAATTCGAAGGCGTTCCCGGTCTGCCGGAAACGCCCTTTTCATTACTTGATCAGCGGCAGCAGATCGTTGATCGATTTCTTCGCATCGCCATAGAACATGCGGGTATTGTCCTTGTAGAACAGCGGGTTCTCGATGCCGGAATAACCCGTGCCCTGGCCGCGCTTGGAGACGATGACCAGTTTCGATTTCCACACTTCCAGTACCGGCATGCCGGCAATCGGCGAGTTCGGATCGTCCTGCGCCGCCGGGTTGACGATGTCGTTGGAGCCGATGACGATGACGACGTCGGTACTCGGGAAGTCGTCGTTGATCTCGTCCATTTCCAGCACGATGTCGTAGGGCACCTTCGCTTCGGCCAAGAGCACGTTCATGTGGCCGGGAAGACGGCCGGCGACGGGGTGGATGGCGAAGCGCACGGTCTTGCCGTCGGCGCGCAGCTTGCGGGTCAGTTCGGAAACCGCGGCCTGCGCCTGCGCCACCGCCATGCCGTAGCCGGGAACGATGATGACGCTGTCGGCGTCATTCAGCGCCGCGGCCACGCCTTCGGCGTCGATCGCCACCTGCTCGCCCTCGATTTCCATCGCGGGACCCGTCGTGCCGCCGAAGCCGCCGAGGATGACCGAGATGAAGGAGCGGTTCATCGCCTTGCACATGATGTAGGACAGGATCGCACCCGAGGAGCCGACCAGCGCGCCCGTGACGATCAGGAGATCGTTGCCGAGCGTGAAGCCGATGGCCGCCGCCGCCCAGCCGGAATAGCTGTTCAGCATCGAAACGACGACAGGCATGTCGGCGCCGCCGATGCCCATGATCAGGTGATAACCGATGAAGAAGGCGGCGAGCGTCATCAGCACCAGCGTCCATGCGCCGGCGCCGTTGCAATACATGATGAGCAGCACGAGCGACAGGATCGCAGCGCCGGCATTGAGCAGATGTCCGCCCGGCAGCTTCTTCGCCTTGCCGTCCACCTTGCCGGCAAGCTTGCCGAAGGCGACGACCGAACCGGTGAAGGTGACGGCGCCGATGAAGACGCCGAGGAAGACCTCGACCTTCATGATCGCCAGTTCCACCGGCGTCTTGTGGGCGAGGATGGCGGAAAAGCCCGTCAGCAGCGAACGCGCGGTCTCATCGAGCGAGGCGACATGCGCTTCTTCGATATGGGCGTTGAAGCCGATGAAGACGGCGGCGAGGCCGACGAAGGAGTGAAGGGCTGCCACAAGCTGCGGCATTTCGGTCATCTGCACGCGGCTTGCGACGAAGTAGCCGAGAACGGAGCCGCCCGCCAGCATCAGAAGCACGACGAGCCACTGCCCGACGCCCTTGCTGATCTCAGGGCCGAAGACGGTGGCGACGATGGCGAGACCCATGCCTGTGATGCCGTACCAGACGGCGCGTTTGGCGCTTTCCTGTCCGGAAAGGCCGCCAAGAGAAAGGATGAAAAGAACGGCTGCGGCAACATAGGCCGCGGAAACGATACCAATGGTCATTGAATGTCCCCTACACGGCTCAGGACTTCTGGAACATGGCGAGCATGCGCCGTGTCACGAGGAAACCGCCGACGATGTTGATCGTCGCGATCAGGACGGAAAGCGAGGCGAGGATCACCACCAGCCAGTTGCCGGAACCGATCTGCAGCAATGCGCCGATGATGACGATGCCGGAAATCGCGTTCGTCACCGCCATCAGCGGCGTGTGCAGCGAGTGGCTGACATTCCAGATGACCTGGAAACCGACGAAGCAGGCAAGCACGAAGACGATGAAGTGGCTCATGAAGCTTGCCGGCGCGAAAGCGCCCACCAGAAGCAGGATCGCCGTACCGATGGCCAGCAGGCCGACCTGGCTTTTCGTCTGCGCCTTGAAGTCCGCATGTTCCTTGGCATGCTTTTCCTCGGGCGTCAGTTCTTTTGCTCTTTCCTTCGGCTTCTGCGCGGCAATGGCCTGGATTTTCGGCGGCGGCGGGGGGTAAGTGATTTCACCCTGATAGGTGACCGTCGCGCCACGGATAACGTCGTCTTCCATGTTGTGAACCGGCTTGCCGTCCTTTGCGGGCGTCAGATCGGTCATCATGTGGCGGATATTGGTGGAATAGAGCGTCGAGGCCTGGGTGGCCATGCGGCTCGGGAAATCCGTGTAGCCGATGACGATGACGCCATTGTCGGAAACGACACGGCTGTCGGGAACCGTCAGATCGCAATTGCCGCCGCGTTCGGCTGCAAGGTCGATGATGACAGAACCCGGCTTCATCATCGCCACCATGTCGGCGAGCCACAGCTTCGGGGCGTCGCGGCCCGGAATGAGCGCCGTGGTGATGACGATATCGACCTGCGGCGCGAGTTCGCGGAATTTTTCGAGCTGCTTCTCGCGGAATTCCGGCGAGGAGGGGGCGGCATAACCGCCGGTGGCGGCGCCGTCCTGCTGCTGATCGGCGAAATCGAGATAGACGAATTGCGCGCCCATGGATTCGATCTGTTCGGCCACTTCGGGGCGAACGTCGAAGGCATAGGTGATGGCGCCGAGCGATGTGGCCGTGCCGATGGCGGCAAGACCGGCGACGCCTGCGCCGATCACCAGCACCTTGGCGGGCGGCACCTTGCCGGCGGCGGTGACCTGACCGGTGAAGAAGCGGCCGAAATTATTGCCGGCCTCGATGACCGCGCGATAACCGGCGATATTGGCCATGGAGGACAGGGCGTCCATCTTCTGGGCGCGGGAAATGCGCGGCACCAAGTCCATGGCGATGACATTTGCGCCCTTTTCCCTGGCCTGCTCCAGAAGGTCCTTGTTCTGGGCGGGATAGAAGAACGAGATCAGCGTCTTGTCCGAAGACAGGCGATCAATCTCCGACGTTTCCGGCGGACGAACCTTGGCGATGATGTCGGAACCGGCGTAAAGCGCATCGGCGCTGTCGACGATCGTCACACCGGCTGCGCGATAGGCGTCGTCGGAAAAACCCGCCGCCTTGCCTGCACCGGTTTCAAGAATGCAATCATATCCGAGTTTCTGCAAAGCTTGCGCGCTGTCGGGCGTCATGCCGACGCGCGCCTCGCCCTCATATAATTCCTTAGGCGTCCCGATTCTCAAAATGGCTCTCCCTCTGCCTGATAATATAGGGGGGTCATAACCTATTCAGGGGGGCTTTGTCTCCATATTGATTTTGTCTTGCCTGCGACGGAATGACAGCCCGCTGCGACAGTCTTGTTCGATATGTGGGCGCATCGCGCAATAAAAGAACCCGGCGCTTCAGCGCCGGGTTCCGAAAATGTCAAACGGGGTGTGGCTCAATCCATGGCGTGGATATCGCGATCCTTGGTTTCCGGCAGGAACAGCAGGCCGACGACCAGCGTGATGCCCGCGAAGATGATCGGGTACCAGAGACCGTAATAGATGTCGCCCTTCGCCGCGCTCATCGCAAAGGCGGTGGCGGGCAGAAGGCCGCCGAACCAGCCGTTGCCGATGTGGTATGGCAGCGACATGCCGGAGTAGCGGATGCGGGTCGGGAACAGTTCGACCAGCAGCGCCGCAATCGGGCCGTAGACCATCGTCACGTAGATGACGAGGACGGTCAGGACCGCGATGATGACGACCCAGTTCACGGCGGCCGGATCGGCCACCATGGAGAAGGCGCCGCCGCCGGCCACGGTGTAGACGGCCATTTCCGCGGCACCAGCGGTTTCTGCCGGTGTCAGCAGCTTGTCCGCCACCAGCTTGTCGGTCGCGACCATTTTCTTGTCGGCAGCGCGAACGGCCTCCGCATTGAGGTTAAGCTCCGGGTTTGCGGCAATGAAGGCATCCAGTTTCGCGTCCGGCACCTGTGCCGCGCCGCGAACCAGCGGGTAGCCGCCATCGTGAAGCGCCATGTTGACCTGCTTCTGGAAGGCCTTGTCCTTGGCTGCCGCATCCGCGCCGGCGGCGGCCGCGTCATAGCTGGCGATGGTGGCATCGCCGATCTTGATGCTGGCTGGCTGGCCGGCTGCTCCCGCAACCACGTCATAGGGAACGGAGTTGCGCGTCAGGAACGAGGTGGCGATATCGCAGGATGTGGTGAATTTCGCCGTGCCCGTCGGGTTGAACTGGAACTTGCAGTCGCCGGGGGCTGCGGTCACGGTGGCGCGAACGCTGGACTGGGCTTGTGCCAGCGCCGGGTTGCCGGCCCATGTCAGTGCCTTGAACAGCGGGAAGTAGGTCAGCATGGCAAGGATGAGACCGGCCATGATGATCGGCTTGCGGCCGATCTTGTCGGAAAGCCAGCCGAAGATGACGAAGAAGCTGGTGCCGAGGATGAGTGCTGCCGCCACCATGATGTTGGCGGACTGGCCGTCGACCTTCAGAATGCTCTGCAGGAAGAACAGCGCGTAGAACTGGCCCGTATACCAGACGACGGCCTGGCCGATGACGGCGCCGACAAGTGCGATGAGCGCGATTTTGGCGTTTTTCCACTGGCCGAAGGCTTCGCTGAGTGGGGCCTTCGAGGTCTTGCCCTCTTCCTTCATCTTCTTGAAGGCGGGGGATTCGTTCATTTTCAGACGGATCCACACCGATACGCCGAGCAGCAGAACGGAGACGAGGAAGGGAATGCGCCAGCCCCAGGCGGCGAAGGCTTCCTTGCCGAGGGCGAACTGCACGCCGAGGATGACCACCAGCGACAGGAACAGGCCGAGCGTGGCCGTCGTCTGGATCCACGAGGTGTAGTAGCCCCTGCGGCCGTTCGGCGCGTGTTCGGCGACGTAAGTTGCCGCACCGCCATATTCACCGCCGAGCGCCAGACCCTGCAGCATGCGCAGCACGATCAGGATGATCGGAGCGGCAATGCCGATCTGCGATGCGCCCGGAAGGACGCCAACGAGGAAGGTCGACACGCCCATGATGAGGATCGTGATCAGAAAGGTATATTTACGGCCGACAATGTCGCCGAGGCGGCCGAACACCAGCGCGCCGAAGGGACGCACGAGGAAGCCGGCGGCGAAGGCCAGAAGCGCAAAGATGTTGCGCGTCGTTTCCGGATATTGGCTGAAGAAGTTCGCGCCGATATAGATCGCGAGCGAGCCGTACAGATAAAAATCGTACCATTCGAAGACTGTTCCGAGAGAAGAGGCGAAAATCACCTTCTTCTCTTCACCCGTCATTGGACGGGCGGCGCCGCTCGCGGCTGCAATATCTGCCATTGTCTGTCCTCCACAGATGTCCCAATTGGCGCATTGCGGAGCCCATCTCTCTCCTCCGGACTCACCTTGCGGCTGCAATGCGCGGAGTGTGAGAGTGACAGAAAATTAACCCCAATAAGAGCGATGCTTTCGGATTATGACTTTAGTCTAATGTGAAGCGTCCCGAAAATGTCGCGCAGCTGATTTTGACTTTTGTTCAGGTGGCCTCTTCAAGCGCCTTTTTTCTTGACACAATCAAGAAACCTTCTAATAGCTTTCCGCGAAGAAGGAGCATCACCTTGCGCATGCATGTTGCAGACATGTTCGTCATGGAAGGACCGGCACAATTGGCCGGCGATGATCCGCGCCTTTCTTATTCTATCCGAATTACGGCCAAAACGACGATTAAAACCGTCTGACGTCTCTGGCCACCGCTCTCTCCCCGGTTTGGCCGGGGATCGAGGAAGCCGCGATCTGATGCGGGTTCCCCACCTCACCAAAAAGAGGAGAGACAGAAAGAGAGCTTGATCATGGGTTTCAAAGTTGCAATTGCAGGCGCCACCGGCAACGTCGGTCGCGAAATGCTCAATATCCTGGCCGAACGCGGTTTTCCTGCCGATGAAGTCGTGCCGCTTGCTTCCGCCCGCTCCCAGGGCACGGAAGTCTCCTATGGCGACCGCACGCTGAAGGTTTCGAACCTCGAAAACTACGATTTTTCCGACACGGATATTTGCCTGATGTCGGCCGGTGGCGATGTCTCCAAGAAGTGGTCGCCGAAGATCGGCCAGCAGGGCTGCGTCGTCATCGACAATTCGTCCGCATGGCGCTACGACCAAGACGTTCCGCTGATCGTTCCGGAAGTCAATGCCGATGCGGTCGCGGGCTTCACCAAGAAGAACATCATCGCCAACCCGAATTGCTCCACGGCACAGCTCGTTGTCGCGCTGAAGCCGCTTCATGACTTCGCCAAGATCAAGCGCGTCGTCGTCTCCACCTACCAGTCGGTTTCCGGCGCCGGCAAGGAAGGCATGGACGAACTGTTCCAGCAGACCCGCGCCGTCTTCGTGGCCGATCCGGTGGAAGCCAAGAAGTTCACCAAGCGCATCGCCTTCAACGTCATTCCGCATATCGACGTCTTCATGGAAGACGGCTACACCAAGGAAGAGTGGAAGGTTCTGGCCGAAACCAAGAAGATGCTCGATCCGAAGATCAAGGTAACCTGCACGGCCGTGCGCGTTCCGGTTTTCATCGGCCATTCGGAATCGGTCAATATCGAGTTCGAAAACGAGATCACCGCCGATCAGGCCCGTGACATCCTGCGCGAAGCGCCGGGTTGCCTCGTCATCGACAAGCGCGAAAACGGCGGCTACATCACTCCGGTCGAATCCGCCGGTGAGGACGCGACCTATATTTCGCGCATCCGCGAAGATGCGACGGTCGAAAACGGCCTCAACCTGTGGGTTGTTTCCGACAATCTGCGCAAGGGTGCGGCTCTCAACGCCGTCCAGATCGCCGAACTGCTGATCAATCGTGGTTTCATCAAGCCCCGCAAGGCGGCTGCCTGATCCACGATACGATTTTTTAAGGTTCGTTAAGTATAACCCGTCTGTTCTGTGTGGGGCAGGCGGGTTTCATAATTGGCGGTCATCACGGCCAGTTTATTTGCAGGCCTTGCTGCCGAAAGGCAATTTAGGCCGCCAAAAGACAGTTTTGGCACCTGAATCATACAGTATTGACGGTTTGGTTCTCGGGAAAAATTCCCCAAAGGATATCGAAGGCAGATTTTGATGCGGGCAATGAAGGTAATTCTGGCTGGTGTGGCCATGGTTTCGGTTCTGGCAGCGACGCCGGTTATGGCTGCGCAATGCGGCAACACTTCGGCGGGCTTCGATGCCTGGGTCAGCGCCTTCAAGCAGGAAGCGGCGGGCCGCGGCGTCAGCGCCTCGGTGCTCGACCGTGCCTTCTCCGGCGTCTCCTACAATCAGGCGACGATCCGCGCCGATCGCGGCCAGCACAGCTTCAAGCTGTCCTTCGAACAGTTCATGCAGAAGCGCGGCGGTCAGACGATCATTTCCCGCGGCAAGACCATGAAGAAGAACAATGCCGCGCTGTTTGCCTCCATCGAGCGCGCCTATGGCGTGCCGGCCGGTCCGCTGCTCGCCATCTGGGGCATGGAAACCGGTTTTGGCGGTTTCATGGGCAACCAGCACACGCTTTCCGCCGTGGCGACGCTCTCCTTCGACTGCCGCCGTTCGGATTACTTTACCGAGCAGCTTTATGCGGCCCTGAAGCTCGTCGGCAGCGGTTCGCTGAACGTCAATGCCAAGGGTGCGGCCCATGGTGAAATCGGCCAGACGCAGTTCCTGCCGCTGAACGTCGTGCGTTACGGCGTTGATTTCGACCGCGACGGCCGTATCGATCTCGTCGGCTCGCGCGCCGATGCGCTGGCGTCCACCGCGAACTTCCTCGTCGGCCATGGCTGGCAGCGCGGTGCGGGTTATCAGCAGGGACAGGCGAATTACGCGGCCATCCAGGGCTGGAACGCCGCAAGCGTCTACCAGCAGGCCATCGCCTTTATCGGCAAGGCGATCGACGGCCAATAAGGTCGTTGGTTTGACAGGCCTTGTGATCACAAGGCCTTATCCGCATTTTCGTCGTCATCCTCGGGCTTGTCCCGAGGATCTGCTACGTTCCGATTTGTGCGAGGTGGTTAGATCCTCGGGACAAGCCCGAGGATGACGGGAGTTACCGGAGCGGGCCCGAAAGGTGCCTATACAACCACCTGCTTCACTCACAGATCCGGACGACGAAAATCGCCCGTTTTGCCGTCCATCACCCACAATTCGCCGGTCGAAATATCGAACCATGCGCCGTGCAGCTTCACCTTGCCGGCGGTCTCCTGCGCCTTGACGAAGGGGAAGCCGCGCAGGTTGGCGATGGAGTTGCGGATGGAAACGCGCTCCAGCGCGGTCTGACGCTCGGAGGCGGTCATGACGTCATTGCTCTGGATCTGCTCGGCCGCCGACTTGACCATGTTCATCCATTTACCGATGAAATCGCCCGGCGACAGTGGCTCGAGATTGGGATCGAGTGCTGCCTGAATACCACCGCAGCGGCCGTGGCCCATGACGACGATATCCTTCACCTTCAGAACCTGTACGGCATATTCGATAGCCGCCGAAGTAGCGTGATATTGCCCGTCGGGCTCGAAGGGCGGCACCATGTTGGCGACATTGCGGACGACGAAAAGCTCTCCCGGTCCGCAGTCGAAAATGGTTTCCGGCGCGGAGCGGGAGTCACAACAGGCAATGAACAGGGTCTGCGGTTTCTGTCCGGTGTCGGCCAGAACGCGGTATCTTTCGCGTTCGTCGACATAGCGGCCGCTCATGAAGTTCTTGTAGCCGTTGAGAAGTGTTTCCGGAAAATCTTTCATCTATCGCAGTACCGTTATGCTTGGACCAAGATCACGGGGCGAACCTGGCGCGTTGAAGACCAATCCTTTAGAGCATTTTCGCTTTTCTTCGAACCGCGAAACCGCTCCAATTTCCTGTTGCCGCATTTCCGGACGGAAAACCGAGGGCCACTTTTCCTGGAAATGCTCCAGCCGCTATTTGCGCTTGCTCCGTGAAGGATGCAAGAGATGACGCATCTGCACCATGGCCATGGGTGTGGAGAGACTTGAAGAGTCCGTCTCCAGCGTCAGTTCGTTCATCTCGCGTTTTTTGGTGCGGGCCAGAATTTCAAACACGCTGGCGGTTGCGAGCTGCAGCGCCTTTTCATCGTCCAGCCCCTCCAGCAGGCGGGCGAGAAACAGCGCCGACATCAGGTCGCCGAGGCCGTTCGGCGCGTTCTCTATGGCGCGGTGTTCGGCAAGCAGGGCGTGCCGGCCGCTGAGGTAGAGATTGCCGGTGCCGCCCGTCATCATCGGCACGGCCGAGGTGACCAGCATTTTCGGCGGGCCCAGCGCAAGCGCGGCATCCATGATGGCATTGTTGGTCTCAAGCTCCGCGCCGCTCATCCAGGCCAGTTCGTAACGGTTCGGCGTGGCGACGGTGGCAAGCGGGATGAGGTGGTCGCGGATGGCTTCGGCGGTCTCAAGCGGAATGTAAAGCCCGCCCAGATCGCCCATGACCGGGTCGCAGGCATAAATCAGCGACGGGTTCTTTTCCTTCAGATTGCGGATCAGCCTTGCGACGGAGCGCACCTGCCCGGCACTGCCGAAATAACCGGTCAGGACAGCCTTGACCTCGCCGATCCATTTGGCGTTTTCGAGGTCGGTCATGGCCTTGTCGAAATCGTCGTCCTGAAAGCGCATGCGGGTGGAAGGGCCGTGGCCGGGATGCCAGGGCATGACGATGGTCGGCACCGCCCAGACGGGATAACCGAGTGTCTCCAGCGCGAAAACGGCGGCGCGATTGCCGACGGAACCACGCAT
Organism: Agrobacterium sp. LEGMi-208b; assembly: GCF_059511785.1. Classification (NCBI taxonomy): domain Bacteria; kingdom Pseudomonadati; phylum Pseudomonadota; class Alphaproteobacteria; order Hyphomicrobiales; family Rhizobiaceae; genus Agrobacterium; species Agrobacterium sp. LEGMi-208b. Next base: position 2,079,884 of record NZ_CM183445.1, read on the forward strand.
GACATGGCTGGAAATGACGATGACGGCGCCCTGTGTATTTTCCTGCATCACGGCCTTCTTGCTTTCAAACGAGGCAGAAAGCCCGCAAGTGCACCCCGCCTTGCCACTGCCCAAAGATCAAGATGCGCTCTCATGACATATCGCAAGGCCGGTTTCCACCTTTAATCCCGCAAGGGTCTGTCCCGCAAAAGCATGGCGTGGTCAGGTTCTTTGTCTCTGCCGGCGCGACCTGCCTGTCATTGCGAGATTGCCGAACTACTCTATAGTTGTATTCATGCTCGATCTCGTCATTGCCTATTGGCCGCATATCCTTGCCGTTCTCTCCATTTTGATGGGAACCGTGGCGGCCGTGCATGCCACGATGACGAAGGAGGAGGTCCGCTCCGCGCTTGGCTGGGTCGGCGTCATCGTGCTGTCGCCCATCGTCGGCGCGGTCATCTATGCCATTGCCGGCATCAACCGCATTCGCCGGTCCAACATCACCCAGCAGCGGTCCTTCATGCAGGACGAGATCATGGATCGCGTGGCGCGTCTGGATGCCGGCGGCGACATGATAGCCGCGCGCTTCGGACGCCGTTTCGAGGCGATGAAGACGCTGGGCGACCGGGTGACGCGCCATGCGCTGACGACCGGTAACGGCATCGAGCCGCTGGTGACGGGGGATGCCGCCTATGCCGCCATGCTGGAGGCGATCGGCGAGGCGAAGCGGTCGATCATTCTCGAAACATATATTTTCGACAATGACCGGATCGGCGCCCGCTTTGTCGCTGCACTGGAAAGGGCGAAGTTTCGCGGCGTGGAGGTGCGGGTGCTGGTGGATGCGGTGGGTGCGCGTTATTCGGTGCCGAGCATCCTGCCGACGCTCAGGGAAAAGGGCATCGTCTGCGATGTCTTCAACGGCAATGTCATCATGGGGTTGCGGCTGCCCTATGCCAATCTGCGCACCCACCGCAAGATCCTCGTGGTGGACGGTCGCATCGCGTTCAGCGGCGGCATGAATATCCGCGAGGGTTTCACCCAGGAATTCGGCGGCGAAAGCCAGTCGCACGACACGCATTTCAAGATCACCGGGCCGGTTGTATCGGATTTTTTCTCCATCGCGGCGGAGGACTGGCGTTTCACGACAGGGGAGCTTCTGGATGCGCCGGTCTGGGATATCGCCATTCCCGATGGGGTACCGGGCTCGCAGATCGTCGCCCGCGTCTGCTCCTCCGGGCCGGACAAAAGCATCGAGACCAGTCACAAGATGCTGATGGGCGCGTTTTCCGTCGCGCGCTCCTCGATTCTCATCATGTCGCCCTATTTTCTCCCCGATCGGGAGCTTATTTCGGCGCTCATAACCGCAGCGAGGCGGGGAGTCGTGGTGGATATCATCGTGCCGCAAAGCAACAATCTGGTGCTTGTGGACAGGGCGATGACGGCGCAGTTCGACCAGATGCTGAAGAATTACTGCCGCATCTGGCGGGCGACGGGGGCTTTCAATCATTCCAAGCTGCTGGTGATAGACGGGCGCTGGAGCTACATTGGTTCTTCCAATCTCGATCCCCGTTCGCTGCGCTTGAACTTCGAGATCGATCTCGAAGTCATGGATGAGGAATTCGCCGCGACAATCGGCGAGCGCATCCGGGATGCACGGGCAACCGCCTTGCCGGTGCGGCTCAGCGAACTGAATGCGCGGCCATTCGTTGTCCGTTTTGTGGAGCGTGTCCTGTGGCTCGCTTCGCCTTATCTTTAGAGTGCGGTGCGTCCGACAGGGTGCTGCGCGAGACCGGAGGCATAAACGCGTGAAAAAGAACGGTTTGCTGGATGATGAAAAAACGGCCTTGACGAAAAACACCAGCCTGTCCGCCTTCGTCATGCAGTCTTTGCGCGACCGTCGCCAGCGCCAGAATGCGGCGCCAGCGACGAAAGACCATTCCCACCCCGTCATCGCCTCCTACAATGTGCATAAATGCGTCGGCCGCGACCGCAAGTTCGATCCTGACCGCACCAGCCGCGTCATTCAGGAAATCGGTGCCGATATCATTGCCCTGCAGGAGGCGGACAGCCGTTTTGGCGAGCGGACAGGCCTGCTCGATCTCGCCCGGCTGGAACGGGAAAGCGGCCTTGTTCCCGTGCCGGTGCAGGCCGGCGTGAAGGCGCATGGCTGGCATGGCAATGTCGTGCTGTTCAAGGAAGGGGCGGTCAGGGATGTGCATACGCTGAAATTGCCGGGGCTGGAGCCGCGCGGCGCGCTCGTCGTGGAGCTGGATCTGAAACGCGGCGGCACGCTCAGGGTTATCGCCGCCCATTTCGGGCTTCTCCGACATTCCCGCGCCCAGCAGGCGAAAGCATTGATCGGCCTTCTGGAAGCACGCAATGAATGCGCGACCATTCTCATGGGGGACCTGAATGAATGGCGTCTCGGCAACGGCTCGTCGCTCAATACGTTCCGGGATGCTTTCGGCGGCCTGCCGCCGGCAGTGCCGAGTTTTCCGTCCAACCTGCCGGTGCTGGCGCTCGACAGGATCATCGCCAATCGTGAAGGGCTGATCGAGCAGGTGGAGGCCCATGACAGCGCGCTGGCGCGCATCGCCTCGGACCACCTGCCGCTGAAAGCCGCGATCCGGACCGACCTGCTTCCGGCCTGATCCTGCTGCGGCACGGTGTGCCGCGAGCAAAGGTGAAGGCGGGCCGGCTTAAACCCGTTGCGCCGCCGTCATGTGACTGCGCGAGCGTGCTTCCAGCAAGGATGTGCGAATGGCTTCCATCAGCCGCTCGCGATTGTTTCTGGTCTTGCCTCTGTCGAGATTTTGCGCGGAAAGCGCGAGATCAAGACCCTCATGCATCACTATCGAATAGGCAACGATCGTTGCCCAGTTTTCGTAGTCCTGCTCCATCATGTCGCCCCTGAACTAAATCATTTAGTCCGAATCACCCTGTTCTTGGGAATTTACCACAAAATACAAAGCATAAAATAGCATCGTTTCTTGCCGTTCTGTCGAGCTGGTGCGGATATATTGATTTTTGACAGGTTCAATGCGGGACAATATAGGTGATTTTTTCACTTAAGCATTTGAAACTGATTCTATTTCAGTGGAGTCGCATAGACGTTTCTACCATGAAAAACGCCGCGCATCTGATGATGCGCGGCGGGCTTGCTTTGAAGGTCGCGGTGGATGGGAGTGTGGTCTCAGCCGGCCTTTTCGAGCTTGTAGTCCGAATTGGCCGGTTCTTCCTGCTTGTGCTGGATGAGCGGGCGGTTGCCCGCCAGCCTGCGCACCAGCACATAGAAAACCGGTGTCATGAAGATGCCGAAGAAGGTTACGCCGATCATGCCGGAGAACACCGCGACACCCATGGCGGCGCGCATTTCAGCGCCCGCACCGGTGGAGATGACCAGCGGTACCACGCCCATGATGAAGGCGAGCGAGGTCATCAGGATCGGGCGAAGGCGAAGCCGGCTTGCCTCGATGGCCGCCTGAAGCGGCGTTCGTCCTTCAAATTCCAGCTCCCGGGCGAATTCCACGATCAGGATCGCGTTCTTCGCCGAAAGACCCACAAGGACGACAAGGCCGATCTGCGTAAAGATGTTGTTGTCCCCTCCTGTCAGCCAGACGCCTGTGAGGGCCGCAAGTACACCGAGCGGGACGATCAGGATGATCGCGATCGGCAAAGTGAGGCTTTCATATTGCGCAGCGAGCACGAGATAGACGAGCAGCAGCGCCAGCGGGAAGACCACGATGCTGGAGTTGCCGGCCAGAATCTGCTGATAGGTTAGGTCCGTCCATTCGTAATCGACGCCGGCGGGCAGGGTTTCGGCGAGGATTTTTTCAATCGCCGCCTGTGCCTGTCCCGAGGAGAAGCCCGGTGCCGGTCCGCCGTTGATATCGGCCGCAAGGAAGCCGTTATAGCGGTTGGTACGTTCCGGTCCCGTCGTCGCATCCACCTTCAAGAGCGTCGAGAGCGGGATCATCTGACCCGTTGCCGAACGCACCTTCAGGCGGCCGATATCTTCCGCATGGGCGCGGAACTGCGAATCTGCCTGTACCCGAACGCTGTATGTCCGTCCGAAGGCATTGAAGTCGTTGACATAGAGCGAGCCGAGATAGATCTGCAGCGTCTGGAAGACGTCGCTGACGGAGACACCCAGCTGCTCGGCCTTGGCGCGGTCGAGATCAGCGAAGAGCTGCGGCACGTTGATCTGGTAGCTGGAGAAGATGCCCGCCAGCTCCGGTGTCTGATAGGCCTTGCCGATCACCGCTTTCGTTGCTTCATCCAGCGTCTGGTAGCCGTAGCCGGCGCGGTCTTCGATCTGCAGCTTGAAGCCGCCCGTCTGGCCGAGACCGTTGACCGGCGGCGGTGGGAACATGGCGATGAAGGCATCCTGAATGCCGGCAAATTTCTGGTTCAGCTGCATGGCGATAGCGCCACCGGAGAGTTCCGGTGTCTTGCGCTTTTCGAAGTCATCGAGAACCGCAAAGACGATGCCGGAATTGGAGCCAATGGTGAAGCCGTTGATCGACAGGCCGGGGAAGGCGATGGCATGGCTCACACCCGGGGTTTCCAGGGCGATGTCGCTCATGCGCTTGATGACGTTTTCCGTGCGGTCAAGCGTTGCGCCATCCGGGAGCTGGGCAAAACCGATCAGGTACTGCTTGTCCTGCGCCGGCACGAAGCCGCTCGGCACCGTCGTGAACATGCCGTAGGTGGCCGCCACCAGCGCCATATAGACGATCATGACAAGGCTCTTGCGCGTCACCAGCCCGCCGACGGTCTTGCCGTAGCCGTTCGAGGCGGCGCCGAAGGCACGGTTGAAGCCGCGGAAGAACCAGCCGAGGATTTTGTCCATGAAGCGGGTCAGCCAGTCTTTCGGCGCGCCGTGTTCCTTCAGCAGCAGGGCCGCAAGGGCGGGCGATAGCGTCAGCGAGTTGATCGCCGAAATGACGGTGGAGATGGCGATCGTCAGCGCGAACTGCCGGTAGAACTGACCCGACAGGCCGGAGATGAAGGCGAGCGGCACGAAGACGGCGACCAGAACCAGCGCGATGGCGATGATCGGGCCGGACACTTCGCGCATGGCCTTATAGGTGGCGTCACGCGGCGAGAGTCCGTTTTCAATGTTTCGCTCGACATTTTCGACGACCACGATCGCGTCATCCACCACGATACCGATGGCCAGCACAAGGCCGAACAGGGTCAAGGCGTTGATGGAGAATCCGAAGGCATACATGACGGCGAAGGTGCCGATGATCGAGACCGGAACGGCGATCAGCGGAATGATCGAAGCGCGCCAGGTCTGCAGGAACAGGATGACGACGAGTACCACGAGGCCAACGGCCTCGAGGAGTGTGTCAACGACCTTCTCGATGGAGGAGCGCACGAATTTCGTCGTATCGTAGACGATCTCGTATTTCACACCGTCAGGCATTGCCAGCTGCAGATTGTCCATCGTGGCGCGGACATTGTCTGCGATTTCGATGGCGTTGGAGCCGGGGGCCTGAAGCACGGCGACAGCCACGGCGGGTTCGCCGTCGAGCAGCGAGCGCAGCGTGTAATCGGCCGCACCCAGTTCGATGCGGGCGACATCGCGCAGGCGAGTGATTTCGCCGTTGGCGCCGCTTTTGACGATGATGTTGCCGAACTCTTCCGGCGTCGTCAGACGGCCCTGCGCATTGACGTTGAGCTGCAGGTCGACACCATTAGGGCTTGGTGAAGCGCCGATGACGCCGGCTGCGGCCTGCACGTTCTGCTGGCGGATGGCGTCGGAGACGTCGCTGGCGGCCAGATCATGCTCTGCCACCTTCTGCGGGTCGAGCCAGACGCGCATGGAATAGTCACCGGCGCCGAAGACCTGCACCTGGCCAACGCCTTCGATACGGGCGAGGCGATCCTTGACGTTCAGCGTCGCGTAGTTACGCAGATAGGTGATGTCATAGGCGTCGGTCTTCGAGACGAGGTTGACGACCATGATGAAGTCGGGCGAGCTTTTGACTGTCGTGATGCCGAGTGCGCGGACTTCCGCCGGCAGGCGCGGTTCGGCCTGCGACACGCGGTTCTGCACCAGCTGCTGCGCCTTATCGGGATCGGTGCCGAGCTTGAAGGTGACGGTCAGCGTCAGCACGCCGTCAGAGGTTGCCTGGCTGCCCATATAAAGCATGTCCTCGACGCCGTTGATCTGTTCTTCCAGCGGTGTCGCGACGGTTTCGGCAATAACGGTCGGGTTCGCACCGGGATAGGTGGCGCGCACGACGACGGACGGCGGAACGACTTCGGGATATTCCGAAATCGGCAGGGCGCGCATGCCGAGAAGGCCTGCCACCACGATCAGGATCGACAACACGCCGGCGAATACCGGCCGGTCGACAAAAAATCTGGAAATATTCATATCCAGTCCCTCTCCGGGTCTTTGGGAATGCGAAGGCCGTTCCGGCGGCAATTCTGCCGCCGGTGAAGGCCGGTTCTGTCTGAAGGGGCGTCTCGCGAAAGGGCGGGACGCTTACTGATCAAAGAGGCTGATTACTGCGAGGCAGCAACCTTGTCTTCCGCCTGCGGTGCGATGGTGGCACCGGGGCGAATGCGCTGCAGTCCGTTGACGACGATCGTATCACCGGCGGCAAGGCCGCTTTCGATGATGCGCTGGCCATCAGCCGGTGCGCCCGGCTTGATCTGGCGGTAGCTTACCTTGTTTTCGGCATCGACCACGAAGACGAAACGCTTGTCCTGATCCGTGCCGATGGCGCGGTCGCTGATGACGATACGGTTTTCCGGCTTCGGTTCGCCCATGCGCACCCGCACGAACTGGCCTGGGATCAGCCTGCCATCCGGATTTTCGAAGACGGCGCGGACACCGATGGTGCCGCTTGCCGAATCCACCTGGTTGTCGATCAGGTGCAGCGTGCCCTTGATCGGCGTACCTTCATCCGAAAGCGTGCCGATTTCGACCGGGATCTGTTCGAGAGCCGGCAGGGCGCCGTCCGTCTGCGGCAGTTCGGCAAGGGCCTTGGCCACCACGCCTTCGCTGGCATTGAAGCTGGCATAGATCGGGTTGACCGATACCAGTGTCGTCAGCGCCGGCGATGTGGAGCCGGCGGCGACGAGGTTGCCGGCGGTGATTTCGATGCGGCCTACGCGGCCGGAAACCGGGGCGAGGATTTCGGTATAACCAAGATCGAGCTGGGCCGTGGTCAGTGCGGCGCGGGCGGCGCGAAGCTGGGCTTCTGCATCCGCAAACGAGCTTTGACGCTGGTCGAGATCGCTCTGGGAGATGGTGCGATTATCGGAAAGCCGGCGGCCACGGTCGAGTTCCGTCTTTGCAAGGCTGACCTTGGCTTCGGCGGAAGCGACCTGACCCTCAGCGCCGGCAACGGCGGCCTGATAGGGGGCGGGATCGATGGTGAAGAGGGGGTCGCCTTCCTTCACCAGCGCGCCTTCACGGAAATGCACGGCCTTGATCTGGCCGGCGACACGGGAGCGGATCTGCACCCGGTCAACGGCTTCGAGACGGCCGGAAAATTCTTCCCAGCGCATGACGTCGCGGCTTTCCACCTTGGCGACGGTGACCGGGATAGCCGGCGTTTCGGCAGGCGTGGAAGCGGCCGTGGCGTCGCGGCTGGTGGGGAGGTCGAAAAACAGTGCTGCGGCTGCAACGGACATAGCAAGCCCGATACCGGCGCCCGTCAGGGCCCGGCGCTTTGTGTTCAGCGTCATGGGTTTCTCCTTGGCTCCCCGATCGGGAGCAGGTCGTTCATAAATAAATGCGAATTTTCAGTGTCTCAACTGGTCAACGAAGGTCTTGAACTCCGAACAGACGGATGAGACCCATCCGCCGCCCTCTCCTTGATAAAGCCCCGTCCAGCCGACGCCGGCGGGGAAAACATGGCTCCGGACGCTGACACCGGAGGCGATGAGCCTGTCGGCATAACCGACCGTTTCGTCGCGCAGAGGGTCGTCCTCGGCGGTAAAGATCAGCGCCGGCGCCACCCGGTTCAGCCGCGTGCACTGGCAGGGCGCGGCATAGGGGTGGAAAAACCCGCACGCCTTGGCAAGGTAATGGCTCCAGCCATCGGCCCAGCGCTGGCGCATGCCGATCCTGTCCGCGTCGCGGAAGGATTCCGTCGTCATCATCGGGTCGATCATGGGCGACAGAAGAATCTGGCCTGCGAGTTTGCCCGGCATGCGGTCACGGGCCTTCAAGGCAAGCCCCGCCGCCACATTGCCGCCAGCCTCTTCGCCGGCCACGAACAGCAGCGATTTCGCGCCGCCATAATGCTTGCGGTCCCGGCTCAGATGATCGAGCGCCTCATAGGCGCAGTCGATGACCATCGGAAACTCGTTGCCGGACGGCTTGCTGTAATCGGCTTCCACGACCACCGCGCCGCTTTCCGCAAGCGCGCGGGCCACCGGAAGCTCGGGGCAATTGCCGCCCGGCTCGATACCGGGTTCCAGAAACGATCCGCCGCGCAGATAAAGCACGACAGGCGGATGGCTGCAGAGACAGGACCCTTCATAACGGCGCACGGAGAGCTTCGACGCGGACGTCTCGCTACCCATATTTTCCCAATGCGCGTTCATGACTCCAGATCCTTTGCGCCACCACTTAAAGCGTGTTGCGATCCTTCGGATACGCTCCTGCGCTTTAAGTTTTTATCTTGCCACATGTCGTAACCGCAAAACTGCAACGCGCTTTTGCGCGACATGCTTGAGGTGGATCATATTGCAAAATCTGAAATCCATATTATTGTTCGGATCGAAACGATCAAGCATGCAAATTTGAAAACACTATTCCGAAATCACGGATAATAATATCTTCGAGGCAGTGAATGGACCAGCTCTCCGCCATGCGGGTTTTTACGCGGGTCGTGGAAACCGGCAATTTCAGCCGCGCTGCCACCGCGCTGAACATGCCGAAAACCACGGTTACCAATATGGTGCAGGCGCTCGAGGCGCATTTGCAGACCACGCTTCTCAACCGCACCACGCGGCGGGTGATGCTGACGACGGACGGCGCTCTCTATTATGAGCGGGCATCACAAATTTTATCGGAAATCGAAGAGTTGGACGGCAGTATGTCCAGCGCGCAGGTGCAGCCCTCCGGCCGGTTGCGGGTGGAAATGGCCGGTGTTTTTGCGGACCTGGTGGTTATCCCACATCTTTGCGAATTTTACCAGCGTTATCCGCAAATCCGTCTCGACCTCGGCGTCGGCGACCGTCTGGTCGACTATATAGCGGAGAATGTCGACTGTGCGCTCCGGGTCGGCGTGCTGCGCGATCAGTCGCTCATTGCCCGTAAAGTCGGTGAACTCCGGTTCGAGACCTTCGCCTCGCCCTTCTATATCGAAAATTTCGGCATGCCGCGCGAACCGGAGGATCTGGAGAAGGATCATTATTCGGTCGGCTATCTCAATGCCACCACCGGCCAGATCATGCCGGCCTCCTTTGACAACGGCGTGCGCAGCGTCGAACTGACCCCGAATTATGTCGTCTCGGTCAATGACAGCCGCACCTATCTCAATGCGGCTCTGGCCGGCATGGGCATCGTGCAACTGCCCGTCTTCATGGTGAAGGATGCGCTCTCGCGCGGAGAGCTGGTGCCGGTGCTCTCCGAATGGCGGCGCGAGGCCATGCCGATCTATGTGGTTTATCCGCAGACCCGGCATGTGACCAACAAGGTCCGCGTTTTTGTCGACTGGCTGGCGAAGCTTGTGCACGGGCTGGTGTGAGGCGACCAAACACTTCCGGCGCAATCACCGTCCGACCCTTGCGGCGACGAAATCGATGAAGGCGCGCACACGCGCGGCCAGATGCTCGTGGCCGGCATAAACGGCGTGGATCACCTCCATGTCCTCGGCATTGTAGTCCTCAAGGACAGGAACGAGCAGGCCGGCCTCGATATCCGGTTCGATATGAAATTCCCCGACCCTTCCCAGTCCGAGACCCGTCAGGCAGAGCCTGCGCATGGCCATGCCGCTATTGACGGAGGCATTGCCGGTGATGGGGAGGCGGTAAATCTCGGCCGAACCGGGGTCGCGGAAAGGCCATTCGTTCAAACTGCGGCTGAAATTGAAGCTCAGGCAATTGTGACGGGTCAGATCCTGCGGTGTTTCCGGCATGCCGTGTTTTTCGATATAGGCGGGGGAGGCGACGATGACCCGGCGGACCTCTTTCAGCTTTCGCGCCTTCAGCGATGAATCGCCCATCGCGCCCGAGCGGATGGCAATATCGGTGCGTTCCTCGATCAGGCTGATGACGCCGTCGGTCAGCGAGATATCCAGTTCGATTTCCGGATAAAGCGACAGAAATTCCGGCGCGAGCGGCAGGAGATAACGTTCGCCGAAGCCCAGCGTGGCGTTGATGCGCAAAAGGCCGCGCGGCACCACCTTGCCGCCGCTTGCCACGATCTGCTCGGTCTCGGTTATGTCGGCGAGAATGCGCCTTGCCCGCGCAAGATAGACTTCGCCCTCCGGTGTGAGCGTGACAAGCCGGGTGGAGCGGGCCAGCAGCCGGGTGCCGAGGCGGTCTTCGATACGTGTGACAAGCTTGCTCACCGCCGAGGGTGAAAGCTTCAGCCTGCGCCCGGCGGCGGAAAAGCTGCCGAGTTCCGCCGCCGCCACGAAGACTTCCATTTCTCCGGCCCTGTTGTCCATCGCCGCACCACCTGTGAAATCAATTCAAAGGTATTTATCCGATCTTGCCGATTATCATGCAAGTCCCCTTCGCCCATATTGCGTCCATAGATTTGATCCAACCGGACAGCATCGCTGTCCAAATGATCTAACCCCACAGCATCGCTGTCCAAATGATCCAAACCGACAGCGTCGCTGTCCAGAACGCCCGCGATCCCGCTCCGGGCGGAGAGGTACTCATCATGCCATTGGCCATATTTGCCCTGACGATCGCGGCCTATGCGATCGGAACAACGGAATTCGTCATTGTCGGCCTGCTGCCGACGGTGGCGACCGATCTTCACATCACCCTGCCGCTTGCCGGCCTTATCGTCAGCGTCTACGCGCTGGGCGTCACTTTCGGTGCGCCGATCCTGACGGCGCTGACGGGCAGGATCGAAAGAAAGCCGCTGCTGCTTGGCCTGATGGCCCTGTTCATCATCGGCAACAGCGCCGCGGCACTGTCACCCAGCTATGAGATGCTGCTCGTCGCCCGCGTCATCGCCGCCTTTGCCCACGGCGTCTTCTTCTCGGTCGGCTCCACGATCGCCGCCGATCTCGTGCCGGAAAACCGCCGCGCCTCGGCCATTGCCATGATGTTCATGGGGCTGACGGTCGCCATCGTCACCGGCGTTCCGCTCGGTACCTATATCGGGCAGGTCTTCGGCTGGCGTGCGACCTTCTGGGCCGTTGCCGCCCTTGGCGTCATCGCCTTCCTGGGCATCGCCACGCTTCTGCCGAACACGCTCAAGAAGGCGCCGCCGGCGAGCCTCTTCGATCAGGTCCGGGTTCTCGGTTCCGGCCGGCTGCTTATCGTTTTCGCCATGACCGCGCTCGGTTACGGCGGCACCTTCGTCGCCTTCACCTTCCTTGCGCCGATCCTGCAGGATGTCACCGGCTTTTCGGAAAAGAGCGTCAGCCTGATCCTCGTGCTTTACGGCATCGCCATTGCCGCCGGCAATATTGGCGGCGGCAGGATCGCCAACCATAACCCGGCCAGGGCGCTGATCGGCCTCTTCCTGGCGCAGGCCATCGTACTGCTCGTCTTTTCCTTCACCGCCTTCTCGCCGGTGCTGACGCTCATCACGCTTGCCGCGCTCGGCTTCCTGTCCTTCGCCAATGTTCCCGGCCTGCAGCTTTATGTGGTGCAGCTCGCCAAGGAACATCGCCCCGGCGCCGTTGATGTCGCCTCGGCGCTCAACATCGCTGCCTTCAACCTCGGCATCGCCATCGGCGCATGGCTCGGCGGTCTGGTGGTGGAATCGCCGATGGGTCTTGCCGCAACCCCGTGGGTTGGCGCCATCCTCGTCGCCGTCGCCCTGCTCTTGACGCTCTGGAGCAGCGCGCTCGACCGCCGCGCCGCGCTGACGCTGAAAACCGCCTGAGCCTTCATAAATCCCCGGCCGCTCCCAAGCCGGCCGGGCAACCTCAAAGGAGAAAATATATGTTTGATGTCACCGCAAATGGCGCTTCGATCCCGGCACTCGGTTTCGGCACGTTTCGCATCCCCGGTCCCGATGTGCTGCGCATCGTTCCCCATGCGCTGAAGGCTGGTTTCCGCCATGTCGATACCGCCCAGATTTATGGCAACGAAGCCGAAGTCGGTGAAGCCATCGCTGCTTCGGGCGTGGCGCGCGGCGATGTGTTTCTCACCACCAAGGTCTGGGTCGAAAACTACAGGCACGATGCCTTTCTCGCCTCCGTCGATGAGAGCCTGAAAAAGCTGAAGACCGATTATGTCGATCTGCTGCTTCTGCATTGGCCGAACGAGGCGGTTTCGCTTGCCGAACAGATCGGCGCGTTGAACGCGGTGAAGGAAGCCGGCAAGGTCCGCCATATCGGCGTTTCCAATTTCAGCACGGCGTTGATGGCAGAAGCGGTGAAGCTTTCCCGGGCACCGATCGTGACCAACCAGATCGAATACCACCCCTATATCGATCAGGACGTGGTTATCGCCGCTGCCAAAGCTGCCGGCATGTCGGTGACGGGTTATTACGGCATGGCCGATGGCAAGGTGTTTACCGATCCGGTGCTGAAAGAGATTGCCGCAGGCTGTGGCAAATCGGTGGCGCAGGTGGTTCTGCGCTGGCTGGTGCAGCAGCAGGATGTCGTTGCCCTTTCGAAAACGGTCAGCGAAGCCCGCGTCGATGAAAATCTCGCCATCTTCGATTTCGAGCTTTCAGCCGATGAAATGGCGGCGATCCGTTCGCTCGCCACACCCGATGGCCGCATCGTCTCGCCGGAGGGGCTTGCGCCCGTCTGGGACCAGGCTGCCTGATGACAAAGACCGGGGAGGGAATGCTCTTCCCGGTTTCCCGATGCGTGGAAAAGCCTCGTGCATTCTGCACGGCGACGCGTTTTACAGCCCGCAGAAACGACGGGGCTCCCATCGCGGGCGGTGAAAACCTATCTGCCTGATCTGGAAATTTGGAGCGGGCGAAGGGATTTGAACCCTCGACCCCAACCTTGGCAAGGTTGTGCTCTACCCCTGAGCTACACCCGCTCAAATCCACCGGTCCGGGGTAGTTCGCTGAACCGTGGGCCGCCGAAGCGGCGACGGGTGCTATATCGCTCAATCGTTTTTGGAATGCAACAGTTTCTTTTGCGGTTTCGGTGGAAATCCACCTGCCTGCGGATTTATCCGAAATCTGGCGGGCATCACGGGCGGGAGCGCCGGAGGGATTTCTGCTGAACATATTGTTTCAGCTGGTTTTTATGGCTCTCTCGCCGGGAGGGCAGCCAGCGGGCAGGCCAGAAAATAACCTATTTACATTTGGTTAAAATCTGATTCGACAAGTGATTCGTTCGGGTGTACAAATTCCCTGTCCACGAAAAAATCGAAACGATATTGGGAACGATACTTGGCATATCATCATCGGGAGGATGAGCCTTGTCGTACGCAGCTTTTGAAAGAGTTGGCGCACAATTGTCGCCAGAGCAGATCACCGATCTACAGAATATTTTCGATGGCGTATGTTTCGAGTGCCTTCAAGATCGCAGCAGCCATGTTGCCAATGAGTGCGCAGCGGTTCTGATCCGCAGCGCCCAGCGCGGTATTCTCGACCATGAAATGTTGCGCGATATAGGACTTGCGGTCTTACGTCGGCATTGATTTGCGCCATTCCGTTAAAAAAGCGCCCGGGGCATCTCGGGCGCTTTGCTGTTTGTGAGGCGAGAACCGTTTCCGCTCAGTTCTTTTCCTGCACATGCGCTTCGAGGAACCAGAGCGACTTGTCGAGATCGCGCGAGGCGGCGGTGAAGATGTCAGCCGTCGTCGGGTCGCCGGCCTCGTCGGAATCGTCGATTGCCTTGCGGATCATGTTGGCGACCTCGCCATAACGTTCGATCAGGGCGTCGAGATGGTCGTGGATCTTATAGATATCGGTGGGATAGGCCTTGAGCTTCGTCGTCGAGGAGACGGATTGCAGGCTGCCGAGCGCCGTGCCGCCAAGCTGCACGACACGCTCGGCGATCGTGTCGCCGTGATTGTCGAGTTGCGTGCGGAACGTGTCGAGAAGTTCATGCACGGCGATGAATTGCGGGCCCTTGAGGTTCCAGTGCGCCTGCTTGGTGACGAGCGCAAGGTCGATCACCGAGGCCAGCGATTCGTTCAGAATGCCGATCACGGTCGACTTGGCGTTGGAAGGCAGGTCGTTCTTCGTCTTGTGCGTCTTCATCGATGTCTCCTGAAGTTGCGGACGGAATGCCGCTTTGGAAAAGTCCGTCGTTTAACGTCCGGGCCTGTGGCCCTGTTCCATGTTAGGCAACATGACAGCGAAAATCCTGCACAATCATCATGTCATTCGTAAAACAGGCAGATGCGCCGGCCGTCTATCTCATTGACGCGGATCGGCATGTCATAGATGTCCTCAAGAATTTCCGGACGGATGATCTCCTCCGCCCGCCCCTGATGGCAGATGCGGCCCTCGCGCATGGCGATGATGGTATCGGAATACCAGGAAGCGAAGTTGATGTCGTGCAGCACCAGAACCACGGTCTTCTTCAGCTCGCCGGCGGCGCGGCGCATGATCTTCATCATGCTGGAAGCATGTTTCATGTCGAGATTGTTGAGCGGTTCATCGAGCAGCACATAATCCGTGTCCTGACACAGCACCATGGCCACGAAGGCGCGCTGGCGCTGGCCGCCGGAAAGCTCGTCGAGAAAACGGCCGGCAAGGGGTTCGAGATGCAGATATTCCAGCGCCCGGTCGATATGGACCTTGTCCTCGATGGTGGGGCGGCCCTTCGAATAGGGATAGCGGCCGAAACCGACGAGGTCCCGAACCGTCAGGCGTGAGGAGATATGGTTGTCCTGCCGCAATATGGAGAGCCGCTTCGCCAGCGTATCGGAAGGGGTTTTCGTAACATCCAGACCGTCCACCGTCACGGTTCCGGCGTCCATCGACATCAGCCTTGCGACAATGGAAAGCAGCGTCGATTTTCCCGCCCCGTTCGGCCCGATGATGGAGGTGACGCCGCCTGCCGGAATGGAGACGGAGACGCCGTCGACCACGAGGCTGTCGCCATAGGATTTGCTGATCTGACTGGCGATGATCATCGCGCACCTCGCTTCAGAATAAGACCGATAAAGACGATGCCGCCGAGAAATTCGATGATGATCGAGAGCGCCGTATCGAAGGCGAAAATCCGCTCCAGCACCACCTGCCCGCCGACAAGGCAGATCACGGCAATGAGGATCGCCGCCGGCAGCACATAGGCGTGTTTGCCGTTGCCGGTGAGATAATGGGCAAGGGCGGCGACCAAGAGACCGAAGAACATGACTGGCCCGACCAGCGCGGTTGAGACGGCGACGAGCACCGAGACCAGCACGAGGATGATGGTGACCGTGCGTTTGTATTCGACCCCGAGGCTGATGGCCGTTGCCCTGCCGAGCGAGAGAACGTCGAGCGTGTGCATCAGGCGCAATCCGATGATGGTCACCACGCCGATGATGATGGCGGAAACGGCAAGAAGGGTGGGATCGATGGAGTTGAAGCTGGCGAAGAGCACATCCTGCAGCACCGTATATTCATTGGGGTCCAGCACGCGCTGCATGAAGCCCGAAAGGCTGCGGAAGAAGATGCCAAAGACGATGCCGACCAGCACCAGCAGATGCAGGCTGCGTTCCGCGCCGACGAAAAGCCAGCGGTAGAGCAAAGCGGAGAAGGCGACGAGCAGGGCGGTCTCGGCGAGAAACTTCACCTGCGGATCGATCATGACGACGGTGGCCGAACCGAAGACGAAGATCAGCCCGGTCTGCATCAGCACGTAGAGCGAATCGAAACCCATCACCGACGGGGTGAGGATGCGATTGTTGGTGACCGTCTGAAACAGCACGGTGGAGACGGCGATGGCATAGGCCACCAGCAGCAGCGACAGAAGCTTGATGCCGCGAAAGGGCAGCACGAAACTCCAGCTGCCCTTTGCGCCAAGTGTCATGAAGGCGGCCATGGAGATGAGTGCGAATGCCGCAAGCACGATAAGAACGGTTTTTGCGCGCCGGTCGGGATGTCTCTCATGCATGGTGGCGTTTCCGCAGCAGGAGATAGAGGAACAGCGCGCTGCCGATGACGCCGACCACGGTTCCGATCGGTATTTCGTAAGGCGCGCGCACGGTGCGGCCGATGATGTCGCAGGAGAGGACAAAGACCGCACCGAGTGTTGCCACCCAGGGCACCGAGCGGCGCATATTGTCGCCGATCATCAGGCTGACGACGTTCGGCACGATCAGGCCGAGAAAGGGGATCATGCCGACCGTGACGACCACGACGGCGCTGACCAGCGAAACGATGGTGAGGCCGAGCGCCATGACGCGGCGATAATTGAGGCCGAGATTGGTGGTGAAATCGCGGCCCATGCCGGCCACGGTAAACCGGTCGGCGGCGAGGTAGGCGGCGATGGCCAGGATGAAACCGACCCACAGCAATTCATAACGGCCGCGCAGCACGCCGGAAAAATCCCCGGTCATCCATGCGCCGAGCGATTGCAGGAGATCGAAACGATAGGCAAAGAACGTGGTGACCGCGGAAATGACGCCGCCCAGCATGATGCCGATCAGCGGCACCAGCAGCACGTCGCGCAGCGGCACTTGCCGCAGGATCCGCAGGAACAGCGCGGTGCCTGCGAGCGCGAAGACGGCGGCCACCAGCATCTTGCCGAAGATCGGCGTGTCGGGTGCGAGAAGCGTGATGGCCAGAAGGCCGAGGCCGGCGGATTCGGTCGTGCCCGCCGTCGAAGGCTCCACGAAGCGGTTGCGCACCAGCATCTGCATGATGAGACCGGCAATCGCCATCGAGCTGCCGGCCAATATCAGCGCCAGCGTGCGCGGTATGCGGCTGACCAGCAACACCCGCAGCGCATCCGTGCTGGTGTCCGGTGCGAAGAGCGTGGCCAGTGAGACGTTGCTGACGCCGACGAACAGGCTGGTGACGGCGAGCAGCAGAGCCAGAAGAAGGGCAAGGATGAGAGACAGGGATTTCACGTCGATGGTGTTTCGAAAATGGCAGAGGTTTTCAGCGATCCTGCAGCTTGCCGGGAGAGCGCCAAACTTTCCACCGTCATCCTCGGGCTTGGCCCGAGGATCCACAGGCTGTTGTCAACGATCGATCCCCGGGTCAAGCCCGAGGATGACGTCGCGTGTGGAGCAGCCTCCGAGAGCGCGTGTGAAGCAGCTTTCACAAGCTGATGCCCTGCGGTCTTTAAGACTTCTTCTCGGAGACGGCCTTGTAGACCTGATCGAGCAAAGTGGTGAGCGCGGTATAACCGCTGCTGACGATATAGGCCGCCTGCGGATCGAGATAGACGATCTGCTTTTTCTTCCAGGCATTGGTCTGGTGCACCAGCTCGTTGTCCAGCACCTGCGCGGCCGCCTTGCCGGGGTCGGTGGCGCGGCCGATGCCGGCGTCGCGGTCGATCACGAACAGCCATTCGGGATTGACCTCGGCGAGATATTCGAAGGAGACAACATCGCCGCGGTCGAAGCGGTCATCAATATCTGCGGCAACCGGCTT
Source organism: Agrobacterium sp. LEGMi-208b (assembly GCF_059511785.1). NCBI lineage: Bacteria > Pseudomonadati > Pseudomonadota > Alphaproteobacteria > Hyphomicrobiales > Rhizobiaceae > Agrobacterium > Agrobacterium sp. LEGMi-208b. Next base: position 2,097,537 of record NZ_CM183445.1, read on the forward strand.
GAAACCGATTTCGGTGTGCAGCCAGCCGGTGCGCGAGCTCGGGCCATAAACGCCGACCTTGCCGGCATTGGTGACGAGGATCATCGCCGTACCGGAATTGGGTGCGATTTCCTTCAGCTTCGCCACCTTTTCATCGATCGCGGCATCGAGCTTCTTGGCTTCCTCCTGCTTGCCGAAGATATCGCCGAGCTTGGTGATGTTGGCCTTGACGCTTGCGATGAACTCCTTGGAATCGACCGACATGTCGATGGCCGGCGTGATCTTCGCGACATCGGGATATTTCGCCCGCGAGCGGCCGCCGACGATGACGAGATCGGCTTCCGCCGCATTGATCGCCTCATAGTCGGGTTCGAACAGCGTACCGACCTTCAGATATTTGCCATCGGCATATTTCTGCAGATAGGTCGGCAGGTTGGAGCCGACGACACCGGCGGGTTCGACGCCCAGCGCATCGAGATTGTCGAGCGAGGGAATATCGAGAACCAGAACCTTCTTCGGCGCCGCCTTCAGCACGGTCTCGCCCTGCGCGTGCTTGATCGTCATTTCCTCAGCGCTCGCAGTCATCGCGCCGAGGCTGAAGGCCGCTGCCGCCAGCAGCCGAACGGGGAAGGTGAAGTTGATGGCCACTTATATGTCCCTTGCACTATGTTCAAAGCCGGCGGGAGGTTGTTCCGCCGGGTTAACTTGATGTTGGTGATCAGCTTTATTGGCAAGGTCGGCGGAAATCAAAATTATGTTTTAGAACGGTTCTGAATTGCGGTGAGCGGGAAATGTGCAGCGCAGGAAGCAGACCCCCATTCGTCATTCCGGCCTTGAGCCGGAATCCAGCCGACGCGCGTCTGCGCGGCGATGAGGGTCCAGCCAGCCCAAGGACTTGGGCTGGCTGGATGCCGGATCAAGGCCGGCATGACGGGGTCTCAATGGCAGCAACAGGGAAACAGGCTTCCCTCAATCCGGTGGCCAGTCGCCGACGATGTCGCGCCTCTCCAGCTTCAGCGACCGATCCGGTTGGATACGGTAGGTCTCGATTGCCAGCCGCCCGTCTCCCATCACGAATTCGTTGCTGAGCGTGCTGCCGATGGGGGATTTGGTCAGTTTGGTGCGGGGCTGTCCGCCATAGGTGATGCTGCCGGGAATGGGCTCGACATCGGGGGCGGTGGTGCAGCCGGTAAGCGCCAGAACCATCATGATCGCGATCGTGCGCATGTTTTTCTCCTGCGGTTGGCGCAATTCTATCATGGGCGTGCGCGCATCACACATCCCGTTGGCGTGAATAAAAAAGGCCCCGCATCCGAAGATACGGGGCCAGTTGCCTTGGGAGGTTCCTGGTTTCTCAGTCCTCGTTGGCGGCAAGCTGGGTCAGCACTTCGCCACGGCCGCGGATACGCATGATCAGCGGAATGATGAAGGCGGCGGCCGCAACGATGAACAGGCCAACGGCGATCGGCGAGGTGAACAGCACCGTCGGGTCGCCCTGGCCGATGGCGAGCGCGCGGCGCAGCTGCTGTTCGGCAAGCGGGCCAAGGATGAGGCCGACGACCGCAGGCGCAATCGGATAACCGAAGATACGCATGATGTAGCCGAGGATACCGAAGGCGAGCAGCATGCCGAGTTCGAACACCGACGGGTTGGCGCCGATGGTGCCGAGTGTCGCAAACAGCAGGATGCCGGCATAAAGCCATGGCTTCGGAATGGTCAGCAGCTTCACCCACAGGCCGACGAGCGGCAGGTTGAGCACCAGCAGCATCAGGTTGGCGATGAACAGGCTGGCGATCAGGCCCCAGACGAGCTGCGGATTGGTGGCGAACAGCAGCGGGCCGGGCTGCAGGCCATATTGCTGGAAGCCGGCGAGCATGATGGCGGCGGTTGCCGTCGTCGGCAGGCCGAGCGTCAGCAGTGGCACCAGCGTGCCGGCGGCAGACGCATTGTTGGCGGCTTCCGGACCGGCGACGCCTTCGATGGCGCCATGGCCGAATTCTTCCGGATATTTGGTCAGCTTCTTTTCGGTGGCATAGGACAGGAAGGTGCCGATTTCAGCACCGCCTGCCGGCATGGCGCCGATGGGGAAGCCGATCAGCGTGCCGCGCAGCCAGGCTTTCCAGGAGCGTGCCCAGTCCTGCGCGCTCATCCAGACCGAGCCTTTCACGGCTTCGACCTTGTCCGGGCCGGTGCTGCCCTGCGCGACGATGAACAGCGTCTCGCCAATGGCGAACATGGCCACCGCAAGCGTCGTCACTTCCACACCGTCGAGCAGATCGGGAATGCCGAAGCTCATGCGGGTCTGGCCGGTCAGCTGGTCGATGCCGACGATGGCAAGCGCAAAACCGATGAACAGCGAGGTGAGGCCACGCAGTGCCGAATCCCCGAAAGCGGAGGAAACGGTGACGAAGGCGAGAACCATCAGCGCGAAATATTCACGCGGGCCGAAGACCAGCGCCAGCTTGACGATATAGGGCGCGATGAAGGCGAGCGCGATGGTGGCGATGAGGCCGGCGACAAAGGAACCGATGGCGGCGGTGGCGAGCGCCGGACCGCCTCTGCCCTTGCGGGCCATCTTGTTGCCTTCGAGTGCGGTGACGATCGAGGCGCTTTCACCCGGCGTGTTGAGCAGGATCGAGGTGGTCGAGCCGCCATACATGCCGCCGTAATAGATACCGGCGAACATGATGAGTGAACCGGCGGGGTCGAGCCTGTAGGTGACGGGCAGAAGCAGCGCCACCGTCAGCGCAGGCCCGATGCCGGGCAGAACGCCGACAGCGGTGCCGAGCGTGACGCCGATCAGCGCATAGAGCAGGTTCATGGGTTGGGCGGCAACCTCAAGACCGTGCAGCAGGAATTCAAAGGTACTCATGGACAGATGTCCCCCAAGTGGACCCGATGGGCGGGCGGAACGGCTGGCGTATGCGTCATCGCGCGCCTGCGGTTTCCTGTGATCTCGAATTTGGTCGGAATGGCTGTTAGAACAACAGCCGTTCCAGAGGCCCGGCGGGCAGCGAAAGCTGCAGCAGCCGCGCGAAGATGAACCAGATGAAGAAGCTGAGCGCGATGCCGATGGGGATCGAATACCAGAGCTTGCGTTTGCCGAAGGCACGCGCCGTAAAGGCGAAAAGCAGGCCGGTGGCGATGGAGAAACCGGCCACATTCAGCAGCAGCATCTGCGCGGCAAGGCCGGCGACGACCCAGATGACCGGGGCGATTTCCTGCTTGTCGCGTTCGGGAAAATCACCGCGCCAGGCCTCGATGGCCGTCCAGAGCGCCAGGCCGACAAGACAGAAGCCGATGGCGTAAGGCACCGTTGCCGGGCCGACCGGCGAATAACCGGTGACGCTGGCGAGACGGGCGCTGTCCCAGAAGATCACGCAGGCGATGAGGACGAGGAAGACGGCGATCGCCAGCGCCGCCCAGTCAGGGCGGCGCTTTTGATGCTCTAAAGGGTTGGAACCCTGACTCATTTTACCAGTCCGATGTCTTTGAGGATGGCGGCGGTAGCGTCGGTATCCTTGGCAAGCTGCGCCTTGAAGTCGTCACCGGCGAGATAGGTATCCATCCAGCTCTTGGTCTTCAGGGTTTCCTGCCACTTGGCGGATTTCACCAGCTTTTCGATGTCGGCATTAACGGCCTTTTCCTGTTCCGGCGTCAGGCCGGGAGGAGCGGCGACCATGCGCCAGTTCTGGACGACGACATCGAGACCGCTTTCCTTGAGTGTCGGGGCATCGACGCCTTCCAGCTTCTCTTCGCTGGAAACGGCGAGCAGACGCAGCGTGCCGGCCTTTACCTGGCTTTCAAATTCGCCATAGCTCGAAATACCGGCCGTAACCTGCGAGCCGAGGATCGAGGCAAGCGCTTCGCCGCCGCCGGAATAGGCGATGTAGTTGATCTTGGTCGGATCGACGCCGGCCGCCTTGGCAATCAGGCCAACGGCGATATGGTCGGTGCCGCCGGCAGAGCCGCCGCCCCAGGACACGCTGCCCGGGTCCTTCTTCAGCTGGTCGACGAGGTCGCCGATGGTCTTCAGCGGCGAGGATGCCGGAACGACGATGGCTTCATATTCGCCGGTCAGGCGGGCGATCGGCGTTACTTCCTTGAGGGTGACGGGCGCATTGTTGGTGAGGATCGCGCCGACCATCACGTAGCCGCCGACGATGAGGGCGTTCGGGTTGCCCTTCTGCTGGCTGGCGAACTGCGCAAGACCGATGGTGCCGCCGGCGCCCGGTACGTTCTGCACCTGAACGCTCTTGGAAATGCCTTCTTCCTGCAGCACGGTCTGCAGGGAACGCGCGGTCTGGTCCCAGCCGCCGCCGGGATTGGCCGGCGCGATGATGGTGTAGTCCGCCGCAACGGCCGGAAGAGCGATCACGCCCGCCAGAAATGTGCCGATAAGAAAATGCTTCACTTGGAAAACCCTCCTCAGGATGCCCTTTTGGGCGTCGTTTTTCGTTTATGCGGAAGGGATTTCAGACGCAGCCGTACCGGCGCTGAAAACTCAGCGTGGAGCCTTGGCAATCGTCCTGGATTTCCTCCCGCATCTTCTTCCGCCTCCACGGAATGAAGAAGGATTGCAGAGCATCACAAAAAGCTGTCATCTAACTGACGCTACGCAAGTCCTTGCACATTTACTCTCTATTAATTTCCGCCGGGCGTCTACTGCGGCGTGTGTGGGCGATTTACCGCGGGGGGCCGCTTCCCTTATTCTGTGTTTGTTACAGGGAGAGATGGATCGGATTTGCTGGTCAGCGTCATAATGGATTGGAACAAATGGAGACTGTAGTTATTGGAATAATCAATTGTCCGAATTGCGGTGGGATCGTTCGTTTTGAACGCCCGGCTCCCAAAGCTGCCGGCTCGCAATATGTCAACGAGATTGAAGCAACTTCAACGCTACATGAGAAATGCGGAAATTGCGGAAGCATAAGAGACATTGAAATTACTGGTAATATTGGTGGTTTTAAAATGCGAATACTTCCAAGTGGTTCGCTTCAACCAGTCCCACACGACGTGAAGTACATTAGCAGCTTCAACTCCGCCAATCGCGGCTTGGAATCATATTATCATGCGCTGCAAAGTCTTGAGACCGTTATAAAGTCGCTTTCTCATGTCTCCATTCCTATGCTGCATCGAATGTACTTGATGCAGGCGTTCTCGAATTTTGAAGCTTTTTTGTATGACAGCCTGGACGATTTTGTGACCCACTACCCTCCCGCAAGACTGGCGCTAGCTGAGAATATAGATGCACTAAAAGAAAAGAAATTTTCACTTTATCAAATAGAGAAGTCTCCACAGCTCGTTTTCGAAACTTTGCAGGAACATTTGAAGTCCGTATCTTTCCATAATTTTGACCGTGCTAATTCGCTTTTCTTTCATGCTATGGGGATAGGCATCTTACCAACTGATCGAAACGACAAAGCTTTCCTTTTTAAAATGTTAAGTGTCCGTCACGACTGCGTGCACCGAAATGGGCTAACTCAAGAAGGGCAACCAATTGAGGATCCGCTGCCTCACATATCTAGGCTTTTGCAGGTATTTTCCGATATTGCGCAACGTGTGCAGAGCAGGATCGCCGAACTCAACCCAACTGCAATGGGCTGAAGACCATCGGGGAAACTATTGCGAGCGCAGCGCCTCGTTCCAGCGCTCGATCAGCCGGCTGCGCTTGACCTGGTCCAGATAGACCATAAGCCCGGGACTGACGGGGACGGGACGCAATTGCGCGCCGTGGATGGCCTGCATGGTGTTGGCGGTGTTCTCCCCCGCCACTTCCGGGCTGACGGCGGGAATCTGCAATTGTCGGGCCATGATCGTCTGGCCCTCCTTGGACATGAAGAATTCAAGATAACGGCGGCCGAGCGCCGGGTTGGCGGCGGCTTCCGGCACCAGCCCGATACGTGACATGACGACGGTATAATCCTTCGGCAGCACGATGCCGACATCGGGGTGGCGCGAGGCCCAGTCCGCCGCATAGGAGCCGAGAATATTGTAACCCAGCACGAAGCGCCCGTCGGACACGCGCTCCAGAATGGCCGAGGAGGTGGAATAGACCTTCACGCCCGCCGCGCCCATGGCCTTGATGACGCTCCAAATATCGCCGAACTGCTCCTGATCGCGCGACATGAACAGGAAGCCGACACCGGAACGCTCGATGTCATAGGTGGCGATGCGGCCATGCACCTCCTTTGCGTGACGTTCGAGATAATCGACGAATTCGGCGCGGGTGGCCGGTGGTTTTTCCGCGGTGAAACTCGGTTTGTGATAAACGAAGACCGCCGGCTCGAAGGTCAGCGCGTAAGCCGTGTTGCGCCAGTTCGCCCAGGCCGGCCAGCGGGCGCTCATGGCGAGATCCGAGCGCTGCGCGTAACCGTCATTGCTCAGCTTCACCTGCAGGTCCATGGCCGAGGAAAAGGCGAAATCGGCGGTCTTTTTGCCGGCGTCGGTTTCTTTCACGATGCGGTCGTAAATCTCGCCCGTCAGCATATCCTCATAATGGACGGCGATATCGGGATTGGCCTTCTGAAAACCCTCGATCATCGGCGTCGCCAGCGGTTCATCCAGCGAGGAATAGACCACCAGTGTTTCGGCATCCGCCTTACCTGACGGGGCGGGAAAAACGGCCACCTGCGCAAGCGCGGGTAAGGCCATGCAAAGACAGAGGCAAAGAAGAAGGCAGATACGCATGGAAAAGATCATGCCGCAGGCGCTTGCCATTCACAAGCGCCGGAGCGGGATTGCGAAAAGTGTCAGCGGTTTTCGTTTCAAATCCCGCTCCAATTTTATAAGCCGGATCACGCTTCAAGTCATAAGTTTATCAAGCTTATGACTTGAAGCGTGATCGGCGGCTTGGTTAAACTTGCGCATGCTGCGGGAGGGAAGATTTGCGTATTTTGCTGGTCGAGGACAATCAGGTGCTGTCGGAAGGGCTGTCGGCGCTGCTGCGCGGCAGCGGTTATGCGGTGGACGTGGTTTCCGATGGCGCTTCCGCCGATGCGGCGATTGCGGCTGAAAGTTTCGATCTGGTCATTCTCGATCTCAACCTGCCGGAGATGGACGGCATCGAGGTGCTGCGCTCCATGCGTTCGCGCCAGGACAAGGCGGCGGTGCTGATCCTGACGGCGCGCGGCACGCCGGAGGAAAAGGTCAAGGGGCTCGATCTCGGCGCTGACGACTATATGATCAAGCCCTTCGATATCACCGAATTCGAGGCAAGGGTGCGGGTGCTGCTGCGCCGCAATGCCGGGCTGCGCTCCTCCGCCCTCAGTTTCGGCAAGGTGCTGTTCGATCTCAATTCCCGCACCTTTTCGGCGGATGGGCGCCCGCTCGATATTCCCGCGCGCGAGGTGGCGCTGCTCGAAGTGCTGTTCATGCGGGCCGGCAAGGTCGTCGCCAAGGAAGCCATCGTCCAGTCGCTGACAGGCTTCGACGACGATATTTCCGCCAATGCCATCGAGCAATATGTCAGCCGCCTGCGCAAACGGCTCGCTCCCCACGGGCTGACGGTGAAGACGGCGCGCGGTATCGGTTATTATCTCGAAAAGCTGCCGGAGATGGCTGAATGAGACAGGCCGCCTATTCGCTCAGGCGGCGACTTTTAGGCTGGCTTCTCATTTCCACCGCCATCATCGGCTGTGTCGCGCTTACCGATACTTGGCGCGAGGCGGTCAGTACCGCCAATGTCGTCTCCGACCGGGTGCTTTCAGGTTCGGCGCTCGCCATTGCCGAGCGGGTGGTGGTGGCCGAGGATGGCTCGCTGGAAGTCGACATTCCCTATGTGGCGCTGGAAATGCTGACATCGGCCGCACAGGACCGTGTGTTTTACCGGGTCGACGGGCCAAACGGGCAATTCCTCACCGGCTACCAGAACCTGCCGACGGTTGCGAACCCGGCGGGCGATATGCCCGTCTATCGCGATGCCGTGTTCCGCGATGAACCGATCCGCATCGCCGCCATCAGGCGTTTTGCCTCGACCGGCATCAATTCCGTGCCTTTTTCCGTCACGGTGGCCGAAACCACCATCGCCCGCAGCCAGCTGGCGCAGGCGATCATCCTGCGCTCCGCGCTGCGCCTGCTTCTGATGATCGTGGGCGCGGCGATCATCGTCTGGATCGCGGTGACGATTTCGCTCAGACCGCTTTATCGGCTCAGCGAAGCGATCGCCGAGCGAAGCCCGAACGATCTGCACCCCATCCGCCAATCCGTGCCGGTGGAGGTGGAAAATCTGGTGGAGACGGTCAATTCCTTCATGGTGCGGCTGCAATCGGCGCTCGATGCGCTCCGGCATTTCACCGGCAATGCCAGCCACCAGCTGCGCACGCCGCTTGCCATCATCAGCACCCAGCTTGCGCTTTCCGCCCGTGCCGCAAGTCTTGAGGAGGCGCAGGCGGCGGCGCTGAAGGGCGGCGCTTCGGTGGCGCATGCCGAACATATCCTCGCCCAGCTCTTGCGCATGGCCAATATCGATGCGGCAGGCTCCAGCGAGAAACATGATTTTTCCGCGGTCGACCTCGTGGCCGTGGCGCAGAATGTGACGGCCGATTTCGTGCCACGGGCGGCGGAGGCCGGTATCGATCTCGGTTTCGAAGGCGAGGGCGAGGCGATCATTCTCGCCGAGCCGCTTTTGATCGGCGAGCTGATCGGCAATCTCGTTTCCAATGCCATCAACTATGCCGGGCGCGGCGCGGAAGTCACCGTGCGCGTCGGCAAGGAGACGGGCGCCGTCTGGCTGGAAGTGGAAGATAACGGCCCCGGCATCCCCCCGGAAAAACGCGCCATGGTGCGCCAGCGCTTCGCCCGCGGCGAAGCCAACACAGCCCCCGGCGCCGGCCTCGGCCTTGCCATCATCGAGGAGATTGCCGGGCTGTTCGGGGGGCTGCTTACGCTGGAGGATGGCGCGGACGGGCGTGGGCTGAGGGCGCGGGTGGTGTTTGGTGGGGCGGCAAAGGCGTCGTAGACTGCGGGCTTGTCAGGCGGCTGTATCCGCGGATGACTTCGCCACCAGCGAGAGCCTGTAGCCCAATGCATCAGCTACCTTGGCAATCGTTGCCAATTCAGGATTTCCTTCGCCGCTGAGCGCCTTGTACAAAGTCTGGCGGGGAAGGCCGGTCTGTCTGGAAAGATCGGTCATGCCCTTGGCCCGCGCCACGACGCCCAGAGCATGGGCAAGTTCCTGTGCGTCGCCGCTCTCGGTGGCGTCTGCTATGTAAGCCGCAAGCGCTTCGTCACTATCAAGGTAGCAAGCAGCATCGTAATCGCGTGTCAAAAGTGGCATGTTCTCACTCCTTGAGCGCTCTGGCCAGTTTCTTGGCTTTGGCAATATCGCGGGTCTGAGACGCCTTGTCGCCACCACACAGCAATATGATGACGACATCGCCATGCCGGACAAAATAGACCCGATATCCGGGGCCAAGATCGATCCTGAGTTCGCTGACGCCTTCGCCAACGGGTTTCACATCTCCGGGATTGCCGTCTGCCAGCCGGTAAACGCGCCGTGCGATGCGGGCACGCGCCTGCACATCGCGCAGACCCGCCATCCAATCGGCAAACTCGTTTGTTTCCCGGATCGTAAACATGACCGAATGTAAACTGCGGTTGTCATTTCGTCAATGACGAAGGTTTCACCCCATCCGCTCGGAAGCATAACTTCCCGGGCTTGGCGGGAAGACGACGGTGCGGTTGCCGTTGATGAAGGTGCGGTGGTGGATATGGGCGTGGATGGCGCGGGCCAGCACCTGGCTTTCCACATCGCGGCCAAGCGAGACATAGTCGTCGGCACTCTGGGCATGGGTGATGCGCACCGTGTCCTGTTCGATGATCGGGCCTTCGTCGAGATCGGCGGTCACGTAGTGCGCAGTTGCGCCGATCAGCTTCACGCCGCGCTCATAGGCCTGCTTATAGGGGTTGGCGCCCTTGAAGGAAGGCAGGAAGGAATGGTGGATATTGATGATCTTGCCAGACATCTTGCGGCACAGGTCATCGGAGAGAACCTGCATGTAGCGCGCCAGCACGACGAGTTCCGTGCCGCTGGTCTCGATCAGGTCCATCAGCTGGGCTTCGGCCTTCGGCTTGTTCTCCTTCGTCACTCTGATGTGGTGGAAGGGAATGTCGTGATTGACCACCACTTTCTGATAATCGAAATGGTTTGAAACGACGCCCACGATGTCGATCGGCAGCGCACCGATCTTCCAGCGGTAGAGCAGGTCGTTGAGGCAATGGCCGAAACGCGACACCATCAGCAGCGTCTTCATGCGCTGGCCGTCCGGGTAGATATCCGCCTCCATGCCGAATTTTTCCGCCACCGGCTTGAAGCCGTCGGTGATGGCCTCAAGGGAAGCGCCTTCCTCGGAGATGAAGGAGACGCGCATGAAGAACTTGCCGGTCTCGAGGTCGTCGAACTGCGAACTGTCGACGATGTTGCAGCCTTTTTCCGCCAGATAACCGGAAATCGCGGCGACAATGCCACGGGTCGATTTGCAGGCTACGGTCAGAACATAGGATGTCATGCGTTTTCCCTCAAAGACGGCGCGCCGGCGTCAACCGGCGCAGTTCGGCGCGTTCCATAGCGCAGCTCGGCGGCGGAGCAAAGCGGCAAGACGAACACAACCAAAGTCATAGGGCGGGAAAGGGGAGCGCGCCGTGCCGGAAGCGACATGGAATGTTCCATGGTCAGCACAGTTGGGGGCCAGCACAGTTGGGGCCAGCACGGCGGCGCGGGTGTTTTACCGGGGGGCGTTACGGGCCTCAGGCGCGGCGCAGGCGCATGGCCGTGCGGCCGCGGCCGTCGATCAGTTCCAGCGTGCCTCGGCGCGGCTCCAGCCGGAAGGAGCGGGTACCCTCTAGCGCTTCGATAAACTGCCGTTCCTGACGCATGATGTCAGGCGCGCAGGCCATCTGGGTGGAAATCATCCGGCCGAAATCGACACGGTTGCGGCTGATCTTCACTTCACCGCCGATGCCGTTGCAGCCGGCATTACCGGAAACCCGGCCCTCGCGGGAAATTTCGAGCGTCGCCTGACGACGGCCGCGAACCCGCTCGCCGCGGATCTCCTGCACCAGCCAGCGCCCGTCGATGCCGGCTTCCGGCTCCGGCCTGCCCGGACCCGCGCCGACGCGCTCCAGTACCAGATCGGTGTCGTCGCGACCGCCGGTCAGGACGGAATAACGGCGCGTTGTGGTGAAGAGCAGCCGGTCGCGGTCGCGGATTTCGGCGCTCAGCGCATAGGAGCGGCGGCCACGGATGTCGCGGTCATCATAACGCAGCACGAAGGGGACCGGCACCTGGCCGCGCGGGCGGATGGTGGTTTCGGCAATCGTCTGCGACGGCGCGTCCGCCAGCGAAACGTCGATGAGGCGCACGGTGACGGTCGCGCCCGGCGGCAGGGCGATGCGTTCGCGATAGGAGACGCTGCCGCGCAGGCTTGCCGGCGCCGCCGCCGCGCCGCCCGCCGCAAAAAGCGGGGCGAGAGCCAGGAGACCGGCAAAATTGCGGCGCGAAAGAAGAGGCTGTTGGTCGGTCATGATGCTTGCTCCGTGCTGGTTCCGTTTGAATTTCAGGGGATGATAAAAAACGGCACTGAACGGGCGATGAACCGGATTTTCACACCTGTGCAGGCGAAGGCATTTGGTGTGGGTGGCGAGGGAGTGCTTCAGGGTTCTATGCTGTTTGCGTCCGCTCCACCCCTCATCCCTGTGCTTGTCACAGGGATCCAGCCGACGCGCGTCTGCGCGGCGAGGAGAGTCCTTTCAGCCCAAGGACTTGGGCTGGCTGGATTCCTGTGACGAGCACAGGAATGAGGAGAGAGGGGAGGCCGCATCGCCCAAGGGAACAAGTCCCTGCCAGCGGCCTCCCCAGGGTCTCAGCCGCGAAAACCGTCCCGCAGCGCTTCGAACTTCGCCAGTTGTTCCGTCAGCAATTCCTTGTTCTCGTCGCGGCGGACGAAAATCTTGAACATGGCGCCGCCTGTGGCGTTCATGAACCAGACGGAACAGGAACGGCGGCCGTGGAAGCCGCGGTCGACGAAGGTGATGCCGGCGCAATTGTCCTTCTTGATGTGACCGCCGATGGGGCTGTCGCCGTGGATGTTGAACCAGCCGTGGCTTTCGCTACCTTCCGGCAGGTGGCCCGGCACTTCCAGCACGATATCGCCGGTCTGCACGATCATCAGGACTTCGCCCCAGCCGCGCATCTCGTTCCAGATGGCGTCGAAGCGGTCGGCTGCGGCGGAAACGGCCGCACCTTCGGGCAGGATCGCCAGAATTTCGGCCGGCGTCACCTCGGCCTTGGCGGCGATGGCCTCCACGATGCCATCAGGCTTTTCGGCGAGCGCAGCGGCGGCGCGGGCCTGCCTGTCGTCGTCGGTCTTTTGGGCTGCAATGCTCATCTGATGGCCTCAGGCGGCAATCGAACGGCGTTCGCCATTCTTGTCTTCATGGATGATGACGTCGAAGCCTTCGAAATGCGGGCCGGAGAGATATTCCACCTTGCCACGGTTTTCGCCGGCCTTGGCGTGGGCGGCGCGGAACTGTTCGGATTTCGTCCAGGCAAGGAAATCGTCCTTGGTCGCCCAGACGGTGTGCGAGGCATAAAGCGTGTGGTCGTCCGCCTTCGGGCCTTTCAGCATGTGAAATTCGATGTAACCCGGCAATTCGCTGAGGTGCGATTTGCGCTCGCGCCAGATGGATTCGAAGGTTTCTTCATAACCCGGCACGACGCGAAAGCGGTTCATTGCGATAAACATGAAATTCTCCCTTTAAGTTTCCAGTTTCAGTCAGGATATCCAGCCGCAGGGAGGTTGGGAAGGGGTTCACGACAAAGCGAACAAATTTACTCCACTTATCGATTGCGCGGCTCATAAACATGTGTAAAGAACTCAAGATTAAATGACGCCGGCGAAGCTGTGCCGGGTCGTGTTTCAGGATAGCGCCATGTTGAATTCCCGCCTTCGCACCTTCGTTTTCGCCGCCCTCGTGCCCGCGGCCATCGCCTTTGCCGCACCGGCCGCCATGGCTTCGGACAAGGGTAATCCGCAGGCGAAACGCATCGTTGCGGTGGGCGGCACGGTGACGGAAATCCTCTATGCGCTGGGCGCGGGAGACCGCATCGTGGCGCGTGACAGCACCAGCAGCTATCCGGCCGATGCGCTTGCCAAGCCTGACATCGGTTACATGCGGGCGCTGTCCTCCGAAGGCATCCTGTCGCAGAAGCCCGATCTCATTCTCTCCGAGGACGGATCCGGCCCGGCCGATGTCATCGCCATCTTGAAGGCAAGTGCCGTGCCTTTCGTCACCGTCGATACGCCGCCGAGCGGCGACGCCATCCCCAAAAAGATCGAGGATGTCGGCGCGGCCGTGGGTCTTTCGGACAAGGCGAAGGCGCTGGCCGCCGAGACCAAAGCCGGGCTCGATGCGCTCGCCAAAGATGTCTCCGCCGTCCCGGAAAAGGGCAGGAAGCGGGTTCTCTTCGTGCTTTCCACCGCCGGCGGCCGCATCATGGCGGCGGGCAAGGATACCGAAGCCGCCGCGATCATCGAAATGGCGGGCGGTATCAATGCGGCTCAGGAGATCAATGGTTACAAGCCGCTGACGGATGAGGCGGTCATTGCCGCAGCACCCGATCTGGTGCTGACCATGGCGCGCGGCGACCATGCCGCCAGGGCGGAAGAGATCTTCGCGCTGCCGGCCTTCCAGTCCACGCCTGCCGCCGCGGAGAAGGCGCTCATCAACATGGATGGGCTTTATCTCATCGGTTTCGGCCCGCGCACGCCCGCTGCGGGCCGCGAGCTGGCAGCCAAGCTCTATCCTGACGTGGTGAAGCCGTGAGCCTTGCCGTCTTGAGTTCGGCTGAAGGCAGGGTCGCGGGCGACAGATCCCGTCAGGGGGTCGTCACCCTCGCCGTGCTCGTCGGCATCCTGCTGTTTGCCTGTGGTGTGTCGCTTGTCAGCGGACCCACGGGCGTCGGCATGTCCGAACTCTGGACCTACCTCACCGGTGGGGCGGATCAACTCGATGCGCGTGACAGGATCATTCTCGAGGCGGTTCGCCTGCCGCGCACGGCGCTCGGCATGTTGATCGGCGCGGGGCTTGCCGTTTCAGGGGCGATGATGCAGGGCCTGTTCCGCAATCCGCTGGCCGATCCCGGCATTGTCGGGGTCACCTCGGGTGCGGCGCTGTTTGCGGTCGCGGCCATTTCTCTCGGAGAAGGCGCGCTTGCCACCGTCGCCGTGTTTTTCGGCCCGCATTTCCTGCCGCTGATGGCGTTTTTCGGCGGGCTGCTGAACACTTGGGTGCTTTACCTGATCGCGACGAAGGATGGCGCCACCTCCACCACCACGCTCATTCTGGCCGGCATTGCGGTGGCGGCGATCAGCGCTGCGCTGACGGGGCTGATGATTTTCATGGCCGATGACCGGGCGCTGCGCGACATCACCTTCTGGTCGCTCGGTTCGCTCGGCGGGGCGACCCCCGCCAAGGTGCTCGCCACCTTGCCTTTCATCATCGTCGTACTCGCCATCATTCCCTTCGTTGCCCGCGGGCTGGATGCGCTGATTCTGGGCGATGCCGCGGCCTTTCACATGGGCATCCCGGTGCAGCGGCTGAAGCGGATCGTCATTCTGGCCGTTGCCGCCGCCTGCGGGGCAAGTGTGGCGGCGGCCGGTTCCATCGGTTTTGTCGGCATCGTCGTGCCGCATCTGCTGCGGCTCGCCGTCGGCCCGTCGCACCGCTTCCTGCTGCCCGCCTCCGCCCTTGGCGGGGCGGCGCTGCTGCTTCTGGCCGACAGTTTCGCCCGCACGGTGGCGGCGCCGGCGGAACTGCCGATCGGCGTCGTCACGGCGCTTATCGGCGCGCCGGTTTTCCTGTTCCTGCTGTTGGGACGCGGCGGTTTTTCCATGCGGAACATGTCATGATCCGGGCCGAAAACCTCACCCTCATCCGCTCCGGTCGCCGGCTTCTCGATGCGGTCAGCGTCGATCTGAAGCCCGGCAAGGTCAATGTCATCATCGGCCCCAACGGTGCCGGCAAATCCACGCTGATGAAGGTTCTCTCGGGCGAGATGCGGGCGGAAAGCGGTTCGGTGACCTATAACGATGTCGACCTGCCGGCCTTCACGCCGGTCCAGCTCGCCCGTCTCAGGGCCGTGCTGCCGCAGAGCACCCAGCTTGCTTTCCCCTTCACCGCGCTCGAAATCGTGCGCATGGGGGCTGTCGCACAAGGGTCCCGCGCGCCGGAAGAGCAGGCCCGCCGGGCGCTCGCCAAGGCCGGGCTGCGCGGTTTCGAGCAGCGGTCCTACAACATGCTCTCCGGCGGCGAACAGCAGCGGGTGCAGTTTGCCCGGGCGCTGGCGCAGGTGCCGAACCCGATGGAAAATGGCGAGGCGCGGGCGCTCTTCCTCGACGAGCCCACCGCAAGTCTCGATATCGGCCACCAGATCGCCGTGCTGGAAACGGCGCGCGACTTTGCAAGCGGCGGCGGTCTGGTGCTCGCCATCCTGCACGATCTCAACCTTGCGGCGGAATTTGCCGATCAACTTATCGTCATGCATGGCGGCCGGGTGACGGCGAGCGGTCCCTCGCTGGAAACGATCAGCGACGAGACGATTGCAAGGGTCTATGGCATTGGCGGTGTCGTCGGCCGGCTGCCGGCGCGGCATATTCCTTACGTGCTGCCGCAGTCGCGCCACCGTTAAAGGGCCGTGCTTCGCCTCAGCTTTCCGGCCGGGTGACGATGAAGAGCGCAGAGCCGAGCATGACGGCGGCGACGATGGCCGCGCGCAGCGGCGGCGGCTCGCTCAGGAACCAGAAAGCGGCGTAGCTGACGGACATGGCCGAAAGCGCCGCGATCTTGGCCTTGCGGGCGATTGCGCCGCGTTCGCGCCAGCGCCGCAAAGAAGGGCCGAATCTGGGGTGGGCCAGCAGCCATGCCTCGAGTTTTGGCGAAGAGCGGGAAAAACACCAGAGCGCCAGAAGCAGGAACGGCGTGGTGGGCAAAACGGGAAGAAACGCGCCGACAATGCCGGTCGCGACCATAAGCCAGCCAAGACAGAGATAAAGAAGGCGCATGCATAAGCCGGTATCATGAGTTCCCTACTCATGATAGAGCGGCGGTGCGAAATCTGCGAGCCCTGTTGCCGCAGGCCCCTGTCGCAGCGCCTTACCGCGGAACCTTACCGCACGGGGCGAAGCGAAGGTTTTCTCCATCACATTTATCGTGATCGGTGCTTCGCCCGTCGGTCGGGGGCGCCTTTAGGGTTGAAAGCGAGGCACGCAGTCTTTATCCCCTTGGGCCGCGATGCCCGGAGCACAACCGGGCCGTCAAAGGTTAAGAAGAAGAAGGAAAACACCATGGCCAAGCTGATCCACTCGATGGTCCGGGTGCTGGACGAAAAGCGTTCGGTGGAATTTTACAGGCAGGCTTTCGGGCTCGAGGTTGCGGAACGCGCCGAGTTCGAAAACTTCACGCTGATCTATCTCAGCAATGCCGAAGGCGATTTCGAGCTGGAACTGACCGTCAACCGGGGTCGCGAAGTGCCCTATGCACTGGGTGACGGCTATGGTCACCTTGCGGTCAGCGTGGCCGATGTGGATGGCGAGCACCAGCGCTTCACCGAGATCGGCCTTTCCCCCGGAAAGATCATCGAAGCCGATTATAAGGGCCAGCCTTTCGCGAAATACTTTTTCATCTGCGATCCGGATGGTTACAAGATCGAAGTGCTGCAGCGCGGCAACCGGTTCAAATAAGCTCTGATGGAGGCAGGCATGGCAGAGGCAGGCGTCAAACTCGAGGATAGCTGGAAACGTGTTCTTTCCGGCGAATTCGCCAGCCCCTACATGCTCAAGCTGAAAGAGTTCCTGCTTGCCGAAAAGACCGCCGGCAAGCGCATCTTCCCCAAGGGCGCGGAATATTTCCGGGCGCTGGATCTCACGCCTCTCGATGAGGTCAAGGTCGTCATTTTAGGGCAGGACCCCTATCACGGGCTTGGCCAGGCGCATGGCCTGTGCTTTTCCGTCCAGCCCGGCGTGCGCATTCCGCCCTCGCTTGTCAATATCTACAAGGAATTGCAGAGCGATCTCGGCATTCGCCCGGTGGCTCACGGTTTTCTGGAAAGCTGGGCGAAACAGGGCGTGCTTCTGCTCAACAGCGTGCTGACGGTGGAGGAATCCCGCGCCGCCTCGCATCAGGGGCAGGGCTGGGAAAGGTTCACCGACGCCGTCATCCGCGCCGTCAACGACGAATGCGATCATGTCGTCTTCCTGCTCTGGGGTTCCTATGCCCAGAAGAAGGCGGCCTTCGTGGACCAACGCAAGCATCTGGTGCTGCGCTCGCCGCACCCGTCCCCGCTTTCGGCCCATAACGGCTTTTTCGGCAATGGCCATTTTTCCAAGGCAAACGCCTTTCTCGCCTCCCACGGACGCCAGCCGATCGACTGGCAATTGCCGGAAACGGTGGGAAGCGACAAAAACCTTCTCTAGATACTCATAAAATACCTTTACGCTTTGCGGTTGTCGGGATTAAAGATAACCGGACTATAAAGTGAAGGATTATGCCCGTGTCTCTCCTGTCTGCCGAAACCTCCGTCTCGCTGCCCGATCCGCTGTCGATCGTCGATGCTTTCGAGGATCATTTTTCCGAGCATATGGAGATGGAGCGCGAAGGTGCTACGGTGCGGTTCAAGACGGAATACGGCCATGGCAGCTTCAGCGCCGAGGGCGGCCGTTTCGCGGCAAGCGTCAGCTGCATTTCCGAACATATATTGATGTCGGTAAAGGCCATGGTGGCCGAGCATATCGTCGAGTTTTCCGGCGAGACGGGGCTGGATTTCCGCTGGAGCGGCCATGGCGCGCAACAGCGTGAACTGCCCAATCTTTTCGTCGGCAAGGTTGCCCGCGCCTATAATCTGACGCCACATATGCGCCGGCTGGTGGTGTCCGTCGAAAGCGGCATCGAAAGGCTGCTCTCCGGCGGCATGCATGTGCGGCTGCTTCTGGTGCCGGATCAGGCCCGTGCGCCGGTCTGGCCTTATCTTGCGCCCACCGGGGCGATCGTCTGGCCGGCGGGCGATGATCTTCTGACACGGCGCGTCTATACCATCCGCTCCGGCGATATCGCGCGCGGTGAAGTCGATATCGACTTCGTCATGCATGAGGGCGACCACATGCCGGGCGCGACCTTCGGCGCGACGGCAAAGCCCGGCGATGTTCTCGGCATCATCGGCCCGAGCGGTGTCTGCCCGGAAGCCGAGCGTTATGTCTTTGCCGGTGACGAGACCGCGCTGCCGGTGATGCTGCGCATGGCGGCCGAAATGCCGGCCGGGAAAAAGCTCAGCGTCTATGCCGAAATCGACGACGAAGCCGAGCGGCAGGAGATCGCCTGCGCGGCCGATGTGGAATGGACATGGCTTTATCGTCGTGGCAAGCCCGCCGGCACCGCCGGCCTGATCGAAAAGGCGCTGCGCGATCATTCCTGGAGCGCGGATCATCAAGGCCTGCATGTCCTTGTCGCCTGCGAAAAATCCGAGGCGAGGGCGGCAAAATCCTTCCTCACCGACGAGATCGCCCTGCCGAAGGCGGCGCTGCGCGCCGTCGGTTACTGGACCATGGGCGTCGCCGACGATCATTGAGCCGAGGATCACTGAGCCGACGATCCTTGAGATTGCCTTGCGGGGCTGATTGAACAGTAAACTTTATCGTTCATCATTCGGGAACAATCCGTTCCCGTTGCCCACTCTATGCCTGAGAGCGCTCTTACCCCATCTTTACGCCATGAACAGGGCAGGCCCCAATGCGAGGCCCGCCAGGCGAAAAGGGGTTTATCATGCTCAACCAGATCAAGGGCCTGCACCACGTCACCTCGATGGCGGCGAGCGCGCGCCAGAACAACAGTTTTTTCACCGATACGCTCGGCCTGCGCCGGGTGAAGAAGACGGTCAATTTCGACGCGCCTGACGTCTATCATCTTTATTATGGCGATGAGATCGGCACGCCCGGCTCCGTCATGACCTATTTTCCGTTCCCGCATATCGCCCGTGGCCGTCCCGGCACCGGCGAAGTGGGCACGACGCTGTTTTCCGTTCCCGAGGGATCGCTCGGCTACTGGCAGGAGCGCCTTTCGAAGGCCGGAGTGGATGGCCTGAAGGCCGATCAAGCCTTCGGCAACAAGCGCCTTCATTTCGCCGGTCCCGATGGTGACGGCTTTGCGCTGGTCGAGGTCAGGGACGACAACCGTGCGCAATGGATCGGCAATGGCGTCGGCGCGGATCAGGCGATCCATGGTTTTCAGGGCGCGTCGCTGCGTCTTCGCGACGAAGGTGCGACGGCCGAGCTTTTGAAATTCATGGGCTATCAGGAAGTGGATCGCCAGGATGGCGTGCTGCGCCTCGGTATTCCCGGCGGCAACGGCGCCGACTTTATCGACATCGAAACCATGCCGAATATTTCTGGCGCGCGGCTGGGTGCGGGGTCCGTGCACCACATCGCCTTTGCGGTCGAAAACCGTGAAAAGCAGCTGGAGGTGCGCAAGGCGCTGATGGACACCGGTTATCAGGTGACGCCGGTGATCGACCGCGATTATTTCTGGGCGATCTATTTCCGCACTCCGGGCGGCGTGCTGTTCGAAGTGGCCACCAACGAACCCGGTTTCGACCGCGACGAGGACACTGCCCATCTCGGCGAGGCGCTGAAGCTGCCGACCCAGCACGCGCATCTGCGCTCCGTGCTGGAGGAGCATCTGGAGCCGCTGGGGGATGAGAAGGCGGCCTAACCTCTCGATAGCGTTTGGCAGGACATTGCCGCGTATTTCTTCTCCCCGTCCGGGGAGAAGGTGGCCCGAAGGGTCGGATGAGGGGGCTAGCTCTCCGGATATCTCGACCCTCGCCCCCTCATCCCGCTGCCGCGACCTTCTCCCCGGCGGGGAGAAGAAACAAGCGGCGCTCGCTCGCTCCACATGACATTGCTCCGCCTGGCTGAAAAAGCCGTGCGGAAGCCGCTGAACCTCCTCCTTTCAGAAAGGATCGTCCCATGACCAAGGACAGTTATTTCCACAAATCCCGCGCAGGTGCTGCCGGTGCACCGCTCTTCGTTTTGCTGCATGGCACCGGCGGCGATGAGAACCAGTTCTTCGATTTCGGCGCGCGTCTGTTGCCGCAGGCCACCATTCTCTCGCCGGTCGGCGATGTTTCCGAACACGGCGCGGCGCGTTTCTTCCGGCGCACGGGAGAGGGCGTCTACGACATGGCCGATCTTCAACGGGCGACCGTCAAGATGGCGGATTTCATCAAGGCGAACCGGGAGCATTATCAGGCGGGTCCGGTCATCGGCCTCGGCTTTTCCAATGGCGCGAATATTCTCGCCAATGTGCTGATCGAACAGCCGGAGCTTTTCGACGCCGCGGTGCTGATGCATCCGCTCATCCCGTTCGAACCGAAAATCTCCCCTGCCAAGGCCTCGCGCCGGGTGCTGATCACGGCCGGCGAGCGCGATCCGATCTGCCCGGTGCCGCTGACGACGGCGCTGGAACGGAGCCTTAAAGCGCAGGGCGGCACGGTGGAAACCGTGTGGCACCTGGGCGGGCATGAAATCCGCTCCGGCGAGATCGATGCGGTCAGGGGTTTTCTGGCGGCTTATGGGGAATAGGCGTGTGGCTGCACAGGCGTTCTCCGTCTGGCGCGACCATTCCGGCACCATGCCGCTCCCGACAAAACGTCATCCTCGGGCTTGACCCGAGGATCCACCGCCCGGCGTGACCATGGATCCTCGGGTCAAGCCCGAGGATGACGGAGGATGTTTGCTACTCCGCCCCTTGTTCTCAAGTGAACTTGTCCAGTCTCGCCTCAGCGATATCCGCATTGCTGCAGCTGCGCCTCGTAACGCAGGGCCATGTTGGCGGAGCGGCGGGCGGCCTTCTGGACGGCGGAATTGTTGCGCCAGCTGCCCTTCGCATAACCGGCATGGCCGGAATAATAGGCGAGGTAGAGATTATAGGGGTCGTTCAGCGAAATGCCGTTTTCGCGCCGGCTCTTGGCGTGATACCAGCCGACGAAGTGGATGGCATCGGTGAAATCGGTGCGGCTTGCCGACCAGCGGCCGGTTTCACGCTGGTAGACGCTCCATGTGCCGTCCAGCGCCTGGGCATAACCATAAGCGCTGGACTGGCGCGTCCAGGGAATGAAGCCGAGAAGCTTGGTGCGCGGTGGCCGCGCATAGGGGCGGAAGGCGGATTCGGTATAGATCGTCGCCATCATGACAGGTACGGGCACGCCGAATTCGCGCTCGGCCGCTTTCGCATCGCGCCGCCAATTGTTGAAGATGCCGTTCCGCTGCTCGAAAATCGCACAGGCGTTGGTCACCTGCGACGGTGCGGTGGCGCAGCCGGCCAGGACGAGCATCAGAAAGACAACGGCAGATACGCCACGCATAACGGAACCCTTTCGTTCCGCTATTCTTAAATTGCTAACCATTAACGTCGGGTTTTAAGACAAGGTTAATTCAAATGCCGCCGATCGGAGGCCCGTTAACCCGCTGAAAATTCCTGTGTCCGGGATGGGGCGAAACGGCCTTCCGGACGCCTTTTTTCAAGATGTATTTATCCCCGCGCGTCCACGGTTCCGCCGGCCCGGCTATACTTGGCCCATCCCGGTCATCAGGCGTGCGCGCGGCGCAGGATGGACGGGGCAGGCGGCCGAAACCGGGGAGTTTCCCGATGTCACGGTCAAGGCAGCCGGCACATGCCCATCCTCCAAACAGGAACCGGTTTGGCGGGCGGGCATATGTTTCAAGCCGGGGCCGCATCGTCTGCAAACCCTGCAATACCCTTCAATACCCCCGCAGCGATGCGGCCCCTTCATTGCTTCCCAACGTCGCCGCGGAATTCGCGGTGACGGTATCGGCGCATATTCGAAAAAAAGCGTCCGCTGTACAAAAATGAAAACCGATAAAATTGTAGCAATCGGCTTAAAGCCGCCGAAAACAGTGCTGTGCCATTGTGGGATCACAGACGGGGAGCGGCCTTGAAAGAGGTGCTCCGCAAAACAGAAATCGAGACCGGCACAAGCCGGCGGATCGCAAACGGGGTATGAAATGCTGAAGAAGATTATTGCTGCCGCCATCTGCGGAATTGCCGTTGCTTCCATGTCCAACCATGCCGATGCGGCCGGCGCTGCCGGTTTTGCCCGTGGTTTCGCCGCCGCCGAGAAATCCGCCGTCACCCAGATCGGTATTTCCGCGCCGGGCGGTTTCGATGGCTGCGTTCTTGCCGCCGGCCAATGCGTTTCGACCATCGCCGCGCCGCTGACGGTCCAGCGCCGTGAGGAACTGCTGCGCGTCAACCGCGACGTGAACGCCACCATGGGCGCGCTCGACGATTATTTTTCCGGTTTTGCGACCGATCTTCCGGCAACGCCATCGTTGAGCCTTGGCGATTGCGGTGACTGCGCCGCCATCAAGCGCACGGCCCTTGCCGGCGCCGGCTGGTCTTCGAGCGCGCTGCGCCTTGCCTTTTCGCTGAACAATGACGGATCGCTCGAAAAAGTGCTGATCGTTACCACCGACAAGGGCGATATCGTTCTCGGCAATGCCGTCTTTTCTCCGGCCAAGCGCGAAACCGCGCTCTGACCTTTCTGCTCGAGCATCGGAAAGATTTTTCGATCCGACGCTCCATTCTTTCATGCCTGCCAGACTGCGCCGGTTTTCCTGACCCTGTTGGTTCAGGAGGCCGGCGATTTTTTTCGTTCCGCGACGGCAATGCCAGCCAGCGCCATGACGAGTGCCATGATCTGGTAGGTATGCAGGGTTTCGCTGAGGACGACAACGGACAGCAATGTGCCGAAGACGGGCACGAGGTTGATGAAGAGGCCGGCGCGGTTGGCGCCGATCTGCTCCACGCCCTTGATGTAGAGGATCTGCGCGATGAGCGACGCAAAAATGGCGGCATAGACCACCAGCACCCAGCCCTTCTGATCCGGCCAGATGACGCTGTCGCGGGAAATCTCCCAGAAGACCAGCGGCACCGAGGTGAGGAGGGCGAAAAAGGCGGGGATGGCCATCAGCGTGCGCCAGTCGACGGCCGGTTTCCAGCGCAGGATGACGGTATAGATGGCGTAGACCAGCACGGCGAGCAGCATGACGGCGTCGCCGACATTCATTTCCAGCTGCAGCAGCGAGAGAGGATCGCCATGCGAGGCAAGCAGCGCCACGCCTGCGATGGTGAGGCAGAAGCCGGCGATCTGGCCGAACAGCACGCGGGTGCGGAACAGGATGAAGTTCAGAACGAAAATGACCATGGGAATGCCGGCCTGGATGACGGCGGCATTGATGGCCGAGGTGTGCTGCAGCGCCGTGTAGAGAAACACGTTGAAGGCGGTGTAACCGACGCTGCCGAGCACGAGGAAATAGGCCAGGCGCTTTTTCACCACTGGCCAATCCCTGATGAGCTGCGGCACGGAAATGGCGAAGATGATGGCGACGGCGAGGACCCAGCGCAAGAAGGTGAAGGCCATGGGGCTGATGTGGCCGACGGCCAGCTTGCCGGCAACGGTGTTGCCGCCCCAGCAGAGCGTGGCGATGATGAGGGCGATATAGGCTTTCGAAGGCACGCTGATGTTTCGCTTCTGCAAGGGGCGGGAAAATGGAGAGGGGTGAGCGGCGGCCTTGCGCCCGCGCCTGGCCCCCACGGGGCGAGATAATGCGGGAAATCCGCGCCTTGTCACGGAAAAAGCAAAATTCTCCATAAGAAACAGGGTCGCTTTCCGTAAAACAACACAGTATACATTCGCGGGTTTGGGTTTCCCATCGGGTTATCGGGCGCGCAAGCGCCATGAGCAGGAAAGCAAGAAATGACGAATGTTGTGGTGGTCGGCTCGCAATGGGGCGACGAAGGCAAAGGCAAGATTGTCGACTGGCTGTCCGAGCGGGCAGATGTCGTCGTGCGGTATCAGGGCGGTCATAATGCCGGCCATACGCTTGTCATCGATGGCATCAGCTACAAGCTTTCGCTTCTGCCGTCCGGCGTCGTGCGTCCCGGCAAGCTCGCCGTCATCGGCAATGGCGTCGTGGTCGATCCGCATGCGCTGATCGCCGAAATCGGCCGTCTGGAAGCGCAGGGCGTCAAGGTCACGACGGAAAACCTGCGCATTGCCGACAATGCCACGCTTATTCTTTCGCTGCACCGCGAACTGGACGGCATGCGCGAAGACGCCGCCTCCAACAGCGGTACGAAAATCGGCACCACCCGTCGCGGCATCGGCCCGGCTTACGAAGACAAGGTTGGCCGCCGCGCCATCCGCGTCATGGATCTGGCCGACATGGAGGCGCTTTCCGCCAAGGTTGACCGTATCCTCACGCACCATAATGCCCTTCGCCGTGGTTTCGGCGCGGCCGAAGTTGCGCATGAGACGATCATGGAAGAGCTGGGCTCGATTGCCGAGCGCATCCTGCCGTTCAGCGAAACCGTCTGGCTGCTGCTCGACAAAAAGCGTCGCGCCGGCGCGCGCATCCTGTTTGAAGGCGCTCAGGGTTCGCTGCTCGATATCGACCACGGCACCTACCCTTACGTGACCTCTTCCAACACGGTTGCCGGCCAGGCCGCCGCCGGTTCGGGCATGGGTCCGGGTTCCCTAGGCTACATTCTCGGCATCACCAAGGCTTACACCACCCGCGTCGGCGAAGGTCCGTTCCCGACCGAGCTGAATGACGAGATCGGCCAGTTCCTGGGCGAAAAGGGCCATGAATTCGGCACCGTCACCGGCCGCAAGCGCCGCTGCGGCTGGTTTGACGCCGCACTGGTGCGCCAGTCGGTCGCCACCAATGGTATTACCGGCATCGCGCTCACCAAGCTTGACGTGCTTGACGGTCTCGATGAGCTGAAAATCTGCGTCGGCTACAAGCTTGACGGGCAGGAAATCGACCATCTTCCGGCCAGCCAGGGCGCACAGGCGCGCGTCGAGCCGATCTACATCACGCTGGAAGGCTGGAAGGAATCTACCGTCGGTGCCCGAAAATGGGCGGATTTGCCTGCTCAGGCAATCAAATATGTCCGTCAGGTCGAGGAATTGATCGGGGCGCCTGTCGCGCTCCTGTCGACAAGTCCGGAGCGTGACGACACCATACTTGTGACTGATCCGTTTGAGGATTAATGTCCTCGGCGATCTAGATTCATAAACCATATCGGGCCGGTACGTCGCCGGTCACGACGAGAAAGTGCTTATGGCGGATTTTGTAGCAGTCATTCGCAAGGCCGTGGATGGCTTGGCGAACAATACTCCCGAAAACCGGGCGAAGGTTTACGACAAGGCGCGCAGTGCGGTTGTGCGCCAGCTCGAGAATATGAAGCCACGTCCGCCGGAAGAATTGTTGCGCCGGCAGATCGCCAAGCTGGACGCCGCCATTGCCGAGGTGGACAGCGAATATGCCGAGGCGCTTCCGGCGCTGGAGGAGGATGACGCTGTCTCGCCTGCCGCGGAAGAGACGGCGGCATCCTATTACCAGCGGGATGCTGCCGACGAAGACGAGGCCCGCGCCGCCGAACCGGCAGAGCATGCCGACCGGGAAGAGGAGCGGCACGAGCCGGCCTACGAAGAGCCCGCACCCCCTGAACCCGCACAATCGGAACCCGCACAATCGGAGCCGGCTTACGCAGAAGCCGCCGAAGAAGAAGAGCCCCGGCACATTGATACCGTTGCCGATGACGCGCAGCGTCACGGTCAACACGAGCCGGAAGAGCTTTATGATGCGCCGGAAACGGTTCATAAAGCTCCTGCCCCGGCACACGCCTCCGAGGAAACCGTCGGCACCTATTTCACCCGGGCGGATGAAGAGCCGGCTCACCAGCAGGAGCCTGAAGCGGCGCCCGGTGCTGCCGATGATTCCGTTCCCTCCCATTGGGCGCAGCCGGTGGATGAGGATGACTGGCGCAAGCTCGATGAAGCGCAGGGCGAGGATGTGCGTCCGGCCGCCGAGGAATATGAAGAGGTTCGCAACGAGACCGACGAACGTCCGCTCGTTGCCGGTTATGCCGCGCAGCATTACCAGGAACCGGACGTAAGTTTCGAGCCCGCCCCTTACGAAAAGCCCGCCCCTTATGAAAAGGATGAGCGGCGCGAGGCGGATGACCATTTGGGCCCCGCCGCCGTGGAGCATGCTCCGGTGTTTGGCGGCCGGCACGATTTTGACGACCATCACCGGACGGAAGAGCAGGCTCCGAAAAAGGCGGCCGTGGTCGAGGATTTCTCGTCCTATTTCCAGGATGCGGATATTGCCATTCCCGCCAAGGACGCGCCGGCGCTGCCGCGTGCGGATAACGATCCCTTCGGCGATCAGGCAGCGGCAAAGGACAACAAGGAACGGACGCCCTGGGACGATCTGGACGAGCTGATCGGTTATGACGGCGCGTCGTCCTCCACCCGTCAGGCTTCGGACGAAACCAATGGTATCGGCGCTGTGGCCGCGACGCCCGCCTATATGGTCAAGAAGAAGCCGCGCCGCAATTATGCGTCGCTGGTGCTGGCCCTTGTCGGCGTGGCGCTGCTTGCCGGCGGCGGTTATGCCGTGTGGATGAACCGCGATGCGCTGAACGACATGGTCGGCGGGCTGGTCAGTTCCGCGCAGAACGGCGGCAATGGCCAGACGGCTTCGAACGGTACGGGTGAGGCGCAGACCTCGACACCGCCGGCGACCCAGCAGCCGCCCGCCACGGGGCAGCAGCCGACAACCCCGACCAACCATCAGACGCCGACCCATGGCGATGACGGCTCCGTCACCGGCACCAAATTTACCCAGCGGCTTCTGGCCGACGGCACCGAGCGTGACGAGGGACCTGCCACGGGTGTGAACGGCCAGCCGGTGACGGCCGAAGGCCAGTCGGTCTATGAGCAGAATGTCGCGCCGCCGCCTGCGGGCGAGGCTCCGGCCAATACTGCCGGTGCGCCCGCCGGCACCCCGCCGGCGCAGCAGCCTGCCGCTGCCGCCACCGGCGACCGCATGTTCCTTTATGAGGAAGTGCTGGGCCAGACGGTTCCGACCGCCATTCAGGGCAGCGTTTCCTGGTCGCTGCAGCAGGAAAATGACGGTGACGGCAAGCCTTCGCCCACCGTGCAGGGCCAGATCACCGTTCCCGGCCGTGGTCTCAGCGCGCTGATCACCTTCAAGCGCAATACCGATCCGTCGCTGCCTGCCAGCCATCTGATCGAGATTGTCTTCTCGGTTTCGCCCGGCTTCGAAGGTGGCGCTATCGACAGCGTCCAGCGCATCGCGATGAAGAGCACCGAGCAGGACCGTGGCAACGCGCTGATCGCGGTTCCGGCCAAGATCACCGATGATTTCCACATGATCGCGCTCAACGATTTCCCGGATGCGATGAAGACCAATCTGGAGCTCTTGAAGACGCGCAACTGGATCGACATTCCGGTATCCTACCGCAATGGCCGGCGTGCGCTGCTGACCCTGCAAAAGGGCAATGACGGCATCGCCGCCTTCGACAAGGCGCTCAGCGAATGGGCGGCGGCAACGCCGGCGACCGGGCAGTGATGATTTAAGGGCGGCTCAGGGCCGCCCTTATCATTTTAACACAGCAGGTGCCGGGCTTATTGAACGGCTGCGGCGGTGTCTTTGCTTTGTCGGGGGATGGGTTTTGGAGATGTTGGTGAGTGTGGCTCACCCCCCTCTGCCCTGCCGGGCATCTCCCCCACAGGTGGGGAGATCGACTCGCGGCAAGGTTTCGCCTTTCTTGACAGTCGAGATAGCGCAATGCGGGCGCGTCTTGCCAATCTCCCTCCTTGTTGTAAAGACCGGAGACATCCCTGACAGGTGTTCGGAGACATCCCTGACACTTTTTCTGCTTGGCAGAGGAGGTCGGGATGGCTTGGCGGGAGTTGTCTGTCATGGATCAGCGCAAAGAGTTTGTGATGCTTGCGAGGTTGGATGGGGCCAATGTTTCGGCCCTGTGCAAGCGCTTCGGGATCAGTCGGCAGACGGGTTATCTCTGGCTGCGGCGGGCAAAGGCGGGAGAGGCTGTACAGGATCGCTCCCGTCGTCCGCATTCAAGCCCTCGACGTACATCCGATGATCTGGAGCGCCGTGTTCTTGATATGCGTGACGAGCACCCTGCCTGGGGTGCTCGCAAGATCGCAAGGCGCATGCAGGACCTGGGCATGGAGCCTCCCTCGGCCTCCACCGTACATGCTGTTCTTTCTCGCCATGGCCGGATCGGAACGCAGGCAGGTGAGCGCATGGCAGAGGGCCGCTTCGAGCGTGAGGCCCCTAATCTTCTCTGGCAGATGGATTTCAAGGCGCGCGCACAGATGGCCTGCGGCAACTGGTGCTACCCTCTGACGATCATCGATGATCACTCCCGCTTTGCCATCGCCATCGAGGCCTGCCTCAACGAGCAGCTAGAGACCGTACAGGCCAAGCTGGAGACGATCTTTCGCCGCTATGGCATGCCGCTGGCCATCTACTGCGACAACGGCAATCCATGGGGTGCGGGTGTGCCCAACCAGTGGACACGCTTGCGGGTCTGGCTTTTGAAGCTTGGCATCGAATTGATCCATTCACGACCCTATCATCCACAGGGGCGTGGGAAAAACGAACGGTTTCATCGCAGCCTCAAGGCTGAAGTAACGGACTTCGCCACGCTGAGCGATCAGACACATGCCCAGAGAGCCTTTGATCGCTGGCGTGAGGTCTACAATCACCATCGCCCGCATGAAGCGATCGGCATGGCCGTTCCTGCAAGCCGTTATCGACCTTCCCCACGCACTTTTCCCCACCAGCTTCCTGAGCCCGTCTACGACAGAAGCGAGATCATTCGGTGCGTCAGTTCCACCAAAGGCTATGTCAGTTTCAAGGGCAAGACATGGCGCATACCCAACGCCTTCAGAAGCGAGCGCCTGGCCATCCGGCCCCTTAACCGCACAGGTCTTTTCGGCGTCTTCTTCGGGGCAACCCAGATCGCAAAGATCAACCTCGAAGACAAACTCTGACTGTCAGGGATGTCTCCGAACACCTGTCAGGGATGTCTCCGGTCTTTACACTTGTGGGGGAGATGCCCGGCAGGGCAGAGGGGGGTAAGCTACAGCCACCGAAGACCTAAACCCGCCCCATCACCCCCGCCATCTGATAAAGCGCCAGCCCGGAAGCCGTCCCCGCATTCAAGCTATCAAGCTGCGGCGACTGCGCAATCCGCGCCGTCTGAAAACGTGACAGCACCGATTGCGGCAGCCCCTCGCCCTCCGTGCCGATCACCAGCGCCATGCGTTCGGATCGGGGAATATCGCGTATCTCCGTCTTGCCGTCAGGCGAAAGGCCCCAGATCGCAAATCCGGCCCCAGAGAGCCGCTCCAGCATCTCCACCGCCCCGCCACCGCGATGATAGGGCACCGACAGCACCGATCCCACGGAAACCCGCAGCGCCTTACGATAGAGCGGGTCGCAGCACGTCTCGTCCAAAAACACCGCATCGGCATAAAAGGCCGCCGCATTGCGGAACATCGCGCCCAGATTGTCATGGTTGGAAATACCGCAGCCCACGAGCACCAGAGAAGACGCGGGAAGCGCCGCCGTCATCTGCGCCAGCCCATCATCGCGCACCCGGCGGCCGAGCGCCAGAATGCCGCGATGCAGGTGAAAACCGACGATACCGTCCAGCACCGGCGCTTCAGCCACATAAACGGGAACGTCATCAGGAAAATCGGCGAGAATATCCGCAACCCCGGAAAGCCGGTTGCGCAGGATCAGGATGCTTTCCGCCGCAAAGGCCCCGCCCGCTTTATGGGCAGCGGCCAGCATGCGCAGCACCACCGTACCTTCGGCAATGAAGCGGCCCTGCCGGCCGGTGAGATCGCGCTCGCGGATGTCGCGAAAAGCGGCGATGCGCGGATCGGCGGGATCCTCGACCGGGATCAGCGCCCGACCCTCCAGCCGGTCATTGCCCTCACTGGCCATCGACCGTCACATCGGCAAGGAACCGGCCAGCCGCGACGTTGAAGACCAGCGCCTTGCGGGTGCCGTTGGCAAGCCGGCCGTAAAACAGCATGTCGCCGCCGGAATAGCTGACATTGTCGATCACAAAGCCCTGCGGCAGGCTGGCGGTGACGGCAACCGGTCCGTTGCCGGTGGGAACCGCAAAGTTCGGCGCTTCGCTTTGCGTCTGAACCGTTTTCGACGGCCCCATCGCCTTGTAGACAACCGCACCGAAGACGGCCATAAGGCTGATAAACATCACGGAGCCCGACACGATCTGCAAACGGATCATCTTGCGGCGAACTTTTTCCATGGCCGGATCAAGCGGCTTGTCTTCCTGTTCGTCTTGCTCGATCTGCGTCATCGGGTTCCCTGAAATGCTGATGGATCGGAAAAATAAGAATGAACGACCCCTTTAAACAAGGCGGAGACGCAAGGAAAGTCCTGATTGCCGGGGAAGACGCCGAAGGCCGCCTCGATTCCTGGCTGGCCGGCGAAGTCGGCGGCGACTTCTCCCGCAGCCGCCTGAAAGCGCTGATCGAACAGGGCGCCGTCTCCATCAACGACAAGCCGGTGACGGAGCCGAAAAAGAAGGTGCATCCGGGCGATCGCATCGAGATCGTCATGCCGGAGCCGGAAGACCCCGTGCCGCAGGGCGAGGATATTCCGCTCGACGTGGAATATGAGGATGAAGACCTGATCGTGCTGGTCAAACCCGCCGGTCTCGTCGTGCATCCGGGCGCCGGCAACTGGACCGGCACGCTGGTCAACGCCCTCATCCACCATTGCGGCGACAGCCTCTCCGGCATCGGCGGTGTCAAGCGGCCGGGCATCGTGCACCGGCTGGACAAGGAAACCTCCGGTGTCATGGTCGTGGCGAAGAACGACAATGCCCATCGCCATCTCGCCGCGCAATTTGCCGACCATGGCCGCACCGGGCCGCTGGAGCGGGCCTACAAGGCCGTCGTCTGGGGTCGCCCGCGCACCCTGCGCGGCACCATCGACGCAGCGCTCGGCCGCAGCGCTGACCGCACCAAACGCGCCGTCAAGCATGAGGATTCAGACGACGCCCGCGAGGCGATCACCCATTACGAGGTGATGGAGCGTTACCATGAACGGCCCGATGCCACCTGCCTCGCCTCGATGGTGGAATGCCGGCTGGAAACCGGCCGCACCCACCAGATCCGCGTGCACATGGCCCATATCGGTCATCCGCTGATCGGCGATCCCGAATATGGCGCGGCCTTCCGTACCAAGGCGAACCTTCTCGAAGAGCCGGCAAGGAGCACCGTCCGCGGCTTTCCGCGGCAGGCCCTGCATGCCTATCTGCTGGCTTTCGAACATCCGCGCACGGGCGAGGTGATGGAGTTCGAAACCGACATGCCCAAAGACATGGAAGAGTTGCTGACTGCCCTGCGCAGCTAAAAACCTGCATGGCGCGGTCAAAAAACTGCGCCATGCATTTCGCCGGAAGCCCCGGATAATAAAAAAAGATTAGCGGATAGCGATATTCCGCAGTCGGTCCTTTTTATAGACCGCCCCAATTTCGCTTCAATCGTCGCACCTCCTCGGCCCCGCGCAAAGCTTGAAAGCGCCGCTGTGAAAACCGTGGCCGCACAACAGCTTGGCCGGGAAAGACGCCGCAGGAAACGCCATTCGTTCAAGTCGCATAGCCCGAACGGAACCGGCATGATGACGGGATTTATCACCTATGAATATCGAAGACCGCCGGTTTATATTCCAGGATCTGCGCAGCGTCGAAGGTTACATCGACCCGCCCGATGCGCTTGTCTTCAAGGCTCTGTTGCAGGCCCAGACCAAAAGCGGCCTTGAAGGCGGCATGGCGGAAATCGGCGTTTATTATGGCCGCTCCTATTTCCTGCTGCGCAAATTCGCGCAGACGCAGGAAAAGGTGCTGGGCGTCGATCTTTTCGATCTCGATCCGCCCGACGATGGCAGCCTCGATCAATATGAGCGCCTGATGGAAAACGGCCGCCGGCTGGGATTTCCAATGGATGAGGACCTCATCATCAAAGGCGACAGCACCCGGCTGGCGCCTGCCGAGATCACCGCGCGCATCGGCCCGGCGCGCTTCTTCAGCATCGATGGCGGCCACCATCTGCATCATGTGCTGGCCGATGCGAAGCTGGCGATGGAGGCGATCGCACCGCATGGCATCATCGTCTTCGATGACACCTTCAACCCCGCCTGGCCGGAGGTGACGGTGGGCGTCGCGGATTTCCTGCGCACACACGGCCACAGCCTCGTCTGCTTCGGCATGACGAAATACAAAACCTATGTCTGCCGCCGGGAATTTCACGCGACCTATGCGGACGCGATTGCCGCCGATCCCGATCTGCAGGCGCTTTCCCATGTCGAGACGCAGTTCCTCGGCTCGAAGGTGGTGCGCCTGCACAATCCCATGCGCCGACGGGTCATGTATGAGCTTATGGTGCGCTCCGGCCTTGGCGGTTTCTCGGAACGAATCTACCGTTCGAAAGTTAAACAGGTGAGAGAAGGTGTCACCGGAACATAACGCATGTGTGAACGCAGCGTTCGCTTGAAACGCGGCGGGCGCGTACATATCTGTCACATGGGTTCGTGCGGGGTCGGTAACGACCCGCAGCTTACGGTGTGCCTCGGGCGGACGATTTGCCACGCCAAAGAGGGTGCCGTTCCAGACCATAGATAAGGGGGTGCTTTATGGCCCGCAATAGTTTGCCTACGATTACAGCCGGCGAAGCCGGTCTCAATAGATATCTCGACGAAATCCGTAAATTTCCGATGCTGGAGCCGCAGGAAGAATACATGCTTGGCAAGCGTTATGCTGAGCATGGCGACCGCGACGCCGCGCATAAGCTCGTCACCAGCCATCTGCGTCTCGTCGCCAAGATCGCCATGGGTTACCGTGGTTACGGCCTGCCGATCGGCGAAGTCGTCTCCGAAGGCAATGTCGGCCTGATGCAGGCGGTGAAGAAGTTCGATCCCGAGCGCGGTTTCCGTCTGGCCACCTATGCCATGTGGTGGATCAAGGCCTCGATCCAGGAATATATCCTGCGCTCCTGGTCGCTGGTGAAGATGGGCACGACCGCCAACCAGAAGCGCCTGTTCTTCAACCTGCGCCGGCTCAAAGGCCGTATACAGGCAATCGACGATGGCGATCTGAAGCCGGAACACGTCAAGGAAATCGCGACGAAGCTTCAGGTGTCTGAAGAAGAAGTCATCTCGATGAACCGCCGCCTGCACGGCGATGCCTCGCTGAATGCGCCGATCAAGGCGTCCGAAGGCGAGTCCGGCCAATGGCAGGACTGGCTGGTGGATGACCATGACAGCCAGGAAGACGTGCTGATCGAGCAGGACGAGTTGGAAACCCGCCGCCGCATGCTGGCCAAGGCCATGGGCGTGCTGAACGACCGTGAGCGCCGCATCTTCGAGGCCCGCCGCCTTGCCGAAGACCCGGTGACGCTGGAGGAACTCTCCTCCGAGTTCGACATCAGCCGCGAACGCGTGCGCCAGATCGAGGTTCGCGCCTTCGAAAAGGTGCAGGAAGCGGTACAGAAGGAAGCGCTGGAAGCGGCGCGTGCCTTGCGCGTGGTGGATGCGTAAGGCAGCACGCTCTCGACGCCAAAGCGCTGACCATGAATCATCCTCGGCCTTCGGCCGGGGATTTTTTGTTTGTAAAAGGCGGGCGATGGGAAATGGTCTGCCTCTGAGACCCGCGATCGTGCTGGAGGAAAAGCGGTAGGGAGAATATCCTCGCTTCGGGGGATGCCGCTTACCCCCCTCTGTCCTGCCGGACATCTCCCCCACAAGTGTAAAGACCGGAGACATCCCTGACAGGTGTTCGGAGACATCCCTGACACTTTTTCTGCTTGGCAGAGGAGGTCGGGATGGCTTGGCGGGAGTTGTCTGTCATGGATCAGCGCAAAGAGTTTGTGATGCTTGCGAGGTTGGATGGGGCCAATGTTTCGGCCCTGTGCAAGCGCTTCGGGATCAGTCGGCAGACGGGTTATCTCTGGCTGCGGCGGGCAAAGGCGGGAGAGGCTGTACAGGATCGCTCCCGTCGTCCGCATTCAAGCCCTCGACGTACATCCGATGATCTGGAGCGCCGTGTTCTTGATATGCGTGACGAGCACCCTGCCTGGGGTGCTCGCAAGATCGCAAGGCGCATGCAGGACCTGGGCATGGAGCCTCCCTCGGCCTCCACCGTACATGCTGTTCTTTCTCGCCATGGCCGGATCGGAACGCAGGCAGGTGAGCGCATGGCAGAGGGCCGCTTCGAGCGTGAGGCCCCTAATCTTCTCTGGCAGATGGATTTCAAGGCGCGCGCACAGATGGCCTGCGGCAACTGGTGCTACCCTCTGACGATCATCGATGATCACTCCCGCTTTGCCATCGCCATCGAGGCCTGCCTCAACGAGCAGCTAGAGACCGTACAGGCCAAGCTGGAGACGATCTTTCGCCGCTATGGCATGCCGCTGGCCATCTACTGCGACAACGGCAATCCATGGGGTGCGGGTGTGCCCAACCAGTGGACACGCTTGCGGGTCTGGCTTTTGAAGCTTGGCATCGAATTGATCCATTCACGACCCTATCATCCACAGGGGCGTGGGAAAAACGAACGGTTTCATCGCAGCCTCAAGGCTGAAGTAACGGACTTCGCCACGCTGAGCGATCAGACACATGCCCAGAGAGCCTTTGATCGCTGGCGTGAGGTCTACAATCACCATCGCCCGCATGAAGCGATCGGCATGGCCGTTCCTGCAAGCCGTTATCGACCTTCCCCACGCACTTTTCCCCACCAGCTTCCTGAGCCCGTCTACGACAGAAGCGAGATCATTCGGTGCGTCAGTTCCACCAAAGGCTATGTCAGTTTCAAGGGCAAGACATGGCGCATACCCAACGCCTTCAGAAGCGAGCGCCTGGCCATCCGGCCCCTTAACCGCACAGGTCTTTTCGGCGTCTTCTTCGGGGCAACCCAGATCGCAAAGATCAACCTCGAAGACAAACTCTGACTGTCAGGGATGTCTCCGAACACCTGTCAGGGATGTCTCCGGTCTTTACACTTGTGGGGGAGATGCCCGGCAGGGCAGAGGGGGGTAAACCACACCCTCGAGACCTAACGTTTCCGCTTCTCCATCACCACCGTCGCCCGCTTGGCAAGGCTCTCCCGCCCTGACGAACCCGACGCCTTGGCCAGCAACCCCGGAATGGGCGATGTCTCACCCTCCTGCGCAGCCGTGAGCGCGATCATCTCGGCGGCGATCCTCGCAATTTCGCGGCGGATCGGTTCGTCATTGCCGGTGCCGCGCACATTCAGCAGGCGTTCGGTGAGCGCCGTTCCCTGATTGCGGATATCCTCGATTTCCTGTTCCAGACCTTCCGGCGCCGCTGCCGCTGGCTCAACCACCGGGGCGACCGCGGTCTCTTCTGCGGCCACTGTCTGTGCCGCGTCTTCTGTCGCGACCACAGGCGCGGTCTCCAGTGCGGCGATGGGCGCTGGGGCTGTTGCCGGTTGCGGCGGGTTCACCGCTTTTTCCACCGGCACGGCCGGGTTCGACAGGCGGATGATCATGTCGTTGGCGCGGCCGCCGGTTGCGGCAAGCTGCTCCTTCAGCCGGGCGACCTCCTGATTGCGCAGGGTCAGCATCGTGTCGAGATCGGCATTTTTCGCCATCAGCGTGGCGAGCTGTTCCTCCAGCCGGGTGACCTTGCGGCTTTCGCGGGCAACCGCCGTCATCGCTTCCTTGTTGCGGGCGGCGACATCCTGCAATTCGCGGGTCGCGGTCTCGCCTTCCTTGCGGAAACGCGTGGCACTCTGCTTGGCCTGCTCGGCCTCCAGATCGCGGGTGGCGGCGGTGATTTTCGAATCATCCAGCTCGCGCGTCAGATTGGTGAGGCGGGCGGTGAGATCGGACATCTGGCTGGCGCGCTCGTTGGCAGCCTGTTCCTGCTGCAGGAGATTGGCCGCAATCGTGCCGGCGCGTTCTTCGCTGGCATCGAGGGCGGCGCGCAATTCGCCGATCTCCAGCGTCAGCTCCTCGATCTTCAGGGAGAAGCCGCGATTCTGCTCACCGAGCCGGTAGGCATCGCTGGACGCCGCCTCGTTGGCGAGGCGCAGCGAGGTATTTTTTTCCCGTTCGGTATCCAGTTCCTGGCGGACCTTGGCGTTTTCGGCAGCGTAAAGGGCGCGCGCCATGTCCTTCTGGGCGCGCACTTCCTGCGGGCTGATGGGCATGGTCGCGCGTATGCGGTTTTCCGTATAGGCGACGATGCGGCGGTGGATCGCGGGTGCGATCAACAGGGCCAGCAGGGTTGCGGTGAGAAAACCCAATCCGAAGAGAATGGCATATTCGATCACGCGGGACAGTCTCCGAAACTCAGATACGCGCGCATTCGGAAAGAGGGGCGCGAAAGCACGTTACGCTATTATTGCAACCATGGGGAGGGGTGTCTCCCGGCAATTACAGAGGCGGTGTCGGTGCCCCTTGTTTCTTCTCCCCGAGGGGGAGAAGTCCGCGGCAGCGGGATGAGGGGGCAAGGGTGGAGATGTACGGAGAGCTAGCCCCCCTCATCCGACCCTTCGGGCCACCTTCTCCCCGGCGGGGAGAAGAAAACTGCCGCAATCTCTCGTCCTTTATTTCACCGTTGGCTCGGCTGCACTTCGACTTCAACGAATCAGAAGGGGTTCCAGGTCGGCTGCTGGGTGAGCTTCAGGTAACCGACATTGATGCCGAGGCGCGCGCCGATGCCGGTGCGGATGGGGGCGAGCGTCACATCGCTGCTTTTCAGATAGGTCATGCCGACGCCGGCGACGATGAAGGCGGAGCCGCTGACGCCGCCATAGCGGCGGTAAAGCGCGTCGACCGAGGGCAGGTTGTAGACCAGCATCATGGCGCGGGTGCCCTGCCCGCCATAATCGAGGCCAAGCGAGGGGCCCTGCCAGAAGACCGGGTGCTGGCCGGCATTCTTGGTGTAAAGCGTGCCTTCGCCATAGGTGAGGCCCGCGACGAAGGCGCCGGAGCCTTCCTGACCGAGAATGTAACCGTTCGGAAGGCCGTATTGCTGGAAGGCGCGCTCCACCACCTTGGCAAGGCCGCCGGTGGTTTCACCGAAGAATCCGTGGCCTGCATCCACGACTTCCTGGAAAGAATATTGATCGCTGTTCTGGGCCGCGGCCGGTGCGACCCACATCAGGAGGCTCGCAAGGAGCGCGACAATCTTTCCCAGTCCGAGGCGTGCAATGGTGCGGGTTTTCGTAAGGCGCATCGTCATGTCCGTCCGTCTGTTCGTTAGCGCAACAATCCCGCAAACCCGAATCGGTTTTCGCAGGGGCCGCTGCGCAGAGTCAAAGTTCTACAGCATGTTTCGTGCATCCTTGCGGATACACGGGGCTCCAGTGTGGCCTGTTAAGGCATTTGGCATTTTGAAACCATCCTATTAACAATCGGTTTACCAAATATGGTGTCATTATGGCTTAACAATTTCCACACCGTCCGCGCCTCCCTTGCGCAGGAGAGAATTTTATGACGAGCAAACTCAATATCACGCTGTCCGGTCCCGATCTGGCGGCTCTTCTGTGCAGCCGTGTGTGCCATGACGTTATTTCTCCTGTCGGCGCCATCAATAACGGCCTCGAACTGCTGGACGAGGGCGGCACGGATGACGATGCGCTCGATCTCATCCGCACGTCAGCGCTTAACGCATCCGTGCGGCTTAAGTTCGCCCGCCTTGCCTTCGGCGCTTCCGGCTCGGCCGGTGCATCGATCGACACCGGCGAGGCCGAAAAGGCCGCCCAGGATTTCGCCGCCGCCGAAAAGAAAGCGGAAGTGAGCTGGAACGGCCCGCGCGCCATCGTTGCGAAGAATCGTGTCAAACTTCTGCTCAACCTCTTCCTCGTCGCTTATGGCGCCATACCGCGCGGCGGCAATGTGGATGTGCTCCTGGAAAATCCTGATGGTGACGCCAGATTCGAAATCACCGTCAAGGGCCGGATGATGCGCGTTCCGGCCAAGTTCGTGGAAATCTACGAAGGCCGGCTGGAAGAGGCGGTCGATGCCCATTCCGTGCAGCCCTATTACACGCTGCTTCTGGCCGAAGAGGCCAATATGGCGGTGGAATACAAGGTGCATGAAGACCGCATCGTCTTTACCGCCAAGACGGTTGCCGAGTGACGGTGCAATTACCGATATGAATTTGTGAGAGGCCGGATCGCGTCAACCGACGCGCCGGCCTTTTTATTTTGGGGAGCATGTTCATGACGCGTCTGGCAACCGCCCGCCTTGTCCTGCGGCCGCATGCCATTTCGGATGAGGCGCTTTATTGCGCCTTCTGGGGGGCGGCCGTTCGGCCGATCGCGGGGGTTACGTCGATTGCCCCGCTGGACCCGGAACTTGCCTTCGCGCGCCTGTTGCGTTTCATCGGCCATTGGTCCGTTTTCGGTTTCGGCCCCTTCGTGGTGGAAGAGCTTGCCACCGGGCGCATCGTCGGCGAGGTGGGCTTTGCCCATATGCGCCGCGGCAACGGCGCCGATTTCGATGGGGTGCCCGAGGCGATGTGGAAAATCGACGGGCAACTGACGGGCAAAGGCGTTGCAACCGAAGCGGTTGAGGCCGCGACGCGCTGGTTCGACGAGAGCGGAATTTCGCGCCGGACCGTCTGCATGATCGATGCGCTGAACACGCCGTCGCTGGCGATTGCCGCCCGATTCGGCTTTCATCCGTTTCGCGAGACGATGTTCCGCAACAATCCTGTCCGGCTTTTCGAGCGGGTAGGCGGGAAATAGCGCCTGCATTGCGGCGGGGGACATGGCGGGGCGGAGACCTCGAACAGGTTTCAGAACGTGCTTGAACCTGATTGAGGTCTCGGCAGATGGCGGTTTGAGGCAAGGGTTGGCCATATCAACTCCGGAGCCTCCCATGCGTCTTTTCCTCCTGGCGGCAATCGCCGTCCTTTCCACCCTTCGCGTTGCGATGGCTGACAGCGCCATCGGTTTCAAGCAGACGGAATTGCATGCTGATGCCGGCGGGCATGCGCTCACCATATCCCTTTGGTATCCGGCCGCGCCCTTGGGCAAAACCGAGACCGTCGGAGAAAACGCCGCCTTTTATGGCCTTGAAGTGCAGCCAGGTGCGCCCTTCCTCACGGGGTCTCGCCCTCTTGTCCTGATGTCGCACGGTTTTGGCGGAAGCTGGCGCAATCTCAACTGGATTGCCGGCGCGCTTGTGCGGCAGGGTTATGTGGTGGCCGCGCCTGACCATAAGGGCGAATCATTTACCGAGGCCGATGCGACCGAGATCGTTCCCCTGTGGGAACGGCCGCGCGATATCAGCCGAACGCTGACGGTGCTGCTCGATCATGACGCTCTTGCCGGCGGGATCGACCGCGGGCGCATAGCCGTGATCGGCCATTCGCTCGGCGGCTGGACCGCGATGGAGCTGGCAGGCGCCCGTTACAGCGCCGATCTTGCCCTGAAGGATTGCAACAGGGCAAAGCTCCCGCCGCAATGCAAGGCGCCGCGGCTGCTGGGCAAGGTTGGCATCGTCGGTGACGGCAAGGCCGATCCGCGTCTTGCGATGGACTGGCGAGATGCCCGCATCCGCGCGGTCGTGGCGCTCGATCTCGGGCCGGCCGCCGGTTTTCTGCCGGAGACGTTGCAACAGGTGGAAGTGCCGGTTCTGGTTCTGGCCGCGGGTGTGGAAACGCCGGAGATTGCCGCCATCAAGGCCGATTCGGACTATATTGCCCGGCATTTGCGCGGCGCCACGACCGTCTACCGTGAAATACCGGATGCCAGCCATTTCAGCTTCATGCAAATCTGCAAGCCGAACGGCGAAAAAATCGTCGAGGAGCTTTCGCCGGGCGAAGGGTTCGTCTGCCGCGATGGCGGCGGCAGGGACCGCGCGGCCCTGCATGCACAGATTTCCGAGGCCATCCTCGGCTTCCTGAAAGTGGAAATGCGGTAGGACTTTTGAAGCGCTTCGGGGGCTGTGGCGGCCCCGAAGCTTTGCGATTTTCAGGCCGTCTTGAGCTGGTGATAACGATAAACGAGGTCCTCAGGGTCGGAGCGTGGCGCCGAGGGATCGAGAGTGCCGCCGATTCGTTCGGCGACGGCTGCCGATTTGCGGTTCTGCGGCGAGACGTAGCTGACCAGTGTCGGCAGGTTCAGGGTCTTGAAAGCCCAGTCGCGCAGCGCAATTGCGGCTTCCGCTGCATAACCGCGACCCTCATGGCCGTCGTAAAGCAGCCAGCCGAGCTCCTTCTCCGGAAACAGGGGGCCATGATTGATGCCCACCTGGCCGACGCACGCCCCCGTTTCGCGAAGTTCCATCATCAGCGCGCCATGGCCGAAGAAATGCCAGTTGGCGAGATCGTGACAGAAAACACCCCATGTCTTCCAGAGGTCATAGGGGCCGCCGACGCCGACGGAGCGGGGCGAGGCCATGAAGTCGAGATAGGCGGGAAAATCCGCCATGACCTGCGGACGCAATAAAAGACGGTCGGTTCCAAGTGTGGGGATGGCGTGTTGCATGTCTTTTTCTTCCTCGGCGGCGGCGGGTCTGACTGTGCCCCTTTCCTATCATCGGCGGAAAGGATCGATGCAAGCGAGAAAAAGCTGGAAATGAATTCAGGGAGGTATTAATAAACCGAGTAGTCACTTTATTAATGAGGTTTGCCGTGAGAATTGTCGATCCCGATCAGCACCTTGCAAAACGACTGGAAATTCTGTCTTCCGCACGGGTCATTTTTGCCCGGCATGGATTTCACCGAACCA
Organism: Agrobacterium sp. LEGMi-208b; assembly: GCF_059511785.1. NCBI lineage: Bacteria > Pseudomonadati > Pseudomonadota > Alphaproteobacteria > Hyphomicrobiales > Rhizobiaceae > Agrobacterium > Agrobacterium sp. LEGMi-208b. The sequence continues at coordinate 2,138,238 of NZ_CM183445.1, forward strand.
GCACCGATATGATCTGCAAGGCGGCGGGCATCAGTTCGGGCAGTCTTTTCCACTATTTCTCGACCAAAAAAGCCCTCATTCTCGCGCTGGTCGAGCAGGAAGGCCGCGACATCGCGGCGGCCATGGAGGCATTGTCCAGGCTGGACGATCCGGTCAGCGCCGTGGAGCATTTTCTCGATGGTATCGTGAAGGCGGTGGACGACGGCACCGAACGCAATCTTGTCCTGGAAATCGCGGCCGAATCAGCCAGAGATGTGGATGTCGCAACCTTGAGCAAGACCGGCGACGAGGCCCTGCGACATGGGCTGGAGGCGATTGTCCGGCAGGGCGTTGAGACTGGCGCATTCGCACCCGTCGTTTCACCTTCGCAGTTTGCGGATTTCATGCTCGTTGTCATAGACGGTATTTTCAGTCGCTCGAGCACGGATCCCGATTATTCTGCGGCGCAGGCCGCTCCTTCAATTCGCAATATCCTCACGGCAGCGCTCGGGGTTGCCGATGCACAATAGGGTTGCCCGTATCGGCGATGTGGACGCCCTTCGCGGGATTGCCCTGCTGGGCATCCTGCAGGTCAATATTCTGGCCTTTTCATCGGTCTATTATGGTACGGGCTTACCATCGCCCGTGGCGTCCTCCGCCTCGACCCTGCTCGTGAAGCTTTTTATTTCGATTATTTTCGAACTGAAGTTCTATCTCATCTTCTCCTTCCTCTTCGGCTACAGCTTCACGCTTCAGGTGCGATCCGCCGAGAAGGCCGGAGCATCCTTTCCCACGCGTTTTCTGCGGCGCCAGGCGGGGCTTCTTGTTATCGGTCTGGCGCATGCCGCCTTGCTGTTTCATGGCGATATTCTGGTGACTTACGCCGTGCTTGGCCTCGGTCTCCTGTGGGCGAGGGGTCTTTCCGACCGTAGGCAGGTTCAGATCGCGGCGGGTCTCATTTTTGCCTGTTCCGCGCTTTGGGCGCTTCTCGCGATGCTGCAATGGGAGAGTATGGGCGCTCAATCGGCGACATTTCCCCCGGCGCAGGGCATCGCGGCGCTTTCGGCCTATCGAGGTGACTTTACCGGCATTGTCGGCCAGCACATTCGGGACTGGGCGGCAACGGTGCCGCTTCTGGTTCTGGTTCAGGCGCCATGCGCTTTCGCGATGTTCCTCTTCGGCAATATCGCGGGCCGCAGGCAATTGCTCGCAAGGCCGGAGAGTTTCCGCCATTATCTGCGGCCTGTTCTCGGTTATGGCATTGCCCTGGGCATGCCGGGCGCATTTTTATATGCTGTAGCCACGCAGCTTGCGGCCGGAACGCCGTGGGAAACTGCCGGTCTTGCCGTTTCGATCCTCACCGCGCCCTTGCTTGCCGCCGCTTATATCGCTCTCATTCTTGGTGCTTTTCAGAGAATTCGCGGCGGGAAGCTCTATGATTGGCTGGTGAATGCCGGTCGGACGGCTCTATCCAACTACCTGCTGCAATCGGTCCTATGCGGGGCGATTTTTTATGGTTTCGGCCTCGGCCTCATCGACAGGCTGGATATGCTGCCGGTCGTTTGTATCGCGTGGGGGATATTTTTTGCGCAGCTTGCGGTCAGTACCCTGTGGCTTCGGGCGTTTCGTCAGGGGCCGGTGGAATGGCTGTTGCGCTTCGTCACCAGATGATATCTGCCGCAGGGGCCAAACAAAAACCCGCCGTTCCCGGCGGGTTTTTAACAACTGCCCTGTCCTTAAACGGATCAGGCGGTTTCGAGGAATTCCGTGGCGCCGTCAGGCTCGCGCAGAACATAGCCGCGGCCCCAGACGGTTTCGATGTAGTTTGCGCCGCCGGCGGCGTTTGCGAGCTTCTTGCGCAGCTTGCAGATGAAGACGTCGATGATCTTCAGTTCCGGCTCGTCCATGCCGCCATAGAGGTGGTTCAGGAACATTTCCTTGGTCAGTGTCGTGCCCTTGCGCAGCGAAAGCAGCTCGAGCATCTGATATTCCTTGCCGGTCAGGTGAACGCGCTGGCCGCCCACTTCAACCGTCTTGGCATCGAGATTGACGATCAGCTCGCCGGTGGCGATGACCGATTGCGCATGGCCCTTGGAACGGCGGACGATGGCGTGAATGCGGGCAACAAGCTCGTCCTTGTGGAACGGCTTCGTCATGTAATCGTCGGCACCGAAGCCGAGGCCGCGCACCTTGTCCTCGATGCCGGCCATGCCGGAGAGGATGAGGATCGGCGTCTTGACCTTGGAGAGGCGAAGCGTTCTCAGTACCTCGTAACCCGACATGTCGGGCAGGTTGAGGTCGAGAAGAATAATGTCGTAGTCGTAGAGCTTGCCAAGGTCCACGCCTTCCTCGCCGAGGTCGGTCGTGTAGACGTTAAAGCTTTCCGACTTGAGCATCAGTTCAATGCTCTGCGCTGTTGCGCTGTCGTCTTCAATCAGTAGAACCCGCATAATTATCCCCTTTGCCGCCCGCGAACCGGTAAATCATTGCCTCGCGCGATGCGGATCCAGACGTTGCCTGATTTGCAGGCTGCCACCAAATGGTTAACAAATTCTAATTGCCTTTGGCAAGGTGTATCGAATTTATTAAGCAAACTAGGCATTTCGCTGTTTTTGCACGTGAATCCACCATCGCCAAAATTGAAGCTTAACGTGAGGATTTCCCGCTAAGTGATTCAATCGACTCTTACATCGTCTGGCCCATTTTTTTGGACCTGGCATTTACCGACCCTTAAATGATCGTCGTTATCATTAACGATGCCCGTAAACGAAAGGTTAACGACGGCGGTTTTTTATTAACGTCGGGTAACTTTTGGGAATCATTCCGGGACAGGGGCAACCCTTAAGGAAAAACGGGCGGGTTAAACGGGCCGAGCAAAGGGGCATAGTGCCTTTTTGATCCGGGTCTCGCTATCCATGGAGTATTGCGTATGAAGTCGCGTGACAGCCTGGTTCGCCTGAAGGAATTTCAGGTCAATGAAAAACGCCGGCAGCTTAACCAGCTGCAGCAGATGATGTCCGAATTCGAGCGGATGGCAAAGGAACTGGTGCATCAGATATCTCTGGAAGAAAGCAAGTCGGGCATTACCGATCCGACACATTTCGCCTATCCGACCTTCGCCAAGGCCGCGCGCCAGCGGGCGGATAATCTTCAGGTCTCCATTCGGGAACTGAAGGCCCAGCAGGAAGCTGCGGAAGCTTCGCTGGAAGAGGTGCAGGCCGAATATGAAAAGGCCGCGGCCCTCGAAAACCGCGACGGAGCCATCCGCGCCCGCGCCTGACGCCCGCGTCTGATGATTGGCGCAGGAGTTTACGAAGATCGTCCTCATTGACGGCTGCCGGTGGATCAGGAGGCAGCTTTCAATGACGGGACGCCATGCAATTTTTTAAAAGGCCGCTCCCTGGGGAGCGGCCTTTTGTTTTGCTGTGTCGCCGGTGTTTCGCGCCGGACGACCAACCCCGATTTCGATTGTCCGGGGGTGGGTAAAGGCGTATTTTATGCAGGTTCCGACCATGAGCCGGAGTTTTGCGCGCGCGCCTCAAGCGGGCGCGGGCGGCTATTTCAGGGAGGAAAAAATGGCCCGCCAATATATAGATTGCCGCGAATTCCCCAGCGACAGCAGATGCACCGTCGCCATCTCCGCCGATTCTCCGGAGGAGCTTATGGAAGCGGCCGTGCAGCACGCCGTGGCGGTGCATGGCGCGAAGGATACACTGGAATTTCGTGAAGAAGTCCGCAGGAGCATGCATGCCGGGACGCCGCCGCTGAAGGTGGCGTGACGGGAGGTTCGACGCGTATTTATGAATGGCACAATATGGGAAGGGGCTGCGAGAGACCGGTCGTATGCCGCTTGTTTCTTCTCCCCGCCGGGGAGAAGTCCGCGGCAGCGGGATGAGGGGGTGAGGGTAGAGATATCAGGAGAGCTAGCCCCCTCATCCGACCCTTCGGGCCACCTTCTCCCCCTCGGGGAGAAGAAATATGCCGCGATGTTTGCGAATATTCTGCCCTTTTACAGAATTAAGCGCCCCTTACCCCTGGATCACATCCGCCCAGTCGGCATGGCGCAGCGTCTGGGCCTTGAAGAACGGGCAAAGCGGAATGATCTTCCAGCCGCCCTTGCGGGCTTCATCGATGGCATGGGCGGCGAGCGCCTGGCCCACACCTTTGCCGCGCAGCGCATCGGGCACGCCGGTATGGTCGATGATGATGAGGGAAGGGGAGGTGCGCGAATAGGTCATCTCCGCCTTGTGGCCGTCGATGGTTGCCGAATATTCGCCGTGCGATCCGGTTTCGGTTGTCTTGATGTCCATGGTGAGCGCCTTCCACATTGCTGTTCGTTGCCGCCACTGTAACGGCTTCAGCCTGAATTGAAACAGCACGATAGCGAACGCAGCGGACACAAACCGGCGACAATCGCCGGCTCTGTCAGGCAATTTTCAGGGGAAATCCAAAATCAAACCGAAAGCCCCGTCGATGATCCGGCGGGGCGTTCTGGACATTCGGTCTGGGCGCGTTTTCGCGCCGGCGCACTGTTTAGTGGCGATATTGCTGAATGCGCGTGGTGCGCAGGCCGGCAAGGCCATGATCGGCAATCGAGGACTGCCAGGACAGAAATTCTTCAACGGTGAGCGTATAACGCTCGCAGGCTTCCTCGAGGCTCAACAGTCCACCGCGTACCGCTGCAACCACCTCCGCCTTTCTGCGAATGACCCAGCGACGGGTATTGGCAGGCGGAAGATCCGCAATCGTCAGAGGGCTGCCATCGGGGCCGATGACATATTTAACTCGTGGGCGTATCATTTCGGTCATTGGACACTCTATACAAACTCAAGACCATATGACGGCAACTCTATCCCCGTACCTTTAAAAATTGCCTAAGCAGCTCGTGACAATTTATTAAGAATTTGAACGGTTTCGCCTGATTTGTTCGAGTCGCCTTATTTTGCCGGGAAAAAATTTTTCCAAAAATCGCAATTTTTCTCTCTCATCGGTTGTTTCCTTCAGAGTGCCGCAAGCGATAGGCACGTTTTCCCGCTGCCCTGGGTAAATTCCGCCGTTCCCTCATGCTGCAGCCGCAGGCGGTCGCCGGCATCGAGGGAAAGGATGGAGGTTGCCGACTGCGATGTGCCTGACGTCGATGCATTGCCGGCGATGCCGAAGCTGGCCGCCATGCCGTTGATGAAAAGCGTCACCCGGTGGCCGGACGAGGAAACCACGGCGAGCATCAAGGCCGCCAGATAAAGGCCCTTTGCCGGAACGACGAGTTCACGCCCGCCACCGCTTACCGCATCACCGAGCGCAAAGCCGCCCTCGGCGATGGAGAGCACGGAAAAACCTGCCGCCGCGCCATTGGCGGGTTTTGTCGTGCCCGCCGGCAGGCCGGCAACGGCAAGCGGGCGGTTCGGCATCGAGACCCGGCCATCGCCGCTGCATAGAAGTGCGGTGTGCCATGAGGCGCCATCCTTGCTGGTCTTGATCGAAAAACCGTCATTGCCGGCAAGGCCCATTTCCGCCCGGCCGCTCCAGCCGGACTGGAACAGCAGCGAGGCGGTATCGGTTTTGCCCGCCTTGTTGACCGTCATGCGGTGGCTGCCATCTTCTGCGGCATGGGTGAAGAGGCTGGCGGGGGAGGCGAGCGCCAGCCGGTTGGTGGCGTCGGCCTCCGTGCCGATGCCCAGCCTTTCCAGCCGGCCGGTGGCCGGCAGCGGCATGTCGCGCCAGCTGCCGTCGCGCAGGATGCGATACCTGTTCTCGGCCGCAAACCACGCCGCCCAGCCGGGCTGCGGCGTGATCGAAAGCCACGCGCCATCCTGCCGGAAGGCAAGCCTGCCGCCCTTGCCGGTCCAGTCGCCCGCGGCATCGGCGGAGAGGAGGAAGCAGTCGCCTTCCGCTACGTTATCGGGTGGTGTCGTGACCACGGCCCTGATGACGAGCTGCACGATTGCGTCGAGCCTTTGCAGGGCTTCGTTATGGGTGACGTGTTTCTGTGCCTGCGAGGGGAGGATATAGGGAAGCTGAAGTCTTGCCGTCTGTTCCGTCATGATGTGCCTTCCGCGCGGTTGTGTTCGTTTGCGGGGCATTGTGGGGTGGCGGCGTGGGGTGGGGATGAGTGGGGGTGGAATTATTTTTGGGGGGGCGGGGATGGGGTTTTTTGGGGCTTCGGCGTGTGCCGCTTTACCCCCCTCTGCCCTGCCGGGCATCTCCCCCTCAAGGGGGGAGATCGCCTCGCGGATAGGTATCGCCCATCTCGACGCTTGAGAATGGAGCAGTGAAAGAGCCTCCTGCCGATCTCCCCCCTTGAGGGGGAGATCGGCAGGGCAGAGGGGGGTAAAGCGGCACACGCCGAAGCTCACCAAAGCAGAAATTTGACGCTGTGCACCATGACAGCCGCAGGAGACGGCAACCGCCTGTTACCCCGCGATCTCCACCGCCATCGCCCCCTCGGCGATAAAATCCGGATTGGCCAGCGCATCCTCGCCCTTACCGCTGACGGCATAGGCAAGCGGCCGCCCCTCGCAATCGAGCGTTCTGCCGCCGGCGGCGCGCAGTACGGCGTCGCCGGCGGCCGTGTCCCACATCATGGTGCGGCTGAAGCGGGGATAGATATCGGCGGCACCCTCCGCCAGCATGCAGAATTTCAGCGAGGAGCCGACGGAGATGCAGTCCTTCAGCCCGTGTTCGGCCACGAAGGCTTCCGTTTTCGCCGTGCAATGCGAGCGGCTGATCAGCGCCACGGGCGAGGCGCCGCGCCGGCGTGCCCGGATGGGGTGGCGCGACAGGATCGTACCTTCGCCTGATATTGCGAGCTTTTCGGCGGCGTTGTCCTCGCCCGTCCAGACCTGCCCGCGGCAGGGGGCGTAAACCACGCCGGCCACCGGCACGCCGTCGCGGATGAGCGCGATATTGACGGTGAAATCGTCCTTGCCGGAAATGAATTCCTTTGTGCCGTCAAGCGGATCGACGAGGAAGAACTCCGCACCGGTTTCCGGCAGGATGCCGCTCGACACCGCCTCTTCGGCAACCACGGGAATATCGGGAAAATGGGCAGCAAGCGCCGCAAGAATGATCGTCTCGGCGCGCTGATCGGCCTCGGTCACCGGCGAGCAGTCGTCCTTGTATGACACATGCGGGCCGGCGCGGTGGACCGCCATGATGGCCTGCCCGGCGTCCAGCGCCGCTTTCGTCAATATGTCGATCATCTCTTCGCCAATTATATCCCGTCTGCGGGATCTCGCCGTTCCGATCTTCGCTACTCCTTTGCCCGCTGCCCGTCAAATAATGGCATTGGACAATGCTAAAATAAGCATCCGGCCGTCATTTTTTCAGCACTTCCTGCCAAAATCATGGCTCTTTTGACCGGGAAAGCGGCAGTCCATGTGGAAATTCCAAATTTTGTGCAGGATCGCCCGTTTTTGACTTCACATTTTTAACGAACACGATATGCATTTTGGGGGTGGGGGCCTGCCTGCAAGGGCGCTCCTATAATTAACATAACGAGGCGTGGCCCATTCGAGGTCGTGCCCGGGGGAAAGACATGGAGTATTTTATCCAGCAGCTCATCAACGGGCTGACTCTTGGATCGATCTACGGCCTCATCGCTATCGGCTATACGATGGTTTACGGCATCATCGGCATGATCAACTTCGCCCACGGCGATATTTTCATGCTTGGCGGCTTTGCCGCGCTGATCGTTTTCCTGATCGTGACATCCTTCGTCGCCGGCATTCCGGTGGCGCTGCTTCTGCTTCTGATGATGGTCGTCGCCATGCTGATGACTGGCCTATGGAACTGGGTGATCGAACGCGTCGCCTATCGGCCGCTCAGAGGCTCCTTCCGTCTCGCACCGCTGATCACGGCCATCGGCATGTCGATCGCGCTGTCCAACTTCATTCAGGTGACGCAGGGTCCGCGCAACAAGCCGATCCCGTCCATGGTCACGGAAAGCTATCATTTCGGCGCCATTACCGTATCGCTGAAGCAGCTGATCATCATGGTCGTCACCTCGGTACTGCTTTTCGCCTTCTGGTACATCGTCAACAAGACCCCGCTCGGACGGGCGCAGCGCGCCACCGAACAGGACCGCAAGATGGCCGCACTGCTCGGCGTTGATGTCGACAAGACGATCTCCATCACCTTCATCATGGGTGCGGCGCTCGCTGCTGTCGCGGGCACCATGTATCTGATGTATTATGGCGTTGCCTCCTTCAGCGATGGCTTCATTCCCGGCGTCAAGGCGTTTACCGCAGCCGTTCTCGGCGGCATCGGCTCGCTTCCGGGCGCCGTTCTCGGCGGCCTGCTGATCGGCCTCATCGAATCGCTGTGGTCGGCCTATTTCTCCATCGCCTATAAGGATGTCGCGGCATTCGGTATTCTGGCTTTCGTGCTGATCTTCAAGCCGACCGGCATTCTCGGTCGTCCGGAAGTCGAGAAGGTGTGATCCCATGACCAATATCGCTTCCGACAACGCTGCTTCCAGCCCGAGCCTGATGGCGGCGGCTGTGAAGGAGGGCCTGATTGCGGGCCTCATTTCGTTCGGCATGTTCATTCTTTATGTCGGCATCGTCACCTATCAGGATATCAACAACCAGCTGATCTGGGGCACCCGCTGGGGGCTTCTGGCGGTTTTCGTCGGCATTGCCGCCGTTGGCCGCTTCCTCGTGGTCGGCTTCATCAAGCCGTCGCTGGACCGTCGCAAGCTCGCCAAGGCCAAGAGCGGCGTGCTGGAGATTTCCGAGCAAAAGGGCTTTTTCCACAAGCACTTCCTGAAGCTGGCGCTGGTCCTGCTGCTGCTTTATCCTGTCATTGCCGTGCAATTGTTCGGCTTTCAGGGTTCGCTGAAATTCGTCGATAATTTCGGCATCCAGATCTTGATCTATGTGATGCTGGCCTGGGGCCTGAACATCGTCGTCGGCCTCGCCGGCCTGCTCGATCTCGGTTATGTGGCCTTTTATGCGGTGGGCGCCTATTCCTATGCGCTTCTGTCGAGCCATTTCGGCCTGTCCTTCTGGGTGCTCCTGCCCGTCGCCGGCATTCTCGCCGGCTTCTGGGGCATCATCCTCGGTTTCCCGGTTCTGAGACTTCGCGGTGACTATCTGGCGATCGTGACGCTCGCCTTCGGTGAAATCATCCGTCTGGTGCTTTTGAACTGGACGGCAGTGACCAAGGGCACCTTCGGCATTTCCGGTATTGCCAAGGCGTCGGTCTTCGGCATCTGGTCCTTCGATGTCGGCGCGTCGAACAATTTCGCCAAGGCCTTCGGCCTGTCAATGTCGTCGGCCTATTACAAGATCTTCCTGTTCTACGTTATCCTGCTGCTGTGCATGCTGACGGCCTATGTCACGATCAAGCTGCGCCGCATGCCGATCGGCCGTGCATGGGAAGCGCTGCGCGAGGATGAGATCGCTTGCCGTTCGCTCGGCATCGATACCGTCATCACCAAACTCACCGCCTTTGCCACGGGCGCGATGTTCGGCGGTTTTGCCGGCTCCTTCTTTGCCGCGCGCCAGGGTTTCGTGTCGCCGGAAAGCTTCGTCTTCCTCGAATCCGCCGTCATTCTCGCCATCGTCGTTCTCGGCGGCATGGGGTCGCTGACGGGTATCGCCATTGCGGCGCTCGTCATGGTCGGCGGCACGGAGCTGCTGCGTGAAATGGAATTCCTGAAGCATGTCTTCGGGCCCGATTTCACGCCGGAACTCTACCGCATGCTGCTCTTCGGTCTTGCCATGGTCATCGTCATGCTGTTCAAGCCGCGCGGCTTCGTCGGTTCGCGTGAACCCACGGCCTTCCTTAAAGAACGCAAGGCCGTCTCCGGCAGCTTTACCAAGGAAGGTCACGGTTGATGGCTTCCGGAACGGCAACAATGACACCCAATACGACTGGCGATACGATCCTCAAGGTCGAACATCTCTCGATGCGCTTCGGCGGCCTGATGGCCATCAACGACTTCTCCTTCGAGGCGAAGCGCGGCGAGATCACGGCGCTGATCGGCCCCAATGGTGCGGGCAAGACCACGGTCTTCAACTGCATCACCGGCTTTTACAAGCCGACCATGGGCATGATCACCATGCGCCAGCAGAATGGTGAGGCGCATCTTCTCGAGCGCCTGCCGGATTTCGAAATCACCAAGAAGGCGAAGGTGGCGCGCACCTTCCAGAACATCCGGCTGTTTTCAGGGCTGACGGTTCTGGAAAACCTGCTGGTGGCGCAGCACAATGCACTGATGAAGGCCTCGGGTTACACGATCCTCGGCCTTCTCGGCCTGCCCGCTTACCGGCGGGCGGTGGATGCCTCGATTGAAAAGGCCAAATACTGGCTGGAAAAGGCCGATCTGATCGACCGCGCCGACGATCCGGCCGGCGACCTTCCCTATGGTGCACAGCGCCGTCTGGAAATCGCCCGCGCCATGTGCACGGGGCCGGAGCTTCTGTGCCTCGACGAGCCGGCCGCCGGTCTCAACCCGAAGGAATCGCTGGCGCTCAACGCGCTCTTGCGCGGCATTCGCGATGAAGGCACGTCGCTGCTTCTCATCGAGCACGACATGTCCGTGGTGATGCAGATTTCCGACCATGTGGTGGTTCTGGAATATGGCCAGAAGATTTCCGACGGCACGCCGGACCATGTGAAGAACGACCCGAAGGTCATCGCCGCCTATCTGGGTGTCGAGGATGATGAAGTGGAAGACGTGATTGCGGAAGAACTCGACGGAGGAGCGGCCTGATGTCCGGTGAACCGCTTCTGAAAGTCCAGGGTGTTGAAACCTATTATGGCAATATCCGGGCTCTGGCCGGTGTCGATGTCGAAGTCAACAGGGGTGAAATCGTCAGCCTGATCGGCGCCAACGGCGCCGGCAAGTCGACGCTGATGATGACCATCTGCGGCAGCCCGCAGGCGCGTGCCGGTCAGGTGATCTTCGACGGCGAGGACATTACCCATCTGCCGACCCACCTGATCGCGCGCAAGCGCATTGCCCAGTCGCCGGAAGGCCGCCGGATTTTCCCGCGCATGACGGTGCTGGAAAACCTGCAGATGGGCGCCAATCTCGATAACCTGAAATATTTCAAGGAAGACGTCGAGAAGATCTTCGTGATGTTCCCGCGCCTGAAGGAGCGCCAGAGCCAGCGCGGCGGCACGCTTTCCGGCGGTGAGCAGCAGATGCTCTCCATCGGCCGCGCGCTGATGGCACGGCCGAAGCTGTTGTTGCTGGACGAACCGTCCTTGGGTCTCGCGCCGCTGATCGTCAAGGGCATCTTCGAGGCGATCAAGAAACTCAACCAGGAAGAGGGGCTGACTGTCTTCCTCGTGGAGCAGAACGCCTTTGCCGCTTTGAAGCTTTCCGACCGCGCTTATGTGATGGTCAACGGCAAGGTGACGATGAGCGGTTCGGGCAGGGAACTGCTGGCCGATCCGCAGGTGCGCGCCGCCTATCTGGAAGGCGGACGGCACTGAAAGATTTTACTTGCGCCGGAAATTTTGCGGCGCAAGACTGCAAACGGCGGCCTGTTGTCCTTTCGGCCAAACCTTAAGGATCCATGGCGGGACGCAAACAATAAAATGCCCGGCGGGAAAACGACGGGACGACAGACAAGGCAGGGCCAGGGCGTTTCAGCCCGGCACTGATGGGGAAAGAGATGCAGGGCCTTTTTTTCGAAACCGATAACGGCGTGCGTTATGTTCTGCGCGCACTGGTTGTCCTCTTGGGCTTCTGGACGGCATGGCGCACGGGCAAATCCGTGGCCGATGGCTGGGGCGGTTATACGCGGGTGGTGATCTACACCCTCGCACTGGGGCTGGTGATGCGGTTTCTGCATCACGCGCTCTTCAACGGGCCGTTCATCAACGGCTTTTATTACGTGTTTGACGTCGTTCTTCTTCTGGTCTTTTCCAGCATCGGTTTCCGCATGCGCCGGACGAGCCAGATGGTCAATAACTACTATTGGCTCTACGATCGGACGTCGGCATTTTCCTATAAAAAGAAAAATTGACAGCCGGTCTTTTCCGGGGTCACTAATACTCGGCAGAGTGGAACGTTTCTGTTCGGTTAAGGTGGGTACCGAATGGGTTCTCGCAATCAACCCATCCAAAGGAACTGGGAGTAAAGTAATGAAGAAGTCTCTTCTTTCCGCTGTTGCGCTGACCGCCATGGTCGCGTTTGGCGGTTCGGCCTGGGCCGATGTCGTGATCGCTGTCGGCGCACCGCTGACCGGCCCGAACGCTGCTTTCGGCGCTCAGATCCAGAAGGGTGCCGAACAGGCCGCGAAAGACATCAACGCCGCCGGCGGCATCAATGGCGAACAGATCAAGATCGTGCTGGGCGACGACGTATCCGACCCCAAGCAGGGTATTTCGGTTGCCAACAAATTCGTCGCTGACGGCGTGAAATTCGTTGTCGGTCACTTCAACTCCGGCGTCTCCATTCCGGCGTCCGAAGTTTATGCCGAAAACGGCATTCTCGAAATCACCCCCGCCGCAACCAACCCGGTCTTTACCGAGCGCGGCCTGTGGAACACCTTCCGTACCTGCGGCCGTGACGACCAGCAGGGCGGCATCGCCGGCAAGTACCTGGCCGATCATTTCAAGGATGCCAAGGTCGCCATCATTCACGACAAGACCCCTTACGGTCAGGGCCTTGCCGATGAAACCAAGAAGGCTGCCAATGCCGCTGGTGTAACGGAAGTCATGTATGAAGGCGTCAACGTCGGTGATAAGGACTTCTCCGCGCTGATCTCCAAGATGAAGGAAGCCGGCGTTTCCATCATCTACTGGGGCGGCCTGCACACCGAAGCCGGCCTCATCATCCGTCAGGCGGCTGATCAGGGCCTGAAGGCCAAGCTCGTTTCGGGCGACGGTATCGTCTCGAACGAACTTGCTTCCATCGCCGGCGATGCCGTCGAAGGCACGCTCAACACCTTCGGCCCCGATCCGACGCTGCGCCCGGAAAACAAGGAACTGGTAGAGAAGTTCAAGGCCGCCGGCTTCAACCCGGAAGCCTACACGCTCTACTCCTATGCCGCGATGCAGGCGATTGCAGGCGCTGCCAAGGCCGCCGGTTCCGTGGAGCCGGAAAAGGTTGCCGAAGCCCTGAAGTCCGGCACCTTCCCGACCGCGCTCGGCGACATCTCCTTCGACGAGAAGGGCGACCCGAAGCTTCCCGGTTACGTCATGTACGAATGGAAGAAGGGCCCGGACGGCAAGTTCACCTACATCCAGCAGGGCAGCTAAGCGCTTCTGCGACACATGATCGAAGCCCGGCAGCGATGCCGGGCTTTTTGTTTTCCGAATTAAGCCTCCTGACCTTCGTCATCCCGGCCATCTTTTCAGACAACTTTGGCCAAGCGCTCCAGCATCATGGCGGCCCGCTCAGAAACCGGCTCCTTCGGCACTATCACTGTTTCATAATCCAGCCGGGCATAATCCCGGACCAGCCGCTCATATTCCTCAACCGCCGCATCGAAACCGTGTTTGCGCTCATCGTCGCCGCGGTAGATTTCCGGCCAGGGTGGGGTAAGGAAGACCAGAGAATTATAGCGATGCGCATGGCGCAGCGTCTCGATGAAGGCATCGCCATTTATATGACGAAGCGCCGAGGCGGCGTCGATCAGGCCGCGATCGAAGAAGACGCGGCGTTCCGGCGGGGCGTTCTGCCGGTCTTCGAGGGCCATGGCGATGGCGCGGCGGGCGAAGGCTTCGATGTCGATCCACGGCAGGGCCGTGCCGCCATTGCGGTTTTCTTCGATGACGATGCGCCGGCCGGGCTCTTCCACGGTGGCGAAACCGCGTCGGGAAAGCTCGGCGAGAAGCGTGGATTTGCCGCCGCCGGAGCAGCCGGAAAGTATGATGAAACGGTCCATGGGTGTTTAATCCTGTGTTGGGTTCAGGGGATCGGACGGTGATTTTGGGGTGATAGTTGGCCGCGCGTTTCTTCTCCCCGCCGGGGAGAAGGTGGCCCGAAGGGTCGGATGAGGGGGAAACGTTGCCGGATTTCGGAGAGCTTGCCCCCTCATCCCGCTGCCGCGGACTTCTCCCCGGCGGGGAGAAGAAACAAGGGGCCGCCGCTCGGACTGAAAGCCGATGTTATGCGCTCAAGCGGAAAATATATGTTGGTCGAACCTTACGACACCCAGCGCTGCCGTCACCCCTGATGCAGAATATGCGCTGCCTTCACAGCCGCCGAAGCGCGGTTTTCGACGCCGAGCTTCACATAGATCTGTTCCAGATGCTTGTTCACCGTTCTCGCGGAAAGGCCGAGAATATCGCCGATATCGCGGTTGGACTTGCCCTTGGCGATCCATAACAGCACTTCCGATTCCCGGGCGGTGAGGGAAAAATGCTCGCGCAGCAGGTGGTCGCCGGATTTCTCATTGGCGGCGGTGAGGCGGAAGAGGAATTCATCCGGACCCATGGCGCCGAGGAAAGACAGTTGCAAGGCGGGCCGTCCGGCCTCGGTGATCGTCAGCGGCGCATCGCGGCCGGTTTCCGCTGCCGCCCTTTCGCCGAGCCAGCGGCCGATATGGGTGACGACGGTCTCCATGCCGTCATCGCGGCCGGTTGCGGCATTGACCAGTCGCGTCGCTTGCGGGGTGGACCAGTGGATCGCGCCGCTGGCACGCACGGCCAGCAGGTGGCGGCCGGCGGCATCGAGCGCCACGCGGGCGCTCTGGGCCGAGCGGGCATTGGAAAGGTGCACGCGGATGCGGGCGCGCAACTCGTCGATGTTGATCGGCTTGGTCAGATAATCGACGCCGCCGGATTCCAGCGCCCGCACCACATGTTCGGTCTCCGTCAGCCCGGTCATGAAGATGACCGGCACCTGCGCCACCGCCGCATTGGCCTTCAGGCGCCGGCAGGTTTCGAAACCGTCCATAACGGGCATGACGGCGTCGAGCAGGATGATATCGGGCGTGATGCGCTCGGCGATGTTGAGGGCTGCCTGTCCCGAGGTGGCGATAAGGGCGGAAAAGCCCGATTGCTCCAGCGCGTCGGTGAGGAACCCGAGCGCTTCCGGGCTGTCATCCACCAGCAAGACGATATCTCTCGGAGCCGCTGTTGCCTGACCGCTCATGCCTTGCCGTCTCCCCTGTCACCGTTTTCGAACCGCTTGAGAAAATGCGCGTAACCGGCCAGATCGAAGGCCTGCACATAGGTGCCGAGCTCCTGCGTGAAGGGCAGGTTTTCCGTATTGCGGGCGAGATCGGCGAGTTTCGCCTCGATGCCGCGTATGTAGCCGATTTCGCCGAGCCGCTGCAAATCCTGGATATGGATTGCGCCGGGATGGATGATCTGCGGTGCAGGCTGCGGCGCGGCTGGCATGGGCAGATCAGTATCGTAAATCCATTTCAGGCCGAGATGCACCGCAAGCCTGTCGCAAAGGTGGCGGATATCGACCGGCTTGGCGATGGCGTCGTTGTGGTTATCCTCGCCTGCGCCCGCGACGGTGCCATCGCCGATATTGGCCGAGAGCATGATGAGCGGCGCGGTCTGCCCGGCTTCTCGCAGTTTCGTCACAAGCTGCCAGCCGGTCATGCCGGGCATGGAAATATCAATAAGGAAGAGATCGGGCTTCACGCCTTCGATGAGCGTCAGGCATTCCGGCCCGTTCTGGGCGGTCAGCACCACGAAATCGAGCGGCACCAGCACCTGCCGCATCAGCTCGCGATGATCCTCATTGTCGTCGACCACAACGATGGTGCGGCGTGGGCCGGAATAGGAGCGGATGGTCTTTTCCGCCGCAGGCGCCGTGCTGGGCCGGTGCACGGCTGACAGCATCAGGCGGACGCGGAAGGTGGAGCCCTCGTCCTTTTCGCTGGATACGGAAATCTCCCCGCCGAGCGTATTGGTCAGAAGCCGTGTGATGGTGAGGCCGAGACCGAGGCCCGGCATGGGGCGCACGCTCTCTGCCTCGCCGCGCTGGAAGGGTTCGTAGATGCGGGCGAGGTCTTTTTCGGCAATGCCACGGCCGGTGTCGGAGACGGTGAAGCTTGCCACTTGGCTGCGATAACCGACATCGAAGGTGACGGCGCCCTCATCGGTGAATTTGATGGCGTTGGAGATGAGGTTGACGAGGATCTGGCGCAGCCGCTTTTCATCGGTGCGGACATATTGCGGCAGGGCGCGGGAGCGGTCGTGGCGGAATTCCAGGCCCTTGGCCTGCGCCTGCGGGCGGAACATGTCGACGATCTGGTCGAGGAAGTCCTGTATGTTGATCTCGTTGGAATAGACCTGCAGACGGCCGGCCTCGATCTTGGAAATATCGAGAAGCCCGTCGATCAGGCCGGACAGGTGATCGGCCGAGCGGCGGATGACCTTGATCGCCGATTGCCGGGGAGGGGGAATGGTCTCGTCGCGTTCGAGGATCTGGGCATAACCCAGCACGGCGTTGAGCGGCGTACGCAATTCGTGGCTGAGGCCGACCACGTAACGGCTCTTGGCGCGGTTGGCGGCCTCAGCGGTTTCCTTGGCGTCCTGAAGGGCGGCGTCGGTCTTCTTGTGGGCGGCGATCTCCTTCAGCAGCAGCGTGTTCTGGCGGGACGATTCCTCTTCCGCCACCACCCGGCTGTCATGGGCAAGCACGAGGAACCAGCAGACGATGCCGGCAATGACGGCGAAGACGAAAAACACGATGAGGATGGTGCGGTTCACCACATCGGCCGTTTCCGGCGAGGCGGTGCCGACCTGATGGGCGATCATGGAGAGAATGCCGCCGATGGCCGTGACGGCAATCGCCGCCGCCATGCCGTAGCGCCCGAGCCGGGTGGCGAGCTTCGCCACCAGCTGCCTTGGCAGGAAGGTTTTTGCGACGGTTGCGACCTGATAGTTGAGCTTGGCCTTCGGCTTGCACATGTCGTGGCAGCGGCTGTCCAGCGAGCAGCAGAGCGAACAGATCGGCGCGGCATAGGCGGGACACCACGCCATATCCTCCGGCTCGAACGGGTGCTCGCAGATGGAGCAGGTGATGCTGCTTTCCTCACGCCACTTCTGGCGCGGCTTGCGGGCGAGATAAAATTTGCCCTTCGTGCCCCAGGCAATCAGCGGCGAGGCGATGAAAGCGACGATCAGCGTCAGATAGGGTGCGAGCGATGCGGCGAGCGGCCCGAAGGCGCCGAAATGCGCCATCAGCGCGATGGTGGCCGAAAGCGCCATGGAGCCGACGCCGACGGGATTGATGTCGTAAAGATGGGCGCGCTTGAATTCGATGCCGGGCGGGGCAAGGCCGAGCGGCTTGTTGATGAAGAGATCGGCGGAAATGGTGCACAGCCACGCCATGGCGATGATGGAGAAGATGCCGAGCGTTTCTTCCAGCAGCCGGTAAATGCCGAGTTCCATCAGAAGCAGCGCGATCGCCACATTGAAGACCAGCCAGACGACGCGGCCGGGGTGGCTGTGGGTAAGCCGTGAGAAGAAATTCGACCAGGCGAGCGAACCCGCATAGGCATTCATGACGTTGATCTTTAGCTGCGAGACGACGACGAAGGCGACCATCAGCAGCATGGCGGCGGTTTCGTTGGGGATCATGTAACCGAAGGCGGTGAGATACATCTGCGCCGGATCGGCGGCGCGATCCACCGAGACGCCGGAACTGAAGGTCAAGACCACGAGGAAGGAGCCGGCGAGCAGCTTCGGTACGCCGACGACCACCCAGCCGGCGCCGGCCAGAAAGACGGCGATGCGGTGTCGCAGGCGGCTCTGGCCTTCGGCCGGCAGGAAGCGCAGGAAATCCACCTGTTCGCCGATCTGCGACATCAGCGCCAGAATGACGGCCGAGGCCGCGCCGAATTCCACGAGGTTGAAATCCGCCACCGTGCCTGATGGCCCCGAGGCGTGGTGAATACCGGCAAAGGCCCGCCAGAGATCGTATTTTTCCCAGTCCATCAAGGCGATGAAAACGAAGGGCAGAATGTTCAGCACGATCCAGAAGGGCTGGGTGATGATCTGGAAGCGGCTGATGAGGCGCACGCCATGGGTGACGAGCGGAATGACCATGACGGCCGAGATGATGTAGCCGATCCACAAGGGTATGCCGAGCGCCAGCTCCAGCGCCCCGGACATGATCGACGCCTCGATGGCGAAGAGCATGAAGGTGAAGGCGGCATAGATCAGCGAGGTGATGGTGGAGCCGATATAACCGAAGCTCGCGCCGCGCGTCAGAAGATCGATATCGACGCCGTGGCGGATGGCATAACGGCTGATCGGCAGGCCGACGGCAAGCATGGCGATGGCGGCGACGAGGATGGCGTAAAAGGCGTTGGTGGTGCCGTAGGAGAGCGTGATGGCGCCGCCGATGGCTTCCAGCGCCAGAAAGGAGATCGCGCCGATAGCGGTGTGGGAAATGCGGTTGGAGGAAAATTGCCGGGCGCTTTTGGCGGTGAAGCGCAGCGCATAATCTTCCAGCGTCTGGTTGGCGACCCAGCGGTTATATTCGCGCCTGACGGGGATGATGCGTTGCCGTGCGGCCATGCTAGGATTCCACGCCCTTCTGCGGATAGAGCACCGGACCAAAAACCGCACACGCTTTTCGGAGAAATCCTATGCTTAAACAGAAAGGTAGAGCGGCGGACGGGATTCTGCTCATCGTACACGACACAAGGTTTTGTGTGTTGAAACATCCCCCTTAACCTCATTCCTGTGCTTGTCACAGGAATCCAGCCGACGCGCGTCTGCGCGGCGAGAGAAAGTCCTCTCAGCCCAAGGACTTGGGCTGGCTGGATCTCTGTGACGAGCACAGAGATGAGGGAAGGAAAGCGCACGAGAAAACAGCGAATTTCGTCGTCGGCGCACCGGCCTCGAAGCATAGTGTCGTGTACCGTGGTGTCCGCTTTTCATCCGGCGCTCCAGTATTTCGGCACTCTCATAGCCGCACCGACATGCCGCCATCCACCGTCAGCACATGGCCGTTGACGAAGGAGGCCGCGTCGCTGGCCAGAAACAGCGCCGCACCGGCGATTTCATCCGGACGGCCCCAGCGCTCCAGCGGCACGCGCAGCTTGGCGAAGGCCACCATCTCAGGGTTTTCGGAAAGGGCGGCATTGGTTTGCGTGGCGAACATGCCGGGCGCAATGGCGTTGCTGGTGATGCCGCGTGCGCCGTATTCGACGGCGATCGCCCGCATCAGCCCGGTCAGCCCCTGCTTGGCGACGGGATAGATGGCATCGCCCGGCCGGACGATGTGGCCGAGAATGGAAGTGATGGTGATGATGCGGCCGTAACCGTTGGTGTTCATCGCCTCTGCGGCCTCCCGCGACAGGGAGATGGAGGAGGTGAGGTCGGTGCGGATGAGTTCCAGCACGTCATCATTGCTGAATTCGGCAAGCGGGCGACGGTCGCGCGCGCCGACATTGTTGACGAGGATATCGAGGTGGCCGGCTTCATCCATGATACGGCGGACAAGGGCGCTGCCGGCGGCCGTATCGGCAATATCGAAGGCGGCGTAATCGGCTTTTCCGCCGGCCTTGCGCAGCACATCTGCCGCCTGTTCCAGCGTTTCGGCATTGCGACCAGTCAGCCAGACATGGGCGCCCGCTTCGGCAAAGGCGCTGGCAATTTCAAAACCGAGGCCGCGGCCGCTGCCGGTGATGATGGCCGTGCGGTTTTCGAGAGAAAATTTGTCGAGAATGCCCATCGCTCACCTTCTTGCTTCAGGGCATCGGCGCGGAAACATGCAGCTGTTTGCCGAATATGCGATGCCGTTGTTGAAAGCCGCGCACTCCGTTGGCGCGCCGGAAGATTATGCCGCGTGCGGCGGCTGACGAAAGGTCGCCCCAGCCTGCGGCCGTTCGGTGGACACAAAAATGGCGTCGCCCGGCTTCGGGCGACGCCATGTCTTTATCAATCAGGCAGCAGCCGACTTTGCGAGCGGCACTTCTGCGATCGTCTTGAGAACGACGGAAGCGATCTGGTAAGGGCAGCCTTGAGAGTTCGGACGACGGTCTTCGAGGTAACCCTTGTAACCGTTGTTGACGAAGGAATGCGGAACGCGGATCGAGGCGCCACGGTCGGCAACGCCGTAGGAGAACTTGTTCCACGGAGCGGTTTCGTGCTTGCCGGTCAGGCGCAGGTGGTTGTCCGGACCGTAAACGTCGATGTGCTCTTTCCAGTTCTTGGCGAAAGCGGCCATGAGGGCTTCGAAATAGTCCTTGCCGCCAACTTCGCGCATGAACTTGGTGGAGAAGTTGCAATGCATGCCCGAACCGTTCCAGTCGGTGTCGCCGAGCGGCTTGCAATGGAATTCAACGTCGATGCCGTACTGTTCGCAAAGACGCAGCAGCAGGTAGCGGGCGATCCAGATCTGGTCGGCGGCGCGCTTGGAGCCCTTGCCGAAGACCTGGAATTCCCACTGGCCCTTGGCCACTTCGGCATTGATGCCTTCGTGGTTGATGCCGGCTTCGAGGCAGAGGTCGAGGTGCTCTTCAACGATTTCGCGGGCAACCGAACCGACGTTCTTGAAGCCGACGCCGGTGTAATAAGGACCCTGCGGAGCCGGGTAACCCTGTTCCGGGAAGCCGAGCGGGCGGCCGTCCTGGTAGAAGAAATATTCCTGTTCGAAACCGAACCATGCATCTTCGTCGTCGAGGATGGTTGCGCGGCTGTTCGAAGCATGCGGGGTGACGCCATCGGGCATCATGACTTCGCACATGACGAGCGCACCGTTGGAGCGGGCCGGGTCGGGATAGATCGCGACGGGCTTCAGCACGCAATCCGACGAATGGCCTTCGGCCTGCTGCGTGGAGGAGCCATCAAAGCCCCAGAGCGGCAGCTGCTCGAGTGTCGGGAATTCGTCGAATTCCTTGATCTGGGTCTTGCCGCGCAGGTTGGGGACCGGCTTGTATCCGTCCAGCCAGATGTACTCGAGTTTGAACTTAGTCATTACGAACCTCTCATAGGTAACAATGCGAAGCCTTGAGGCCTCCCGTGGCTTTGGCCACCGAAGCGCATTCGCGTTCAAGGGCTGACCCCTTAGATGCATGCCGCGTGCCAGATTGGCGATATCCGACGATTTTTTCGAAAAATCTTTCAGGCCCCCTGTCGCGCAGGAGCCTGGATATCGCGCGGGGATGGTTCTGCTGCACTGCGGCAGGCAAATTCACCCCTCATGTTTCATCATTGAATCCTGATAGATAGCCGGCGTCTTCCGGGGGAATGCCCTGCTGCGGCGCAATGATTTCGATTGCGCGCGAGGGATTGGCATTTGCCCCAAAAACCGGCGCTTTCGGAATGGTTTTTCTTGTAGATGAGACGATTAATGCCTATATTTTTCGCAACGTGATTTTTTTTTAATCAAACGGAGCGAATCCGGCCTTTGCTGGTTTGTTCCAGAGACAAGTGCTTCGATGCAAACAGAGTGAGATGACCGATATGGCAACTGGCTTTCATCGCGAGACGGCAACGATCTATCAATTCCCGGTCGGCGGGCGCGCGGGCGTTTCCAAGTTCCGCGACAGCGGGCTGAGCAAGCTTGAACGTGAGGCGCAGGAGCCGCATGTGGATTTCGGCTCCTGGTATCATGACGATGCGATCCGCGACGAAGAGCGGGACGGCAAGCCGCATTCGTGATGTGAGACCGTGCCGCAGGCTTCTTCTCCCCGAGGGGGAGAAGGTGGCCCGAAGGGTCGGATGAGGGGGCTCGCTCTCCGTACATCTCCACCCTTGCCCTCTCATCCCGCTGCCGCGGACTTCTCCCCCTCGGGGAGAAGAAACAAGGGGAGACGTCTCTCTCCATATAGGCAGTTCCGCCCTAGGCGCTAATCCCCCAAAACCTCCCCCTGCACCTTTCGCCACCCCGCCTACGTCAATTGACGTATACGGTTTCGCCTCCGCGAGATCGATAGTCCCTCCCAGCAGCGGCCGCAGATGCCGCTGAGCCTCCACGAGAGGCCAACAAGGAGAGGGGTTCTTCCGATGATGTTCCGCAAGACGCTTAGTGCCGCGCTGCTTGGCGCGATCCTGTCCACCACCGCCTTTCATGGCGCTTTTGCAGCAGACGACACGATCAAGGTCGGCGTGCTGCATTCGCTGTCCGGCACCATGGCGATCTCAGAGACGACGCTGAAGGACGCCATGCTGATGCTCATCGACGAGCAGAACAAGAAGGGCGGCGTGCTCGGCAAGAAACTCGAAGCCGTGGTGGTCGATCCGGCTTCCGACTGGCCGCTTTTCGCCGAAAAGGCCCGCCAGCTGATTTCGCAGGACAAGGTCGCCGCCGTATTCGGCTGCTGGACGTCTTCCTCGCGCAAGTCGGTGCTGCCGGTCTTCGAGGAACTGAACTCGATCCTGTTCTATCCGGTTCAGTACGAGGGTGAAGAATCCTCGCGCAACATCTTCTATACGGGCGCGGCTCCGAACCAGCAGGCCATTCCGGCCGTCGACTATCTCGCCAGCACCGAAGGTGTGGAGCGCTGGGTTCTGGCCGGCACGGACTATGTCTATCCGCAGACCACCAACAAGATCCTGAAGGCCTACCTGATGTCGAAGGGCGTCAAGGAAGAGGACATCATGATCAACTACACGCCGTTCGGCCATTCCGACTGGCAGACGATCGTGTCCGACATCAAGAAATTCGGCTCGGCCGGCAAGAAGACCGCCGTGGTCTCCACCATCAACGGTGACGCCAACGTGCCTTTCTACAAGGAACTGGCGAACCAGGGCATCAAGGCCGAGGATATCCCGGTCGTCGCCTTCTCGGTGGGTGAAGAAGAGCTGGCCGGTCTCGATACCGCGCCGCTGGTCGGCCACCTTGCCGCCTGGAACTACTTCCAGTCCGTCGATGCGCCGATCAATGCCGAGTTCATCAAGACCTGGCATGCCTTTACCAAGAACGACAAACGCGTGACAAACGACCCGATGGAAGCCGCCTATATCGGCTTCAACGCCTGGGTAAAGGCCGTGGAATCCGCCGGCACCACCGATACGGACAAGGTTCTCGACTCGATCATCGGCGTTTCGGTGCCGAACCTTTCGGGCGGTTATTCCACCGTCATGCCGAACCACCACATCACCAAGCCGGTGCTGATCGGTGAAATCCAGGCCGATGGGCAGTTTGAGATCGTACAGCAGACACCGCAGGTGGTGGGGGATGAATGGTCGGATTACCTGCCGGATTCGAAGGATCTGATCTCGGATTGGCGGAAGCCGATGTCTTGCGGCAACTTTAATGTGGCCAGCGGCAAGTGCGGCGGTAAGGGTAGCTGATAACGGGGTGGGTGCCGCTCCCTTATTGGGGGGGCGGTTTTATCATTCGAAGCTGAGCAAGAATTACCCCCCTCTGCCCTGCCGGGCATCTCCCCCTCAAGGGGGGAGATCGGCAAGACGCTTTCCCGCCACTTCATTCTCGAACTTTGAGATGGGCGGGACCTCGCCGCAGATCGATCTCCCCCCTTGAGGGGGAGATGCCCGGCAGGGCAGAGGGGGGTAAAGCCGCATACTCAACGGGCGCCACACAAACGCCCCGCCGTAAAACGCCCAAGGACCCCGACATGACGATCCGATCTTTTCTCGGAGCCATCTTCCTCTGGCTCACCATGGGGATCGCCGCCCAATCCTTCGCCCAAAGCGATCCGAAGGCGCTGATCGACCAGCTCGGCACGGCTGACTTCAAACAGGCCGAAGTCCTGATCGGCCAGATCGCCGCGACCGGCGATGCGCGCGTCGTTCCGGCGCTCGAGGCTTTTGCGGCGGGTGATCTTTACGTACGCAAGTCCGACAATCTGGTGTTCATGACCAAGCCGGCAGGCTCCAATTTTACGCTGATCGACCCGCTGACGGGCGAAAGCGCGGGCGAGGCGCCGAAGGCGGCGGTTACCAAGATCAAGGTCAACAATAATCTGCGCCGCGTCATCCGCGCAGCCCTTGGCGGTTTGACCCTGCTCAGCCCGGAAAAATCCGTGCGGCTTTCCGCCGCCGATGCCGTTCTGAAAGCGCCGAGCGCTGAAAATCTCGAATTGCTGGAAGCGGCCATATCAAGGGAAACCGATCAAGAGGTGCGGACCCGGATGGAGGAGGCGCGGGCTGTCTCGCTGCTCTCCTCCGACCGCCCGCTGGAGGCCAAGAGGCAAGCGATCGCCACCATCAAGAACCTGGGCGGGCGCGATGCCATCGGCATTCTCATGGCGGCGTCCCCCTCCGTGGATCAGAGCCTGAAACCGGATATCGACAGCGCCATATCGGGCATCGAAAGCTCCCTTGCCTTCTGGGATTACGTGCAGAATGTCTGGTACGGCCTGTCGCTCGGTTCCGTGCTTTTGCTCGCCGCCATCGGCCTTGCCATCACCTTCGGCGTGATGGGCATCATCAACATGGCGCATGGCGAGATGGTGATGATCGGCGCCTATTCCACCTTCATGGTGCAGGAGGTGATCCGCAGCCATTTCCCCGGCCTGTTCGACTGGTCGCTCGCCATCGCCTTGCCAGCCGCCTTTCTGGTCACGGCCTGCGTCGGACTTGTCATGGAGCGCGGTGTCATCCGTTTCCTCTATGGACGTCCTCTTGAAACGCTGCTCGCCACCTGGGGCATCTCGCTCATCCTGCAACAGGGTGTGCGCTCCATCTTCGGCCCCACCAACCGGGAAGTCGGCAGCCCCAGCTGGATGTCCGGCTCCTTCAGCGTCGGTTATCTCAATTTCACCTGGAACCGGGTGTGGATCGTCTGTTTCTCGCTCTCGGTGTTCTTCGCGCTGCTGGTTCTCTTGAAACGCTCCGCTTTCGGCCTGCAGATGCGCGCCGTGACCCAGAACCGCCGCATGGCCTCCTCCATGGGCATCTGCACCCCCTGGGTGGATGCCTTCACCTTCGCGCTCGGCTCCGGCGTTGCCGGTCTTGCCGGTGTGGCGCTCTCGCAGATCGACAATGTCTCGCCCAATCTCGGCCAGAGCTACATCATCGACAGTTTCATGGTGGTGGTGTTCGGTGGCGTTGGCAATCTCTGGGGAACGCTGGTCGGGGCGCTGTCGCTCGGCGTGCTCAACAAGTTCCTCGAGCCGACGGTGGGCGCCGTGCTCGGCAAGATCCTCGTGCTCGTCCTCATCATCCTGTTCATCCAGAAGCGGCCGCGCGGTCTCTTCGCACTCAAGGGAAGGGCGATCGAAGCATGATTACCGGCTTCCTCCTGCGCGCGCTCGATCGCCGCATCTCCATCGCCATCGGCATCATTCTGGCCATCGCCGTGCTGGTGCCCGCCTCCAACCTGCTGTTGCCGGAGGGCAGCGCGTTCCGCATCCCGACCTATATCATGTCGATGCTCGGCAAATATCTGGCCTATGCGCTCTTGGCGCTCGCGCTCGATCTTGTCTGGGGGTATTGCGGCATTCTCTCGCTCGGCCACGCCGCCTTCTTCGCGCTCGGTGGTTATGCCATGGGCATGTATCTGATGCGGCAGATCGGCACGCGCGGGGTTTATGGCCATCCGGTGTTGCCCGATTTCATGGTGTTCCTCAACTGGAAGGAACTGCCGTGGTTCTGGCAAGGCTTCGACATGTTCTGGTTTGCGGCGCTGATGGTGCTTGTCGTTCCGGGGCTGCTCGCCTTCGTGTTCGGCTGGTTCGCCTTCCGCTCACGCGTCAACGGCGTTTATCTCTCGATCATCACCCAGGCCATGACCTATGCCCTGCTGCTTGCCTTCTTCCGCAACGACATGGGTTTTGGCGGCAATAACGGCCTTACCGATTTCAAGGATATCCTCGGCTTTTCCGTGCAGGCGGATGGCACACGCGCCGTGCTGTTTGCCGTGACGGCCGTGATGCTGGCGCTTTCGTTGCTGATTGCGTCGGGCATCGTCAATTCCAAATTCGGGAAGGTGCTGGTGGGGGTGCGCGATGCCGAAAGCCGGGTGCGTTTCCTCGGTTTCCGGGTGGAAAACATCAAGCTCTTCACCTTCGTCGTGTCTGCCATGATGGCGGGTATTGCCGGTGCGCTGTTCGTGCCGCAGGTGGGCATCATCAATCCCGGCGAATTTTCGCCCGCCAACTCCATTGAAGTTGTGGTGTGGACGGCGGTGGGCGGGCGCGGCACGCTGATCGGGCCGATCATCGGCGCGCTGCTGGTCAATGGCGGCAAGAGCTATTTCACCGGCGCTTTCCCGGAATTCTGGCTGTTTGCGCTGGGTGGGCTCTTCATTGCGGTGACGCTGTTTTTCCCCAAGGGCATTGTCGGCACCCTGCAGCATTATCTGGCGGGGCGGCGCGAAAAGCGGGTTGCGCTTGCGGCAGGCGGCGCACAGCCGGGCAATGACAGCGGCTCGACAGTGGCGCAACAGGCGGCGGAGTGAGGCGGATATGAACACGGTTTCCGAAAAAAGAACAAAGAGCCTGCTTTATCTCGACGGCGTCTCCGTTTCCTTCGATGGGTTCAGGGCGCTGAATTCCCTCTCCTTCGTGGTGGAGCCGGGGGAACTGCGCGCCATCATCGGCCCGAATGGCGCGGGCAAGACGACGATGATGGATATCATCACTGGCAAGACGCGGCCGGATACCGGCACGGTGCTGTTCGAAGACAGCATCGACCTCCCCAAAAAGGATGAGGCGGATATTGCCCAGCTCGGCATCGGCCGAAAATTCCAGAAGCCGACGGTGTTTGAAAGCCACACCGTCTGGGACAATCTGGAACTGGCGCTGAACCGCAAGCGCGGCGTGTTCGCCACGCTGTTTTACCGGCTGAGCGAGGAAGACAAGGCCCGCATCGAGGAAATCCTCGCCACCGTGCGCCTCAGCCATCGCCGCAACGATCTCGCCGCCAATCTTTCGCACGGCCAGAAACAGTGGCTTGAGATCGGCATGCTGCTGGCGCAGGAGCCGAAGCTCTTGCTGGTGGATGAGCCGGTGGCCGGCATGACGGATGCGGAAACGGCGGAAACCGCCGTGCTGCTGAAGGAGATTGCCAGGACCCGCTCTGTGGTCGTGGTGGAGCACGACATGGGCTTCATCCGCGAACTGGGGGTGAAGGTGACGTGTCTTGCCGAAGGCTCGGTGCTGGCGGAAGGGTCGATCGATTTTGTGTCGAGTGATCCGAAGGTGATTGAGAATTATCTGGGGCGGTGATGGTGCGGCGTATCACAACGACATTTGGGCGTTTGTCGCGGTGGATCCTCGGGTCAAGCCCGAGGATGACGGTGGAGGACTGGTCGATAGGGGTACCACACTGTCCTTCACCGCTCTGGGAAACATGGAGTGGTGGTCAACCTCCAAGATTGAGAAACCCACTGCCGTCATCCTCGGGCTTGACCCGAGGATCCATCGCCACCCACTCAGCCAAATTCCTCGTAAAGATCACGCCACTCCGGATTAAAATCCTCAATCAGCTTGATCTTCCAGTCGCGATACCAGCGTTTCAAGGATTTTTCCCTCTGGATCGCGGTGCCGATGCTCATATGCTCTTCGTACCAGACGAGCTTCGTGCACCCATAAAGGCTGGTAAAACCTTTGGTCAGTCCTTCGCGGTGCTCGTAAACTCGCTGCTCAAGGTTCGACGTCACGCCGATATAAAGCGTTCCGTGTCTGCCGCTCGCGACGATATAGACGAAGCCGGCCACGGTGTGTTCCTGGGAGTGGATCCTCGGGTCAAGCCCGAGGATGACAGCTGGGTGGGGGTAATGCCTGGAGGTTACTCCGGGAATATTACAGGAAATTTTCGCTCTGTCGTGACCCGTCAGCACGGCGAAATTGCGCGCCGAAATCGGTATTTGACAGCGCTGTTGTGCGTCCCGCTTGCCCCTACGTCATCCTCGGGCTTGACCCGAGGATCCATGCCCCACTCTCCCACTACGCTTTTTCAGACAAGGTAGCACCATGCTGACAGTCGAAAACATCAACCTCCACTACGGCGCGGCGCAAGCCTTGCGCGGCGTGTCACTGAAAGCGGAGATGGGCAAGATCACCTGTGTCCTCGGCCGCAACGGCGTGGGCAAAAGTTCACTGTTGCGGGCCGTCACCGGCCAGCAGGCCACCAGTGCCGGCACCATACGTTTCGGCGATACGACGCTCGACGGGCTGGCGCCTTATCAGCGGGCCAAGCGCGGTGTTGGCTATGTGCCGCAGGGGCGTGAAATCTTTCCGCTGCTCAGCGTTCAGGAGAATCTGGAGAGCGGTTATGCGCCGCTGCCGCGCAAGGAGCGGTTCATCCCGGACGATATTTTCAGCCTGTTTCCGGTGCTGCAATCCATGCTGTCACGGCGCGGCGGCGATCTCTCCGGCGGCCAGCAGCAGCAGCTTGCCATCGGCCGGGCGCTGGTGACGCGGCCGAAAATCCTCGTGCTCGATGAGCCGACCGAGGGCATCCAGCCGTCGATCATCAAGGATATCGGCCGGGCGATCAAATATCTGCGCGATTCCACCGGCATGGCGATCCTGCTGGTCGAGCAATATCTGGATTTCTGCCGCGAACTTGCCGATTACGTCTACATCATGGATCGCGGTGAAATCGTGCATGAGGGGCTGGCCGAGACGCTGGATACGCCCGAGGCGCGGCGGCATCTGACAGTATAAATCGAGACTAAAAGGACCGCACGCCGATCACGGCGTGCAAACGGCCGATTAATATTTTGAAAGCCTATGCGCCTGAGCATAGCTTTTATGCGCAATTTTAGCATTTCGTTGAATAAAAGCCTGTGATATTGGCAGCGCAAATGCTGCATGCGAGACACAGGAAAAGTCTATTCGCACGCCGCGACAGTTGATCCCTTACATTTCCTGCACGCTCGACGTATCGTCGGGACACTGTGCCAATAAAGGCGTGTCAATGATTCAAGACTTTGCAGTGGGCCGGGCTTCCCGGTTGGTTCGTTCCGCATGCAGCCTGTTCCTTGGGCTGGTGATCAGCGCAAGCGCAGGGGCCGCAGCGTCGGCATCGACCTGCGGTCAGGGCATCGGCCCGGGCATGGAGCCGGGTCGGCATGATTTTTCCATTCTCTCCAATGGCGAGAAACGCGACGGCGTCTATTTTGTTCCCTCCGCCTATGACGGGAAAAAGCCGCTGCCCGTCATATTCGATTTTCATGGCTCGAACAGCAATCCGCACGGCCAGCTGAACCGCAGCGGCTGGGACAAGCTGGCCGAGCGTGACGGCCTTGTGGTGGTGGCGCTGGCCGGCAGCCTCAATGGCGAATTGCCCGGCACCCATGCCTGGAACGTTCCCGGTGTCACCAAGCGCCCGGGCGGGCTGGATGAAGTCGGTTTCATCCGCGATGCCATCGCCATGGTGAAGGGCAGGTTCTGCGTGGATGAGGAGCGCTTTTACGGTTCCGGTTATTCCGGCGGCGGGCGCATGCTGTCGCAATTCATCTGCAGCGGCAACGCGGATTTTAATGCTGCCGGCTTCGTCGCCTCGCTGCGCGCCGGTTATCCGCTGGAGACCGAAGGCAAATGGGGACCGGATGCGGCAAGCTGCACGCCTGCCCGGCCGATGTCGATCATCGCCTTTGCCGGGCTGAAGGATCCTGCCAATCCCTATCAGGGCGGCGGCAAGTCCTATTGGCAATATGGCGGTGAGACTGCCTTGAAGCGCTGGGCCGAGATGGACGGCTGCAAGGGCGCTGCCAAAAGCAAGGTGGGCGAGAGCTTCACCGTCAACTCCTACGATGTCTGCAAGGCTGGTGCACGCATTCAATCCTATGTCATCGAGAACTGGGACCATGCCTGGCCGCGCGCGACGATGAAGGCGGAAGTGCTGGCCGCTAGCGCCGTCGTCACCCGCAAGCCGGGCGGCGAGCAGACCCCGAAGGCCGAACCCGCCGTGGAGCGCAAGATGCCCACAGGCGAAGTGACGCGCACGGTTGATGCGGCCGAAAGAATGTGGGATTTCTTCCGCAACACGGAAGGGCAGATGGTGGTGGACGCCGTCGTCAAGAAGGATTGTGGCGCCAAGGCCGGATCCGCTTCCGCAAGTGCTTCGGAGACCGCGTGCAGCCAGAACAGCAAGCCATCGGCCCTTCCGGTTGTGAAGACGCTCAACAACCTGTCCGGCAGCAACGCGCCCGTGGCAGAGGACGCATTGTAACCAAGGCGGTTGAAGGGCGCAGCCGGCTGGACGAGTTGTTCCAGGAAGGCTGCGCCAAAATCCGCCTGCCGGACACTTTTTCGAACGAAGCCGAAGCCATTCTCATCAATTCCTCCGGCGGGCTGACCGGCGGAGACGAGATCGAATGGCATGCGGTCGCCGGTGCCAGCACGTCGCTTGTCGTGACCACGCAGGCCTGCGAGAAGGTTTACAAGGCATCATCAGGCACAGCCACTGTCACCGCCCGCATTTCCGCCGGGCCGGGTGCGAAACTGCACTGGCTGCCACAGGAAACCATCCTTTTCGACCGGGCGTCGCTCACCCGCCGGCTGGAAGCCGATCTCGATCAATCTTCCGAATTCATCGCCGTCGAAGCCGTGCTGCTCGGCCGTCAGGCCATGGGCGAGGCGATGACGCATGGCCTTTTTCGCGACCGCTGGCGCATTCGCCATGGCGGCAAGCTGGTGCATGCCGAAGAGCTTCTGCTTGAGGGCGAGGTGGCGGAGCTGACGGCGAAGACGGCGGTTCTGGCCGGGCAGGTCGCCTTTGCGACGCTTCTCTATATCGGGCCTCTTTCCGAGGCGCTTCTGCCTAAAATCCGGGCGATTGCCGGGGAAAGCGGCGGTGCCAGCGAATGGCAGGGCAAGCTCGTGGTGCGGGTTGCCGCCGCCGATGGTTTCTCCTTGAGAAAATTGCTTTTTCCGATCATTTCGCTCTTGCGAAACGGCGCGCCAGTGCCGAAAGTCTGGAATCTGTAATCCCTTCGGATCGCCGCGTGACGGGCATCCTTCGGGGTCTGTCAAATGTCGGATCTGATCTCCTGCAAAGCTGCTTTGCGGAGCGGATGCCAAGCTGCGGGACGACGATGAACCTTAGCCCAAGAGAAAAAGACAAGCTTTTGATTTCCATGGCCGCCATGGTGGCGCGCCGCCGGCTGGAGCGCGGCGTGAAGCTGAATTATCCCGAAGCGATTGCGCTGATTACCGATTTCGTGGTCGAGGGCGCCCGTGACGGCCGCGCCGTTTCCGATCTGATGGAAGCCGGCGCGCATGTGATTTCCCGCGATCAGGTGATGGATGGCATTGCCGAGATGATCCATGATGTGCAGGTGGAAGCGACCTTTCCTGATGGCACCAAGCTGGTGACCGTTCACGAACCGATCCGGTGAGGAGGGTGGCATGGCGCTGGAACTGAGGCCCAATTGCGAATGCTGCGACCGCGATCTTGCGCCCGATAGCCGGGATGCGATGATCTGCTCGTTCGAATGCACCTTCTGCGCCGATTGCGTGACGGATGTGCTCAAAGGCGCCTGCCCGAACTGCGGAGGCGAGTTGGTTCGCAGGCCGGTTCGCCCCGCAGTGAAACTCGTCACCAATCCGGCGTCCACAAAGCGCGTGCTGAAGGCCGAAGGCTGCGCGGCTGCGACCGCCGCCTGAGACAGAAACAAGGGGAGCACCATGAAGCCAGGCGAAATCATTGCCGCAGAAGGCACCATCGAACTCAATGCCGGCCAGCCGACGGTGACGATCGAGGTGGCCAATTCGGGCGACCGGCCGGTGCAGGTGGGCAGCCATTATCATTTCTTCGAGACCAATGCGGGGCTCCTGTTTGACCGCGACAAAACGCGCGGCATGCGTCTCGATATTCCGGCCGGCACGGCGGTGCGTTTCGAACCCGGCCAGAAGCGGGAAGTGACGCTGGTGCCGCTTTCCGGCAAGCGTGAGGTTTATGGTTTCCGTCAACAGGTCATGGGGAGGTTATGAAATGACGACGGCGCATTATCATGGAAGCTGCCAGTGCGGCAGCGTCAGCTTCGAGGTCGATGCCGATCTCGACCATACCGTCATCTGCAATTGTTCGCGCTGCAAGCGGCTCGGCTCCACGCTCGCCTTTGCACCGCGGGAGAAA
This sequence comes from Agrobacterium sp. LEGMi-208b, assembly GCF_059511785.1. NCBI lineage: Bacteria > Pseudomonadati > Pseudomonadota > Alphaproteobacteria > Hyphomicrobiales > Rhizobiaceae > Agrobacterium > Agrobacterium sp. LEGMi-208b. The sequence goes on from NZ_CM183445.1 coordinate 2,170,095, forward strand.
TTCACCCTGCTTTCCGGCGAGGACAAGCTGAGCGAATATCTCTTCAACAAACACAAGATCCATCATTTCTTCTGCTCCACCTGCGGCATTGAAAGCTTTGCCTATGCCGATGGGCCTGACGGTACGCCCATGGTGGCGGTTAATGCCAATTGTCTCGACGGCGTCGATCCAAGGGCGCTGAAATCGCAGGCTTTTGACGGCGCGGCGGCTTGAGCGATGGCGATGACCCGAAATAACGTCGTCATGGCGGCCATCCTCTTCAGCGTGACTGCTGGCATCTCCATGCCGGTCGCCGCGCAGACCGAGCCCGATTGCAAGGCGCCGCAGACGCAGGCGGATATGACCATCTGCGCCGGCAAGGACCATGAAAAGGCCGACAAGGATCTGAACGCCGCCTATCAGAAGCTTCGCAAGCAGCTTGCCGAGCGCGACAAGACGGCCGACGCAAGCAGCAAGGGTGCGACCGACGCTCTGGTGACGGCCCAGCGCGCATGGGTGGTTTTTCGCGACGCCAATTGCGCGCTATCCGGTTTTCAGGCGCGTGGCGGCACGATGGAGCCGATGCTGATCGCGTCCTGCCTCGCCGATATGAGCAGCAAGCGCGCCGATGAATTGCGCCAGTTGTCGGAAGGTTTCTGAACGGCATGGGGCGGCGGATCATGATTGTCGGAAACGGGGAACTGCCGCCGGGTGTGGCTGGTTTCATCGACCGTTCCGACATCGTCATCCGCTTCAATGATTGCCGGTCGCTGGGCGCCGGCGGCAGCCGCACGGATGTGGTGGCCGTCTGCAATACCGGGCGGCCGGGCCAGGAGATGACGGAAGGCAGCGACTGGCGCGAAAATGACGGCGTGCGGCAGGCCTCCGCCCTATGGTCGGTGCGCGATCCCGCGAAGTTTTCAGAGATGGAGTCGGGCATCCGCGCGGGCTGGCCGGAGCTCACCGATTTCTGCGCCGATTATACCCCCGGTTTTACGGCCATCGCACGCGAAACCGGCAAGAGCCATATCGTCATTCCACGCGCTGTGCATGAAAGGCTCGATGCGGCGCTCGAAGCCTATGCGCCGGCACCCTATGTCTGCCCCAGCACCGGCCTTTTTGCCATTGCCCATGTTCTCGAGAGCGTGAGCGGCGATGGTGACGAGGTGGCGATTGCCGGTTTCGGCCATCAGGGCTGGAGCGGTCATCCCTTTGCCGCCGAACAACAACTGGTCGAAGCCCTGTCAAACGAGGGCCGGCTGACACGAATTTCTCCCACATCGATTTTCTCCGCGTCCCAAGGAGCCTGAGCCCATGCCTTACAAGATTTCCCGCGCCGCCTATGCCGGCATGTTCGGCCCGACCGTTGGCGACAAGGTGCGACTGGCCGATACCGAACTCTTCATCGAGATCGAGAAGGACCACACCACCTATGGCGAGGAAGTGAAATTCGGTGGTGGCAAGGTCATTCGCGACGGCATGGGCCAGAGCCAGGCGACACGGGCCGAAGGGGCTGTCGATACCGTCATCACCAATGCCGTCATCGTCGACCATAGCGGCATCTACAAGGCGGATGTGGGCCTGAAGAATGGCCGCATCCACGCCATCGGCAAGGCGGGCAACCCCGATACGCAGCCGGGTGTGACGATCATCGTCGGCCCTTCGACGGAAGCGATTGCCGGCGAAGGCAAGATCCTCACCGCCGGCGGCATGGACGCGCATATCCATTACATCTGCCCGCAGCAGATCGAGGAAGCGCTGATGAGCGGTGTGACCTGCATGCTGGGTGGCGGTTCCGGCCCGGCGCATGGCACGCTCGCCACAACCTGCACCGGCGCGTGGCACATCGAGCGCATGATCGAAAGTTTCGATGCCTTTCCGATGAACCTCGCACTGGCCGGCAAGGGCAATGCCTCGCTGCCGGCGCCGCTCGAAGAAATGATCCTTGCCGGCGCTTCATCGCTGAAGCTGCATGAGGACTGGGGCACGACGCCCGCCGCCATCGACAATTGCCTGACGGTCGCCGACGAATATGACGTGCAGGTGATGATCCACACCGATACGCTGAATGAAAGCGGTTTCGTGGAAGACACGGTCGCCGCCATCAGGGGGCGCACCATCCATGCTTTCCACACCGAAGGTGCGGGCGGCGGGCACGCGCCTGATATCATCAAGGTCTGCGGCAACCCGAATGTCATTCCGTCTTCCACCAACCCGACACGGCCCTATACCGTCAATACGCTCGCCGAACATCTTGATATGCTGATGGTGTGCCATCACCTGTCGCCGTCCATTCCTGAAGATATCGCCTTCGCCGAAAGCCGCATCCGCAAGGAAACCATCGCGGCGGAGGATATCCTCCACGATATCGGCGCGTTTTCGATCATTTCCTCCGACAGCCAGGCCATGGGCCGTGTCGGCGAAGTGGCGATCCGCACCTGGCAGACCGCCGACAAGATGAAACGCCAGCGCGGCCGCCTGAAGGAAGAGACCGGCGAAAACGACAATTTCCGGGTACGCCGTTACATCGCCAAATATACCATCAACCCGGCCATCGCTCAGGGTGTCAGCCACGAGATCGGCTCTGTCGAAGTCGGCAAGCGTGCCGATCTTGTCTTGTGGAACCCGGCCTTTTTCGGGGTGAAGCCGGAAATGGTGCTGCTCGGCGGTTCGATTGCGGCAGCCCCGATGGGCGACCCGAATGCCTCCATTCCCACGCCGCAGCCGATGCATTACCGGCCGATGTTTGCCGCTTACGGCAAGCTGCGCACCAATTCTTCGGTCACTTTCGTCTCGCAGGCGTCGCTGGATGCCGGCCTTGCCCAGCGCCTTGGCGTCGCCAAGAAGCTGCTGCCGGTGAAGAATGTGCGCGGCGGCATTTCCAAGGCCTCGATGATCCACAATTCGCTGACCCCGCATATCGAGGTTGATCCCGAGACCTATGAAGTGCGGGCGGATGGCGAGCTGCTGACCTGCGAACCGGCCACCGTGCTGCCGATGGCGCAGCGTTATTTCCTGTTTTGAGGAACGGTTGCTCCGCGCTCAGATGCAAATGAGCGCGGCCAGCAGGCTCGCGATGCCGGCCATAAAAAGCCCCATCGCCGCCAGCGCCGGGATTTTGATCCTCGGTTGATCGATGATGGCGTCCGTCTCGCTGGCCAGCAAGGTTATGGCCTGCAGAAACAGGTAAAGACAGAACAGCAACGAGGCACTGAAAAAGAGGGTAGCCGGGTATACCAGCCAATCGGAGAGGTCCGGCGTCCTGTTCTTGAATGTGGCCAACAACAGGATCAGCGAAAGCCCGGCGCTGGCGATGATGCGGAAAACCGCCAGCATTTCCTTGGTCGATTCCTTGTTGCCGTCCTTCATTTCGCCCGCTTGCGCCACCAGGACAGCCCCAGGATATCTTTCATCAGGTAGGGCGGCTCCGTATGGCTGCTACGCTTGTCCTGAAATTTTTTCGATGAAGGTAGCCTTTCCTTTTCGGCCAGCCGCTTTCCATAGGTTTCCTGCCAGCAGGTGATGAATTCATCCGCGTGTTTGTAACCAAGTTCACAGGGCACTTTCCGGCTGAGCGCCGAGGGGCTGAGTGTTTCCACATCGATGACACGATGGGCGAAGGCGCCGACGGCATTGGCCTGCAGGGTCACGGCCTCATCAATGTACCAGGATCGCCATTCGGCAAAACTTTTGCCGTCAACCTTCTCCGCAACTTTCCGCAGCAATTCGGTATCCAGCCTCTCGCAGACATCGGTTACCAACCCGGCGACGAAGCCACGCAGGTTGGAGCATTGCGGGCCGTCGCTATAATCGAAATAGGCCCTGAGGGTACTGTCGAGATGATTGAGGACGCGGTCTTTCAAAATCAATTTCTATATCTCCCTTTTGGGTGCGGAATATTACTTAAAAGTGTATTTTTGTAAACTATACTTTATAGTTGCATAAGGTAGCAAAACCGCCTGTTCGAATCTCTTTTGAGACCGGATTTTTATGCTGCACCGCAGCGCATCTTGCGTTATGGAAACGGCAAAAGAATTCCGCGTGGATCGATCCCAAGCGACCCACGTAAAACGCCAGAACAGGAGACAAGACATGCTCGGCAAAAAAGTGCCTGCCGTAACTTTCCGCACGCGCGTTCGTGATGAAGCCGTTGGTGGCCCCAACCCTTTCCGTTGGCAGGACATGACCTCCGACGATTATTTCAAGGGCAAGAAGGTTGTGCTGTTTTCGCTGCCCGGCGCTTTCACGCCGACCTGCTCGACCTATCAGCTGCCGGACTTCGAAAAGCTGGCGGGCGAGTTCCGTTCGCTCGGCGTCGATGAAATCTATTGCCTGTCGGTCAACGATGCCTTCGTCATGAATGCCTGGGCCAAGGGTCAGAACCTCGAAAACGTCAAGGTCATTCCTGATGGTTCGGGCGAGTTCACCCGCAAGATGGGCATGCTGGTCGCCAAGGACAATCTCGGCTTCGGCATGCGCTCCTGGCGTTACGCCGCCGTCATCAATGACGGTCTGGTGGAGCAGTGGTTCGAGGAAGAGGGTTATTCCGACAATTGCGAATCCGACCCCTACGGCGTTTCCTCGCCGCAGAACATTCTCGAAAACCTCAAGGCACGCGCTGCGGCGTGATTTCGGTTTCATGATTTTCTGAAGGCCCGGCAGCGATGTCGGGCTTTTCTTTTTCTGAGGTGCTGCTTTCTCGCGCAAGGGCCTCTCCAAGCTCCGTCACCCCGGACCTGATCCGGGGTCCAGCGCGATCAAGTCCTTGATTGCGTGGGAGTCTTTTCACGGCGCAGACGCGCCGTGGCTGGATGCCGGGTCATCCTCGGGCTGGTTCCGGGGACCGGCATGACGGAGGAGAGGTTCCAGGTATCGTCAACCTTCCAAGCCGACGATGCCATGGTCTTTTCAACCTTATGAAATCGCAGCTTGAAATCCCTCTGCCTATCCGTCAAAAATCAGCCTCCCAAGACTGTTTCCGAAACGGATCATCCCATGCTGCGCGTCACCTCCTATCACCCCGCCGGAACCCCCGGCGACGAGCCCTCCCGTTATGTCACGCTGGCGCATGACCAGCGGCATCTGCGCCGCAAGCTGCTGCATCTGCAGAACGACGAGATGGTGATGCTGGACCTGAAGGAAGCCGTGCTGTTTGCCCATGGCGATCTGCTGGTGGTGGAAAACGGCGATCTGATCGAGGTTCGCGCGGCGGATGAAAAGCTGTTCGAAATCAAGGCGAAGGAACGGCTTCACCTGATCGAGCTTGCCTGGCATCTGGGCAACAGGCACCTTTCGGCGCAGATCGAGGAAGAGCGTATTCTCATCCTGCGCGACCACGTCATCCGCGCCATGCTCGAAGGCCTCGGCGCCACCGTGCGGGATGTGGAAGAACCTTTCCAGCCGGCACGCGGCGCCTATCACGCCCATGGCGGCCATTCCCATGGCCATGATCACGGGCATGGCCACCACCATCATGACCATGGCTGAGGCGTGAGCGGGGAAAGCGGCGTTGCCGCGCTGCTGCGGCTGATGGCCTGGCTGTCGCCGGCCTTCCCGGTCGGCGGTTTTTCCTATTCCGGCGGGCTGGAAAAGGCGGTGGAGGACGGGCGCGTACGCGATGTCGTGGCGCTTCACGGCTGGGTGGAAACGCTGCTGTGCCATGGCGGCCTGTGGAACGATGCGGTGTTTCTGGCGCATGCCTGGCGAAGCTCGCAGGATGCCGTTGCGCTGAGCGAAACGGCCGATCTCGGCCGAGCGCTGGCCGGTTCGGCGGAACGTTATCGCGAGACCGTGCTTCTGGGAGATGCCTTCGTTTCCGCCGCCGGCGCATGGCCGCATGCGGTTCTGGCGCTATTGCCGAAGGAGGCTCCCTATCCCGTTGCCATAGGCGCTGTGGCTGCCGGACATGGAGTGCCGTTGCGCGAGACGCTTGCCGCCTTTCTGCATGCCGGTGTTTCGCAGATCGTTTCGGCCGGCATCCGTCTTGGCGTCGCGGGACAAAAGGATGGTGTTGCCATTCTGGCCGCAAGCGAGGCGGTGATCGCGGAGGTGGCGGCACGGGCGGCATTATCCACGCTCGATGACCTCGGCAGCGCCACTGTTATCGCCGATACGGCGGCGATGCGTCATGAAACACAGGGCACGCGGCTTTTCCGCTCCTGACGGCGGCCCAATAACGATCGATGGAGCGAGCGGGCGCTCCGTGTTTCTTCTCCCCGCCGGGGAGAAGTCCGCGACAGCGGGATGAGGGGGCGAGGGTGCTATTTATCGCTGGCGTTGCCCCCTCATCCGACCCTTCGGGCCACCTTCTCCCCGCCGGGGAGAAGAAACTGGCGGCACGGTTCTTGCTTCTTCTTGAAGCGTTGGTCCAAGGCTTTACGGTAGGAAATACCAAAGCATGATGAAGGGAACAGAGTGATGAAATCGGGTAATGGTCCGCTGCGCGTCGGCATTGGCGGGCCGGTGGGTTCCGGCAAGACGGCGCTGACGGAGAAGCTCTGCAAGGCGATGAGCAGCGATTATTCCGTCGCCGTCGTCACCAATGATATCTATACCAAGGAAGATGCCGAGGCGCTGGTGCGCATGCAGGCGCTGCCATCAGAGCGTATCGTCGGTGTCGAGACGGGCGGTTGCCCGCATACCGCCATCCGCGAGGATGCGACGATCAATCTGCAGGCGATTGCCGGGCTCAATGCACGGTTTCCCGATCTCGACGTGGTCTTCATCGAATCCGGCGGCGATAACCTTGCCGCGACCTTTTCGCCCGATCTTGCCGATATCACCATCTATGTGATTTCCGTCTGCCAGGGCGAGGAAATTCCGCGCAAGGGCGGGCCGGGTATCACCCGCTCCGACCTGCTGGTCATCAACAAGAAGGACCTTGCGCCATACGTCGGTGCCGATCTGACCGTGATGGACAGCGATGCGACGCGGATGCGCAATGCCATGCCTTTCGTTTTCACCGATATGAAACGCGGCGATGGCGTTGATCGGATCGTCGGTTTCCTGAAAGAGCAGGGCGGTCTTTGAGCCATGAATGAGCCGCTGCGTTTTGGCCGTTATGCCGTGTCCCGGTTCATCGATGGTGTCTACAAGGCGCCGGTCGGTCATCTCATCCACCGGCAGGGCGCGGATGCGCTGGCTGCCGTTCTCGCCCGGCTTGAGGGCGGGACGGTCGACATGGATGTCAATTGTTTTGCGCTTTCCGGGCCCGATGGTGTGTGGCTGATCGATGCCGGCTGTGGCACGGCCTGGGGCGCCGCCTATGGCCATGCCCGCCCGGCGATGATCGCCGCCGGTATTCAGCCTGATGATGTCAGCCGTGTCATCCTCACCCATATTCACGGCGACCACGCGCTGGGTCTCATCGATGGCGACCGGCCTTATTTTCCCAATGCGGAGATATGGGTGCCCGAGGCCGATCTAGCCTTCTTCTCCAGCGCGGAGGCGCGAAAGACATTGCCGCCCGCCCGGCAGGGCGGTTTCGATCTTGCGGCGCGGCTGCTCGATATTTGCGGCGCCATGTTGCGGCCGATCCCCATGGGAACGGTTGCCGAGGATATCGAGGCGATCGCCATGCCCGGCCATACCCCGGGGCATATGGCTTATCTCATCGGCAGCGGCGATAAGCGACTGTTATTGTGGGGTGATGTGCTGCATGTGAGTGCATTGCAGGCGGCCGATCCCGGCATCGCTTTCGTTTACGATATCGATTCCGAACTTGCTTATGCCACCCGTCTTGCGGCGCTGGCAGAGGCGGCCGATCATGGCTGGCTGGTGTCCGGTGGCCATCTTGGCGGATTTTTCCATATCGAGCGGCAGGGCGATAGCTTCCGTTTCGTGCCGCAGCCGGGCTGATTTTCCGTTTTCGGGCATGCAGAAGGGCGGGCTGCCGGCTAGCATCCCGCCCTTCGTCCTCTCCCGGTGTTTTCAGATCTGCTTCAATGCCGCGACGTCATTGACCTGCACGATACGGCCGCGCACCGTGACGCCTGACTTTTTCAGTGCCGAGAAGGCGCGCGAGAGCGCTTCCGGCGCAAGGCCGAGCTTGCCGGCCAGCAGGCTTTTCTGGAACGGCAGCCGCAGCGAAAAGGATGTCGCATCGCGCGGGCCCTGATTGATGAGGTAATGGGCGACGCGTTGCGGTGCTGTCTGCAGCCGGTCGTTGGCGATGCAGTCCATGGTCGCCAGCAGGCTGTTGGACAGGCAGCGCATGACGGCCTTGGCGATGGCCGGCTCCTGATCGATCAGGCTTCGGATTCTTGTGAGTTCGAAACGCGCCACGGTGCAGCTTTCCGCCGCCTGTGCGCTGTAACGATAGGTATCGCTGCCGAAGATCAGGCATTCGTTGAAGGTGTCGCCGGGGCCGCTCACACGCACATCCGCCTCGCGCCCGTGCCGGTCCAGCCGGTAAAGGCGGACATAACCCGACAGCACGCAATAAAAATGCTGCGCCGCTTCGCCTTCCTTGAAGAGGACGTGGCGGGCGTTGACAGTGGTGATGGTCGCCGCCTCCATCAGCTTCAGCGCTGCCGCGTCATCGGCAACCCCGATCAGGGGTGCGCGCAGCAGAATGTTCCTGTCCCTGTTGCTCAGCTTCACGGTCTTGTTCACGTCCATTCGGCTCCCGCTCAAACCTTTTGCCGGGCTGTCCGAAGCGACACGAAACCGGGGAAGTTCCTTCTCCCTCACGCCTATCTGCAAAGAACTCATCGCATTTTTCCTCGACCGGCAATTCCCGATGCGAGGGAGACTAGCAGTTCACCTGAAAAGCGAATTGATTTCGATCAAACAGGTTTGCAGTCGTCATAGGGGCGGAAATGGTTCGTCCATTCGTGCTTATAAGCACAGGGGGAAATATGGAGCGGGCGAGTGCGACATATTTCTTCTCCCCGAGGGGGAGAAGTCCGCGGCAGCGGGATGAGGGGGCGAGGGTCGGGATATACGGAGAGCTTGCCCCCTCATCCGACCCTTCGGGCCACCTTCTCCCCCTCGGGGAGAAGAAACAAGCGGCGACGTTTTGCCCTCACGTATCAGTTAAAGCGAAACGCCGGGCACATGGCCCGGCGTCTCAAACGTTATTCTGCAAACTTCACTCCGCAGCGAGCGGCGGCAGCCGCAATATGTTGCTGCCCTTGTCCGTGGCCTTGTCGCCGGTACCCTTTTCCATGCTGGCGACACGCGCCTCCAGCGAGGAGAGGGCGAGGCTGTTTTCGCGGGCGATCTCCGAGAGTTTCTCGTTGGAGAGGGCCTCTTCCTCCTCTTCCTTCTTGCCGACGAAGCGGCCGAAGAGGTGGGCGAGCAGGCGCGACAGGTCGTCCATGATCAGGAAGAAGGCGGGCACCACGATGAGCGACAGCACCGTCGAGACGATGATACCGCCGATCACCGCAATCGCCATCGGCGCGCGGAAGGAACCGCCTTCGCCGACACCGAGTGCGGAGGGCAACATGCCCGCCGACATGGCGATGGATGTCATGATGATCGGGCGGGCGCGCTTGCGGCCGGCCTCCACCATGGCATGCACCCGTTCCATGCCGTGACGGCGCATTTCGATGGCGAAATCCACCAAGAGGATGGCGTTTTTCGTCACGATGCCCATCAGCATCAGGATGCCGATGAGAACGGGCATGGAGAGCGCGTTCTGCGTGATGATGAGCGCCACCGCCACGCCGCCGATGGCAAGCGGCAGCGAGAACAGGATGGTGAAGGGCTGGATGACATCCTTGAACAGCAGGATGAGCACGACCAGCACCAGCATCAGGCCGAGCAGCATGGCGTTGACGAAGCCCTGCTGCATTTCGCCCTGCACCTTGGCGTCACCGCTTTCGGCAAGGCGGACGCTTGCCGGCAGTTCGGTTTCCGACACGATGCGCTTGAACTCGGCCGTCGAGGTATCCAGCGCCGTGCCGAAGGGCACGTCGGAGCCGATGGAGACGACGCGGTTGCGGTCGTTGCGCTTGATCGAGCTTGGACCTTCCGAATAGTCGATATCGGCGACGCTGTAGAGCGGCACCAGCGACCCGGAGGCGGTCTTGATCTTCAGCGCGCGGATGGTGGCGAGATCGCGGCGGGTATCGAGCGATGCCTGCACGCGGATCGGGATCTGCCGGTCGTCCAGCGAGATCTTCGTCAGCTGCGCGTCGATATCGCCGATGGTGGCGACACGCACGGTCTGCGAAATCTGCTGCGGCGTGATGCCGAGGCGGGCGATTTCATCCTTGCGCGGGCGGATTTGCAGTTCGGGACGCGGCAGAGCGCCTTCCGAGCTGACATTGGCGAGGATGGGCGAGGCGCGCAGGCGGCTTTCGAGAATGCCGACGGCGTCGTTCAGATCCTTCTCGTTGCTTGAGAGGAAGTTGAAGGAGAGCTCGCGTTCCGCACGGTCGTTGAGCTTGATGATGCGGACATCGGGGATGCCGCGCACCTGCGCGAAAATATCCCGTTCCACATCCCATTGCGGACGTATGCGGCCCTTCTCCTCCACCTTCGGCAGATATTGGCCGATGAGCGGAATGGAACCGAGACCCTTGTTGACCACCAGCTTGAGCAGCGAATGGTCGATGTGCTGCAGGATGACGTTGACGGTGGCGCGGCGAAGCTCCAGGTCACCCTTCGGCGAAGCGCCGCCGAGGATGAAGACGCTTTCCACGCCATTGATGTCACGCAGCGCATGATAAATCTGCGTCGTCGTGCGGTCGGTTTCGTCGAGCGTCGCATTGGGCGGCAGTTCCACCGAAAGCGTGACGCGTGAGGCATCATCCGGCGGCAGGAAGCTGCCCGGAACGCCGGCGAGCAGAATGACGGAAGCGACGAGAAAGCCGATGGCGCCGAGCAGCGTCAGATACCGTGCCCACCACTTGCGGGTGGTGGCGGTGACCATGCGCGTATAGGCCTTCATCAACCGGCTGTCATTGTCGTGGTGGTCGTCCATCGCGTCTTCGGCGCGCATCAGATAGGCCGCCATCAACGGCGTGATGAGACGGGCGACGGCGAGCGAGAAGAACACCGAGAAGGCGACGGTGAGGCCGAACTGGATGAAGTACTGGCCGGGAATGCCGGGCATGAACGAGACGGGCACGAAGACCGCGATGATGGTGAAGCTGGTGGCGATGACGGCGAGGCCGATTTCATCCGCCGCTTCGAGTGCAGCCCGATAAGGCGTCTTGCCCATCTTGATGTGGCGGGCGATGTTCTCGATTTCCACGATGGCGTCGTCCACGAGGATACCCGTGGCGAGCGTCAAGGCGAGGAAGCTGACGAGGTTGAGCGAGAAGCCCATGATATCCATGATCCAGAAGGTCGGGATCGCGGAAAGCGGCAGGGCAACTGCGGCAATCAGGGTTGCGCGCCAGTTGCGCAGGAAGAGCAGGACCACGATGACGGCGAGGATCGCGCCTTCGATCAGCGTGTCGAGCGCCGCCTTGTAGTTGCCATAGGTGAAGTAGACGGCGTCATCGACCATTTCGATCGAGACGTCAGGATGATTCTTGCGCACCTCGTCGAGGCTTGCCGCCACGGTTTCGGCGACGGAGACCTCACTGGCACCCTTGGAGCGGAACACCGCGAAGGTGACAGCCGGGTTGCCGTTGAAGCGCGAGAAGGACTTCTGTTCCTGATAGGTGTCGGTGACCGTGCCAAGCTCGGAAAGCTTGACGAAACGGCCGTTGGAAAGCGCAATCGTGGTGTTGGCAAGCTGGCTCACATCGCGTGTGTCGCCGAGCGTGCGGATCGTCTGCTCATTGCCGCCCACCTGGCCGCGGCCGGAACCGAGATCGATGTTGGTGCCGCGCAGCTGGCTGTTCACTTCGGTGGCGGTGATGCCATAGGCGTCGAGCTTTTCGGGGCTCAGCGACACGCGCACTTCGCGGTCGGCGCCGCCGTAACGGTCGACCTTGCCGATGCCGGACTGGCCCTGAAGCGAACGCTTGATCGTGTCATCCACGAACCAGGACAGTTCTTCCAGCGTCATATTGGGCGAGGAGACGGCAAAGGTCTGGATCGCCTGTCCCTCGACGTCGATCTTGCTGACGACGGGCACTTCGATATCAGCCGGCAGATCGCTGCGGATCTTGTCGATGGCGTCCTTCGTGTCCTGAACGGCCTCTTCCGTCGGCTTTTCGATGCGGAAGACGACCGTCGTCGTCGACTGGCCGTCGACCACGGTGGACTGGATTTCGTCGACGCCGCTGATGGCGGCGACGGCGTCCTCGATCTCCTTCGTCACCTGCATTTCCAGCTCGGAGGGCGAAGCCCCGCTCTGGGTCACGGTGACGGCCACGACGGGAACGTCGATATTCGGAAAACGGGTGATGGGCAGGGTGTTAAACGCCTGCATGCCGAGGATCATCAAAAGCGCGAAGCCGAGCAGCGGCGCAATCGGATTACGGATTGACCATGCGGAAAAGTTCATTTCAATCCCTCAGTCAGTTGGACGCAGCCGTCTGGGCTTCCACCGGTTTAATCCGGTCACCATCACGTACGAATGCCCCAGCCTTCTCGACAACCTTGTCTCCAGCGGCAAGACCGCTGACAATCTCGATGAAACCACTGTCTTCTATGCCGGTCTCGATCTTCACCTGCTTGACGACGTCGCCTTCCACCCTGCGGGTGGTCGAGCCTTCACGCCCGGAGGTAACGGCCGACAGCGGCAAAGCGAGCGCATTCGTCTCCTCGACGATGATCGCCGCGCTGGCATACATGCCAGAGCGCGCCGGGCTGTTTTCCGGCAGCACCACATGCACGGAACCGAGGCGCGTCGTCGGATCGACGGTGGGCGAAACGAGGCGCACCTTGCCCTCTATTTTCTCAGCTCCGCCGGCAACCGTCAAATAGGCTTTCTGGCCGGCCTTGACCTTCTGGATATCGGTCTCGGACAGATCGGCGACAAGTTCGATCGCGCCGTCCTTGATGACGGTGAAAAGCGGGTTGCCGGAGCCGCTGGCGATTGCGCCGACCTTGGCGTTCTTGGCCGAAACGATGCCGGCGACCGGGGTTTTCACGCCGGTGCGCGTCAGCTTCAGGTCGATGTCGTCAATCTGCGCGTCAACCACCTTGATATCGGCCTCGCCGGCGGAAACGGCCTGACGGGCGGCGTTGAGCTTGGCGGCGGCCACTTCGGCCTGCGCCTGGGTCTGCTCCACCTGCGAGACGGAGCCGGAGCCGCTCTGGCCGAGCTTTGCGGCACGGTCGCGCTGGCGGTTCGCGTCATTGGCGCTCGCCTCCGCTTCCAGGACCTGTGCCTTGGCCTGTGCGACGGCAGCCTGCGCCTTGGCCTTGTTGGCCTCGAGCTGGCTTTTCTGAAGGATGAGACTGTCCGAGGAGAGGACGGCGAGGACCGCGTTTGCTTCGACCTTGTCGCCGATATCGACGTTCAGCGTATCGATCGACAGGCCGTCAACCAGCGGCTGGACGTAGATTTCGTCCACGGGGCGGATGGTGCCCGTCGCGATGATGCGGTCCACGAGATCGCGTTTTGCCGCATGCGCAACGATGATGGAGGGCAGGTTCTGCTGTTTGACCGGTGCCTGCGCCTCTCCCTCGGCTGCTGCGGAAAGAGGGAGCACCGTTGCGGAAAGAAGAAGGACTACAAAGCGGTTAAACGTGACTTTATGCTGCATGTGTCTTGGCTCGCGCAATATCCGCTCACATGTCCTGAAGGCCCGGGGCCGTATCTTAAAAGGTCATGCGATGGCGAATGTGAAACAAGGGATCACAATACTTCCTTTTCGATCCTCCCGATTCAAACGCCCCTCAACGCGAATCTCAAGCACCTTTGCCTTGTGCTTTTTTTACAAGATCAAATTTGGCAGTCTTGTGGGCGGGACTGTAATTCTTGTTGCCGTGCAAATCAATCCGCATAGCCGCGATGGTTGATATACATTTTTGTATAGGTCGGGATATTGTAATTCGTCAAATGGGTTACCATTACGTGAGGCGGTCTGGAATTCTGAGAACGCCTGGCACGCCGTCACTTCGGGCTCGCCTCGCTAACATTGAAACCTTGGCAGATCCTCGGGTCAAGCCCGAGGATGACGGAGGAGAGGTTGCCGTTCACCAAGATCGCGCGGTCATCGCCGCGCGATCTTATCTTCCCGCCCCAGACTATTTCAGCGCCGCGTCGGTGATTTCGGTGGTGTAGGCGCCGGATGGTTCCTTGGTGATCACAGGATCGGAGCCGCCGCCGAGCAGGGTCTTCACCGTGCGTTCGTAATCGGCCTTGTCGAGCGCGCCCTTCGAGCCGGCGGTGAGCTTGGCCACTTCGCCCATCATGCGCTTCTGGTGTTTTTCGGTCTGCGCGCCGGAGGCGTCGTTTTCGAGAACGATACCGGCGGCATCGTCAGGGTTTTCTTCCGCCCATTTCCAGCCTTTCATCGAAGCGCGGACGAATTTGACCATGTCTTCCTTGAACTTCGCATCCTTGAGCTTGTCTTCGAGAACGTAAAGCCCGTCCTCCAGCGTCGCCACGCCTTCGGCCTCGTATTTGAAGGTGACGAGTTCCTCCGGCTTGATGCCGGCATCGATGACCTGCCAATATTCATTATAGGTCATGGTGGAAATGCAGGCGGCCTGTTTCTGCAGCAGCGGATCGACGTTGAAGCCCTGCTTGAGAACGGTCACGCCATCGGCCCCACCGGTGGTCGGGATTTTCAGGTGCGCCATCCACGACAGAAACGGATATTCATTGCCGAAGAACCAGACGCCGAGCGTCTTGCCCTTGAAATCATCCGGCTTGGTGATGCCGGTTTCTTTCAGGCAGGTCAGCATCATGCCTGACGATTTGAACGGCTGGGCGATGTTGACGAGCGGCACGCCTTTTTCGCGCGTCGCAAGGGCGGACGGCATCCAGTCGACAATGACGTCAGCACCGCCGCCGGCCAGAACCTGCGCGGGCGCGATATCCGGGCCGCCGGGCTTGATATCGACATCGAGGCCTTCGGCTTCGTAGAAACCCTTGTCCTTGGCGACGTAATAACCGGCGAACTGCGCCTGGGTGACCCATTTCAGCTGCAGGGTGATCTTGTCGGCGGCCTGGGCTCCGAATGCGGTCAGGACTGACGCACCGGCAAGAAGCATGGATGCAAGTTTCATTTTCATCGCTGTTCCCTTTTTCGTTATTTACGTTCGTCCCCCACGGACGGACGGATGCCAGAAGGTGACGGCACGCTCCGCGAGCGCCACCAGACCGTAAAAGCCCGAACCTGCGAGCGCCGCCACGGCTATCTCGGCCCAGACCATATCGACATTGCTGCGGCCCATTTCCGCCGAGATGCGGAAGCCCATGCCGACGATGGGCGTGCCGAAAAACTCCGCCACGATGGCGCCGATCAGGGCCAGTGTGGAATTGATTTTCAGCGCGTTGAAGATGAAGGGCCAGGCGGCGGGCAGGCGCAGCTTCACCAATGTCTGCCACCAGCCGGCAGCATAGGTGCGCATCAGGTCGCGTTCCATGTGGCTGGAAGCGGCAAGCCCCTGCACCGTGTTCACCAGCATGGGGAAGAACGTCATGATGACAACGACGGCGACCTTCGACTGCCAGTCGAAACCGAACCACATGACCATGATCGGCGCGATGCCGACCACCGGGAGGGCGGAGACGAAATTGCCGATGGGCAAGAGCCCGCGCTGCAGGAAGGGCGAGCGATCGATGAGGATGGCGACGGCAAAGCCGAGGCCGCAGCCCAGCACATAACCCGTCAGTACCGATTTGAGGAAGGTCTGGCGGAAATCCGCCCAGAGGATCGGCAGCGAACCGAGAAGCCGGGTGAGGATGGCGCTCGGGGCCGGCAGCAGGATGGGCGGAACGGAAAAGCCGCGCACGACGCCTTCCCAGAGCGCCACAATGGCAAGGCCGAAGAGGAGAGGCACGGCGATGCGGCTGATGCGCTTTCCCGAGGAGGAGGTGAAGTTGCGCCGCACCAGCCATTCGTTGAAGGCCCAGGCGGCAAGCCAGAACAGGATCGCGCCGATAAACCAGAAGGGGTTCGTCATGGCCGTGCTCCCATTCTTTTCAGCACGGCGGCGTGGGCGATGCCGATGATCGACACCAGCAGGGCCGCAACACCGGCGGCCATGAACAGCGCTGCCCAGATCTGCACCGTCTGGCCGTAATAGGAGCCGGAGAGAAGCCGTGCGCCGAGACCAGCGACCGCGCCTGTCGGCAATTCCCCGACGATGGCGCCGACCAGCGCGATGGCAATGGCGATCTTCAGCGAGGTGAAGAGATAGGGCAGCGCCGAGGGCCAGCGCAGCTTCCAGAAGATCTGCGCCGGTGAGGCATTATAGGTGTGCATCAGGTCGAGCTGTAGGGTTTCGGGGCTTCTGAGGCCCTTCACCATGCCGACGACGATGGGGAAAAAGGAGAGATAGGTGGAAATCAGCGCCTTGGGCAGAAGCCCGGAAATGCCGATGGAGTTCAAAACGACGATGATCATCGGCGCGATGGCGAGGATGGGGATCGTCTGGCTGGCGATGATCCACGGCATGACGGAGCGATCCATGGCGCGGTTATGGATGATGGCGACGGCAAGCAGGATGCCGAGGACGGCGCCGATGGCGAAGCCGAGCAGGGTGGCCGAAAGCGTGATGCCGGCGTGGTAGATCAGGCTGCGCTTGGAGGTGATGGCCTTGTTGACGGTGGTGTCCCAGAGTTCGGCGGCGATCTGGTGCGGGGCGGGGAGGACCGGGCGTTCCTGGGCGAAGGTTTGCGGCAGGAGTTCGAGGAAACCCGGCGTCTGGCCCGCGCGGGTGGCCTGGTCGCGGGCGAAGGGCATGTTGAGGTAAATGACGGCGAGGTGCCAGAGGATGAGGATGGCGAGGAGGACGGTGAGGATGGGGAGGATGCGGTGGCGGAGGAGGGTCATTGCAGCGTCCTCCGAGGGTGGGGGTTACGCGTGCTCTGAGAGTGACGCTTACCCCCCTCTGTCCTGCCGGACATCTCCCCCTCAAGGGGGGAGATCGACTCGCGGATAGGTCTCGCCCATCTCGACGCTTGAGAATGAAGCGGTGGGAGGGCGCCTTGCCGATCTCCCCCCTTGAGGGGGAGATGCCCGGCAGGGCAGAGGGGGGTATTCCTGGCGCTGACCTCACCCCTCATAGCCATGCCCCGCCTTCAACCCCTCACGCACGCGGTGCGCAATGGCCAGAAATTCCGGCGTCTCGCGAATCTCCAGCGGCCTTTCCCGCGGCAGCGTGGATGTGATCACATCAGTCACTCTTCCCGGCCGCGGCGACATGACGACGATCTTGGTCGAGAGGTAGACCGCTTCGGGAATGGAATGGGTGACGAAACAGATGGTCTTGCCGGTCGTATCCCAGAGCTTCAGCAGCTGTTCGTTCAGATGATCGCGCACGATCTCGTCCAGCGCGCCGAAGGGCTCGTCCATCAGAAGCAGGTCGGCATCGAAGGCGAGTGCGCGGGCGATGGAGGCGCGCTGCTGCATGCCGCCGGAAAGCTGCCAGGGATATTTCTTGCCGAAGCCGGTGAGGTTGACGAGATCGAGCGTGCGATCGATGCGCTCACGCTGCTCGGCCTTGCCATAGCCCATGATTTCAAGCGGCAGCGCGATGTTCTTTTCGATGCTGCGCCAGGGATAAAGTGCGGCGGCCTGAAAGACGTAACCGTAGGAGCGGTCCTTGCGGGCGTTTTCCGGCGTCGTGCCGTTCACGGTGATCTCGCCGGATGTGTGTTTTTCAAGATCGGCGATGACCCGCAGGAAGGTGGTCTTGCCGCAGCCGGAAGGGCCGATGAAGGAGACGAAGTCGCCTTTTCCCACATCCAGATCGACATTCGACAGGGCGTGGACCGGGCCATCCCCCGTTTCGAAGGTGAGGCCCAGTTTTCTGGCGGAAACGACGGAATAGGGAGAGGCCTGGTTCATCTTGGCTGATTGTCGCTTTCCGTGAGCGCTGCGCGCGCCAGCGGCAGCATCTGGGTTTCCGTAAGCTTGGCGATCATCACGTCCGGGTCGCGGTCGAGATCGAGCCAGCGCACTTCCTCTATCTCCGCCTGCGGGGCGACATCCGTATAAAGCCTCGCGATAAAGGCATGGGCGACGACGTCGGCGCCGGTTTCATTGGCGGCTTCCTCGCGGAAGACGCCCTCATAGCGGGCCGCATTCTTGGGCAGCGTCAGGCCGATTTCCTCGGCCAGCTCGCGGTGCAGCGCCTGTTCCGGCGTTTCGCCCGGATCGATCTTGCCACCCGGTTGCATGAATTGCGTGGTGCCGCGCTTGCGCACGACCAGCATCTGCCGCCGCTCATTGAGGAGAACGGCTGCGGCGATGACGATTTCCCGTTTCGGCCCGGCGCTCACGGTCATACACCCGATGCCGGAATGCCGCTGCGCTCCACCTTGCGCGGCGCGACGAGTTCCTTCCAGGTGGAGAGCGCCCGGCTGACGGCGGGATAGGGATCGCGGGCGATGAACTGACCGTGGCCCGGTTGCGTTTCGATGGTGGCCTCCTCGACGCTGACGAGGCCGCGCGACAGGGTGTAGCGCGGCAGGCCCTTCACCTTCTGTCCTTCGAACACGTTGTAATCGATGGCCGATTGCTGGTTCGCCGCGCGGATGGTCTTTTCCAGCGCCGGATCCCAGACGACGATATCGGCATCGCTGCCGACGAGGATTGCGCCTTTTCTCGGATAGATATTGAGGATCTTGGCGATGTTGGTGGAGGTGATGGCAACGAATTCGTTCATCGTCAGGCGGCCGGTCGCCACGCCATGGGTCCAGAGCAGCGGCATGCGATCCTCCAGCCCGCCGGTGCCGTTCGGTATCTTGCGGAAATCGCCAAGGCCGAAGCGTTTCTGCTCGGTGGTGAAGGCGCAATGGTCGGTCGCCACGCATTGCAGCGAGCCGGAGGCGAGACCCGCCCAGAGGCTATCCTGATGCTGCCGGTTGCGGAAGGGCGGCGACATCACGCGGCGGGCGGCGTGATCCCAGTCGGCATTGGCATATTCGCTCTCGTCGAGGATCAGGTGCTGGATCAGTGGTTCGCCATAGACCCGCATGCCGTTTTGCCGGGCGCGGCGGATCGCTTCATGCGCCTGCTCACAGGAGGTGTGGACGACATAAAGCGGGGCGCCGGCCATATCGGCGATGATGATGGCGCGGTTGGTGGCCTCGCCTTCCACGGAGGGCGGTCGGGAATAGGCATGCGCCTCCGGCCCGATATTGCCTTCCGCCATCAGTTTTTCCTGCATCTGCGCGACGATATCGCCGTTTTCCGCATGCACGAAGGGAATGGCGCCCAGTTCGGCGCAGCGCGAGAAGGAGGCGAACATCTCGTCGTCATTCACCATCAGCGCGCCCTTATAGGCCATGAAGTGCTTGAAGGAGTTGATGCCTCTTTCCCGAACCACCGTCTTCATCTCGTTGAAGACCTGCTCGCCCCACCAGGTGACGGCCATGTGGAAGGAATAATCGCAATTGGCGTGCGTCGCCTTGTTGTCCCAGCGTTGCAGGGCGTCCAGAAGCGACTGGCCGGGCTCCGGCAGGCAGAAATCCACCACCATGGTGGTGCCGCCGGCCAGTGCCGCGCGCGTGCCGCTCTCGAAATCATCGGCGGAATAGGTGCCCATGAAGGGCATTTCCAGATGCACGTGCGGATCGATGCCGCCGGGCATGACGTAACATCCCGTCGCGTCCAGCACCGTGCCGCCGGTCAGATCGGGTCCGATCTCGGTGATCTTGCCGCCTTCGATTTTCACGTCGGCCTTGTAGGTGAGGTCGGCGGTGACGATGGTGCCGTTTTTGATGATGGTGGCGGTCATTGGTGTTTCTCCTCAGGCTTACCTGGAAGTTCGCTGTGAGTGAGAGGCGGCATGACGATTGCAAAGCTGCTGCAATTCGCGCGATTTCCTCCCTCATCCCTGTGCTCGTCACAGGGATCCAGCCAGCCCAAGTCCTTGGGCTGAGAAGAGTCCTCTCGTCGCGCAGACGCGCGTCGGCTGGATTCCTGTGACGAGCACAGGAATGAGGGTGAGAGGTGATGCCGGGGAGAAGGTGGCCCGAAGGGCCGGATGAGGGGGTCTGGCCTCGTGGGCACGATCATTCCACGATCTCCGCAGTCTCCAGCACCGCATGCAGCAGCACATCGCAGCCGGCGGCCGCCCATTCCGGCGAAATCTCTTCCGCTTCGTTGTGGGAAAGCCCGTCCACGCAGGGGCAGAAGATCATGGTGGAGGGGGCGACCCTTGCGGTCCAGCAGGCGTCATGGCCGGCGCCGGAAATGATGTCCATGTGGCTGTAGCCCAGTCTTTCGGCAGCGGAGCGCACGCGGCCGACCAGCACGGGATCGAAGGTGACGGGATCGAAATGACCAATGGCTTCGATCGAGCAGCCGACGCCGAGTTCTTCGGCGATCTGCGGCACCTCGCGTTCGAAGATGGCGCGCATGCTGTCGAGTTTCGCCTGCGAGGGGGTTCTGAGGTCGATGGTGAAGACCACCTTGCCGGGCAGCACGTTGCGGGAATTGGGCGTGAAGATCATCTGGCCGACGCCGGCGACAGCGCCCGGCTGGTGGGCCATCGCCACCTCCTGCACCTTTTCGAGAATGCGGGCGGCGGCCAGGCCGGCATTGACGCGCATGGCCATCGGGGTGGAGCCGGTGTGGGCTTCCTTGCCGGTCAACGTCACTTCCAGCCACCACAGGCCCTGGCAATGGGTGACGACGCCGATCTGTTTGCCTTCCGCCTCCAGAATCGGCCCCTGTTCGATGTGATATTCGAAATAGGCGTGCATTTTGCGCGCGCCCACCTCTTCCTCGCCCAGCCAGCCGATGCGTTTCAGTTCTTCGCCATAGGTCTTGCCGTCGGTATCGGTGCGGCCATAGGCGTAATCGAGATCGTGAATGCCGGCGAAGACGCCGGAGGCCAGCATGGCCGGGGCAAAGCGCGCGCCTTCTTCATTCGACCAGTTGGTGACGGTGATCGGGTGTTTGGTTTTTATGTTCAAGTCATCAAGGCTGCGGACCACTTCCAGCCCGGCCAGCACGCCAAGCACGCCATCGAACTTGCCGCCGGTCGGCTGGGTGTCGAGATGGCTGCCGATATAAACGGGAAGCGCATCCGGGTCCTCGCCGGGGCGGGTGGCGAACATGGTGCCCATGCGGTCGACGCCCATTGTCAGACCCGCCGCCTCGCACCAGCGCTGGAACAGGCTTCGGCCTTCCGCATCCTCATCCGTCAGCGTGCGGCGATTATTGCCGCCGGCAATGCCGGGGCCAATCTTCGCCATATCCATCAGACTATCCCACAGACGGTCGCCATTGACCGTCAAGTTCTTACCCGCCGTCATGCAGTGTCGTCCTCACCTGTTTTGTTTTTATCGATGCAAAGCTTGTGCCGTTCCCTTTTTTGCCGGTTAAGATAACAGCCATTGCCTAAAGATGGCGATGGGGGATAAATTGACCGGCTGGTAAACATTGCAAATTCGCAGCGATGTCAGCAAGGGAATTTCGTGACGAATCGCACTAATTTTGCCTAAACTGTACGCGTCGATTATTTTTTAAGCATACTGTAGCGGCAATTGCATTGAAAAGAAACAGAGAGCTGAGAATGGCCATACCGCGCGCAGCGAAAACACAGAAGCGGACCCGCATTCAGGAAGAAAAGCAGGAAGCGATTCTTGAAGCTGCGCTCAGTGTTTTTTCCACAAACGGGTTTCGCGGTTCCACCATCGACCAGATTGCCGAGGCCGCCGGCATGTCGAAACCGAACGTGCTTTATTATTTCCGCACCAAGGAGGCGATGCATCGCGCGCTGATCGAGCGGGTGCTGGACACATGGCTCGACCCGTTGCGCGCTTTCGACGCGGAGGGCAATCCCGAAAGCGAAATCCGCTCCTATATTCGCCGCAAGCTGGAGATGTCGCGCGATTTTCCGCGTGAGAGCCGGCTCTTCGCCAATGAAATCCTGCAGGGCGCGCCGCATATCGAAGATGAGCTGAAAGGGCCGCTGAAACAACTGGTGGATGAAAAGGCCGAGGTGATCCGTGCCTGGGTGAAGGCCGGGCGGATGGCAAAATGCGATCCCTATCACCTGATTTTTTCGATCTGGTCGACCACCCAGCATTATGCGGATTTCGATGTGCAGGTGCGGGCGGTCTTGGGTGAGAAGAATGGCGGCGAGGGCCGTTTTGAGGATGCGGCCCGGCATCTGGAGCAGCTTTTCATGGGCGGATTGCGGATAAACGGCTGAACGGGGCCGTTCTCGCGAATATGTGATCGATTCTTTATGTCAAAACATGAGGAAAATTATCACCTTTATACTTTACTCCAAAACTCATCTTTATTATGGTGCCGGCATCCCGAACGTCCGGGGCATTGAAAAATCAACCGGCAGGTGAGGGAATGGCGCGCAAGGAAAAGAAGAAGGCCGAACGTGGCGGCAAGCAGGGCAAGGGCGCTCCCCAGACCGAGCGGGATGTGGCCGAACAGCAGCTTTCCGGTCCGAAAAGCTTTCTTTATGTCGGCGGCCGTGACTGTCAGGTTGCGCATCTTCGCCAGATCGCCAGCAATTTCGGCGCGGAGCTCATTCATCACGATGGCGGCCTGCGTGAAGCCGTCTCCCGCATCGATACCGTGCTTCCTTCCGTCGACTGCGTTTTCTGCCCGATCGACTGTATCAGCCACGATGCGTGTCTGCGGGTGAAGTCGGGTTGCAAGAAATTCGGCAAGACGTTCATTCCGCTGCGCAATGGCAGCAAATCCAGTCTGGAGCGGGCGCTGCAGACGATGAATGAACGGACCTCCAGCGATGAGCGACGAGCGCAATAATTTCCATGATGAAAATCCAGCGATGGCAGAGGCCTGCCGCGTGGAACTGCACAAGATGGCCGAGCAGGCTGCCGATCCGGCGCTGACGGACATCTATGAAATCATCGGTGAACGCGAAAGGCGCAACCGCCTTGCCAGAAGCGGCGGCAATGTCGTGACCTTTCCCTATCTGCGCACCCGCCAGCCGGGTGAAACGCCGTCCTTCGAGATTGGCGCGGCGGCCGAAGAGGGCCGCAATATCCTGTCGTTTCGCTGGACGCGGCGCAGGGGCTGAAGCCTCTCCGTCGTCATCCTCGGGCTTGCCCGGAGGGTTCACAATTTCCGTGGTCCATGGATCCTCGCCTCAGGGGCGAGGATGACGCCGAGTGCGAGGTAAGCGCCGCACGCAATATGCGTCAAAACGCGGGTTGTCTAAAAAATCAAACTTTCGGCTTCAGGAACGCTCCCGCGCACAGCACCAGCCATCCGACGATCATGCCGAGGCCGCCGGTGGGCGCAGCATAGGGAAACAGGCTGTGGCCGGAAAAATGCCTGGTGACGAGATCGCCGACAAAGACCGCGGTGCCGAGGCCGAGGATCAGGCCCGCCGGAATGGCGGTTCTGATGCGATCCGCGCCGATATGCAGCGCCACCAGCACCGGCGCATGCGCCAGCGCCATGGCCGAGGCATTGCCGAGCATATAGGTTTCGCCGGTATGGGTGGCGGCGGCGGCAAGCATGACGCCGGCAGCGCCCAAAAGGCCGCCCAGCAACAGAATGAAGGCCCGCAATCTTGCAGGGGGCAGGCTTGCGATGGTCGCGCTCTGCATGGTCATTGGCTATCCGCCTCCTGGTTCTGCATGTGAAAGGCGAGCCGTTCCACCGGCGCCCAGATGATGTCGCGCAGCTTCACGTTCTCGATCGTCTCGTCCATGGCGCGGCGGAAGCAGAGCAGCCATTCATCCCGCTCGGCGGGGCCGATGGGGGCGACGAAATGGCGCCGCCGCAACATCGGATGGCCGTGTTTCTCGACATAAACGGGCGGTCCGCCAAGATATCCCGTCAGATAATCGTAAAACTTCGCCTCGCTGCCGGAAAGATCGGCGGGATGGATGGCGCGGCAGCGCGCTGCCTCCGGCAGGGTATCCATCAATTCGTAGAAGCGCCGGGTCAGCGCCCTGACGGTCGCATCGCCACCGATCGCTTCATAAAGGGTAATGGTCTCGCCGCTCATCGTCCGCCTCCTTCGACCCTGCGGTCCTTATCGCTCTGCGAAGCGGGAAGAGCAACAGGGCAATGGCGGGGTGCGACATTTGCGACACGAGATTTCGCGTTTCGATTTTCCGTCATTCCGGCCTTGTGCCGGAATCCAGCCAGCCCAAGTCTTTGGGCTGAAAAGACTCTCTCGCCGCACAGACGTGCGTCGGCTGGATTCCGGCGCAAGGCCGGAATGACGGAAGAGGCGATGTTGAGGTACTCAATGCGAAATCATTGGCGACATTATAGACTCACAACCAGATAAAGTCGGAACCGGCCCGACCCTGCGTCTGGTCATCAAAATATCCGTACGGCGGATTGCTCGATGTCATTCCGGAGCAACGGGTGCAGGCTGTTGCGTGTCGTCACGTCGACTTCCACGGCCAATTCTTCTTCCAGAAACTGCTTGATACCGACGAGATCGAGCAACGAGAAACGGCGGCTCGGATCATAGTCGATGAAGATGTCCAAATCGCTTGAGGCAAAGGCCTCATCGCGGGCCGTCGAACCAAAAAGATAAAGCGACGTCACGCCCATGCTTTTCACTGCATGGGCGTGTCGCTTGAGTTTCCTGATTGCGTCCATTCTTCTCATGCGCGCAGCTTACACCATCGCGTATGCGGCATCCACTCTCACCCGAAATTACGGATGAGATCGAGCCCCTTGTTCAAAAGCGTTTCGGCCTCATCCTGATTGGCCGCTTCGACGTAGCAGCGCATTTCGGGAGCATTGCCGGAAGGGCGGAAATGGATGGTGCTGCCGTCGGTCAGCGCCACGCGCAGGCCGTCGATGTCGCTCAGCGCCTTCACGGTGCCGACCGGTGCGAGGAAGGCGTCGAGATTGTTCCGCGAGGCGCGCAGATGCGTCATCAGGGCGGCGCTTTTTTCCTGCGCGAAATTTTCCAGGCGGTCGGCGGCGGCGACCGGCAGGTTATAGGCGGCGGCGATCTGCGACAGCGGCTTTTTCTGTTCTGCCGAAAGAAGCAGTACGGCGAGGATGGGCAGGAAGCTGTCACGCGTCGGCAGCGGCGAAAGCGCCCTGCCGTTCAAGGTGAAGGCGGAGGCCGTCAGCAGGCCGCCATTGGCCTCGAAGCCCATGACGCCGTTCTTGCCGGCGGCGAGCGCCTCAGCCATGCCCGCGATGACGAAGGGCGAGCCGACTTTGGTGCGGATGACGTCGAAGGAGCCGCTCCCCTCGATGCCGGAATTGGAGGTGACGGGGGTGACGACCACGCCGGCGCCAAGGAAATTGGCGGTGATGAGGCCGATGAGGTCGCCGCGCAGCGGCACGCCGTTTTCATCGGTCAGCAGGGGACGGTCGCCGTCGCCATCGGCGGAAACGATGGCGTCGAGACCGTGCTCCGGCGACCATTTCTTGAGAAGGGCCAGCGTTTCCGGCGAGACCGCCTCGGTATCGACGGGGATGAAGGTTTCGGAGCGGCCGAGCGGAACGACCTCCGCACCATAATGGGCGAGAACATCGACAAAGAGATCGCGCGCCACGGTGCTGTGCTGGTAAACGCCGATCTTGAGGCCGGAGAGCGCCTTTTCCGGCAGCAGCGCGATGTTGCGCTCGTAGAAAAGTTCGGCTGCGGTGGCGGAATGGTCTTCGGCCGTCGCCGCCTCGTCGCTGATGCCTTCCGCCTCGATTTCGGCCGCAAGGGCTGCGATCGCCGTCTCGTCCTGCTTGTCGATTTCGCCATCCGGGCGGTAGAACTTGATGCCGTTGCGGTCGGCCGGGATATGCGAGCCGGTGATCATCAGTGCGCCCGCCTTCAGCGACAGGCCGTAAAGCGCCAGCGCCGGCGTCGGCACCGTGCCGCAATCGAACGGGGTCAGGCCGGCTTTTTTCAGCGCGGCGATGCAGGTGGCGGAAACATCCGGGCTCGAATCGCGAAAATCGCGGCCGACGAGAATGGGATCGCCCGCCTTTGCCTGGCCCGATGTGAGAAGGTGCCTTGCAAATGCCGTGGCATAGACGGCGGAGGCTTTTCCTTTCAGATCGACGGAGAGGCCGCGAAGACCGCTCGTTCCGAATTTCAGGCTCATTGCAAACTCCGTTTCGATAAAATCTTTGAGGGGCAAATGGATAATGTAAAAATATAACGGTTGAAAGAACCGTATCGATCCATTCAAGTCAATCATCCCTTTCAACGTGGCCGCGAATAGGCGATGATGGCGGGAACGAATGCGGGTAACCTAAAATTCACCCGTCATATTTAAACTTGTCCGTCGATAGCGGCTCTGGCGACGATGGGAATCCTCTGTTGCCGGCCTTTTTGTGGTTCGTTCGAGTTGGATTGGCTGATGTACAGGCTTCAAAAGGCGGGACATAAGCAGGCACGTCCGCTCGATGAAAAAACGGCGCCTGCCGCGAGAACCCATGGTTCCCTGCTGGACGATCTGGTGGATGAGGACGAGGTTTTCGAGCGCACGGTGCTGAAGGAGCATCTTGAGCCCAAACCGGCGGCGGCCGCCGCCGAGCCGGCTGCGGCCGAGACGCCGGTGAAGGCGACCTCGCCAAGCGGCAGTCTCGCGGCAGCGCTGCCGGGCCTGAAATATATCGACAGGATCGGTGTGGATGACGTCATCCTCTGGCTTCGCCGGGGCATCGTCTGGATCGTGCTGGCGATTATTCTCTGCGTCGCCGGCGCACTCACCTACGCCTATATGACGCCGCCGCGCTACAAGGCCTATACGGATATCGTCGTTAATCCCTCCAACCTGAATGTCGTCAATGACGGGGTGTTTTCGCCCAACCAGCAGCGGGACACGCAGATCCTCGAGGTGGAAAGCAAGCTGCGCACCATCACCTCGCGCAACGTGCTGGCGCGGGTGGTGGACGAGTTGAAGCTCGATCAGGACCCCGAATTCATCAGCCCGCCGCCGCTTGCCCGGCTGAAGGCGATGTTCTCATCGAAACCTGATGATGATGACAACCGCGTCGGCGCGCTTCGTTCGCTCGGCGACCGGGTGGCGGCGGAACGCGATCCGCGCTCCTTCGTGGTCACGCTTTCTGTCTGGACCAATGACGCGGAAAAATCCGTGACGGTGTCAAAGGCCATTGTGAAGGCCTTCGAAAGCGAGCTGTTCCAGACAAACTCCGACAGCAGCCAGCGTGTCGTCGACGATCTCAAGAAGCGGCTCGAGGAAATGCGCGAGAATGTCACCGCCGCCGAAAAGCGCGTGGCCGATTTCCGCCGCGAGAACGGGCTGCAGGAAAATAATGGCCAGCTCGTCAGCAATCTCGCCTCCGGCGAATTGAATGCGCAGGTGCTTGCCACCCAGCAGCGCCTCATTCAGGAGGAATCCCGCCTGAAGCAGATGGAGGCGGCGATTGCCCAGAACCGCACACAAAGCGACGCCATCTTCGACAGCCAGACGATGAACACCATTCGCGCCCAATACAGCACGCTGCAGCAGCAGATCGGCGCGATGACGCTGACCTATGGCGCCCGTCATCCGCGTCTCGCAACCGCCGGCGCGGAGCGGGCGATGCTGGAACGCGGCATGGCGGATGAGGCGCGGCGCATCCTGCAGGCGGCCAAGATCAATGTCGCCGAAGCGCGTTCCTCGCTCGATGCGCTCAGATTGAAGGCCGTGGCGGAGCGGGCCAATGTCTTTACCGATAATGAGGCGCAGGTGCGGCTGCGCGATCTCGATCGCGACGCCCGCTCGGCGGCGGCGATCTATGAGACTTACCTCACCCGCTCGCGCCAGCTTGCCGAACAGCAATCGATCGATTCCACCAATGTGCGGGTGATTTCGCAGCCGGTAGCGCCCAATTCCCGAAGCTGGCCGCCGGGCAAGCTGACCTTCCTGATTGCCGGCGGCATGGGCGGCCTGTTCCTCGGTCTGGCGATTGCCGTGGCGCTCGGCCTCTGGGGGTATCTGCGGCGGGACGATCACGCGCAAGCAGCGGCGCGTTATGCCTGATCCGGGAGCGTCTGCCTGCCGGCTTATTCTTCCGAGATAAGGCCGTCATAAACCTCGAGCAGGGCGGCGGCGATGGCGGCGCCCAGCGCATTGCCCGCATCGCGAATGCCGGCCTCGTCGCCGTCGCGCACCGAAATGGCCAGATCGGAGGCTTCGTTGGCGACGATTTCCTTTGCCCGTTCTATCGCCCAGAGGCCGAAATCGCCGCGATTGTCGATCGAGATTGTTTCCATGGCGAAGACCTTTCCGTGGTTTGATGTCGTGGTCCCTTACCCCACCGGCGGGAAAACCGGAATAGGCGACAGGAGTGGCGCACAACCTTCAGGCGTGTAAAATGCCCGCGACATACCGGGATTTATAAAAATATTAATGATAGTTCTTCGTAGTGTCTGAAGCCTTATACCCTATGCATAAGCGTGAACATAACAATGAAACGATGCCTATCTTGGACACCGGACAGATCATGACAGGGAGAGAGATGCCGGATGTGGGAGCGCCAGGCCAGGTCTGGCCGGTCATTCCCCTTGCGGCGTTGCCCATCACTGACGCGACCATCGATGAAACGGCGCAGGATTTCATTCTGCGCGCGACGAGCGAGCGCGTGGCCGGTGCAAGACCGTTTTATTCGACCTCGGCGAACGGCCAGGTCATTGCGCTCTGCCATCACGACCGGGAATTCGACGCCATGCTGCGGCAGGCGGACCAGATTCACGCCGATGGCATGTCGCTGGTGATTTTCTCCCGCAAGTTCTGCCGGCAGGCGCTGAGGGAACGGGTCGCAACGACCGACCTCGTGCACGCGGTCGCCAGGCGCGCCGAAGAAACGGGCAGCCGGTTTTATTTCCTCGGCGGTTCGGAAGAGGTGAACCGCGCGGCTGTGGAAGAAATGCAGACGCTCTATCCGCGTCTCGTATTTTCGGGGCGGCGCAACGGTTATTTCAGCCGGGCCGAGGAGGAAGCGATCCTCGCCGATATCGCCGCGTCGAAAACGGATATTCTCTGGGTCGGCTTCGGCATACCGCTGGAGCAGCGTTTCGTCTCGCGCAATCTGGACAGGCTTTCCGGTGTTGCCGTGATCAAGACCTGCGGCGGCCTTTTCGATTTCCTCGCCGGCAAGAACAGCCGGGCGCCGCAATGGATGCAGGATATGGGGCTGGAATGGCTCTACCGGGCGATGCTCGAGCCGAAGCGTCTTGGAAAACGGTACCTGCTGACCAATCCGATCGCCATATATTCGCTGCTGAAACATCGCTTCGGGGCGCCGGGTCAGGGCGGTTAAAGCTGCGGCGAGCCTCTTCCGCAGCAGGCATATCGCATTGCATCACTTACATCAGTTTTCC
Source organism: Agrobacterium sp. LEGMi-208b (assembly GCF_059511785.1). Taxonomy (NCBI): domain Bacteria; kingdom Pseudomonadati; phylum Pseudomonadota; class Alphaproteobacteria; order Hyphomicrobiales; family Rhizobiaceae; genus Agrobacterium; species Agrobacterium sp. LEGMi-208b. Next base: position 2,199,363 of record NZ_CM183445.1, read on the forward strand.
CTAACTTATTGAGGAAACGGGCTTTGCTGCGGAAATTCGTTGCAACTGCGAAGGAGCGCGCTACACTGTCCCAATATTAGAAATTTATTCGAATCAGAGATATTTTGGGGACACCCATGGTGATTACGTCCATTTCTCTTTTCATATATGGAATTGGCACCGCCGCCTCTCTCGCCATGACCTATATCGAAGGTGCACGCCGCGACAAGAGCTGGGATTTTTACCGGGTGACCGGCATTGTCCTTTGTTTCTTCTGGCCGGTGCTGGTGCCGCTCCTCGTTCTTGCGACGGCCTTTTCATCGCTCGGTTTGCAGAAACGGCGCATGAACCCGCTGTCGTTTGGCCGGGAAAAGACCCTCAGCTAACCCCGTGGCGGGAACGATTGTGGGTCAACTCTTCTTCGCCGGAGCCTTATAGGGCGTGAGCGTTATTCCGAGGCTTGCCATCACACGGCCGATGGACATCAGCGGCGGATGTGTTGCGGGCAGGAATGTGCCGGTTTTCAGCCCGGCGGAAACGGCGCGCACCAGAGACAGGCACAGGCTGACGGCATTTTTGGCGGCGAGAAGCAGCCCGCCTTTCAGGCCGGGGCGGCGGGCGCGGTCGATGCTGTAATTGATGATGCCGGTGCGGAGCGAGCGCTCCATGATCCAGCGCGGCGCCATGCGGCTTTCCGGCACATATTCGATGATGACGGCGCGCGCATTCCAGGCAAACTTAAAGCCGGCCTTGCGGCAGCGGGTGAAGAAATCCATGTCGCCGCCGCCGAGGAAGTTGAACTGCACGTCGAATTCCGGCTTCGGTAGCGTTTCGAACACCCGCCGCGCGATCAGGCAATTGCCCGATCCGTGGATTTGCTCGACCGGGCCGGTCGGTGCTTCGATGGAGCCGAACAGCGGATGGGATAAAACCGCCTTGGAAGCCGGTGCGTCGAATTCGCGGTTGACCGGTCCGCCGACGATATCGACGCCGAAGGATTTTGCCGCCGAGACCATTTCCGCAAGCCAGGCCGGGGAGGCGGCCTCGTCGTCATCGATCATCAGGAACCACTCAGCCGAGGGATAATTCTGCCGTGCGGTGCGGAAGGCCGTGTTGATGGCGTAACAATTGCCCTGGGTCGGTTCCACCAGTGCCTGACCCGCCATGCCGCTTTCGGCAAAAAAGGCGCGCGCGACGGCAAGGCCCTGCTGGCCTGCGCCATCATTATCGACCACGACGACGGCGAAGGAAAAATCGACCTTCTGGGCTGCGAGCGATGCAAGCGTCTTTTTCAGGCCTTCCGGCCGGCGGAAACTGGGAATGCACACCACCGCTTCCGGCAGGATCTCGGGCATGGAAACTCCTAAATTCCGGCCAGTGCGGCGGCGGAAAAGACCACGGCCCTGAGGCTCTGGCGCGGGCGGTTGAGGATGGTATCGGCAAGCGCCGAGAATGCTTCGCGGTAACGGCGGGCGCGGAAGGCCTGCGCGACGGTATAGGCATTCATGTGGTTTTCGGACCGGTGGCGAAGCCGCCGCAGTTCCTGCGGGGAAATGGCGGCGACGATGGCGGGATCGGAAAACACGGCTTCGATGGCCGGTTCGCAGTCGCGAAAGGTCAAGAGCCTGTTCATCATCACGCTCGTTCTGTGCACGCGGTAGTCGAGCACATGGCAGCCGGGCAGATAGACAAAACGGCCGGCGGCGGCCAGTCGGCACCAGCCATACCAGTCTTCCGCATAACGCAAGGTCTCGTCGAAACCGCCGAAATCCTGAAAGATGCGGGTTCTGACCAGCATGATGCCGCCATTGACGATGAAGTTGCCGCCCAGCAGTGGCTGGAGAATGAAACCGTCAGGCTTTTCCCGGCGGCGGATGAGGTTGCGCCGGCCGATCTTTGTGCCGTTTTCGTCGATGCGCTCATAATCGCCGTAGACGGCGACGACATCAGGGCCGGAGATGCCGGCGCACAAAGCCGCGATGGCGCCCGGTTTCAGGCGGTCATCGGCATCGAGAAACATCGTCCATTCGCCGCGGGCCTGCGACAGGCCGAAATTGCGAACGGCCGAAACGCCCTGCCTTCCCTGCGGCCGGGCCAGCAATTTGACGCGCGGATCGGAAAACCCTTCCACCCTTTGCGCGGTGGCGTCGGTGGAGCCGTCATCGACGACAAGCACTTCGCGGATGGTCTCACCCTGCAGCAACACGCTTTCGATCGCTTCCACGATGTAACGCTCGCCATTGCGAACGGGAATGACAATCGAAACGGAGACCAAGCTTTTCAACTCCATGAGGGGCGGGCCAAGCATTCTCACAGTGAAGTTACTACCGCATTAAGCGGGCCTCACCAATTATGACGTGGTATAGCGTCGGTTAACCTTGCAAATCTTTAATATCCTTTTGGCATGATTGGAATGTTATGTTTTGAGAATGAGCGCGCGGTGCGTCCTTTCGGATGCCGGCGCGCCGGGGTTGCGGAGGCGGGTTGATGCGGATCGGGCGGCGGAATTTTCTGGGCGGTGCGGCAAGCGCTGGCCTGTTGCATGCCGTGGCCGGCCCGGCCTTTGCCGCGCAGAAAAAAGCGGCGATCAAAACCGCCCCTTATGGCGCCGCCGTCTACCTGCCTGATCTTACCGCCGATAGCCGCATCGGCGATGCGGTGGTGAAATATTGCTCGCGCATCACCCCCGTCACCGAAATGAAATGGGAGGTGATGCGGCCTTCGGCAGATGTGTTCGATTTCGCCGCTGCGGACGCACTCGCCAACTTCGCGCGCCAGCACAAGCTTTCCATGCATGGCCATCCGCTGGTCTGGTATGCCTCCAACGCGCCGTGGCTTGCCAGTGTTGGCGGCGCGAAGGTCGAGAAGCTGATGGAGACCCATATCGTCACGGTGATGGAACGTTATAAGGACGTGATCCACAGCTGGGACGTGGTCAACGAACCGATCCCCGACGTGCCTGCCAATGTGCGTGCGCGGCGCGATGCCTGGTATTATGGCGCCGGGCCTGACGCCATCAAGAAGGCTTTCGACATTGCCCATGCGGTCGATCCGAAGGCGCAGCTCGTGCTCAACGAATATGATGTGGAATTTGCCGCCGAGAAATCGCCGGCCAAGCGTGCGGCCTTCCGCAATCTCATCCTCGAACTGCTCGAAAAGGGTGCGCCGATCAACGCCGTCGGGCTGCAGGGGCATCTGCGCGGCGGCTGGCCCATCGCCAAGGACGAACTTGCCGCCTTCACGACGGAAATGCGCGGTTACGGTCTTGCGGTTCTGGTGACGGAACTCGATGTGATGGACCAGACGCTGCCCGCACCGGAGGCCGAACGCGATATGCTGATCAATGGCCAGGTCCGCGAGTTTCTGGAAGCGGCTTCGGCGGGCGGTTCGCTTTCCTCCATCACCACATGGGGCATTTCGGATCAATATAGCTGGATCCGCTGGGCCTATCCGCGCCGCGACGGCACGGCCAACCGGCCGCTGCCGCTCGACTGGAGTTTCAACGAAAAACCCATGATGGCCGTCATCAATGAATTCCGGAACCGTGGTGCATGACTATGAATGCTGAAATGCCGCTTCCTCCCGTGCAGAAGGCGTTGCAAATCAACCTGCACCCCTTCGATGCCCCGCATGCGGCCCTTACCCTGCCGCATCAGCTCAGGGTCTGGGGCGGGCAGGTGGACCGTATTCTCCTGACTGTCGATACGGGCCAAGTCGGTGCCGGCCGATACAAGGGCAATGGTTTTGACGCGGCGCGCCAGCGTCTCTTCGACATGCTGGAGGAAATGCAGACCAATTATCCGCATCTGCATGTGGATATCGTCGATTACAGCGATGCGGCGCGCGGCGCGGTGACGCAGACCTTCTTTCCCCGCTCGCCGATATCCTATCCGGCCAAGGCTTTCGATGGCGGGCCTTTCCATGTCTATTTCTACGGGCTGAAACGCGCCAATGCCCGTTATGTGCTGCACATGGACAGCGACATGATGTTTGGCGGCGGCAGCCAGAGCTGGTTCGGCGAGGCGGTTGCGTTGCAGAAGGCCAATCCGGATGCGCTGTGCATCACGCCCTTTTCGGGACCGCCGACGGTGCGTGGCGATCTCGATATTTCCCGCCATGTCGGCATGCCCGGCGTGAAGAATATTCCTGCGCCGCGCAAGCTGCCGTCGCGTATTCCCACCTGGCGTTTCGCCACCGTGTCCACCCGGCTTTTCATGATCGACATGGACCGTTTTGCAAAACGCATCGGCTCGCTGGAATTGCTGAGGCCCGATGTCAAACGGCGCATCCGCTCCTACGCCTATAACCAGCAACCGGTGTCGATGCCCGCCGAGGAGGTGCTGAGCACGAACATGATGCGCACCGGTGTCTATCGCCTCGATTTTCTCGGCACGGGCAAGGGCATGTATTCTCTGCATCCGCCCTATCGCTCGCCGGAATTTTATGCGGCGCTCGCCTCCATCGTCGAGCGCATCGAAAAGGGCGATATTCCCGAAGGCCAGCTCGGTGATTTCGATATCAACGGATCGATGGTGGACTGGACCAGCGCATTGGCGGCCAAGACGCGCTCCAAACGCTATGCGAAAGCGTTGCGCCATCTCATCTCGGCCAATGTCGGGCGGTTCAGCAAGGCTTGAGGGTTTTCGTCCGTCTTCCGTCGTGAGGCCGGGCGGGGGACTCAATAGTCGGTGATGAGCTTGCTCCAGCTTTCCGAGCACAGCCCGCCAATATAGATGTCGCCGGCCAGCGCTTTTACCCGCAGGGCGTCATCCCGTGTCGCCATGCAGAAATAACCGTCGTGGCGGAAGCTCATGTGGTTCTGGCGGTAAAGCGCGTTGATGAGAAAGGGCTGCGCCATGCCGGTGACATGGGCATAGTTCTCGTCATCGAAATGGCGGAACAGGGTGTTGAGGACATCGTTTTCACAACCGGCATCGCAGACGAGATTGAGCACATAGGCCGTTTTTCCCCGCTGGCCGAAAAACAGCGCGGCACCCATGACATGGCCTTCGGCATTCTCGATCGTCAGGCCTTTCAGGTCGCCGAGGCTTTCATTGGCCCGGCTCATCTCTGTCAGCCAGTGGAACTCCTCATGGGACCATTCCGGACGGATGGAAAAACGCTCGATCATCGCGAGCGCCCTGCGGCGGAAGGTTTCGTAGTCCACCGGTCTCACCACGGCGCCGGCGACCTCCTGCGGTCTCAGACCCTTTTTCCATCGCCGCAGGAGCCCATCCACAAATCCGAGCGTGGTCAGGGCAAGCGTGGTTTTGGCCAGTTTCGAACGGCGCGGCATGCGCAAAGCGATGGTGCAGAAGGGCTTGAGCGCCTTGTGCCATTGCAGGCTTTCAATCGGCAACATGTTGCCGCCGGTCGCCACCCAGTGATCGGCGCTGACGGGTGATGCCGTGTCCGAGAACAACATGTCGTGTTTCGAGGCCCGCATGCCCCGGGACAGCCGCGCGGCCCCGAGCGCGCCACGTTTTCCGTCCGATGCGAAGGCGCAGAGCAGCCTTGCGGTAATGGTTTTTCCATTCGCGACGAAGCGCATGGGCACGGCGAGAATGACGCTGGTGACCCCGTTTTCCCCGGCATCGTAGACAACGCTGCCGTTTTCCGGACTGAAAGCGGGGCTGCCGAAAAACAGTTTTTCGATATAGGCGCGGAAATCGAAGTTCCGTTCCTGCCCGGTCTTCTTGAAAGCGCTGTTGAGCACGGCTTCGACCGCCGGGACGTCTTCCCTGCGCATGGGGCGGATGCCGGACACACCGATTTGAACCGGGCGTTGTGTCAACTGACCGCTGTCGCCATCGTCCATATGGGTGTGTATCGGAACGTCCACCGTCGGCCCCCACCTTTTTGCGTATTGACGAAATCAACCATAGGCAGCGTATATTTGAATGTCTTAATATAGATATAAAACCCGCATTTCGGTCGGGAATGAAATGTCCAAAAAAAGATAAATCTGTTTTATATCAGTTATTTAATTGAATTTTTCTGCATTATTTGAGGTTAACAAAATATACTTAAGTAAGCAACCGATGGATGAAATTGGGAGCATTTTTTATGGACGCTTTTTTGGGGTTTTGAAGCTTAGCCTCTAAAAGCGGCTGCTTTGTCCTTCGTCTCCAGCTTCCGACCTCCTGAGGAAAAGCGCACAATCGTGGTGCTATTTCCCCGTGCATCGCGAATAACTAAAAAATAGGATTTGCGCGGGATATTCGTATTATCGAATATGCGAAGCACGAGTTTCAATGCGGGCGGCTTCAGGAAAGAGGGAGAGAAAAACCCCTTATGGATGCAGCGCATGGCGAACAGGGCCGGGGCTACTGGCGGGACGCGTTGTTTTACGTGACGTTCCTGTTTTTCACGGTCGGCTTTTCACCCTATATCTCGCTCTCATCGACCTATCAGGGCTCCGCCATGGCGGCCGGGTCCAACCTGCTCAACCAGTTGACCGCGATCATCCTGTTTTTCAGTTTCCTCGCCTTCATGGCGAAGGAACGGTCGTTTTCCATCCTCTTCATGCCGCGCCTGCTGATGGCGGCGATTTTCGGCTGGTTTGTGCTGACGTCGCTGGCGGGCGAAGCGCCGCTGTTTTCGCTGAGGCGGTTGGTCATGTGCGCGATTATCTGCGTGCTTGCCGGCGGTTTCCTGCAATTGCCGCGCACGGAACGGCATTTCACGACCTTGCTTGCCATATGCGCCATGTTCATCCTGTTCCTGTGTTATTTCGGGATCATCGTCTTGCCCTCGCGCTCGATCCATCAGGCCAGCGATGCGCTGGAGCCGCTTCTGGCGGGAGACTGGCGCGGGGTTTTCCGCCATAAAAACGAAGCCGCCTCGGTCATGGCGGTGCTGATCATCGTCGGCATTTATCTCTGCAAGCGCTGGTCCTTCATCGGTGGGCTGTCGGTGCTGGTGCTGTCGCTGGTCTTTCTCGTCAAGTCGGGCGGCAAGACCGCGCTCGGCCTGATGCCGATCATCATTGCCACAGGCTGGTTCATCCTGCGCTGGCCCCGCTGGCGCTATGCGGTCGTGACCCTGTTTCTGGCGGTTTTCGCGCTCGTGACCGTCGGCACCACGGTCGATCCCGTCTTTTCGCAGATGCTGACGAAGCTGGGGCTCGATGCCAGCTTTACCGGCAGACGGGATATCTGGACCGTCGCCATCGATTACATCCGCCAGAGCCCGCTTCTGGGATACGGCTATCAGGCCTTCTGGCGCAGCGATGCCCTGATGTCGAGTTTCACCGAAAACAATACCTGGGCGACGACCGCACCGGATTCGCATAATGGTTATTTCGACCTTCTGCTGGCGGGCGGCGTGCCGGGTCTGGTGCTGGTGATGGTGTGGATCTATCTCCTGCCACTGCAGTACATCGGCAAAATGAATGACGCCACGCGCAACAGTCCGCTGACGCGGCTTTATGTCGGCGTATGGCTTTACGTGCTGCTCTACGGCTTTCTGGAAACGCTGTTTTTCCTCAGTACGGGCTTCGTCTGGTTCTTCCTAATCGTCGCCGTGATGGGTCTGCATCTGCAGGCCAATGCCAGCCTCGTGGAAGACGAGGCGGAGGGGGAACCGGCGAGAGCCGGCGGTGGAGCGGGCATTGCCCCAGCACCGCTGCGGGGACAGGCTTCCCCTGTCGTTCGCTCCAGCTGATATTTTGAAATGATTTTTCGTTGCAAATATGTAAAAGAGCCGATTGTTGCGCGCGTCTGCGGCTATTTTCGCTAAACATGCGCGGCTCAAGTCTTTGTTATTGTGCACGTCGCACCGCGAAACCCCGGCTATTGGCGTGGCGGCACTCAAAAAACGGATCGGCAAGGTCAATCGATGGCAGATACAGGCGCCTGCGCGCTCGAGGCGGATGACATCCACAAGAGCTTCGGCACGCATGAAGTTTTGAAGGGCGTTTCGCTGCGGGCCCACAAGGGCGATGTCATCTCGATCATCGGGTCTTCCGGCTCCGGCAAAAGCACCTTTCTGCGCTGCATGAATTTTCTCGAAACGCCGGATCGCGGCCGCGTCATCGTCAATGGCGAGGAAATCGCCACGAAAACCGGCCGGGACGGCAAGGCGGTGCCGAAAAGCTGGCGACAGGTGGAAAAACTGCGCACCGGCCTCGGCATGGTGTTCCAGAATTTCAATCTCTGGGCCCATCGCACGGTTCTCGAAAACGTCATCGAGGCGCCCGTTCACGTTCTCGGCGTCAGACGGCAGGAGGCGGTCGAGAAGGCCGAAGCCCTGCTGAACAAGGTCGGGCTTTATGACAAGAAAAACGCCTATCCGGCATTCCTTTCCGGCGGGCAGCAGCAGCGCGCTGCGATCGCACGCGCGCTCTGCATGGAGCCGGCTGTGATGCTGTTCGACGAACCCACTTCGGCGCTCGATCCCGAGCTGGTGGGCGAGGTTCTGAAGGTCATCCGCGATCTGGCCGAGGAAGGCCGCACCATGCTGCTTGTCACCCACGAAATGCGCTTTGCGCGCGATGTGTCCTCGCAGGTCGTGTTTCTGCATCAGGGCCGGGTGGAGGAGGCGGGGCCGCCGGCGCAGGTGTTCGGAAACCCCTTGAGCGAGCGCTGCCGTGAATTCACCGGCGCGCTCGCCCATTGACCTATTTGCCTGACAGTTCGTTTTAACAGGAGAGACTTGAATGAAATTCTTCGCCACGCTGCTTGCCGGAACGGCATTTGCGTTTTCCGCCTTCACGGCCAGCGCCGACGTGCGCTTCGGCATCATGAACGAGGCCTATCCGCCCTTTTTCGCCAAGGATGCCAGCGGCAAGTGGCAGGGTTGGGAAATCGATCTCATGGACGCCGTCTGCGCGGAAATGAAGGAAAAATGCTCGATCGTCGAACTGTCCTGGGATGGCCTCATCCCGGCGCTGCAGACGAAGAAATTCGACGTCATCTGGTCCTCCATGTCGAACACGGAAGAGCGCCAGAAGATCATCGATTTCACCGATAAATATTACAACACGCCAAGCAAGCTGATCGGCGCCAAGGGCGAAAAGCCGGGTGCGACGGCCGAGGACGTCAAGGGCAAGACCATCGGCATTCAGGTGGCGACCATCCAGTCCGAATATTACAAGAAATATTTCGCCGGTGTCGCCGATGAGAAGACCTACCAGACGCTGGACGAGGCGTTTCAGGATCTCGCCGCCGGCCGCATCGATTATGTTTTCGGCGATTCCATCGTTCTCGACGCTTTCGTGAAGAGCGATGCGGGTAAAGATTGCTGCGCCGACATGGGCGATGTCGCCGACGACAAGGAAATCCTCGGTCTCGGCGTTTCGGGCGGCCTGCGCAAGGAAGACACCGAACTCAAGGCCAAGCTGAATGCGGCAATCGCCGCCGTGCGCGCCAGCGGCAAATATGACGAGATCACCAGGAAGTACTTCAGCTTCAATATTTACGGGCAGTAATTCCATCTGATCGGTCACGCATATGGCAAGCCTTGAAACCACGCTGCAACTGCTGTCTCCCTATCCTCCGGGATGGGGCGGTACCCTGTTGAAGGGTGCGGCGTCGACGCTTGCCATTTCCGCCGGCGCCTATCTGATCGGTCTTGCCATCGGCATGGCCGGGGCGCTTGGCAAACTTTCGGGCAACAGGCCGCTTGGCCTGCTGCTCAACCTCTATACCACCGCGATCCGCGCCGTTCCCGAGCTGATCCTCATCGTCGGGCTTTATTATGCCGGGACGGATGGTCTCAACCGGCTGCTGCTGCTCGCGGGCATGCCGCCGCTGGAGGTCAACGGTTTCGTTGCCGCCGTTGCGGTTCTGGGTTTCGTGCAGGGGGCCTATATGACCGAGGTTCTGCGCGGCGCGATCCTCGCCATTCCAAACGGGCAGATCGAGGCGGCACGCGCCTTCGGCATGTCGCCCGCCTTACGGTTCCGCCGGGTGGTTTTGCCGGCGCTGTTGCCGAATGCCTTGCCGGGGCTCGGCAATCTCTGGCTTGCCGTGACCAAGGACAGCGCCCTGGTGGCGGTCGTCGGTTATCAGGAACTGGCGCTGGCGACACGTCTGGCCGGGGCCAGCACCAAGCAATATTTCCTGTTCTTCCTTGCGGCAGCGTTTCTTTATCTCGCGATCACGCTCGTCTCCAACCTCGTCTTTTCGATGCTGGAACGCCGGGTGCGGCGCGGCCAGCCGGCCGTGGCCTGAGGAGGGAACGGCATGGATTTTTCCTGGGTCGCGAAATATTGGCCGCTGCTTCTTTCGGGTGCATGGCAGACGGTGGCACTGCTCGTCATCTCCGTCAGCATCGGGTTTCTTCTGGCCATCGGGCTTGCCTTTTCGCAGGTGAGCGGCGGGCGGGTGACGAAAACCCTGGCGCGGGCCTATTGCACCTTCTTCCGCGGCACGCCGCTGCTCATCCAGCTCTGGCTGCTTTATTACGGCGTCGGCTCGCTTCTGCCGATGATCCCCGGGCTCCGGCAAAGCTTCATGTGGCCGGTGCTGCGCGAGGGGTTCTTCTTCGCAGCCGTCAGCTTCACGCTGAATTATGCGGCCTATGAGGCGGAAGTTCTGCGCGGTGCGCTTTTGGCCGTGCCGAAAGGCGAGCTGGAGGCCGGCAGGGCTTTCGGCATGGGCCGTTTCACCCTCATTCGCCGCATCTGGCTGCCGCGCGCCATCCGCATCGCGCTGCCGACCATTGCCGGTGAGGTGGTGATGCAGCTGAAAGCGACGCCGCTTGCTTTTACCGTGACGGTCATGGACCTCTACGCCGTGGCTTACAAGGTTCGGCAGGATACGCTGCTGGTCTATGAACCGCTGATCGTCGTCACCGTCTTTTATCTCATTCTCACCGCCATCATCGCCCGCTGTTTCGGCCTTGTCGAACGGCAGGTGCCGGTCCGGCGGTAAATCGTTCAAGGAGTATCAACATGGGCACTATCCGTATCCTCGATGGCGGCATGAGCCGCGAATTGCAGCGGCTCGGCGCCGAGCTGAAACAGCCGGAATGGTCGGCGCTGGCGCTTATCGACGCGCCCGATATCGTGCGGCAGGTGCATCAGGAATTCATCGAGGCCGGCGCCGATGTCGTCACCACCAATTCCTATGCGCTGGTGCCGTTTCACATTGGCGAGGAGCGTTTTCAGAAGGACGGTGCATCGCTGATCGCCCTCTCGGGCAAGCTGGCGCGCGAAGCGGCTGATGCTTCCGGCCGCAAGGTGCTGGTGGCGGGTTCGCTGCCGCCGATCTTCGGCTCCTATGAGCCGCAGAATTTCGATGCGGGTCGGGTGCAGGCCTATCTCAAGGTGCTGGTCGACAATCTCGCGCCTCATGTCGATGTCTGGCTCGGCGAGACGCTGAGCCTGATCGCCGAAGGCGAAGCGGTACGTCAGGCCGTTGCGGCAACCGACAAACCGTTCTGGATTTCCTTCACGCTTAACGACGATGCAACCGCAACCGGCGGCGCAGAGCCGATGCTGCGCTCGGGTGAAACGGTGAAGGCCGCCGCCGAGTGGGCGGCGCAATCGGGTGCCGCCGCCCTTCTGTTCAACTGCAGCAAGCCGGAAGTGATGAAGGCTGCCGTGGAAACGGCATCCGCCGTTTTCGCGGAAAAGGGTGTATCGCTGGAAATCGGCGTTTATGCCAATGCCTTCGAAGGCGAGCAGGGCGATTCCGCCGCCAATGAGGGCCTGCACGGCACCCGTGCCGACCTGACAGACGATGTCTATTCCCGTTTTGCCTGCTCCTGGGCGGATGCGGGCGCGACCATGATCGGCGGCTGCTGCGGCATTGGTGCGGCGCATATCCACAAGGTTGCGACAGCGCTGCGGCGCGCGGCCGCCTGAAGCGGCCCGCCCAGTGCCACTGGCGGAGATGGATGCGGCAGGTTTTGAACCTGCCGCTTTTTTTATGCGCGGCTATTGACCTCAACTATAGTTGAGGAATTATCAGGACATGGAACATACTGTTGAAGGACGTTCCATGAGCGATAATACACTTTCCATCCGGATCATATTTGGCAGCGCCCGCAACCCGCGCTTCTGCGATGTCATCGGCAAATGGCTGCTGGAGCGGCTCGAGGCGCTGCCGGGACTGGAGCTTGCGGTCATCGATCCGCGCGAACTCGATCTGCCGCAGGACCACGCGCCCGAGCGCGCCTCGGTGCGGCAGCTCCGGCAAAGCCTCGATGGCGCCGATGCCTTCATCGTCGTCACACCGGAATATAACCGCAGTTACCCCGGCGCGCTGAAGGTGCTGATCGATTCCGCATATGACGAATGGGGCGCCAAGCCGGTGGCCTTCGTGTCCTATGGCGGCATTTCCGGCGGCCTGCGCGCCGCCGAGCAGCTTCGCCCCGTCTTTGCGGAACTGCATGCGGTGACGATCCGCGATGTCGTCAGCTTCGCCAATCCCTGGGATCGCGTCGATGCAGCGGGTCAGTTCGACGCCGGCGCGCCGGCGGCAGGCGCGCTGGAGACGATGATGAAAAAGCTTGGCTGGTGGGCGCGTGCGCTGAAACAGGCGCGGTCCGCAACGCCTTACAAGGAGGCGTGAAATGGCCGAAAAATCCCTCGCGTTGAAAATGACGCTACTGTTCGTCGCCACACTCACCATCATGGCCGGAACCACGGTCGCGCCTTCGCTGCCCGCCATCGAGCAGACTTTCCTGTCGACGCCGCATGTGGATATCATGAGCCGCATGGTGCTGACGCTGCCCTCGGTTTTCGTGGCTTTCTGCGCGCCCGTTGCCGGTGTGCTGGCGGATCGCTTCGGCCGCAAGCGGCTGCTGCTCGGCGCGATCCTGCTCTACAGCCTTTCCGGCATGTCCGGCCTTTTTGCCGGCAGTCTTGCCGGCCTGCTCGTCGGGCGCGCTTTTCTCGGTCTGGCGATCGGCGCGATCATGACGATCGGGACGGCATTGGTGGGCGATTATTTCGAAGGTCCGGCGCGGGAGCGCTATCTCGGCCTGCAGCAGGCCTTCACCCAGATCGGCGGCGTCGTTTTTGTGGTGGCGGGTGGTTTGCTGGCGGATCTGCACTGGCGCGCGCCCTTCGCGGTCTATGCCGTTGCTTTGCTCATTCTGCCGGCGGCCCTGCTTTTTCTGACGGAGCCGGTCAGGAACAATAAAAGTATCAAAGCCGGCGGCGAACAGGATCTTGCGGTCAACTGGCTGCTGGTGGCCGTGCTGGCACTGGCGGTATTCCTCGTCAACGCCCTGTTTTACACCATTCCCTCGCAACTGCCGTTTTTCCTGCGCGAACTCGGTGTGTTTTCCGGCAGCATTGCCGGATATGCCATCGGCATTTTCAATCTGGCCGGGGCGCTGGCGGCGCTCAATTTCGGGCGATTGCGGGCAAGGGCCAGCGTGACCGCCATCATTGCCGCCGGGCTGGTGTCGATGGCGACGGGTTTTGCGCTGCTTGCCATGGCCGGGGGGCTGCTCGCCATGCTGTCGTCGCTTGCGGTGGTGGGGTTTGGTCTCGGCGTGGTGATGCCGGGTATCATGTCCACTACCATCATGCTCGCACCCCCGCGCCTGCGCGGGCGCATCGCCGGCATCGTCACGGCTTCGATGTTTCTCGGGCATTTCATATCGCCGCTGGCAAGCCAGCCGTGGATCGCCCGGTTCGGTTTTGCCGCCACCTATCGTGACATCGCCGTGATATTCGCCGCCATGGCCGCACTTGCCGTCCTGGCCGCCATTTTGCAGCGATGGGCGGCCATGCGAAGAGCGCGGCTTTTTACGCCAGGCCGTTAACGACGGGTTCCGGGGGCAAAAAAGCATCCATGCTTTGCCGGCCGTAATGTGAAGGAATTGTAAAGTTTTTAACTATAACAATTTTATGAGAAAATAAATTAAGGGGAGAGGCTGACAGCTAGCTTGCCTTCGCCTTTCCCCCCGGAATTTAGTCCGGTGTTTCCGCCTGCTGGCGGGCCGCTGTGCCAAATCCGTGGGTAGCGGCCGGTCCGTATTTGAAGGGACAGGCGGCTTTCTTCGGCGCATGCATGATGCAGAGCGGCCACAGCCGATGATGCGGCTAACCGAGCCTCGATGATCGGGGCGCTCGACGTGCAATGTCAGTCTTGCCGAACACCTCCGGCACGGGGAAGGAGCGGTTTTTCAATGACGTGAGGTTTTCCGTGTCTTTCCTTCAAAATGCCAGTATCCGCACCAAAATCCTGTCGCTCATTCTACCGCTCTGCCTTGTCGGCCTTGGCGCGACTGCCTTCATGTCCATCCGCTACAAGGAAGCGGACACGGCCTACTCCAATTTTATCGCCAACGATAACGCCGCGCTGGTGGAGCTTGCGCGCGCCAACCGCAATCTGGTCGCGGTGGCCTATGGAGCCTATCAGGTCATGGCCTATGATGCGAATGGGCCAGAGATAAAGGCCGCCAGACAGGCCTACAATGAAAGCAAGGGATTGCTGCTGGAGCGCCTCAAAAATGTAAAGGCTGTCTTTCCCGAAGAGGCTGCCGCGATGGACGCATTCATCGCGCAGTCGCAGACAATAACGGCAATGACGGACAAGGCTGTAGACCTTGGCCTGGCGGACCGCAATGAGGAGTCCGCCGAACAGCTGCTCAAGGCGGATGTCTCCATCCAGGCGACTTCGGTGGCCATTACGGCGCTGCTGGACAAGCTCGCCAAGGGTGTCGTCAAGGGAAGCGACGATCTGACGGATCAGACCAATTCAACCATCTTCACGTCGCTGGTGGCTGTCGGCATCGCTTTTGTGGCCGGCATTATTCTGGCGTTGTTCGTGGCGTCCCGCGGCATCACCACGCCGATCGCCCGCCTGCGTGAGCGCATGGTGTCGCTCGCCGGCGGCGAGACGGCAACGGGAATCGACGGCACGGCGCGCCACGATGAAGTGGGCCAGATGGCCAAAGCCGTTCAGGTCTTCCGTGAAAACGCCATCGAGCGTCTTCGTCTCGAACAGGAAACCGAAGCCAATCGCAGCCTTTCGGAGAAAGAGCGGATCGAGCGCGAGCAGCAGAGGGCAAGGGAAGCGGCCGATGTCAAATTCGCCGTCGACAATCTCGCAGCCGGTCTCTCGAAGCTTTCGGAAGGCGATGTTTCCTATCGCATCGGCCAGCCATTCACCGCGACGCTCGACGCCGTTCGCAACGATTTCAACATGTCAGCCGAAAAGCTGCAGGCGGCATTGACCAATGTGGCGCAGAACGCCAGCGGCATCGGCGCGGGCGCGGAGGAAATCAAGTCCGCCGCTGACGATCTGGCCAAGCGCACCGAGCAGCAGGCTGCGGCCGTCGAGGAAACCGCGGCCGCTCTGGAGGAAATCACCACGACCGTGCGGGATTCCACTCGGCGCGCGCAGGAGGCGGGCCTGATCGTCAGCCGCGCCAAGGCGGGTGCCGAACAATCCGGCGACGTGGTGCGCCGCGCCGTGGTCGCCATGGAGCAGATTGCGAAGTCCGCCAATGAGATCAGCAATATTATCGGCGTGATCGACGAGATCGCTTTCCAGACCAACCTTCTGGCGCTGAATGCCGGTGTGGAAGCTGCGCGCGCCGGTGAGGCCGGCAAGGGTTTTGCCGTCGTCGCACAGGAGGTGCGCGAGCTTGCCCAGCGCTCCGCCCATGCGGCCAAGGAGATCAAGGCGCTGATCAACACCTCGAACGACCAGGTGCAGCAGGGCGTTCAGCTGGTGGGCGACACCGGCAAGGCGCTGGCGACCATCGTTTCGGAAGTACAGGAGATCAACCGGCACGTTGTCTCCATCGTGGAGGCCGCGCAGGAACAGTCTTCCGGCCTGCAGCAGATCAATACGGCGGTCAACCAGATGGATCAGGACACGCAGAAAAATGCGGCCATGGTGGAGGAAACCAATGCCGCAAGCCATGGTCTCGCCAAGGAAGTGGCATCGCTCAACCAGCTGCTTTCCCAGTTCAGGCTCGCCGACGGCGCCCATCAGCCGAGAAGTCAGCCTGTTCCTGTTCGCAGCGCCGGCGGCAACGACAAATATGTGGCATCCCCCGTCCGCGCCCTCGGCCGCAAGATCGCCTCGGCCTTTTCGGGCAACGCGGCCGTCGATACATCGAAGGGCGACTGGCAGGAGTTTTAAGCGGCGGTTGGCTGCCAATATGCGTTTCGGCGGGGAGATATCCCCGCCGGCGTTCAACGGCGATGTGGCGCAATCGAGAGCCGTTCCGGTAAAATCGATGTCCATCGCGCGAACCCCGACATCTTCTCCCTGGGTCAATCATCCGCATCGACGCCCATCGCCGGGAGGGGGCCTCAGCATCGGTTCACGCGAGAAAATATCCCCCTGGTGAAATCCGAACTTTTCGCTGCCGGGCCTGTGCATATTCATGCTCGATTTACTTTGTTCGATGCATTGCACTTAATATGTCGCGAGACTCGCGGAAAAGAGTGGTTTCTCGCGACGTCGTTTTGCGAAGGTGGGTTTTGGCGTTGATGCGCGCGCAGCGATCTTTTCGGGATCTCTCCGGCTGTTCAGGCGAAGATCAAAGCGGTCGTGGGGTTGAGGAACATGTTCAGTCGTTTTTGTTACACATCATCATTCAGGCGGCACCTCTTGCCCATCGTCGCAGGGACGCTCCTGCTCGCCGGCAGGCAGGAGCCGGCATTGGCCATGGACATGGAATCGCGCGCCCTGTGGGCTGCATCGGCGATGGCAGAGGCCGATTATCATCGCAGCAATCCCTGCGCGCAGTGGAAGGTCGATGAACAGGCGGTCAAGAAAGTCATTGCCTGGAGTGGCCGAACGCTTGAGGAACTGCGCGCATCCGAGGATTATCGCGAGCAGCGCGACGCCATAAAGGGCGTGACCAAGCAGTATGGTATCGACATGGCCTGCGACGCGGGCGGCGCCAATTTTGCGGTCGGTGACCATGATTACGGCGTTCTGCGCCATGCGGGCAGGTAGGCCATCGGTCTTGATGTCTCACGGTGACGGCAGCAAACACGCATCTGTGCGGGCATCCGCAAACGATCTTGATGTCGGCCGACTGATCTGACGCGTCAAGGGCGGTTCGGTGGGCGCTTACCCTCCGTTGGTTTCTTTTTCTTTCTTCGCTTGATCGTGATGCCACTTGATGGCGAAGTACATGCCCGTACCCAGCACGATAATCTTGAACGGAAGGAAGACTATAGGGAAGAAATCCACCCAATCCCAATCCATCATTTTAGTATTTCCAGTCTATTACTTGACGAAATCTGCCTGGCTAGCGCTATCTTATAATGGCTGCTTCAACAACGTCATTTTAGGGATTCAGGCAGGGTCTTTTTGACGCAGCCTTCGCCGGTTCGCTTCACCCGAGGCTCTCGACGCTCATCCTCGACAGGCTTCCTGGGATTGTCTCAGGGGTAGTATGAAACGTTGTGGGCTTTGAGAAATATGGCGCACCCGACAGGATTCGAACCTGTGACCTTTGGAATCGGAATCCAACACTCTATCCAGCTGAGCTACGGGTGCAGCGGTCACGCTTGAATCGCGTGCAGCGGTTGGTTCATACCCCAGCTTTGTTTTCGCATCAATGTCTAAAAATCAAAGATTTGCGAAACCTTGCCTGTTTTCGGGCAGGGCGGGTGAGGTTGCCTCATATGGGGTGGCCGTGGGCCTTTCCGTGGCGGCAGGGCGGTGCGTCGTTTGACGTATTGTCTTTTTGCCGGAATGGGTTTTCCCTTATAAGTAGTATGTTATTGCCCGGTGGGGCCGCTGTTTTGCCCCTCTCGCGAAAAGGCGGCCGGATTGCGGCAATGCCCTTCAAGCACGGCGCGGCAAGCGATTTTATCCCCCCGAAATTGGCGGGTAATTCATCATACTTTTTTCGTTCGCCGGGTGGCCACCCGGAGTCTCCGTTTGCTTCGCCGGCGATTAACTGTCAAATTATTATACAATATTAGTATCATCTACATTTATTTGGGATACAGTTTCGTGACGTTGTCGGGTATGATTTCGGCACGGTAAAGGAACGAATCAGGCGGGGGATCGGATGGCTTTGCGATTGGCACACAGCAACGGGCCGCGGACGGAAAAGGCCGAAAGCGGCAGCGCGGAAGCGGCGCATATAACGGCGATCGACTATGGGTTGCTGACGACTGCGATCAGCTATCATTTGCGGCACTCGCAACTTGCCGTGGCAAACGGTTTTGCCGATGTGCTGGCCGAGCAGGGTTTGCGGCCAGCCGATTTTTCCGTTCTCGTGATCGTCGGCGGCAATCCCGGCCTTAAACAGAGCGATGTGGCGGAAGCGCTCGGCATACAGCGCGCCAATTTCGTCGCCATCGTCGACAGCATGGAAGAGAAGGGGCTGCTTGTCCGCCGCAAGTCGGAAGAGGACAGGCGCGTTCATTTCCTCGACATGACGGAGGAAGGCAGCAGCCTTCTCGACCGGCTTTCCAACACATGGCGGGACCGTGAGGAAAAGCTGATCGACAGGATCGGCGGCAAGAAGGCCCGCGATCAGCTTCTGGCCCTGCTCGGACGCCTGCGCGACTGACCTTCGACGAGAGCGGGGCAATCCAAGGCGCAGGCAGCCGCAGGGTGCGGCCTGTGCGCAGATGTTGCGTCTTCCCATTGCCTGCGGCATCGGCAACGATCTTCCCGCGCTGGTCTTTCACGGCAGCCTGATTGGCAGCGGGGTTGAATTGCGTTGCAATTTTCCTGTGAAACCGCCAAGACGCATAAGCACTTCACGCCTTTGGGCGTGGAACCGCAATCATGCGATCGACTGGAAAGGCCCGGGACGGGAACGCCATGCTGAATATCGATACGAGTCATCCGCTTTACCGTCCCCTGTGGGTCCGGTTGCTCATCGTCGGCTTTTGCGCGGCATGGGCCGTCATCGAATTCGTCAATCGCGAGTTTTTCTGGGGAACCATCGTTGCCGGCATCGGGGCTTATGCAGCCTATGAATTGCTGCTGAAGTTCAAACCCGCAAGCGACGCCGCCAAAAGCGGGAATGGCACGGATGAGCCTGCCGCCGAAAGCGCGCCCACCGATAAGGACGATGCGGGCTGAAGCGCCGCCTGTCTTTCGTTTCATGTATTTTGCGACATAAGGCTGTCCGGCACTTTTACCGGAAATGCTCCCGCGCCCGCAGCATCCGGATCGCCTGGTCGATCAGGAGATTGGCGGCCGTCATGCGCAGCGTCGCATTGTGCCGGAATTGCGGCTTCACCCCGTCGGGATGATTGAGGCGGGCGAAGGCGCGGCGCTTTTCCGCAAGCGTTGCGGCCGTGTCGGTTTCGTGGATCGCCAGTTCGGCTGAAACATCGGCAAGCGACGTTTTTTCGAGATGGGCCGGCATCGGCTCCGGTTTGGGCTCCGGTTCGGGCTCCGGCTGAGGTTCGGGCGGTGGGGCCGGATCGGCCAGGAAGGCGAGATAGGCATCGAGATTGCCGTTTGCCGGCGGCGGCGCCTCAATATGCGTATCGACAACGAAGCCCGAGCTGAAACCGGCAATGCGGTGACCGGCGGGCGGTGGCGGCTCCACGCCTTCCTCTTCTTTTTCTTGTTTCAGCCTGTCGACGACCGACTGGAAGACGGATTGTCCGAAGAGCATGCGGCTATTTCCTCGCCGGTCTGACTATCCGGCTTTTATGGATCATGAAGGTGGTGTCTGGCTTGCCGTGGTCACGGGCCGGTCAGCTTGCGGCTTTCATCCAGCACCAGATCGTAAAGCAGGCGGGCGCTGGGCGGCAGAACGCGGCCCTTGGTGGTGATGATGCTGTAGGGCTTGACGACCAGCTCGAAATCCGTCGGCAAAATGCGGGTCCGGCCGATATCGGCCTGTTGGCCGGTAACGAATTCGGCCATGTCCTGGGCGATCGGGGCGATGGCATCGGTATTGCAGACAAGCGCAAGGGTGAGCACCACGGATGGCGTGTTGATGACGTTGCGCGGCATGGCGACGCCATGGGTGAGGAAGACATCCTCCATGGTTCTGCGCAATAGCGCGCCGGGCGGCTGGAAGACCCAGTCGTAACCCGAAAGATCCTGCAGGGTCACGGGTTCGCCGCGCAGCAGCGGGTGGCCTTCCCGCACCACCAGACAGGCGCGCTCTATGCCGATTTCGTGGATGGAGAAGAGGCCGGGATCGAAATCATCGGGAATGCGGCCGATGATGAAATCGTGGCGGGCTGCCAGAAGTTCGCGCGCGAGCACGTTGCTGCTTTCCACCTGCACGTTGATTTCGATGCCGGGATAGGTGTCCATGGCGCGCCTGATGGCGGGAACGACGAGGCTGATCGCCGGTGCTGTGACGGCGCCGATATAGACCGAGCCGCCGCTGCCAGACTTCATCTGGTTGAGTTCGCGGCTCGCTTCGCGCAGCTCCAGCAATATGGTGCGGGCCCGGCGCGCCAGCGCCTCGCCGAATTTCGTCAGCACCACGCCGCGCGAGGCCCGCTGACAGAGTGGTGATTTGACGATTGCTTCCATTTCCGCGAGCATGCGCGAGGCTGCGGGCTGCGTCATGTTCATGGCGGCCGCTGCCGCGCTGACCTGCCCGTGCTCCTCGATCATGACCAGCATGCGCAGGTGGCTCATCTTCAATCCGGCCCGCAGCAACGGGTTGTCTTCAAAGACGAAAAGGGCCTCTGTTGTTTGCGCCTGCTCATACACTTTTTGGTTGTTCATGCGCTGTTTCATACCCCTCATCGGTTATTGTATCGATTTAATATATCATAATTGATATATGGAAACCGATATATTCTATTTGACAGTTATATGGATTCAGAACAATTTGCGGAATGCCGGGGAGGAGCGGCAGCTGTTCCATTTCGCAATTGCGAAATCGGAGCGAGCGCAATGCGGCTTCTTCCTCTGACGGCATGAATTTCATGGTGCATCGCAACATGCGGGCGCCATAGAAGGGCTCAAGGGAGAGAGTTAATGAAGTCCATTATTTCGCTGATGGCAGCTTGTGCCATCGGTGCTGCGTCTTTCGCAGTGCCGGCTTTCGCACAGGACAAGGGTTCCGTTGGTATCGCCATGCCGACCAAGTCGTCCGCTCGCTGGATCGACGACGGCAACAACATCGTGAAGCAGCTGCAGGAAGCCGGTTACACCACCGACCTGCAATATGCCGATGACGATATTCCGAACCAGCTTTCCCAGATCGAAAACATGGTCACCAAGGGCGTCAAGGTCCTCGTGATCGCATCGATCGACGGCACGACGCTGTCGGACGTTCTGAAGCAGGCCGGCGAGCAGGGCATCAAGGTCATCGCTTATGACCGCCTCATCCGCAACAGCGGCGACGTCAGCTACTACGCAACCTTCGACAACTTCCAGGTTGGCGTGCTGCAGGCAACCTCGATCGTCGACAAGCTCGGCCTGAAGGATGGCAAGGGTCCGTTCAACATCGAACTCTTCGGCGGCTCCCCGGACGACAACAACGCCTTCTTCTTCTATGACGGCGCAATGTCGGTTCTCCAGCCTTACATCGACAGCGGCAAGCTGGTCGTGAAGTCCGGCCAGACCGGCATGGACAAGGTCGGTACGCTGCGTTGGGATCCGGCAACGGCCCAGGCCCGCATGGACAACCTCCTGTCCGCCTATTACACCGACGCCAAGGTTGACGCCGTTCTGTCGCCTTATGACGGTCTGTCGATCGGCATCATCTCCTCGCTGAAGGGCGTTGGTTATGGCACGAAGGACCAGCCGCTGCCGGTCGTTTCCGGTCAGGACGCTGAAGTTCCCTCGGTCAAGTCGATCATTGCCGGCGAACAGTACTCCACCATCTTCAAGGACACCCGCGAACTCGCCAAGGTGACCGTGAACATGGTCAACGCGGTTCTGCAGGGCAAGGAGCCTGAGGTGAACGACACCAAGACCTATGAAAATGGCGTCAAGGTCGTTCCGTCCTACCTGTTGAAGCCGGTTGCAGTCACCAAGGAGAACTACAAGCAGGTTCTCGTCGATGGCGGTTACTACAAGGAAGACCAGCTGAAATAAGCTGAAGACACATGCGGGGATGACTTGGCGTCATCCCCGTTTTTCCATAAAAATAAAAACGCCGGAATTAATCGGGCGCTGGATTGCGATATGGCCAATACCATTCTCGAAATGCGGAACATCACCAAGACGTTTCCGGGCGTGAAAGCGCTTGAGAACGTCAATCTTAGGGTTAAAGAGGGTGAGATCCACGCACTCGTCGGTGAGAACGGCGCGGGGAAGTCGACCTTGATGAAGGTCCTTTCCGGTGTTTACCCCGCCGGCACCTATGAGGGCGAAATCCACTATGAAGGCGCAGTGCGGAATTTTCGCGCCATCAACGACAGTGAAGATATTGGTATCATCATCATTCACCAGGAGCTGGCGCTCGTGCCGCTTCTGTCGATTGCGGAAAACATCTTCCTTGGCAACGAGGTCGCTTCGAGCGGCGTCATCAACTGGCAGCAGACCTTCAACCGTACCCGCGAACTTCTAAAGAAGGTGGGCCTGAAGGAATCGCCGGAGACGCTGATCACCGATATCGGTGTGGGCAAGCAGCAGCTTGTCGAGATCGCCAAGGCACTGTCGAAAAGCGTGAAGCTGCTCATTCTCGATGAGCCGACGGCGTCGCTCAACGAAAGCGATTCCGAGGCGCTGCTGAACCTGCTGATGGAATTCCGCAAGCAGGGCATGACCTCGATCATCATCACCCACAAGCTCAACGAAGTGCGCAAGGTGGCCGACCAGATCACCGTTTTGCGCGACGGCATGACGGTGAAGACGCTCGACTGTCACAAGGAAGAAATCAGCGAGGATGTCATCATCCGCAACATGGTGGGGCGCGATCTCGAGGATCGTTATCCGCCGCGCGACGTGCCGATCGGCGAGACCATTCTCGAAGTGAAGAACTGGAACGCCTATCACCAGCAGCATCGCGACCGCCAGGTTCTGCACGACATCAACATTACCGTGCGCAAGGGCGAAGTCGTCGGCATTGCCGGTCTGATGGGCGCGGGGCGCACCGAATTTGCGATGAGCGTGTTCGGCAAGTCCTATGGCCACAAGATCAGCGGCGAAGTGCTGATCGACGGCAAGCCCGTGGACGTCAGCACCGTGCGCAAGGCGATCGATGCCGGTCTTGCCTATGTCACGGAAGACCGCAAACATCTCGGTCTCGTGCTCAACGACAACATCCTGCACAATACCACGCTTGCCAACCTGGCCGGCGTGTCCAAGGCCAGCGTCATCGACGACATCAAGGAAATGAAGGTGGCGAGCGATTTCCGCACGCGCCTGCGCATCCGGTCTTCGGGCATCTTTCAGGAAACGGTCAATCTTTCGGGCGGCAACCAGCAGAAGGTGGTGCTCTCCAAGTGGCTGTTCTCCAATCCCGACGTGCTCATCCTCGATGAACCGACCCGCGGTATCGATGTCGGCGCGAAATATGAAATCTACACCATCATCAACCAGCTCGCTGCCGACGGCAAAGGCGTTCTGATGATCTCATCGGAAATGCCCGAACTGCTCGGCAATTGCGACCGCATCTACGTCATGAACGAAGGCCGCATCGTCGCTGAATTGCCGAAGGGAGAGGCGAGCCAGGAAAGCATCATGCGCGCTATCATGCGCTCAGGGGAGAAGAACTCATGAGTTCGGCAAACACAACAAACGAAGAAAGTAACGTCGTCTCGATCTCGTCCTATATTCGCGCCAATATCCGCGAATACGGCATGCTGATCGCGCTCGTCGCCATCATGGTTTTCTTCCAGTTCTACACCGGCGGCATCCTGTTCCGCCCTGTGAACCTGACCAACCTCATCCTGCAGAACTCGTTCATCGTCATCATGGCGCTGGGCATGCTGCTCGTCATCGTCGCCGGGCATATCGACCTTTCGGTCGGCTCCATCGTTGCCTTCGTCGGTGCGATCGCGGCGATATTGACCGTGCAATGGGGCATGAACCCGTTCCTGGCGGCGCTGATTTGTCTCGTCATCGGCGGCATCATCGGTGCGGCCCAGGGTTACTGGATCGCCTATCACCGCATTCCGTCCTTCATCGTGACGCTGGCGGGCATGCTGGTGTTCCGCGGCCTGACGCTTTTCGTGCTCGGCGGCAAGAACATCGGTCCGTTCCCGACCGATTTCCAGATCATCAGCACCGGCTTCCTGCCCGATATCGGCGGCATTGAAGGGCTCAACACGACGTCGATGATCCTGACGTTGCTGATTACGGTCGTGCTGTTCTATCTCGCATGGCGCCGCCGCGTCGTGAACGTGAAGCACGGCATCGACGTGGAGCCGTTCGGTTTCTTCATTGTGCAGAATCTGCTGATCTCCGGCGCCATCCTGTTCCTCGGTTACCAGCTGTCCACCTATCGCGGCCTGCCGAACGTGCTGATCGTGATGCTGGTGCTGATCGCGCTTTACAGCTTCGTGACGCGCCGCACGACCATCGGCCGTCGCGTCTACGCCATGGGCGGCAATGAGAAGGCGACCAAGCTTTCCGGTATCAACACCGAACGCCTGAGCTTCCTCACCTTCGTCAACATGGGTGTGCTGGCCGGTCTCGCCGGCATGATCATCGCGACCCGCCTCAACTCGGCAACGCCGAAGGCCGGCGTGGGCTTCGAGCTCGACGTGATCGCGGCCTGCTTCATCGGCGGTGCTTCGGCATCCGGCGGCGTTGGCAAGATCACCGGTGCGGTCATCGGCGCCTTCATCATGGGTGTCATGAACAACGGCATGTCGATCGTCGGCCTCGGCATCGATTTCCAGCAGATGGTCAAGGGCCTCGTGCTGCTCGCCGCCGTGTTCTTCGACGTCTACAACAAGAACAAGGGCTGATCGGCCCAACCCTATCGCAGTCAAAAAAGTGGCCGGTTTCCGGCCACTTTCATAAGATGCAGGCGTTATGCGCCGAAGAGAAGAGACAAGGCGCGTGGCGCCGGAGGAAGGAAATCCCGTGCTCATTTCACAGATCAAAGATGCCAGTGGCAACATCACCGTAGCGGTTCGCGAAGAAGGCGGGCAGGCGCGCGCCGTCAAGGGTGCGGCGTCGGTTTATGCGCTCGCCATGGAAGCCGCCAATGGCGGCAAGAGCCTTGCCGATGTCATTTCCGCCCATGGTCTGGGCGACGCCGTCGATCTCGAAAAGGCCTATGCCGAAGGCCGTTTCCTGCCGCCGATCACCCATCCCGATCCGGCGCATCTGCATCTGACCGGCACTGGTCTTACCCATCTCGGCTCTGCCGCAACCCGTGACAGCATGCACAAGAAGACCACGGAAGCCGCCGAAGAGAGTCTCACGGATTCCATGAAGATGTTCCGCATGGGTCTCGAAAACGGTAAGCCGAAGGCTGGCGAAAAGGGCGTTCAGCCGGAGTGGTTCTATAAGGGCAACGGCCATGTGGCGGCGGCACCCGGTGCAGCGCTCACCTCGCCGTCCTTCGCGCTGGATGGCGGCGAAGAGCCTGAGATGGCCGGTATCTATGTGATTTCCGACAAGGGCGAAGCGGTGCGCATCGGCTTTGCCGTCTCGAACGAGTTTTCCGATCACGTCACCGAGCGGATCAACTATCTCTATCTCGCCCATTCGAAGCTCCGCCCGGCCAGCTTCGGCCCGGAAATCCGCGTCGGCGCTCCGCCGTCGGATATTCGCGGCACATCGCGCATCCGTCGCGGCGACAAGGTCATCTTCGAAAAGCCGTTCGTTTCGGGTGAGGACAACATGTCCCACACCTTTGCGAACCTCGAATATCACCACTTCAAATATGGCCTGTTCCGCGCGCCCGGCGACGTGCATGTGCACATGTTCGGCACGGCGACGCTTTCCTTCGCAGACGGCATCAAGCCGGAAGCGGGCGACGTCTTCGAAATCGAAGCAGCCGGTTTCGGGCTGCCGCTGAAGAACCCGCTCGCTGTCGATGCGGAAGAAGAGATCGCGGTTCGGCAGATTTGATCGGCAGGCTGCGCGTGAAAAATGGTCAGGGGTGGGTCATCCCTCCCTCGACGTCATCCTCGGCCCTGTGCCGAGGATCTAATCACGTTGAATAAAATCAATCGGTTGCAGATCCTCGGGACAAGCCCGAGGATGACGGTAGATGATAGCTCTTTCATCCCATCGTCCCTCTGTGCGTCGGGTAATTTTCAAGCGCTCGCCTTACGCAATCCCCCACAGCTTGCCTTCTCCAACCTCCACCGAATTACCCGCCGGATCGCGGATATAGACGGAATAGCTGTCATTGGGCCAGCGGTGATAGTGCTCGACGGGAATTCCAAGTTCTTCGAAGCGCCCCTTCCAGCCGTCCACCTCCGACTTGTCCTTTGCATAAAAGCAGAAATGACCCTGACCCACCGCGCCGTGGCGGGGGATGGGATTGTCGGGGTCGGCCCGGCGGGATTGTTCGGGATCGAAGATCAGCAGCATCTGCTGCCCGCATCTGAAGAAGATGAATTGCCCCGGCAGCCTGCGCATCACGTCCAGCCCGAAGACATCCCGGTAAAAGGTTTCGGCGGCATCGAGATCATCCACGTAGAGTGCGGTTTCCATAATGGCGGCTGGCGGTCGCATGGTTCCTCCCGGTGGTTCAGGGGTTTCCGGCGGATCGCGGCGGAACCCTATTTGCCTGTTGTATAGGTGAGCACCGTCAGGTCGTGTTTGCCGACGCCACGTTCCAGAACGGTCCAGCCGCAATTGGTATAATAGCTTTCCAGATCGCGCTGGCAGCAGAGGTAGCTGGTCTCGTGGCCAAGTTCGGCGGCCCTTTGCGTCGCGGCATGCATCAAGGCCCGCGCCACGCCTGAGCGCCGGCGGTCTTCTTCCACCCACAGGGCTGCGACCCAGGGCAGATATTGCGGACGCTCTTCCAGATCGCAATGGATGAGGAAGGCGGAGCCGACATAGTCGCTGCCGTCATGGGCGACAAAGCCGGTGGGCAACCTATGGGGGTTGGTCATGTCCTTCAGGTGCTCGGCGACGTCGCCGACCCGAAGGCCGCTATCCTGCCACCATGCCGTCCAGACCCGTTCGGCGATGACGGGTCCATGCGACTGGCAGTCGCGATAGTCGGAAATGCTGTACAAGGCGGTCTCCCGGCCGGCTTTCCTCCCGCAGGCTGAAACCGGATCATGCTTTCAAATCGATGCGCGGATTAAACCGGGTGGGACGGGGTTTCGCAACCGTCAAGTTGTCGCGGCGGATCAGGCTTTCGTCGCCGTCACATGCAGCCATGCGGTCGGGAGCTGGTCGTAACCGCTGCCCTGCCGTGCCTCGATCTCCACCGCCGCCCAGTCAAACTGTCCGTAAACCTCTTCCAGCCAAGGCTTCGAAGGGTAATTGTAATAACGGCCGAACATGTCGCGGCCCTCCGCTTCTCCGGCCTTGAAGCTGGCATAAAAAACGCCGCCGCGTTTCAGCGCCGTGTGGATGCGGCCGATAATGCCCGGCAGGGCAGGGCGGGGCACATGCAGCAGGCAGGCATTGGCCCAGACGCCGTCATAGCGCTCAGTTTCATCGATATCCTCGAACAGTAACGTCCTGACGGGAATGCCGAGCCGGGTTTGCGCCGATTTGGCGATTTCGGGCGTTCCATCGGTGGGGTGCACATCGAAACCGGCGGCCAGCATGAATTCGCTGTCCTGCCCGCCGCCGCATCCCAGTTCGAGGATGCTTGCGCCGTCTCGCAGCCGGGCCAGAAATGTCTCCAGATGCGGGCGGTCGGGAGCCTGTCCCCTGGTCGTGTAGGCGTTGGCATTATCGGTGTAAAAACCGATCGTATCTTCGTCTTTGGCGGCCATCATCTCAACTCTGCGACTGGCTCTGGCTCTGCGACTGCTGCACGGTGACAGTCACGTTAAGCGTTTCACCGGCAGGGCCGATGCGCATGCCCGATATCGGCGCGCAGTCGCGGTAGCAGAGGCCCGATGCGATGCGCACATAACGGTCATCGGGGCAGATATTGTTGGCGGCGTCGAAGCCCACCCAGCCCAGCCCCTGAAGATGCACCTCGGCCCAGGCATGGGTGGCCGTCTGTTCCTCCACCTCTTCCATCATCAGATAACCGGAGACATAACGGGCCGGCAGACCCATCAGCCGGGCGGCGGCAATCAGGATATGGGCATGGTCCTGGCAGACGCCCTTACCGGCTTCCAGTGCGGCTTCCGCCGTGGTTTCGATGTCGGTCGCGCCCGGCACATACTCCACCTTGCGGTGAATATTTTCCATCAGGTCATGCAGGCGGGCAAGCTCGCTGTCGCCGGCGCTTGCCTTTACCAGTTCGCGAACCAGCTTTCCCGGTTTGGTGCGCGGCGTCTCGCGCAGGAAAAGCCACAGCGGCGCATTGCCGATGTGGAAACCGAACACGCCTGCCTTGTCCTCGGTGGTGACGGTGCCGCTCGCCACCACCTTCACCCGCTGCTGCGGGCCTTCCGTTTCCACCAGCGCAACGCGGTTGCCGAAATGGTCGTCATAGGTCACTTCGACGGTGGCGCCATCGACCGAGACATCCCAGTTCTCCACCGTCTGGCCCGGGCCGGTCTGCGGCGTCAGGCGCAGCCGCTGCAACGCATAGGGCATCGGCTCGTCATAGACATATTCCGTCGTATGGGTGATTTTCAGACGCATAAGCTGTCCCCGTCCACGCGCTTATTGATAGAAGCGGTAGCCTTCCGTGATTTCCTGTCCCAATTGTCCGTTGCGGTTGACAAATCTCTCCAGAAATTCGTGCAAGCCTTCATCCATCACCCGGCTGATGGTGGTCGCGCGCAGGCTGTCGCGAATGCTCTCGGCCGTGTCGTGCGCCTTGTGCCTCTCATCGTAATCCTCGGCGATGTAATTGAGGTTGCTGGCGATCTTTTCATAACAATAGGCCAGCGAGCGCGGCATGCGGCCATTGAGAATGAGAAAGTCGGCAATGTTGGAGGGTTTGTATTCCGCATCGTAGACCCAGCCATAGGAGCGGTGCGCCGAGACCGAACGCAGGATGG
This sequence comes from Agrobacterium sp. LEGMi-208b, assembly GCF_059511785.1. Taxonomy (NCBI): domain Bacteria; kingdom Pseudomonadati; phylum Pseudomonadota; class Alphaproteobacteria; order Hyphomicrobiales; family Rhizobiaceae; genus Agrobacterium; species Agrobacterium sp. LEGMi-208b. The sequence goes on from NZ_CM183445.1 coordinate 2,228,224, forward strand.
ATTCCCACTGCGCATTGTCCAGCGAGGAGCCCACATGCGCCACCGCCGGCAGCAGCACGTAATATTTGACGTCGAGAATACGGGCCGTGTTGTCGGCGCGCTCGATGAAGGTGCCGATGCGGGAGAAGTTGTAGAGATCGTTGCGCAGCATCGAGCCGTGGAAGGCGCCGCGCACCAGACCGGCGCGATGTTTGATGACATCGATGGTCTGCGGCAGTTCGGCATGGTTGAGCTTGCGGCCGAGAATGTTCTTCAGCTCGATCCAGAATTCATTGGTGGCTTCCCATGTCTCGCGCGTCAGCGCGGTGCGCACCATGCGGGCATTGTTGCGGCCCGCCTCGATGCAGGACATGACGCTGGAAGGGTTGGATTTTTCCCGAAGCAGATAATCGATCGCATCCGCCGACGTCACCTTCTTGTGCATTTCAAGAAAGGCTTCGCGCACGCCTGCACTCTGCAACACGCCATCCCAGTCCTCATCGCCGCTGCCGCTGCGCGTCAGTGAAACGCGCAGGCCCGCATCGATCAGCCGGGCGATGTTTTCAGCGCGCTCGATATACCGGAACATCCAGTAGAGCCCGTTTGCCGTTCTGCCCAGCATGGCTTAATCCTCCAGTACCCAGGTATCCTTGGTGCCGCCGCCCTGGCTGGAATTGACCACCAGCGAACCCTGCTTGAGGGCAACGCGGGTCAGTCCGCCGGGAATGATCTGCACCTTGTCCGAGACCAGAACATAGGGGCGCAGATCGACATGGCGCGGCGCGATGCCGTTCTTGACCATGATCGGCACGGTGGAGAGCGACAGCGTCGGCTGCGCAATGTAGTTGGAGGGGCGGGCTTTCAGCTTTTCGGCAAAAAGCGCCCGTTCCTTCTTCGTTGCGGTGGGGCCCACCAGCATGCCGTAACCGCCCGAACCATGGACCTCCTTGACGACCAGTTCGGCAAGGTTGTCGAGCACGTATTTCAGGCTGTCGGGCTCCGAACAGCGCCAGGTCGGCACGTTTTCGAGAAGCGGCTTGCGGCCGGTGTAGAATTCGACGATCTCCGGCATATAGGAATAGATCGCCTTGTCGTCGGAAATGCCGGTGCCGGGGGCGTTGGCGATGGTGATGTTGCCGGCGCGGTAGACATCCATGATGCCGGGCACGCCGAGCGCCGAATCCGGACGGAAGGTCAGCGGATCGAGGAAGTCGTCGTCGACGCGGCGGTAAAGCACGTCGATAGCCTCATAACCGCGGGTGGTGCGCATCTTGACCTTGCCGTCCATGACGCGCAGGTCGGATCCTTCCACCAGCTCCACGCCCATCATGTCGGCGAGGAAGGAATGTTCGTAATAGGCGGAATTATAGATGCCGGGCGTCAGCACCGCGACGCGCGGCTTGCCGGAACAGCCGGGCGGTGCAAGCGAGGCGAGCGATTGCCGCAGCAGATAGGGGTAATCCTCCACCCGCCGCACCCGGTTTTCGTGGAAGAGTTCCGGGAACATCTGCATCATCGTTTCGCGGTTTTCCAGCATGTAGCTGACACCGGAGGGCGTGCGGGCATTGTCTTCCAGAACGTAGAACTGGTCTTCGCCGGTGCGGACGATATCCGTGCCGACAATATGGGTGTAGACGCCGCCGGGCGGGGTGAAACCGATCATTTCCGGCAGAAAAGCTTCGTTTTTCTCGATGATTTCGCGGGGAATGCGCCCGGCGCGGATGATTTCCTGCTTGTGGTAGATATCGTCGAGGAAAGCATTGAGGGCGAGGACGCGCTGTTCGATGCCCTGGGCCAGTTTGCGCCACTCCCGTCCGGAGATGATGCGCGGGATGATATCGAAGGGGATCAGTTTTTCTGAACTGTCGGCATGGCCATAGACTGCGAAAGTAATGCCGGTTTTTCGAAAGATGTTTTCCGCGTCTTTTGATTTCTGGATCAGGTGCGCCCTGTCCTGTCGGCTGTACCACTCGTTATAGTTTTCATATGGGCTTCGCGGCGTGTTGTCCGCATTTATCATTTCGTCAAATGCCAACTTCGATGTCCCCTTTTTTGCCATATGAATACAACGCCAAATGCAATGCAAGAACTATGCGGACCTCCCTGCGAAGATTTTTCACCACTCTAGAGTTTTAAAAAAGAAGCGTTTTTTCGGTTTCAGCCTATAAATGCGGCATTGGCAAATTGGTTGCGCGGTGGCGAAGGCGGTAGTGGTATGATGGTGCTGTGTGCGCCGTGGGCGAATGCATAAATTTTGGTCGGTCGCTTTCGGTTGATGAATATCGGGCGTCGCATCAGAAAATCTGAAAGATGCGATCACGAAAACACCTTTGACCTTTTGTCGGGATGCGGATACCGCCTTGCTGAACACCCGGTTCGATCATTCGCCGGTTTGCGTGAAGCCGCAGAAATATCAATTCGCCGCCTTTCCCGCATCGTGTGCGGTCACGGGCATCGTGCGGCACAGGGGATGTTCCCATGTCGCTCGACCGTCTGGCTCCGGCCATCTTCGTCTTTCTCTGGTCGACCGGCTGGGTCACCGCCAAATATGCCGTCTATTATACCGGGCCGCTGACCTTTCTCTGTCTGCGTTATCTCCTGGCGGGCGCGCTGCTATGGGCGATCTGCCGCTTTTCCTCCATCCAGTGGCCTGAGCGGCGCGTCGATGTCTTCCGGGCGATCCTGTCCGGTGTCTTCCTGCACGGTCTTTATCTCGGCATGATCTGGTGGGCGATAGGGCAGGGCGTGCCGGCGGCGATCGGCGGTATTATCGCCGGTCTGCAGCCGCTGATGACGGCGGTTGCGGCCCGCTACATGATCGGTGAAAGGATCTCGCCCTTGCAGCGCGCCGGCCTGCTCATCGGCTTTGCTGGCATCGCCATTGCCGTGCTGCCGAAGGTCATGGCGACAGGCGCTGTCGGCCTGTCGGTGCCGCTTTACGCCGTGGCGGTGAATGTGCTGGGCATGACATCGGTGACCTATGGCACGCTCTATCAGAAGAAATACGTCCATGGCGGAAACATCATGGCGGTGGCCACGCTGCAATATGTCGGTGCGCTGCTGGTGACCGTGCCCTTCGCGCTTCTGCTGGAGGATGGGCATGTGGACTGGAGCCTCGGCCTTGCCGCCACGCTCGCCTGGTCGGTGGGTGCGATCTCCATCGGCGCCGTGGCGTTGCTTCTTTATCTGATCCGGCGCGGGCAGGTCTCGCGGGCCGCCTCGCTGATCTATCTCGTGCCGCCGCTTGCGGCCGTGGAAGCAGCACTGCTGTTCGGCGAAACGCTGACACCCGCCATGATTGCCGGCACTGTTCTGGCGGTGACGGGGGTTTATCTCGCCAATCGCAGACCTGCCGCAGCGGTTGCCGCACGTTAGGGCGTTTTCGCTTTTCTTCGAATGGCGAAAGCGTTCAACTCTTTGTTTTGCCGCATTTCCGGACGGAAACCCGGCCTCCACTTTTCCTGGAAATGCTCTCATTATCACAACCTCATATTAGCGGTTTGTTAACCATAAAATTATACCTCTCGTTAATCCAAAGATTTGGCGGGGGTTACATGTCTATTTCACGTCGTGGTGTTCTGTTCGGATTGCCGCTGTTTCTGGCTGGCTGCGCGAATACCGGCATCGGCCAGCAGAGGCTGAATTATGCGGCAAAGCCGGAGGAGAAATTCCCGCTTCCCGCCATGCATCTCGACAAGGTCAAGCCGGAGCTTCGCCGGCAGGAAGTCACCTACGATACCCGGCATCCGGCCGGAACGGTTGTGGTGGATACGCCGGCGCGACGTCTCTATTACGTGATGGGCGATGGTCGCGCCATGCGTTACGGCGTCGGTGTCGGCCGGCAGGGTCTTGCGCTGAAAGGCGACGCCTATATCGGCCGCAAGGCGGAATGGCCGTCCTGGACGCCAACCGCGAACATGATGCGCCGCGATCCGCGCAATCTGAAATTCGCCGGCGGCATGGCGGGCGGCCCGAACAATCCGCTCGGCGCACGCGCGCTCTATCTCTATCGCGGCGGCAACGACACCATGTTCCGTCTGCATGGCACCAACCAGCCGCAATCCATCGGCCATGCCATGTCGAGCGGCTGCATCCGCATGCTGAACCACGATATCATCGATCTTTACAGCCGCGTGCCGGTCGGTTCGAAGGTCGTCGTCCTGCAGGCGTGAGGAAGAGGCGGATTTTTCCGCCTTTGCCACGCCAGAAAATGCCTGTATCCTTGAGTTGATTTTTTCGGCAGATGGTCAATTTTATGCTTGAAAATCAACCATGTGTAGAATGCCTCCCTTTCTGTATTTAAGGGAGTTCTGCTATATCGGAAACGTGATTTCCGGTGTTCGAGACGTGTATCCATAAAGGCGTAAATGCACTGTATCGAGCGCGGCACCACTTCAACGGGGACACATGAACATGGCAACTTTCGACTCTCTCTCCCGCTATCGCCCGCAGGCACTCGGGGCGCTGCGCATCATGACGGCGCTGCTTTTCATGGCGCATGGAACGCAGAAGCTGTTCGGCTTTCCGGCATCGCAGATGGAAGGCTCGCTGCCGACCCTGATGCTTGTAGCCGCACTGCTGGAATTCGTCGGCGGCATTCTCGTGCTGATCGGGCTGTTCACGCGTCCCGTCGCCTTCATCCTGTCCGGCCAGATGGCGGTCGCCTATTTCATGGCGCATGCGCCGAGCAATTTCTTCCCGGCCCTGAACGGTGGCGATGCCGCCATCCTGTTCTGCTTCATCTTCCTTTATCTGTTCGTTGCCGGTCCGGGCGCTTTCTCGGTGGATGAGCGCCGGGCCTGATTGCCCGACCCGCCATCGATCTCTCTTGCCGAAGCTCCGCATGGTCACGCCGTGCGGAGCTTCTTTTTTGAGGGAAGGATTGAAACTTCGGCCGCGGCCGAAGCATAGATGCTTGTTTTCGGGTTAAGAACGGGTCATCCTGAACGCAGTTGGAAAAACGATCCGTGACCTCTCAAAACCCCATCGCCCGCGAATTGCTGCTTCTCGCCCTGTTGTCCACGCTGTGGGCCGCATCCTATACCTTCATCAAGATTGGTGTGGAGACGATACCGCCCATCACCTTCATCGCATCGAGAACCCTGATCGCCGGTCTGCTGCTCCTTGCGGTGATCCGGTTGCGCGGGCTGCGCCTGCCCAGGGATTTGGCGACGTGGCGGCTGTTCTTCATTCAGGCCTGCATCAACAGCGTTCTGCCCTTCACGCTGATCGCCTGGGCGGAACAGAGCATCGATGCCGGTCTCGCCGTCATTCTCAATGCAACGACGCCGATCTTCACCTTTCTTCTCACCGCACTCGTTATCCGGCACGAGCCGGTCAGCGGGCGCAAGCTGTTCGGCACCATTGCCGGCATGACGGGTGTGTGCCTCATCATCGGCGTCGAAGCCCTAAGCGGCGCGGGCGAGGCGATATGGAGCCAGCTCGCCGTGCTGACGGCGGCTTTTTCTTATGCCTGTGCGGCCATTTTCAGTAAAAACTTCAAGGGGCTCGATCCGATCATGCCGGCCGCCGGCTCGCTCATCTGCGGCGCTGTTTTCCTGTTGCCCGTGAGCCTGATCGTCGACCGGCCGTGGACATTGTCGCCTTCGGCGGCGTCACTGACGGCGCTCCTTTGCCTCAGCGTCTTTTCGACCGCGCTCGCCTTCATGATCTATTTCCGGCTGATGCAGACGCTGGGCTCCGTCGGCACCACCTCGCAGGCCTATCTCAGGGTGCCGGTCGGCGTCGCCATCGGCATGGCGTTTCTGGGAGAAATGCCGACGCCTGCCATGTGGGTGGGGCTCGTCTGCGTCATTGCCGGGGTGCTGGCCATGACCCTGCCGTCAAGGCGTCGGCCGGCCGCGCAGGGCGGGTGAGGGGAAAGAAAAGCCCCGCTGGGCCATATGGCTGCGGGGCTTGATTGGCGAGTGCTCGCCGCTTGTTTCTTCTCCCCGAGGGGGAGAAGTCCGCAGCAGCGGGATGAGGGGGCGCCCTCGCCGGATCATGGAGAGCTTGCCCCCTCATCCGACCCTTCGGGCCACCTTCTCCCCGGCGGGGAGAAGAAACGGGCTGCGACGTCCTCAATCCACTCAGAGCAACTTAGCGGTTGCGGCCGCGATGGCCGTTGCCGGAAGCGCGCTTTTCCTGGCCGTTGCCGCCGGCCGGGGCGTGGCGGTTGGCGCCGCTGCCGCCGGGTTTGCGGGCCGGGCGGCGGTGCTTGCGCGGGCCGGCCGGGCGGCCTGCTTCGCCTTCAGCCTGCTTGACGCGCTTGAAATCGGAGGTGACTTCCAGATCGTTGTCCGCATCGCGCGGCGCATGGTGGCGCGACGGGCGGGATTCGCCATTGTGACGTCCGCCTTCGCGGGGACCACGCTGCTGGCCGCCATTGTTGTTGCGGCCGCCGCGGTTGTTGTTGGGGCGCGTCGGGCTGGCAAGACCGGCCGGGCGTTCGCCGGAGGCGACCGGAATATCGATCTTCATCAGTTTTTCGATGTCGTGCAGCAGGCGGGTTTCGTCCGGTGCGCAAAACGCGATGGCGATGCCGTCGCGGCCGGCGCGGGCGGTACGGCCGATGCGGTGGACATAGGCGTCGGGCACTTCCGGCAGGTCGTAGTTAAAGACGTGGGTGACGGCCGGAATGTCGATGCCACGGGCAGCAACGTCGGTTGCCACCAGCACCTTGATCTCGCCATCCTTGAAGCCTTTCAGTGCCCGCTCGCGCTGGCCCTGGCTCTTGTTGCCGTGGATGGAGGCGACCTTGAAGCCGATATGTTCGAGATGCTTGTAGAGCTTCTCGGCGCCGTGCTTGGTGCGCAGGAACACGATGGCGCGGCCATCCGGGTTTTCGTTGAGCGACTTCTTCAGAAGCTCGGTCTTGTCGTTCTTGCCGGCGACGAAGTGAACATATTGCTCCACCTTGTCGGCTGCCTTGCCGGGAGGGGTTACTTCCACCTTGAGCGGATCGGTCAGATAGCTATGGGCCAGATCGGCGATCGCCTTCGGCATTGTGGCGGAGAAGAGCAGCGTCTGGCGCTTGGCCGGCACCATCTTCGAAATCTTGCGCAGATCGTGGATGAAGCCGAGGTCGAGCATCTGGTCGGCCTCGTCCAGCACCAGATAGGTGACCTTGGAGAGCGAGATGGCGTTGCGGGCGATGAGATCAAGCAGGCGGCCAGGGGTCGCCACCAGAATGTCCGTGCCCTTTTCGAGCTGGAGCTGCTGCTTGTTGATCGACGCGCCGCCAACCACCTGGTTGATGCGCAGCGGCGTCTTCTTCACGAAGGAGCGCAGGTTTTCGCCGATCTGGTTCACCAGCTCGCGCGTGGGGGCGAGGATGAGGGTGCGGCAGGTGCGGTTTGCCGGGCGGTCCGCCTGCTTCATCAGCATTTCGATGATCGGCAGGCCGAAAGCGGCGGTCTTGCCGGTGCCGGTCTGTGCGAGGCCGATCAGGTCGCGGCCTTCGAGCAGCAGCGGAATGGCCTTTGCCTGAATGGGAGTAGGGGTCGTATAGCCAAGCTGGGTAACGCTGGCCACGATCTTTTCGGAGAGGCCGAGTTCGCTAAAACTGGTCAATATAATGCCTTTCGGGGCGCCAAAAACCAATCGTCCGGAACAGGGCTGCTGTCCGGCGGTTTCGGCGTCAAGAACCCCGCGTGAATTGGGAACTTGTGGGTTGGAATAACTTTCTGCGCATCAGTGCGGCATATGCCGTCTTCTGTATTCTCTGCGCTTTTCCTTCATGCGGGCCAGATTCCTTTTCAAGGACGTTTTCCGGTCATACGCTGCAGCTCACGCGGCTGCCGAAGGTGAAAGCTTGAGGGCCATGTGGGCGTTTTGTGCGTCAAAGTCAAGCAATAGTTTTGTAACGCTGCCACCGGAGGGTGCATGGCAGCCATGCGTATCGGTAGCCGGCGATTGCCGGGACGGCGCGGGTGCCGGCGAAGAATTATGGTTAAAAAAGGGTAACGGCACCGTCGGATACATAGCAAAGATCGATTTTCTAACATAACGTTTTTTGAGATGGCGTCCGGAAATATTTGATTCGACAGGAATGGACTGCAGGGTGTGGAGTATCGATTGACCGAAGGCTGCGGGTTGCTGGAAAAGGCTTGCAGGGCCGTGGCCGCCCTGGACCTGCCCGCGTGCATCAAGGACAGCGAGCTGCGCTATGTTGCGGTCAATTCCGCCTATGCCCGGGTCATGGGGCGTCCCTCCGGGGCATTCCAAGGACACACCAGCCTTTCCCTTTCCGCCGATATTCGCGATGCCGAGCGTGAGGACAGGGAGCGCCGTTCGCTGGTCTTCGCCACGGATGAGATGATTGCCTGCCATGGCGGGGGTTCGTCCGGGCCATATACGCTTCGCTGCGAGCGTTTCACCGGTGATGACGGCAATCTGTTCCTGTTCGAAGCGTTCGAGGACATGCCATCCGCCGCCGCCGCGGTTTTCCCATACGCCGACAGCGCTTCGGACCTGCTGTTCGGCAGCGGCGTGATCGATCTCGTCGACGCGGGTATCGTGATTTATGACCGCGAAAACCGGCTGGTCTACTGCAATACCCGCTTCAGGGAATTCTACAGCGCTCTCGGTGTCGAACTGAAGGCCGGCGTGCCGCTCGAGACGCTGATGAGGGCGATTTATTTTTCGAGCGGTTATCGCGATGCGCAGGACGACGATCCGGCCTTCGAAGGGTGGATGCAGGAGCAGTTACGGGATTTTTCCCTGCCCTATCTCGAAAGGGTGGAGCAGTTTGCCGATGGCCGCTGGGTGCGCATGGTCAACAAGCGGCTGGAAAACGGCATGCTGGTGGGGCTGCGGGTGGATGTCACCGAGTTCAAGGCGCATGAGACGCTGCTGAGCACGCAGATCCGCGAGACTTGGCTGCTGCGCGCCGCGCTCGAGCAATTGCCGGTCGGCGTGTTCCTGAGGGATCAGGACAGGCGGCTGACCTTTGCCAATGCGGCCTATGAGAAATTTCTGGGCGGCAGTTTCGCCGACTATGTTGGCAAGACCGAATGCGAGATGTTTCCGGAGCAAGGTCCGCAGTTCCAGCGGGAAAACGAGCATATTCTGCGAACCGGGGAAGCCATTGAAAAGACGGGCAGCGTTCCGCTTTCGGATGGCGGCGCCATTCCCGTCATCACAAGGCTCGGTCGGGTCGCGACGCCGGACGACGAATATTATCTGGTGGGCTCGGTTACCGATGCCAGCCTGCTGCAGGACCGGGAAAAGGCGCTGATCGCCGCGCAGGCCGAGGCTGAGGCCCTGCACCGCCAGCTTGAAGCGGTTCTTCATGCCCTGCCGGTCGGTGTGCTGCTGCTCAGCGCCGATCTCGTCATCGAATATGTCAATCCGTTCTTTTATGAGGTCTGGGGAGAGATCGGCGGCGAGAAGTCGCTTGTCGGCAAAAGTTATCGTGAATTCATGGAGATGAATTTCGACAGCGGCCTTTATGACTATGGCGACAGGCCTTTCGATGAGGTCTATGGCGAGCGGGTGCAGCGGCTTCTGAAAGAGGAGGTCTTTGCGTCCCGCGAAGTGCGCAGCAAAAGCGGCAAGGTCACCGTCATTTCGAAAACCCGGCTCGAAGGCGGGAAAATCCTCAGCACCTATGCCGATGTCACCGATGTGCGCATGCGCGATGTCGAGATCAGCAAGGCGAAGGCCGAACTGGAGCGGGTCGGCGAATATATGCAGGGCGCCACGCGCGCCATGGCGCAGGGGCTGGTGCTGGTCGAGCAGGGCACGATCATCATGTCCAACGAGGCGATGGCGCGCATGTTCGACGTGCCGCCGCATCTCCTGGAAAAGGGCCGCAACTGGTCGGGTTTCTTTGCCCATTGCGCCGGACGCGGGGATTTCGGCACGGCGGATGAGGCTGCGGAGACGCTGCGCGCCTGGAGGGAGAATATCGCCGCCAACCGGCCGTTCTCCTGGCTCATCCATGTCGCCGGCAAGAGCTGGCTCAATCTGGAGGCCACCAACAGCTCCGGCAATTATTGGCTCATCATCGTCACCGATGTGACCGAGATGAAGCTGCGTGAAGAGGAATTGCAGCGGCTCTTGTCACGCGCGGAAGCCGCGGATCGCGCCAAATCGGAATTCCTGGCCAATATGAGCCACGAAATCCGCACGCCGATGAACGGCGTGCTCGGCATGGCGGAGCTTCTGGCCAAGTCCAATCTGGATACGCGCCAGAAGACTTTTACCGATATCATCGTCAAGTCAGGCAATGCGCTTCTGACGATCATCAACGATATTCTCGATTTCTCGAAGATCGAGGCCGGGCAGATGAAACTGCGCAGCGTGCCTTTCGATCCGGCGGAGGCGGTGGAAGATGTGGTGTCGCTGCTGTCTTCGGCGGCGCTGGAAAAGGACATAGAGCTGATCGTCCGGATCGATGCTTCTGTTTTCGGCAAGGTGATTGGCGATGCCGGGCGGTTTCGCCAGATCGTCACCAATATCGTTGGAAACGCCGTCAAGTTCACGGAAATGGGGCATGTGCTGGTCGAGCTTTCGGCGCGTTCGGCGGAAGCCTCCGAAGCCATCCTGTCATTGCGCGTCGAAGACAGCGGTATCGGCATTCCGGCCGACAAGCTCGAAACCATCTTCGACAAGTTCAGCCAGGTCGACGGTTCCGCCACGCGCCGGCACGAGGGAACGGGGCTGGGGCTGGCGATCACGGTCGGTCTCGTCGGCCTGTTCGATGGCGCAATCAACGTCGTCAGCGACGTCGGCAAGGGATCGACCTTCGAGGTCAATATTCCGTTTCAGGTCACCGAGAGGCAGCGCGACCTCCCGCTTCTTTCCGTGGCCATCGACGATATCCGCGTGCTCGTCATCGACGATAACGACGTCAATCGCCGCATATTGACGGAGCAATTGCGCAGTTGGGGCATAGACGGCCACGCGGTGGAGGATGGGCCTTCCGGCATCGCCGTTCTTGAGGAGGCGGCGTCGCTCGGTTTTTCCATCGACGCCATCATTCTCGATTATCATATGCCCGTCATGAACGGGCTGGATGTGGTGGAGCGGATCCGGGCGGATGCGCGCTTTGATGACATCGCCATTGTTTTCCTGACCTCGATGGATGTTGTCGGTGACGAGACATTGTTTACCGATCTCAATGTGCAGGCGCATCTGATGAAGCCGGCGCGGGCGCGGCTGTTGCGCTCCACCCTGTTCGATGTGGTACGGGATGTGCGGCTGAAACGTGCGCGGCAAGCTCCGTCCCCGCGTGAAACAGGCCGCAGTGACGGTGCCGTCCGGCCGGAAAAAGGCTCTGTCGAAAAGAAACAGCGGGCTGATACGTCGACGCCGGTGCCGGCGCGGCATCGGCCCAGCCTTGTCGATGTGCTGGTGGCCGAGGACAATGATGTCAACCAGATTGTCTTCACCCAGATATTGCAGCAGGCGGGCCTGCGCTTTTTGATCGTCGGCAATGGCAAGAAAGCCGTGCAGGCATGGCAGGAGAATAATCCCGCCCTCATCCTGATGGATGTCTCGATGCCGGTCATGAACGGGCATCAGGCGACGCAGGCGATCCGCGCCGCAGAGCAGACCGCCGCCGACAGCCGGCATGTGCCGATCATCGGTGTTACCGCCCATACGCAGGAGGCGGATCGGGAACTATGCCTGGAGGCGGGCATGGATGATTATCTGTCGAAGCCCATCAGCCCGGAAACGCTCGAAGACAAGATCGCGCAATGGCTGGGCGAAAACATGCCGCGCCGCGATGTGCCGGGCGTGTGAATATCCGCCGCGACTGCGGGTCTCTGAATTGCTTCAGTCGGAGCGCAATCTTCCATGACGCACTTTCAGACGCAAAACCGCATCACGCTTTTGCTGAAAATGCTTTGGTTCCACAGAGCATTTCCCGCTTTCCGGCAAATCCTTTCCGGCGCTCCAGCTCAAAACCGGCGGCGATGAGGTTGCGGCGAACGAAGCCGGCGGCGGCATAGGTGGCGAATGTCCCGCCGGGCGCCGTCTTTGCGAAAAGCGCCTGCATGATGTCCAGCGACCACATGTCCGGATTGCGCGCCGGCGCGAAGCCATCGAGAAACCAGGCGTCGAAACTTTCCTCGCTTGCGGAAATGCCGGCGAGCGCCTCGCCGCAGACCACCGTCAGGCGCGTTGCGTCATCGAGGTGGATATCGACCTTTCCTTTCGGATCGGCGGGCCAGAGGGCGGTGAGCGCCTTGCGTTCGGCATCCACTTCCGGCCAGCGGGAAAGCGCGCGGTCGATTTCCTCGGCCTTCATCGGGTAGAGTTCGAAGGAGATGAAATGCAGCGTGGAGCGGCCGTTGCGCATCTCTTTCCGTATCTCTTTCCACTGGCGCCATGTCTCGCAGAGGTTAAGCCCGGTGCCGAAGCCCAGCTCACCGATGCGGAAGGTGCCCTCCCGTTCGAGCCAACGCTCTGGCAGGCCGTTTCCGGACAGGAAGACATGGCCGCATTCCAGCCGGCCATCCGTCTGGCAATAAAAATGGTCGTCAAAGGCCAGTGAATAGGGCATATCCCCGTCACGCCAGTCGAGCGCGGTGGCGGCTTCCCCGGCCGGTGAACCGGTCGCTGCGCCGGTCTTTGGGCCAGTCTCTGTGATAGTGTCGTTGGAATGTTTCATGGCTAAAGCCGATAATCCCGCTTTCGAACAGGGTCAATCTCCAAGATTGCCGGCTTCCGTGCCGCTCCTTATCGTCGGTGGCGGTATCATGGGGCTGTGGGCGGGCGTCAAGGCGGAACGGCACGGCATCGACACCTTGCTGGTGGAGGCGGATCGCCCCGGCGGCGGCGCCAGCGGCGGGCTGCTGGGCGCGTTGATGCCGCATATGCCGGACCGGTGGTCGGACAAGAAACAGTTCCAGTTCGATGCCCTCGTTGCGCTGGAAAAAGAGATTGCCGGGCTGGAGGCGGAAACCGGGCTTTCCGCCGGCTACCGCCGCTCGGGCCGGATCATTCCGCTGCCGAAGCCGCATCTGCGCACCATTGCCGAACGGCATGAACGGGATGCGCTGGAGAACTGGGTGTCGGGCGAGCGCCGGTTCCATTGGCATGTCGGCGACAGCCCTTCGGTCGCGGGCTGGGTGGATGGTGCTGCGGGTGAGGCGGGTTTCGTGTTCGATACGCTGGCGGCGCGGGTTTCGCCGCGTGCGATGATCGCCCTTCTTTCGGCTTTTCTCGGCAAGGCGCGGCATGTGCGGCTGGTGGAAGGTTGCCGCGTTCTTTCGCTCGATGCGGATGCCGGGCGGGCGGTGTTGTCGTCGGGCGACGCGGTTTCTTTCGGCCATGTCATCGTCGCCAACGGGCACGATTCCTTTCCCCTGATCCGCGACGCCTTTGGTCTGGAGGCCGGTGTGACACTCGGACAGGCGGTGAAGGGACAGGCCGCACTTCTCGATGCGGCTACCGACCCGGCAATGCCGGTCGTGTTCCTGAACGGCCTCTATATCGTTCCGCACGAGGATGGCACGGTCGCGATCGGCAGTACCAGCGAAGATTGTTTTTCCGATCCTTCCGGCACCGATGAAAAGCTCGAAAAACTGCTTGCGGATGCCTGCGCGGTGGTGCCCTCGCTTGCCCGTGCACCGGTGCTCGAGCGCTGGGCCGGGCTGCGTCCGAAAGCGGTCGGGAGGGACCCGATGGTGGGGGCGCTCGACGCCCATCCGAAGCTCGTGGCGCTGACCGGCGGCTTCAAGGTCAGCTTCGGGCTTGCGCATTTTCTCGCCGATGCGGCGATGCAAACCGTGTGCGGTCACACGCCTGTCATCCCCCCGGGCTTTCGCCTTCAACAACACGTGAATATTGCCGCCGCGGACTTTAGAAAGTTCTGATCAGGCCGCTTACGTCGTTAATCTGTCACGCAAATCACTTATCTGCTGGCCTGCAACGAGGCCGGTTTGTCCGCATTTGCGGCGAGGTGACAGCGCATGCGATACGCCATTCATTTCACGCCTTCCCCCAATGACCCCCTGACGCAGGCGGCTGCCGCGTGGTTGGGGCGCGATGCCTATTCCGGTCAGGCGGTGGAGCCGCCGGGCATGATCGATCTCGGCATGCAGGAGATTTCCTACCATACGGCCCTGCCGCGCCGTTATGGTTTCCATGGCACGATCAAGGCTCCCTTCCGTCTTGCGGAGGGCCATTCCGAAGCCGCGCTTCTGCGCGACCTGATGTATTTTTCCGGCCGGCAGGAGCCCTTCACGCTGCCACAACTGGTGGTGGCAAGGCATGAGAATGTCTTCAGCCTCGTTCCCGAGCGTCCCTGCGAAGTGCTGCATTTTTTCGCCGCCCGCGTGGTGCAGGAATTCGACCGTTACCGGGCGCCGCTCTCCGACGCGGAAATCGAGCGTGCGGATCCAGACCGGCTTTCGGCCTCGCAGCTCACCAATCTGCATCGCTGGGGCAGCCCGCATGTGATGGATGAGTTCCGGTTCCAGATGTCGCTGACCGGCGGTGTGGAAGCATCCAGCAGCCAGAGGATCGAGCGGGCCGTGCGCAAGGTTTTCGAGCCGCTGCTCACCCGGTCCCTGCAGTTTTCCAGCCTCGCGCTTTTCATCGAGGATGAACCGGGCGCGCCTTTCCGCGTGCACTCGCTTCACCCCATGGGCCGTGTTTCCGCCCGAAAGATTGCCTGAAGGGCGCCTCGCGGCAATCGTATACAAAAAAGCATCGGAATGTCGGCAAGATTGATCTCGACATTCCGGATGCGGATGCTACCGTTCGGATATCGCATATCTGAAGCGTGTGTTGTGCCCGTTCGGGGTCGTCGCGCTTCGGAGGTCTGTTTTATGTCTCCCGAAATCGGCTTCCGCCTCGGGAGAGATGGTCTGGGTGGCTGAATGATTTCCGAAAATTACTCCCGCAATCTGGTGGGCTATGGCCGCAATGTTCCCGATCCGAAATGGCCGGGCGGCGCGCGCATCGCCGTGCAATTCGTCATCAATTACGAGGAGGGCGGCGAAAGCTGCATTCTCGACAATGACAAGGCGTCGGAATCGCTGCTGTCGGAAATCGTCGGTGCGCAGCCCTGGCCGGGTCAGCGCAACCTGAATATGGAATCGATCTATGAATATGGCTCGCGCGCCGGTTTCTGGCGGCTGTGGCGCATGTTCACGGGTCTCGGCGTCACCACCACCGTTTATGGCGTGACCGCCGCCATGGCCCGCAACCCGGAAGCCGTTGCGGCGATGAAGGAAGCGGGATGGGAAATCGCCAGCCACGGCTATCGCTGGCTGGAGTACAAGGATTTTTCCGAAGAGGAAGAGCGCAAGCATATATTGGAGGCCGTGCGTCTGCACACGGAGGTCACCGGCGAGCGTCCCTATGGCATGTATCAGGGCAAGCCTTCGGACAATACGCTGCGCCTTGTCATGGAAGAGGGCGGTTTCCTCTATTCGTCGGATTCCTATGCCGACGATCTGCCCTATTGGGTGAAGGGCGCAGGCGACGAGCCTTTCCTGATCATTCCCTATACGCTTGAAACCAACGATATGCGTTTCGCCACGCCGCAGGGTTTCAATTCCGGCGACCAGTTCTTCACCTATCTGAAGGATGCTTTCGACGTGCTTTATCAGGAAGGTGCCGAAAGTGCGGCGAAGATGATGAGCGTTGGCCTGCATTGCCGTCTTGTCGGCCGTCCCGGCCGGGCGGCGGCACTTCGCCGTTTCATCGAATATGTGCTCGGCCACGAGAAAGTGTGGATCCCGCAGCGCATCGAGATCGCCCGTCACTGGCATGAACATCACAGGCCGGAGACGTTTTGATGGTGACGCGTGAGGAATTTGTCAGCCGTTTCGGCGGCGTGTTCGAGCATTCGCCCTTCATCGCCGAACGGGCCTATGACGCCGGCGGAGCGGGCCTGGAACTGACGGCGAAGGCGGTTCATGCCGCGCTTAGCGCACAGTTTCGCGCGGCTTCCGAAGCGGAAAGGCTCGGCGTGTTGCGGGCACATCCCGATCTTGCCGGCAAGCTGGCGATCGCGGGCGAGTTGACCGCAGACAGCCGCAACGAACAGGCCGGTGCGGGGCTGGACCGGCTTACCGCGGAAGAGCACGCCCGTTTTACCGAATTGAACGGCGCCTATACCGAAAAATTCGGTTTTCCTTTCATCATCGCGGTCAAGGGGTTGAACAGGCGCGATATTCTTTCCGCCTTCGAGACGCGCATCGGCAACGGTGCAGCCGAAGAATTTGAGACTGCGACGGCGCAGGTGGAAAAGATTGCCTGGCTGCGTCTTTCCTCGATGCTGCCGGAAGGCTGAATTGGCGAGCGGTGGCCGTTCTGCTAGAATCGCGCCGTCTGGAGATGAAGATCATGAGACCTTCCGAGGTGCTGGAAAAGAACAGGGAAGCGATCCGCGAAGCGACGAAACGCTTCAATGCGGCGAACCCGCGCGTGTTCGGTTCCGTTGCCCGCGGCGAGGACCGGCCGGACAGCGATCTCGATATTCTGGTGGATGCGCTGCCGGGCACGACCCTGTTCGATCTCGGTGGTTTGCTGGAGGAATTGAAGGCGCTGCTTGGTGTCGAGGTCGACGTCGTCACATCAGGCGGCCTGCATTCGGACATACGGGCGCGGGTTCTGAAGGAAGCCAAAGCGGTATGAGTACGGATCGGCTTCTGCTCTATCTGAAGGAGATGGATGTTGCCGCCTCCAGAATACAGGATTTCATTCACGATATGGATGAGGCCGCTTTTTCTTCCGACACGCGGACGCAGATGGCGGTCATGATGGGTCTTGCCCTGATTGGCGAGGCGGTCGCCAAGCTGGACAGGCACTACCCCGCATTTTTACAGCAGCACCCGGAAATTCCCTGGATCAAGATGAAGGGTATGCGCAATCTGATCGTGCATGATTATTTCCGGGCGGAGCTCTCGGTCGTCTGGAAAACGATAACGCAGAGCATTCCGGATTTGCAGGCGCGTCTCTCCCTCCTCCGAAACTTGCATGCTGAGGGTGAGTGACTTTTCTGATATGACGCCGGAGAAAATGAGGCCGTTTCGTTACAATAGTTGGTCTGGAGATTGATACCATGAGACCTTCCGAGGTGCTGGAAAAGAACAGGGAAGCGATCCGCGAAGCGACGAAACGCTTCAACGCGGCAAACCCGCGCGTGTTCGGCTCCGTCGCCCGTGGCGAGGACCGGCCGGACAGCGATCTCGATATTCTGGTGGATGCGCTGCCGGGGGCAACCTTGTTTGATCTGGGCGGCTTGTTGGAAGAGTTATCGGCCATCATGCGCGGCACGGAAATTCATCTGTTGACGCCGGGGGACTTTCCCGAGCGCGTTCGTGTGAAGGTTCTGCAGGAAGCGAAGCCTGTATGAGCGTCGAGCGGCTGCACGTTTATCTTCAGGATATCAGGCAGGTAGCTTCGGAAACCATCGACTTTGTTCGACTGAAAACGAAGGATGAGTTTCTGGCTGATCTTGTCCGCCAACGGGCGGTTGCGATGAACCTCCTGATTATCGGCGAAACCACCGCGCGCATCATGGAAGAGTTTCCTGCTTTCGTGGCGGATTTCCCTGATATTCCGTGGGTCAAGATGCGCGGAATGCGAAACAGGATCGCGCATGGTTATATGAGCATCAATCTGGAAACCGTCTGGGATACGACACAGACGGCGATACCGGACCTTCTGGATAGACTCTCACTTTTGCAAAACTGGCATGCCCAAGGTGAATGACATTTGACTGATTTTCTCGACATAAAACCTCTCACCAGGGAGGCGTTCGCATCCTTCGGTGATGTGATCGAAACGACACCCTCTTCGATGCGGCACATCAATGGCGGCCAGACCGAGCGGCATCATGCGCTTGCAGCCCCGGAGGCGGCGGGCGAGGGGGCGCGTATCATCCTCAATATTTTCCGTGGGCAGCCGCGGGCCTTTCCGCATAAGATTGAAATGATGGAGCGGCATCCGCTCGGCAGCCAGAGTTTTTCGCCGCTTTCCGGCCGGCCCTTCCTCGTGGTCGTTGCCGATGACGATGGCGGCAAACCCGGCCGGCCGCAGGTGTTTCTGGCGCGTGGCGATCAGGGCGTGAATTACCGTCGCAATGTCTGGCACTATCCGCTGATGCCATTGCAGGCGGTTTCGGATTTTCTGGTTGCCGACCGCGATGGGCCGGGTAACAATCTGGAAGAGTATTTTTTCGATGAACCCTTCATGATCGCGGAGCCCAAGCCATGACCGGTTTGACCACCCATGTTCTCGATGCCGCCCATGGCACGCCGGCCGAAGGGCTGACGATCGAGCTCTACCGGCTCTCCGGTGATCGTCGTGAGAAGCTCAAGACCGTGAAAACCAACAGCGACGGCCGTGTCGATGGCGGGCCGCTGCTCGTCGGCGACAGTTTCAAGGCCGGCGAATACGAACTGGTTTTCCATGCCGGCGATTATCTGCGTGGCAGCGGCGTTCAATTGGCGGAACCGGCCTTTCTCGACATCATCCCCATCCGCTTCGGTATTGCCGATGAGAGCGGCCATTACCATGTGCCGCTGCTGCTTTCGCCCTATAGCTACTCCACCTATCGAGGAAGCTGATGGCCATGATCTTTGCCGCCATTGCCGATATTCACGGAAACTGCGCAGCGCTCGAAGCTGTGCTGGAGGATATCGCCAGGCTTGGCATCAAGGACATCGTCAATCTCGGCGATTGTTTCAGCGGTCCGCTGGAAGCGGGCTTTACCGGCGATGTGCTTGTTAGCAACTGGATTCCGAGCATTCGCGGTAATCATGACCGGGAACTGATCGAGCGTGACCCGGAGGAGATGGGGAGCTGGGAGAAGCCGGCGCATGCGCAGTTGAGTGCCGCGCATCTGGATTGGCTGCAGACCCTGCCGTTCAGCATGGTGTTCAAGGATGTCGCCTATTGCTGCCATGGCTCGCCGCGGGACGATCTGGAATATTGGCTGGAAACGCTGTCGCCGGAAGGCGTTCTGAAATTGCGGCCGCTGGCCGAAATCGAAGCCATGGCTGATGGCATCACCCAGCCGCTGATGCTGTGCGGCCATACCCATATCCCTCGCGCGGTGCAGCTTTCCGACGGCCGGCTGATCGTCAATCCCGGCAGCGTCGGTTGCCCCGGCTGGAAGGACGACACACCTTTCGACCATCACGTCGAGGCCGGTCATCCGCTCGCCACCTATGCGGTGCTCGAAGAAACCGGGCGCGGCTGGCAGGTCTATTTCCGCAATATCCGTTACGACAATCTGGCAATGGCCGAGATGGCGAACGTCAATGGCATTCCTTATCTGGCGGATGCGCTGACGGATGGGTGGCTTCGCAAACCGTCTTGAATTGCTCAGATAGTTGTACTATTTGTTGTACAACTCTTGTCGAGGTTCAATCATGCGCACGGTTATGTTTTCAAAAGCACGCGAATCCCTTGCATCGCTTCTGGATGAAGTGTCGCAGGACCGGGTGGCTGTGGAAATCGTGCGCCGCGACAAGCCGTCCGCCGTTCTTATCGATAAGGACGAGTATGAAGGCTTGATGGAGACCTTGCATCTCTGCTCGTCGCCGGAGAACTTCGCCAGACTTAAAAAGTCGATGTCCGATGTGGATGCGGGTACTTTCGAAAGCCACGATCTTATCGACTGATTTTTCAAACCCATCGCGCATGAGTGCGAGCTTCCATCAGGAGAAACTCTCATGCAGCAAAAGGGCGCGATTGCTCTCGGCTGGAGTCATCAGGGCTGGGAAGACTATCTTCACTGGCAACACTATGATCGCAAGATGCTCGAACGCATCAATGAACTCATCAAGGATTGTCGACGACATCCATTTGAAGGAATCGGAAAACCTGAGCCACTGCGTTTTCAGTTGAAGGGCCTATGGTCACGCAGGATTTCGCAGGAGCATCGGCTTGTCTACGAGTTGCGCGGCGAAGGCGAAAAGACGGTCCTGGTTATTCACCAATGCCGTTTCCACTACTGATCCTCACCCCTCGCTGGTCATAACCACGCAGGAATAAGATTGCGCCTTCAGTTCCTTGCAGGCGGAAACCGCCGAAGACTGGTCTTCGAAGCCGGTGAAACGGGCGCGGTAGAGGGTTGCCGATCCGCTTTTCACCGCTTCGGTATAGGGAGCGATCCCGGTATAGCTGCCGATGTTGGAGCGGGCATTGGCGAGCAGCGAGCGGGCGGCGGCTTCGCTGTCGGTGGCGGCGATCTGCACTTCCCAGCGGCTTCTCTGGCCGGCGGAGGCCGCAGCGGGAGCCGGTCGAGGAATGGCCGAAACCTGCATCATGTCGGCCATCTGGTTGTTCGCCGTGGCGATCTGCATGGCGACCGGATCGGTGCGGCGTTCGGCGAACATCGGCAATGGTACGGAGGCGGGGGGTACGGAGGCGGGGGGCACGGAAGCGGTGGGCGCGGTTGCGGGCGTCACATCGAAGGTGCGGCTGACATTGGCGCTGGCAACGAGCTGTTCGGTGTTGCGGCTTCTCGATGCCTGCGGCACGGCCTTGTCGAGAAGGGCGGCCATCTGGGCATCGCGGCTGCGCGCGGTCTTGCCGCCGAGCACGACGCCGACGACGCGGCGGCCATTGTGATTGACGGCGCTGACGAGGTTGAAGCCGGAGGCATTGGTATAACCGGTCTTGATGCCGTCCATGCCCTGATAACGATACATCAGATTGTTATGGCCGCGGATGCGCTTTCCCCGGAAACTGAAGGATTGCATGGCGAAGAGGTCGTATTCCTTGGGAAAGTCACGCTGCAGCGCAAGGCCGAGCTTCGCCATGTCGCGGGCTGTCGTCACCTGCGATTTGCTGGGCAGGCCCGACGCGTTGCGGAAGACCGTTTTCGTCATGCCGAGCTGGCGGGCCTTGCGGGTCATCATCTCGGCGAACCTTGCCTCGGAGCCGCCGAGATGATCGCCCATGCCTTCCGCCATGTCATTGGCGGATTTGACGATCATGCCATAAACGGCCTCGCGCACGGTAAAGGTCTGTCCCTGGCGCACATAGAGCTTCGAGGGGATAACGGCTGCGCCGTTCCTGGACATCTTTATTTTCTGGTCCCAGCGAAGCCGGCCGGCATGCAGGGCCTCGAAGGTCATGTAAAGCGTCATCATCTTGGTGAGCGAGGCCGGGTGGTTCAGCACATCGGCATTGTGGGCGGCCAGAACCTTGCCGGTATTGGCATCCATGATGAAATGGGCGTAGCCGGCCTGGGCAGGCGACGCCTGCAATGAAAGGATCGCGCAAAAGAAGGTGAGTGCGAAGACCCATGCACCCGCCATTCCCCGTTTGACCGTTCCCGACATACTCCGCCCCTTTTGTTCGACCGCCACGATGAGCGAAGTTTTACTGACACTTTCCGGCAACAAAACCGCTAAAACTTTAGAGATCGCTTTCATGCTTAATTAAGTATGAATTTCAAGCCGATGGCCGCCCTCACAATTTCCTTGCAAAGAAACCAACCATCCGGTATGTTTTGATGCATGAAAAATGCACATGAACGGAAGAAGCAGCCTGAGATCGTTCGTCGCAGTCTTCTCGACTGTGCGGCGAAACTCGCTGCCGAGCAGGGTGTTGCGGCACTTTCCGTGCAGGCGGTGGCCGATGCCGCCGGGGTGACGAAGGGTGGGTTGTTTCATCATTTCGCTTCCAAGCAGGCCCTGCTGGAGGCGGTGATGGCGGACCTTCTTTCGGCGCTGGATGCGGAAATCGACACGCTCATCTCACAGGATTGTGAAGCTTACGGATGCTTCACGCGGGCCTATGTGAACGCGGTTTTTGCCGATCGCGACCGGGAATCGGGCAGGCAATGGGCGGCGTTATCGGTGTCGATGGTCGGGGAACCGTCGCTTCGGCGCATGTGGACCAGTTGGTTCGAAGGGCGTCTCATCCGTCATAAGGAAACGGATGAGGGGGTGGTATTGGAACTCATACGGCTTGCGGCTGACGGCATCTGGTTTGCCGATCTGCTGGCCGATGACGGCAGGGCAGGTGGCGACAGGGCGGCTCTCCGAGCCCGGATGATCGCGCAGACGAAAAAGGAAATGGAACAATGAACGCGGCAATTTTTACCTATGGGGCGCTTGTCGCGGCCATTGTCTGCGAGGTCATCGCCACCTCGTTCCTGCAGCAGTCGCAACAATTCACCCGGCTGCTGCCGACGGTGCTGATGGCGCTGTTTTACGGTGCGGCCTTTTATCTGCTGTCGTTCACGCTGCGGGCGCTGCCTGTGGGTGTGGCCTATGCGATCTGGAGCGGGCTCGGCATCGTGCTGATTTCCGGGATCGGCTATTTCGTGTTTCGCCAGACGCTGGATCTCGCCGCCGTTGTCGGTCTCGGGTTTATCATTACCGGGGTGGTGATTGTGAATGTGTTTTCGAAGACCGTGGGGCACTAGGCTCTCTTGTCCTCATTCCTGTGCTTGTCACAGGAATCCAGCCGGCGCGCGTCTGCGCGACGGAAAGACTCCTCTCACCCCAAGGACTTGGGCTGGCTGGATCCCTGTGACGAGCACAGGGATGAGGGAGGAAGCGTATCGGCAAGAGTTACCGACGCATCGGTTCGACCTTCGCCCATCACCATCAAGCCAGAATACTGCGATCCACATCCGTCAGCAGCCTTTTGCCGCAAAGCGCCATGCTGATATCCATCTCCTTGCGGATGATCTCCAGCGCTGTCGTCACGCCCTGTTTTCCATCAGCGCCGAGGCCGTAGAGGAAGGGCCGGCCGATATAGGTGCCTTTGGCGCCGAGCGCCACGGCCTTCAGCACATCCTGACCGGAGCGGATGCCGCCATCCATGTGCACCTCCACCCTGTCGCCGACGGCATCGACGATCTTCGGCAGCATGGCGATGGAGGAATGCGCGCCATCGAGCTGGCGGCCGCCATGGTTGGAGACGATGATGGCGTCGGCGCCGGTGTCGAGCGAGGCGCGTGCATCCTCCTCGTCAAGGATGCCCTTGAGGATCAGCTTGCCGCCCCAGCGCTCCTTGATCCATTCGACATCCTTCCACGACAGGCGCGGATCGAACTGCTCCGCCGTCCATGAGGAGAGCGACGAGAGGTCCGAGACATTTTTGGCGTGGCCGACGATATTGCCGAAGCTGCGGCGTTTGGTGCGCGCCATGTCCAGGCACCATTTCGGCCGGGTTGCCATCTGCCAGATGTGCTTCGGGGTGAATTTCGGCGGTGCGGACAGGCCGTTGCGCAGGTCCTTGTGGCGCTGGCCGAGGATTTGCAGGTCGAGCGTCAGCACCAGTGCCGAGCATCCGGCGGCCTTGGCGCGGTCGATGAGATTATTGACGAAATCCCGGTCCTTCATCACGTAAAGCTGGAACCAGAAGGGTCTCGAGGTGACGGAGGCGACATCCTCGATGGAGCAGATGCTCATGGTGGAAAGCGTGAAAGGCACGCCGAATTCTTCCGCCGCCTTGGCAGCCAGCATTTCGCCATCGGCATGCTGCATACCCGTGAGACCGGTGGGGGAGAGCGCCACCGGCATCGAGACTTTTTCGCCGATCATCTCGGTGGCGAGAGACCGGTCGGTCATGTCCACCAGCACGCGCTGGCGCAGTTTTATCTTCGAAAAATCCTCTTCATTGGCGCGGTAGGTGCCTTCGGTCCAGGCGCCGCTATCGGCGTAGTCGAAAAACATCTTCGGTACACGGCGCTGCGCCTGTTTTTTCAGGTCCGCTATGGTCAGGATTTTGCCCATGGATAAAGCCTTCACATTTGAATGATGGCTTCACATAGCACGGATGTCACGGCTGCGACATTAAAATCGACGCGGTTTGATCACCAGAAAGCCCGCAGGAACAGTTCAGTGCCCAAGACAAGCAGGCAGATGAGGAACCAGCGCCGGAATGTTGCCGGGCTGACGATGTTACGAATTTTCTGACCGAGCCACATACCCAGAAGTGCGGGCAGGACGGCGAGTGCGGAAAGCGACAGGTGCTCGACACGGAAGGCATCTTGCGAGGCAAGGCCGGCGGCGAGCGCAATGGTCGAAACGGTGAAGGAAAGGCCGAGAGCCTGGACGAGATCGTCGCGGTTGAAGCCGAGCGACTGGATATAGGGCACGGCGGGAACAACGAAAATTCCGGTGCCGCCGGTCAGCAGGCCGGTTGTCAGCCCTATGGCCGGAGAGAGCCTGGATTCCAGCCGTGCCGGAACAGATAGGGGTTTGGCAAAAAGGCTATAGGCCGCGTAAGCCGCGAGGCACAGGCCGAGAGCCGAGGTGGTCCAGACGCCGGTGCCTGCCGTCATCAGCCGGATGCCGATGAGGGTGCCGACCGTAATGGCGATCATCATCGGCCACAGCCGCTTCACGATGGCCCGGAAATCAGGTCCGGCCAGCAATTGCCAGATATTGGTGATGAAGGAAGGCAGGATGAGCAGGCCGGCGGCGACGACCGGCGGCATGAAGAGGCCGAGCATGCCCATGGCGACGGTGGGCAATCCCATGCCGGTCACGCCCTTGACGATGCCGGCGACGGTGAAAGTCGTGAGAACCATGAGCAGGGTGGTTGTGTCTAAAGCCGGCACGGGGCACTCCAGAGGTCATTCGCGTTTCGGCCGGGATGGCGTCCGGCAATCATTTGAAGCACAGCGGTGCGGTTCTTTTCTTCTCCCCGCCGGGGAGAAGGTGGCCCGAAGGGTCGGATGAGGGGGCAACGTTGCCGTATCTCACTGCCCTTGCCCCCTCATCCCGCTGCCGCGGACTTCTCCCCGGCGGGGAGAAGAAACAAGCGGCGACCACTCGCTCCATAGCCTTGGTATAAATGAGGATGCGGTCCGATGTTTCGGCCGCAGTCGAACTATGCCAGCACGCTCTTCATCGCCCTGCCGGCCACATAGGTCTCCACCACGGTGCGGTCATCGCCCATGGTCAGCATCAGGAACAGTTCTTCCGTCAGGCTTTTCACCACTTCCATCTTAAGGGCCATGGCGGGTGTGGAGGAAGCATTCAGCACCGTGATGTCGGCATCCGTGCCGGCCTCCAGCGTGCCGATGCGGTCAACCATGGACAGTGCTTCGGCATTGCCGCGCGTCATCAAATACCAGCTTTCCAGCGGGTTCAGGCGCTCGCCCAGCAATTGTTGGATCTTGTAGGCTTCGTCCATGGTGCGCAGCATGGAATAGCTCGATCCGCCACCGATATCGGTGGCGACGGCGATCCGCACCGGCTTTTCGCGGCGTTGCAGTTTCTTCATCGGGAACAGGCCGGAGCCGATGAAGAGGTTGGAGGTGGGGCAATGCACGGCCACCGCGCCGGTTTCCGAGAGCACGTCCGCTTCGCGGTCCGAGAGGTGGATGGCGTGGCCGAGCAGGGTCTTGTTGCCCATCAGGCCGTAACGCACATAGATATCGGTATAGTCGGTCGCTTCGGGGTAAAGCTCGCAGGTATATTTGATCTCGTCCAGATTTTCGGACAGATGCGTCTGGATGAAGAGATCGGGAAATTCCTGCGCCAGCGCCTGTGCCGCTTCCATCTGTTTCGGGGTGGAGGTGATGGCGAAACGGGGGGTGATGGCGACGTGGTTGCGGCCCTTGCCGTGCCAGTCGGCAATCACCTGGCGCGTCTCGTCATAGGAGGTTTCCGGCGTATCCAGCAAGCCTTGTGGGGCGTTGCGGTCCATCATCACCTTGCCACCGACCATCAGCATGTTGCGCTTCATGGCCTCAGTGAAAAAGGCGTCAGCGGAGGTCTTGTGCACCGAGCAATAGGCAGCGGCCGTGGTGGTGCCGTGGCGCAGCAGCTCGTCGTAAAAATGCGTGGCGATGCGCTGAGCATGGGCGCTTTCGACGAAACGGCATTCTTCCGGGAAGGTATAGGTGTTCAGCCATTCCAGCAGGTTGGCGGCATAGGAGCCGATAACCTGCATCTGCGGAAAATGCAGGTGCATGTCGATGAGGCCGGGCACGATGAGATGCGGGCGATGGTCCTTTTCCTCGATCTCTTCCGGTGCCGTCTTACGGATATCGGCGTATTCGCCGATGGCGGCGATCCTGCCATTTTCGATCAGCAGGCCGCCATCTTCGATATAGAGATAGCTTTGCGTATCGTCGATTGCGAGCGGCGCGCGGCGGAAGCTCAGCAGGCGGCCACGCAGCAGAACCATGCTCATTCAGTCTTTCCTTCGGCTTTTCCGGCCCCGGAAACCGCACTTTCATACCATGCGGTCAGCACCTTGCGCTCATCCGGGGTGATGGCGGTGATGTTGCCGGGAGGCATGGCATGGCTGCGGCCGGCTTGCAAATAGATTTCGCGCGCATGGGCGGCGATCTGCTCGTCGGTTTCGAGCTTCACCGATTTTGGTGTGAAGGGCACGCCTTCCCAGACAGGCTCGGCCGCATGGCACATGGAACAGCGGCCCTGAACCACATCGCGCGCCTTGGTAAAATGAGCGTCGCTGACGAATTGCTGCTGCATGGGGGAGAGGGCGGCGGCCTTCTGTTCCTCCTCGCCGGTCAGCACTTTCGGCACGGTGGAAAGCCACATGATGACGATGAAGATCAGGACGGTCGCAAGCCAGGTCCATGTCGGCTTGCCCTTGCGGGCATGGGTGGTGTTGAACCAGTGGCGGATGGTGACGCCCATCAGGAAGACCAGTGCGGCGATGATCCAGTTAAACTGCGTGGCGAAAGCCAGCGGGTAGTGGTTCGACAGCATGAAGAAGATGACGGGCAGCGTCAGGTAGTTGTTGTGCAATGAGCGCTGCTTGGCGATGCGGCCATATTTCGGGTCCGGCGTGCGCCCGGCGATCAGGTCTGCGACGACGATCTTCTGGTTGGGAATGATGATGAAAAACACATTCGCCGACATGATGGTGGCGGTAAACGCACCGAGATGCAGGAAAGCGGCACGGCCGGTGAAGACCTGCGTATAACCCCATGCCATCGCCACCAGCGCGACGTAAAGCACGATCATCAGGCCCCAGGTATTGTTGCCGAGTGGCGATTTACAGAGGAAATCATAAAACAGCCAGCCGATGGCAAGCGATGCCAGCGACAGACAGATGGCCTGGAACTGGGTGAGATCAAGCACGGAATGATCGATCAGGAAGAGATCCGCCCCGCCATAATAAACGATGCAGAGCATGGCGAAACCGGAAAGCCAGGTGACGTAGCTTTCCCATTTGAACCATGTCAGGTGCTCAGGCATCTGGGCAGGCGCAACCAGATATTTCTGGATGTGGTAAAAACCGCCGCCATGCACCTGCCACTCCTCGCCATAAGCCCCCGGCGGCAGATGCGCCCGTTTGACCAGCCCGAGATCGAGCGCGATGAAATAGAAGGACGAGCCGATCCAGGCGATGGCGGTGATGACGTGGAGCCAGCGGACGGCAAAGGCCATCCATTCCCACGCAATGGCGTATTCGTACATGCGGTTCCCCTGATCCTTGTGCAGCGCACCTTGCGAGAAATTTGACCGTTAGGAAAGGGAAAAGCAGAGGTCGGGGCACGATTGTTCACAATCCGCTGCCTTTGTGTCCGCAATCTTGCTTGCGGTCGTCCCTGTGCATGGGTTGGCCCGGTGAAGTTGCAGCAGCTCATTCCTGTCGCATAGTTTGTGCTTAGCTGGCTAACGCGACTCAGCTATTATCCTTTGTGCAGTCAGCCGATGTGCTAAAATATAGGGCTGCGGAGCCTCGGGGCGCCTCGTCGAAAATCAATTCCGGTTTTCGCGCCGAAGAACTGGGCTTTGATGACATGTTTCGCTGGCGGTTATTCCGAAAGCGGGCGCTGCGAACCCTGGGTGGGGGCAGATCAGGGGGCAGGTATCGCAGTTCCCGGCGCCGTTGTGTCCGGGTGGGTTTTGATGTGAAATTTGAATAAAGGGACGCAATGATCTTCCGGCAGCCGCCGTTGTTTCAACGGAGACCATGCCGATGCGCCTTGTTCTGACGGTCCTCTTCCTATCTCTGGCGTTCAGCGCCACGGCACTTGCCCATGAATCCCACAAGGGGTTCAAATATGAAAGCTACTGTTGCAATGGCGACGCCGAAACCGGCGACTGCCAGATGATCCCCACGCGCAGCGTTCGTGTCACGCCTGACGGTTACGAGGTATCGCTCGCCCCGGGCGATCACCGCATGGTCACGCGACGCCATGTGTTCAGCTGGTCGCAGCGCGAGGCAAGACGGTCCGAGGATGGCGAATATCATCTCTGTCTGTTTCCGGACGAGGATACGCCGCGCTGCTTCTACGCGCCGGATATGGGGTATTGAGGCGGTTGTTGCTGCCGGCTTTCCTCGATCCGCTTCAGTATCCAGTCGCGGAACAGCCTGATCTTACGAATGTTCCTGCGGTTTTCGGGATAGACCAGCCAGTAGTTCTTTCCTTCGCTGCTGAGGTGCTCGAAGGGTTGATAAAGACGGCCGAGCGCAATCTCGTCGGCATAGAGTTCAGGGGTGAGCATGGCCACCCCCTGGCTGGCAATTGCGGCGGCGGCTTCGAAGGCCTGCACATTGAGGCGGCTGCGGGGATAACGGTCGAGGCCTGGATTTTCAACGCCCACTTCCCGAAACCATTGGCTCCACCAGATGTCGCCGGGATCGATGATGCGCAGACGCAGCAGGTCTTCCGGTTTGTGCAATCCGCCGATGCTTTCGGCAAGGCCCGGATGCAGCATTGGCGTATAAACGCCGCGCAGCAATTGATGGTAGATCAGCCCTTTGCCGTTGTCTTTGCTCCAGCGAATGGCGACATCGCAGTCGGACTGGGAAAAATCGATCAATGCGCTTGATGTATCGAGCCGCACGGCAATCGAGGGATGTTCGAGCTGGAAAGCACCCAGATGCCGCGAAAGCCAGCGTGAGGCGAAGGTGGCGGTGGAATGAATTGTCAGTGTCGCGTCGGACGTGTCGCGCACATTGTCGACGGCCTCCCGCAGATTATTGAAGGCTTCCGCGACTTTCGGCGCAAGTTTTTGCCCCGCCTCTGTCAGCGAGACCTGCCGCGCCTTTCTGATAAAGAGCGGCTCGCCAATATTCTCCTCCAGCAGTTTCACCTGATAACTCACCGCCGTCTGCGTCATGCCCAACTCTTCGTCGGCCCTGGTGAAACTCAGATGTCTGGCTGCGGCTTCGAACACGCGCAGGGCGTTCAGGGGGAACTGGCGGGACATTTTCATGGATAAGTTCTCTTTATGCAAACTGCCAAAGGTTTTATTGGTTTTTATCCGGAAAACAGAGCATTTTTAGCGCAATTCATCAACTGAGCTTCTGACATTTCTGAATGGAGACGAACATGCGCACAGCACTCTTGCGCGCGTGGTCCCGCCTGCGCGCGGGCCTGCGGACAGCGGAACGCTTTACTCTTGAAAGCCTTCAACCCGACAATCTGGCCGACGAAAGCCTGCCGGAGGGGCTCAAGCGTGATCTTGGCCTTGAGGATGGCCGTGTCGATTTTCGTTGCGACGGGTTTCGGCAGCGGAAAATGCTTGCAGCAACTCGGCTGCCACAAGGGCCGCTATGATGGCGGGCCGCTTGTCCCTGACGCTGTTGCCGCCGATGGGCAGGACGAGTTTTGCAAGGCGGGAAGGGGGCTCTCCCTGATCCGCCAGCCAATGGGCGAAGGTGGCGCGTTTGGTCTTCGAACCGATCATGCCGACATAGGCGAGGTCATCGCGGGCAAGCGCTTCCTTCGCGATGAGGAAATCGAGCGCGTGATCGTGGGTGACGATGATGGCCGCGCCGTTTGCCGGGATTTTCGTAACGAGCGCCTCCGGTACGGGTGTCAACACGGAGGCCACCGCCGATGGAAGGTCGCGCAGCTCACTTTCACGGGTTTCCACCACGGTCAGCGTCAAAGGCAGCAGCGACAGGGCCTCGGCCAGTGCCTTGCCGACATGACCGGCCCCGAAAATGAACACGGCGGGCTGCTGTTCGGTTTCGCCCTTGATCCGCGCTTCAAGTGCGGCGGCGATTTCCGCCGTTATCAGCTGGAAGCGGAGCAAGGTGCGGCCGCCGCAGCACTGGCCGATCTCCGGGCCGAGCGGGATGTCCATGCGGTCTTCGGCAGTGCCGGTTCGCAACATGGCGCGGGCGTGGTCTATCGCCATATATTCGAACTGCCCGCCGCCGATGGTTTCCCACAGGGCTTCCTGGCTGACCAGCATGAAGGTGCCGGCCTCGCGCGGCGAGGAGCCTTTCACGGCCTCGATTTCCACGAGGATTGCGGGGGAGCGGGCGAGGAAAGAGGGCAAGGAGGTGTCAGGCATTGGGGCTGGCCCCCTCATCCGGCGCTGCGCGCCACCTTCTCCCCGGCGGGGAGAAGAAACCCGGAGCACTGGCTCCGCCCACCTTACATGCTTTCAGGAAAGGCGAGTCGGCGCGGCATATTTCTTCTCCCCGCCGGGGAGAAGGTGGCCCGAAGGGACGGATGAGGGGGCTCGGCCACATGGGTACGTCCTCCCTCACACCTTCTTCAGCCGTTCCACTGCCATCAGCACCCGCTCCGGCGTTGCCGGTGCATCGAGGCGCGGGCAGACCTTGTAATCGGCGACGGAGGCGACGGCCATGGAGAGGGCTTCGAGAACCGAGATCGCCAGCATGAAGGGCGGTTCGCCCACGGCCTTGGAGCGGCCGATGGTGGGTTCGGCATTTTCCGCCCATTCCGCCAGCCTGACGTTAAAGCTCTTCGGCCGGTCGGAGGCGAGCGGGATCTTGTAGGTGGAAGGCGCGTGGGTGCGCAGCCGCCCCTTGCCGTCCCACCACAATTCCTCCGTGGTCAGCCAGCCCATGCCCTGTACGAAGGCGCCCTCTATCTGGCCGATATCGATGGCCGGGTTCAGCGACTTGCCGACATCGTGGAGAATATCGGTGCGTTCCATCAGATATTCGCCGGTCAGCGTATCGATCGATACTTCCGAGCAGGCCGCGCCATAGGCGAAATAATAAAACGGCGTGCCACGGCCGGCGGCGCGGTCCCAGTGGATTTTCGGCGTCTTGTAAAAACCGGCGGCGGAAAGCTGCACGCGGGCGAAATAGGCCTTTTTGATGAAGTCGTTGAAGGCGATTTCCTCAAGGCCGATGCGCACTCGGTTCGGCAGGAAGACGACTTCTTCTTCCGGCACGTTCCAGTTCTCAGCGGCGAATTTGACGAGCCGCTCGCGGATCTGACGGGCGGCGTCATAGGCGGCCATGCCGTTAAGGTCCGTGCCGGAGGAGGCGGCGGTGGCTGACGTGTTCGGCACCTTGCCCGTTGTCGTGGCTGTGATCTTCACCCGGCCGATATCCACCTGGAAGGCATCGGCAACCACCTGCGCCACCTTGGTGTAGAGGCCCTGGCCCATTTCGGTGCCGCCATGGTTCAGGTGAATGGAGCCGTCATTGTAGATATGCACCAGTGCGCCCGCCTGGTTGAAGGCGGTCATGGTGAAGGAGATGCCGAATTTGACAGGGGTGAGTGCAATGCCCTTGCGGATGATCGGGCTGGTTTTGTTGAACTCGATGATCGCCTCTCGCCGCGCGCGGTAGTCACTAGAGGTTTCCAGCTCCTCGACGACGCGGGCGATGATGTTGTCCTCGATTTCCTGATGATAGGGCGTCGTGGTGCGGCCGGAACCGGTCTCGCCGTAGAAATTCAGCTTGCGGACATCGAGCGGGTCCTTGCCGACGGCATAGGCGATTTCCTCGATGAACCGTTCCGCCCCCAGCATGCCCTGCGGGCCGCCGAAGCCGCGAAAGGCGGTGTTGGAGACCGTGTGGGTTTTCAGCGGCCGCGAGGTCAGATGCACATGCGGGTAGAAATAGCTGGAATCCGCATGAAACAGCGCACGATCCGTCACCGGGCCGGACAGATCGGAGGAAAAACCGCAGCGCGCGGCATAGGTGGCATCGACGGCGTGGATGCGGCCTTCCTCGTCGAAGCCCAACTCGTAATCGACGCGGAAATCATGGCGTTTGCCTGTGGCTCTCATGTCCTCGTCGCGGTCCGGGCGGATTTTCACGGCCCGGTTCAGCTTCTTGGCGGCGATGGCACAGAGGGCGGCGAACTGGTTGCCCTGCGTTTCCTTGCCGCCGAAACCGCCACCCATGCGGCGCACCTGCACCGTGACGGCGTTGGACGGCACCTGCAGGATGTGGCTGACGATGTGCTGGATTTCGCTCGGATGCTGGGTGGAACTCCACAGCGTCACCTCGTCATCCTCGCCCGGCACGGCCATGGCGATGTGGCTTTCGAGATAAAAATGCTCCTGTCCGCCGATCCGCATCGTGCCGGTGAGGCGGCGGGGTGCGACATCCATTTCGATCTTGGCATCGCCGCGTTTCAGCGTCATGGGATCGATGACGAGCGCGCCGCCATTTTCAATCGCCGTATCGATATCGGTGAAATGCGGCAGGTCCTTGTAGACGATTTTCGCCTTGCGGGCCGCCTTTCTGGCGATATCGCGGGTTTCGGCGAAGACCGCGAAGATCGGCTGGCCGTGGAATTCGACCTTTGTTTCGGCCAGCAAAGGTTCGTCGTGGCGACCGCCGGAGGAGATGTCGTTTTCGCCGGGCACGTCCTTGCCAACCATGACCCAGAGCACACCCGGTGTGGCCTCCACTTCGGAAAGGTCCATGGCGACGATCTCGGCATGCGCCCGGTCGGAAAGGCCGAGTGCGCCGTGAACGAGGCCGGCGGGTTCGGGGATGTCATCGATATATTCGGCGCTGCCGGTCACATGCTTATGGGCGGAATCGTGCCGGAGCGAGGTGTGCATCGGGCCGTCGATTTCAGTCTTGGTCTTGTCGAAGCTTGTGGTGTCCATGGTTCAAGCTCCTTCCTGGTGAATGATGGCATGGGGCAGTGACAATGACCCCTCATTCCTGTTCCCCGGAAC
Organism: Agrobacterium sp. LEGMi-208b; assembly: GCF_059511785.1. Lineage (NCBI taxonomy): Bacteria > Pseudomonadati > Pseudomonadota > Alphaproteobacteria > Hyphomicrobiales > Rhizobiaceae > Agrobacterium > Agrobacterium sp. LEGMi-208b. The sequence goes on from NZ_CM183445.1 coordinate 2,260,995, forward strand.
AAGCCCGAGGATGTCACAGGAATCCAGCCGACGCGCGTCTGCGCGGCGAGAGAGTCCTTCCAGCCCAAGGACTTGGGCTGGCTGGATTCCTGTGACAAGCACAGGAATGAGGGAGGGTGCGGGTGTCGCCATCGCCATCATCACGCCTCCTCCAGCGAGAAACGGCTGAGTTCCTGCTTCTCTCCGGAAGTCTCCAGAAAGAACCGCGTCAGCAGGTTCTTGGCCGTCAGCTGCCGATATTCGGCAGTCGCACGCCAGTCCGTCAGCGGGGTGAAATCCTCATCCAGCGTGTCGCGCGCGGCATCGATGGTGTCCTGCGACCACGCCTTGCCGAGCAGGGCTGCCTCCAGATGTGCGGCGCGTTTCGGTGTGCCGGCCATGCCGCCGAAGGCGATGCGGATGTCCTCGATGGTGCCGTCAGCGCCGAGCATCAGATTGAAGGCGGCACACAGCGCGGAAATATCCTCGTCGCGGCGCTTGGAAATCTTGTAGACGGCGTAGTGGCTCTCCGGCTTCTGGAACGGAATGAAAAGCTTTTCGACGAATTCGCCGCTCAGCCGGTCCTGTTTGCCGTAGTCGATGAAATAGCTTTCCAGCGTCAGGCTGCGATTGCCGGAAGACGAGCGCAGGGTGAGCGTCGCGCCAAGCGCGATCAGCGCCGGCGGTGTGTCGCCGATGGGCGAGCCGTTGGCGATATTGCCGCCGATGGTGCCCATATTGCGCACCTGCTCGCCGCCAAGGCGGTCGAACAGCCGGGCAAGCGGCGGGATGTGCTCTGCGATGGTCTTGAAGGCCTGGCTGTAGGTGACGCCGGCACCGAGTGTCACGCCCTCCTCATCCACGGTGATGGTTTGCAGATCGCCGAGATTGTTGATGAAGATGACAGGGTTCAGCGCCCGCATCTGCTTCGTCACCCACAGGCCGACATCGGTGGAACCGGCGACGATGGTGGCTTTCGGTTCAGCGGCGTAAATCTCGGTCAAATCAGCAAGCGTTGCGGGAATAATCGTGCGATCCTCACCTCTGACCACGGTGATCGTCTCGTTTTCGCGGATCGCCCAGAGCCTCGCCATGATATCGGTCCGGTCCCGTTGCAGCGGGTCGAACAGCGCGCTCGGGCGCGCCGCGGCGATTTTTTCGGCGGCCTTCACGATCGGCTCATAGCCCGTGCATCGACAGAGATTGCCTTGCAGCGCCTTTTCGATATCGGCGCGACCGGGATTTTCGCTTGATAGCCAGAGGCCATAAAGCGACATGATGAAGCCCGGCGTGCAGAAACCGCATTGCGAACCGTGGAAATCCACCATGGCCTGCTGCACGGGATGCAGCGTGCCGTCGCGGGCGGCCAGATGCTCCACCGTGACGATATGGGTGCCGTGCAGCGAGCCTAAAAAACGGATGCAGGCGTTGACGCTTTCGTACCGCAGCGAACCATCAAGCAGCCGCCCGACCAGCACGGTGCAGGCGCCGCAGTCGCCTTCGGCGCAGCCTTCCTTCGTCCCCGTCAACCGCTTGCCGATGCGGAGGTAATCGAGAAGCGTGTCTGTCGGTCCGAAATCCTTAAGCGAAACGGTTTCGCTGTTGAGGATGAAGCTGATCGCGTCTTTCATGCAATGCCTTGCTTTTTGTCCGGCTGCCGAGCCGGTTTCTTGTGATTATCTGTGCACATCTATGCACGCCCGCGCGCGTATATCGATTTCCGTTTTGGCAATTCATTGTTTCCATAACGGAAAGAAAATGCGGCAATTATTGCGCCGTCCAGCCGCCATCCACGGAAATATGCGTGCCGGTTATGTTGCTTGCCGCCTCGCTTGCCAGAAACAGGGCGGCGGCGGCCACGTCATCGACGGTGACGAATTGTTTGGTCGCCTGCAATTCCAGCATCACGTCGTTCTTCACCGCCTCTTCGCTGATGCCGCGCACCTTGGCCATCTCGGGTATCTGCTTTTCAACCAGCGGCGTCAGCACGTAACCGGGACAGATGGCATTGACGGTGACGCCGGTCTGCGCAAGCTCCAGCGCTGCCGTCTTCGTCAGGCCCATGATGCCGTGTTTGGCCGCCACATAGGCCGATTTGTACGGCGAGGCGACAAGGCCGTGGGCCGAGGAAATGTTGATGATGCGACCTTTGCCGGCCTTCTTCATCAGCGGTATTGCGGCCCGCATGGTATGGAAGGAACTGGTCAGATTGATGGCGATGATCCAGTCCCATTTTTCCGTCGGGAATTCTTCGATGGGCGCGATGTGCTGGATACCGGCATTGTTGACGAGCACATCCACCGAGCCGAGTTTTTCGTGCGAGGACTGGATGAGATCGGCGATCTCGTCCGGTTTCGTCATATCCGCGGGGTGGTAAAGCACGCGCCCGCCGCTTTCGGCTTCCAGCAGAAGGCGCAGTTTTTCGATCTCGTCTTCGTCGCCGAAGCCGTTCAGCACGATATTGGCGCCGTCGCGCGCAAATCGCTGGGCAATGCCGAGGCCAATACCGCTTGTGGAGCCTGTCACGATAACTGTCCGATGCATGCTTTCCCCTTTTTGCATTACTTCGCACATGTTTAGGCAGGTTATGCCCAAAGGGGGCTGGCTGGCAATCGCCATTTCGGGGGAGGGTGTCACAGTGGAGAATCCGGCTGCGCCCATCCAATTTTTCGAAGCTAAGCTTCCAGATTTTGCGTTTGTCTGCGGGGGTCTCCGTCCCTATCTCTCAGACAAGCAAACAGAGGTATCGATTATGGAACTCGGTCTTTACACATTCGCGGATGTCAATCCCAACCCCGCCGACGGCCGCGGGCCGGAAGGCGCGCGCCGGCTGCGGGAACTCATCGAGGAAATCGAACTCGCCGATCAGGTCGGGCTCGATGTGTTCGGGCTGGGGGAACATCACCGCCCGGATTATGTCGTTTCCTCTCCCTCCACCGTGCTTGCGGCTGCGGCGGTGAAGACGAAGAACATCCGCCTGACGAGCGCCGTCTCGGTGCTGAGCTCGGACGATCCGGTGCGGGTGTTCCAGCAATTCTCGACTGTCGATCTCCTGTCGAACGGTCGTGCCGAGATCATGGCCGGGCGCGGTTCCTTCATCGAATCCTATCCGCTGTTCGGTTACGATCTCGAAGATTACGACGTGCTCTTCGCTGAAAAGCTCGATCTGCTTCTGGCGCTGCGCGAACAGGAAATCGTCACCTGGTCCGGCACCAAACACCCGGCCATCAACGGGCGCGGCGTTTATCCGCGTCCGCTGCAGGAACGTCTGCCGGTGTGGATCGCGGTTGGTGGCACGCCGCAATCGGTGGCGCGGGCCGGGGCCATGGGCCTGCCGGTGGCGCTTGCCATCATCGGCGGCGAATATCGCCGTTTCGCGCCGCTGTTCGATCTCTACCATGAGGCTGCGCGCCGGGCGGGCCAGGAAAAGACGAAACTGCGCACCAGCATCAATGTGCATGGCTTCATTGCCGACACCACCGACAAGGCGGCGGACCAGTTTTACGGCCCGCAGGCGGAGGTGATGAACCGCATCGGTCGCGAGCGTGGCTGGGGGCCGACGAACCGTGCCCATTTCGACGCGGCGCGCGGGCCGGAGGGCAATCTTTTCCTCGGTGAGCCGGAACTGGTGGCGGAAAAGATCATCAAGGCGCATGGCGTGTTCAGGAATGATCGGTTCCTGCTGCAGATGGCCATCGGCCTGATGCCGCACGACCAGATCATGCGCGGCATCGAGCTTTATGGTACGAAAGTCGCGCCGATCGTCAGAAAAGAATTGACGGGGAGTGCCGATCCGGTGAAAGCCACGGCCTGATGATTACCAAGGCGGGCGTTTTCAGACCCGCCATTTAGAACGACGGACAGCGACATGGTCATTTCCACCGAAGAAGAACTGGTTTTGCTCAAGGATATCGGCCGTTTGTGCGCCGTTGCCATGCAGACCATGGCGGACGCGCTGGAACCCGGTGTCACCACGGCCGAGCTGGATGCGATCGGCCGCAAGGTGCTGGAGGATAATGGCGCGCAATCGGCGCCGGAATTCTGCTACAAGTTTCCCGGCGCGACCTGCATCAGCGTCAACGAGGAAGTGGCCCACGGCATTCCCGGCCCGCGCATCATCAAGGCGGGCGATCTCGTCAATATCGATGTCTCGGCGGTGAAGAACGGCTTTTTCGGTGATACGGGGTCGTCCTTCGCCGTGCCGCCGGTGAAGAAGGATATCGAGCGCCTGTGCCGTGATGGCAAGCGCGCGATGTGGACGGGCCTGCAGCAGGTGAAAACCGGCCGGCCCTTCGCCGATATCGGCAATGCCATCGGCGCTTTTGCCAAAAAGAACCGCTATACGCTGATCACCAATCTCGCCAGCCACGGCATCGGCCGTTCGCTGCATGAGGAGCCGAAGGAGCTGGCCACCTGGCCGGACAAGGACGAGCGCCGCATCATGCAGGAAGGCATGGTGTTTACCGTCGAGCCGTTTCTTTCGACGGGTGCTTATTGGGCGGAAGATGGCGATGACGATCCGTGGACGCTCTATAGCGACCCGAGCGCGCCGACGGTGCAATATGAGCACACGGTAGTGGCGACGAAGAACGGGCCGCTGGTGCTGACGCTTGCGGAGTGACCGCTAACCTCCTCTCCGTCACCCTTGCTCCCAACGTTGGAGCGAGTGGTTGCAGCGTGTTTCTTCTCCCCGCCGGGGAGAAGTCCGCGGCAGCGGGATGAGGGGGGCAAGCTCTCCGAAATCCGGCAACGTTGCCCCCTCATCCCGACCCTTCGGGCCACCTTCTCCCCGGCGGGGAGAAGAAACAAGCGGCGACGTAGGAACGCATCGCCGCTCGCCACGCGACCGATAACGGCCGCTTATAACGCCGATCAAAATAACTCGCTTGTCGCTCATCCGCCCGGTTGCGATAAGCCATGCATGAGCATCGACAAGCCACTTTCCGCCAGACATCTGATCGCGCTCGGTTTCGCAGGCGCCCTCATGATGGCCTCCGCCATGGGTTTCGGCCGTTTTTCCTTTACCCCCATCCTGCCGGGCATGATGGCCGATGTGCCGCTTTCGGCGGGGGATGCGGGGATCGTCGCGGCCGGAAATTTCGCCGGTTATCTCGCCGGTGCGGTTCTCGCCGCCTCTTCATGGGGGTCGGGGCGGGAGCGGCTGGTTGCCCTTTGCGGCCTGTTTTCCACGGCGGCGCTGCTGCTTGCCATGGCCGCCTTCAACTCGGTCGCGGCCTTCACCGTCATCCGGTTTCTGGCGGGCGTCGCCAGTGCGATGACCATGATCTTCACCTCGCAGATCGTCATCGGCCATGCCGCAAAAGCCGGCAGGGACAGTGTGCAGGCGCTGCATTATGGCGGTGTCGGCGCCGGCATCGCGATTTCCTCGCTGGCGGTCTATCTGATCGGCGTCGTTTTTGACGGCGGCGGGTCCTCGTGGAGAGAGGAATGGATCGCCGGTGCCGTCTTTTCCTTCGTTACATTTCTCCTCGTCTTCCGGGTGCTGCCCGCAGGCCCGCCGCGGCATGCATCTTCCGCCGCGGAACCGACGCTTCGCTGGACGCGGCCGCTGTTCCTGACGACGCTGGCCTATGGGCTGTTCGGTTTCGGTTACGTCATCACTGCCACCTTCATCGTGGCGATTGCCCGCATGGCGGCCGCCGGTGCTTTCGTGGAGTTCCTCGCCTGGTTCATCACCGGCTGCGCCGCCGCCGTTTCGCTTTTCCTCTGGAAACCGGTGTTGAGGTCACAGGGGCTGAAGCGGGCCTTCGTCATCGTTCTCGCCGTGGAAGCCGTGGGTGTTTTCGCCTCCGTGATGTTGCCGCCGGTGGCCGGCGTGCTGGCCGGCGGCCTGCTTCTCGGGCTGACCTTCATGGTCATCACCGCCTATGGCCTGCAACTCGGCCGGGAATTTGCCGGACCGAGCCCGCGTCGTGCCTTCGCGCTGATGACGGCCGCCTTCGGCACGGGCCAGATCGTCGGGCCTCTGGCCGCCGGCTGGATTGCCGAGGTGACGGGAAGTTTCACCGCCCCCAGCATTCTCGCTTCCGCCGTGCTCGTCGTCAGTATTCTCCTGATGCTGCCGGTGCTTGCCATGGAAGGGCGGCGCTAGGCAGTCGGTCGTCTTTTCGGTCTTTCACCGGTGTTTCATCACGGTTCGTTTCGATAACTGCGCCTTACATCTTGTTAAGGTCAGCGCTTCTCCGTTGCTGTGCACAAATTTCTGCCCTAGGTTCGGGCCATCGAGTGCTTCGCCAATAATGGCTGATTTCAAACGCGCGTGAGTTCGAAAACGTGTTTCATTCCTTCTTCCCCAGGCCGAAAGCCTTCTTTACCTCCGCCATCGTTTGGGCCTTCTTCGCCATTCTTGCCTGGTATTTCATCTTTGAAAGGCTAGGGGCGTCCTGGGGTTATGTAATGCCCGAGCAGGAACCCTACGATCTCAGCTATTTTCTGGTTCCAGCAAATCTGTTCTTTTACGGCTATCTCGCATCGTGCCTGGCGTTATTCGGCGTTGTCTGGACCGTCATAGCCAAGGATCACCCCTGGAAGCTCTGGTCTATCTGGGGATCGCTGCTGATTATCGCGGTGACCTATTTCGGCGTTCAGATTTCCGTCGTCATCAACAATTTTCGGCGGCCTTTCGGTGACCTTCTGCAAAATGCCCTTTCCAAACAACCGGGTATCGAAGTCTGGGATTTCTACAGCCTCCAGATAGTCTTCGCCAAGATTGCCTTTCTCAGCATGGCGGTTTCGATCCTGACGGATTTCTTCACCAGCCATTACATCTTCCGCTGGCGAACCGCGATGAACGACTTTTACATGTCCAAATGGGAAAAGCTGCGCCATATCGAAGGTGCTTCCCAGCGCGTTCAGGAAGATACGATGCGGTTCTCCTCCACGCTGGAGGCATTGGGCATCACCCTGATCAATTCGGTGATGACGCTCGTTGTTTTCCTGCCGATCCTGTTTGCGCTGTCGTCCTACGTCTCCGAATTGCCGATCATCGGTGAAGTGCCGCATGCGCTGTTCTGGCTGGCGATCGTCTGGTCGATATTCGGTACGGTGCTTCTGGCGACGGTCGGTATCAAACTGCCCGGTTTGAACTTCCGCAACCAGCGCGTGGAAGCTGCCTATCGTAAAGAACTGGTCTATGGCGAGGATCACGCCGACCGTGCCCAGCCGCCGACAGTGAAGGAACTGTATTCCAATGTGCGGAAAAACTATTTCCGCATGTATTGGCACTATCTCTATTTCAACGTCGCACGGTATTTCTACATTCAGGCCGATGCGGTGTTCCTGCTTTTAATGCTTGTTCCAACCATCGTGGCGGGCAAAATCACCTACGGTATCTACCAGCAGATCGCTACGGCCTTCGGCCAGGTCAGCAATTCGTTCCAGTATCTGGTCAATTCCTGGACGACGATCATCGAGTTGCTTTCCATTCATAAACGTCTCGTGGCGTTCGAAGCAGCGATCGACGACAAGCCCCTGCCGGATATCGATGAGCGCTATCTGCAACGGGAAGCGGAAGCTGGTGAACTGGCGGCAAATAAGCCCTAAAAACATATAAAAAGGCGGCCAATCGGCCGCCTTTTTCGTAAAACAAGACTCGCTTAACCCTCTGTCTTCTGCTTCTTGCGTGCCTCGATCATCGGCATCGCCTCGGCATAGCTCACACAAGCGACATCCCGTTTCTGGCAGACTTCGCGCAGCAGCCGCTCATAGGCGTTCCAATAGGCGCCGCCATTCATCTTCACGAAGTGAAAACCCATCTGCAGCGGAATGCGCTCGCCATTATATTGCCTGTCGAATGCATTGCGGAAGGCCGTATAGGCGCGCTCCTCAAATTCCCCGGCACGGTCAGGCGTTTCGACGCCGATGGAGTGGCGGATGAAGAGATTGTAGTCCATGGCGATGATCGGGCGATTGCCCGGGCCTTCGGGAATGAGCGGCAGGCCGAAATGCTGGATGCCTTCGCGCTCCACCGGCCATTCCGGCCCCTTGGTGATGCTGGTGGCATCATAAACGAAGCCGTGCTTTTTCTGCGCGGCGGTCAGCGCCGGTCCCTGCGACAGATAGGGCGCGCGGAAACCGTTGATCTTCTTCACCATCTCGCGCCAGCCTTCGGGCTCCTCGCCCTTCTTGCCGATCATCTGCCAGGCATTTTCCAGCGTGCTGGTGAAGGTTGTGAATTCGCCGTCCCATTGTTCGGCGGTCCACTGCCCGCCATCGAAATGGCCGCAGGTGTGGTTGCCGATCTCGTGACCTTCGCGATAGGCCGCCCAGATGTTTCTGAGTCTGGCCTCCACCTCTTCCGGCGACTGGCCGAAACCGACATTGGAGCGGCCGGCCTTCTGGCCGGGTCCCTGATAGGTCTTGGCGCTGGTTTTCCTGTCCATGACAAGCGTGCAGGCGAGAAAATAGGTGAAATGCGCGCCGACCTGCTTGCCCGTCGCCCGGCTTCTTTCCCACAACGTATTGTCGCCCGCACCGTCGAAGGACACGATGACGAGCTGCTTCGGCTTCTCAGCCTCTTGCGCAAAAGCGGGAAGGGCGGCGAGAAGCGAAAGGGAAAAAGCGGCAAGTGGGCGAAACATCAGTCATCCGTCATATGAAACACCGTGGCCTTTTGCGGGTGGAATAAGGCGAAGCTTTGAATAGTCTGGCGTTTTCATGACTTTCAGCCTAATTCCTTTTCTTAACCGCGGTGATAGGGCCGCTTCGTTCCACCGGGGGACCGTGTTCCATGCTTTTTCTCGCACTCTGTCTTGCCTTGTTCCTGCTGACCCATCTTTTGAAGGTGGTGGCGCCGCAATTTCGCGCCCGCATGATCGCAACGATGGGGGAGGGGCCCTTCAAGGGCGTTTATTCCCTCGTCAGCCTCATCACGCTCGGCCTCGTCATCTACGCTTTCGGCGAAGCGCGACAGGAGACGGGCATGCTCTGGTATCCGCCGATCCTTATGAGCCATATTGCCGTGACCCTGATGCTGCCGGCGATGATCTGTCTCATCGCCAGCCTTATCCCGGCTGGCCATATCGCAACCAAGACCAAGCATCCGATGGTTCTTTCGGTCAAGATCTGGGCGCTTGCGCATCTTCTGGCCAATGGCGAAACGTCTTCGATCCTGCTCTTTGCGTCGTTCCTTGCCTGGGGCGTGGTGATGCGGATTTCGCTGAAGCGCCGGGAGCGAGCGGGTGAAAAAGTGGTCCGGGACTTCGTTTCAAGCCGCTACGATCTGGTGGCTGTTGTCGGCGGCATTGTTCTCTGGGGGGCTTTCATCCTGAAACTGCACGAATGGTTGATCGGCGTTCAGCCCATCGCGATGTAGGAAATCGACGTTTCCCCCTTACATATCAGGCAAAATAGGCTAGAAGGCCGACCAAGACCCGGTCGGCCGCTTTTTTGTTGATCCGGGTAAGCGGCTTGGTATGTCCGCGGACGGATGGATCGGATGCGATCTCCGCGCGGGTAACGGAGAATTTGATGGCAAACGAAAATGATACCTTTATCCGCGAAGTGAACGAGCAGATCCGCTCCGAGCAGCTGTCGCGCTTCTGGGGCCGGTACGGTATCGTGGTCGTGGGCGCCGCCATTCTCGTGGTTGTCGGCGCTGCCGGCGCCGGCATCTACGAATATTGGAACACCAGCCGTGCTTCCAACTCCGGCGACCAGTTTCTTGCGGCGCTGAAGCTTGCTTCGGAAAACAAGACGGATGAGGCGCTGAAGGCCTTCGCCGATCTCGAAACTTCCGGTCACGGCAATTATCCAGTGCTGGCGAAGTTCCGCTCGGCGACGCTGCTGTCGCAGAAGGGCGATGCGGCCGGCGCGATTGCCGCCTTCACCGCCATTGGCAACGACACCTCCGCACCGCAGGTCTTCCGCGACACCGCCAAGGTGCGCGCCGCCTGGCTGCTGGTCGACAACGGCACCTATGATCAGGTCGTGGCGCTTGCCGAGCCGCTCAGCACTGAGGGCCAGACCATGCGCGCTTCCGCGCGCGAGGCTCTCGGTCTCGCCGCCTACAAGGCCGGCGATTTTGCCAAGGCCAAACAATGGTTCGAACAGATCGTCAGCGACACGCAGGCCCCGCGCAACGTGACGAACCGCGCGCAGATCATGCTCGACAACATCACCGCTTCGGGCAAGGCTGCTTAAGCCGCTTCGCCACGCGAGATCGCCCCGGCATTTCTTTGGATTGCCAAAGCGATCCAACTCATTATTTTACGCATGTCCTTTGCCCAAAACAGGTAACGTTTTGGGCAGACGTGCTTTAGGGAATCAGGATCAATGAGCTTCACCGTCGCCATAGTCGGGCGCCCCAATGTCGGCAAGTCCACGCTTTTCAACCGTCTCGTCGGAAAGAAGCTGGCGCTGGTGGATGACACGCCGGGCGTGACCCGCGACCGCCGCCCCGGCGAGGCAAAGCTCGTCGACCTGCGTTTCACCATCATCGATACCGCCGGTCTGGAGCAATCCGGGCCGGAAACGCTTCAGGGTCGCATGTGGGCGCAGACCGAAGCGGCGATCGACGATGCCGATGTGACGCTGTTCGTCGTGGACGCCAAGGCGGGCCTGACGCCGGCCGACGAGACGCTGGCGGAAATGCTGCGCCGTCGCGGCAAGCCGGTGGTGCTGGTGGCCAACAAGTCCGAGGCGCGCGGTTCCGATGCCGGTTTCTACGATGCCTTCACGCTCGGTCTCGGTGATCCCTGCCCGATCTCGGCCGAACACGGCCAGGGCATGATCGACCTGCGCGACGCCATCGTCGAGGCAATCGGCGAGGACGTGGCCTTCCCCCCCGAAGTCGATGAGGCCGAGACGGATATCGTTCTGCCGCGCAGCGAACCGGGCAGCGAGGACGAGGAAGACGAAGAGCCGGTTTATGACGAGACCAAGCCGCTACGCGTCGCCATTATCGGCCGGCCGAATGCGGGCAAGTCCACGCTGATCAACCGTTTCCTCGGTGAAGACCGCCTTTTGACCGGCCCGGAAGCCGGCATTACCCGCGACAGTATCTCGGTCGAGTGGGACTGGCGCGGCCGCACCATCAAGATGTTCGATACGGCCGGTATGCGCCGCAAGGCCAAGGTCACGGAGAAGCTCGAAAAGCTCTCGGTCGCGGATTCACTGCGCTCCATCCGTTTTGCCGAAACCGTGGTGATCGTGTTCGACAGCACCATTCCGTTTGAAAAGCAGGATCTGCAGCTCGTCGATCTCGTCATCCGCGAAGGCCGGGCCGCCGTGCTCGCCTTCAACAAATGGGATCTGGTCGAAGACCCGCAGGCCTATCTGGCCGACCTGCGCGAAAAGACCGAGCGTCTCTTGCCGCAGGCGCGCGGCATCCGCGCCGTGCCGATTTCCGGCCAGACCGGTTATGGGCTCGACCGGTTGATGCAGAACATCATCGATACGGACAAGGTCTGGAACCGCCGCATCTCGACCGCCAGGCTCAACCGCTGGCTGGATGGGCAGACCACGCAGCATCCGCCGCCGGCCGTTTCCGGCCGTCGTCTGAAGCTGAAATATATGACGCAGGTCAAGGCCCGTCCGCCGGCCTTCATGATTTCCTGCACCCGGCCGGAAGCCATTCCGGAGAGCTATACGCGTTATCTGGTCAATGGCCTGCGCAAGGACTTTGACATGCCGGGCGTGCCGATCCGGGTGCATTATCGCGGGTCGGACAATCCGTTCGAGAGCAAGGCGAAGAAGCGGCGTTGATTTTGACGTGAAGGGTCGCGGCATATTTCTTCTCCCCGCCGGGGAGAAGGTGGCCCGCAGGGTCGGATGAGGGGGCTAGCTCTCCGTATACTGTTGGCCTCCCCCCTCATCCCGCTGCCGCGGACTTCTCCCCCTCGGGGAGAAGAAACAAGGGGCACCCGTTCGTTCCAATTTCACTGTCCGGCTTTGAAGAGTAAAAAACCATGCTGATCAAGCAGACCGACTATCACCGGATTTACCGGGTCATCAACAGCCTGCTCATCAGCCAGAATGCCGATCCCGCCTCGGCCTCCATGTATTTCAGCACCTTCGGCGCCTTCATCCTGCAGCAGCATTACAAGGTGAAGGCGGTGCCGAAGGGCGGGCTTGCCGCCTATAATCTCGGTGGAACGGTGCTGCTGTTCGCAGATCATCGCGAAGACGGTTATGTGACGGGTGCGGGCGAGAATTTCCATTGCTGGGTGGAAGCGGATGGCTGGGCGATCGATTTCATGGCGCCCGCTTTTTCTGAGGGTGCCGATGGGCTTTCGGTGCCGGCAAAGATGTTCCAGCGGCCGCTTGTCGCCATGGCGACGTCCATCAACGATCTCGGGCGATCCGGCGATTTCTTCTACCGTTCCGAGCCGGAGGCCACGGCCAGACGCTTTGCCGACTGGCATAAACAGGCGATGATCGGTGACATGGCGAGCGTTGCCGCCAACTGGTTCCGCAAGTCACCGAAGCAGATGGCTGCATCGCTTTCGGTGACCGACCGGGAGGGCAAGGCGCGGACCGTGCCGCTGTCCGGTCAAACACTCGTCGGGGCATGGTGACGGCCGATTCCGTCGCACGATGTCGATCCCGACGGTTTTGGCAGCAAAGGGCCTTTTGATTTAAAGGGGCAATGGCTGTTACAAAGGCCGGGCTGCAACAGGGACGGGATGGACGTGCTCGGATGGCTGATGACACTATTTCAATAAGCTTCACGCCAGACCCGAAACATGTCCCTGCCTATGTCTACGGCTATCAAAATCAGGCCTATGAAAATTACAGCATGATTTTCGACAAGTCCTGGAAGCGCCATTTTGCCTCGGCAAGAGCGCATCTATCCTTGTTTGCGGGACTGGCTGCCGGTTTCATCTATTCCTTAAGCCTGCCGTGGTTTCCGGGCGTCTGGCCGGTGGTCGGTTATTGGGTGTTTGCCCCCGCACCGTTTGTAGCTCTCGCTGTCTGGTGCATCATCTGGCAGGGCGCGAGACGGGAGGCGAAATCCTATTACGAGGTTCTGGCACACTGGAATATCGCCAACGAGCTGATGTATTCGCCTCACACACAGATCGAGATCGGGCCCGAGGGCTACAAACAGGTCACACGACTGGACACGGTGCAGCTGAGCTGGGCACGTTATCATCTCGCCATCACGCCGCCGGACAGTCTGGTGCTGGTTTTCCACGGCACGGTGGTGGTCATACCCGACAGCGCCTTGCCGATGGCGTCAAAGGATGTTGTCGAGAAAATCAATCAATGGTGCGCGGCCCAGCAAAAGGAACTTCTTCCTTTGTCATGAAGCGGGATCTCAAGGGCTGTGGCGGGGGTATCATCCGGAAACAGGACGGCCAGCGTGGTCTCGCGGCAGCCGCCTGACGTCAATCAGCAGCCCGACCCCGTTCTAAAGATAACGGCAGTCGCGTCCTGATCGCCTTGTGACACTCCCGCACTGTTTCGTCCATCGTTTCCGAACAGAATCCCTGCGAATTTGCGTCATGCGAGTTGAGAGCGGGACAGCAGCGGCAGCGATTTTCCGGCGGCGTGGATGACATTGTCGAGGAATTGCCGAGAGGCCTTTTCCCAGCTGTAGCTCTTGGACAGCGCCAGCGCCGCCTGCGGCGAGCAATGAAGTGCGGCAAGACAGGCATCACGCAGATTATTGTCCAGCGCGCCGGCGGCGGGGTTTCCGCCGAGGATATCGATCGGCCCGGTGACGGGGAAGGCGGCCACGGGCACGCCGCTTGCCAGCGCTTCGAGAATGGTATTGCCGAAGGTGTCCGTTTTCGACGGGAAAACGAAGACATCGGCCTGCGCATAGGCGTCGGCGAGTTCCTCGCCGGTCTTGACGCCGGTGAAGAGGACATCAGGATATTTTTCCTGCAATTCCTGACGGGCGGGGCCGTCGCCGATGACGATCTTCGAGCCCGGCAGGTCCAGTTCCAGGAATTCGGGCAGGTTCTTCTCCACCGCCACACGGCCCACCGTCATGAAGATCGGCCGCGGCAGGTCGAAGGGTAGTTTTGCTTTGGGACGGGGGTGGAAAAGCTCGGCATCGATGCCGCGGCTCCAGCGCTTCAGGTTGCGCACGCCGCGGGCTTCCAGTTCGGTCTCAAGGCTCGGGGTGGCCACCATGCAGGTGTTGCCGCCATTGTGGAACCAGCGCACGAAAGCATAAAGCCAGCTTTCCGGAACAGGAAAACGCGCCGCCACATATTCGGGAAAGCGGGTATGATAGCTGGTCGAAAACCGCATGTGGTTCTTCACACACCAGCGCCGCGCCATGAAGCCGAGCGGCCCTTCCGTGGCAATATGCACGAAGGATGGCTGGCTTTTTTCGATCTCCGCCGCCACACGGCGATAGCTGGCGACCGACAGGCGGATTTCCGGATAGGTGGGGCAGGGAATGCTGTAGAAACTCTGCGGCGTGACCATGCGCACATCGACGCCCAGCCGCGCCAGTTCGGTATTGGTGTTTTCTATCGAGCGAACCACGCCGTTGACCTGCGGGTGCCAGGCATCTGTGACAATCGTGATTCTCGTCATGAAACACTGATCCTGCTCATCTGCGCACGGGCGAATCCCCATTGCCCGGCTTCTGCCCGTATATGCGGCGTGCGTGTTACAGGATCATGTCAGGGTCTGTGACGGTGGCGTATCGTGGTTTGCGCTCAAAATTTTGCTGTTGTCCGCGGCGCGGCCTCCTGTCCTCATCCCTGTTCCCCGGAACAAGTCCGAGGATGTCACAGGGATCCAGCCAGCCCAAGTCCTTGGGCTGAAAGGGCACTTCTCGCCGCGCAGACGCGCGTCGGCTGGATTCCTGTGACAAGCACAGGAATGAGGGAAACCGAGGTGGCTGCATGCGAAAATCCACGTTCGCGCAGTGTGGCGAGCCTTATCCCACCAGCGGAAGCAACTCGGGGCTGATCAGCGCGCCATGATGGCCGATGACGGTTGCCGCAGCCCTTGCCGCGAAGGTGGCGGCCTCTTCGGGAGAGCTGCCGGTCACGTAACGGGCGAGGAAGGCACCGTTGAAGCTGTCGCCGGCGCTTGTCGTATCCACCACATCGACGGCCTTCACCGCCGGCGCATGGCTCCGGCTGCCGGCGAAATCGAGCGTCGCACCCTTGGCGCCATCTTTCACGACGATGTTCTCGACGCCGAGCGAGCGGTAGCGGTCGATGGTCGCCTCCACGGAGCCGTCGCCGAAATGGCTCGCCTCGTCATCGAAGCTCGGCATGACGAGTGTTGCCGCGCGCGCGCCATTGGAGATCGTCTCAAGCATCGTATCCCTGTCGGCCCAGAGGCGCGGGCGGATGTTGGGATCGAAGACCACCAGCTTGCCCGCCGCCCTGGCGCGACGCAGCTCCGCCAGAAACGTATCGACATCATGGGCGGAGGCGAGGATGGCGAGCGTGATGCCGGAGAAATAGACCACATCGGCGCTTTCCACCGTCCTGCGCAGGTGATCCGCGTCCGCGGCCAGCTGTCTTGCCGCGGCGGCGTTGCGCCAGTAGCTGAAGGTGCGTTCGCCGTCCTTCAGGTTGATGAGGTAAAGGCCGGGCGTTCCACCCTTGATGCGGCGGATTTTTTCCGTGCCGATGCCGGCTTCCGAAATGAAGGCCAGCATGTCTTCGGAAAGCGGATCATCGCCGAGCGCGGTAAAATAATCGACGGACCAGTCCTCCGGGAGGCAGGCACGGGCATACCAGGCGGTGTTGAAGGTATCGCCGGCAAAACCCTTGCGCAGCAGCCCGTTGCCGGCCTGCGACAGTTCCACCATGCATTCGCCAATCGACAGAAACCGTCCGCCCACGCCGTCATCCTCCCGTTTTTTCCAGCCATGCGGCTTACGACGAGTGCGCGCCGCTGACAAGGGCGGTTCGAGCCGTTTGTGCATGTGCGAAGTTCCGGTTTACGCGGCCGCGATGGCTTTATATTCTCCGGCCAGACACCCTCAGGAGATCGCCGATGACGCTGCCCCATGCCCCGGTCCACAAACCTCAAGCGCAATCGGACTGGTGGAAGGGGGCGGTGATCTATCAGGTCTATCCGCGCTCGTTTCAGGATACGACGGGGGACGGTTATGGCGATCTTGCCGGGGTGACGAAACGTCTGCCCTATATCGCCTCGCTCGGCGTCGATGGCATCTGGCTTTCGCCCTTCTTCACCTCGCCCATGGCCGATATGGGCTATGATGTTTCCGATTATTGCAATGTCGATCCGATGTTCGGCACGCTTGCCGATTTTGACGCGCTGATGGCCGAAGCGCATCGGCTGGGGCTGAAGGTCATCATCGACCAGGTCATTTCGCACACGTCAGATCAGCACCCATGGTTCTTGGACAGCCGGGCAAGCCGGACGAACAGCAAGGCCGACTGGTATGTCTGGGCCAATCCCAAGCCGGACGGCACGGCGCCGACAAACTGGCTTTCCGTGTTCGGCGGGCCGGCATGGGAATGGGACGGCGTGCGCAAGCAATATTACATGCACAGCTTCCTCGCCTCGCAGCCGGATCTGAATTTCCACAATCCGGACGTTCAGGACGCGCTTCTCGAAACGGTGCGCTTCTGGCTGGATCGCGGCGTGGATGGCTTCCGGCTCGATACCGTCAACCATTATTTCCACGACAGGCTTTTGCGCGACAACCCGCCGCTTTTCGACGAGGAAAGCTTTGGCCTCGATGCGTCCGACGTCAATCCCTATGGCATGCAGGATCACCTCTACGACAAGACGCGCCCGGAAAACGTCGCTTTCCTCAAGCGTTTCCGCGTGCTGCTCGATGAGTATGAGGGCCGCGCCACCGTCGGCGAGGTGGGCGACGGGGCTCGGTCGCTGAAGACCGTTGCGGCCTATACGTCCGGCAATGACAAGCTCAACATGTGCTACACCTTCGATCTGCTGGGGCCGGATTTCAGCGCAAAACACCTGCGCGGCTCGGTCGAGACCTTCGGCAAGGCGGTCAAGGATGGTTGGGTCTGCTGGGCCTTTTCCAACCATGATGTGGTGCGCCATCTTAGCCGTTTTGCCGAAAGCGCAGAGGAGCAGGTGCGGGTGGCGAAGCTCGCCATCTGCGTTCTCGCCAGCCTGCGCGGCTCCATATGCCTCTATCAAGGCGAAGAACTGGGGCTGACCGAGGCCGAGCTTGCCTTCGAGGATTTGCGCGATCCCTATGGCATCCGCTTCTGGCCCGCCTTCAAGGGGCGGGACGGATGCCGCACGCCGATGGTGTGGGAGACCGGCAAGCCGAATGCCGGTTTTTCCAGTGCTGAAAAACCCTGGCTGCCGGTGCCCTACGTTCATGCCATGCAGGCCGTGGATGCGCAGGAGCGCAAGCCGGATTCGGTTCTCAACCATTATCGCGCCGTCCTGTCCTTCCGCAAAAGCCATGGCGCGCTGCGCGACGGGGATATGCATTTCATCAGGACCAATCTCGATGTGCTGGCCTTCACGCGCCAGAAGGGTGATGAAAAACTGCTGTTCGTCTTCAATCTGACCCGTGATGCGCTGGAATTCCCGATACCGAAGGCCATGCACGTCACGGATATAGTGCCGATGCCGGGTTTCACACCGCTGTTCGATGCGGGTATTGTGAAGCTTGAGGGGCTGGACGTGTTTTGCGGGATCATTGCATGAGCGGTCAATTTGCCATCGGAAACGCCGCCGACCATCGGGACGACTGGTGCCTGTTGCGGCACCGCCTGTGGCCAGATACTTCGCCCGCCGAACATATGGCGGAGTTGCAGGACGTTTCCGAAGCCGGGGCTGGATTGATTGTCCACGATCCCGCCGGCGTGGCCATCGGTTTTGCCGAGGTCAGTCTGCGGCGGGATTACGTCAACGGCTGCGATACATCGCCCGTGGCGTTTCTTGAGGGAATTTATGTCGAGGAGGCGTTTCGCAGGCAGGGCGTTGCAGCGGCACTCGTGGCCGAAGTGACCCGCTGGGCCATCGGCCAGGGCGTCAGCGAGCTTGCGTCCGACGCCGATATTAAAAATGTCGATTCCCATCGCATGCATGCGGCGCTGGGATTTGAGGAAACAGAGCGGGTGGTTTATTTCCGCAGGCGTCTGGGCGCAGGCAGATGACGACGGGTGGCAGGGGATTGGGTTTTTAGGCTGAAAATAATATTATTAAGTATAATTATATATTTAAACACTGATATATTTTATTAAAATGTGCATAAGTCCTATTATTTCTGATGTTTATTGATTGCGAAAAGTATTTATTGCGTTATTCGATTGTTTCGCGAGCTTTGGGCAAGCTTTATCTGCCAAATATTCAGGCGTCACAGATTTTTCAGCCGCCAACCATGAGGCGGAGCAAGGATCGTTGTCATGTCCGTTTCAATCAACAATTTCAGCCAGTCTCCTGCTGGCAATTCCGGCTCTTCCCGCACCAAGGCCAAGCCCGCCCTTCCATCCGTCAGAGAGGTTTTCCTTGCCGGGCAGTCATCGGCCCGCGCATCGACCACGGTTCAGGCACCGAAAACCTCTTCAAGCGGCTATATAACCTCATCCGCCTTCATGCGGAATCTGAAGGTCAAGCTTTCGACGGCAGGGGATGATCCGGCGCAATATCTGCGTGCCCGGGCGATGATGGACGCGCTCGAGCGCGGGCGCCTGAAAATTTCGGACCCGACGCAGGGTAAATCGGTCAGCGCGTGGGATCCGAGCCAGAAAAACGCCAAGCCGTCAGTTGCCACGGACATCGCCAAGACCAACTGGGTGGATTTCCTGAACACCCAACTCAAGCGCAATGAGAACGGTACGCTTTCCAGGGACGGTAACGGCAGCTATGTGGACAAAGCGACGGGCGGCAACGCCTATTTCGGCAGGGTCGCGGGCAAATATTATTATGTGACATGGCCCGCAGAGACCAAAGCATGAGGCCGCATTTACGGCCTCAAAGCAGAGCGTTTTCCGCTGCCTGCCACCGGTAAAGCATCGTCAGATCAGCGCAAACCGGTCCACATCCACCATGCCCATATCCGAAATCTTCAGATGCGGAATGACGGGCAGCGGCAGGAAGGCCACCTGCAGGAAGGGTTCCTCCAGCGTCGTGCCGAGCGCATATGCGGCCTTGCGCAGGGTGTGCAGCGTATCGCGCACCGTCTCATAGGGTTCGAGGCTCATCAGCCCGGCGACGGGGAGCGCGATCTCGCCGGTCACTCTGCCATCTTCCACCACCACGAAGCCGCCCTTGATTTCGCCGAGCCGGTTGGCCGCCAGCGCCATATCGTCTTCATTGACACCGACGATGCAGATATTGTGGCTGTCATGGCCGACGGTGGAAGCGATGGCGCCCTTCTTCAGGCCGAAGCCCTGCACGAAACCATTGGCGTGGTTGCCGTTCTTGCCGTGGCGTTCGATGACGGCGACCTTGATGATGTCGTTCTCGAGATCGACGGTGGTCTGGTTGCCATCCGTCGGCAGCTTGTAGCGGCGGTGCTCGGTAATGATCTTGCCGGGAAGCACACCCATGACGGGGCTTTCGCCTTCCGTGACCGGCACGCCGAAATGAGCCGCCAGCACCGGCCTTGCCTTGACGCTGTCGAGACCGACGGGCGCGACCGGCTTGCGCGTGGCAAAAAGGGCGTCATCGACGATCCGGCCGCCGGAAAGCACCATGCTGGCCTTGCAGTTCTGCAGGCTGTCGACCACCACGAGATCGGCGCGCCAGCCCGGTGCGACGAGACCGCGATCGCGCAGGCCGAAGGCTTTTGCGGCGGAAATCGAGGCGGCGCGGTAAATGGCGAGCGGTTCCACGCCGCTGGCGATCGCCGTGCGGATCATATAGTCGAGATGGCCCTGTTCGGCGATATCGAGCGGGTTGCGATCATCCGTACAAAGCGCCAGATAGGGCGACAGGCGCTCGGTGATAACAGGCATCAGGGCGTGCAAATCTTTCGAAACCGAGCCCTCGCGCACCAGAATATGCATGCCCTTGCGGATTTTCTCCAGCGCTTCTGCCGCGCTCGTGCATTCATGTTCGGTGCGGATGCCGGCGGCGAGATAACCGTTGAGCGCCGTTCCGGACAGAAGCGGTGCATGCCCGTCGATATGCTGGCCCTGAAAGGCCTCGAGCTTCGCCATGCACACCGGGTCCTTGTGGATGACACCCGGAAAATTCATGAATTCGGCAAGCCCGATGACCTTTGGGTGATCCCGGAACGGCAGCAGCTTTTCGATCGGCAGATCGGCGCCCGATGTTTCCAGATGGGTCGCGGGCACGCAGGAGGAGAGCTGCACGCGGATGTCCATGATGGTTTCCATGGCGCTGTCGAGGAAGAACTGAAGCCCCTCCACACCGAGAACATTGGCGATCTCATGCGGATCGCAAATGGCGGTGGTAACGCCATAGGGCAAAACGCAGCGGTCGAATTCGTGCGGTGTCACCAGCGACGATTCGATATGGAGATGCGTATCGATGAAACCCGGAACGACGATCTTTCCGGAAATGTCGATTTCCTGTCGCCCCTTGTAGTTCTCGCCGGTGCCGACGATGGTGTCGCCACAGATGGCGATATCCGAAGCGACGAGTTCTCCGGTCACGAGGTCGAAGAAGCGTCCGCCCTTGAGAACCATGTCCGCCGGTTCACGGCCGGTACCCTGATCGATGCGCGTTTCAAGTCTGGAATTCATGCGGGTTTCTTCGGCTCCTGATTTACGTCGTATGCGAGAATTTTCACTATTTACATTCTAAGGTTGTTTCTTGGTCTATTCGGATTGATTCTTTGAGTTTTAAAGATATGCTGAGTAAAAAATTTTCATATTTGTGTTATCTAATCTTCCGAGGTGCAAGTTTAGGCGGAGTTGGGAAGGCTTGACTTCACTTTTATAGTTTAGCCGGTTGCGCGCCGACATTTTTACGAATTACGGTTTCAGGTTATCATTCCCGGGAAGGAAAATAAAAGCATCTGATGCTCAAACGAATTTCCACCCAGCAATTGACGCTTGGCATGTTTATCGAGGCGGTCGAAGGAACGCTTTCGAACCAGGGATTTTTTAAGGGGCACCGCTTTCTTTTGCGGCATGAGGAATTGATGCGTCAATTGAAATTGAGTGGCGCTGAAAGCATCGTCATCAACACAGCCAAGGGATATGACACCGAAGCCGGCAGGCGTTCCCCAGCCGTTTCGCCACAATCGGACAATTGCCCGGAAACCATCGCCGCCATTACGCATGCCGTACGCTCGGCTGCCGATACGATAGCCGAGACCTTTGTCGCCGCGGAAGCGGGCGGCAGTGTTTCGCTGAAGGGCATGGCTGCGGCAGCGGGCAAGATTTCCGATGCCGTGCAGTCGAACCCGGCGATTTTCATCGGTGTTACCCGCCTGAAATCGAAAGACGAAACGACCTTCGTGCACTCGGTCTCCGTCAGCGGGCTGATGATCCTCTTCGGTAATTATCTCGGGCTCGACAGGGGAACGGTCAATCTGCTCGGCATCAGCGGGTTGCTGCACGATATCGGCAAGGTGGAAATCCCCTCTTCGATCCTCAACAAGGCGGAAGGGCTGAGCGCAAATGAGCGGGAGATCATCAATCTTCATCCCGCATTCGGCCGGGATATAGTGTCGCGCAACCCGCAGATGCCTGACATGGTGCTCGATGTCTGTTTCAATCATCATGAGCGGATGGACGGCGGCGGTTATCCGAGCGGCCGTGCGGGCAGCGAGATCAGCCTTTATGCGCGTATCGCGGCGATCTGCGACGTCTATGACGCCGTCACCTCCGTCAGACCCTACAAGAAGCCCTGGACGGCGAATGACGCACTGACGTGGATGCTGCGGCGGGAAGGGCATTTCGACATGCAGCTGCTGAAGAAATTCGCCCTGTGCATTTCCGCCTCGCTGCCGAGAGGTTAATGCATGTCGCCCGAAAGTGTGCAGCGGTTTCGGGATCACGACATGCATAAAAACAAAGAGATAAAGCGCGTCGCATGAATCCGGTCAAACGCGACGCGCTTTAGTTGCCGAAGACGATCGCCATGTTCAGGCTGTCTATGTAACGCCCGTCGATCGAAACGGCATCACGGGCCCGGCCCTCATGCACGAAGCCGATCTTTTCATAAAGCGCAATTGCTCTCGCATTGTCCGCATGCACGCTCAGTTCCACACGATGCAGCCCGAATTCGCGCGCGGCATCGAGCGTCTGCCGCATCAGCCGTCCACCCAGCCCCTTGTCGCGATAGGCGGGCAGGATGCCCATGCCGAGCGTGCCGCAATGGGCGCGGGTTGCCCTGTCCTGGCGGCGAATATCGCACCAGCCGGCCACCTCGCCATCCGCAATCGCCACGAATTGCGGATGGTCGTTTTCGATCATGTCGAGAACGAAGGCGCGAACCGAAAAGAGCGGCGGCGCCTCCAGAAAGCTCAGATATTTCCGCTCGCGCGACACCGCATCGAGAGCACGGTGAAAGCTTTCAACGTGCTCCGCCCGGATGGGTTCGATGCTGATGGCGTCGGAAGCGGCCATCATGCCGCCTTCGTCTTCGCCTTGCGGGTCAGATGCACCACGACATTTTCGATCATGCGCATACCGGCGTCCTGGCCAAGCGTCATGATCGATTCCGGGTGGAACTGAACGGCAGCCACCGGCTCCTTGGCGTGTTCGATGCCCATGATCGTGCCATCCTCGCTTTCCGCCGTGATGATGAAATCACGCGGAAGGGTGGAGGGGTCGGCGAAGATCGAGTGGTAACGGCCGACGGTCACTTCCTTGCCGAGACCGGAGAAGACGAGACCCGGTTCCAGCACGCGGATACGTGAGGGCTTGCCGTGCATCGGCACCGCAAGCTGGCGAAGCTCGCCGCCATAGGCTTCCGCCAGAGCCTGAAGGCCGAGGCAGACGCCGAAGATCGGCAGGTCACGGGCGCGGGCGGCCTTTATCGTTGCCTTGCAGTCGAAATCGGTCGGGCTGCCCGGTCCGGGAGACAAGACGACGAGATCGGGCTGGAAACGATCGAACACATCGGCCGCGACCGGAGTTCTGACGGTCGAGACGGTTGCACCCGTCTGGCGGAAATAATTCGCCAGCGTGTGCACGAAGCTGTCCTCATGGTCGACGAGCAGGATATTGACGCCGGTGCCCACCTTGGCGGCATCGCGCTTGGTGGCAGCGGCGTTGGTGCCCTTCGCGTCACGGATGGCGGCGATCATGGCAGAGGCCTTCAGTTCGGTTTCGGCTTCTTCTTCCTGCGGATTGGAATCGTTGAGCAGGGTCGCACCGGCGCGCACCTCGGCAATGCCATCCTTGATGCGGATGGTGCGGAGCGTCAGGCCGGTATTCATGTCACCATTAAAGCCGACCATGCCGATCGCGCCGCCATACCAGGCGCGCGGGCTCTTTTCATGACCTTCGATGAAACGCATGGCCCAGAGCTTCGGTGCACCGGTGACGGTGACGGCCCAGGCGTGGCTGAGGAAACCATCAAAGGCATCCATGTCGTCGCGCAGGCGGCCCTCAATATGGTCCACCGTGTGGATGAGGCGCGAATACATCTCGATCTGGCGGCGGCCGATGACCTTCACCGAACCCGGCTCGCAGACACGGCTCTTGTCGTTACGGTCCACATCCGAGCACATGGTGAGTTCGGATTCGTCCTTTTTCGAATTGAGCAGTTTCAGGATCTGCTCGCTATCGGCAATCGGATCGTCGCCGCGCTTGATCGTGCCGGAAATCGGGCAGGTCTCGATACGGCGGCCGGAGACGCGCACGAACATTTCCGGCGAGGCGCCGACCAGATATTCCTGATGGCCGAGATTGATGAAGAAGGAATAGGGCGAGGGGTTGATCGCCTTCAGGCGGCGGGAGATCGCCGACGGATTGCTCTCGCAACGCTCCATGAACTTCTGGCCGGGAACGACCTCGAACAGATCGCCGCGGCGGAAGCTTTCCTTAGCCTTCACCACCAGTTCGGAATATTCGCCGGGGCGGTGATCGCCCTTGGGCGGGATCGTGTCCGTAGTCTTGAAGGGCTCGGGCGCGATGTCGGAGGGCTTGCCATCCGTCGTCACGCCGGCCTTTTCGAAATCGTAGCGGTCGATCCAGGCCTTGGCGGAATAGTGGTCAACGACGAGGATTTCGTCGGGCAGGAACAGCACCATGTCGCGCTGGTCTTCCGGGCGCGCCAGCGACAGCTTGATCGCGTCGAACTGGAAGGCGAGATCGTAACCGAAGGCGCCGAACAGGCCGATGGCCGAATCCGCATTGGAATAGAACAGATCGACGATGGCGCGCAGGGCGGTGAAGACGGTCGGGATTTTCGAACGTTCTTCTTCGGTAAAGACGCGGTCCGGCTCGTTGACGGTCAGATCGAGACGGCGCGTGGTGGAAGCGCCGAGGGTAAGATCGGGCGTCGCCTTCAGCTTTTCGGTGATGAAATCCAGCAGCACTTCGCCGCGGCCATTATAGGCTTCGATCCACATCTTGCGGCCGAAACAGGAAATGCCGAGCGGCGGGTCGACGATGGCCGTATCCCAGCGGGTGTAACGGCCGGGATATTCATAGTTGGACGAGAACACCGCGCCGCGATGGGAATCGAGCTTTTCGATGTAATTATCGATGGCGCTCGCATAATCGGCGGGCCGGCGCTTTCGGCTGACCTTGATGCCGCCTTTCGTCTCGTAGGTTTCCGCTCCGTCATCCTGAATGATCGTTACCATTTCTTTCGTACTCATTTTGTCGCATGTCGTTATCGCAAAACCGCCAAGCACTTTTGCGCGCATGCTTTCTGTTGTTCAAGCCCGATGACAGGCGGCAAAATAACAAAAAAGCCGCCTGAAAATTCGGGCGGCTTGGACTTTGTCTGAAGACATGACTGGTCAAGGCCGCGAAAAGCTGCCCCACCACCAGTTAGCAATGTTCTTAGACACGATGTTCATGGGAAAATTGTTAGCGCGCACGATCCGCCTTGGCAAGCGGATTTCGGTGAGGGAATGAACCTTACGGGCCGCCGCGGCGTTGCACTCCTGCCGAAACGGTCAGGAGTGCCCCGAAAAATGCTTCATCGCCTGTGTCTTCTGGTAACCACCCTCGCATTGATTTCCGCCTCTGAACCGCCGGCGCAGGTGCCGGTGCCGCAACCGAAACCGGGTGAGGGGCAATCCGCCACCCCCTCGGAAAAGCCATCGGAGGAGACGCCGCAAGGCCCGGCGGAAGCGCCGAAACCGGCCCCGAAGCCTGAGCCTCCGGAAGAGCAGAAGCCAGCCCCGAAACCGCAGGCTTTGGAAGAACAGAAACCGGCTTCGAAGCCGCAGGCTTCGGAAGAACAGAAACCGGAGGGTGAAAAGACACCCGCTGAGAGAGGCTCCGGCGACGCCGGAAAGGAAGGCGAGAGCAAGGACGGCAGTGAGCGGCAGAAACCCGGCGACGAGGCGGCCAAACCCGACGAGAAGCCGCCTGAGCCGGTGAAGCCGGAGGATCCGGCCGCGCTTCAGGCATGCCTTGGCGCATTGAAAGAGATCGGCGCGGAGTTCAGGCAGCTTGAGCCGATCCGCGATGCGGAGCAGGGATGCGGCATCGAAGCGCCTGTCGAGCTTTCCGTGGTTCTGCCCGGCATCAAGCTGGAACCTGCGGGCACCATGCGCTGCGAAACCGCGCTTGCCCTTTCCCGCTGGACAAAGGAGATGATGCTGCCGGCGGCGGCCCTGGCTTTGCCGGAGAGAAAGGTGACGGCCATCGCCAATGCCTCGACCTATATCTGCCGCAACCGCAATAGTGCCGAAAACGGCAAGATTTCCGAACATGCCAAGGGCAATGCCGTGGATATTTCCACGATTTCCTTCGACAAGGGCGAGCCACTGGTGATGAAGCCGCGCGGCGAGGACGGGACGCCGGAAGGCGCTTTCCAGCGCACCATCACCGCCGCCGCCTGCCTGTTCTTTCGCACGGTTCTTTCGCCTGGCAGCGACGCGACCCATCAGGACCACCTGCATCTCGACGTGCTGCAGCGAAAAGGCGGCTATCTCTATTGCCGCTGACAAAAAAGGGGCGACCCGAAGGCCGCCCCGACTGGAGATGATTGTTTCTGCCCGGTTTTAGAATTTCTGGGTCAGAGAGATTTTGAAGGTGCGTCCGGCTTCCGTGTAGAAGTCGACCGGCTGGTTGACGGTGCTGACCGAATTCGGGTTCACGTCGCGGACGCCGACGGCGTTCCAGTATTTCCTGTCGAACAGGTTGTAGATGCCTGCCTGGATGCGCAGGCCCTTGGTCTGTTCCGGCTCCCACCAGCCGGTCAGGTTGAAGACGCCGTAGCCGGGAGCGTCGAAGGTGTTGGCCACCCTGTCGTCACGCATGCCGGAGGAGAAGACACCGGTAAATTCCGTGCCCCAGACGTCCTGTTCGTAGCCGATGCCGACGACGGACTTGAAGGGCGCGACCGTGCGAATGAATTCGTTGGTGTCGGTGTCCTTGCCATAGGCGTAAGCGAGCGAGGCATGGGCGAAGAAGCCGTTTGCGAGGTCCTTGCGGACCTTGGCTTCCACGCCGGAGATTTCGACATTGTTACGGTTGCGATAGGTGAAGAGCGATCCGTTGCCCCTGCCGCCGAAGCCGGGGAAGAGCGTCGTCGAGGTCGTGTACTGCTCGATGAAGTTCTTGTACTTGTTGTGGAACAGCGTCAGGCTTCCCGTCAGGTCGCCGGAGGCGTAGTTCGCGCCGATTTCGAAACCGTTGCTGGTCTCGGGGTTGAGGGCGGAATTGCCGACCACCGCGTAACCGGAGCTGATGTTGGAGAAGTTCAGGTAAAGTTCGTTGATCGTCGGGGCGCGATAGGCCATCGACCATTGTGCAAAGAGCTGCAGTTCCGGCGTGACGTCATAGGTCGCGAGAAGCTTCGGCGAGAAGCGCGAGCCACTGTTGCCGGTTGGCAGGCCGAAGGTTCTGTAACCGCTGTTGCTGGATACCGAGCCGTCCGGGTCGTAGTCGTAGGAATCGAAGCGCAGGCCGGGCGTCAGGCGGAAGCCGTTGCCGAAGGCGATTTCGTCATCCAGATAAAGGCCGAGGCTCTTGCCGCTCACGTCAGGCATGTCGGACTGGGACGAAGACGTCACGCCGGCCGTGTTGGCGTAAAGCTCCTGGCTGAAATCGGTCGTCATGGCGTTGCCGCCGAAACGGACCGTGTGCTGCACGCCGCCAAGCTCGAAGCCGGATTCAAGGCCGCCGACGATGCCGAATGCGCTGTTGCGCATGCTGTCTTCGCGAATATAGAGCGAATTGTTGGTCAGGCGGTCGCCGGCGCCGGATTCCTTGGAAAGACGCGTCCAATAGAGCGAGAGATTGGCTGCATCGATGAAGCCGTCGGTCGAGGGCGCTTCGTATTCGTAGTCGAGCGATACGCGATCGCGTTCG
This sequence comes from Agrobacterium sp. LEGMi-208b, assembly GCF_059511785.1. NCBI lineage: Bacteria > Pseudomonadati > Pseudomonadota > Alphaproteobacteria > Hyphomicrobiales > Rhizobiaceae > Agrobacterium > Agrobacterium sp. LEGMi-208b. The sequence goes on from NZ_CM183445.1 coordinate 2,288,294, forward strand.
GTATCCTCGTAGCCGCGGTAATCGCCGATGCGGTAAGTCGAGCCCGAAACGCTGACGCCCTGCAGGGTCTTCATGTCGCTGCGGTTTCTCAGCGAATAACGCTCGGCCGTAAGACCGATGCGGTGACCGCCTTCAAGATACTGGCGGATCTTGAACATCAGGTTGCTTTCATAGGTATCGGCGGGATTGGGCTTGGTGCGGCGCGTTCCGTAGACATCGGCCGTGCCCTTATTGTCCGTCTCGTTGCCGCGCTTGTAGGAGCCCTGGAACAGGACCGATGTGTTCTCGATCTTCTTGGCGACGGCAAGCGATCCGCCGACGCTTCTGTCTTCGCTGTCATAGGTGGTCTTGGCCACGCCGCCCCAGTCCCTGCCTTCGCCGATCAGGTCTTCCGGCTCGAGCGTGCGCAGCACCAGCGCGCCGCCGAGGGCACCGGAGCCGATACGGCTGGAATCTGCGCCGCGCACAACGTCAACAGTCGAAAGCGAGGAAAAATCGAAGCTCGAATTCGTATTGCTCAGCGTGGTGGTGGCCTGACCCTGCCGAGCGAAGTTTTCGAAGAAGGGAACGGGAATGTTGTCGATCAAAGTGACGACGCGCGCACCGCCGAGGCCGCGAATGAACAGGCCGCCGGGCCGGCCGGGCTTGGAATCAACGTAGTCGACGCCCGGTTCCGTGCTGTTGCCGAGGTCCTTGATGCTGCCGATGTCTTTCTTGCGGATATCTTCCGCCGTGGTCTGGCTGGCCAGCGGCGTGTCGGCGGCGGCATTGGCGCTTTTGACGCGCTTGCCCTTGACGACGATCCTTTCAAGCGTGGTGGCGCCGTCCGCCTGCGATGCGGCATCCTGTGCCAGCGCGGGGCCGGCAAGCGGCAGAAGAGAAATGGCAGTGCACAGAAGCAGCGCGGAATGCGTGCGCGAAATGGACATTAAGTACCCCCAGGGTAGGCGCGCGAATGGGCCACGGCGTGCGAAAGCACGCCGCGCTTGCCGCCGCGGCTGAAACTGTTTTGATTGTTACGGGCGAGCCGATAAGCGAGGACTAAAAAACATGATGATAACTGTCAACATATTATATATGACTTTTTACATCATGTTTTAAAGCATAACAGTTTGTTGCAGAAATGTTACGCTTATCCGCCCTCGAAGCTGACGGGTGAATGGGTGTGAAAACGCCACGGTGCGGTCAAAGTCCCGACATTGCCGCTTGCTAGGATATTCGCAGCCAGTTTACATGGCAAAACAACATGACCTGACAATAAACAGATTATTAATCGGATACGGAAATGAAGTCTCTTGAACTGCTCGTCGAGCGGATCATCCTCTCCAGCCGCTGGCTGCTCGTCGTTTTTTATCTCGGGCTCGTCGCGGCACTGGCGGTTTATGCGTTTTCCTTCGCGCTCAAGTTTCTGAAAGTTGCGAAGAACGTTTTCACCTACGACGAAGCGGACATGATCCTCGCCATGCTGGGTCTGATCGATGCGGCGCTGGTCGCCAGCCTGATCGTCATGGTGATGATCTCCGGTTACGAGAACTTCGTCAGCCGCTTCGATGATGCCGATGCCGAGGTGTCCTTTCTGGGCAAGCTCGATTCCGGCAGCCTGAAAATCAAGGTCGCATCGTCGATCGTGGCGATCTCGTCGATCCACCTGCTGCAAATCTTCCTCAACGCCAGTCAATATTCGGACAGCAAGCTGATGTGGTTCACCATCATTCATCTGGCTTTTGTCGTCTCGGCGGTCATGCTCGGTTTCCTCGAAAAACTGATGGCCAAGCCGAAGGACAAATCCGAAAAGCCGGTGCTTTGATCAGGATGGCCCAGCCGATATGAAGGTCGCAATCCCGTCCCGGCCATGCTGCATGTTTCTCGCTCCGGGCGCTGCGCCCGGGGTGGCGAGGGCGCGTGAATGGTGAAGACGGAGCGTCAGGCCAGACTTTGCGACGATCTGTCGGCGGCGGCCGACAAATCCCAATGGCTGGGGGCGCTGCGGGAAGTGATGCGCGCCTTCGGTTATGCCTATGTGACCCTTTTGCGGTTACCCGGCGGCCCAAATGCCTATGCCTTGCCAACGGTCGTCGAAAGCAGCCTGCCCATCTGGGTCGTGAATGCGATGACCAAGGATGGCGCATTGGGGGACTGTCCCGTCATCAAGCGTGGCGCGTCATCGATGATGCCGCAATATTGGTCGCTGCAGGATGCGGATATCGCCTGCGGGCCGCTGGTGGACGCGGCGGCCTCACTGAGCAGCATGGGCATCACGGCCGGTCTCATGGTGCCGGTGCATGGCATGTACGGCAACCGGCATCTGATGAATTTCGCGGGCGATCGGGATATCCTGCCGCAAGCCTCGCTGAACGAATTGAGCATGATCGTGCTGCATGCGCTGGAGGTTTATGACCGCCTTTGCCGCGCCGGCTCCAGAGGGCCTTCACCGCTGACGAAACGGGAACTCGACGTGGTGCGCTGGACGGCGCAGGGCAAGACCTCCGTGGAGATCGCCGAGCTTCTGTCCATCTCGGAACATACCGTCAATACCTATATGAACAACGCCATTCGCAAGCTTGACTGCGTCAACCGCACGCAGCTCGTGGCCAAGACCATACGCCTTGGCCTGATAGAGTGACGATCCCCTCGTTCCGGGAAGGCCTCTGCCTTACCGGTCGAGAACGGAACGAAGCTCGACGAGGTTCGAGCGAACCCGCAGGACGTAAAATCCCATTGTGGCGAGGTGCGACGGCATGATCCAGCCGCTTTCCTCACCATTGGAGATGATTGCCGGCTGGATGCGCAGGGCCGCGCGGGTCTGCAGCAGCGTGTCGTTCCACAGGTTGGTCAGGTTGCGTTCACGGATGACCTGCGCGAAGTCCGATCCGGCGGCGGAAAGCACGCCGTAATAACCGTAGAGCTGGCCATAAGCGAACCAGAAGCGGTCGTCGGCGCGGGTGTCGAACCAGCCGCCATTATAGTTTTCCGAACGCTCGCGCAGAATTGCGGACGTGGAGCCGATATCGCCGGCGATACGGTCGATGAACTGGATGAGGTTGTCGGCGCGGGTATCGAAGACGGCCTTGCAGGCCGCGAGCTCGCCGTTGAAGGCCTGGAAGCTGCGGATGGCGGCACGGTAGTAGCTGGGGGTCGGCGTCTTCGGGCCAAAGGGATCGAGGCCGAAATACCAGGAATATTCGCTGAACTGCATGTTCCCGCGGGCTTCCTGAAGATTATTGTTGATGCCGGAGGTTCCGCGCACGCGGCCGAGCGTATCCACCAGTTCCACCGAGGTGCGGCGCACGGCCTGGTTCACGCCACGCTGGAAAGACGCCTTGTTGTCCAGAAACGGCGTGCTGTCCCAGTCCATGCCGAAGAGGCCGAGACGATAGAGCAGCATGGAGGAAATCCAGGCGTTCTGGTTGACGTTGAAATCGGTGAGGTCGGCGGCGGCGTCGACGATGGCCGAACGCTGGCACACGGGTGCGGAGGTGTTTGCGGCAACGCCAGTCGCACCGCCTGCCGGGGCGGCGGCGGGCAATTCCTGCCCGGCGGGCACGGTGCGCTCTTCAAGCTTGTAGCGCGCGACGTAATCCGGGTCGAAATTCGTCCAGACCTGGGTTTGCCAGATGAAATATCCGTAAAAGCCGACGAGAAGAATGGTGATGAGGGCGATGGGGCCCTTGATGAGCCAGTTGCGGCCGCTATACCAGCCATGGGCGGCCATGAAGGGCCACAAAAGCCAGGCGACGAGAAGACCGGCGGCCCTGCCGATGGCGCTGAAGGCTGCCTGAATCAAAGCGGTGATCCGGTCGATCATGTCGTCATAGTCTCCTCTGCCCGTGGGGCTGGACGCCGGAAGAAAACGCGCAGTCCGCCCGCGCCCTTCGGCGCTTCGTATAACCGCGGTCCTTTACTGTCTTCCAGATATGTCCCGGTCAACCGGGATACAACATGATTGCGAAACTTTTCTCAACCTGCGGTCCGCGCCGGCCGTTATGGCTTTCCATGTCGATTATGGAGGGTAGCCGCCGCGGAACCGAAGGGGTATGCGCTTAGAGGCCGAGCTTGGCGATCTCGTCGTTCAGCCGGTCACGTGCCTTTTTCGGCAGTTTGCCGTTCTTGACGGCGTCCAGATTGGCCGGGGCGGCATCGCCGACGACGACGAGCGCGATCATGCCCATGCCGAGATGCGGTGTGCATTTGACGACGTAGGCGCCTTCCTTCTCGACCGTGACCTTCACCGTCTCGTTCATCTTGCCCTTGAATTCGGTGACACCCTCGGGGATCATGTCCTTCACGGCTGCCGCATCATGGCCCTTGTCGACCGGGACGAAGGTGATGACATCGCCAACGGCGGCCTTGACGGTTGCGGGTTCGAAGACCATCGCCTGACCGTCGCTGCCCTTGTTGAGCATCTTCACTTCGATTTCGGCAGAAAGGGCGGGAAAGGCGAAGAGGCCCGCAATGATGGCAAGACCGGCGAATTTGGCAGTTCTGTTCTGCATAGTTTTGCTCCTGAGAGAAAGCACATCCACGCGAATGTGTCGCCGTCGTCTTAGCCCAGGAGCGGGGGAGCCATCTTTGCGAAAAATCAAATGCGGCAACCGGACGCAGATGTTCAGTCGCCCTTGAACATCTCCACCCAGTGGCGGCGGCAGAAGGAAACGTATTTCTCGTTGCCGCCGACATCGATCTGCGCGCCTTCCGTCACGACTTTTCCTTCATTGTCGAAGCGGGCCACCATCGTCGCCTTGCGGCCGCAATGGCAGATGGTGCGGATTTCGCGAAGCTCGTCGGCAATGGCGAGCAGCTCTTTCGAGGCGGGAAAAAGCTTTCCCTGAAAATCCGTGCGCAGGCCATAGGTCATGACCGGAATGTCCAGCCTGTCGACGATGTCGGCAAGCTGCCAGACATGGTGTTCGGAGAGGAAGTTGGCTTCATCGATGAAAACGCAGGCGACGGGCGCTTCGGCGTGGAGGGCCGATACCTCGGCGAACAAATCGGTACTGTCATCGAAGGTCAGGGCGTCGGAGGACAGGCCAATGCGCGAGGCAACACGGCCGACGCCGGCCCGGTCGTCAAAGGCCGCCGTGAAGATCAGCGTGCGCATGCCGCGCTCCTGATAATTATAGGATGCCTGCAGCAGCATGGTCGATTTGCCGGCATTCATCGTCGAATAATTGAAATAGAGTTTTGCCATTATCCACTCCCGGAGCGCCTTCGCGTCCTTCCGACGCTTCGCAACAATGCTCCAACCTGTTGAATCGGCACATCACGCCGCGCAAAACCGATTCTCGTTTATGCCGATGCTGCAGCCAGCGTCTTTTGACGGCGAAGAAGCGGGTTGAAAAGTGCCGCAATGGGAAAAACACAGATTTCCGCAACCCGCCTTTTCGTCGCCCCGGGCGCTGAAATCCGGTTATTTTCACGATTTTGTCGCAAACGGTGCGCCAAAGCACGCAAATGCACGCGAGTTGATTGTGGCCGGCAGATATTGATAATGGCAAGGGAACGAAAAAAAAGGGAGCAAACAATGTTTGCAAATAGAAGTCGCTGTCTGGCGCTCGCCGCAGCAATCTCCTCCATGACGTTCAGTGCGGCCGGCGCTGCGGAACCGGCAAGCTGTGGCACGGTGCGCTTTTCCGATGTGGGCTGGACCGACATCACCGCCACGACGGCGACCGCCACCGTGCTTCTGAAAAGCCTTGGCTATGAAACCGACGTCAAGCTGCTCTCGGTGCCCGTTACCTACACATCGCTAAAAAACAAGGATATCGACGTCTTCCTCGGCAACTGGATGCCGACCATGGAAGGCGATATCGCGCCTTATCGCGAAGACAAATCCGTCGAGACGCTCAGGGAAAACCTGACCGGCGCGAAATACACGCTGGCGACCAACGCCAAGGGCGCGGAACTCGGCATCAAGGATTTCAAGGACATCGCCGCCCATAGCGCTGATCTCGGCGGCAAGATCTATGGTATCGAACCGGGCAATGACGGCAATCGCCTGATCCTCGACATGGTGGCCAAGGACAGTTTCGGACTGAAGTCATTCGAGGTGGTCGAGTCCTCCGAACAGGGGATGCTCTCCCAGGTGGCCCGCGCCGAAAAATCCGGTGAGCCGATCGTCTTCCTCGGCTGGGAACCGCATCCCATGAATGCGAATTTCAAGCTGACCTATCTGACCGGCGGCGACGAGGTCTTCGGCCCCAATCTCGGCGGCGCGACGATCCATACCAATGTCCGCAAGGGTTACGTTGAGGAGTGCCCGAATGTCGGCGCCTTCCTCAAGAACCTGCAATTTTCCCTGCCCATGGAAAACGAGATCATGGGCAAGATCCTGAATGACGGCCTTGAGGGCGAGGCGGCCGCAACCGCTTGGCTGAAGGCCAATCCGGCGGCGATCGAGCCCTGGCTCGCCAACGTCAAGACCAAGGACGGCAGCGCCGATGCCCTGCCTGCTGCCAAGAAGGCGCTCGGCCTTTAAGCTGCAAGACGATGCATGACTGCATCCGGCCTGCGCGGCAGGCCGGATCAGCGGGAAATAACGATGCCCATGCATGACCTTGCCTGTGAATTTTCAGACATTGAAGGTCATGCGCCAGCACCGCGTCCGGCAGTTTTGCTGCCGGCCGTCATGTCTGCATTGGAGCAATTCCGGTGAAACGGGATGACGATGCTCCAGTTCTTTGTTGTCTGCGCAGTTCCGGACGCAAAACCGCTCTGCATTTTTGCCGGAATTGTTTTAGTTCACGAAAGGTCTTTTCTTACCGTGGAATGGCTCAGCGCTCCTGAAAACCGCCTGCCCGTCGGCCGATATGCCAAGGAGGCCATTGACTGGCTGACCGGCAATCTCGCTTTTTTCTTCGATTGGCTTTCCTTCATTTTCCAAAGCGTCATCAACGCCCTGCTTTATGTGCTGCAGGCGCCGCATCCGTTGATCATCGTGGCGATCCTGACGGCGCTTTCCGCCTGGACGCGCCGCTCCGTCGGCATGCCGCTCTTCACCGCGCTTGGCCTGCTGCTCATCATCAATCTGGGCTACTGGAAGGCGACGACGGAAACGCTGGCGCTCGTCATCGCGGCCAGCGCCGTGTGCATGATCATCGGCATACCGCTCGGCATATTGGCGGCCCGGCGCAAGTGGATCTATGCCGGCATGCGCCCGGTGCTAGATCTGATGCAGACCATTCCCACCTTCGTTTATCTCATCCCGGCGCTGGTGCTGTTCGGTCTCGGCATGGTTCCGGGGCTCATCGCCACCGTCATCTTCGCCATTCCGGCTCCCGTGCGGCTCACCCGCCTCGGCATCGTTTCGACGCCGCCGGCGCTGGTGGAGGCGGCCGTCGCCTTCGGTGCGACGCCTTCGCAGGTATTACGCAAGGTGGAGCTTCCCTTCGCCGCGCCGCAGATCATGGCCGGCCTCACCCAGACGATCATGCTGTCGCTGTCGATGGTGGTCATTTCGGCGCTCGTGGGCGCCAATGGTCTCGGTGTGCCTGTCGTGCGCGCCTTGAACACCGTCAATATCGCCATGGGCTTCGAGGCGGGACTGTGCATCGTCATTTTGGCGATCGTTCTCGACCGGCTTTTCCGCCTTCCCGGCGCGGAGGATGATCTATGAGTGACGCCATCATTTTCGGAAATGTCGATATCGTTTTCGGCGACCGGCCCGATGCGGCGCTGCCGATGATCGACAAGGGCAGCACGCGTGACGAGATCAATGCCGAGACCGGGTTGGTCCTCGGCGTCGCCAATGCCTCGCTCTCGGTCAGCGAAGGCGAAATCCTCGTGCTGATGGGGCTTTCCGGTTCGGGCAAGTCGACTCTGGTCAGGGCCGTCAACGGGCTTGCGCCCGTCGTGCGCGGCAATGTCAGCGTGAAGACCAAGTCCGGTTATGTCGATCCCTATCGCTGCCCGGCGAAAGCGCTGCGCGACCTTCGCATGCACACGGTCTCCATGGTCTTCCAGCAATTCGGTCTTCTGCCCTGGCGCAATGTGGCCGACAATGTCGGCTTCGGGCTTGAACTTTCCGGCGTGCCGGAAGCCGAGCGCAAGCGCATGGTGGCCGAGCAGCTGGAACTGGTGAACCTTTCCGCCTGGGCCGACCGCAAGGTGGGAGAGCTTTCCGGCGGCATGCAGCAGCGCGTGGGGCTGGCGAGAGCCTTTGCCACCGGCGCGCCAATCCTGTTGATGGACGAGCCGTTCTCGGCGCTCGACCCCCTGATCAGAAGCCGCCTGCAGGACGAGCTTCTGGAATTCCAGAGCCGGTTGAAAAAAACGATTCTCTTCGTCAGCCACGATCTGGACGAGGCGTTCCGTATCGGCAACCGTATCGCCATGATGGAGGGCGGACGCATCATCCAGTGCGGAACGCCGCAACAGATCGTCAAGCAGCCGGCCACGCCCTATGTCGCGGATTTCGTGCAGAACATGAACCCGATCTCCATGCTGACCGCTGCCGACGTGATGAAGCGGGGCGTGGACGAACGCAATGGCCAGATGGCTGTCGCCGCCACCGCCCGTCCAACGTCGCCGCTGATCGATATTCTCGACGCGCTGTCGAAACACTCAGGGGCGATCGGCGTCGTCGACAATGGCGCGATCATAGGCACGATTTCCGCCGATGAAGTTGTGGCGGGGCTGACGCGTCACCGCAAAAAATAATGATTCGCCTGTCTGAAAAAGAAAGGGCCTTCCGTCATGGAGGGCCCTTTTTTGTTCCGGCAAGATATTTGCGGCGCAAGTTATACCTTCCCACGGTAGAAAAGAATATTTTTGATATCATAAGTTATGCATGAAAATAATTACTAATAAAAATCATATTGCAAACTTAGAGAAAATTGCGCAAAGTTAATCTAGATTCTTTAGCTCGCTGCTAAATTTAAGGTGGTAATAGATTGTCACCCTAAAAACCGGCATCGGGAATTAAGATTGAAGCGCTCAACTTTTGATCGTTTATTGCTTATAAATACTGCTGCTAATACATGTATTTATCATTAAACTGACAAAAAACAGGCAAAAAGCTGATAATTTAGTCACACTGTCTTAAGTAAATAACCGATGAAGAATAGTCTTTGGAAGGGACACGATATAAGCAAGATTTAGGTATATACAACGTATCAACTGAATTATAAAAACACCTTTTGGAACACCTATAATAGCCACCATGACCGTCTTTTTCGACTGTCATCAGGAGACTTGAGCGTATGGATAACCAATCTCTGTCGGAACATAGCATCGCCGCTGCAGACTTGCTCTCAGCCATGGCGAATCCCAAGCGCCTGATGATCTTGTGTACGCTGGTGGATACGGAAGTGCCGGTTGGTGTTCTCGCTTCACAGGTTGGTCTCAGCCAGTCCGCTCTCTCGCAGCATCTTTCGAAACTGCGTGCCCAGCGGCTGGTGAAGACACGACGGGATGCGCAGACCATCTATTATTCCAGCAATTCCGAATCCGTGAAAAAAATCCTCGCCTCCCTCGAGGAAATTTACTGCCAGACGCAGAAGAGCAGCAAGACCGCAGCCTGATCCCACGGCCCTGTTAAGGCCCGGCAGCATCACCCGATTGAAACCGGCGCACGACGCCGGTTTTTCTGTTCAACGGCCTTCGCCGCAATGCATCCGGCACCGGGATTGAGGTTTGGCATCGGCGCCGCGTTCAGCCCGGTGCAGCAGATTGCATCTGTTGCTTCAGAAGGCTTGCCGCAGCCGCGTATCCGCCGTCTGCCCCATCCACGAAATGCATGTGGTCTTTCGAAAGCGGGGATGGCACGATACAGGTCATCAAGGCGGCATCCTGCTCATGCAGGCCGTAATAACAGCTTCCCGATAGACGGCCCTGTTCCAGCCGGGCGCGGATTTTTTCGAGCCGTGCGGCGTCGATATCCACCGTCATCTTCAGACCGTCATCGAATTTCCTGAAATCCGTATTGCTGGCGACCGAACGCCGGTAGCGTATCGCATTGAACGGCCCGAACGAGAGCCCCGTCACGCTCAAGAGATTGACGAGCAGGGATTCGCCGAGAATGCGAAACGAGCGGCGTACCTTGCCCCAGACATCGTGATAGGCAGCGCCGGCCCGGGCCTCGAGGCCGAGACCCTCGCGCACGAAGCCGAGTTTCGGCCCATCCTCCGGCACGGGGTGGCCGTGTCTTGCATCCTGCTCGGCAAGATCGACGAGATCGATGACCAGTTGTCGGAATGCCGGCATGTCCCGCGACGGCCCCGGCACGGCGATGATCGACACCACCTTGCCGTGGGTGGCCGGAATGGGGTTCCAGCGGCATGAAAGACCGGTGAGATCGGGGCGCTCGCCCGTTTCGGCTGCGGGCAGGGCATATTGCCCCTCCTTCATCCGCGCTTCCGCCCAGCTGTTGCCGCCGCCCGAAAACATGGCGTAGGAAACATCCTCGCTCGCCTGAAAGCGCGCGACACGAATATCGAAGCCATTCTGACGAATATCCTCGACGGGAACCAGCGCCACACGCATGGCAAGATCGAGATCGTCCTTCACCCAGCGCTGCACATTCGAAAGCGCGGTGCGTGCGACAGAGAGCCCCTGGGGCGGCACCGCGACAGCGGCACCATCGCCGCCGAAAACGAAGGGCAGGTCGTGACGCCCGAGACTGTTCGATACGCCTGAAATGACCGCCGCACCCGCCATGTTGACGGCCTTGTAGCGGCCGGTGCCGATTGCCGTGGTCGAATCAATGATATCGGCGATGGCCAGCCCCCATCCCGGCGGCAGGGCGCGATAAAGCGCCGGGTCGGCCACGTCTTCAAAATGCCGGAAGACGGGCAGGCCCGCCAGAAATTCTTCATCTGCTGCGATCATGGCGTATTATCCTCCAGCGGCGGCCAAACGCCAAGCGTTTACGGAAGGTCGATTTGTCCGTTCAGACGGCGCAATCAGGGCCGATCCGGCGATTGATTTACCGCTAATAGAGCTAATCCAGCAAAGGTGACTTGCATAAATCATCAAACCTTCCGTATGAGTTGAGTGGAAGGCTCGGAATTCAAAAATGGAACGAGTTTTCGCCGGGAGGCGTCCGATAGTTTCATTCGGTCGGCGCCCATGGCGCTCACCGGGTCCGCGACCCCCTTTAAGGAGACACCAGGATGAAACTGAAGACATTGACCAGCGTGACGCTTGCAGCGTCCTTCGCATTCGCACCCCTTGCTCATGCCGAGATCGTTATCGGCCTGATTGCGCCGCTCACCGGTCCTGTCGCCGCCTATGGCGACCAGGTGAAGAACGGCGCCCAGACGGCAGTCAATGAAATCAACAAAAAGGGCGGCATCCTCGGCGAACAGGTCGTGCTGAAGCTTGCCGACGATGGCGGCGAGCCGAAGCAGGGCGTTTCCGCGGCCAACCAGCTGGTTGCCGAAGGCATCCACTTCGTTGTAGGCCCGGTAACCTCGGGCGTCGCCATTCCGGCATCGGATGTCTTTGCCGAAAACGGCGTGCTGATGGTCACCCCGACAGCGACCGCGCCGGGCCTCACCAACCGTGGCCTTTCCAACGTTTTCCGCACCTGCGGTCGTGACGACCAGCAGGCCGAGGTTGCGGCGAAATATGTTCTCGCCAACCTCAAGGACAAGAAGATCGCCATCATTCACGACAAGGGTGCTTACGGTAAGGGCCTTGCGGATTCCTTCAAGGCGACGCTGAATGCCGGCGGCGTGACCGAAGTTCTCTATGATGCGCTGACCCCCGGCGAAAAGGATCTCGGCGCGCTGACGGCCCGTCTGAAGGCCGACAATGCCGACATCGTCTATTTCGGCGGTTACCACCCGGAAGCGGGTCTTCTGGTGCGCCAGCTGAAGGATATCGGTTCCAAGGCTGCCGTCATCGGCGGTGACGGCCTGTCGAACAGCGAGTTCTGGAACATCGGTTCGCAGGCTGGCGAAGGCACGATCTTCACCAATGCTTCCGACGCGCTGAAGAACGACGATTCAAAGGCCGCTGCCGAAGCCCTGAAGGCCGCCAACATTCCGGCGGAAGCCTTCACGCTCAACGCCTATGCCGCCGTCGAAGTCTTGAAGGGTGGTATCGAGAAGGCCGGCAGCGCCAAGGATTCCGAAGCGGTCGCCAAGGTTCTGAAAAGCGGCGAGGCTTTCCCGACCGCAATCGGCAAGGTCACCTATGGTGAGAGCGGCGACCTGACCTCGCAGGCCTTCTCGCTGTTCAAGTGGCAGGACGGCAAGATCGTCGCAGCCGAATAAGCTGATCCTAACCGGCCGCACCCGTTGCCGCCGGTTTCATTTTACGGTCTGAAAAGAGGCAGGGCAGCATGGCCGATGCGGGAACGCAAACGGACAGGGAAATCGGCTTCGAGCGGATATTCCCGATCGTCAGAATTTTCGACGAGGCCAAGGCACGGGAGTTCTATGTCGACTTTCTCGGTTTCGAGGTCGACTGGGAACACCGCTTTGGCGAGAACTTCCCGCTTTACATGCAGGTTTCGCGGGCCGGAATGGGGCTTCACCTCAGCGGCCATCACGGCGATGCGACGCCGGGTTCGAATATCTTCGTCACAATGCGGGGAGTTCACGCCTATCAGAAGGAACTGGTGGGCAAAAAATATCGCTTCCTCAATCCCGGTGTTGAAGAACTGCCCTGGGGTGATGTCATGGAAGTCATTGATCCGTTCGGCAACCGCATCCGTTTCTGCGAGCAAAAAGGTAAGGACTGAGATCCAGGCTGGCGCCGCATGGCTCTTGACCTCGCCGGTTGTTTGAACGATAGAGACGCCAATAGCGAACCGCGCGCACGGAGACCCCGTGCGCGCGGTTCGTGCGTTTTGGCAATCGGTCATGCAATTCGTTCGCATCCGCACGGGGGCAAAAATGAACAGTGAAGGCAATGCGCTGGTCCGGAAACTGGCATTCTGGAGCATTCCGCTTTCTTTCGGCGTGCTGGGCCTCAAGCTCGTGGCCTGGTGGGTCACCGGCTCGGTCGCGCTTTTATCGGACGGTCTGGAATCGACCGTCAATGTGGTCGCGGCCTTCATCGCCTATTTCGTCATTCGTTACGCGCAGAAGCCCGCCGATGACGACCACCAGTTCGGCCACCACAAGGCGGAATATATTTCCGCCGTCGTGGAGGGCGTGCTGATCGTCGTTGCCGCGCTCCTGATCGTGCAGGAGGCCTGGGGCGGTCTTTTCAACCCGAGGCTGCCGGAAGCGCCGGCTCTTGGTCTTGCCATCAATGCGGCGGCGGGCGTCATCAACGCCATCTGGGCGACGATCCTGATCCGTGTCGGCAAAAAATATGCTTCCCCGGCGCTCGCGGCCGACGGCCATCACATCATGTCCGACGTCGTCACCTCGGCAGGCGTTCTCGTCGGCCTTATTCTGGCGCTTCTGACGGGTTATGCCATTCTCGATCCGCTGCTCGCCATTCTGGTGGCCATCAACATCCTGTTCCAGGGTTCCAAGGTCATTCTGCATTCGCTGGGCGGGCTGATGGATCGGGCCGTGGAGCCGGAAGAGGACGAGGCGATCAAGAAGGCCATTGCCGAACATTCCGGCGGCGTCATTGGCGTCCATGATCTGAGGACACGCCGCGCGGGCTCGGCCGCCTTCATCGATTTTCACGTGGTTGTTCCAGCCGTCATGACGGTGCGCGAGGCGCATGATATTTGCGACCGCCTTGAAGATGCCATAAGGGACGTCATACCGGGCGCCAGCCTTGCCATTCACGTCGAGCCTGAGGGCGAAAAGGCGCATGGCGTCAAAGTGATTGTTTGAAAAACAGGAGTTTCCATGTCCGTGACGGATGTTTCCGGCCTGTCGCAGCTGGGCACGAAGGTCGATACGCCTGAGAGCCCGGAAAAGGCCGTTCTCGAAAAAGTGCCGAACGGCAATGCCGGCACCGATTATGTGGTGCGCTTTACCGCGCCCGAATTCACCTCGCTTTGCCCGATGACCGGGCAGCCGGACTTCGCCCATATCGTCATCGACTATATTCCCGGCGATTTTCTGGTGGAATCGAAGTCGCTGAAGCTCTTCCTGCAGTCCTTCCGCAATCACGGCGCCTTCCACGAGGATTGCTCGGTCTATATCGCCAAGCGTCTGGTGGAATTGCTTCAGCCGAAATGGCTGCGCATCGGCGCCTACTGGTATCCGCGCGGCGGCATTCCGATCGACGTATTCTGGCAGACCGGACCGGCGCCTGAAGGCGTATGGCTACCGGATCAGGGCGTTGCACCTTATCGGGGCCGCGGCTGATCCGGCTTTTTAGGCGCTTTAAGGTTCAGGCGAACGAACCGTCATCGCCTGAATCGGAATCCATGTCGTCGGCGCTGTCATCGTAATCGGCCTGCTGGATATCGTCATCGTCATTGTTCTGCGGGCTAGCGCTGTCACCGTAGTAGTTGTTGATGACGGTTTCCTCGACAGGCGCGTTGCCGGCAGCATTACCGCCGCCGAAGGGCGAGCCAAGGCCGAGCGACGACATGTGGCTGCCGAAAATGCCGCTCAGCGAATTGGCGAGCAGCATGCCGCCGGCGACACCCGCGGCGGTGCCGAGCGCGCCCTGCAGAAAACCACCGCCTGAAGAACGCCCGAATGCGGCGGGCTGCTGCTGGCTCCAGGGGCCACCGGGTTGCTGGCCTGCCGGCGATCCCCAGGGGCCGGCCGTCTGGCCTGCGGTATCGTTGCGCCATGACGTTTGCGGGGCAGGGGCGGGTGCCGGTGCTGGCGGCTGTGACTGGCCGGTTCCGAAGATGGAACTCAGAAAGCCGCCCTGCGCTGCGGCCTGCGGGGCGCTGTTACCGCTTTCCAGCGTATGGATACGGTCTTCGAGCTGCTTGATATGGGCTGCCGCCGCCTCCAGACCCTTTTCCTGAACGATGACCGCCTGGGCGAGATAATAGGGGGCTGCGGGCTGATCGCGCACGGCGTCTGCGATCAATGTTTCCGCCTCGCGGTCACGCGGGGTGGCGGATGCGGCCTTGGTTCTTTCGAACAGGCCCTTGAGAAGCTGGCTTTCTTCCGGTGACATATGATGCCTCCTTACCGTGAAGCGAAAATCCACGATAAGGAGGTAGGCCTCAATTCCGGCTTTTCAAAGCGGTCCGAATTTTAAATTTCGGTAATGATCGTCAGCCGCCGAAGGCGAGCGAGAGGCCCGCAATTGCCGTCAGCGCGCCGACGGTGCGGCTGGCTACTGAGCCGAAACGGGCAATGCCGAGGCCGAGCGCGATGCCGGCCACATGCAGGATGGCGGTGGCGATCATGAAGCCGATACCGAATTGAAGCGCGCCGGCGCTGCCGAGTTCACCGCCATGGGCATGGCCGTGGAAAAGCGCGAAAGCGCCGACAACGGCCGCCGCCGCTGCCGTGGGAAGCCTTGCCGCCATGGCGACCAGCAGGCCGAGACCGATGACGGAGGCGAGAATGGCGGGTTCGACGAAGGGAATCCCGATGCCATAAACCGCCATCAGGAAACCGGCCGCCATGGTGCCGACGAAGGCGGAAGGCACGATCCACAGCGCCTTGCGGTCATTCTGCGCCACGGCGATCTGCGAGGCCCAGATGCCGACGGCCACCATCGCCAGAATGTGGTCCGCACCGAAGAAGGGGTGGGAGACACCGGCCATGAAGGAACCGTGTTCTTCCGGGTTCAGATGGGCGAAAGCGGGCAGGGCGGTAACGCCCAGTGCGGCGGCAGTGAGGCTTAGTCTTTTCAGCATGGTTCCCTCTTGAAATTATGGCTCTCCGCAACGGAATCTTGGGGCTTCCCGCGGCAGGCGGCGCTGCAATGAGGCGCTGACGATATCGCGAAGGCCGACAGGCTGTCCATGCGTCATCTGCCGGGGGTGGTGTTTATTGTTGGCGGGCAAACCTTGCCTTTTTCTCTCATTGCCTTACGTAACAAGTCGCACTATGTCCGAAGGGCATGCACGAATTTTGCTGGAGAGAGCCGTTGATGAACGAAGACGAAGACGACAAGAGCAAGGAACTGCCGATCGGCAAGGAAACGGAAGCGAATCTTTTCAAGTCGCGTTCGATCTTCATCTATGGTGGCATCACGCAGGAACTGGCGCAGAAGGTCTGCACGCAGCTCGTGGCTCTTGCCGCCGCCAGCGACGACGACATTCGGGTTTACGTCAATTCGCCGGGCGGCCATGTCGAATCGGGTGATTCCATCCACGACATGATCAAGTTCATCAAGCCGAAGGTCTATATCATCGGCACGGGCTGGGTCGCTTCCGCCGGCGCGCTGATTTACGTTTCGGTGCCGAAGGAACGCCGCCTTTGCCTGCCGAACACCCGCTTCCTGCTGCACCAACCCTCCGGCGGCACGCGCGGCATGGCATCCGACATCGAAATCCAGGCCCGCGAAATCATCAAGATGAACCAGCGCCTGATCAAGATCTTCTCCAAGGCCACCGGCCAGAGCGAAGAAAAGATCGCCAAGGATATCGATCGCGATTACTGGCTCGGCGCGGAAGAGGCCAAGGATTACGGCCTCGTCGGCAAGATCGTCGAGAGCCAGTCGGAACTCTGAGTTTTCGATTTTTCAGTTGAGAAAGCCCGTATCGGTGGAAACCGGTGCGGGCTTTTTCCTTTTGGGTCGGTATTATTTCATCATGTCGCAGGCCTTCATCATGTCGGCCTTTTTCATCTTGTCCATTTCCATGCCGGCCTTGTGCATGCAGTCCTTCTTGCTGGCCATGGACATGCCATCCTTTTTCATCGTCTCCGTCTTCATGGTGTCGGTATGCATGGTATCCTTCTTCATCGTATCGGTTTTCATGCTGTCGGCATGGGCGATGCCTGCGAAGGAAAGAGCGGACAGAAGGGAAGCGGCGGCAATGGCGGTAAAAATGCGGGTCATGAAGGGTCTCCTCTGGACGTCGTTGAATGTCCGCCGGCATCGCGCCGGGGCTCACGATTGTCCATTCGTCCGGGAACGGCCGGCCGTTACATCTTCACGCGCTTGTGAGGACAAGTTCGGGCGAGATTTTTTTAAAGCCACTATGTAACAATACCCTGCCGATTGCGAATAACCCGATAGTGACGATGACAGGCAGCCCTTCGGAAGAGACATTAAAAATGCTGATGCTGCGTTCCCTCGATGGGGACGAAGGCGCCTACAGGCATTTGCTTCATGCCCTGAGACGGCTGCTGATCGCCTATTACGGCCGGCGCATGGCCGCCGCCGCCAGAGGCGATGTCGAAGATCTCGTGCAGGAGACGCTGTTGTCGCTTCACGCCAAACGGGAGACCTATGATCGCGCGAGGCCGTTTACGGCGTGGTTTTTCTCGATAGCGCGCTACAAGCTCATCGATCACTATCGGGGCAGGGGCTCCCGAATGATGGCGGAAGTCGAACTCGATGAGACGCTGGAGGCGGAGTCTCCCGTCGATGCTGTCGTGGCCCGCATGGATGTGGAACGGTTGCTCGACGGCTTGCCCGAGCGGCAACGGGATCTCATTCGAAGGGTGAAACTCGAAGGTCAGTCAATTGCCGAAGCAGCGGAAAAATCCGGTCAGACGGAACTCGCGGCGAGAGTTGGTATTCACAGAACGCTGAAAGTCCTGGCGGCAAAGTTGCGGGGGGACAGGTGAGAAAGACGGAAGACATCATCGAACGACTGGCGGGTGATCTGAAGCCCGTGCCGGCTTTTGCGCTGGAGCGCAGGCTGGCGCTTGCCGCCTTGCCCGCGCTCGGCGTTTCGCTGCTGCTGATGTTCGCCATTCTGGGGCTTCGCGTCGACATGAGCGACGCCATGACCGAACCGGGTTTCTGGGTCAAATCCGCCTATAATGCCCTGCTGGCCCTGATTGCATTTCTCGCCGTCATGCGTCTTGCGCGGCCGGAGGGCGAAAGGGGTGGCCTGTTCGCCTGGCTTGCGGTGATTTTTGTCGCCATGGCGGTGATTGCGCTCGTCCAGCTTGGATTTGCCGTGCCGGGCACCTATCACACCCTCATTCTCGGATCGTCGGCGCTGCATTGCCCGTTTTTAATCGTTGCTTTCGCGCTGCCGCTGTTTCTGGCGAATTTCGCGGTTCTCAGGCGTTCGGCCCCCGCTGATCCCATGCTTGCGGGTTTTGCCGCAGGCATCGCCGCGGGTGCGGCCGGGGCGTGGGTCTATTCGTGGTTCTGCACGGAAAACGGCATGGCTTTCGTATTGATCTGGTATTCGCTGGGCATTCTATTGACCGGCATCATCGGCGCTTTTGTCGGTTCGCGTCTGCTGCGCTGGTGAGTGATGTAAATCGGCTCGCTTGCCGGTGCCGGCCCGGACATGGTCCAGAGCCGGCATCTGTTTTGGCGGATTTCACTGACCCAGATTGGCGGGAACTGCGAATGCAGCGAACTGGGTGAACTGCTTGCCAGTATTGAAATTGTCGTCGGAGGCGATGATGAAGAGCTGCTTGCCATCCACCACAGGGCCGAAGGCGAAGCTCTCGATATTATCGATATCGAGGCCGAAATCGCCCTCATTGATTTCGAACCACGGCGTTTTTGATACGGCGCGCACATTTGCCGCGTCGATTTTGTCCTTGCCGAGGATATTTTCCGCGCCGGTGAGGTCGACGATGAAAAAGCGGATATGATTGCCGACGCCGGACGCGAAATTGCGTTCCACGGCCACGAAGCGGCCATCCGGCATGGCGGTGAGGGCGGAGAGGCCGTTATCGTTATATTTCGGCTCGGCAGCGGCCGTCGGTGTCTTGGAGATCGCCTCCGTGACATAGACGTGTTCGGCGACCGGCTTCAGCGTCGCCGTGTCGATCACCAGGATGCGCGCCGGGCTGCCGGCCTGCGGCGTCGCCTTCTGGCCATCCTGGGTCAGTGCATTTTCCGTGGCGGCGATCAGTCTGCCGGGCGTCATCGTCAGGCCTTCGAAGCCGAGATTGTTCTGCACGCCCTTGGTCTTCGCGTCATCGACGAGATAGGCAGCGGGCAGTTCCAGCCGTTTGACATCGCTTCCGTCGAGGTTTGACACATAAAGCGCGGGCTGGTTCTTCAGGTCGCGTTCGGAAGACCAGTAGAGCTTGCCGCCCTTGCGGTCGAGCGCGATACCTTCCGCATCGATGCTCTTGGGTGCAAAAGCCGCGCCGGTCTCGTCTTTCAACTCGCGGGTGGCGGCGATATCGAGCGTGGCGGCGCCTTCCGTTACGGCCAGTTCCAGCTCGTAATAACGGGCCGGGCCTTTTTCCACGCGGTCATCGGAGATTGCGAGATAACGGCCGGTTTCGCTGTCAAATGCGAGATCGGAAATGCCGCCGAAGGTGACGCCATTGATGGAGAGGCCAGACGGAACGACGATCTGGCCGAGGAAGGCCGGCGGCGGCGGGGTCTGGGCGGCGGCTGGCAGAGCCGCAAAACAGCAGGCGACGATGGTGACGGTGCGGAGCATGGCGAGGGTCCCTCTTGTGGCGGATGACCTGTTGTGACGCAGGGAGGATTAGCGCCCTGCCGCTAAACTTTGATGACGTTTTCCATGCTGCCGTACCTGAAGTCTGGTGGCTCATCTTGCCAAGCCGTGTCTTTTTTGATCCTGAATATGATCATGCTTCATCCAAAGCGTGTCGCCATCCCCGGATTCGCGCCTCACGCTTCCGTTTTGTTTCTGCCTGTCGCCAATCCAGATCGCTGCGGTTGTTTGCGACAGGCCGCAGGCCGCAGAGTGCTTCATGCTGAAAGATTTTTCCGTCCAGAGCCTGTTCATGGGCTGCCTCACCGCCTTTGTCGGCTTCGCCAGCTCGTTTGCCGTCGTGCTGCAGGGGCTGAAAGCCGTCGGCGCGACGGATTTCGAGGCGGCGTCGGGTCTGATGGCGCTTTCGGTGGCGATGGGGCTTTGCGCTATCGTTCTTTCCGCCACCACCCGGCTTCCCATCAGTATCGCATGGTCGACGCCGGGCGCGGCGCTGCTTGCGACCACCGGCGTCATCGAGGGTGGCTTTCCGGCAGCCGTCGGCGGTTTCATCATCTGCGCCATCCTGATCATCATTGCGGGCCTGTTCAGGCCACTCGGAAAGGCGGTCGCCTCCATTCCCGCGCCGCTTGCCAATGCCATGCTGTCAGGCGTCATCATCGGCCTGTGTTTCGCCCCCATCAAGGCGATCGGTTTCAACCCGGCACTCGGCCTGCCGATCATTCTTGCCTGGATCGTGGTGGGGGCCTTCAAGCGGCTGTTTGCCGTGCCTGCAGCGCTTGCCGCTTTCGTGTTTGTCATGATTTTCGGCGTCGATATTCCCGCCGGCGCGCTGGACAGCGTGGCGCAATCGCTGACACCGCCGATGGAATGGGTGACGCCCACCTTCAGCCTGCACGCCGTCGTCTCCATCGCCCTGCCGCTCTTCATCGTCACCATGGCCTCGCAGAACATTCCCGGCATCGCGGTGCTGAAGGTCAATCATTACGATCCGCAGCCCGGGCCGCTTTTCGCCACGACCGGCTTTTTCTCGCTGCTTTCCGCTCCCTTTGGCGGCCATGCCGTCAACCTCGCCGCCATCACGGCGGCCATGTGCGCGGGCGAGGACGCCCATGTGGACCCCAGGCGGCGTTACTGGGCGGCGATCATCGGTGGTGTCGGTTACATCATCTTCGGGCTTTTGGCCGGCGTGGTCACGGCCTTCGTGGCGCTGGCGCCGCCCATCCTCATTCAGGCGGTGGCGGGGCTGGCGCTGGTTGGCGCCTTTTCCGGGTCCGCCGTTGCGGCGTTCAGGGAACCCGAGACCCGTGAGGCTGCGGCGATCACCTTTCTCATCACGGCTTCCGGCCTTTCCTTCGGCGGCGTTTCCGGGGCCTTCTGGGGGTTGATCGGCGGCGGGTTGATGATGGCGTTGCAGCGGGCGGTGAAGCGTGGTTAAATAGTGGAAATGGTATAGTTTTTATATTATATTCTCATGGTATTCGAATTTGATCCGATAAAGAGTGCTGGCAATAAAGACAAACACGGCATCGATTTTGTCGATGCTCAGGCATTGTGGCACGATAAATACGGTTTGACGGTTACAGCGCACAATATTGGAGAAGAGCGGTTCCCCCTCATCGCACTTCTCGGGGAGAAGTTGTGGTTGGCTGTCCATACAGTGCGGGGCAGCCGTATTCGCATCATTTCCGTGCGACGTGTCCGAGAATTAGAGAGGTATTACTATGAAGACAATAAGCGCAGAAGAATTCGACAGGATGGCCGATGATGGCGAAGACATCAGCGAATATCTCGACTGGTCGACGGCACGGCATCTGAACATCGAACCCAAGCGCGTCAACATCGATTTTCCGACATGGGTCGTCAACGATCTCGACAACGAAGCACGTCGTCTCGGGGTGACCCGGCAGTCGCTTGTCAAATTGTGGATCGCTGAAAGGCTGGAGACTGGCCGCCGAGCAAAATAAGTCTGCGCCTCACAAGATCACTTGTCAGACCGCCAGCCGCTGTTTATACACGTCGCCATGAGCAACCGCATCGCAACCATTTCCGGCATGAGCGCGCAGATTTCTGCGAAGGCCTCGCCGTGCGGTGCACTCTCGCTTCTTAGCCTCGACCTTACACGCGGTTGCCGGGTCCAGTGAGGAGCGCCCGGCGGCCGAAAGCCCGCTGGCGCAAACGCTCCTCATCTCGAAATCTCATTTTATACTGGATTTAGGCCCTCAAGGGCCGCGCATCCGCCGATGGCTTGAAGAAGCCTGCGGACTGCGCAAGGAGGAAGCGAAATGGACGGCAAGATCACCACTATTTCCAAGGGCATGACCGACGCGAGCGTGAAGTATCGCCCTTACCCGACCATCAACATCCCTGACCGCACCTGGCCCGGCAAGACCATCGACAAGGCGCCGATCTGGTGTTCGGTGGATCTGCGCGACGGCAACCAGTCGCTGGTCAACCCCATGGGCCACGATCGCAAGGCCCGCATGTTCAAGCTGCTGCTCGAAATGGGCTTCAAGGAAATCGAGATCGGTTTCCCCTCCGCCTCGCAGACGGACTTCGATTTCGCCCGCTGGTGTGTGGAAGAAGGCAATGTGCCTGATGATGTGTCCCTGCAGGTGCTGGTGCAGTGCCGCCCGGAGCTGATCACCCGCACCTTCGAGGCGCTGGAAGGCGCCAACAAGCCGATCATCCATTTTTACAATTCCACCTCGGAACTGCAGCGCCGCGTGGTGTTCGGAAAGGATGTGCACGGCATCAAGCAGATCGCCGTCGATGCCGCCAAGATGATCACCGACATGGCAGCCAAGGCCGGCGGCGGTTACCGCTTCGAATATTCGCCTGAGAGCTTTACCGGCACGGAGCTGGAAGTGGCGCTGGAAATCTGCAACGCCGTGGTCGAGGTGGTGAAGCCGACGGCCGACAACAAGCTGATCCTCAACCTGCCTTCGACGGTGGAAATGGCGACGCCGAACATCTATGCCGACCAGATCGAATGGATGTGCCGCAATATCGACAATCGCGAAAATGTCATCATCTCGCTGCATCCGCATAATGACCGTGGCACGGGCATCGCCGCGACCGAGCTGGGCCTGATGGCCGGTGCGGACCGCGTCGAAGGCACGCTGTTCGGCAATGGCGAGCGCACCGGCAATGTCGACGTCGTGACGCTGGCGCTGAACATGTATACGCAGGGTGTCGATCCGGAGCTGGATTGCCGCGATATCGAGCGTATCAAGGCGGTTTATGAATATTCCAACGAAATGACGATCCCCGAGCGCCATCCTTATGTCGGCGAACTGGTTTACACGGCCTTCTCCGGCTCGCATCAGGATGCCATCAATAAGGGTATGAAGGCGATCAAGGTCGCCAACCATCCCGTCTGGGAAGTGCCCTATCTGCCGATCGATCCGAAGGATGTCGGCCGTTCCTACGAGGCGATCATCCGCATCAACTCGCAATCCGGCAAGGGCGGCATCGCCTATATTCTGCAACAGGATTACGGCATCAACCTGCCGCGCAACCTGCAGGTGGAATTCCGCGAAGACATCCAGCGCATCACCGATGAGGAGGGTGTGGAACTGCCGGCCAAGCGCATCTACGAGCGCTTTATCGAGCGTTATGTGACGCAGCCGAACGCACGCATCAAGTTCGTGGATCACCACACCTATCCGGCCGGCGATTTCAAGGGCGTGCGCATCGTTGCCGCCGAGATCACCGATAATGGCGAGGTGAAGCGCATCGAGGGCAAGGGGACGGGTCCGATCGACGGGTTCATCAATGCGCTGTCGGTCTATCTCGGGGTTGATCTGTCGGTGAATGATTATTCGGAGCATTCGCTGCAGCACGGCTCGAATGCCTCGGCGATTGCTTATGTCGAGATGGAGCATCCGGGTGGTAAGCTGTTCGGGGCAGGGGTTAATACGAATATCGTGGCGGCATCGCTGGAGGCGATTGTTTCGGCGGCCAATCGGGTGCTGGAAGAGCGGGCTAAGTAACTGGGCCTTGAGGGTGGGGCAGGGCACCCCCCTCTGTCCTGCCGGACATCTCCCCCTCAAGGGGGGAGATCGGCAGGAGGCGCTACCACCACTTCATTCGCAACGTTGAGATGGGCGAGGCCCAACCACGAGTCGATCTCCCTCCTTGTGGGGGAGATGCCCGGCAGGACAGAGGGGGGTGAACCACACCCACCAACCTAACCACTCCGGCTTCTATTCCCCCATCCGCGGAAACCCCAGCGGCCGCCCATTCTCATAAAACACCCTGATATCCTCAAGCGCCACGCCCGTCCCCGTCTCATCGAGGCTATGCCGTTCGCAGGTTACGTTCCACGTGCCCGGCCCGCCGGAAATGTTGAAAAGATTGTAAGCCGCACGCGGTTTTTCCCCGCCCGGCCCCTGGCTGGCCGACGCGATGCCGACGACCGGGATGTGTTCCAGCCCGTGATGGGTATTCAGCCAATAAACCGTGTTCAAATGGGTATGACCATGCAGCACAAGCTCCGCGCCGCCAACGCCGAGGGCTGCGGCGAAACGGCGGATACCGATCATGCGCTTGTGGGTGGCGGCCGCTCCGCGGATCGGCGGATGATGGATCATCACCACCCGAAATAGCCCCTGTTCACCGGCTTTTTTCAAAAGCTCCGCCGTGGCGCGCGCCTGCCGGTTGCCGAAATAACCGGTGGCCGAAAAGGGCGGAGTCGCAATCGAGGTGGAGCAGCCGATCAGCGCGACGGGGCCGCGCACGCGCATATAGGGAAAAATCTTGCGGTCGTCGTCCCATTCCGGCGGATCGCCATCGCCGCGCACATAGGGGTACCAGGCCTGCATGGCCTTGTCATGCGCGCCGGATACGTAGGCGTCGTGATTGCCGGGAACGACGGAGGTTCTTTCGGGATCGCCCACTTCCTCCAGCCAGTCGGCGGCGGCGCGGATTTCGATGCCGGTCGCAAGATTGACGAGATCGCCGGTAATAGCCAGATGATCCGGCGATTTTGTATCGAGATCGTCGAGCAGCTTTTCCAGCGTATCGGTGAAGAGATGCTTGCGGCGGTTGCGGTGCCAGTTGACGAAACCGGTGATCCGTTTCGATGCGAGTTCCCGGAAAGTGAGTTTTGGCAGTGGCCCTAAATGGACGTCTGAAATATGGGCAAGTTTGAACATGGCGGCAGAGATAACCTATGATATGCCGCGCGTCCAACAAAAGCCGGCAGGCGGGGAGAAACCAGGGTGAATGACGAAACAACCGGGCGGCAGGCCCGTCCGTTCCATATGCGTGTCTTCATCCGCTTCCTGCATTTTGTTTTTCTGTTCACGCGCGGCGCAACTCTTGGCGTGCGTGCCGCCTGCTACGATGAAAAAGGCAGGATTTTTCTGGTGCGGCACACCTATCTGCCCGGCTGGTATCTGCCGGGCGGCGGCGTGGAGCGCGGCGAAACCCTGCTTGAGGCGCTGCACAAGGAAATCCGCGAGGAAGGCAATCTCGAAGCGGCCTGCAGGCCGGAGCTTTTCCACGTCTACCTCAATCTGGAGGGCAGCAATCGCGATCATGTCGCGCTTTACCGGCTTGATGTCACCCAGACCCGGCCGAAAAAGCCTGACCATGAAATTGCCGAGAGCGGCTTTTTCGAGCTTTCAGGCCTGCCGGAAGGGGTGACGGCCGCCACCCGCCGCCGCCTTGCCGAACTTGCCGGCGAAGCGGCGGTTGTCGACCACTGGTAGCGGCGGGAGGTTTTCCGTCAGGAGAGCGTCTCGCGGCCATGGGCCATGGTCAGATCCAGCTCCGGGCCGACGGGCACGATGCCGGTCGGGTTGATGGTGCGGTGGCTGCGGTAATAATGCTCCTTGATGTGGCGCATATCGACCGTGTCAGGCACGCCCGGCGTCTGGTAGAGATCGCGCAGGTAACCCGTCAGATGCGGATAATCGTGGATGCGGCGGATGTTGCATTTGAAATGGCCGACATAGACCGGATCGAACCGCACCAGCGTGGTGAACAGGCGCCAGTCCGCTTCCGTCTGCTCTGAGCCGAACAGGAAGCGCCGGTCCTTCAGGCGGTCTTCCAGCATATCCAGCGTTTCGAACACTTTCACGGCATTCTGCTGGTAGGCATCCTGCGTGGTGGCGAAACCGGCCTTGTAGACGCCGTTATTGACGGTGTCGTAGATAACGTCGTTCAGCGCATCGATCTCGGCACGCAGCGCTTCAGGGTAATAATCCGCGTCCGATCCGGTGAGATCGTTGAAGGCCACGTTGAACATGCGGATGATTTCCGCCGATTCATTGGAGACGATGGTACCGCGCTTTTTATCCCACAAAACCGGCACGGTGACGCGCCCGGAATAGTTGGGGTCCGCTTTCGTGTAGACCTGCCAGAGCGTGGAGGAGCCGAACAGGTGATCTTCCGTCGCGCCCGGTGTGCGTTCTCCCTCAGGCTTGAATTCCCAGCCGTTTTCCAGCATCAGCGGATCGACCACGGAGACGGAGATCAGATCTTCCAGCTTTTTCAGCTTGCGGAAGATCAGCGTGCGGTGCGCCCAGGGGCAGGCGAAGGAGACATAGAGGTGGTAACGACCTTTTTCCGCTTCGAAACCGCCTTCGCCGGAAGGGCCGGGTCCGCCATCGGCCGTCACCCAGTTGCGGAACTGCGAGGCGCTGCGCTTGAAATGGCCCTTGGTTTCCTTGGTGTCGTACCAGATGTCTTTCCATACGCCTTCCACCAGCATGCCCATGATGATCTCCTTGATTGTTTCCCTGGCCGCGATATTACCCGTTTCGCTCCATGCCGCGAACCCGCAAGGCATTGAACAATGCGTCTCCGGCCACGCACAGGCTGAATGAAGAAGCGCCGAGATTTGTTCTGGACGGGTGGTGATTTTCCTGATAATTGCGATTTTCACAAATCTGAGGGAATTTTTGATTATGATCGAACCACGGATGCTCCGACGACGCTGACGCTCCTGAACGCCCTTACCGGCGCAGACGTCATTTATTGTCGCATCCGCATTCTGGAAGTTTCGGTCTCTTCATGTCCAAGCACGATCTTGTCTACCTCACCGAGGACGCGTCCCACGACGCCATCATCGACGTCATCAACGAAGAAGCATTTGGTCCCGGCCGGCACACCCGTGCGGCGGCGCGCATTCGCGAGCAGGGGCCGCATGACCGGTCGCTGTCCTTCGTCTGCGCCGATGATGGCGAAACGATTGCTTCGGTGCGCATGACGCCGGTTCTGGCCGGTGGGGTCAAGGGCCATATGCTTGGCCCGCTCGCGGTGCGGCCCTCGCACAAGAACAAGGGCATTGGCCGGGAACTCGTCCGGATCGCCATTGCGGCGGCCCGGCGCAAGGGTTCCGAGGCCGTCATCCTGATCGGCGATCCGCCCTATTACATGCCGCTCGGTTTCGAGAAGGTCGCTTATGCGGCGCTCGATTTTCCGGGTCCGGTTGACCCGAACCGGGTGCTGGTGGTGCCCATTGGCGCCGACGTGCACCAGCGGCTGAAGGGCAAGATCGGCTGGCGCAAATGCGAGGACGTGATGCCGGCCGCTACGGCGGAAGATGAGGGTTTTGAGGAGCCGCTCAGGGTTTACGGCTGAGGGTTTCCTGCAAGGCAGCTTTGCCTTTTCTCGCCAGTCCCTCTGTCTCCCTCATTCCTGTGCTTGTCACAGGAATCTAGCCGACGCGCGTCTGCGTGGCGGAAAGAGCCCTTTCAGCCCAAGGACTTGGGCTGGCTGGATCCCTGTGACAAGCACAGGGATGAGGGTGGAGGCGTGGGAGCTCGCCTATCGTTGCGCCGAGCATTTCGTTCCAACCGTGCCCACCCTTCCACA
The DNA here is from genome assembly GCF_059511785.1 of Agrobacterium sp. LEGMi-208b. NCBI lineage: Bacteria > Pseudomonadati > Pseudomonadota > Alphaproteobacteria > Hyphomicrobiales > Rhizobiaceae > Agrobacterium > Agrobacterium sp. LEGMi-208b. Next base: position 2,315,508 of record NZ_CM183445.1, read on the forward strand.
GAATTCAATTCCGTTTCCTCCCCCTATACGATAGCAAGTGAAAGTCGAGTAGGGCAAAGGGGCGGGGCATGACGGCAATCACCATGAACGATGCGCTGGAGCGCGCGGGCGCAGGCGCTTATCAGCGCCGGCTGATGGGCATATTCGGCCTTGTCTGGGCGGCGGATGCCATGCAGGTTCTGGCTGTCGGTTTCACAGCCGCCTCGATTGCTGCGACTTTTGGCCTGACGGTGCCGCAGGCGCTGCAGACCGGCACGGCATTCTTTTTCGGCATGCTTTTAGGCGCCGCCGGTTTCGGACGGCTGGCGGATCGTTATGGGCGTCGCCGGGTGCTGATCATCACCGTGGCCTGCGATGCCCTGTTCGGCGTGCTTTCGATATTTTCGCCCGATTTCACCATTCTGCTTGTCCTGCGTTTCCTTACCGGAGCTGCGGTTGGCGGCACTTTGCCGGTGGATTATGCGATGATGGCCGAATTCCTGCCTGCCAAAAATCGCGGGCGTTGGCTGGTCTTTCTCGAAGGTTTCTGGGCTGTCGGGACGCTGATCGTGGCGCTGGCGGCCTGGGGTGCAAGCCTTGCGGGCGTGGCCGATGCCTGGCGTTATATTTTCGCCGTGACGGCTTTCCCGGCTGTTCTTGGTCTCGGGCTTCGCTTTCTGGTGCCGGAATCGCCGCTCTACCTGCTGCGCACGGGGCGATCCGAAGAAGCCAAGGCCGTCGTCAACCGCATGCTGGTGGTGAATGGTCGTGCGCCGCTCGATGCCGGAACCGGGCTCTTCCAGCCTGACGTGACCAAGGGGCAGGGGATATTTTCACCGGCGCTCCGGCAGCGCAGCATCATGATCCTCGCCATCTGGTTTCTCGTCTCCGTCTCTTATTATGGTGTCTTCACCTGGATGCCGGCAAAGCTGGCGGGAGACGGTTTCGGTTTCGTGCGCGGTTACGGGTTTCTGGTACTGGTGGCGCTGGCGCAGATCCCCGGTTATGCGCTTGCCGCCTATGGTGTCGAAAAATGGGGCCGCAGGCCGACGCTGATCGGTTTCTGCCTGCTCTCCGCACTCGGCTGCCTGCTCTTCACCCTTGCCACCGGTGGCGGAATGATTGCCGCCTCGCTTCTCATCATGAGCTTTGCGCTGCTCGGCACCTGGGGCGCGCTTTATGCCTTTACGCCGGAACTTTACCCGACGGAATCGCGCGCGACCGGCATGGGCGCTGCAGGCGCCATGGCAAGGCTCGGCGGCCTGCTGGCGCCGTCTTTGCTCGGTTATGCCATTGCGCAGGGGTTTGGGGTCGCGATCGGCATCTTTGCCGGGCTGCTGGTACTGGCCGCCATCGCGGCGACCATGATCAATGCGGAAACGCGGCAGGTGGCGCTGACCTGACCGTACGCTATCAGTAGCGTTTCTCCAGCCACGTAATCGACTGGCCGGTGGAAAGCGGCGCAAGCGAACCGATCTTCGTGAAACCGAAGCGTTCGTAGGTCCTCAAGGCGTCCGGGTTCATCGTGTCGATATAGGCGCCCATGCAGCCGCGTTTTTTTGCTTCCGCCTCCGCCATTGCCAGCAGCTTCGGGCCGGCGCCCTGGCCGCGCATGGCTTCGGGCACGAAAAGAAGCTGCACGTAAAGCCAGCCGCGCGCGGTATATCCCACCAGACCACCGGTGACGGCATTGTCCTCGTCACGAATGGTGATGTTGAGGTCGCGTTTGTCGCTTTCGCCGAAACGGGCGAGATTATAGGCTATCAGCGGATCGCGGATGGCCTTTTCGGCTTCTGCATCCGCGACATCACTCAAAACGAAATTCATGCTGTTCTTCTCCAGACGCCGGGCGGCGACCGATTTGGGTTTCAATCGGAGACGGAGAAGCCCGGCGCTGTCGCCGGGTTGAAGCACCTTTACCGGCCCTCGCGCCACCAGAGTGCGGAGAAGGCAAGCAGCAGCGCGCCAAGCCCGGCAAAACCGGCAAACAGCGGCAGGGTGTTGACGCCTTTCAGCACCGTCTCGTCGGTCAGGCGTATCAGCATGCGGTCCTCGTCCGCAACCCTGATGTCACCCCGCACCGGCAATATATCAGGCAGCGCGATGCGGCCGGAATTATCGGCGACACGGTGCACACTGCCCTTGGTGGCATCGGCCAGCGGTTTCAGCGTTTCGGTCGTCGAAATCATCGCCTTGAATTCCGGCGCATCCACCGCGCCGACATGGACGAGGGTGGTGAAATCACCATTCTTGATCTCGAACAGCCCGGTTTCATCCATGCGGCGCTCGATCTTGTAAAGACCGGGCTCGGTGGTGGTGAAGGCCATGTTTTCGGTCTTGCCGGAAGGGAAACGCACGCTGGCCTGACCGGGATCGTCGCCGATGGTCTGGCGGGTAATTTCCAATGTGCGGCCATTGGCCCGCGCCGTCAGCGCCTCTTCCTCAAGCTCGGGCTCCTTCATCAGCCAGTGGGCGATGCGGCGATAAAGCGCCACATGCGGGCCACCGCCTTCAAAACCACGCGCCCATAGCCAGCCCTGATCGGACAGAAGCATGGCGACACGGCCTTCGCCCTGACGGTTCAGCACCAGAAGCGGGTCCTGCCCGTCGCCCAGCATCACGGTCTGGCCCTGCGGCGGGTCGACGCTGATGGTGCGGAACCAGCGGCCCCATTGCGGCGGCTCGTTGCCGGAGCCATCGAGACCACGGGTGACAGGGTGCTTCTTGCCGGCTTCCGAAAGGCGGGGATAGAATGCCGCCTGGTGCACCTGACCCGTGGGTTGGGCCGGCAGCACGGAGGCGAGCGGCGTCATGGCAATTGAATCCTGACCGGCATGTTCGGGGCCGGCTGCGATCAAGAGCGCGCCGCCCTTTTCGACATATTGGGCGATGTAGTCGTAATAGAGGATCGGCAGCACACCGCGATGCTGGTAGCGGTCGAAAATGATGAGATCAAAATCGTTGATCTTCTCGACGAACAATTCGCGGGTGGGGAAGGCGATCAGCGATAATTCGTTGATCGGCGTGCCGTCCTGTTTTTCCGGCGGGCGCAGAATGGTGAAATGCACCAGATCGACCGAGGCGTCGGATTTAAGCAGGTTACGCCACGCCCGTTCGCCGGCATGGGGTTCACCTGAGACGAGCAGTACACGCAGGTTCTGGCGGATGCCTTCGATCAGGTGAACGGCGCGGTTGTTCGCAGCAGTCACTTCGCCGGGAAGCTCGGCGACGGAAAATTCCATGACATTGTTGCCGCCACGCGGAACCTTGAAGCTGAACGGCGTCGGCTGGCCGGGTGTGGCCTGAAGCGCGGCGATTTCTTCGCCGTTCATCTTCACGGTCACTTCCGCCGAGCCGCCGCCTGCGGGGCGGCCGTCATCAAAGACACGCAGCGTCAGCTGCTGCTCTTCATTGACGATGCCGAAGCGCGGGGCGCGGACGATCTCGATGCGGCGGTCGAATTCGTCGGCCTTGCCGGTGATCAGCCCATGCACGGGGGCGCGGAAGCCGAGCGCCTGTTCGGCATTGGGCAGGGCATTCGGGATATCGTGAATCTGGCCGTCGCTGAGGAAGATCGCGCCGCCGACGCGTGACGGTGAGACATCGGAAACGGCGGAGGAAAGGGCCGAGAAAAGCTGGGTCGAGGGCGAATCACTCTCCCCATCGTCGCGCACCTCCACGATGCGCGGTTCGATGCGGGGGAAGCGGGAGAGCCGGTCTTTCAGCGTCTCCAGCGCCGTATCGGTCATTTGCGGCCGGTCCTGCACGTCCTGGCTCTGCGAACGGTCGACGATGACGGGCACGATGGTGGAAAGCGGCTCGCGCTCCTCCTGCGTCAGAAGCGGATTGGCGATGGCAGCCAGGAGGGCGGCAAGCGCCAGCCCGCGCAGCCATGCGCCACGCACCCCGCGCCACAGGCCGATGAAGGAAAGCGCAAGAGCGGCGACCGCCAGAACGGCAATCACGATCCACGGCAGGAATGGGGAGAAGGTCAATGTCATGTCACTGCCCCAACCGTTCGAGAAGTGCGGGAACGTGAACCTGATCGGCCTTGTAGTTGCCAGTCAGCATATACATCATGATGTTGACGCCGGAGCGGAAGGCGTGTTCGCGCTGCATCTCATCCGGGGGTACAGTGGGCAGAACCGGCGCGCCCTGCGGATCGACGGCCCATGCGCCGGCGAAATCATTGCCCGTTATCATGATCGGCGTCACGCCATCACCGGAAGAGGAGAGGCCCGAGGTGGTCTTGGCGGCTCCCTGTCGCGATTCCACCCAGAGCGGCGAACCATTGTAACGGCCGGGGAAATTGGTGAGCAGATAGAAGGACCGCGTCAGAACGTGGTCTTCCGGGACAGGCTCCAGCGGCGGAATATCGATATTGGCGAGGATCGCCTGCAAACGTTCACCATTGGCGCTGGTCGCGCCGGTGTCGAGCGAGGAGAACTGGTCGCGTGTGTCGAACAGCACGGTGCCGCCGGCGCGCATATAGGCATCGATGCGCGAAATGGCGGCGCTCGACGGCATGGGTGCGGAGGCGGAAACCGGCCAGTAGATGATCGGGTAGAACGACAATTCATCCTTGGAGATATCGAGCCCGACCGGCTGGCCGGGTTCCAGCGTCGTGCGCCAGGTGAGGAACTCGCTCAGCCCCTGCAAACCCTGCTCGGAAATGCGGTCGACATCGTCTTCACCGGTGCGGACATAGGCGAGATGGGTGGTGTCCAGCCGATCGAAAATCTGCTCGTCGCCCGGTTTTGGGTCATCGGCGCGCGCGTCCGTTGGGGACATCGCGGCGAAGGCGCCAAGCGCCAGCAGCAGGGTGGCGACTGTCGCGCTGCGGGCTTTCGGCAGGCGTGCGAAAGCGCCGTTCATGAAGAGCACGATCAGGCTATCGGCAATCAGCATCAGGAAGGCGGCGATGAACAAAGCAGGGCGCAGCGATTTCGCGGTTTCGCCGATCAGGGCTTCACTGGTGGTGCTGACGCCGGCGACGGATGCGTCGAGCGGGCGTAGCGTCGCACCTGCGGGCAGGAGATTGAGAGCCACGAAACCATCCTCTGTGCCGTAAAGGCCGGGGGGATTGTCGAAACCGGTGCGCGGTGGCTGGCCGGCGCGCATTTCCAGCGGCCGGGCAGTGCCAATTTCGGCGGATAGCGCGCCTTCGGCCGTCAAGAGGCGGAACGGGGGCAGGGCTGCGGCCGGGGCATTGGCGGAGGCCGAAGCGCCGCCCGCTTTCGACAATTGCACGATACGGCGCAGCATATCGACGAAATGGCCTGAGATCGGCAAGTCGGACCAGCTCGCTTCGGCGCTGACATGGAAGAGCACGATGCGGCCAGCCTCGACAGTGCGGGTGGTCACAAGCGGCGTGCCATCGGCGAGGCTGGCCCAGGTGCGTTCCGCCAGGTCGGGCGTCGGTTCGGCCAGAACCTGACGTTTGACGAGAATGCCATCGGCCTTTGCCATGCCGGCAAAGGCGCCGAAGCTCGGGAAATCGGCAAGCGGCTGCGGCTCCGCCCAGGAGAGCGCGCCGCCAAGCGCCCGTTCACCCTGCCGGAGCGTCACCGGCACCAGTGGATCGTCGGCCGGGGCCGCTGCAAGGCGCGGCCCGGCAAAGCGGATCAGCGTGCCGCCGGCTGCAAGCCAGCGCTGCATCGGCTCATAGGTTTCCTGTGGCAGTCGGCCAATATCGGCCATGACGATGACCGACGGGTTGGATTGCAGGATCTCCGGGATTGCCTGCGCCAGATCGGCCTGCCGCTGCGGAATGAGATCGACAAAAGGCTGAAGCGCGCGGCTGATATAATAAAGCGGCTGCAGCAGCGGCTGGAAATCATTGCCGGTTTCGCCGGCCAGCAGGGCCACGCGGCGGCGGCGGAAACCGTCATCCAGCAGATGCACGGCGCCCGCCGTCGAAACGCCTTCGAGGGAGAGGCGGGCGAAATCGTTGCGCAGTTCGAAGGGGGCTTCCACCGTTGCGGTTGTTTCGGCCTCGCCGGGGGCGAAGCTGGCCGTGCCATTGGCGAGAATGCGGCCCTGGCTGTCCTGGGCATTGACGGTCAGCCGGGCGGCTTCGGCCGTGTCGAGCCGCGAAAGGGTGACGCTCATGGCATCGGCATTGTTGGTAGCGCCGGTAATGGCGGTGATCGCCTTGCCGTCGCCCCTGACGATGCGGAATTCGGTGGGCGAGAGGGCGGCGAGCGTTCTCATTGCGCTTTCGTCCTGCGCGGTTTGAACGCCGTCGGCAATATAGGCAAGCGTGCCGGGGGCTGCGCCGTTCAGCGCTTCCGTGATGGCTTCTGCCGTGCGTACGCGGTCGGGCACCAGCGGCTTCGGCTTGGCGGCGGCGAGCTTGTCCAGCGCCACGGCCGTTGTTGCCGGCACGGGATCATTTTCTGCATCGGCGGTGAAGCTGATGGAGACGGGGCGGTCGGCCCGCTCCGCATCGCCGATCAGGGCCTGCGCGGTGGCCACGCGTCTTTCCCAGTCGGGCGCGGAGGCCCAGCTATTGTCGACCACCAGCACCAGCGGGCCGCTGCCGGCGATGCTGTTGTTGCGCGGGTTCACCACCGGATCGGCCAGCGCAAAAATTACGGCGGCGGCAAGCGCCATGCGCAAAAGGGTCAGCCACCACGGGCTTTTCGACGGTGTTTCCTCGCGCTTCAGCACCGTCGCCAGAATCTTCAGCGGCGGAAAGACCTCCGCCTTGGGGCGCGGCGGGGTGAGCCGCAGCAGCCACCAGATGGCGGGCAGCGCCAGCAGGCCGAAGAGGATGTAGGGGCTGGTGAAGACGAAAGGCAATGCGCTCATCGGTGCCCACCGCTTTGCGCGGGCGCGCCGGAAAGATACATGTGAACGGCCACAAGCGCCTCGGAAGCCAGATGATCGGTGCGGTGGAAGACGAAGTTCCAGCCGAGACGGCGCAGCGACGAGGACAGCGCCTCGCGTCTTGCGAGATAGGCGCGGGTGTAATCCTCACGAATGGTCTCGGCGCGGCCGGAAACCAGTTTTTCGCCGGTTTCCGGATCGGTGAACTCGGTGCGGCCGGAATAGGGGAAGGTTTCTTCGGCCGGATCGGCAATTTCCACCACATGGCCGCGCAGGCCACGTCGCGCCAGAGGCGAAATCCGCTCCATCACATTTTTCGCATCATCGAGAAAATCGCCGATCAGGACGATATCGCTTGCGCCGCGGATCATGCCCGTTTCCGGCATACCCGTGGTCAGCGGCGCGTGCATGATGGCGGCGGCGAGCCGTTCGGCGGCGTTTCTGGCCGAAATCGGCTCCATGATGCCCGGGCAGCCGATGCGTTCACCCGAGCGCGCCAGGATTTCCGCCAGCGCCAGCATCAGCACCAGCGCCCGGCTTTCCTTGGAGACGGAGCCGAGGGTGGATTTGAACATCATCGACGGCGACATGTCCGCCCAGAGCCAGATGGTGTGGGCTGCCTCCCACTCCCGGTCGCGCACATAGGTATGGTCGTCGCGGGCCGAGCGCCGCCAGTCGATGCGCGACAGGCTTTCGCCTTCGGCATAGGGGCGGAACTGCCAGAAATTTTCGCCGATGCCGCGTTTGCGGCGGCCGTGCCAGCCGGCGGTGACGGTGTTGGCGATGCGTTTTGCCTCGACCATGCAGTCCGGCACCAGTGCGGCACGCTGGCGCGCACGCGCCAGAACTTCGCTACCCGGCGTCTTGTCTACGATCTGGCCGATGGATGCCACAGGCACTCCTTTCGCGAAAGGTTAGGCACGCGTCTTTTAATTCTTCGCCTGCTCCACGAGGGCCGCAATCACATCGCGCACCGACATACCTTCGGCGCGGGCCGCAAAGGTCAGCGCCATGCGGTGTTCCAGCACTGGCTCGGCCAGCGCATGGACGTCGTCCAGCGACGGGGCGAGGCGGCCTTCGTAGAGCGCACGGGCGCGGGCGGTCAGCATCAGCGACTGGCCGGCGCGCGGGCCCGGACCCCAGACAACGTGTTTGTCGGTCAATTTGTTGCCATGGCCGGGGCGGGCGGAGCGGACGAGCGAGAGGATCGCATCCACGACCTTGTCGCTGACCGGCATCTGGCGGATGAGGGCCTGGATTTCCATCAGGCGCCCGGCATCGATCACGCCGCGTGCTTCGCCGGAGGCGGTGCCCGTCGTGTCGAGCAGGATCTGGCGTTCGGCGGCAAGCTCGGGATAACCGACATCGACCTGCAGCAGGAAACGGTCGAGCTGGGCTTCTGGCAGCGGATAGGTGCCTTCCTGTTCCAGCGGGTTCTGGGTGGCGAGAACGTGGAACGGCTTCGGCAGCTCATAGGTCTGGCCGGCCATGGTGATGTGATATTCCTGCATGGCCTGCAAAAGTGCGGACTGCGTGCGCGGGCTGGCGCGGTTGATTTCGTCGGCCATCAGCAGCTGGCCGAAAATCGGACCCTTGATGAAACGGAAGGAACGGCGGCCGTTCTCGTCCTGATCCATGACTTCGGAACCGAGAATGTCCGACGGCATCAGGTCCGGTGTGAACTGGATGCGGTTGGCATCGAGGCCGAGCACGGTGCCGAGCGTGGTGACGAGCTTGGTCTTGGCAAGGCCTGGAACGCCAACGAGCAGCGCATGGCCGCCGGAGAGGATGGCGAGAAGCGTGTTCTGCACCACTTTTTCCTGGCCGAAAATGACCTTGGAGACCTCCGTGCGGATGGCCGCAATGTCGGAAAGCGCCTTTTCGGCCGAGGCGACGATGGCCTTTTCATCGAGGGTTTCGCCGGTATTCATCACGCCCATGTCGCTCTCCTCATACCTTCGCCGCTGTCACAGTCGCATCCCGGTTTTGCTGGTTGCCAACCGGGGCGGATTTTGCGCTGCATCTAGCTTATTGCTCTCTTGGCCGCTGACAAGCGCCATTCGAATGACTATGTCGTGACTTAGTATTTCCTTATCGGCAAAGCGAGACTCGAATATGGCAGCGGAGACGATAAATTCGGCTGATGATGCGGCGGGGCTTGCGGCGATGATTTCGCGTGCCTCCGAGCAGACCGGTGACGCCAAGCGCGGGCCGGCCCCGGTGGAGCGCTGGAATCCACCCTTTTGCGGCGATCTCGACATGGAAATCCGTGCCGACGGCACATGGTTCTACCTCGGGACACCCATCGGAAGGGCACCTTTGGTGCGGCTGTTTTCCACCGTTCTGCGCAAGGATGAGGACGGTAGGACCTATCTCGTAACTCCTGTGGAAAAAGTCGGCATCCGCGTGGTGGATGCGCCTTTCGTCGCCGTGGAAATGAAGGTGACTGCGGGGGAGGAAGGTGGCGAGCCGCTGCTGACCTTCCGCACCAATGTTGGCGATGTGGTGGAGGCGGGACCGGAACATCCGCTACGGTTTGAGATTTTCGGTGAGAACCGCGAATTGAAACCCTATCTTCTGGTACGCGGCAGGCTGGAGGCGCTCATCTCGCGGGCGGTGATGTATGATCTTGTCGCACTGGGCGAGGTGATCGACGTGGATGGCGTCGACATGTTCGCCGTGCGCTCGGGCGGGGTGACTTTTCCGGTCATGCCCGCCAATGAATTGGAACGGCTTTCGCAATGACAATGACGACAATCGGGAATGTGACGACAACAGGGTTCAAGACTTTTACTGCCGCCGACTTCCGCCGCCGGGTGTTGCAGGAAGGCGAGGGCGTGGCCGAGAGGGAGCATGGCGACCATGTGCTCAATCCGGGCGTGGTGCTGTCTGGAAACGGCATTAAGCTGAAGGATGCCGCCGTGCTGGTGCCCGTTATCGATGACGGCAATGATGCGCGGGTGATCTTTACGCAGCGTACCGCAACCCTGCGCAAGCATTCCGGCCAGATTTCATTCCCGGGCGGTGGCATCGATGCGGAAGACCGCACGCCGGAGGAAGCGGCTCTGCGCGAGACGGAAGAGGAAATCGGGCTTTCGCGGTCTTTCGTTGAAACGGTCGGCCGCCTGCCGGATTATATTTCCGGGACGGGTTTTCGCATCAAGCCGGTGCTGTCGGTCGTCCGTCCGGGCTTTGACCTGACGCTCAATCCGACGGAGGTGGATGAGGTTTTCGAGGTGCCGCTGTCCTTCCTGATGGACCCGGCGAACCATGGGCGCGGCAGCCGCATCTTTCAGGGGAAGGAGCGGTTTTTCTACGAAATGCCCTATGGCGAGCGCTACATTTGGGGCATTACGGCGGGCATCGTCAGGACGATTTACGAGAGGTTTTATTCATGAGCAGCCTTGCCGGGCGGGACTGGTTTGAAAAACCGGCGCTGAAGCGCATCTTCGCACTTTTGAATGCGGAGGGCGGCGAGGTGCGGATCGTCGGCGGCGCAGTGCGCAATGCGCTGATGGACCTGCCGGTGGTCGATGTCGACATGGCGACGACGCTGACCCCTGATGTCGTTGTTGCGCGGGCCAAGGCGGCGGGTATCAAGGTGGTGCCGACCGGCATCGATCATGGCACGGTGACGCTGGTGATCGACGGCGAAGGTTTTGAAGTCACGACGCTTCGCCGTGATGTCGAGACCAATGGCCGCCACGCGCAGGTGGCCTTCGGCACCGACTGGCAGACCGATGCCGAGCGGCGCGACCTCACCATCAATGCCCTTTATGCCGATCAGACGGGCGAGATCATCGATCTCATCAATGGGTTGCCCGATATCGAAACCGGAACCGTGCGCTTCATCGGTGATGCCGCGACGCGGATTTCGGAAGATTACCTGCGGATTCTCCGCTTTTTCCGTTTCTTTGCCCATTACGGTTCCGGCCGTCCGGATGCGGATGGCCTGAGGGCAAGCGCCCGCGCCAAGGACAAGCTGGCGACGCTTTCGGCCGAACGGGTGTGGAGCGAGGTAAAGAAGCTGCTTTCCGCGCGTGATCCCTCGCGCGCTCTTCTCTGGATGCGGCAATCGGGTGTGCTCGCCGAAATTCTTCCCGAAACGGAAAAATGGGGTATCGACGCCATTCACGGGCTGGTGGCGACGGAACAGGCACTCGGCTGGGCGGTGGACCCGATGCTGCGGCTTGCCGCCATCGTGCCGCCGGACCGGGACAGGCTGGCTGCCCTTGCCACAAGGCTGAGGCTGTCGAAGGCCGAAGCGGGGTATCTGACCCATTGGGCCTCCGCGCCCGCCGCCGACCCCGACATGAAGGAAACGGCGCTTGACCGGTTGCTTTACCGTCAGGGCGTTGAAGGCGTGAAGGCGCGGCTGAAACTCGCGCTTGCCGCCGCCCGTGCCGATCTTTCGGCCGGTGATGTGGCCATGCAGAGGGTTGCGCGTTTTTCGACGCTGCTGGCGAGGGCGGAGAAATTCCAGAAGCCCGGCTTCCCGTTGAGCGGCGCCGATGTGATGGCCGCTGGGATCGAGGCCGGTCCGAGGGTCGGCGAGGTGCTGAAAAGCCTCGAGGAGAAGTGGATCGATGTCAATTTCTCGCTGGATCGGGCAGCGCTGACCGCCCGGCTGAAGGATTTGCTGGGGAATTGAAGCCGTGTTCCACCTCATTCCTGTGACAAGCACAGGGATGAGGGTTGGTGGTAGCACCCGAAATGGCGCCTTTGGGCAAATGCGCTAAGCCGCATTCGCCTCGTCGCGGATGCGGGCCTTGATGTTTTCGATCATGTTTTCGCGGATGACGGTTTCGCCATGGGCCGAGCGCATATGTTCGACGGTGCGGCGCACGACTTCTGCATCGTCGTCTGCGCGGGTGTGCCAGGCGCAGCCGGGCACGAGCGTTCCACATTCAAACAGTCTCATGGTCTTGCCTCCCTGTTCAAGCGGGGGACAGCATTGATGTGAATGCTGTCCCTCCGACTGGAAACGAACGTTCGCCGCTTATGTTCCCGAGCGGCGTCCGCCGAGCCTGTTCAGGTCCCTATTCGGGCATTGCCCAGCACTGGAAAACAGAGGATGTGCCGGCTGCCGGGATTTTTGTACGAGGCATTTCGTCATTGTCGGCGCGCTTTACCGTCTTTCCGGCCAGCGTGCGTTTTACCTGTTCGACATAAAAGGAATGCGGCAGTTCGCGATCGCCCGTGGCGCGCATTTCAGCTGCCAGGCGGTCGATCAATTCGGGGGTATCGATGGATTGCGGTGCTGCCTCGGGGGAAGCAGAAATAGGCATGCTGTTCGAAGTAATCATGACGATAGCTCCTCCAGTACGTCTGCGGGAGGAGACTACCACTGCCTTGGTTTTTCCATAAGTCCTAATTTGCGCTATTTGCGACGAAATGGCTGATGAGCGTCAAATTTGCGTGAGGTTTTTTAAGGCCAGCGCACCACCGGCGGCAGGGAGGAGAGAATCGATTCGACATTGCCGCCGGTCTTCAGGCCGAAGATTGTGCCGCGGTCATAAAGCAGGTTGAATTCCACATAGCGGCCACGGCGGATGAGCTGCTCGTCACGGTCCTCTTCCGTCCAGTTCTGGCTGAAATTGGCGCGGACGATCTTCGGATAGACCAGATTGAAGGCGCGGCCGACATCCTGCACGAAGGTGAAATTGGCGTCCCAGCCGCCTTTTTCCTCTTGCGGATGCAGCCAGTCGAAGAAGATTCCGCCGGTGCCGCGCGGTTCGTTGCGGTGCTTCAGGAAAAAATACTCGTCGCACCACGTCTTGTATCGCGGATAATCCGCAACCGGATGGCGGTTGCAGGTGATCTCGAAAGCGCGATGGAACAGCTGGGTATCCGGGTCCTGCTGCGTCCGCCTGCGGCCCAGCACCGGTGTCAGATCGGCACCGCCGCCGAACCAGTGGCTGGTGGTGACGACCATGCGGGTGTTCATGTGCACCGCCGGCACATTGGGGTTGACGGGATGGGCGATGAGCGAAATGCCCGACGCCCAGAAACGCGGGTCTTCTTCCGCACCCGGTATCTGCTTGCGGAACTCGGGCGAGAATTCGCCATAGACGGTGGAGGTGTGGACGCCGACCTTCTCGAAGACGCGACCTTCCATCATCGACATCTTACCGCCGCCGCCTTCGCCATTGTCGCGCAGCCAGTCCGTCTGCACGAAACGGCCGGGCTCCTGATCCGAAAGAGGGCCGCTGAGCTCATTTTCAAGGGTTTCGAAAGAGGTGACGATGGTGTCGCGCAGATGCTGGAACCAGGCTTCAGCTGCGGCCTTCTTGTCTTCGATGTCCTCGGGCAAGCCCTTCGGCAAGATTGGCCGTTCCATATCGTCTTTCTCCTGCGGTGAAGTCTGTTTCCTGCCGCGTCTAGCAGGTGTTTGCGCCGCGCACAAATTCGACTCGCCAAGGCGGCGCGCCGACACTATCTTTATCGATGTAGGTGCCAGAGGTGAATATCATGACGAAATTTGCCGGACCGCCGCCCCTTGACGGGCTGAAGCGCAGGATCGCCAATCACCGCAAGGAGCGCGAAAGCGCCGGCGGTGAACAAAAGCGCGACGGCATGTTCGTGCGCCAGACCTTCTGTCTCGGCCGCGAAGAGGCCCGCGCCAAGGCGCGCGAATGGTTCGACAGCTTTCCCAAGGCCGCCTATTGGACGGAAGTGGAAAGCTGGCGGCAGCTCGAAGGCGACCGCATCGAATTCACCATGCGGCGTCTGCCCTCTGCCGATTGAATTTTAGAGCGTCTTCGCTTTTCTTCGAATCGCGAAAACGCTCTAATTTTTTGTTTGTCGCATTTCCGGACGGAAAACCGGGGCCACTTTTCCTGGAAATGCTTTAGGCGCGCGGTTCGGCGTAACGCAGGCGGCTTTCGATCAGCACGCCGCTCTCATCCAGAATGGGGTGCGCCACCGTCACGATATGGGCGTTGATGCGCTTTAAGTCCCGCAGCATGTCGAGATGCAGCGAGCTGGTCTGCATGCTTTCCGCCAGCCCGTCGCGCAGCCGCTCCAGATGGCGGTTGGAGGATTGTTTTTCGAGGCGGCGTATATCCACCTTGCTCTCCATCAGCCGGCGGGCAAGCTCGAAATCGCCGGTCACCAGAATGCTCTGGGCGGCGCGCAGGTTCTCGATGGTCATGTCGAACAGGGTCTTCAGTTCCTCATAACCGTCATCGGAAAATTTGAAGCTGTTCAGCACCTTCTTGCGGATCTGTTCGCAGATGCCCTTTTCGATGATGTCGCCGATATGTTCGAGATTGATCGCATAATCGATGATGGCGATCGAACGGCGCGCTTCCTCGTCAGTCAGCCCCTTGCGGCCCAGTTGGGAAAGATAGACCTTCACCTCCTGCTGGCGGCGGTCGACCTTCTTTTCCAGCAGGGACACTTCCTGAAGCGGCGCCAGATCATTGTGCTTGAAGGCGTTTTCGGCGCGGATCAGCATCCGCTCGATGCTGTCGCCGACGCTCAGGACTTCGCGGGTGGCGTTGGCAAGCGCCACGACCGGCATGTCCAGCGCCTGCTGGTCGAGGAAATTCGGGCCGTCTTCAGCCTTCGGATCGCCCGGCACGAGCTTTGCCATCAAATCGGATATCAGGCCGGAGAAGGGCCACGCCAGCGCCGCCAGAATGACGTTGAAGATGAGATGCGCATCAACAGGCAGTTTGGCGGGCGAAAGCGGCAATTGCTGCAAATACGTTGCGCCATAGGAGGCGAGCGGCATGGCAATCAGGCAGCCGATGGTGCGAACGACAAGATTGCCGATGGTGATGCGCCGCGCCGATGCCGGGCCGGAGAGCGTGGCGATGACGGGCGGGATGGCGCCGCCGAGATTGGCGCCGAGAATAAGGACGATGATGAGTCCGGTGGACAGCGTGCCGGTGGCGGCCAGCGACAGGATGAGCACCACGACGGCGAGACTGGAAGAAGAGACGAAGGCCAGCACGGCGGAAAAGATCAGCGCGACGGGCCATGCGCCATCCAGCAATCCAATGAAGACGCCGAGTGCCGGCGAGGCGCGCATGGGTTCGGTCGCGCCGCTTAGGAGATGCAGCGACAGAAGCATCAGGCCGATGCCGATGACGGCGGTTCCGCCGCCCTGTCTGGCATTGGAACTGCCTTTTTTGAGGATGATGCCCGCCAGTATCAGCAGCGGCGACAGCCATTCGACGCCAGCCGCGACGATCCAGGCGGTAACGGCGGTACCGACATTGGCGCCGAGCAACACCACCTGCGCCATGCGCGGCTTGATGAGGTCCCGTTCGGCGAAGGAGGCGACCGTCAGCGCCGTCGCCGTCGAACTTTGCAGGGCGACGGTGGCGAAGAAGCCGGAAAAGAAGGAGCGCGGTCTGTTCTGGGTGCCGGTGGCCAGCACGCTTCGGAGTTTCATGCCGAAAGCGCGGGTGACGCCGTCCTTCACCTGGGCAAGCCCGAAGAGCAGCAGCGCGACGGCGCCGAGAAGGTTGACGATGACAATTGTGGATTGCATGCGACGTCTCCTCACACCCGCCGGCGCACGGTCCCGGCGAGAGCGATTTTTATTGTCCGGCTAATCAGTATAGGAGCGCGAACGCTCACCGTACAGGCCGGGTTGCGACAGTTTCGCGGTAAAAGCAGTCAATTTTCATATTTGCCTGAAAAATTGGCTGCAAAGATGGCAGGTCACGACCATACCGTCTGGCGCAGGGCCTCGCCGGTGACCATCGCGGCTGACATGGCGACGTTGATGGAGCGCTGTCCGGCCACCATCGGGATGATGATTCGTTCATCCGCCTTGTCATGCACATGATCAGGCACGCCGGCGCTTTCACGACCGAAAAGCAGGATGTCATCGGCGCGATAGGTGATATCAGTATAGGGGAGGGCGGCCTTGGTGGAGGCGAGAACGAGGCGGCGGCCGGTGCTTGCCCGCCATTCCTCGAAACGGTCCCAGCTGACATGGCGCGTCAGCGCCGCCGCCGCGATATAATCCATGCCCGCCCGTTTCAGGTTGCGGTCGGAAATATCGAAGCCGGCCGGTTCGATGATGTCGACGCCAAGGCCGAGACAGGCGGCCAGCCGCAGGATGGTCCCCGTATTGCCGGGAATATCCGGCTGGTAGAGGGCGATCCGGATGTTGGACCCTGTTTCAGGCAAAATATCGGGCATGGTCTTCTCTTCGCATTCGGCAATGCCGGACCGATTATCACGGGTGAATGACCTGTGACAGATGCGGCTGGGAAAAGTCCCTTTTTAAGACGGTTGGCCACCGGATCTTCATTCGCATGACACATAGGCAGGCTACCCAATAACCAACCTATCGTCAGATAAATCAAAAGGTCCGGAAGCGCCGACGGGGCGGTTTCGGGCGGGATTTCTGCGCGCAGCAAAACAGGAAGCAAGCCATGTCCGAACGGGTCAATTTCGTCCATCTGACCGATCTGCATATCGGCAATCCGCAGGTGCAGGATGATGATCTCTATTCCGAGACTTCGGCCACGCTGTCCGAAACGCTCGCGCAGATCAAGGCGCTGGTGCCGCCGCCCGAATTCATCGTCGTCAGCGGCGACCTGACCAATCGCGGCGATGCCGGCAGCTATGAGGAACTCAAGCGGCTGATGGCCGAGGCGGAACTGGATGTGCCGGTGCTTTTCGCGCTTGGCAATCATGACCGCCGCGACGGGTTCTACCCTGTCATGCTCGACCGTCATGAGGATATGGACGAGCCCTATGACCATGCCGAGGTCGTTGCCGGCATCCATGTCATCGTCATGGACACCAGCGTTCCGGGCAAGGTCGGTGGCGCTTTCGAACCCGGTCAGATCGAGTGGCTCGAGGATGAACTGGAAAACCACCCTGAACTGCCCAAGCTTCTGGTGATGCACCATGCGCCGGCGCTCGATTTCGACCGTCCAGAGGCGGAGTGGGAATCCCTGTCCTTTGACGATACCGAAGCGCTGGACGAACTGTTGTTCGAACATGATGTCATCGGCATTCTGGCGGGTCATATCCATTATGACCGCATGTCGCACTGGCAGGGCATTCCCGTGGTGGTCGGCATCGGCCAGCATTTCGCCACCGATCCGCTGTGGCTGCATGAAGGCGTGCGCATGTTGTCCGGCGCATCCTTCGCCATCGGCACGATAAGGGATACGGGCCTCACCGTCACCTTCGCGCCGCAGCCCAGCGATCGCCGGGAATTGAAGCGTCATACGCAGGCTGGCATGGCCGAGCTGATCACGGAATATGAGAGCGCCGGGGCGCAGGACGCAGCCGAATAAGGCGATACCTCACGGTCAGAGGCGGGCGGAAACCTTTGCGGGTAAATCCGCCCTTTTTGCACTACTCGGCACAATCTTGAGTTTTCGCGAACATCGGTGTCTTTCCGGCTGGTCATTGCTTAATTTTTGCGCTACAAGGCCATATCTTCAACACCAGCCAAGGGAGGTTCTCATGCCAAATGACATTCGTATTCGCCTCCCGGCCCCAGCGGTTCGTCTGCTGGCTTAGGTGATACCTCCGCGGCCTGGCCGCGTTTCCCATAGTTTGATTCACCATGTGGCTGTTGCGGCCATGTTCAAAGACTTTTCCGTTCCGTCGTGAGCCATATTTGTGTCCGCTCACCATGTCACGATGGAGCGATCGATTGCCGGAGCTTGGCCTATGTTTGGCTGGTTTGAAAAACGCCTCGATCCTTTTCCCTCTTCGGCGCCTTCCGTGCCGCCGAAGAAATTGCTGCCGTTCCTGTGGCATTATGTAAAGCCCGCCTGGCCGTGGCTGCTGCTGCTCGGCCTGATGTCGATGGGCATCGCCATTGCGGAAGCCATGCTCTACAAATTCCTCGGCAATATCGTCGACTGGTTGTCCACGGCCAATCGCGAGACGTTTTTTGCCGATGAGGGCTGGCACCTGATCGTCATGGCGGGGCTGGTGCTGTTCCTGCTGCCGCTGATGGGTGCGATCCACACCATGACGATGCACCAGACGCTTGCCGGCAATTTCGGCATGATCGCGCGCTGGAAAATGCACCGCTTCCTGCTGCGCCATTCCATGAACTTCTTCGCCAACGAGTTTGCCGGCCGGGTTTCCACCAAGGTGATGCAGACGGCGCTGGCGATCCGCGAAGTGGCGCTGAAGGTTATCGACGTCTTCGTCTACGCCATCAGCTTCGTCGTTTCGATGCTGTTCATGGTCGCGGCGGCGGACTGGCGGCTGGTCATTCCGCTGCTGGCCTGGCTCGGCATCTATATGGGAATTCTCGCTTATTTCGTGCCGAAGCTCGGCCGGCTGGCGCAGGAACAGGCCGACGCACGTTCGATGATGACGGGCCGGATCGTCGACAGTTACACCAATATCTCGACGATCAAGCTGTTTTCCCATGCGGGACGCGAGGAGAGATATGCGCGTGAGGGCATGAACGTGTTTCTCGGCACGGTTCACCGCCAGATGCGCAAGATTTCCGGCTTCAACATCCTGATCGATCTCAACAATGCCGTGGTTCTGTTTTCCACGGCGGCGCTCGGTCTCTATTTCTGGATGCAGGGTTCGGTGACGGCCGGTTCGGTTGCCATCGCCATCAGCCTTGCCATGCGCGTCAATGGCATGTCGCAGTGGATCATGTGGGAAGTCACGTCGCTGTTCGAAAATATCGGCACGGTCTATGACGGCATGTCGATGATGACGAAGCCGCACGATATCGTCGACGTTCCGAAGGCACCTGAGCTTGCCGCCCCGCAGGGCGCCATCCACTATGACAACGTCCGCTTCCACTATGGCAAGAACAAGGGCGTGATCGACGGGCTGACGCTCGACATCAAGCCGGGCGAGAAGGTCGGCCTTGTCGGCCGCTCCGGTGCGGGCAAGACGACGCTGATGAACCTGCTTTTGCGCTTCTATGATCTGGAAGGCGGCAGGATCACCATTGACGGGCAGGACATTTCCAGGGTGTCGCAGGATAGCCTGCGCGAGCTCATCGGCGTCGTGACGCAGGATACCTCGCTGCTGCACCGTTCGATCCGCGACAACATCGCCTATGGTCATCCCGAGGCGACCGACGAGCAGGTGATCGCGGCGGCGAAGCGAGCGAATGCCTGGGACTTCATCGAAGCGCTTGTCGACATGCACGGTCGCCAGGGCCTCGATGCCCAGGTGGGTGAGCGTGGTGTCAAGCTTTCGGGCGGTCAGCGCCAGCGCATTGCGATTGCCCGCGTCTTCCTCAAGAACGCGCCGATTCTGGTGCTTGATGAGGCGACCTCGGCGCTTGATAGCGAAGTCGAGGCAGCGATCCAGGAGAACCTGTTCTCGCTGATGGAAGGCAAGACGGTGATCGCGATCGCCCACCGCCTTTCGACGCTGACCGAAATGGACCGGCTCATCATTCTCGACAAAGGCCGGATCGTGGAAGCGGGCAGCCATGCGGAACTGGTGGCGATGGGCGGCATCTATGCCGATCTGTGGCGGCGCCAGTCCGGCGGCTTCATCGCCGACCACGAGGCGGAAGTGGCGGCGGAGTAAGGAAAGCGAGAGGGCGGGAGTGATCCCGCCCTTTTTGCTTATTGGCCAAAGCCTCACCTTCCGTCATGCCGGTCCCCGGAACAAGTCCGAGGATGAGCCGGCATCCAGCCACGGCGCGTCTGCGCCGTGAAAGGAGTCTATTGCGATCAAAGACTTGATCGCGCTGGACCCCGGATCTAGTCCGGGGTGACGGAATCAGGATGCTACGAGTGCGTAAAATCTGGTTGGGTCGATTTAAGCGCGGGAGGAACATTCCCCGCCCTCCTGCATTCCCCGAATGTTACCGAAATATAATCTCTTCCCGAAGCCTCCGCGGCTGTTCCCGCTCCGGGAATCCGCCTATATCCGGATCATGGTCATTACCCGCATCTTCGAGTATTTCGAGAACTGGATAAAGCCCTTCGCCCGCAAGGACGATTTGCGGCCGCCTGAAAGCACATTCGCTTTCATCTGGTTTTATATCGCGCAGGCCAAGGCGCCGTTTTTCGCCATGCTGGTGCTTGGCGGGTTGACGGCGGCCATCGAGGCGGCGTTGTTCTGGTTCGTCGGGCGGCTGGTGGATATTCTCTCCACCGTGAAACCGGAAGAGGGCTGGGCGGGCCTGCTTGCCGCCCATGGCGGTGAACTCGTCGGCATGTTGGTGCTGATCGGCATCGTGCGGTTTATCGTCACCATGATCACGGCGCTGGTGGATCAGCAGATCATTACGCCCGGTTTTTACAATCTGGTGCGCTGGCAATCCTATATGCATGTGGCGCGGCAATCGCTGACCTTCTTTCAGAATGATTTTTCCGGCCGCATCGTCACCAAGGTCTGGTCCGGCGGCCAGGCAGCGGGCGATCTCGTCACCTCGCTGATGGAAAGTGTCTGGTTCGTCGGTATCTACTCGGTTTCCATGCTGTTCCTGATCGGCGGGCTGGACTGGCGGCTTGCGGTCGTCGTTGTCCTCTGGGTGGCGATCTTTTCGCTGCTGGCGCGGTATTTCGTGCCGCGCATCCGCTACCATTCCAAGGAGACGGCGGAAGCCGCCTCGATGCTGTCGGGCCGCATGGTGGATGCCTATAGCAATATCCAGACGCTGCGGCTGTTCGGGCGCGATGATGCCAATGACCGCTACATGCGGCAGGGCTTTGACATTTTCCAGCATGCGACCATGACATTCACCCGGTTCATCACCGGCGTGCGCGCCTCCATGGCGCTGCTGTCAGGCGTGATGATCACCTCCATGGCGGCGCTCTGCATCGATCTGTGGCTATCCGGAAAAATCAGTTCGGGTGCGGTGGCTTTCACGCTGGCGCTGGTGCTGCGGCTCAATTTCCTGCTCGGCCGGTTGATGACGCAGTTCAACGGCATCATGCGCAATTTCGGCACGGTGCAGAATGCCGCCGAGCTGATCTCGCAGCCGATCGGTCTCGTCGATGCGCCGGCGTCGTCGGTGCTGGAGGTCAAAAAGCCGAGCATTCGTTTCGAAAATGTCAGCTTCCATTACGGGCGGACGAATGGTGTCATCGACCATCTCAATCTCGATATCAGAGCGGGTGAAAAGGTGGGTATCGTCGGACGCTCCGGGGCGGGAAAATCCACCCTCGTCAATCTGCTCCTGCGTTTTTACGATGTCGAAAAAGGCCGTATTCTGATCGATGGGCAGGATATCGCCCTTGTCAGCCAGGAATCGTTGCGCGCCCATATCGGCATGGTCACGCAGGATACGTCGCTGCTGCACCGTTCTATCAGAGACAACATCCTGTTCGGCCGCACCGACGCCACCGAAGCGCAATTGCAGGAGGCGACACGCCGCGCCAAGGCGGATGATTTCATCGCCAGGCTCGAGGATCAGCGCGGCCGCAAGGGGTTCGATGCGCATGTGGGTGAACGCGGCGTGAAACTTTCCGGCGGCCAGCGCCAGCGCATCGCCATTGCCCGTGTGATGTTGAAGGATGCACCCATCCTCGTGCTCGACGAGGCGACGTCGGCGCTCGATTCGGAGGTAGAGGCGGCGATCCAGAGCAATCTGGACGAGCTGATGCACGGCAAGACGGTGCTGGCCATCGCCCACCGCCTGTCGACCATCGCGGCTCTCGACCGGCTGATCGTGATGGATCAGGGCCGCATTGTCGAACAGGGCAGCCATTCCGAGCTGGTCTCGCGGGGCGGCCTCTACTCCGAGCTCTGGGCGCGGCAATCGGGCGGTTTTCTCGCTGCGGACGAGCCCGTCTGAGCGCGCGGCGGCGACAGGCGGAAACTCCCGAGCTTGCTATATAAGTAAAATCAAAAGTTGTAATATTGCCAAATATGACGGTTATATGTCATATTATTCAACCTTAAATTCATGATTTCCCGGTAGTTACCTGTTCGTGAACGCGTGCAAAGGACCGCGGTGGACATGCCGCTCAATCTCTGGGTCGAAAACAATGCATATTGTCAGAATTCGTTTTCTTTTGCCGGCTTTGTTCGGCGTCACCATTCTCTTTTCTCTCGCTCAGGGTATTGCGAGCATGCGATCGGTCGGGGAAATGGAGCAGCAGGCCAGCAATATCGTTCGCCGCATGGAACGGTCGCTCGTCATCGCCGATCTCGGCGACAGGCTCAATGATATCCGCCGCAACTATCTGGCGGTCATGAGCACCGAAACACCGGAGGCCAGGAACGCCCTTTTCCAGCGTATCCTCAAAGCCCAGCAGGAGCGCACGGAAGCTTTCGACGCCTATGCCGCGCAGATACGGCTACCTGCCACAATTGAAAAATTCCAGCGTCTGACCGGTATGGTCACGAATTACGAGACCATGGGCGCGGAGCTGAAAAAAGCCATCGTCGCCGCCGATGCGGACACGGTGCGGGCGCTGGCCGCCCGCATGACGCCGGTGGGCAACGCCGCCGGCGCGCTGATGAAGGACATGATTGAAGACAATCGCCAGCGGGGCCTTGCGGACAATCAAGCGGCGGAAGCCGCCGGACAATTCGCCTTTTTCATCTCGCTTGGCGCAATGTTAATCGCCACCGTGGTCGCACTTGCCGCGGCGCTCTTCAGCTTCCTGCGGATTTCGCGTCCGATCGACGAAATTACCCGCGCCATGAATGGTCTGGCCGCAGGCGACAATGGCAGCGCCATTCCGCATTCCGGCCGCCGGGACGAGATCGGCGACATGGCCGCCGCCGTTGCCGTCTTCCGTGACAATGCCATCGAACGCGAGCGACTGGAACGGGAAACCGAGGCCAATCGCAGCCTTGGCGAGCGAGAGCGGCTGGTGCATGAGGCAGAAAAGGCGCGTGAGGCCGAGGAGGTTCGTTTTGTGGTCGAAAACCTCGGCGCGGGACTGCGGAGGCTTTCGCAGGGTGACATGACCTTTCGTCTCGACGCGGCCTTCGCGCCCCGGCTCGACGGTCTTCGCGGCGATTTCAACGAATCGCTCGCCACGCTGCAGGCGGCGCTGCGCTCGGTGGGTGAAAACGCCCGGGCGATCGATGCCGGCGCGGGCGAAATCCTGATGGCGGCGGGCGATCTTTCCCGCCGCACCGAGCAGCAGGCTTCGTCGGTCGAGGAAACCGCAGCCGCGCTCGAACAGGTAACGACCGCGGTGAAGGATTCGGCCCATCGTGCCGCCGAGGCCGGCCGGATCGTGGAGCGGGCGCGCGAAAGTGCGGAAATGTCCGGTCACATCGTCTCGCAAACGGTGCTGGCGGTGCAGGATATCGAGAAATCCGCCAATGAAATCAGCAATATCATCAGCGTCATCGATGAAATCGCCTTCCAGACCAATCTTCTTGCGCTGAATGCCGGCGTGGAAGCCGCACGTGCGGGTGCCGCCGGCAAGGGTTTTGCGGTGGTGGCGCAGGAGGTGCGCGAACTGGCGCAGCGCTCGGCCAATGCCGCCAAGGAGATCAAGGTTCTCATCCATCGCTCTGGCGAGCAGGTGCGCGAGGGTGTCACGCTGGTTGGCAAGACCGGGGAGGCGCTTGCGGGAATCGTCGAGGAGGTGCGGGAAATCAACCGTCATGTCTCCTCCATCGTCGTCTCCACGCGGGAACAGTCGACCGGGCTTTCGGAAATCAGCTCGGCGGTGAATCTGATGGACCAGGGCACCCAGAAAAACGCGGCCATGGTGGAACAGACCACGGCGGCCAGCGACAGTCTGGCCTCGCAGGCAAGCGCTCTCAACGTGCTTCTTTCGCAATTCATCCTGCAGGAAAAGTCCGGTGCCGTCGCCATCGCCGATCCGACGGCCATTCCGCGGGTCTCACCGGCGCGCGCCATGGGCCAGAAAATTGCCGCCGCCTTCGGGGGCAGCCGACAGGCCGCGGCGATAAAGGAATGGTCCGAGGCCTGAGGGACGCTTCGCCGCCCGGACGTTGACGTGTTTCATCGCGTGCCGGATGGCACATCGGAGCTGTTTTTTAAAAAAATACACTGGCAACGGCGGCTTTCGGGCCGCCGTTTCCGCAGGCCCGCCCCGTCGGCGCCGGGCATGAGCCCTTGGAGCGTTTTTGCTTTGCTGGAAATACGCTAGCGGCCGATCATGAAATCAGCCATCAGGCCATAATGATTGGAGCCGAGGCTGTCGGGCAGTCTGGTGGTTTTCATCAGCGTCGCCGGTGCGCGGGCGAAGATGTGGTCGATGGCGATGCCGAAGCGGCCGGCCTCCGTTGGCCATGTGGCGGGTTCGAAGGTCGCTTTCTTCAGATCGTTGGCGGAGAGAAAGGCGCGCATGTCGGGGGCGATACTGGCCGAATTGAAATCTCCGGCGAGAATGAGCGGGCCGGTGACGCGAAAGAGAATTTCGCTCACTTCATCCAGCTCATCGCGATGATAATCGTCGAAATAGGGCTTGGTGATATGGCCTGCGGCGAGCGTCAGTTCCGTGCCGTCGAAGTCGATATGGGCTATGGCAAACCGATCCCGCCGAAGATCGCTGAGGCTGTGGAAACGGCCTTCCAGCAATGGCCGCTTCGACAGGATTACGAGATCGCAGGTCGGTGTCCCGGTATAACAGCCGAGCCTGTGCGGATAGGTTTCCTGAAGGCGCGGCAGGGCCGATTGCAACGCCGCCGCTTCGAAGAGATAGACGGCATCCGCGCCCGATTCGACAATGGCGTCGGCAATCGCATCCGCATTGGCGGCATTATCCATCAATATATTGAAAGACAGCAGCCGAAATGGCTTTGCGCCTGGCGCAGCGGTGGTGGATGTGGAAAATTCCATCAGCATCGCAACGGCATGGATGGCGAGCGCGAACGACCAGACGAGAAGCGCGGCTGAAATCGCATCACGCGTCAGCCAGAAGACGAGGCAGGACAGCAGTATACAGGCGATGGCGATGTGCAGCTGGAAGCTGGTGACGAAGGCGAGAAGCCAGAAATCGGTGAGGTAGCGCAGGCTGGCGATGACAAGAACGGCAGCCACCGCCGTGGAGACCATGCAAGAGAGCTTCGCCGTCATCCGAATCCCTGCTTTCCAAGCTCTCCCTTGAAGTCTCCTAACATGGTGCATGGATGCGCACAATGTTGCCCGCCTGCCAAGGACGGCGAAAAAATGACGACCAAATCGGCCCCCTCAGGCAGAATTACGGCAGCTTTGTGTGCTTTGCTCTTGCCAAGTCAGTCAATATTTTGCGATCACACAGAGTGACGCGGTTTCTTAATGCCGCAGTTGTGTCCAGGACGATGGGACGGAGTTTGTCCTGGATCAAATCATAGCGGGAGGACTCATGCGATTTACGGCAAAAACAGCGCAGAGGATGGTGTAGCGGTGAGCGAGCACGTAACCAATCACGACGCTTCGGGTGAACCGACCCGTCGCGATTTTCTTTATCTAGTGACGGGAATGGCGGGCGCCGTCGGTGCCGCAGCCGTTGCATGGCCTTTTATTGACCAGATGCGTCCCGATGCATCGACGCTGGCGCTCGCCTCCATCGAGGTGGATGTCGCGGCCGTCGAGCCGGGCATGTCGCTCACCGTCAAGTGGCGCGGCAAGCCGATTTTCATCCGCAACCGCACGGAAAAGGAAATCGAGGAAGCCAAGGCTGTCGCTCTCGGCGATCTGAAAGATCCCGTGGCACGCAATGCCAACATCGCCGCCGACGCGCAGGCGACGGATATCGACCGCTCCGCCGGCGAGGGCAAGGAAAACTGGATCGTCATGGTCGGTTCCTGTACCCATCTCGGTTGCATTCCGCTCGGCCAGGCCGGCGATTTCGGCGGCTGGTTCTGTCCCTGCCATGGCTCGCACTACGATACGGCGGGCCGCATACGTAAGGGTCCGGCGCCGCAGAACCTCGCCATCCCGACATTTGCATTCACATCCGATACCGTGATCAAGATCGGATAAGGGGACAGATATTCATGAGTGGCCATTCCAGTTATCAGCCGTCCACCGGCATCGAGAGGTGGATCGATTCGCGGCTTCCCTTGCCGCGCATGATCTATGACAGCTTCGTTGCCTATCCTGTCCCGCGTAACCTGAACTACGCCTACACCTTCGGCGCGATGCTTTCCGTCATGCTGCTGGTGCAGATCCTCACCGGCGTCGTGCTGGCCATGCATTATGCGGCCGAAACGACGGTCGCCTTCAATTCCGTCGAAAAGATCATGCGCGACGTCAATCACGGTTGGCTGCTGCGCTACATGCATGCCAACGGCGCGTCGTTCTTCTTCATCGCGGTTTATCTGCACATCGCCCGTGGCCTTTATTACGGCTCCTACAAAGCACCGCGCGAAATCCTCTGGATTCTCGGCTGTGTGATCTTCCTGCTGATGATGGCGACGGGCTTCATGGGCTACGTTCTGCCCTGGGGCCAGATGTCCTTCTGGGGTGCAACCGTCATCACCGGTTTCTTCACGGCGTTCCCCGCCGTCGGCGAATGGATCCAGCAGTTCCTGCTTGGCGGCTTTGCCGTCGACCAGCCGACCCTGAACCGCTTCTTTGCGCTTCACTATCTTCTGCCCTTCATGATCGCGGGCGTCGTGATCCTGCACATCTGGGCACTGCATGTGACCGGCCAGACCAATCCGACCGGCGTTGAAGTGAAGAGCAAGACCGACACCGTGCCGTTTACGCCCTATGCGACGCTGAAGGATGCGCTCGGTGTCTCCGTGTTCCTGATCGGTTATGCCTGGTTCGTCTTCTACATGCCGAACTTCCTCGGCCATCCCGACAACTACATCATGGCCGATCCGCTGAAGACGCCGGCGCATATCGTTCCGGAATGGTACTTCCTGCCGTTCTACGCCATGCTGCGCGCCATCACCTTCAATATCTGGATCATCGATTCCAAGCTCGGTGGCGTTCTCGTGATGTTCGGCGCGATCGTGGTGCTGTTCTTCCTGCCCTGGCTCGATACGTCGAAGGTTCGTTCCGCCGTCTATCGTCCCTGGTACAAGATGTTCTTCTGGCTGTTCGTGGTGAATGCCATCATGCTCGGCTGGCTGGGTTCGCGCCCGGCGGAAGGGACCGGCCTGATCGGCCTGCTCACCGGCGATCTGAAAGGCAATTATGTCGGCTATTCTCAGCTCGGCACGCTTTATTACTTCGGTTTCTTCCTCGTCATCATGCCGATCCTCGGTCTGGTCGAAACGCCCCGGCGTATTCCGAATTCGATTACCGAGGCCGTTCTCGAAAAGAACGCCGCCAAGACGGGTGCCGCATCTGCGGCTGCCGAAGTCTGAGCGCGAAGGAAGGATGACGACAATGAAGAAGCTTGTAACGAGCATCGCGTTTATCGCCGCCATGGGCTGTTCCTTCACCGTCGCCTCGGCGGCGGAGGAGAGCCATGATCTCGCCGCCCAGACGGAGCACGCGGTTGCCGGGGGACACTTCCCGGTCATCAAGCCCGAGGAGCAGAGCTGGTCCTTTGCCGGACCCTTCGGCAAATACGACAAGGGCCAGCTGCAGCGCGGTCTGAAGGTCTATAAGGAAGTCTGCTCCGCCTGCCATTCCATGAGCCTCGTTTCCTTCCGCACGCTCGGGGACCTTGGCTATTCGGACGAGCAGGTAAAGGCTTTCGCTGCCGAATACGAAGTGCAGGATGGCCCGAATGCCGACGGCGAAATGTATAATCGCAAGGCGGTACCATCAGATCATTTCCCCTCGCCATTCCCGAACCATGAGGCGGCCGCCGCTGCCAATGGTGGCGCCGCGCCGCCTGACATGTCGCTGCTGGCCAAGGCGCGCGGTGTGGAGCGTGGTTTCCCGCAATTCCTCATCGACATGATCCCGATCGTCGGCGGTTACCAGGAAGGCGGTCCGGATTACATCCATGCGCTGCTGACTGGTTATCAGGACCCGCCGGCCGGTGTTGAAGTGGCCGAAGGCACACATTTCAACCCATATTTCGTCAGCGCGGTCGCGCTGAAGATGGCGCCGCCGATCAGTGCCGATCAGGTGACTTACGACGACGGCGCACCGCAGACCGTGGACCAATATTCCAAGGACGTGGCTGCGTTCCTGATGTGGGCCGCAGAACCGCATCTGGAACAGCGCAAGCGCACCGGCTTCATGGTCATGGTGTTCCTGTTCATCTTTACGGCGCTGATCTATCTCACCAAGAAATCGGTCTACGCCAACAAGGAACATTGATCGGCAATCCCGTTGCCGGCAGTCATTGGCCCCCACGGTCTCCGTGGGGGCTTTTTTATTTAGTCGTGTGGCCACCCAGCGGTCCACCGCAGGACAGGAGAGGCGCGGGCAAGGGTGCCGGTCCTTTTTTGTTGGTCAGCCGCCGTCAAATTGGTAGGGTGGCCCGAACCATCTCATCCATTTCCCTTGTCTCAACTGGAAATACCATGACCGTTATTGCTTCGGAGCTTTCTGCCGCCATCCGTTCCATTCCCGACTATCCGAAGCCGGGCATCATTTTCCGGGACATCACGACGCTGCTCGGCAATCCCCGCGCCTTTCGTCGTGCTGTCGACGAACTCGTGCAGCCCTATGCGGGAACGAAGATCGACAAGATCGCCGGCATGGAAGCACGCGGCTTCATCCTGGGTGGCGCGGTGGCGCACCAGCTATCGGCCGGTTTCGTGCCGATCCGCAAAAAGGGCAAGCTGCCGCACACTACCGTGCGCGTCGCCTACAGCCTTGAATATGGCGTCGACGAAATGGAAATGCATGTGGATGCGGTCCAGCCGGGCGAAAAGGTCATTCTGGTCGACGATCTGATTGCCACGGGCGGCACCGCCGAAGGCGCCGTCAAACTGCTGCGGCAAATGGGTGCGGAGATCGTTTCCGCCTGTTTCGTTATCGATCTGCCCGATCTCGGTGGCCGCAAGAAGCTCGCAGACCTCGGTGTCGAGGTGAGGACGCTGGTGGAATTTTCCGGCCATTAAGGCTGCAAGACCGATCAGGGCTGCTGCGGCAACTCCCCTTTCTGCAATGCAAGCCAGGTCCAGCGGACGCCCAGAGCGCGGTTTGCCGCCTGAATGGAGGCGACGTCCGCCTGCCGGATCAGCGTGAAGCCGAGGCGCGCGGCCTCGCTTGTCGTTTCCGATGGGGAAATGGCAAAGGCACGGCGACCTTGGGGCGCGGGGCCGTGACGCAGCGACATGATCAGCAGGCCGCCCGCCGCCGTCATTTCCGAAAGGCTCTCCATGGCGGTTTGCCTTAGCCCGTGATCGACGTGGTGCCAGACGCCGCACAGGGTGACCAGATCGAAGACGCCCTGCTGGCGGGCCTTCGCGAGGCCGGGCAAGCTGTCATCCAGCCAGCTTATCTTCTCCGATGGATGTAATCGCATGCCGGGTTCGCGAAGTTCCCGCACCGGCTCGACTGCAAGAACATCGTGGCCCTGCGCGGCAAACCAGGCGGCGTCGCGGCCGGTGCCGCTGCCGATATCTGCGATGCGGCATGGTGTCGACGGCAGCAGGTCGATGACGGGCGCGTAAATCTCCCGGCAGTCGAGATTATCGAATCTGGAAATCAGGTCCGGCGTTGCCGCCTCGGCATATCCCTTGAGAATATCATCCATATTTGACAGCCCGTCGCGATCCCGTTTCGAAGGTATCGCGACCGGGTGATAGGGACCAGCCTATTCGAACTCCAGAACACCGCTGCGGAAGGTCAACACGGTTTCTCCAGACTGGTTCACACCTTCATTGAAGGTGGTGTTCAGCCAGACGCCGGACCGGGATTCCAGCGGGCGGGTTTCCAGCAGGGTGACGAAGTAGGTGACATCGTCTCCGGCGAAGACCGGTTTTTTCCATTTGAGTTCGCGAAAGCCGGGGGAGGGGCCGAGTTTGGGTGGCTCAAGGCCCTGCTGCTTCAACCTCTTTACCTCCTTGGCCCAGTGGGAGAGAAAACATTTCATCCAGCCTGCACCGGTGTGCCAGCCGGAAGCGCAAAGCGCGCCAAAAACGCTGTTCTTCGCGGCTTCGGCATCGAGGTGAAAGGGCTGCGGATCGAAATCGCGGGCAAAACGGACGATGTCTTCGGCGGAAAAATGCAGCGTATCGAGGGTGACGCGTTCGCCGACGGGAGAAAGTTCTGCCAGCCTCATGCCGCAATGCCTCCATTTGCGCGCATCAGGAACATGACGGTATTTTCCCCGTGCGATACCAGAATGCCGCGCTGGTTATAAAGCTCGTGGCGAAATTTCACGAGGCCGATGCCGGGGCGCGACGCGGAGGGCCGCTGTTCCAGCACGATGGATTTTCCCGAAAGCGTATCGCCCGCCAAAACCGGTTTCTTCCAGTCGACATAGTCGATGCCGGGGCTGCCCTGCGAGGTCGAGTTGGAAATATAGCTGTCCGCCATCATCCGCATCAGCAGGCTGCAGGTGTGCCAGCCGGAAGCCGCCAGCCCGCCGAGAATGCTCTGGCGGCCAGCCTCTTCGGAAAGATGCATCGGCTGGGGATCGAATTCGCTGGCGAATTCGATGATTGGTGCTGCGGAAAGCGATTGCGGTCCCAGGGGAAATTCCCGACCGACGGAAAAATCCTCATAGGCATATGTTGCGACCGGCGTCATGGTTTCCTCCCTTCGCACAGTCAATATCGCTGGCATCTAAAATGATTTTTCCCTTTACGTAAAGGTCAAATCGGGGAGGTCTGTTTTTTGGAGAGGCAGTTTGGAGCGAGCGGGCGCGCCTTTCGCCTTCTCCCCGCCGGGGAGAAGGTCGCGGCAGCGGGATGAGGGGGTGAGCGTCCCGTAATTCGGCGAGGGTGCCCCCTCATCCGACCCTTCGGGCCACCTTCTCCCCGGCGGGGAGAAGAAACCGTGCCGCGATGTCCGGGCGACTACGCCCCGACCGTCCTCACCTCAACCCAGATCAGGTGTTAAAGCGGAAGTGGATGACGTCGCCATCCTGCACGACATATTCCTTGCCTTCGTCACGGGCCTTGCCGGCTTCCTTCGCGCCGACTTCGCCCTTGAAGGCGACATAGTCGTTGTAAGCGATGGTGTTGGCGCGAATGAAGCCGCGTTCAAAATCGGAGTGAATGACGCCGGCGGCCTGCGGGGCCTTGGTGCCACGCTCGATGGTCCAGGCGCGGCATTCCTTCGGGCCGACGGTGAAATAGGTGATGAGATCGAGCAGCTTGTAGCCGGCGCGGATCAGGCGGTCGAGGCCTGCCTCTTCGAGCCCGAGGGCGGAGAGGAATTCCTTGGCCTCTTCATCGGGAAGCTGCGCGACTTCCGATTCGATCGCCGCAGAGATGACGACGGATTCTGCGCCCTGGGCCTTGGCCATTTCGGCAACGGCCTTGGTATGTTCGTTGCCGTCGACGGCGTCGCTTTCCGCGACGTTGCAGACGTAGAGGACCGGATGCGCGGTCAGAAGGTTGAGGCCCTGAAGGATGCGCAGTTCTTCGGCATCGAGCGTGGAGAGCAGGGTGCGGACCGGCTTGCCTTCATTGAGAAGCTTCAGCGAAGCTTCCATCAGCGGCAGCTGTGCCAGTGATTCCTTGTCCTTGCCGGTGGCGCGCTTGCGGGTCTGTTCCGTGCGGCGCTCCAGGCTTTCGAGATCGGAAAGCATCAGCTCGGTCTCGATGGTTTCGGCATCGGCCACGGGGTTGATGCGGCCTTCGACGTGGGTGATGTCGTCATCCTCGAAGCAGCGCAGAACGTGAACCACGGCGTCGACTTCGCGGATATTGGCGAGGAACTGGTTGCCGAGGCCTTCGCCCTTCGATGCGCCGCGCACCAGACCGGCGATATCGACGAAGGAGATGCGGGTGGGGATGATTTCCTTCGAGCCGGCAATGTCGGCGAGGATTTTCATGCGTGCATCCGGAACCGCCACTTCGCCGGTATTCGGCTCGATGGTGCAGAACGGGTAGTTGGCGGCCTGTGCGGCGGCCGTTTTCGTCAGCGCGTTGAAGAGAGTGGACTTGCCGACATTTGGCAGTCCAACGATACCGCATTTGAAGCCCATGGCTTGAAACCTGTCCGTTTGAAAGAATTCGTTGAGGAGCCTTTTGCGGAAACGGCAGGGCAAGGTCAAGCCCGCGGGCCGATTTGTGCGGGCAAAGCCCCTTTAATGGTACGGAATTGCGGGCAGGGTTGCCGATGGCGCGGTTGCGGCGCAATATAAGCGGGTCAAGCGATCGATCTTCCGTCATCAACGGGGTTTTCCCATGAACAACCGCGATGAGCGACAGGCACGAGCGACCATGATGAGTGACAGTCCTGTCGATCTCAAGCCAAAACCGAAAGTCAAACCAAAGCTGGAGCGGCCGAAGCTCTACAAGGTTATTCTGCTGAATGACGACTATACGCCACGCGAGTTCGTTACCGTCGTCCTGAAGGCCGTCTTCCGCATGAGCGAGGAAACCGGCCATCGGGTGATGATGACGGCGCATCGCTTCGGCAGTGCGGTTGTCGTTGTCTGTGAGCGCGATATTGCCGAGACCAAGGCCAAGGAGGCAACCGATCTCGGCAAGGAAGCGGGATTTCCGCTGATGTTTACGACCGAGCCGGAAGAGTGAGCGTTTGCTAACTGCCAGGAATGGCAAACTGGATGCTTTAGTTGCTCTCTGCCTTCCCTCACCTCATTCCTGTGCTCGTCACAGGAATCCAGCCGACGCGCGTCTGCGCGGCGAAAGACTCCCCTCAGCCCAAGGACTTGGGCTGGCTAGATTCCTGTGACAAGCACAGGAATGAGGGTGAGGGACCAACGGCAGCTAAAATTACTGTTCTGTGTCACCAACCGAGTCCTTACGGATCTGAAAGCCGGTCTTGTTCTGAACAAAACCGCAGCTTTCGTAGAAGGCATGAACTTCCGGGCGCTGGCGGCCGGTGAGTAGCATCACCTTGTAACAGTTCGCGGCAAAGGCGACCTCAATGGCGTGGCGAACGACCGCGCGGCCGTATCCTCGACCCCGACGGGCCTCCAGTGTCACCACGTTTTCAATGAAGGCGTAGGGGCGGGCGGCGCGGGTCAGGTTCGGAGCAATCAGAAGCGTAGCGGTCGCGACGGCTTCCCCGTTATCCGTTGCCACAAACACGGTCAGGCCCGGCTGGGCGAGCATGGCGGCGAAGGCCGCGCCTGCCTCTTGCACCGACAACACGGGATCGGACGGATTGAGTGCCTGGTAGAGTTCGAGCAAATCGGGCAGGTCGCCGGCTTCCGCCTCGCGCAGGACGATGGTCTCAGAAGACATTCGCGACTAGTCCTTCTTGGCGAACATACGCTTCAGCATTTCGGCCATCGGGCCGGTTTCCGGCAGCTTTTTGGGCTGGGCGCTGTTGCGTGCCTGATGAATGTGGGATTGCGCGGCGGGTTTGGCTGCCTTGGCCGGCTTCTCGGCTTCCGGCTTGCTGCCTGTCGCGAGCGCCAGCTTGTTCATCAGCTGTGAATCCTCTGATTTCACCAGCATGGCGGCATTGTCGGCAATGGCGTCCAGAAGCGGATCGAGCCAGACCCGGTCGGCCTTGGCGAAGTCGCCGAGCACGTGGCCGTGCACCCGCTCCTTGTCACCGGGATGACCGATGCCGAGGCGCAGGCGGCGGTAGTCCTTGCCGCAATGGGCGTCGAGCGATTTCAGGCCGTTATGGCCGCCATGGCCGCCGCCGGTCTTGATACGCGCCCGGCCGGCCGGAAGGTCCAGTTCGTCATGAATGGCAATGACGTCCGCCGGTGCAAGCTTGAAGAAGCGCATGGCTTCGCCGACGGATTCGCCCGAGAGGTTCATGTAGGTCAGCGGCTTCATCAGCAGGACCTTTTCGCCGCCGATCTCGCCTTCGGAAATCTCCGCCTTGAATTTCCGCGACCAGGGCGCAAAGGAAGGCAGGCGCTGCAGCGCATCGACGGCCATGAAGCCGATATTGTGGCGGTTTCCCGCATATTGCGCGCCGGGATTACCAAGTCCTGCGATGATCTTCATGGGGCATGTCCGCGTTTTGCCTGACGATGCTGTTGTCACCACCCCGAAATCCGCCGGCTGTCAATCTTTTTATGGATTTAGGGCTTTTTATGGGGTTCTGGATGGGCGCTCAGGGGCTGACGAGGTTGTAGCGGTCGAATATCCGCTGCTGCGTTCCATCGGCGATCAGCCTGTCCAGCCGTGCCTGTAATTTCGCGATGAGCTCGTCGGGGACGCTTTTGTTGCAGGCAAGGCCAAGCTGTTGCCGCGTGAGCGTTATCACTTCCCTGAACGTGTCGGCGGGCAGGCTTTTGAAGGTGCTTTCAGACATGGGCATCAGGTCGATGCGACCGGCTTCCAGCTTGTGAAGGGTGATCTCGAAATCCGCGCCGACATCCACCTGCGGGAAGCCGAGCTTTTCCAGCAGCGCTTCGGTGTAATCTCCCCGCTGGGTTCCCACCCGATATTTCCTGGCCTCCTCCAGGCTGGGGGCTTCGATATCTGCCTCGCGGCGGGCCACGAGGACGTTGCGGTCTATATGGATCGGCGTGACCCATTTGAACTGTTTTTCCCGCTCCGGCGTTCTCGCTGCGGCGAAGACGCAGTGCATGGCCTGTGTTCTGGCCAGTGCGATGGCCCGCGCCCAGGGCATGACGGCGACCTCGTAACTGGTGCCGGTATCCTCAAGCACGGTCTTGAGTTGGTCGAAATAGACACCCCGCACACTGCCGTCGCTGGCCTGCAGATTGTAGGGCGGGTAGACCTCGGTGGTCAGGAAGAGCTTGGCGGCGCTGGCCGGAGCGGCAAGAGCAAGAAAGATCAGGCAAAAGCGGATCAATCCCATGGCTGCCTCCTGCCGGTTTACGCTTGCCGCGCAGCGGCGCGGTTTTGCCCGGACGCCGTGTCGAGTGAGGTGATCAGCCTTTCGACCGGCTGCGGCCGGGCGAAGAAATAACCCTGCCCGAAATCCGCGCCTATGTCAGTCAGAAGCGCCTTCTGTTCTTCCGTCTCGACGCCTTCGGCAATGACGGCGCAGTTCATCTTGTGCGAGATGGCCGCGATGCCTTCGACCAGCATGCGGTTGCGCTGCCTGATGTCCATCCGGTCGTCGCAGATCGAGCGGGTGAAGGACTGGTCGATCTTGACGATATCGACCGGGAAACGGCTGAGATAGCTGAGCGAGGAATAACCCGTGCCGAAATCATCCAGCGCGATGCGGCAGCCGAGCTGATGGATGGCATTGAGGATCGCCCGGATTTGCGGATCGTCCTTCATGATAACGGCTTCGGTGATCTCGATGACCAGCCGTCTGGGAAGAATGCCGTGGCGGTGCAGAACGCCGGCGATACGCGTCGGCAATCCCGGTTCGAATTGCAGCGGCGAAAAATTCACCGCCACGTAGGTCTGCTCCATGCCGGGCAGGCGCGACAGTCTGGCGAGATTGGCAATCGACTGATCGAGAATGACATTGCCGATGCGGTGAATGGTGCCGTTTTCCTCCGCAAGGTTGACGATCGCGGCCGGGGAAAGCAGGCCCTTGTCCGGGTGGTTGAGGCGTAGCAGCGCCTCGAAACCCGCCGTCTGGCCGGTGGAGAGGTCTTGAATCGGCTGGAAATAAGCTTCAAACCAGTCCTCTGAAAGCGCCTGCGCGATATCCCGCTCAAGTTCCGCATGCTCGCGCGCCCGGTCCATGATCGAGCTGTCGAAGACCTGCGAGCCGTTTTTACCCGTCCTTTTGCGGGAATACATCGCCATGTCGGCATTCTGCAAAAGCTCGGAGGCGCTGGAGGCGTGCAGGGGATAAACGGCCAT
This sequence comes from Agrobacterium sp. LEGMi-208b, assembly GCF_059511785.1. Classification (NCBI taxonomy): domain Bacteria; kingdom Pseudomonadati; phylum Pseudomonadota; class Alphaproteobacteria; order Hyphomicrobiales; family Rhizobiaceae; genus Agrobacterium; species Agrobacterium sp. LEGMi-208b. Next base: position 2,350,926 of record NZ_CM183445.1, read on the forward strand.
GCCGATGCTGGCGCTCAAGCGGATGCTGTTGCTTTCGATCTCGAAAGGCGTGTCCAGCATGGTGCAGATGCGCTCGCAGAACTGCAGGGCGCGCTCTTCCACCTTGTCGCCGGCCAGAAGAATGGCGAATTCATCGCCGCCGAGCCGCGATGCGCTGTCCAGCGGCGTCAGCAGCGGCTCGAGCTTCAGCGTGAATTGTTTGAGAACGGCGTCGCCCGCCGCATGGCCGAGATTGTCGTTGATCGCCTTGAACCGGTCGAGGTCGATGAACAGGCAGGCCAGTTCGCTGCCGTTGCGGTCCGCATCACGGATCTGCAGGTCGAGAATGGCCTCGAAGCCCTGACGGTTGAAAAGGCCGGTCAGATGGTCGGAAATGGCCTGCTGGCGGTTGCGCTTTTCCGACTGGCGCAGTTCGGTTACATCGGTCATGACGCAGAGGCATGTGCTCTGATGTGCCGCATCGCCGGAATCAAGAGCCTTTTCGAGGATGAGGGCGTCCATGACGCTGCCATCCTTGCAATGGAAACGCACGGTGATGCCGCTATGTGGAACATCGGGCAGGGGGTGCGCCGTCCTGCGCTGCTGGAACAGCAGCCTGTCATCGGGATGGATGAGGTCGGCGAAATTCAGGCCGAGTATCCGGGTGCGGTCGTAACCGGTTGCCTGCACCCAATAGTCACTGACGGCGGCGATGCGGTCGTGCCGGTCGAGCGAGAACAGCATGGCGGGCGTCCGGTTGTAGATTTCCGTCTTTCGCTCGTGCGCATTCTTGATCTCCAGCTCTTCCTTTTCGAGCTGGGTCTGCATTTCGTTGAAGCTTTTCGCCAGCCGGCCGATTTCGTCCTTCGAGCGCCAGTCGACGTGGTGGCGCGAGCCGAGACGCCGCGTTGCCTCGATGGCGGCCGCGAGCCGCATCAGCGGGCGGATGACCATGAAGCGGTTGCCGGCGATGGCGGCAAGAACGATGGTGAGGACGGCGAGGATGAAAATCGTGATGAAAGCCAGTTCGGTGCGGCTCAGAGACGTCAGAAGACTGACATTGTCGTAATAGAGAGTGAGCTGTCCGACGGTGACCGGCCCCTTGGTGGTCTTGTAGACCACCTCGCGTGTTGTCGAGGCGGCATCCTGAATAATGTCGCTGCCGGCGGTCTGGACGACATCGAGCTGGCCGGATGTATCCTTGACCTCGACCATGCGGATCATGGGATCGGAAACAAGTGTTCCGGTAATCTGGTTTATGGTGTCGTCATCAAGATCCCACAGGGGGCGGGCCAGCGCCTGCGTATTCGTCGACAGCAGAATTTCGATATGGTTACGCTGGCCGCGGATAGCCTCGTTATAGGAAAGCGTCAGCAAAAGCGTGAAGAGCGGGGCGACCACTGTAAGAAGTGCGCCGGAAACAATCGCGATAAAGCGACTTTCGACGGAATGAGCCATGTTCGATTGCAGCTACCCTTTGCCCCAGACTTGCTGCGCCGCCGTTTCGTCCGTCCCGCGAGGTTTTGCGAAGATTTTCGGCAAAAGCCTGTTTTCCCACGCATTGCCTCAGCCGACGGTGTTCCATGACAGCGCCAGGGTATCGTTTCATGGAAGTGTTAATCGACACTGAAACGGGTTCCGTATCAGGTGAGGATGGCAAGCTTTCTGGTTTTAAAGTTCATAAAAACTAAAAGGCCCGTTCCGAAAACGGAACGGGCCTCATTCTTCAAAGCTATCCGGCCTTGCGGCCGCCGATTATTCCTCGGAAGCTTCTTCAGCCGTTTCTTCTGCAACGCCGCCAGCCGGAGCGACGATCGTTGCGATCGTGAAGTCACGGTCGGCGATGACAGGCGTGATGTTCTTCGGCAGCTTCACATTCGAAATGTGAACGTTGTCGCCGATCTTCAGGCCAGCGAGATCAACCGTGATGAATTCCGGAATGTCGTTGGCCGGGCAGTGGAATTCCACCGTGTGGCGAACGATGTTCAGAACGCCGCCGATCTTGATGTCCGACTTTTCTTCGTTGACGAAGTGAACCGGAACTTCGACGTTGACGAGCGTGTTGCCCGAAACGCGCAGGAAGTCGACGTGCATGGTGAAGTCGCGGACCGGATCAAGCTGGTAGTCCTTCGGCAGAACCTTGATCTTCTTGCCGTCGACGTCGATGATCGCAACCGTCGTCATGAAACCGCCGGCGTGGATACGCTTGGTGACTTCATTGGTCGAGAGCGCGATGGAAATGGGGGCCTGCTTGTCACCATAGATGACAGCGGGAATCAAACCGTTGCGGCGAAGTTCACGAGAGGACCCCTTACCAACTCGTTCGCGCGCCTCGGCCTTGAGCTCATACGATTCTTTGCTCATGGCAATTCCTTTCGAGGTTATATGGAGAGTTCATGCCGAACAAAGCGGCCTGAACCGGAGAGGCCAAAGGCCATCCCGCCCGCGTTGCCTCCAAGGGTGTCTACACGGGTGCGGGCGCTATAATACAAACGGAAGCCAAAGACAAGAGCGGCCCTGTTTTCAGGGGTGCCGCTCTATAATTTAATTAGTATTCACTAATTCACTCGCTTGTTGCAACTTTTAATATATGCTTATCCATGCACATAAACCCGGTGAAAACTTGGCGAATGATAAGGCTACGCAAAATTCCAATTGCGTAGATGACAATGCTCAAAGTTCTCCAGTGCCTCACCATCGATCACGATTATCGATACACCGTCGCAGCGGTCTTCGTCTGCATGCTGGGTAGTTTCGTTTCGATGCGCCTTTTTTCGAAAGCACGTCTGGCGACGGGGGTGCAGAAGGTCAACTGGCTGTTTCTGGCGGGCGTCAATGGCGGGGCGGCGATATGGACCACCCATTTCGTGGCGATGCTGGGCTATGTGGCGGCGGGTGATGTGGGTTACGATCCCTATCTGACCGGGCTGTCGCTTCTGATCGCCATTACCACGACGACTGCCGGTTTCGGCATTTCCGCCTATGGCGGGCGCAGCGTGCTGGTGGAAGCCGGCGGGATCATCCTCGGCCTCGGCATCGCGGCCATGCATTACACCGGCATGGCGGCCTATAATGTTCAGGGCATGATTTTCTGGGATCAGGCCTATGTCATCGCCTCACTGATATTGGGGGCGGTGCTGGGCGCCATTGCGATCAATCGCATTGCCCGACCTCTCAACCGTTTCTGCCAATATAGCGCGGTGGGGTTCCTCATCCTGGCCATTGCCTCGATGCATTATACCGGCATGGCCTCGATGTCCTTCGCCTTCGACCCACGCGTCGTCATTCCCGAAAATCTGCTGCCGCCGGCCATCATGGGCGGAGGCGCCATTGCCGTGACGCTTCTGCTTCTGGCGCTCGGGCTTTCCACCTATGTCATCGATGCCCAGTCCACGCAGCAGGCGGTTGCCCGCTATCGCCATCTTTCGCTGCACGATCCGCTGACGGGCATTCCCAACCGGGCGGCATTCATCGAACATCTCAACCGCCGCACGCGCCATGTCTCGCTGGGCGCGCATACGGCGCTTCTGTCCATCGATCTTGACCGCTTCAAGGAAATCAATGACGTGCATGGCCATGCGGCGGGTGACGCCGTGCTGCGCGCCATCGCCGACCGCGCGAGTTCCGTGCTGAAGGCCGGGGAGTTCCTGGCGCGCATGGGTGGCGATGAATTCGTGGCGATGACCCATTCCTATTACACCCGCGCCGACGGTGCGGAGTTCGCCCAGCGGTTGATCGAGCAGATCAGCAAGCCGGTGGAATGGAACGGACAGACATTTTCGGTTGGCGCAAGTGTCGGCATATCGGTTCGCAATACCGGCTCCATCGATGCCGATACGCTGATGGCCCAGGCGGATGTCGCCATGTACCGGGCAAAAAGCGGCACTTCGGACACCATATGCTTTTACGACAAATCCATGGATGAGGCCGCGCGTGAGCGCAATGTGCTTGCCGTCGCCATGCGCAGCGGCCTCGCCAATAACGAGTTCGAGCTTTATTACCAGCAACAGAACGACACCAGAAGCGGCAGCATCGTCGGTTTCGAAGCGCTTTTGCGCTGGAACCATCCGGAACGCGGCATGGTCTCCCCGTCCGAATTCATTCCGATCGCCGAACAGACCGGCTTCATCGTCGAACTGGGCGAATGGGTTCTGAGAGAAGCCTGCGCGCAGGCGGCTCAGTGGAAAAAATCGCTCGCCATCGCCGTAAACGTCGCGCCGCAGCAGCTTGCGGATAATGATTTCCCCGAAAAGGTCGAGAAAATCCTCGCCGAGACAGGGCTTGCGCCGGAAAGGCTCGAGCTGGAAATCACCGAAGGTAGCATCATCGCCGACCATCGCCACGCGCTCCTCACCATCCGCAAACTCAAGGCGCTTGGCGTCAAGATCGCCATGGACGATTACGGCACGGGTTATTCCTCGCTTTCGACACTGCAGAGTTTCCCCTTCGACAAGATCAAGATCGACCGCGCCTTCATCGATGGCCTGTCGACCAATGTGCAGTCGGAGGCGATCGTGCGTTCGACACTCATTCTGGCGCACAGCCTCAATATTCCGGTGCTGGCGGAAGGGGTCGAGACGAAGGCCCATGTCGAATTCCTGCGGCGTGAAGGCTGCCTGCAGGTGCAGGGCTTCTTTTTCGGCAAGCCCGGCCCGCTGACCTCCATCGCCAATCTCGTGGACGATACGTTCCTCTCGGCCGAGGATGAAACGGACGTGACCGCCGGCCGGCGTTATTTCAAAGCGGCCCGATAGTCTGCTGTTGCCCGCTGCTGCGCCCGGCAATGCCGGTCGCGAAGTTTTTTGTTGAAACATGACCGCTTCCAGCGCACCATCGCCGAAAAGCTTTGGGAGGAGCGTATGCCGACAGACATCGCCCATGCGGAACGCGTGTATGAAACCGCGCGCCATCGTTCCGCCGCAGCAAGTTCTCCGATTGTCGCCTCCTGGCGTCGCTGCATGGTCAAACATCATCTTGCACCGGAGGAAAATCGCAAGCCGATCTTTCTCAGCGAATATGAATTCCGCCGCGCCCGTGAAAGTGCGGCCGGCCTGATTGCCGAAAGCACGGATGAACTCGACCGTATTTTCCAAAGTGTCGGTAAATCCGGCTGCTGCCTGCTCTTGACCGACGCGCAGGGCGTTGCGCTGGAGCGGCGCGGCGCCTCGGGCGATGATCGTGATTTCCGGGCGCTCGGCCTCTGGTCCGGGGCTGTCTGGAGCGAAGAGAGCGTGGGCACCAACGGCATCGGCACGGCATTGGTGGACGAGCGCTCGGTGGTGGTCTATCGCGACCAGCATTTCTTCACGTCGAATACCGAACTCTGCTGCACCACGGCCCCCATCCGCGACCATACCGGCCGGGTGACGGGCGCACTCGATATTTCCACCTGCCGCGACGACATCAACGAGATGACCTTCTCCTTCGTCACCCAAGCGGTGAAGGATGCGGCGCAGCGCATCGAGGGCAATCTTTTCCGCCGTGCCTTTCCGGGTGCGCGCATCGTTGTCGTGCCGAGCGGTTTTGGCGCGGCGCTTGCGCTGCTGGCTGTCGATCAGGACGATCTGGTGCTGGGTGCGACCCGCGCCGCACGCCTTGCGCTGAAACTGGACGATGCCCGGATCGCGCAGGGACTGCCCGCCGCCGATATTCTTCAGGAACAGCGCCACGATGGCGGTTCCGACCTTGCGGAAGCGGAACGTTCGGCGCTGCGGCGCGTGTTGTCGCGCACCAACGGCAATGTCACGCAGGCAGCTTCGCTGCTCGGCATCAGCCGCGCCACGCTTCACCGCAAGATGAAGAAATTCGACGTGCATTGAGGTTTACGCGGTGCGATCCGGCCAATCATGCCGGATCGACGCGCCTTTGTCGCAGATGTGAGACAATGTGCGCTGCGGAACCGCGCCGCCCCTCTACCGGACCGCGCCATCTAGGCCCACCTTCCTCCCATGCGATCCGCTGCGGATCGTTTTCATCAGGGAGGATGAAATCATGAACATTCAGGTTCAGCAGAAAGCGGGCGAAGCGCCCTTCAAGCTGAAATACGGCAATTACATTGGCGGCAAATGGGTGGAGCCGAAATCCGGCCGCTACATGGACAATCTCTCTCCGGTCACCGGCCACAAGATTTGCGGAGTGCCGCGCTCGGATGCATCCGACATCGAGTTCGCGCTGGATGCCGCCCACAAGGCTCGCGACAAATGGGGCAAGACGAGCGTTACCGAGCGCTCCAACATCCTGCTCAAGATTGCCCAGCGCATCGAAGACAATCTCGATCTCATCGCCCGGGCCGAAACCTGGGATAATGGCAAGCCGCTGCGCGAGACCACCAATGCGGATATTCCGCTCGCCATCGACCATTTCCGTTATTTCGCGGGCTGCATCCGCGCCCAGGAAGGCACGATCGGTGAAATCGACAACGATACCGTCGCCTATCACTTCCATGAGCCGCTCGGCGTCGTCGGCCAGATCATTCCGTGGAACTTCCCGATCCTCATGGCCGCCTGGAAACTGGCACCCGCGCTTGCCGCCGGCAATTGCGTGGTGCTGAAGCCGGCGGAACAGACGCCTGCCTCCATTCTCATCGTGATGGAACTGATCGAAGATCTTCTGCCGCCCGGCGTCCTCAACATCGTCAACGGCACGGGCCTTGAAGCCGGCAAGCCCTTGGCGCAGAGCAACCGCATCGCCAAGATCGCCTTTACCGGTTCCACCTCGGTCGGCAAGGAAATCATGCGTTATGCGGCCGACAACGTCACCAACATCACGCTGGAACTGGGCGGCAAGTCGCCGAACATCTTCTTTGCCGACGTGATGAACGAAGACGATGCCTTCCTCGACAAGGCGCTTGAAGGTTTCGCCTTCTTCGCGCTGAACCAGGGTGAGGTCTGCACATGCCCCTCGCGTGCGCTGGTGCATGAATCGATCTATGACCGCTTCATGGAAAAGGCGATCAAGCGGGTTCAGGCCATCAGCCAGGACGATCCGCTTAATCCGTCGACCATGCTGGGCGCGCAGGCCTCGCAGGAACAGTTCGACAAGATCATGAGCTATCTCGCCATCGGCAAGAAGGAAGGCGCCAAGGTTCTGACCGGCGGTGACCGCAAGACGCTGACGGGCGACCTGAAGGACGGTTATTACATCCAGCCGACCGTCTTTGAGGGCAACAACAAGATGCGGATTTTCCAGGAGGAAATCTTTGGTCCTGTCGTTTCCGTCACCACCTTCAAGACGGTGGAAGAGGCGCTCGAAATCGCCAATGACACGGTTTACGGATTGGGTGCCGGCGTCTGGAGCCGCGATACCAATATCGCCTATCGCGCCGGTCGTGGTATCGAGGCGGGCCGCGTGTGGACCAATTGCTACCACGTCTATCCGGCGGGTGCGGCCTTTGGCGGTTACAAGCAGTCGGGCATCGGTCGCGAGACCCACAAGATGATGCTCGACCACTACCAGCAGACCAAGAACCTGCTCGTTTCCTACAGCCCGAACAAGGTTGGTTTCTTCTGAGGTCCTCCCCGGAAGCCGGCGAGGGGCTGTGGTGCCAGATCGCCGGCGTGTTCCCAGGGGCTTTGGCCCCTGGGAGCCCGGCTTCAAACAGAAAGGCCGGAGGTTTTGCCTCCGGCCTTTTTTCGTTGCGGTTTATGCCGCGTAACGCTGTTCCCGTTGGCGGGCGCCGCCGACGGAGAATTGCCCCACCTGTTCAGTCAGGCCGTCCGCCTCGCTGGACAGCGAGAAGGCTGCCGCCGTCGTTTCCTCCACCATGGCCGCATTCTGCTGCGTTACATGGTCGAGTTCGTTGACGGAGGCATTGATCTCGCTGAGGCGGCCGGACTGTTCGCGCGATGCGGTGGCGATTTCGCCGATCTGGTCGTTGACCGACTGGATGCGTTTCTGGATCTGCTCGAGGCTTTCACCGGTCTTCAGCACCAGCGCCACACCGCTTTCCACGTCGCCCGCCGAGGTGGCGATCAGCGTCGTGATGTCCCGGGCGGCGGCTGCCGATTTCTGGGCGAGTTCGCGAACTTCCTGCGCCACCACGGCAAAACCCTTGCCGGCCTCGCCGGCGCGCGCGGCTTCCACACCGGCATTCAGCGCCAGAAGATTGGTCTGGAAGGCGATCTGGTCGATGACGTCGATGATCTGGCGGATCTTGGCCGACGAGGTCTCGATGCGTTCCATCGCCACGATCGCGTCTTTCACGACGGCCGTGGACTTGTGGGCGTCCTGCATCGTGCCCGCCGTCGCCTCGACGGCGACATTGCAGCGCGACAGCGAGAGATTGACGGCCTGTGTCATGTCTCCCAGCGCCGCTGCCGCTTCCTCGAGGGCTGCGGCCTGGCGTTCGGTGCGCCGCGACAGGTCTTCCGATGCGCTTTTCAGCTCGCCGGAGCCGGAACGGATGGCATTGGCGCTTTCGCCGATGTTGGAGATCGTCGCTTCCAGCCCCGCCATGGAGTTGTTGAAGTCGATGCGCAGATGATCGAGCGACGGCACGAAGGATTTTTCGATGCGGAGATCGAGCCTGCCGGCCGCCAGATTGGCAAGGCCGGTGGCAAGTGCATCGACAGCTTCTTCCAGTTCCTTCGCGCTTCTTGCCTTTTCCATCTCCCGCTGGGCGCGTTCTTCGTCCAGCTCTTCGCTCTTGCGATGGGATTCGGCTTCCATGCGCTGCTTGTCCAGAATGCCCTGACGGAAGGATTCCAGTGCGCGTGCCATGGTGCCGATCTCGTCGCCACGGGAAACGGCTTTGATCTCTATGTTGTTTTCGCCGCCGTTCAGGCGTTCCATCAGCCCGGCAAGGCCGGTCAGCGGCTTGGTGAGGCTCGCGGAAACGAAAATGCCGATCAGCGTCATGATCGCAAGGACGGCCAGTGTCGCAAGCGTCGCCCAGAAGGCGAGATCGTTGGCGGCGGCGAGAACCTTGCTCTCCTGCTGACCGATGGCCAGAAGATGTTTCTGTCCGAAGACCGAGACCGGGCGATAGGCATAGAAGATGTTGCCCGCGGGCGTCTGCGCCATCACCGTTCCGGCGGTATTTGCGCTAGAAAGAGCCGCGAGGCTTTCGGAAACGGCGGCATCCGCGCCGCCCGAAAGAACGCCGGCCCGGCGTTTGCCGTCGGCGTTCAGAAGAACGGCGTCATCGATGGTCTTGCCGGTTTCCTCAGGCGTCACCACGGCACCGACGCGATCGGCGGCGACGCGCATGATGACGGCGCCCTTGCGCTGGAGCTGGCCCCAGTTGGAGACGGCGAGCGGCATGCCGATCATGGCCGAATCATCGGCGCCGCCGCTGAAGCCGGTGGTGCTGACGACGCCGTCCTTGCCGGCTTCGATGCGCTCGAACAGTTCCTTGATCGCTGCGTTCTGCGGTTCCGTCACGCTGGTCAGGAAGTTCTTCCCCTTGGTGACGGTGTAGATAATGAGGCCGGTCTTGTCGATCACATAGATGTCGCTGACCCGGGTGTTGCGCCAGACGCTGGCGATGGTGGAGTTGATGGTGGCGTGGCGGATGGCATAAAGCAGCCGCAACCCTTCGCCGTTGAAGGAGGCGCGCTCCTCCTCGGAGACGCCCTCGCGACGAAACGCCTGGATGATCGCGTCCTTTTCCGTCGGCACCACATTGGTCATGGTTTCCAGCGCCTGGGCGATCGCGGCATTTTGCGACAGCTCGGAAATGCTCTGTTCGACACGCAAAGTATAGGCATCAAGCTGTTTGGACTGGTTGCTTGCAACCGTTTCGAGCCTGATTTTGCTGGCATCGATCAGGCCCGATTTGCCCATCTCGTAGGACAACAACCCCACGGACAGGCATGAAACCAGCGTCGCGCCCGTGACGAGCGCTGCGAATTTGGCCTTGATCGACAATGATTTAGCTTTGACAGCAGTCGGATTTGCACCCGGCATCCTGTTTCCTCCCCCCAAAAAACGTTGCCGCAGCGTCGCAACAATTGTTTACGGTCGCGTTAAAAGCCCTGCGAATGGTACGATTATTTCCCGCATACCGTGAGAAAATTGCCGGCCGCCACTGACACGTTTCCCGTAATAAAACTGCAACAGAACGGGCGCATATCGGGTGAAGTTCAACGGCTGTTCATGTTCATGCAAGCTTTTCGCGCTCCTTCTCTCGCCACTATCAATGATGTCTGCGGACTGAATGCGGACGGATACGACGGAGCCAGCGTGAGACCGAGGCCGGATTTCGCCGTTGTCGTGCCCATGCACAATGAGCAAGCGAGTGTGGAAACGCTCGTGGCTGAGATCGTTGCCGCCTGCCAGCCGGTCGGCGCCTTTGAGATCGTGGTCGTGGACGATGCATCGTCCGACGGCACGGTCGATGCGGTGCTTGCGCTTGGCGATCGTTATCCGATGCTGCGGCTCGTCCGGCACGACCGCCAGGGCGGCCAGTCGGCGGCGATCCACAGCGGTGTGCAGGCGGCGCGTGCGCCGGTCATCTGCATGCTTGACGGAGACGGGCAGAACCCGCCGGACAATCTGCCGGCCCTTCTTGCGCCGCTTCTCTCCGCCAATGCGCCGAGCCGGCTTGGCCTCGTGGCCGGCCAGCGCGTCGGCCGGCGTGATACGCTTGGAAAACGCCTTTCCTCCCGCTTCGCCAACGGGCTTCGGGCGCGGATCTTGAAGGACGGCACGCGCGATACCGGCTGTGGCCTCAAGGCCTTCCGCCGCGACGCCTATCTCGCCTTGCCCTATTTCGATCACCACCACCGCTATTTCCCGGCGCTGTTCAATCGCGACGGCTGGCAGGTCGCCCATGTCGACGTCACGCACCGGGCGCGGCTGCACGGAAATTCCCACTACACCAATATCGGCCGCGCGCTTGTCGGCATCCACGATCTGATCGGCGTCGCCTGGCTGCTGCGCCGGCGCAAGCGGTCAAGCTGGGCTGAAACTTTCAAAACGGAGACATTGCCGTGAATGCACCGGCTTTATGGTCCATGCTGCATGTGAACAGCTGGAAGGAATTTCTGTGGGTCTGCACCGGCTTCATGGGCCAGATACTGTTTACCATGCGTTTTCTGGTTCAATGGATTTCCTCGGAACGGGCCAACCGCTCGGTCATTCCGGTGGCCTTCTGGTATTTTTCCGTTCTCGGCGGTCTGGTGCTGCTGTCCTATGCCATCTGGCGGCGTGATCCGGTCTTTATTCTGGGACAGGCCTCCGGCCTGTTCATCTATGCCCGAAATCTCTGGTTGATCCATGCAGAACGCCGCCAGCATGCATGACGCGGCGGCCCTGCCTTATGCGCAGGCAAGCGATGAGCGCCGATGGCTGACATTCGCGTTTTCAGCGATCGTCCTCGTGACGGCGCTGCGCGTCCTTGGGCTCGCCTTCAACCGCACCGACCTCTTCGTCGATGAGGCGCAATATTGGCTATGGGGCAGGGAAATGGCGCTCGGCGCCTATTCCAAGCCGCCCCTGATCGGCTGGCTTATCCGCGCGGCAACCATTCTGGGCGGCGGCGAAGGGACTTTTCAGGTGCGGCTGGCCGCACCCGTGGTGCATGGCGTTGCGGCGGCGGCCATCCTTGCGCTCGGCCGCATGATCTATGATATCAGGCTGGCATCCCTGGCCGCTCTTATCTATCTGACCTTGCCGGCCGTGACGCTCGGCAGCCTGCTGATCTCGACCGATACGCCGATGATGCTGTTCATCGTGCTGTCGATGATCTGCGTGCGGAAGCTTGCGCTGGCCCGCAGCGAGGGCAGGGCGGCGTATGGCTGGAGCATCGCCCTCGGTCTGTGCTTCGGCCTCGGGCTGATGTCGAAATATGCGATGATCTATTTTCTGCCTTGCTTCATCGCCGCCGGCTGGCTTTGCGAGGCATGGCGCATCCGGCTGCGTGATGCGGCGATTGCTGCACTCGTCTGCGCTGCCGTCATCGCCCCCAATCTGTGGTGGAACGCTGCGCATGACTTCATGACCGCGCGCCATACGGCTGACAATGCCAACTGGCATGGCGTGCAGCTGAAGATCGGTTCGGCGCTGGAGTTCTTTTTCTCGCAGGCGGGCGTGGTCGGGCCCTTCGTTTTTGTCGGCATGATCGTCGCAACCATCCGTGCGAAGACTGCTGAAACCCGGGCGCTGGTCGCCCTTTCAGTGCCCATCGTTCTCCTGATCACCGCGCAGGGCCTGATGTCGCGGGCGCTCGCCAACTGGGCGGTCGGCGCCTATGCGGCCGGCGTGCTTCTGGCGGTGCCGGTCCTGGCGTCGCGGCGCTGGCTCATTGTGTCCACTCTTGTGCTCGGCGGCATCGTGGCCGTCGCGCTGCCGCTGATGACCATTGCCGGAACGCAATTGCGTCTGCCGAAAGGTGAACTGGCGATGGCGCGATATCTCGGGCGCGCCGAGCTGGTGTCGACCGGCCTGTTACGGGCGCGCGAGGCGGGCGCGGACGCCATCGTCGCTACCGATCGTTCGATACTCGCCGAGCTTTTTTATCAGCTCCGGGATGAGAAGCAGGTAATGACGCGCGCATTGCCCGAAACCGGCGTGCCGTCCAGCCACTATGCGCTTCTTTATCCGCTGAAACCCGGCGAGGCGAAAAATCCGCTGTTTCTGGCGAGTGCGGATGGCCTGCCGGCCTGCCTTGCCGGCGAGGCACCGGTCGTGCGCTGGACCGCCGGGCCGGGTTTTCTCGAGGGCCGGGAAATCGGCCTCTGGAGCCTGCTGCCGCGATGCATGCCGGAGGGCAGCAATGGACAATGATCTTTCGCATATGCGGATCACGATCTGGGTGACGCTCGCCACTTTGGCGCTCGTCATCCTGTTCGCCACCTTTCCGTCCATCGATCTCGGCTTCTCCGCCCTGTTTTTCTCGCCCGTCGAGCAGCCATGGTCCGGTCGTGAGCCGTTTCCCGAATGGCTGCGGGATACGCTGCGCGAAGGCACGGAGCTTGCCACCCTTCTGGCTTTCGTGATCCTCGTCGGCAATCTTCGGCTGGGCACTCTGCAGCGAACCGGCTGGCGGGTCTGGGCCTTCCTGTGCGGGCCGGTGATCCTCTGTGCCGGGCTTCTCGTCAATGGTGTGCTGAAAGCGACTATCGGTCGCGCGCGCCCGTTCAGCGTCACCGAATTCGGCGGGCAGCAGCTTTTCACGCCGCCTTTCCAGTATAGTGCGCAATGTTATTCGAACTGTTCGTTTTCCTCCGGCGAAACCGCGCTGATCGCCAGTTTCTTCCTGCCGCTCTGTGTGCTCGTCTGGCCCCGGCTGCAACGGCGTGGACGGTTGGTGATGGGAAGTATTGCCGCCGGCATGATCGTCCTCATGTCCGGTTTGCGCATCGCGGCCGGCGGGCATTTCCTCAGCGATGTGGTGATGTCCATTCTGTTTTCCGCCCTCACGACCCTGTTTCTCTACCGGGCGCTGGTGATCGGGCGTCATCGCCATCTGTTTACCGGCGATGCGGTCACAGCCGATGCGGTCAGCATATGGCGTAATGGTCGCCATGCCGTCCTGACCCGGGTTCGGCGCTGGTGGCCGAAAATCAAGGCTGCAGCTTCTCGTCTGCAACGGCCGCCGGATGCGGGTGCGGCATCGTCTTGAGAGGAACTTCCGAGTTCGCGTCAATGAGGTGAATGGCGAAGCGCGCCAGATACTCTCGCGTCATCCTCGTGCTTGTCGCGAGGATTTGCGACCTATTTATTTTATTCAACGTGACTAGATCCTCGGCAAAGGGCCGAGGATAACGTCGAGGGAATCAGCGATTTCAAGGCGAACCGCCACCTGCCCGAAAATCTAAACCGGGCGGCAATTCGGCAAGGCCCAGAGTGATTGCCGAGATTTTCGCAGCTGCTCAGTCGAACAGGCCGGAAACCGACTGTTCCTGCGCGGTGCGGTTGATTGCCTCGCCGAGCAGGCCTGCGGTGCTGACCACGCGGATATTATGCGCGGACTGGACACCTGTGGTCGGCTGGATGCTGTCGGTGATGACGAGTTCTCGCAGCTTCGAGGAGGCGACACGGGCCACCGCGCCGCCGGAAAGCACACCGTGGGTGATATAGGCGGTAACGCTGGTGGCGCCCTTTTTCAGCAGCGCTTCGGCGGCGTTGCAGAGCGTGCCGCCGGAATCGACGATATCGTCGATGAGGATGCAGTCCTTGCCGGAGACATCGCCGATGACGTTCATGACTTCGGATTCGCCCGGACGGTCACGACGCTTGTCGACGATGGCCAGAAGACAGTCGAGACGCTTGGCAAGTGCACGGGCGCGGACCACGCCGCCGACGTCAGGCGAAACGACCATGACATTGTTGGTGTCGTAATGGTCCTTCACGTCGCGGGCGAGAATGGGCGCAGCGAAGAGATTGTCGGTGGGGATATCGAAGAAGCCCTGGATCTGGCCGGCATGGAGATCGAGGGTAAGAACGCGGTCGGCGCCGGCTTCGGTGATCAGATTGGCGACAAGCTTGGCGGAAATCGGGGTGCGGGGGCCGGCCTTGCGGTCCTGGCGGGCGTAACCGAAATAGGGAAGCACCGCGGTAATGCGCTTGGCCGAGGAACGGCGCATGGCGTCGATCATGATGAGAAGTTCCATCAGATGATCATTTGCCGGGAAGGAGGTGGACTGGACGATGAAAACGTCTTCGCCGCGCACGTTCTCGCTGATTTCTACGAATATTTCCTGGTCAGCAAACCGCTTTACAGTGGCATTTCCGAGAGGAACGTTAAGATACTTGCAGATCGCTTCGGCAAGGTGCCGGTTCGAATTGCCTGCGAAAACCTTCATTGCGGCCGCCTGTTTCCATGCCATCGCCTTGCGTCACGGGGCTCAATCCACCGTAACCAAGCGTCGTTCAAGGGGAGGAACATCCGGCTGAAAAGCCTTTGCCGGATACGCCTTGTTGCCATGCGCGCCTTAATAGCGCTGTTGCTTCCGATTGCAAGAGGACTCCGCGCTTTCGCAATGATTTTCGTGAAATCTCTGTGACTTCTCCCGTCGTTTCACCTCATCCCCGTTGAGATTGCTTCCATGACGAATAATCATTGAGCGTTTTTGCAGCGATATCCTGCATGACCCTGTCGGTCACCGCAGCCCATGGATCGCTGCCTTTTGCCGCCACCGTTTCCTGCCCCTGCAGGCGGTGAAGCCGCACGCCATTGGCGTCCAGAATGTCCCAGACGTAGACGACGTTGACCTTGCTGCCATCGGCGAAGGCGGAGAAATATCCCTTCAGGATATTTTCGGCGGAATTGTCGTTGGAGGCTCGAATGGTCAGCCCCTTCGCCCGCGCTTCGGCCCCGAGCTGGCGCGACAGCGGCGTGACCGCCTGAACCGGCGCTCCGATGATCGGCAGGAAGCGGATGGAGTTACCGGAGGCCGCGGGCGCAAGCGATGCCGTCTGCTGTGAGGGTGCGGGTTGAGCGGCAGCGGGGGGCTGGGCTGCGGTCTGGTTCTGGCGAAGCGGCTCGCCATACTGGCTGCCGTTGGACAGCGCCTGTGCCTGCGCCTGCAACGAGTTTTGCGGTGCATAGGCCGGAACGGATGTTGCGGTTGCCGGAGCGCCCGTGGGGGCGCGGTCGGCGGCGGCGGCCATCTGGTCGAGATCGCCCTGGGTCACGGGTGTCGATTGCGAGGTGTTATGGCCGACATCCACCTGCGGTGTCAGCGCTTCCGTCGTGTTGCAGCCTGACAGGGCGAGCACCAGCGCTGGAACGATGATGGCCGGAAAAAGGGGGGTGAACCCCGTCCGGCTCATGCGATTTTCCCTCTCATGTTCCGCTCCTTCTTGCCCAAGGTGGCGCAATGTAAGGGCGGTTTTCCCGCTCTGTCAAACCCGGCGGCGATTTAAGCTGTGAGAAGATCGAGGTTGTGGCTTGAGAGCGGCTCAGGCGCGCCGTCCGTGGTCAGATAGGTCTGGCCGAGCGTCATGGCCGTGCCGGAATCGGAATCCATCACGATCATATGCACGAAGAGCGTCATGTCGGCGGTGATCTCCTGCGGATTGCCGGCGTGGAACATCTGGTGCTCCATCCAGGATGGGGAGAAGCGCGCGCCCAGCGAATAACCGCAGGAGTTCAGCCGATGACGGGTCAATCCGCGTTCATCCATCACGCGGGCATGGACGTCGAAGACATCGCCGAAGGTCTTGCCGGGCCGCAGCACCTCCTCGATGGCGGTGAGGTTTTGCAGGCAGGCGCTGTAAAGCTCCTTCTGACGGAAATCCTGTTCGCCGATCACCACCGTGCGCATCATGGCGGCATGATAATGGGCGCTGACACCGGCCCATTCCAGCGTCAGCTGGTCCTTGGCGTCGAGCCTGCGGCGGCCGGCCTTGTAACGGCACAGCAGCGCATCAGCGCCGGAACCGATGATGAATTCATTGGCGGGATAATCGCCGCCGCCGGCCAGAACCGCTCCCTGCATTGCCGCGAGAATCGCGGCTTCGTCGGCGCCGGGCCTGATGAGCGGCAGCGCCGCATCCAGCGCCGCATCGGCCAGTTGGCCCGCCTTGCGGGCGCAGGCGATCTCGGCCGGGCTTTTGACGAGCCTGAGCGCGCTGACCAGATAGGAAGCGTCGCTCATCTGGCAGAAACTGGCGAGCTGGTTGTCCAGCAGGCGGGCGACACGGCCGGTCATTCCATGCGTGTCGTATTCGACGCCGATCTTTGCGCCGAGCAGGTCGAGATCGCTCAGCAGGTTCTTGAGATCGAGCGTCGGGTCGGCATTGGGCCGGTCGACCCAGATCAGGATATTCTCGATGATGGAAGTATTGCGGGCCTGGCGCAGATCCGCCGAGCGGGTCAGCAGCGTCATGGAGCCATCCGACTTGACCACCAGCGTCTGGAAGAAACAGTAGCCGAACGTGTCATAGCCGGTCAGCCAATACATGCTTTCCTGCGCGAAAAGCAGAAGGGCGTCCAGCTTCTCCTCAGCCATTTTCGCGAGCAGCCGCTCGCGGCGGGCATCGAATTCCGTAAGCTCGAAATGCAGGGCCATGTCAGTCCTCCAGAAGTGCGATTGCGGAAATCTGCCGGCCATAATCGGGTTCGGCGCGGTGGGTGGTGCGGCGGTAGGAATAGAAGCGATGTTCGTCGGGATAGGTGCAGAGGCCGAGATTTTCGGCTTTCACGCCGGCTTTCGTCAGCCGGTCTATGGTGAATTGCTTGAGGTCGAACAATGCGTGTCCTTGCTTTTCCGTTTCGGCGAAATAATCCGCATAGGCCGGATCGATATCGGTGAAGCGTGCCACATATTCCGGCCCGACCTCATAATTGCTCTGGCTGATGGAGGGGCCGAGCGAAGCGGCGATGCGCTCGCGGCTGGCGCCGAGCTTCGTCATGGTCTCGATGGTGTTTTCGAGCACGCCGAAGAGCGCGCCCTTCCAGCCGGCATGGGCCGCACCCACGACGCCCGCTTCCGCATCGGCAAACAGGATCGGGCCGCAATCGGCGCTGAGCACGCCAAGCACGAAACCCGGTGTCGCCGTTACCATGGCATCGGCCTGCGGGCGGCTGCCGTCATAGGTTGCATCGACGACGAGGACGTCGGGGGAATGGATTTGATGGACGGTGGCGAGGCGTTCCGTCGAGAGGCCGAACCATTGCGTCACGCGACGGCGGTTTTCCTGTACCCGTTCGGGCTCGTCATGCGAGCCGAGACCGACATTGAGGCCCTGATAAAGCCCCTCCGAGACGCCGCCCTGCCGGGTGAAAAAACCGTGACGGATGCGTTGTTTGCTATAGTCGGCGAGCAGGGGACTCTGGATGGGGAGCGGCAGCGTTGCGTTCTGCATGGTGCGGGAGTTCCTTGGAGAATATCGCTCTTGGCCAGTGAGGTACGGTTAGCGAGATGTTTCCGGTTGCCGCGGCGTTGCGCGGCGTGTGTGATGCAGTGTACCTGCTTCGTGTGTCGCGGCGATGTTGGCCCAGAGGTTATTGCGCTGTCAATCCACCGCGCGAAACGGCAAAAGATGAAGCGCGGGACTGGAAACGGCGATGACCTTGAAAAGTTCCCCCATCTTGCCGGCGCCTTCGCCGGCGAGGCGGTTCACCGCTTCGGCAATTTCCAGCGTCTGGTCGGGCGTGGCCTTGGCGGCAAGTGCGGCCGCACGCTCCTTGAGGCCGAGGCCATAGAGAAAGTCGCCCTGCCTCAGGGTGCCATTGACATGCACGCCGGTCGCTTCGGCCGTTTTGACGAGGCTTTCGAAATCGACATGGCTAGTGAGGTCGGCTTCGCCAGGATGCGCAAGCACCGGGTCGAAGGCGTGGTTGCGCATGGCCTGCAAAGTATCGCCATAGCTGCCGACCAGATGGCCGTAATCGATGGCGAGCGCCGTGCCGCCATGGGCAGAGAGGCGCTGGCAGATGGCGGTCATCACAGCTTCGCGGGCAGGCGAAATCTCGAATATGGCGCCAATCGGCTGCCGCTCCGGCTGCGGCGGCAGCAAGGCGGGGTCTATGCCGGCAAGCCCGGTCGAGAACACAAGTTCATCATTGGCATCGAGGCTGACGACCCTTTCGCGGAAACCCTGCGGTGTCCTGACGAATTGCCGGATCGGAATGGCGTCGAACAGCTCGTTGGCGACAAGCAGCAGGAAACCTTCCGGCACGTCGTCGAAACTGTCGTGCCAGGTCAGCCTGTCCGTATGTGCGGCCAGCGTTTCCTTCTGGATGGCGGAAAGGCGGGGGCTGGTTTCGACCATATGCACCCGCATCGTCTCGTAAAGCGGCGGTGCGATGCGGCGGATGACGCGCAGCATGTCCGACATCATGGTGCCGCGGCCGGGGCCGATTTCCACCAGCTGCGTTTCCATGGGGGCGCCGTGCCTTTGCCAGGCATGGACCACGAAAACGCCGAGCATTTCGCCGAAAAGCTGGCTGACTTCAGGCGCGGTGATGAAATCGCCCGAACGGCCGAAGGGCTCGCGGCTTCTGTAGTAACCGTGTTCCGGATCAGCGAGGCAGAGCGAGAAGAAGTCGGTAACGCTGAGCGGACCGTTGAGCCGGATAAGTGATTTGATGCGTTGCGCGAGCGGTGTCGTCATGGGCAATCATACCGCTCAGGCGCTTTTTGCCGCGCTGCGCGCCCGCAGAACCGCCCAGAGGCCGAGAGCGAACATGGGTGTGGAGAGCACCATGCCCATGGTGAGCCAGTTGCCGGCGAGATAACCGATCTGGGCGTCCGGCTCGCGGAAGAATTCCACGAAGATGCGCGACAGCGCGTAACCGCAGACGAAGATGCCGGTGACGACGCCGGGTGTCTTCAGCGCCCTGAAGGCATAGATGGCGATTGCCAGGACGATGACGAGCACGAGGCCTTCGAGGCCGGCTTCATAAAGCTGGCTCGGGTGCCGCGCAAAGGGGCCGCCCGTCGGGAAAACGACTGCCCATGGCATATCGGCGATGCGGCCCCACAATTCGCCATTGATGAAATTGGCGATGCGTCCGAACAGCAGGCCGATGGGCGCGACGGCGGCGACGACGTCGAACATGCTCCAGACCGGAATGCCGTTCTTGCGGGCGAAAAGGATCATGGCGATGGTGGTGCCGATCAGGCCGCCATGGAACGACATGCCGCCATTCCATATCTCGATCGCCCTGATGGGATTGGCGGCGACGGCTGCCATATCGTAAAACAGGATGTAACCGATGCGCCCGCCAAGCACGATGCCGCCGGCTGCCCAGAGGATGAAATCGTCAAGATGCTGCGCCGAGATCGGCGAGGTGTCGTTCGGCCACAGACGATCCGTGCGGGCGAGGCGGCGGGCATAAAACCAGCCGAGCATGATGCCCGCGACATAGGCAATGCCGTACCAATGGATCGCCAGAGGACCGATGGACAGCGCCACCGGATCGATATTCGGGAAGGGCATGATGGCGAGTTGGGTGGGAGCGGCTAACAATCCGTATATATTCCGTCATCGTTGCTGGGCGGACAACGGAAGGATCCATTGCCTCAAGGGGCCGGGCGATGATGCTCACCGGTCTCCCTGACGCCAAGGAAAATGGCGATTGCGGTGGCGGCGGTCAAGGTGATTCTTCAAGCTGCGACTTAAGATGCCAGGGTCGATGCAAGCGGTTGCGATTTTTCGATTTTGCTTGCAAGCCGGCGGTGGAGTGCCTACCTGAAGGCTAGCAACAGCGGGCAAGACGATGCCCCTGAACCGACGAAGGACAAGCGCCATGAGCACGACAGGCACCAACCGTTTTCTGGATGAATTCGCCAAGCTGATGACCGATGCGGCCGGCGCGGCGCAGGGTGTGCGCAAGGAAGCCGAAGCCGCTTTTCACGCTCAGGCGGATCGCTGGCTGAACAGCCTCGATGTCGTCCGGCGTGAGGAATTCGATGCGGTGCGTGAAATGGCCATTCAGGCGCGGGATGAAAACGACGCGCTGCGCGCGCGCATCGAGGCTCTGGAAGCGAAGCTTTCTGCCGCCAAGGATTGATTTTTTCAGCACTTTTTCTGAAGGGTCCCGGATCGCTTGCGATTCCGGGACTTTTTGTTTTTCGGCGCGTTCTGCCCGAAATCACTCCCGGTTGCGAAAAACGGGCCTTCGACACGAATTTTTTAGGCCTGTGGACACTTCCAAAAAACGCAATCGGCAGAGTCGCTTATGTATCTCGCCTGAGGTGATGGGGGAGGAGATATCCACTGTTCAAAAAGCAAAAATGGCGGGGAAGGGGTGGCAGCAGGACTCGGCCATTATACACTGATTTTAAATGATGATTCGAAAAGACCTGGTAAGCTCCAGACAGGGTGAATGCGTAATTCTGGTGGTGTCGGGCAATCGTCTCAAATGTTTATCCCGGTTTGTATGTGCGTTTTGTGCCCGGCGTTCAAAACAGGACATTCCTACCGGCTGAGAAGGTGCCGCATGAGTCTGATAGAATTTGAAATTGAGCGTCAGTCCAATCCCGTGGACATGATCGAGATTGTCGCCGCCTCGAACGACTGGTCGTTTGAGCGTTCGGGCGAAGACGAGATCGCCATGACCGTCGCCGGTCACTGGGCCGACTATCACGTCTCCTTTTCATGGATGGAAGAATTCGAGGCACTGCATCTGGCCTGCGCCTTCGACATCAAGGTGCCGGACCAGCGCGTCAACGAAGTCATTCGCCTGCTGTCGCAGGTCAATGGTCAGGTGCTGATGGGGCATTTCGATCTTTGGCGGCAGGAGGATGTGGTGATCTTCCGCCAGTCCCTGCTTCTGGCCGGCGGCGCTGAACCGAACAACCAGCAGGTGGAAGTGCTGCTTTCCAGCGCTCTGGAGGCCTGCGAACAATATTATCAGGCATTCCAGTTCGTCGTCTGGTCGGGGCTGGATGCGAAAAGTGCAATCGAAGCGGTCATGTTCGAGACCGTCGGAGAAGCGTAAGATGGTGTATAAGGCTTCCGGGCCGCTCGTCCTGGTGGGCGCCGGCAATATGGGCGGTGCCCTGCTTTCAGGCTGGCTGAAAAAGGGTGTGCCGGGATCGCAGGTCATTGTCCTCGATCCGCGCCCTTCCGACGCCATGCGGACGACGATTGCGGAAGCCGGTGCCACCCACAGTGAAAGCGTGCCCGAGGGCGTGAAGGCCGGTATTCTTTTCGTGGCGGTGAAGCCGCAGATGATGGAAGCCGTGCTGCCCTCGCTGAAACCCCTGCTCGGTCCGAATACGGTCGTCGTTTCGATTGCGGCGGGCACCACCATCGGCACGTTCGTTTCGCATTTCGGTGCGGTTGCCGCCGTGCGGGCCATGCCCAACACACCGGCCATGGTCGGGCGCGGCGTAACGGGAGCCTATGCCAACGAGCTGGTGACGCCGGAGCTTAAAACGGTTGTGGACGGGCTGCTGAAAGTCAGCGGCCCGGTCGAATGGGTGGAAGCCGAAAGCGATATCGACGCGGTGACCGCGGTTTCGGGAAGCGGCCCGGCCTATGTCTTCTATCTGGTGGAATGCATGGCCGAAGCCGGCCGCAAGGCCGGTCTGCCCGCGGATGTGGCCATGCGTCTGGCGCGCGAAACCGTGGCCGGTGCCGGCGAGCTGCTGCATCAGTCTTCCGACGAGGCGGCGCGCCTGCGCCAGAATGTGACCTCGCCGGGCGGCACCACGGCTGCGGCTCTGTCCGTGCTGATGGCCGAAGACGGCATGCAGCCCCTGTTCGACCGGGCGGTCGCTGCCGCGAAAACGCGCGCTGAAGAGCTGGCGGGCTGATGCCATGAGCGGTGAAATTTCCTATGCCGATTTCGAGAAGGTCGATATCCGCGTCGGCACCATCATTGAGGCCGAGCCTTTTCCCGAAGCGCGCAAGCCGGCCTTCAAGGTGAAGATCGATTTCGGGCCGGAGATCGGCGTCAAGAAGTCGTCGGCGCAGATCACGGTGCATTATACGCTGGAAAGCCTTGTCGGCCGGCAGGTTCTGGGCGTGGTGAATTTCCCGCCGCGCCAGATCGGCCCTTTCCGGTCCGAGGTGCTGACGCTCGGTTTTGCCGATGCCAACGGCGATATCGTGCTTGCCGCCGTCGAGCGCCCGGTGCCGAACGGCGAGAAAATGTGCTGAAGGCCGGTCTGCCGTTAAGCCGGAATTTTGACGATTACCCGCAATCCCCCCATCGGGCTTTCATCGAGCGTCACATCGCCGCCGTGGCTGCGGGCGATATCGCGCACGATGGAAAGGCCAAGGCCGGTGCCCGAAGCATTGAGGTTGCGCGCCTCGTCCAGCCGGAAGAACGGCTTGAACACATCCTCGCGTGAACTCTCCGGAATGCCCGGCCCGTCATCGTCAAAGGTCATGATGATGGAGCGTGGCGCCTTGCGGATGTCGATGTGGAGATTGCTGGCGTAGCGCCGCGCATTTTCGGCCAGATTGGCGACGAGCCGGGACAGTGCGTTCGGCCGCGCGATGATCCTGTCGATATTATAGAGTTCGTAGCTGAATTTCTTGCCGTGCAGCTCGAAATCATGGCCGATTTTTTCAAGAAGCGCCGGAAGCTCCAGCGTGCCGACATCCTCTTCGACATCGGTGCGGGCGAAGGTCAGATAGGCCTCCAGCATCGACTGCATGTCGTCGACATCCTTGTCGAGCCCTTCGAGGTCCGGATTGTCGCCCGCGAGAGCCAGTTGCAGCTTGAAGCGGGTGAGGATGGTGCGCAGGTCGTGGCTGACGCCGTTCAGCATGGCGGTGCGCTGCTCCATCTGCCGCTCGATGCGCTCGCGCATCAGGATGAAGGCGAGGCCGGCGCGCCGCACCTCGTCCGCGCCGCGCGGGGAATAGCCGCTGATCTTCTGGCCCTTGCCGAAGTTTTCGGCCGCCTTGGCGAGCGCTTCGATGGGTTTGATCTGTCCGCGCAGGAAGAGGATGGAAATGGCGATCAGCACCAGCGATGCCCCGACCATCCAGACAAGGAAGATATGGGTGTTGGAAGCATAGGCCGAACTGCGGCGGGTGAAGACGCGCAGGGTCTTGTCTTCGAGCTGGATGCGGATTTCCACCAGCGAGCCGTTGCCATAGGTGTCGATCCAGAACGGCCTGCCGATCTGCTGTGTCAGCTGATCGGCGAGAATCCGGTCGAGGATCGAAAACAGCGGCTCGGGTCTCGGGGCCGGCAGGTCCGTCTTCGGTTCGATATAGACGCTGAGATCCAGCTTGTCGCGGGCGATACGGATGACGCGCTGATAGTCGTCTTCCTCCGGGTCCGTCTGCAGCAGCTCGATGATCGCGGCGATGTCGCGCGTTACGGCGGCGGAGAGGCGTTCGGTCACGAGCTGCCAGTGGCGCTCCATGAAGACGGCCGCGACCACGGCCTGAAGCAGGATCATCGGCAGGATGATGATGAGCAGCGACCGGGTATAAAGGCCGGTTGGCAGCCAGTGGCGCAGCCATCTGCCCGACATGCGCCAGGCTTTGGCTGCGCCGCTTTTTTTGACCGTGCTGAGAAAATCGAGGCTCGCCATGGCCGTGCGTTCGCCCTTCGTTGAGTGCTCGTCAGTCCACGCTCAGGCGGTAGCCGATGCCGCGCACCGTTTGCAGATAGACAGGATTGGCAGGGTCGTCCTCGATCTTGCGGCGAAGACGGTTGATCTGCACGTCGATGGTTCTTTCGCCCACTTCCGATTCCGCTTCCACCAGTTCGTGGCGCGGAATGGTATCGCCGGCGCGCAGCGCAAAAAGCAGCATGATCTCCTGTTCGCGATCCGTCAGGCGGATCGTTTCGGGGCCGCGCCGCAATTCCTTTTTGGGAATGGAGAAGCTGTAGGGGCCGAACATGATCTGTTCGATCTTGGGCGTATCGGGCGAAGTATTGCGCCGCAGGATATTGTTGATGCGCAGGACAAGCTCGCGCGGGTCGAAGGGTTTGGCGAGATAGTCGTCCGCTCCCGCCTCCAGCCCGGCGATGCGCGAATCCGCTTCCGAACGGGCGGTCAGAAGGATCACCGGCACGGATTTGTCCTCGTTCAGCGAGCGGGTCAGCGAAAGCCCGTTTTCGCCCGGCATCATCACGTCGAGGATGAGCAGATCGAAACGGATGCCCACCATTTTGCGCCGCGCTTCGGCCGCATCGGCCGCCACGGAGATGCGATAACCCTTGTCGCCCAGAAAGCGCTGCAGGAGATCGCGAATGCGGGCGTCGTCGTCGACGATCAGGAGATGGGCCGCATCGTCATCCGCCGGTGGACGTTTTGTCGGTGCTGTCGCCATCGTCACTCGTCCTCCACGGCCGTCGTCGTTGTCGGGCTGCGCATCTGCGCCAGGAATTTGCGCACGCAGGCGCGGGCATCAGGTCCGAGGCCTTCCAGGGCGCGGTCGATGCGGCGCGATTGCGGCTCGCTCAGCGCCAGCGCCAGTTCGCGGCCCGTCAGCGTGGGGTAAAGCCTGCGCTGGCGGCGGTCTTCCGGGCCTGCCATCTGGCGGATATAGCCGTCGTCGATCAATTGTTTCAAAACGCGGGCAAGGCTCTGTTTGGTGATCTGCAACGTGTCGAGCAGATCCGCCACCGTCATGCCGGGCTGCCGGCTGACGAAATAGACCACCCGGTGATGCGCCCGCCCATATTCCAGTTTCGACAGAATGACATCCGGGTCCGAGACGAAATCGCGATAGGCGAAAAACAGCGCCTCGATCGTATCGAAGTCGATCTTGCCGTCGTCAACCTTCGGGAGTGCCGGTGTCTGCCTGGCGGCGGCGGTTTTGAGCGATTGCGGTGGCACTGCGGTTCCTTCATATTCTGCGGCTGTCTGATCATAGGCCGACAGGCGTCGATGCGCCAATATTCTGTAAACATAGCCGAAAATGCGTCCGCTCGGGAGAATGCCGCGATCATTTTCTGTTGCGGTGGATAATATGGCGCGGGTGCGCGTGCAACTGGAATCCTGAGTGGCCTTGACCGGAAATAGAAAAGAGCGCGGAAACTCCGCGCTCTCCTTCATTTTTTGCTGTGACGGCGATGTTACTGGTAAACGTAGACGATACGACGGGTCGAAGGTTCTACGAGAACCGGTACGTCATTCACGCGGACATAGCGATACTGATAGTCAGGGACTTCAACCATACGGGTATCTGCGGGCAGAACGCTGCCCACGGCGATGTCGCCGTCATAGGTGATGGTGTCGGCAGGGTGCTCGTCCATATAGGTGATGACCGACTGCGGCGGATCGACCTCACCAACGCGACCGAGATTCGGGTCGCCTGGATTGGGTTCTGCCTGCACGCTCGAGGTCGTTTCGTATGTCACGACCGGCACGCTGAGTTCCGAGCGGCGCTGTTCGAGAATGACCGGCGAGCCCTCATACATGACATTCAGGTAGTCCGCATGGGCCCAGCCGCGCAGACCGTTGACTTCGATGCGGCACCAGCTGCTGCCTTCCATGCAGCCATCCAGAACCGCATTGCTGCCGCGGGTGGCGAGACCCACTTCAGGATAGTCTTCACCGGGGCCTGAGCGAACGGAAATATCCGATGCTGTCGTGGCGACCATGGCGGCGTTTGCATAGCCCGCCATCAAGGCGAAGGCGCCGCCAGCGATCAGCATTTTAAGCGTCTTGTCCATGTGTCTCACTCCTTTTAAGACTGGAGCTAGAACGTCGCAGCCAACCGGGCGTTCCACATTTTTCGCCGGAAATTCCTGCCGAGAGCCAAAAACTTCCTGTTATCTCACTGTATATAATAGTGATTTTTAGAACGGCTGGGCCGCTGAAAGCGGAGGCCTTTTCGTCGCCATTGTGCCGCAACCGGTCGCGGGCTATAGGAGGCGGAACCTTTCAGACAGGAGACACAGGATATGGGAAAGTTGCAGGCGGGCATTATTCCGGTCACGCCATTCGAGCAGAATTGCACCATCCTGTTCGATCAGGACACCAAGGAGGGCGTCGTTGTCGATCCCGGCGGGGATGTGGACATCATTCTTCAGGTCGTCTCTGAAAACGGCATCACGCTGAAGGAAATCTGGCTGACGCACGGACATCTCGATCATGCCGGCGGTGCGGATGAACTGCGTGCGAAACTTTCCTTGCCGGTCATCGGGCCGCATGAGGATGACCGGCCTCTGCTGGAGAGGATCGAGGTGCAGGCGGAGAAATACGGCATCAGCGGCATGAAGAATGTCGTGCCGGATACATGGCTGAAGGAAGGCGACAAGGTTTCCTTTGGAGACCACGTCTTCGAAGTCTATCATTGCCCCGGCCATGCGCCCGGCCACGTCATCTATTACAATCGCGACCAGAACTTCGCCCATGTCGGCGACGTGCTGTTTTCGGGATCGGTGGGGCGCACGGACCTGCCGGGCGGAAACCACGAGCAATTGATGGCGTCCATTCGCGACAAGCTCCTGCCGCTGGGTGACGATGTCGGTTTCATCTGCGGCCATGGCCCGGGTGGACGGCTGGGTGAGGAACGGCTCACCAACCCCTATCTCAAGGGGCTCTGAGCGCCGGCCCATTAGAGTTTTTCCGCTTTTCTTCGAAACGCGAAAACACTCTAACTCTTTGTTTTGGCGCATTTCCGGACGGAAAACCGGGGTCCACTTTTCCTGGAAATGCTCTAAGGCCTGCGGGACCGCACAAAAAAACCCGGCATTCCTGCCGGGCTTCAACTAGAAAAGAAAGCCGTTTTAGGGTCAGCCAGCAATCTGCAGATTGACTGCCTTCGGCCCCTTGCCGCGACGATCCGGTTCCGTGTCGAAGCTCACTTTCTGATTTTCTGAAAGTCCGGACAGGCCAGAAGCCTGTACGGCAGAGATGTGAACAAAGATATCAGCGCCACCATTGTCTGGCTTGATGAAGCCGAAGCCTTTGTCTGTATTGAAGAATTTTACGGTGCCAGTTTCGGCCATGCATCAGGTCCTTTTCGCTCTGCCCGCGTTCAGCTACAGGCAGCATTACAGTTTTGCCCCGCGTGGGCGTTGGCAGGCAGTTTTTGACTATTGAGAAAATGGACCTTCGCAGCGGGAAGTAATGGCGTTCTCATCCAACGTTTTTCGTCCCACCGCCCGAGGTTTATAGCGTCCCCAGTGCGCAAAATTATAGGCCTTCCCATGCTCGCAAATTGCCCGAACCGCGGTAGAGTGATGCGTTTATCGAAAATTGGCAAGCAAAAGTTTTCACGGGCTTTTTGTCAGATAAAAAACCTGCGGTAGAATAACATCGTGCAATCGCATATTTTTTCCGCATAAGCGACAATTGATGAAATAATTGCCGTTTGCCGCGAGATTTCACGGCAAAATTTAAATGCCCTATCCACATTTATGACGGAATAAGAAAAATAAGTTCTTTTTGCGTCAGGCCACTCCAGCCATAGATTTTTGCCGTTTGCGCGTCAGTTCCGGCACCAGTTCAACGATCAGGATCGCCACGAATATGATCAGGCAGCCGACATAGCCAGCGCGGGATATGGTTTCATTCAGGAAGATCGAGGCCAGCAAAGCGCCGAAAAGCGCCTCGGAGGACAGGAATATCGCGGCCTGCGGCGCCGTGGTGTAGCGCTGGCCAATGACCTGCAGCACAAAGGCGAGGCCGGAGGAGACGAGGCCGACATAGAGGATTTCCGCCAGCGATGCCTCGATGGAGGCCATGCTGATCGGTTCGAACACAACGCCGATCATGCAACTAAGAAGGGAGCAAACGGCGAACTGGGTGCAGGAAAGTGCCAGCGGTCTTCCGCTTTCGGAGACGAAGCGTCCGGCGAGCGTGATCTGGATCGCCCAGAAGAAGGCGCAGATGATGCTAAGAATATCGCCCTTCGTCAGCGCCTCGAAAGCGCCGCCGGAGAGCAGGAATATGCCGCCCAGCATCATCAGCGCGCATGGCCAGACGATCCAGTGGGGATGACGGCGGTAAAGCACGACGGCGATCACGGGCACGAAGATGACGTAAAGCCCGGTCAGGAAGCTGGAATTGGTGACGGTCGTGGTCAGGAGCCCGACCTGCTGGGTGGTGGCGCCGCCGAACAGGGCGAGACCAACCAGAATGAAGCTGCCGATTTCGCGCCGGCGCGGCGGCGATTTCAGCGACCGTGTTTCCATGAGCGCGAAGGGCAGCACGGCGATGGCGGCGATGGCGAAACGCAGGCCGACGAACCAGAACGGGCCGATGGAGGCCATGGCGGAGGATTGAGCGACAAAGCCGCCTCCCCAGATTGCTGCGGCGAGCAGAAGCAGCATATTGGCCTGAATACGCGTCATTGTTGGCACCAGCACGGCAGGAAGATCATTCAGTCGCGGCCGTGGCAAACAGGGGATTTTTGAAATATCGATCCGCGATGCGGATGACTGTTACCGGGTGCTTTAGCAGCAACATGGCGATGCCGCAAGTCGAGGGGAGGGCCGCTTATTTGTAGCGGCGGGCCTCGTCCTTCAGGCTGCGCCGGGTGAGCGTCAGGCCGCCAATGCCGAGGCCGATGAAGGCCGCGGCCGAAAGGACGATGAGCAGGAGGTGAGGGCCGGCTTTCGCCGTTGCCGCCACCTGCGGAATGGCGGAAGTATGCAGGGTATCGACCGCCTGCGTGGCGGCATTGGCCGAGGTTGCGATGCCGGCGGCCATGGTGACGATGACAAGAAAAGCCGCAACGGCCATCCAGAGGGAAAACAGCGTTCTCTGCGCCCTTAACCTTTCAACGGAAGTCCGATCGTTGGTAAACATGGCTGTCGCCTCTTGTCCCTGTTCTTAAAGGATAAAAGAGGCTTCGAAATGGACGGCTTGGAGACCGAATTCTGGCGTTCCGCAGCATTTATTGCGGCAATATTGTGGCAAAGCTCGATATGGGGCCCGTTTGGCCGGATATGGCGTCAGAGGCCGCGTTTTCCGAAGGTTCGGGTCTGGCGCAAAGGGTGCGGATCGGCGGGACGTTCTTCCCGGAAAAATGCCGGTGGCGCAGGGCCTCGCTCCGCCCTCGATGGAGTGAAATATTCACTGCCGAGTTCCGGGAAACGTGTATCGAAACTGGTCGGGGCAAGTTCGGGTTTTGCCAGCACGTAGCCCTGCATCAGCAGGACGCCGAGTTCCTCGCACAGATCGACCTGCCACGCGGCCTCCAGTCCTTCGAAGACCGGCTCTATGCCGTCGGCGCGAAACTGGCTGACAATGACGCGAAGAAGGGCGGCGCCCGCCGAATTCTGCATGAAATCGCGCACCCAGCCGGCTTCGAATTTCACATAGTCCGGCTTGATGAGTTTCACCCGGTCGATGTCGGAATCGCCGGCGCCATAGTCATCGAGCGCCACGCGAAAGCCGATATCGTGCATGTGGTAGGCGAAGTCGGCGACCATCTGCGTGTCGGAGGCTTTTTTCTCGGAGATTTCGCAGACGATGCGGTCCGCCGTCATGCCGGCCTCGTGGGCAGCAAGACGCATGCGCTCCACTTCCTGGCGCATCTTGGTCGGGGTCTGGAACAGTCCCGGATGGAA
The DNA here is from genome assembly GCF_059511785.1 of Agrobacterium sp. LEGMi-208b. Taxonomy (NCBI): domain Bacteria; kingdom Pseudomonadati; phylum Pseudomonadota; class Alphaproteobacteria; order Hyphomicrobiales; family Rhizobiaceae; genus Agrobacterium; species Agrobacterium sp. LEGMi-208b. The sequence continues at coordinate 2,380,744 of NZ_CM183445.1, forward strand.
GTTGACGAAGATGCGGGCGCGGGACCGGTTGAGCCTGCCGGTGTTGAGAATGTGGATCGTGCGCAGGATGCTGTCGATATTTTCGATGTCTTCCGGCGCGACCAGCGAGAAGAACTCACCCGGCGTCACCGGTTCGCCATTGCGATGGGGACGCACCAGGCCCTCGAAGGAATCGATGTCGAGCATGCCGCTTGCCGTGCGGCGGAAAATGGGCTGCAGGGCCGATTTCAGGTTGAAGGTGCGATAGGCCGTGGACCATGTGCCATCGACCTCGCGGACAAGACTGGAAAAGATGCTTTTGAGCGCCATTTTTCAACCAGCTATAGAGACACGACCTCTAGGCTCGCGAATATAGCGTATCAAGCGTTACTTCCGGGTTAAGGAAGGTTTAAATTCTCCGCGGCAGCACATAAGCCGGCTTTTGACCTTGAAAGAGCGCCTGTCTTTCGACATACCAGTTGCCGCAGAAAACAGGATTTCCAGCCTCTGCCGATGTCAACCCCAATAGGACCGATTAAAAATGGCCTTCCTTGCCGACATTCTCTCCCGCGTAAAGCCATCCGCCACCATCGCCGTTACCCAGAAAGCCCGTGAACTGAAAGCGAAGGGCCGCGATGTGATCAGCCTTGGCGCCGGCGAGCCGGATTTCGATACGCCCGAAAATATCAAGGAAGCGGCCATCGACGCCATCAAGCGCGGTGAAACGAAATACACGCCGGTTTCGGGTATTCCGGAACTGCGCAAGGCGATTGCCGACAAGTTCAAGCGTGAAAACGGCCTGGACTACAAGCCGGAGCAGACGATTGTCGGCACGGGCGGCAAGCAGATCCTCTTCAACGCCTTCATGGCCACCCTGAACCCGGGCGACGAAGTCGTCATTCCGGCGCCTTACTGGGTCAGCTATCCGGAAATGGTGGCGATCTGCGGCGGTACGCCTGTATTCGTCGACGCCACGCTGGAAGACAATTTCAAGCTGAAGCCGGAAGCGCTGGAAAAGGCGATCACGCCGAAGACCAAGTGGTTCGTCTTCAACTCGCCGTCCAACCCCTCGGGTGCTGCCTATTCGCATGACGAGCTGAAGGCGCTGACCGATGTGCTCGTCAAGCATCCGCATGTCTGGGTGCTGACGGACGACATGTATGAGCACCTGACCTATGGCGATTTCAAATTCGTCACGCCGGTCGAGGTCGAGCCTTCGCTCTATGACCGCACGCTGACGATGAACGGCGTCTCCAAGGCCTATGCCATGACCGGCTGGCGTATCGGCTATGCCGCCGGCCCGCTGCCGTTGATCAAGGCCATGGACATGATCCAGGGTCAGCAGACCTCGGGCGCAAGCTCGATCGCACAGTGGGCAGCCGTCGAAGCTCTGAACGGTACGCAGGATTTCATTCCGGCCAACAAGAAGATCTTCGAAGGCCGCCGCGACCTCGTCGTCTCCATGCTCAACCAGGCCAAGGGCATCAATTGCCCATCGCCGGAAGGCGCATTCTACGTCTACCCGTCCTGCGCCGGCCTGATCGGCAAGACCGCGCCTTCGGGCAAGGTCATCGAGACGGATACGGATTTCGTTTCCGAGCTTCTGGAAGCCGAAGGCGTTGCCGTCGTGCAGGGATCGGCGTTCGGCCTCGGCCCGAACTTCCGCATTTCCTACGCGACGTCGGAAACGCTCCTGGAAGAGGCCTGCAAGCGCATTCAGCGCTTCTGCGCGGATTGCCGCTGATCGGTTTGTGATCTTGAATGAAGAAGCCCGGCAGCGATGCCGGGCTTTTTTGTTTCGTTGCAGCTTTCCACACACTCGACGTCATCCTCGGGCTTGACCCGAGGATCCATCGATCCCAGTGGGTTGTGGATCCTCGGGTCAAGCCCGAGGATGACGGAGGAGAGGGTTCACCGCCTTGTCAGATGCCTGGAATTCCGGGGCATGCCCTTTTTAAAGCCCCAGAAACAGCAGCATGATGAAGGTGGCGAAGAGAATGAAATGCGTCATTCCCTCGATCGCATTGGTTTCACCGTCATTGAGATTGATGGCGGCGGCGATGAGGGTGATGAAGACCATGACGGTCTGAACCGGCGTCATCGCCATGATGAAGGGCTGGCCGGTATAAAGCGCGATACCCTCCATGACAGGCACGGTCAGGATCACCGTCGAGAGTGATGCACCCATGGCGATATTGACCACCGCCTGCATGCGGTTGCGCAAGGCGGAGCGGAGCGCGGTGAGGATTTCCGGCGATGCCGAGATCGTTGCCACCACCACCGCCATCAGCGCCGGCGGCGCGCTGGTGCCCTCGAGGCTTTCGCTCAGGAAGGCCGACATGAATTCCGCCAGCACACCGATCAGCACCACGCCGGCGATGATGGTGCCGATGGAGAGGGGCACGCTGCCTTCGTCCTCCTCTTCCGCATGTCCGTCCGATGCCTGGCCGGCCGGATGCGCCTTGCGGGGATAGGCATAGCTGAAGAAATAGCTGTGCGGGCCGACCTGCATTTTGAGGAAGAGCGCATAAAGCGCGATCATCGCGACAATGGTGAAGGCGGAATAGACATGCCAGCTTTCATTGGGGATGAATTCCGGCACGATCATCGAAATACCCATGGCGGTGAGGATCATCACGCCATAGGTCTTGCCGGAATCGTCATTATAGGGCTGCTCGCCGTGGCGAAGACCGCCGAGAAGTGCTGCGAGACCCAGAATGCCGTTGATGTCGATCATCACGGCGGAATAGATCGTATCACGCACCAGCGTGGGCGAACTGGATTCGCTCATGATGATGGCGAGGATCAGCACCTCCACGGCGACCGCCGACAGTGTCAGGATCATGGTGCCGTAGGGGTCGCCGACCTTGGCGGCGAGGATTTCGGCGTGATGGGCAACCCGCATCGAGACGAGAACGATGAGCCCGATGAGCACGACCGCGGCGATGAGCGCCGCCGTTTTTCCGGCTTCGAATATTGCATGTTCGGCCAGATAGGCGAGGATTGCCGCCGGTATCGCCAGGAGCAGCATCCGCTCCTGTTTCAGAATAGAACCCGCCATTGATTTCCCTTCCCCTGTCAGGCTTAGGCTGTGACGTATCGTCCTCCAGATCAAGCAGGATTTGCGCTTGAATGCTTTTGGTAGGATAGTGGTGTCGCAGGACATGCTGCTCATGCCGCGGTGTCCCATCGGGTGCAATGCTTGAAACGCGGTTGTGGTTGCCATGTCGCCTACCGAGACAGGAGGACCATGCATGACCAAAGTGGTATATGAAATCGTCGAACATGACGGAGGCTTCGCCTACCGCATGAACGGCGCTTATTCCGAAACATTTCCTACCTATGCCGATGCCGTCGAAGCTGCGCGCATCGTCGCGGCCGAACAGCAGGTTGGGGGCGATGACGAGGAAATCAGCTATCAGGATGAGACCGGCCACTGGCATGAGGAATACAGCCAGGGCGGCGACCGGCCGGAAGCCGAGGTGGTCGACAAGACGTCACAGCCGGCCAGACCGTTTTGACGGGCAGGCTGCGGATTTCCGGAGAAGCGATCCTGCGGTCTTATGATGCCCGTCGGGCTAGATATTGGCTTTCAAGAGGTTGTCCATTCATAGCGGACCCGAAGACGCGTGCAGCTTTACCCCCCTCTGCCCTGCCGGGCATCTCCCCCTCAAGGGGGGAGATCGGCAAGACGCTTTCCCGCCACTTCATTCTCGAACTTCGAGATGGCTGGGACCTCGCCGCAGATCGATCTCCCCCCTTGAGGGGGAGATGCCCGGCAGGGCAGAGGGGGGTAAAGCCGCGGCACCTCCCGTCCGCTGTGAATGGACAACCTCTAGCGCCGTTTCGGCGGGGCGCCCGGGTCGGTTTCCTTGAGATGACCCTTGAGACCTTCGACGAGGGCGCTGAACACGGCACGACATCGCGGCGAGGTCTTGAGATTTTCATGCATCGCGACCCAGGTGTGGAGCGGGATGTCGATTTTCGGAAGAACCTGAACAAGCCGGGGATCCTTGCGCGCCAGGCCGATCTGACAGACGCCGATGCCCGCGCTGGCGCGGATCATGGCAAGCTGGGCGAGATTGCTGTCGGCGCGGATTTCGAAGGAAATTTCCTCAATATCGGGTATGTCCGGATCAAGCGAGCGCATCCGCTGGATGGCGGCCCGGATGAAAGGCGTCTTGCGGTCGAAACCGACCATACGGTGGTGGTTCAGATCTTCCATGCTCTTCGGGACGCCGGCTCTTGCCAGATAGTCGCGCGTCGCATGAAATCCCAGACGGAAATTGCCGATGTAGCGCATGACGATCGCGTCCTGCAGCGGTTCGGTCATGCGAATGGCGATATCGGCTTCGCGCCTTAAAAGGTCTTCCAGCGTATCGGACAGCGAAAGCTCTATTTCAAGCCGCGGGTGAACCTCCTGCATGGCCGTGATGATTGGCGGCAGCATTTCCACGCCGATGATATCGGATGCGCTGATGCGCACCGTGCCTTCGATCTTGCCGACTTCGCCGGAGGCCGCGCGCATGAGGGCGGCGGTCGTCGCCGCCAGGTTTTCCGCATAGGGGCGGAGCGCAAGCGCTGCTTCCGTCGGCATCAGCCCATGCGGCGAACGAATGAATAGCGGAAAGCCGACGGCCTCTTCCAGCGCGCCGATATGGCGTCCCGCCGTCGGCTGGGTGATGCCGAGTTCGCGGGCGGCGGCGGAAAGCGAACCGTCGCTCAGTACGCTGAGGAAGGTGCGATAAAAATCCCAGCTGATGTCACGGCTTCTTGTCATAAGATTTTGTATATCTGCTCCACTCATTTCGACAATTTCGTATATCTCAGAACGGGACGATACTCCACCCCACAACAAGGAGTACGACGATGATATATGAAAACAACGCCAATACAGCGGCGAATGACAGGCCGCTGGCCCTGATTCTGGGCGTGAATGGCGGTGTCGGCAGCCAGGTCTCTCAGATGTTGCAGCAGCGCGGCTGGCGGGTGAGGGCGATGACGCGCCAGAAAACAGCTTCCACGGCAACTGGTGATATCGAGTTCGTGACCGGTGACGCCATGAACCGGCAGGACGTTCTGGACGCGGCAAAGGGTGCAGGGTTGATCGTGCATGCCGTCAATCCTCCCGGATATCGCAACTGGGAAAGCCAGGTACTGCCGATGCTCGACAATACCATTGCCGCCGCCGAGGCCTGCGGGGCGAGGATCGTCTTTCCGGGCAGCGTTTATAATTTCGGCCCTGACGCCTTTCCCCTGCTGACGGAAGACAGCCCGCAAAAGCCCTTTACCCGCAAGGGTGCGTTGCGTGTGGAAATGGAGCGACGGCTGAAAATGGCGTCGATGCGCGGCGTGCCGGTACTGATCGTCCGCGCGGGGGATTTCTTTGGGCCGGATGCGAAAAACAACTGGTTTTCGCAGATGCTGGTGCGGCCCGGAAAGCCGGTCCGTGGCGTCCAGAATCCCGCGGCACCCTATGCGGGGCACCAATGGGCCTATCTGCCTGATGTCGCGGAGACCATCGGGCGGCTGCTTGACCACGCTGGCGAGCTTCCGGCTTTCGCCGTCTATCACATGGAAGGCTTCTGGGATTTCGACGGGCTGCAACTGGTTGAAGCGATCGAGCGCGTTGTCGGTCATCCCGTCAAGAGGCGGCAGCTATCCTGGTCGGGCATCAAATTGGCCGCCCCCTTCATTCCCCTGTTCCGCGAAGTGCTGGAAATGCAATATCTCTGGCAGATGCCGATCCGGATGAGCAATCGCAAGCTGACGGATTTTCTCGGGACGGAACCCAGAACACCGATCGACATTGCGGTAGCGACGACACTGGCGAGCCTCGGCTGCCTCGAACAGAGGCCGCAGCATTCGAGCCTTTCTCATCCGGCCGATGCCGGGGGCAGGGTGTGATGGCTGCGGTTGCGAATGGGATGTCGGCCCGGCGTCGCGTGTTTGCCGTGATTTCGGCAAGTGTGCCGGTGCTGATCTTCGCGCAGGTGCTGCTGGCCGGGCTGTCGATCTATTACGATGGATCGCTGCTTTCGCTGCACAAGGGGCTCGGCTTTCTGATCGCCGTTCCGATCCTGTCGCTGGTGGTTCTGGCTTTGCGATACGACGACCTGCGGCCGAACCTTGCCCGCACCTTGGTCCTGCTTGGTCTTTATTGTCTTCAGGTGGCGCTGATGAGCATTGGCCGGGAAACGGGCAATGGCTTTCTGCAGGCGCTGCATGTGCCCAACGCCTTCGTCATGGGCGCGTTTTCCGATTTTGCCGCGCGGCAGGCGCGAAGCCTGCGCTGAAAGAAAACGCCGCACCGCTTTCAGGCGGTGCGGCGTATTTGTTCTATCCTTTATCAGGCAAGCGCCGGATAGTCGGTGTAACCCTCGGCTCCGCCGCCATAGAAGGTCGGCTGGTTCGGTTCGTTGAGCGGCGCGTCGTTTTTCAGGCGGCGCACCAGATCCGGATTGGCGATGAAGGCCTTGCCGAAGGCCACGGCATCGACCTTGCCGCTTTCCACGGCTTCGATGGCGCTCTCACGGTCGTAACCATTATTGGCGATCCACAGGCCCTTGCCGCCGGCATTGCGATAGGCGCCCTTGAAGGCCGCGTAGTCGAAGGGCTTGTCGCCCTGTTTGAAATCACGCGGGCCGCCCGTCGCGCCTTCAACGACATGGATGAAGGCGAGATTGCGCTTGCCGAGCTGTTCGGCCACGTAATTATAAAGCGGCTGCGGATCGGCCTCGAAGATATCGTTGGCAGGTGTAACCGGCGAGAGGCGGATGCCGGTACGGCCCGCGCCGATCTCTTCTGCCACCGCATCGACAACTTCCAGCAGGAAGCGGGCGCGGTTTTCGATCGAGCCGCCGTAATCGTCAGTCCGCTGGTTGGTGCTGGATTTCAGGAACTGCTCGATCAGGTAACCGTTGGCGGCATGGATTTCGACGCCGTCGAAACCGGCCTCCAGTGCTGCGCGTGCACCGCTGCGGTAATCCTCGAGGATGAGGCCGATATCGTCGATGGTGAGCGCACGGGGCTCGGAGGTTTCGGCAAAGGCGCCGGTGCCGTCATCATTGATGATATAGGTCTTCGACTTGGCCGGAATGGCGGAAGGCGCGACCGGCTGGCCGCCATGCGGCTGCAGCGAGGTGTGGGAAATGCGGCCCACATGCCAGATCTGCGCGACGATCTTGCCGCCCGCCGAATGCACGCCATCGGTAACCTGTTTCCAGCCCGCGATCGCTTCCCGCTTGTAGAGGCCGGGAACGTCGGCGTAACCCTGACCCTGCTGGGAAATCGGCGTGCCTTCGGTGACGATCAGCCCGGCGGTGGCGCGCTGCTCGTAATAGGTGGCGTTGAGATTGTTGGGAATGGCGCCCGGCGAACGGTTGCGGGTGAGGGGAGCCATGACGATACGGTTGGCGAGTGCGATATCGCCGGCCTGTGCCGGTTCGAAAAGACTGGTCATGCGACTTCACTTTCTGGTCGGTTGGCGAAATTGCGCGGGGGACGCGCTGTCTTTCTGTCTGGGTGCCGGAATGAAAACCATGTTTCGGTTTCCGGTCCGACACCCCGAGGCTCAAAGCTTGGGAGGCTCAGAGATTGGCTTGCAGATAATTGCGGAAGGCGTCGATGGTTTCCTCGTTGCGTTCGAAAAACACCCATTGCCCGACCTTCTTCGACCTTATCAGGCCAGCTGCCTGCAACACCGCCAGATGCGACGAGACGGTGGATTGCGACAGGCCGCTGATCTGAAACTGGTTGGCGCATACACCCATGCTGAGGGGATGCTCCTGGCAGAAGTGACTTTCCGGAGACTTCAGCCATTCCAGGAATTTCAGCCTTGCGGGATGCGAAAGGGCTTTGAGGATTTCCTCCGGGTTCATCGGTGTTTCTTCAATATCTGACATGTCCGATATTTATATCGATCACTATCGATATACAAGTCACGTCTCTGTGAGGATCGAGCGGGCGGGCAGGGATTTCCAAAAAAGAAGGCCGCTGGATATCTCCGCGGCCTGATAAGTTTGAAGGTCAAAACCTCCAGAGGGGAACAGCTGTCGCGTGCCTTGGGCGAGCGTGACAGCCAGCTAAAATATGGGAGCGGCAATAATGCAAAACAAGGTTGCATCATGCGATATTTCGCCAATTTGGAGAAAATTCTTGCGGGTAAAAAAAGAGGGCCGCCGGATGGATCCAGGGCCCTTTAAGTGTGAAGGTCAAAAACCTCCAGAGGGGAACAGCTGATGCGGTGGAACTGGGAGGAAAAGCCACCGTGTGCATCAACTGAGAGCTATTTGGTGTTTTTTTGTGCACGAAACAACTCTTTTTTGTGCAGGTCAGGCATGCAAGCGATGCAGGCCTCGATATTTCCGGTATATTTTATGTGCAATGCTGAAGAGGGGCGCCTTTGCACCCCTCCTGCCTGTCTATTAATAAGTGTTTGAATTTAAAAGCTTATCTCTGGACGTCGATTATTTTAACGTCAGAAGTTCCAGTTTCGAGCCTTTGCGACGATGAAGTCGCGGAAGGCTTTCAGCTTTGCAGCGTTTTTCATCTCGTCCGGATAGCAGAAATAGGTATCGAAGGACGGAATGTCTGCGGCGAGCGATAGCTGGATAAGGCCCGGATCGCGGCCGACGATATAATCCGGCAGGCAGGCAATGCCTATCCCCAGCAGGCAGGCGCGCTTGATCGAGGTCTGACTGTTGATCTGCAGATGCGGCGTACGCGTATTGTCGGAAGAACGTCCGGCATTTTCCAGCCAGTTGACATCGAGCAGATAGTTGGGCGCCGGTTCACCGAAGGAGATGATGCGGTGATTGTCGAGGTCCTCGACCGACTGCGGCTCGCCGTGGCGGTTGATATAGGACGGCGCGGCATAGACATGCATATGCACCGTGAACAGCTTGCGCTGGATGAGGTCTGACTGCTGCGGCTGGCGCAGGCGGATGGCGCAATCGGCATGGCGCATGTTCACGTCCAGCTCCTCATTGTCGAGGATGAGCTGGATCGACATTTCCGGATAGAGCTGCAGGAACTCCTGCACCTTGTCCGTCAGCCAGCCCTGGCCGAGGCCAACCGTCGTCGTCACGCGCAGCTTGCCGCTTGGCTTCTCCGTCGTTTCGGTGAGCTGCATCTTGACGGTTTCGAGCTTCAGCAACACGTCATGGGCGGTGCGATAAAGCAGCTCGCCCTGTTCGGTGAGGATCAGGCCTCGGGCATGGCGATGAAACAGCTTGACGCCGACATCCTGCTCCAGCGCGCTGACCTGACGGCTGATGGCCGACTGGGACAAATGCAGCTTGTCGGCAGCATGGGTGAAAGACCCTGCTTCGGCTGCGGCATGAAAAATGCGCAGTTTATCCCAGTCCAATGGCATTGCCATGCCTATCCTGCCTTTCGGTTATTCCGCTGCGACAGCAAGCGGTTGATGCGCGGTGAGATAACGTTCCGCTTCCAGCGCCGCCATGCAGCCCATGCCGGCGGCGGTGATTGCCTGACGGTAGATATCGTCGGTGACGTCGCCGGCGGCGAAAATGCCTTCCACGTCGGTGGCGGTGGAATCGGGAGCGGTCCACATGTAGCCGTTATCCTTCAGCTTCACCTTGCCCTTGAAGAGCTCGACCGCCGGGGCGTGGCCGATGGCGACAAAGACGCCATCGATGGGCATGTCGCTGATCGCGCCGGTCTTGGTGTCGCGCAGCTTCACGCCGGAAACGGAAGGCGGCATGGGCGGCTTTGCCGGCGCGCCGGTGATTTCGGCGACTTCGGTGTTCCAGAGGATCTTGACGTTTTCCTTGGCGAACAACCGTTCCTGCAGGATTTTTTCCGAACGGAAGCTATCGCGGCGGTGCACGACGGTGACCGACCTGGCGATATGGGCGAGATAAAGCGCCTCTTCCACGGCGGAGTTGCCGCCGCCGACCACGATCACATCCTTGTTGCGATAGAAGAAACCGTCGCAGGTGGCGCAGGCGGAGACGCCGAAGCCCTGGAAATGCTGCTCGCTCTCGATGCCGAGCCACTTGGCCTTGGCGCCCGTGGCGATGATCAGCGTATCGGCGGTCCAGACCTGACCGGAATCAGTCCTGACCACGAAAGGCCGTACATTGGTTTCAACTTCGGTGACGAGATCGCTGACGATGTCCGCGCCCACATGGGTTGCCTGTTTCAGCATCTGGTCCATCAGCCACGGACCCTGGATCGGATCGGCGAAGCCCGGATAGTTTTCGACATCGGTGGTGATCATCAGCTGGCCACCCTGTTCCATGCCGGCGATCAGCACGGGTTTCAGCATTGCGCGGGCCGCGTAGATCGCCGCGGTATAACCGGCGGGACCGGAGCCGATGATCAATACCTTCGTGTGGCGGGCAGACATGGAAACGTTCCTTTCAATAACGGGGTCTTTCAGTAGCGGTGCCTTTCGGCACCAGCGTCTTCCAGCCGCATCACGGCGGACAGGCCGCAACCCCTTCGTTGCCCGGTATTTAAGGTTGTCTAGTGTCTTTATTCAAGGGCAGCCTTGCGTTACCAACAAGGCAGTTGTGGATGCGCGCGCAATTTTGTGACCGGGCGGTGGCATAATGTTGCGAATCCCGTGCCGAATAGTACAAGGAAGTTCTCCAGCTTAACGAGGTACTTCTCCGTGACCAGCGTCGAACTCGATGCCATCGATCTGAAAATCCTGCGCGAATTGCAGCGCGACGGGCGCATGACCAATGTGGAGCTGGCCGAAAGGGTCGGGATTTCCGCGCCGCCATGCCTCCGGCGTGTCCGCAAGCTGGAAGAAGCTGGCGTGATCGAGGGTTATCACGCCATGTTGAACGCACCGAAGCTCGGTTTCGATCTCGTCGCCTTCTGCATGGTCGGTTTGAAGCGGCAGTCCGACAGCAATCTGAAGGCCTTTGCCGCAGCGACGTCCGGCTGGTCGCTGGTGCGTCAGGCCTGGATGGTATCGGGCGAAAGCGATTTCCTGCTGCATTGCGTGGCGAAAAACCTGACGGAGTTTCAGGATTTCGTCATCGAGGTTCTGACGGCGGATGAGAATGTCGATACGGTGCGCACCATGCTCACCATCCGTCAGGTCAAGCGCGTCGGTCTCGTGGAAATCTGAGCGGCAGTTGCCTAGGGCGGATTACCCCCGCCGCAACGCATCATAAACAGCGCTAAGACTCGTGGCCTCTTTTTCGAGCGGGAAGGTGGTGCGCACATGCGCAAGTCCGGCACGGGCATGGTTTAATGCCAGAGCCGGATCGGCCAGATAGGTCTTTATCGCATCCCTGAGCGATGCATAGTCCCCCGCTTCAACGACCGCGCCCGTCTCACCCTTGACGATCATTTCCTCATAGGCGCCGGCAGTGCTGGCGACGACCGCGGTTTCCGACGCCATGGCCTCGAGCGGCGTCAATCCGAAACCTTCATTGCGGGATGGGGCGACATAGAGCGTCAGCCGCCGGTACCACGGCTTGATGTCGTTCACCTCGCCCTGAAACACAATTCGGTCCGAAAGGCCGGCGGCCTTGACGTCGGCCTCAAGTGCTTCGGCAAAAGCCTTGTGTTCCGCCGTAACCCGGCCGGAAACCACGGCTGTCCATTGCGGATGGGCGGGCAAAAGCTCGATCATGGCGCGCACGAAGAGGTCGGTGCCCTTCTGGTGTCGCACCCGTCCAAAGCAGCCGATCAGATATTGGCCCGGCAGACCGGTTGCGGCGATGGTGTCCTCGGGTCCGGTGGCCGGATGAAACAGGTCGGTATCGACGCCATGCATGACAACGCGATGGGGTACTTCCAGAAACGAGCCGGAGCGGGTGCTGGTCGCAACCACCGCATCCATTTTCGAAATCAGGAAGCGGGTATAGGCGGAATGCCGCCTCTGCGCGGCCGAGGTGAAGAGCAGCTTCACCTTCATGCGCAGCACGTCGCGGAGGAGAAGACCCGGCAGCATTTCGAGGTTGCGACGGGCATGCCAGATGCGCGGGCCGCCCTGCGGGCCGTTTTGCCAGAGCCGCCACAGATCGCGAAAGCGCACATGCGGCAGATGCGGCGGCAGGCCCGGGCCGATGACGGCCACCTTCTGTTCCAGCCGGTTCTGCACCGGAATAAGCTGAACGATGGTGGAGGTGACGCCGGAGAGCCTGCGTTTGAAGTTCGGCGCAAGCACCTGCACATCTTTCAGACTGACGTGGGACAAGATGGGCTTCCGTCTTTGCGGCTAATTTGGGGGGCAATACGTCAAGAAGCAATGCGCCCGCGTAGGGGCGCATTGCGCGTTGGAGCTTATCAGCCCCACTGAACCGCGAGAATCTCGTAGCCCTTGGCGCCGCCGGGCGCATTGACTTCGATGCTGTCGCCGACTTCCTTGCCGATAAGGGCGCGGGCAATGGGCGAGGAGATGGAAATGCGGCCGGCCTTCACATCGGCTTCCTGGTCGCCGACGATCTGATAGGTCTTTTCCTCGTCGCTGTCTTCATCGACCAGCTTGACGGTGGCGCCGAACTTGATCTTCGAGCCCGACATCTTGGAAAGATCGATGACTTCCGCGCGCGCGGTCAGGTCTTCGAGTTCGGTGATGCGGCCTTCATTGTGGCTCTGGGCTTCCTTGGCAGCATGGTACTCGGCGTTTTCCGAAAGGTCGCCATGGGCGCGCGCTTCGGCAATCGCCTCGATGATACGGGGGCGTTCCTCCTGCTGGCGCCAGCGCAGCTCCTCCTGCAGCTTGACGAATCCACCCTGAGTCATCGGTACTTTTTCTACCATTTTTTTATCCTTCGCATTCCGGTCGCTTTACTTGCAGACACAAAAAGAAACAGGTTCCGGAGGGGAACTCCGGAACCATGCCAAAATCATAACTGAGCCGACTATATCAGAAGACGACAGCGAAATGCCAGCAAATTTGAGGAAGGCATATTCCCGGGTCTATTCATAGACTTAAGCAATATGATTGACATTTTTCAATGGAACATATAGTGAACATAATTATGAAGAAGTCAATCAGGCAACGGCTGGCCATTCTCTCCGACGCGGCGAAATACGACGCCTCCTGCGCATCGAGCGGCACGACAAAACGCAACTCCGCAGCGTCAGGCGGTCTGGGTTCCACGGAAGGGTCGGGCATCTGCCATGCCTATGCGCCGGACGGGCGCTGTATTTCGCTGTTGAAAATCCTGCTCACCAATTTCTGTATCTATGATTGCGCCTATTGCATCAACCGCTCCTCCAGCAATGTCGAGCGGGCGCGGTTCACGCCGGAAGAGGTGGTTTGGCTGACGCTGGAATTTTACCGGCGCAACTATATCGAGGGGCTGTTCCTGTCTTCCGGCATCATCCGCTCCTCCGATCATACGATGGAAGAGATGGTGCGCGTGGCGCGGGAGTTGCGCGTTACCCATGGTTTTCGCGGTTATATCCACCTGAAATCCATTCCCGAAGCATCGCCCAGGCTTATCGAGGAGGCGGGGCTTTACGCGGATCGCCTTTCGATCAATATCGAATTGCCAACCGATAGCGGCATTGGCCGCTTTGCGCCGGAAAAGCAGCCCGCCAATATTCGCCGTTCCATGGCCGATATCCGTCTGAAGATCGAGGAGGCAGGGGAGCCGACCGTCAGGACAAGAAAGACCAGACGCTTTGCGCCGGCCGGCCAGAGCACGCAGATGATCGTTGGTGCTGACGGCGCTGACGATAGCACCATTCTCTCCACCAGCGCCCGGCTTTATGGCAGTTACGGTTTGCGGCGCGTCTATTATTCGGCCTTCAGCCCCATTCCTGATTCTTCGAAGAACCTGCCGCTCATCAAGCCGCCGCTGATGCGGGAACACAGGCTTTACCAGGCGGACTGGCTTTACCGCTTTTACGGTTTCGACATTGGCGAGATAACCGCGATCGGCGGCGACGGCATGCTTGATCTCGATATCGACCCGAAGCTCGCCTGCGCGCTGAAACATCGCGAGCGTTTCCCGGTGGACGTCAATGCGGCGGATCGGGAAATGCTGTTGCGCGTGCCCGGTTTCGGCACCAAGACGGTGGCCTCTGTTCTGTCGTCGCGGCGGTTCCGGCGGCTGCGGCTGGAGGATATTGCCCGTTTTGGTGTGTCCCTGAAAAAGGTGAAGGCTTTCATCGTCGCCGAGGGCTGGACGCCGGGCAAGCTGACCGAACGGCCGGATCTGCGGGCGATGTTTGCGCCGCAGCCCGAACAATTATCGCTGTTTTGATGTATGGCCCGGTGCTGGAAGGGCGGGGCGATTTCGGCGAGTGGCGCGATGCCGCGCGCGCGGCCCTTGCCGCCGATATTCGGCCGGAGATGATTGACTGGCGGTCGCGGGATGACGGGGCAGGGCTGCTGGATTTCGCCGGTGCGCCGTTGCCGAGGGTCGATGCCGGCAATGGGCAGATTTCCGTTCCGGCCTCGTTCGTGGCGCTGGCGCAGGCTATCATCTGCCACAGCGATCCCGGCCGTTTCGCATTGCTTTACCGGTTGCTGTGGCGGCTGAAGCGGGACCGCGCCCTGCTGCAGTTCAAGTCCGATCCGGATGTTGCGGAGGCCCGCCTGCTTGAGAAGTCGGTGCGCCGCGACTGTCACAAGATGACGGCCTTCGTTCGTTTTAAGGAATTGCCGCTGCCGCAGGAGCAGGGTGGGCGACGGCGGTTCGTGGCATGGTTCGAGCCGGATCATTTCATCGTCGAGCGCACAGCAGCGTTTTTCCAGCGGCGGTTTACCGATATGGACTGGCTGATCGCCACGCCCAAAGGGTCTGCCCGATGGGATGGAAGCGAGCTGCAGACGTCACGGGAGGCGGCGGCGAAGCCTGATCTGACGGATGAGACGGATGAACTCTGGCGGACCTATTACGCCAATATATTCAATCCGGCCCGCCTCAAGGTCAAAGCCATGACCGCCGAGATGCCGAAGAAATACTGGAAGAACCTGCCGGAAGCCGATCTCATTCCCGAGCTCATTCTCGGCGCGGAGGCGCGGGTGCTGGAAATGGCCGCGAGGGCGGCAAGCCAGCCGCAACCCTTTCACCATCGCCTGCAGGCGGCGGCCGCTGCCCGGGAGATGCCGCAACCGGCGGCGGACGGCACGCTCGCGTCGCTGGCGCGGCAGGCTGGCCATTGCACCCGCTGTTCCTTGCATTGCAGCGCCACGCAGACGGTTTTCGGTTCGGGGCCTGAAGATGCGGATGTCATGATCGTCGGTGAGCAGCCGGGTGATCACGAAGATCTCGCCGGAAAGCCTTTTGTCGGTCCGGCCGGCCAGCTTTTCGACCGGACTCTTGCTGACATCGGTATCGAACGCAAAAGACTTTACGTCACCAATGCGGTCAAGCATTTCAAATATGAAACACGCGGCAAACGGCGCATTCATCAGCGGCCGAATGCAGGCGAGGTGGAGCAATGCCGCTGGTGGCTCAATCAGGAAATCGCGCTCGTCCGGCCGAAGCTGATCGTTGCCATGGGCGCAACTGCACTTTATGCGCTGACCGGCGAGAAGGGAAAGCTCTCGGAGGTCAGGGGTCGTCCCATACCGATGGAGGAGGGCCGAACGCTTTTTGTGACCGTGCACCCCTCCTATCTCCTGCGCCTTGCCGATGAGCGGGTGAAAGAGGCGGAAGTGATGCGGTTCGTTGAGGATATGAAGTTTATTAGAATATTCGAATAGATTTCGATGTGTGTATCGGAGATTTATTGAGAAATTTGAACCATAACTTGCAGTAGTATCGCTTAACGATTGGTTTTCCTTTATTTTTATTGAAATTTTATACTTGCTACTATAATTGTTGTCTTCAAATTTATTGACCGTATGGACAAATCATGTTGGGCGAACTCGACCTTGCGACAGTCATACTGATGCAAAAATGTTCTTACATCGTTGGGCTTTTGAGTTTCATCTACCTGAAAATGACCAATCGCGGCCTGTGGGGCCCTGTCCCGCTTGCCGCGGGTTTTGCGTCGATGACGATCGGCTCCACGCTTGCCGGTTACGGGGAATGGGGAATAGTGTCGTCGGCCTTATGGCAGCTCGGCAGTGTCGTTTTCGGTATAGTGGGTTATGGGTTGATCTGGCTCGGCTTGAAGACGCTGAGCGATGGACGCTCCGTCGGCCGGCGAACCATATCCCTCGTCTGTCTTATTGCCATGTTGGCGATGGTTGTTGCGCTACAGGTGGCAGACAATAATGCGTTTCGCGCGGCGCTCTTCAATGGCTGCGCGGCGCTGGCCTATCTCGCCGGAGCGTCGGTGCTTTTCGCCGGATGGCGCAGGGAGCCGCTGCTTTCGCGCCTGGCGTTGGGTGCGATTACCGGCGTCTCCGGTCTCATTTCGCTGTCGGTGATGAAAAGCGTGCTTTTCCCGGATTACGCCACCATCAATCTGGTCAACGCGTTTTTCTTCATCATCATGCTGAACTTCGCTATCGCCCTGTTTGTGATGATGTTCGTGGCCGAGCGGTCGGAGCGGAAATTGCTGGTTCTTGCAAATACCGATCCGTTGACCGGGGTGAAGAACCGGCGGTTCTTCTTCCAGACCATGCCTGCGACGCCCGATCCCGCCGATGCGGCCATGTTGCTGGATATCGATCACTTCAAGTCGATCAACGATCGTTTCGGCCACGCCGTCGGCGATAGCGTGCTGCAGGAAGTGGCGAAACGCATCGGTGGCAGCATCCGCGGTGGAGATGTGCTGGCGCGTTACGGTGGTGAGGAATTCATCATTTACCTGCCGGGCGCCGGGGCTCGCAAGGCCTGCATGATCGGCGAACGCATTCGCGATGCGGTCGCTGTTACGGAAGTGGATTGCGGTGGTCTGCGGGTCGGCGTGACCATCAGCATCGGCGTTGCCGCCACTGGCGATGTGCGCTGCGATCTCCAGACGCTTGCGGAAATGGCGGATCGGGCGCTTTACCGCGCGAAAACCGAAGGGCGCAATTGCGTTCGTGAGGCGCTGGCAGCATAGGGCAGGGCTGCAGCGGGGCATCGATCTCTGACGATATCAGCACTGCTTTGCCTTTAAAGGCAAAGCGTCAGATGCTCTCTGGCTCACCTTAAGGTTCCCGCGCGTCATTCGCCGCAGCGCGATGGTGCAGGGCTTCTTTTAGCAGAATCTCGATCTGGGCATTGATGCTGCGCAATTCACCGCTCGCGGTGTGCCGGATCGTGTTCAATATTGCGGGTTCGATCCGGAGTGGAAAAGCGACCCGCTCCGGTCCCGGTGGACGTCCAGCCATCTGTTCAGCCCTGCAGGGTGCCGGTGTTGATCACCGGGGTTGCGTCCTTGTCACCCACAAGCACGATCAGCATGTTGGAGACCATGGCGGCCTGACGTGCATCATCGATTTCGATGCTCCTGTCTTTCAGACCCGTCAGCGCCTCCTTGACGAGTTCCACCGCGCCCTTGACGATGGTGCGGCGGGCGGCAACGATGGCGTTTGCCTGCTGTCTTCGCAGCATGGCGCTGGCGATTTCCGGCGCGTAGGCAAGATGGGTGATGCGGGCATCCGTCACCTCTATGCCGGCGCGGGCAAAGCGGCCGCGCAACTCGCCGATCAGACTTTCGGTGATTTCTTCACCGCCGTCACGCAACGAGACAATATCGGCGCTGACTGTCGCATCATCCCTCATGTCCTGCCAATGGTCGTAGGGGTGGCTGCTGGCGATTTTCCGCAGGGCGGTTTCCGACTGCATGGCCACATAGGTCCTGTAGTCATCGACTTCCAGCAGCGCCTTTGCAGCGTCGAAGACGTGCCAGACGATAGCCGCGCCGATCTCTATCGGATTGCCGGACGCGTCGTTGACCTTGATGGTTTCGATGTGGTGGGTCTGAAGCCGCCGCGAGACGCGCCGCTTGGCGAAAAACGGGTTCGCCCAGCGCAGGCCGGTTCTGTCATCCGTGCCGGCATAATCGCCGAACAGAATGAGGACCGCGCTTTCATTCGGCTGAAGCACGTAGATGCCGATCAGGGCGAGCAGAAAGGCGACCAGGAAAACAAGGCCGGTGACCAGTTTGGCGATAAAGGCGGTACCCTGCTGAAATTCACCGGTAAAGGCGGCAGCGAGCGCCAGAAAGCCAATGATCAGGCTCGCAAATGCCAACGCCAGCGGAACATAGCCGCCGATCGCTGCGGATGGTTTATCGGTCATGGAAAGGGACATCATGGGCCTCGCATGGGAATGATGCCTTTTTGATACCGGAAACGCATTGCAGCGGGATTACGCAAAATAAAACGCCGCGGACATGGTGATCCGCGGCGTTCTGTTTTCAATCCTGCGGTTTTTCCCGCAGAACGCTTAGTTGAAGTAGCTCTGCAGCGGCTTCACTTCCAGATTACCGGCCTTCAGCGCCTTGATGGCGAGGGCTGCTGCTTCCGCACCGGCCATCGTCGTGTAGTAGGGCACCTTCTGCATCAGCGTCGCGCGGCGCAGCGATTTCGAGTCCGAAATCGCCTTGTTGCTATCAGTGGTGTTGATGACGAGCTGGACCTGACGGTTGCGGATGGCGTCTTCGATATGCGGACGGCCTTCCTGCACCTTGTTGATCTTTTCGGCGTTGATGCCCTGTTCGGCGAGGAAACGCTGGGTGCCGCCGGTTGCCAGCACCTTGAAGCCGCTTTCCACGAGAATGCGGATGGCGGAAAGCACACCTTCCTTGTCCTCGTCACGCACCGAAACGAACACCGTGCCGGAGCGCGGCAGATCGACGCCGGCGCCGAGCTGGCTCTTGGCGAAGGCGAGCGCGAAATCCGTGTCGAGGCCGATGACTTCGCCGGTCGAGCGCATTTCCGGCCCAAGCAGGATGTCGACGCCGGGGAAGCGCGCGAAGGGGAAGACGGCTTCCTTGACGGCGATGTGCTTCAGGTTGCGCGGATCGGGCTTTTCGCCATAGGCGGCAATCGCTGTATTGAGCTTTTCGCCGGCCATGACGCGAGCGGCGATCTTGGCAATCGGCGCGCCGATGGTCTTGGCGACGAAAGGCACGGTGCGCGAAGCGCGCGGGTTGACTTCGAGAACGTAGATCGTGCCGTCCTTGATGGCATATTGCACATTCATCAGGCCGCCGACATTCAGCGCTTTTGCAAGAGCCGTCGTCTGGCGTTCCAGCTCATCGAGGGTTTCCTTGCTCAATGAACGCGACGGCAGCGAGCAGGCCGAGTCGCCTGAATGGATACCGGCTTCTTCGATATGCTCCATGATGCCTGACACGAAGACGTTTTCGCCATCGCACAGCGCATCGACGTCGACTTCGACGGCGTTGGTCAAGTAGCTGTCGAACAGCAGCGGGTTCTTGCCGAGCAGGGTGTTGATCTGGCCGGTCTTGTCGTTGGGGTAACGCTGCTTGATGTCTTCGGGTACGAGGCCCGGAACAGTATCGAGCAGATAGGTCTGGAGCTGACCTTCCGAATGGATGATCTGCATGGCGCGGCCACCCAGAACGTAGGACGGGCGAACGACCAGCGGGAAGCCGATTTCAGACGCGACGAGGCGAGCCTGCTCGACCGAATAGGCGATGCCGTTGTTCGGCTGGGCGAGATCCAGCTTCATCAGCAGCTTCTGGAAGCGGTCGCGATCTTCGGCAAGGTCGATCATGTCAGGCGCGGTGCCGAGGATCGGGATACCGTTCTTTTCCAGCGCTTCGGCGAGCTTCAGCGGCGTCTGGCCGCCGAACTGCACGATGACGCCGACCAGCTCGCCCTTTTCCTGCTCGGCGCGCATGATTTCGATCACGTCTTCGGCCGTCAGCGGCTCGAAATAGAGGCGGTCGGAGGTGTCGTAGTCGGTGGAGACGGTTTCCGGGTTGCAGTTGATCATGATTGCTTCGAAGCCGGCATCCTTCAGCGCGAAGGCGGCGTGGCAGCAGCAATAATCGAACTCGATGCCCTGGCCGATACGGTTCGGACCGCCGCCGAGAATGACGACCTTCTTGCGGTCGGAAACCTGCGCTTCCGAGCGGGCGGCGCCCACGAAGGGAATTTCATAGGTCGAATACATGTAAGCGGTCGGCGAAGCGAATTCGGCCGCGCAGGTGTCGATACGCTTGAAGACCGGGCGGACGTTCAGGCTGTTGCGCAGTTCGGCCACTTCCTTCGGGCGCTTGGACGTCAGGCTGGCGAGGCGGGCGTCGGAGAAGCCCATGGCTTTGAGCATGCGCAGGTTTTCGGCATCCTGCGGCAGGCCGTGCTCGCGGATGCGGGCTTCCATGTCGACGATGGCCTTGAACTGGGCGATGAACCACGGATCGATCTTCGAGTTTTCGTGGACTTCCTCTTCGGTCATGCCCATGCGCAGCGCCTGTGCAACCATGCGCAGGCGGTCCGGCGTCGGCGTGCCGATAGCGGCGCGGATGGCGTTCTTGGAACCTTCGCCTTCCTCGTAACCGGGGATTTCGATTTCATCGAGACCGGTAAGGCCGGTTTCCATGCCGCGCAGCGCCTTCTGCAGCGATTCGGCGAAGGTGCGGCCGATGGCCATGACTTCACCGACCGACTTCATGGCGGTGGTGAGGATCGGCGACGCGCCCGGGAATTTCTCGAAGGCGAAACGCGGGATCTTGGTGACGACGTAGTCGATGGACGGTTCGAAGGAAGCAGGTGTCGCACCGCCGGTGATGTCGTTTTCCAGCTCGTCCAGCGTGTAACCGATGGCGAGCTTGGCGGCGATCTTGGCGATGGGGAAGCCGGTCGCCTTCGATGCCAGCGCGGACGAGCGCGAGACGCGCGGGTTCATTTCGATGACGACGAGGCGGCCATCCTTCGGGTTGACGGCGAACTGCACGTTCGAGCCGCCGGTTTCCACGCCGATCTCACGCAGCACCGCAATCGAGGCGTTGCGCATGATCTGGTATTCCTTGTCCGTGAGCGTCAGCGCCGGCGCGACGGTGATGGAATCGCCGGTGTGGACGCCCATCGGGTCGATATTTTCGATGGAGCAGATGATGATGCAATTGTCCGCGGTGTCGCGGACCACTTCCATCTCATATTCCTTCCAGCCGAGAACCGATTCTTCAACCAGAACTTCCGTCGTCGGCGAGGCGTCGAGACCGCCCGAGACAATGTCGAAGAATTCCGAGCGGTTATAGGCAATGCCGCCGCCGGTGCCGCCAAGCGTAAACGACGGGCGGATGATGGCGGGCAGGCCGACATGGTCGATGGCCTGGGCGGCAATCGCCATGGCATGGGCCATGTAACGCTGCTTGCGGTCGGTCTCGCCGAGGTTCCACTGGTTTTCGAGGTCGTCCAGCGCCTTGTCGAGTTCAGGACCGGAAAGCTTGCCCTTCAGCTCGGTGCGGGCGATCTCGTGCTTCTTGCGGTCGGCATCCTTGATTTCGGTGGCGTTGGCGAGCATCGACTTCGGGGTTTCAAGGCCAATGCGGGCCATCGCCTCGCGGAACAGGGCGCGATCTTCCGCCATGTCGATGGCTTCGGGCTTCGCGCCGATCATTTCGACATTGTAACGGTCGAGAACGCCCATGCGCTTGAGAGAAAGCGCGGTGTTGAGCGCGGTCTGGCCGCCCATGGTCGGCAGAAGCGCGTCCGGGCGCTCCTTGGCGATGATCTTGGCCACGACTTCAGGGGTGATCGGCTCGACGTAAGTGGCGTCGGCAAGGCCTGGATCGGTCATGATCGTCGCCGGGTTGGAGTTGACCAGAATGACCCGGTAACCTTCTTCCTTCAGCGCCTTGCAAGCCTGCGTGCCGGAATAGTCGAATTCACATGCCTGACCGATAACGATCGGTCCCGCGCCGATGATGAGGATGGACTTGATATCTTGGCGCTTCGGCATGGCTCTCTCGTTCCGCTTTTTGGTTGCGCAAAACACCGGCCAGGGTGGAAGATCACCGGCCGGGGAGCGCAATTCAAATGTTTTCAGGCTAGAAGCGGCTTATAGGCAAATGTTTTTGAGAACGGAACCCCATAAATTCCGGAATCGACAGAAACTCTTAACGGGTGTGGGCAGGTGTGGCGAAACGGGCCTGAACGGCGGCGTTACGCGAGCGGCTGACGGGAATTTCCGTGCCGTCATGGGTCACGATATAAAAACGGCCCGCCGCTTTTCGCAATGAGATCACATTGGCGTGGGCGACCCAATGGGAGCGGTGTACCTGCAGGCCGGGCGTGTCGCCGATTTCGCGCAGCGCATCGACAAAACGCAGCAGAACGAGCTGACGCCCGCGGGTGGTGACGATTTCGGTGTAATGGTCCTGCACCGACAGCCGCAGCAGATCGCCGCGCTTTTGCGGCGGCAGCCTATTCAATATGGCCGGCGGTTCTTTGGTGGATGCGGGCGGCGGTTCGGCAGACGACGGCTCGGCGGGCGGCGGCTCGGGCATGTCGGGAGCGCGTGGATAACCGGTCGTCAGACAGCTGAGGAAACAGAAAATGATGCAGAGCGGCAGGGCGGCAAATGCGTTGGTGATCACCGAGGCGGCATCGACCGGCTTTGCGAAAAATACGTGGTTGGCGAGGCCGATGACCGCGCCGATGGGCATGGCGGCGAAAACCGAGCCGATCAGCATGCGGATGAGCGGGGCGGAAAAAAACCTCACCAGCGCGGCATTGGCGAAAGCGGAAAGGCAGGTGGTGATGATCCAGCCTGCGCCCTGCACGAGCGTCCAGTAGACGAGGCGCGGCCAGAAACTCATCTTCTCGCCGGTGCCGTAAGGGCCGGTCAGAATGAAGAGGGCGAGTATGGCGAGAAAGGTGCTCCAGAGCCGGCGGGAACGCGCCATGGCCTGCAATTGGCGAAGCGTGGATTGCACCGCGGTGTCGTTCACGAAAATCTCCCGCCGTTTGCGCCAGAGTGCTTGAGCCGAAGCCTGTTTGGCTGAAATTGCGGCCGAGTTCAACCGGGTGAGAAACATGTCTCTGCAACCCCTTCTCGAAGCGTCTCCGGCCATTCAGTTGCACGTGGCGACCGTCGTGCCCGCCGCCATCATTGGCGCAGTCGTCCTGTTTTTTCCGAAGGGCACGCCCCTTCACCGCCTGCTGGGCAAAATCTGGGTCGTGTTGATGATCGTCACGTCCTTTTCGTCATTCTTCATCCATCAATTGAGGGTGTTTTACGGGTTCAGCCCGATCCACATCCTCTCCGCGCTGACAATTTACGGCTGCCTGCAATCGGTCTATTTCGCGCGCAAAGGCCAGATCAAACACCATATGCGGATCATGCAGGGCATTTATCTCGGCGGTATCGTGATTGCCGGCGGCTTCACCTTCCTTCCCGACCGCATCATGTACGAAGTCGTTTTCGGCAATGGCGCGGCGGATATTTTGACGCTGTTGGCCGGCGCGCTCATCCTTGTCCTCCTGTTTTTGACCGTGGTGCGGCAAAGGCGGCGCACCGCGTGAAGGCTGCTGCTTTTCTCGATCAGCTTCCTTCCGGAACAAGATGTATTATAGTGCCGTTATAAGGCAGCTTGTTAAGGCGATATCCGCCGGGAGAATAGCATGGAATGGAGAGGGCGCCGCCAGTCGGACAATATCGAGGACCGGCGTGGCATGTCGGCGGGATCGGGACCAGGCGGTAGTGATCCTTTTTCCCGTGGCGGAATGCGCGTGCCGATCGGGCGGCGCGGTGGTGGCATCGGGATTGGCGGCATTCTGGTCATCCTGCTGATAAGCTGGGTGCTCGGCATCAACCCGCTGACGCTGCTTTCGGGCGGCGATATTTCACTGGATGGCGGTGGCACGACGCAGCAATCCGGCGGCCAGCAGGCGGGCACGCGTCCGCAAGGTCAGTCGTCGGACGAGACGACGGCTTTCGTGCGCACCGTGCTGGCAGAGACGGAAGATACATGGAGCGGCATTTTCCAGTCCGCCGGCGAGACCTATCAGAAGCCGACGCTGGTTCTGTTCTCCGGCCAAGTGTCTTCCGCCTGCGGTTATGCCTCGGCTGCCAGCGGCCCGTTTTATTGCCCGGGTGACCGGAAGGTCTATCTCGACACCAGCTTCTTCAAGGAACTGGACCAGCGTTTCGGTGCGGCCGGCGATTTCGCGCAGGCTTACGTGATTGCGCATGAGGTGGGCCACCACATCCAGAACCTCACCGGCGTTCTGCCGGAGTTCAACCGCCGCCGTCAGTCGATGAGCCAGACGGATGCGAACAAGATGTCCGTGCGTGTCGAGCTCCAGGCGGATTGTTATGCCGGTATCTGGGGCAAGTTTACCGAACAGAAGGGCATTCTCGAAACCGGTGACCTCGAGGAAGCGCTGAATGCCGCCCACCAGATCGGCGACGATACGCTGCAGAAGCAGACACAGGGCTATGTGGTGCCTGACAGTTTCAACCACGGCACATCCGCACAGCGCATGGAATGGTTCAAGCGCGGTTTCCAGAGCGGCCGTGTCGAGGATTGCGATACATTCTCGGCGAATATCTGAGAACCGGACAGGAAAGGGGCTTTCAGCCCCCTTTTCATTTAGCGTATCAAAAGCGCCACGGCATACATGCCGAGTGCGAAGACCGTATGGGCCACAAGGTTTAGAAAGCGGACCTTTGTGGGGTTCGGCGTCTTCGATGCCGCCCAGCCGATGCCCAGCCCCGGCTGCAGCAGGAACCAGCCCGCACCGACCGTTATGATGCCGACGATCCACGGCTCGATGAAGGAGGGATTGGCAAACCATGCGGCCGGAACCACCAGCGCGAGAATGACGCCATAAAGAATGCCGACGGCGTAATGCGAAATCCAGCCGAGCGCCAGTTCATATTCATAGGGTTCAGCCGTGGCGATGCTGTCGTGGAATATCCGGCCCTTCGGCACATGCCAGAACCAGCGGCCGACCGGCGCCCAGTTTGGCGCCGACTGGCCGAAGAACCGGTGCAGCACGATTGCCCATATATCCATAAATACGGTGCCGCCAATGCCCATGGCAATGCCGCGCCAAATCACTTCCAGCATGAATCCCTCCGCACGATCATGATCGATCAAGCTCTAGCGGATTGGGTCGATGGCGGGAACCGGCTATTGTCGGCATGACAAATAAAAATGGCCGGATTGCTCCGGCCATGAGTGTGAGAAACGAGGAAGCCGCAAAACCTCTCCTCCGTCATGCCGGCCCCCGGAACAAGCCCGAGGATGATCCGGCATCCAGTCGCGGCGCGTCTGCGCCGTGGGAAGAGTCTATTGCGATCAATGACTTGATCGCGCTGGACCCCGGATCTAGTCCGGGGTGACGACTGTTGAGCGCTGTGCCTTCAGGTGGTTCCTCAAGCAGCCCGCCCATATTCCGTCTGCCGCCGCGTGGCCGTCGCCAGCTGGAACTGTGCCAGCAACTCGTTGAGCGCCGCCGCTTCCGAAGCGAGCCCATGGCTCGCCGCCGTCTGTTCCTCGACCATGGCGGCATTCTGCTGTGTGCCCTGATCGATGGTGTTGATGGCGGTGTTGATTTCCTGAAGGCCGGTCGACTGTTCGCGCGACGAGGTCACGATGGCGTCGATGTGGCGATTGATCTCCTGTACTTCGCGGACGATGGTTTCCAGCGCCTTGCCGGCATTGCCGACGAGATCGACGCCGGACTGTACCTGCGATGTCGAGGCGTTGATCAGCGTCTTGATTTCCTTCGCCGCATTGGCTGAGCGCTGGGCAAGCTCGCGCACCTCCTGTGCGACGACGGCAAAACCCTTGCCGGCCTCACCGGCGCGCGCAGCTTCCACGCCGGCGTTCAGCGCCAGAAGATTGGTCTGGAAGGCTATCTCGTCGATCACGCCGATGATGTTGCTGATCTCGGACGACGATTTTTCGATGCCTTCCATGGCGCGAACCGCATCTTCGACGATGACGCCGGACTGTTCGGCATTATTGCGGGCGCGGTCGACCAGACGGCCGACTTCTTCAGCGCGGCGGGCGGAATCTTTCACCGTCGTGGTGATCTCCTCAAGCGCCGCCGCGGTCTCTTCCACGGAAGCCGCCTGCTGCTCGGTGCGTCGTGCCAGATCGTCGGCCGACTGGCGGATTTCGCCGGCGCCGGCATCGATGGCGCGGGCGTTCTGGCCGACGGTGCTGAGCGCTGCGTTCAGCTTGGCGACGGAATTGTTGAAGTCGTCGCGCAGGCGATCGATGCGGGTCACGAAGGGCGTATCGATACGATAATTGAGATCGCCATTGGAAAGATGTGCAAGTCCCCTGGCAAGCGAATCGACTGCGAACTGGATATCCGCCGCGTCCTTTGCCGCCAGTTTTTCGCGCTCGTTACGCTCCTGTTCGGAGAGTGTGCGGTTTTCTTCGGCGTCTCCTTCAAGGCGCAGGCGTTCCATGGCATTCGACCGGAACACGGCAACCGCCGCGGCCATCGAGCCGATCTGGTCGGTACGTTCCTGACCGGGAATGGCGACATCGAGATTGCCGGCCGCAAGGCCTTCCATGGCCGAGGTCATCTGCGTGACGGGGCGGACGATGAAGCGGGAAAGCACGGTCGCAAGCAGGCCGATCATGATTGCGGCAGCAAGCACCGTGGCGATGGTTGCCGCCAGCCGGAATTGGCCGATCGCGCTGTAGGCAACATCGGAATCGACGACGAAACCGAGATACCAGTCGACGGAGGGCAGGCCGGCAACCGGAATGAAACTGGTGATCTTGCCCTTGCCGTCGATTTCGGTTTGCGAAATTGCCGAGGAAATCGCCGGTGTATTGACCTTGAAGAGATCGGTCAGCGGCTTGTCGACGAATTTCGGATCGGGATGGATGAGGATCTTGCCATCCTTGCTGACGAGGAACGCATATCCGTCCTGGCCGGCATCCACCGACTTGATCATCGTCACCAGCGAATCCAGCGAGAAATCGCTGCCGGTCACGCCGGCCAGCTTGCCGTCGATGGAGACGGGAATGGCGGCGGTGATGATGAGGCCACCGGTCGATGCGTCGTTATAGGGCTCGGTCAGCACCGGCTTGCCGGCTTTCACGGCATCCAGATACCATGGGCGCTTGCGCGGGTCATAACCTTCCGGCAGCGATGTTTTCGGGAAAGTGGTGAAGCTGCCGGTTTCGGCATTGCCGAAATAGGTGGACATGAATTGCGCCGTCAGCACGTCATTCTGCAGGAACTGCACCTTGGCATCGTCGTCTGAAAGCTTGGCGAGGGTTTTCGCCACCGTGTCGGTCAGCATGATGCGGCCGTTCAGCCAGTTGGCGATGCTTTGGGAGGCCTGTTTGCCTGAGGAATCGATATTTTCCGCCACGGCTTCCGTCGTGACACGGTGCTGAAGGCTGTCGATGTAGAAAGAAAAGCCCGCAAAGGCGGCGACGACAAGTGATGACGCCGCAAACAGGATGCGGGTCATGAGATTGGTTTTCTTGGACAAGCTACAGATCCTTTGAGCCGGATGTACCGTTCAGGTCATCTTTGACAATGGTGGGGAAAACATGCCTCAAAGGCGGGAATATTCTGCGTCATGCAGCTTATGATTTAAAAGAACTATTCAATGCTCTAATTAATAAAGAGAAATGGTAAAGTTCGACTAAATCTGTCCTAACGCGATGGGAGATAAGTCGGAATCGGTGTCGTCGCTTGGCCGTCATGTTGGGGTCACCATCCAGGCCGTATTGTGTCTTCCGCACGACGCCGGAGATGCTGCATGCTTGAAGTACTGGAACCGATCCCTGACCATGTAGCTCAGCGGATCTCACTGGGTATTGCGGTCAGCAATGAGGCCTGCGCCGTTCATCGAGAGAACTTTGCCATTGTCCTCGGCATGGACGATGAAGTCTTTGGTGGCGGTGTCACGGCGTCGGTTTCGTTTGCAGTCCTCTTCATCAACAATCTATGGGTTGCAGAAGCGCACCGCCGGTCCGGCGAGGGGCGAAGGCTGATGTTTGCGGCGGAGGATGAAGGCCGTAGGAGAGGTGCTAGAATTGCCTGTGTCGATACCCTCTCAAGTCAGGCTCCGGACTTCTACGCCAAGCTGGGTTATGAGGAGTTTGCACGGGTGTGTGGCGAAAACGGCGGCCAACCGCTTCATCGCATCTGGCTACAAAAGATTTTATAATGACATGCCGTTTGCATTGAACCGGAGCCCACTGTCATCCTGCGTAAATTTTGATCACTCGTCCGCAAAGGTTGCGTGCAGGAAGGGAATATTTTATTCATCACCGTGCTGCCGTTGCGCAATTCGCGGGCAACGGCCAAGGTTCAGGTGAATTACAATGTCTTCGTCGGTTGTTGCAGGAACCGTTCCTTCCGGATCGGGGTCGTGGTTTTCGCATTTCAAGGCTACGCTTGTGCTGGGAATTCCGCTTATCGGCGCACAGCTCGCACAGCTTGGCATCCATACCACTGACATGGTCATCGTCGGCCAGCTGGGGGCTGAAAAGCTGGCGGCCATGGTGCTGGCCGGGCAGTTCTTCTTTGTCGTCTTCATTTTCGGCTCGGGATTTTCGGTGGCCGTGGTGCCGATGGTGGCGCAGGCCTATGGCCAGGGCGATGCGACGGCGGCCCGTCGTTCGCTGCGCATGGGCATGTGGGTGGCGATCGCCTATTGGCTGCTCGCTCTGCCGATCTTCTTTAATGCCGAACGTATTCTCGTTTCCCTTGGACAGAACCCGAATGTGGCGGCACTGACCGGCCATTATCTCGCCATCGCCAAGTTCGGCCTTTTGCCGGCGCTGCTGTTTTATGTCCTGCGCGGACTTGTCAGCGCCATCGGGCGGGCGGGCATCATTCTTTATGTCACCATCATCATGCTGGTGATGAATGGCGTGCTTGCCTATGCGCTGGTGTTCGGCCATTTCGGATTGCCGGCGATGGGCATGAACGGTGCGGCCGTCGTCGCCGTCATCGTCAATGCCTTCAGCTTCATCTTCATCGTCGCTTATGTGCAGACGCGGGAGGAAACGAGGAAATACGAATTGTTCGTGCGCTTCTGGCGACCGGACTGGCATGCGCTTTTCGAAGTGCTGCGCCTCGGCCTGCCGATCAGCATCACCATTCTTGCCGAAGTGACGTTGTTTGCGGCCGCTTCGATCCTGATGGGGCAGATCGGCACGGTGCAGCTTGCCGCCCACGGCATTGCCCTGCAGCTGGCCTCCATCGCCTTCATGATCCCGTTAGGTCTTTCCCAGGCCGCGACGGTTCGCGTGGGCGTTGCGCGGGGGCAGGGGGATTTCAAAAATCTCATCCGCGCCTCGATCATGATTTACGCCATCGCCTGCGGCATCGCCATTTGCGGCGGCATATTGTTTGCGGCGGTCCCTGAATTTCTGGCGAAATGGTTCCTCGATCCGAAATTGCCGGAGGCTGCGGAAGTGCTTGCTTATGCCAGCAGCCTCGTGGTGATTGCCGGCATCTTCCAGCTGGTCGATGGCATTCAGGCCGTGACGGCGGGCCTGCTGCGCGGATTGAAGGATGCGCGCATTCCGGCAATGCTGGCGCTGATCTCCTATTGGCCGATCGGGCTGGCGCTTGCCTGGACCATGGCCTTTCCGCTCGGTTTTGGCGGGCGCGGCGTCTGGTTCGGTTTCGTGATCGGCCTTTCGACGGCGGCCGTCCTGCTGTCCGTGCGTTTCGTCATTCTGGTGAAGCGCGAAATGCAAACGGCCCGCTGAAAAGCGGGCCGTGATCGTTCTGGCATGTAACTCTGTGTCGTCATCCTCGCCCTTGAGGCGAGGATCCATTCCACCAGGTCCCGATGGATCCTCGGGTCAAGCCCGAGGATGACGCGGAGTTTGGGGATGGTCCATCAGCGCTCGGCAAGCGCTGCCTCACCTTGTCTCTCGCGCAGCAGGTTGACGAAGCGGCGGAAGAGATAGTGGCTGTCCTGCGGGCCGGGCGATGCTTCCGGATGGTGCTGGACGGAGAAGACCGGCTTGCCGACGATCCGCAGGCCGCAATTGGTGCCATCGAACAGCGATGTGTGGGTTTCCTCGACGCCCTCGGGCAGCGACTTGGTGTCGACCGCAAAGCCATGGTTCATCGAGACGATTTCCACCTTGCCGGTCGTGCAGTCCTTGACCGGGTGGTTGGCGCCGTGATGACCCTGATGCATCTTTTCGGTCTTTGCGCCGACGGCGAGGCCGAGCATCTGGTGGCCGAGGCAGATGCCGAAGATCGGCAGCTCGCTCTTGATGAGGTTCTGGATAACCGGCACGGCATATTCGCCGGTCGCGGCCGGGTCTCCCGGACCGTTGGAGAGGAAGACGCCATCCGGCTTCAGTGCGAGAATGTCTTCGGCCGAAGTCTGGGCCGGAACCACCGTGACCTTGCAATCGAGACCCGCGAAGAGGCGCAGGATGTTGCGCTTGACGCCGAAATCCACGCAGACGACGTGGTATTTCGCATCGGCTTCACCGAGCGTGCCGTAACCCTTGTTCCAGACCCACGGCGTTTCAGCCCAGGTGGAGGACTGGCCGGAGGTGGCTTCGATGGCGAGATCGAGGCCGACGAGGCCGCTCCATGCCTTGGCTTCGGCCTTCAGCGCCTCGATGTCGAAGACGCCGTTCGGATCATGGGCGATGACCG
The DNA here is from genome assembly GCF_059511785.1 of Agrobacterium sp. LEGMi-208b. Taxonomy (NCBI): domain Bacteria; kingdom Pseudomonadati; phylum Pseudomonadota; class Alphaproteobacteria; order Hyphomicrobiales; family Rhizobiaceae; genus Agrobacterium; species Agrobacterium sp. LEGMi-208b. The sequence continues at coordinate 2,411,156 of NZ_CM183445.1, forward strand.
CGTTCGGCGCGCCGTTTTCGCGGATCCATGCCGTCAGCGCGCGGGTGTCGATGCCGCAGAGGCCGATGACGCCGCGAGCCTTCAGCCAGGCATCCAGATGCTTGGCGGCGCGGAAGTTCGAGGGATCGGTGATGTCGGCCTTGAAAATGACGCCGACGGCGCCGCGGCGGGCGGCGGGCGTCAGGTCTTCAATGTCTTCCTCATTGGTGCCGACATTGCCGATATGCGGGAAGGTGAAGGTGACGATCTGGCCGAGATAGGAAGGGTCGGTGAGGATTTCCTCGTAACCCGTCAGCGCCGTGTTGAAGCAGACTTCGGCCTGAACCTTGCCGGTTGCGCCGATACCGGTTCCCTCGATCACTGTGCCATCGGCAAGAACAAGCATTGCGGTCGGTTTGCGGGTAGTCCAGGGCGCTGTCTCGGTCATCTCGTTCCGTTTCTGCCGCTTCGCACCCCGCCTCTTGAAAGGCAGGGGGTAAGGGGCCATTTTTGTCGCAGGCTTCGTGACATAAAGGGGCGCGCGATAAAGCTCGCGTTCCGACCCTTCGTTAAAATCTCGTGCAGGTGCCGGAAAATAACGAAAGCAGCCCAAGCGGTCAACCGCAGGGCCAAGATTTACGCGGAATTAAGCTGTCGTAGATTCAAGGGCTTATGCAATTGATTTGCTTGAGCGTGTTTGCTCGTTTATGTCGTTGCGAAAAATAAGGCGGAAAGTTTACCGATCAGGAAGCTGCGGAATGAGCTTTCCCAAGGAGAAGAAAAATGCTGCGCGACACGTTCGCTAATACTTTGAAAGATGCGCTGAAGGCTCGGGATGCACGCCGCACCTCGACCGTGCGTCTCATCCAGACCGCCATCAAGGATCGCGATATCGCCAATCGCGGCGTGGGCAAGGACCCCGTCAGCGATGAAGATATTATGCAGATCCTGACGAAGATGGTGAAGCAGCGGGAAGAATCCGCCGCCATCTATGAAGGTGCCGGCCGTCCCGAGCTTGCCGCGCAGGAGCGCGAGGAAATTGTCATCATCAAGGAATTCATGCCGGAAGAAATTCCGGCCGAGAAGGTGCGCGAACTGTGCCAGGCCGTCATCGCCGAGACCGGTGCCTCCGGCCTGCGCGACATGGGCAAGTGCATGAATGCGCTGAAGGAACGTTATCCCGGCCAGATCGACTTCGCGAAGGCCTCCGGTGTCGTCAAGGATCTGCTGAAGTAGCTTTCGCCACTTCTGAAAAAGTAAAGGCAGGGTAGCCATGGCTACCCTGCCTTTTTTCTGCCGACGAAGATGCATTCCGGCGGATCAAAATGCTCTCCCGCGCAGGCTTTTTCGAGGGGGACGTGCCTGCAGGTGTCGGCAGGTGTATGTAAATGTTCAAACACTGCCTTTGACTGTGTTTTGTTTTTACATCGCCGCAACGCGTCGCTCAAATTACAAAAACATAATTTTTGGTGATGTTGCACTGCCATAAATTCGCCGGAAGCTGGCGCAATGGCGGCTCTCCTTCTTCAACCCGACCGTTTTTTCTGCTCATGCACATAGTGGCGCAGAACCGCATTCATCCGGGTTTGATAACCTTTGCCGGTGGATTTGAAGAAATCCACGACATCCTGATCGACACGGATGGAAATGGATGTTTTGGCGGTGGGAAACACGACCTGGGCCTTCGACCAGTCGATATCCTCAAAACCCGCCCAATCCGGATCGTCGCGCGTGGCGCGGTCGATGTCCTCATCGGTCATGGCATCGACACGCGCCCAGTCTGTCTCGCTCTTCTCGCCGCGAGCCCGCTTAGCGCGTATTTCTTCCAGTGTTATTCGCGTAATAGAGTTGTTGCTCATTTTTCCGCGCCGCACGCACTGATATGATCCGGCATGTCTCGCCCCGCATCGTGTAAACGACAGCTATGAGGCGCCCCATGAACGGGCAAATGGCGCGTATGCGGACCTCTCCGTTTTGGTCAGACGGTATTTCGATATGTGGTTCATACAGCGCCTCCGCTGCATCCTCGAAGTCGATACCGTGCTTAGCCAGATTGATAAGCCGCTTGTTTCCATCCCAATCAAAGGAGATGAAATCTTTCATCACGATGTCCATGAATCACCCGACACTGTTTCCAGTTTACGGGCACTCATGCGCCACACTTGTATATTCATCTGTATATACACTGATGTCAATGCCGCCTGTGAATATCGGGTATTCTTTGCGGAGTGTTTTGTATTGCGGCTGTTATGCGCTTATATGAAAGACTGGCCTCGAACAGGTAACCCATGCGCTTTTCCAATTCTTTCCTTGATGAGATACGCGACCGCGTGAACATCTCCGATGTGATCGGTCGACGTGTGTCCTGGGACAAGAAAAAGACCAATACGTCGCGTGGGGATTATTGGGCCTGCTGCCCGTTCCATGGCGAAAAAAGCCCGAGCTTTCACTGCGAGGACCGCAAGGGGCGGTATCATTGCTTTGGTTGCGGTGTTTCCGGCGATCATTTCCGCTTTTTGACGGAGCTTGAGGGCTTAAATTTCCCGGAAGCCGTGCAGCAGATCGCCGATATGGCCGGTATTTCCATGCCGCAGCCCGATCCGCAGGCGGAAAAGCGGGAACGCGAGCGCACCTCGCTGCAGGACGTCATGGAAATGGCGACGCTGTTCTTTCAGGATCAGTTGCAAACCGCGCTCGGCGCGCGGGCGCGGGCTTACCTGCGGGATCGCGGGCTGACCGGGCGCACCATCGAGACCTTCCGGCTGGGTTATGCGCCTGACAGCCGCAATGCGCTGAAGGAGCATCTGGCGAGCAAGGGCGTGACGAAGGAACAGATGGAGGCCTGCGGGCTGGTGGTGCATGAGAATGTGCCGGTCACCTATGACCGGTTCCGTGACCGCATCATGTTCCCGATCCTGTCGTCGCGAGAAAAAGTGATCGCCTTCGGTGGCCGCGCCATGGCGGCGGATGCGGTGGCGAAATATCTGAATTCCAACGAGACCGAGCTCTTTCACAAGGGCAATGTTCTCTACAATTTCGCCCGCGCGCGACGCGCCTCGCAGGCGGCCGGCGGCTCTGTCATCGCCGTCGAAGGTTATATGGATGTCATCGCGCTTTATCAGGCGGGTGTTGAAAATGCCGTCGCACCGCTCGGCACGGCGCTGACCGAAAGCCAGCTCGATCTCCTCTGGAAAATGTCGCCGCAGCCGGTTCTCTGCTTCGATGGCGATGGCGCCGGCATTCGCGCCGCCAACCGTGCGGCAGATCTCGCCCTGCCGCATATCAAGCCGGATCGCTCCGTCAGCTTCGCGCTGCTGCCCGACGGCAAGGACCCGGACGATCTCGTGCGGCTGGAGGGGCGCGCGCCCTTCGACCGGGTGCTTTCGGAAGCCAAGCCGCTTGCGGCGATGATCTGGAGCCGCGAGACATCAGGTGTCACTTTCGATACGCCGGAAAAACGCGCGCAGCTTGAAAGCCGCTTGCGGCAGATCGTGGCTGTTATCGGCGACGAGACCGTGCGGCGGTTCTACCAGCAGGATATGCGTGACAGGCTGAACGGCTTTTTCCAGCCGCGTTTTCAGCAGGGTGGGGCGCAGAACGGCAATTTTCGCCGTAATGGTGCGCAGCCGGCGGGACGCGGCTTCCAGCGTAATGCGCCGGGGCGGGGCGGGGCCATGGCCGCGCCGGCCAGCAGCATTTCCGACCGGCTGGCGCAGTCGGGGCTTGTCCGGGGCTATCAGACCAAGCCTTCGCTGCGCGAAAGCGTCCTCGCTATCACCATCGTCAACCATCCCGAATTGTTGCTTGAGGAATATGACGAGATCGCCGCCATCGATTACGAAAACCGTGATCTGCAGCGCCTGTGGTCGACGGTGTTGACCTATGCGGCGGAAAATGCAGCCGACATATCGCGGGCGGGATTGATCGAGCGCCTGTCGCAACAGGACTTCGAAGGGCTTTTGAAGGCCATGGACCAGCAGGTGCGCAATGCCCGCCTGTGGACCGCGACCGAACAGGCGGCGATGGAGGATGCGCGCGAAGGTTATGTACAGGCGCTTTCGCTGCACAAGCGGACGAAATCCCTGCTCTGGCAGAAACGCGAGCTGGAGCGGGAAATCGCCGAGGCGACGGATGATGAGCGCGGCACGCTGCTGGTGCGGGTGCTGGCAGAAGTGCAGCTCGAAATCGGCCGGATGGAAAATCAGGAGGCGATCATCGATGGTTTCGGGGTCATGTCCGGTCGGGTTAAGGGGCCGGCCGTTGGTCATGGCTGAGGATGGTCGGCAGAATTGAAAGGTGTCTGGGGTTGCCTTTTGCGGCAGGCGTCCTAAATAGGGGATAGTCTGGTGATAACCCGCAAATTGCGGCTCTTTTTAAGAATTTCCCTGGCTGTCTCGCCCTCAAAGGCTTGACGGGAGGGGAAATAGCGGGAATCACCATTTCAGGAAAAGTAAGGTGGAATGAGCCTTGGCGGATAGAAATTGCATGAGCAAGCATTTCCGGGTGCACTGTCTTTGCATTCTGCCTGAGGCTGCCGTGGTTAATCGGCAATTAAAGATCACTCCGTTAGGTGTCTGACAGTGATTCGCGGCAATGCGCCGGATGCTCGAGGGGCGGACGGCGATGCGGCGGAACAGGTGTTAGCGTCAGGGAAAGCGACGAGATAGATGGCAACCAAAGTCAAAGAAAACGAAGAAGCAGAAAACGAACGCGACGGTGCGACGGACGGCCCGCTTCTCGACCTTTCGGATGACGCGGTCAAGAAAATGATCAAGGCCGCCAAGAAGCGCGGCTATGTGACGATGGACGAGCTGAATTCCGTCCTGCCGTCCGAAGAGGTGACCTCCGAGCAGATCGAAGACACGATGGCGATGCTGTCCGACATGGGCATCAACGTCATCGAGGACGAGGATGCCGAGGAGGCGACCGCCAGCGAAGACGACAGCGATTCCGACAGCGAAGAGTCCGAAGGCGGCGAACTGGCCCCTTCCGGCGGCACAGCGCTCGCGACCGCGAAGAAGAAAGAACCGACCGATCGTACCGATGACCCGGTGCGCATGTATCTGCGCGAAATGGGTTCCGTCGAGCTTCTGTCGCGCGAAGGTGAAATCGCCATCGCCAAGCGCATCGAGGCCGGCCGCGAAACGATGATTTCGGGCCTGTGCGAAAGCCCGCTGACGTTCCAGGCGCTGATCATCTGGCGCGACGAGTTGAACGAAGGCACGACGCTGCTGCGCGAGATCATCGATCTCGAAACGACCTATTCCGGTCCGGAAGCCAAGGCTGCGCCGCAGTTCCAGAGCCCGGAAAAGATCGAGGCTGACCGCAAGGCCGCCGAAGAAAAGGAAAAGACCCGCAAGCTGCGTGCGCCGACTGGCGACGAAGACGTGACTGACGTGGGTGGCGATGGCCTGCCGCCGGAAGAGGAAGAAGAGGACGACGACGAGTCCAACCTTTCGCTTGCCGCGATGGAAGCCGAACTGCGCCCGCAGGTTATGGAAACGCTCGATACCATCGCTGACACCTACAAGAAGCTGCGCAAGCTTCAGGATCAGCAGGTCGAGGCACGTCTGGCCTGCACCGGCACGCTGTCTTCCGGCCAGGAGCGTCGTTACAAGGAACTGAAGGATCAGCTGATCACGGCCGTCAAGTCGCTGTCGCTGAACCAGAACCGTATCGACAGCCTCGTCGAGCAGCTCTACGACATTTCCAAGCGGCTGATGCAGAACGAAGGCCGCCTGTTGCGTCTTGCCGAATCCTATGGTGTCAAACGCGACAGCTTCCTTGAACAGTATCACGGTGCGGAACTCGATCCGAACTGGATGAAGTCGATCGCCAATCTGGCCGCGCGCGGCTGGAAGGAATTCGCCCGCGAAGAAAGCAACACGATCCGGGAAATCCGTCAGGAAATCCAGAACCTCTCCACGGAAACCGGCATTTCCATCGCCGAATTCCGCCGCATCGTTTCGATGGTGCAGAAGGGCGAGCGCGAAGCGCGTATCGCCAAGAAGGAGATGGTCGAGGCCAACCTGCGTCTCGTGATCTCGATTGCGAAGAAATACACCAACCGTGGTCTGCAGTTCCTCGACCTCATTCAGGAAGGCAATATCGGCCTGATGAAGGCGGTGGACAAGTTCGAATACCGCCGCGGTTACAAGTTCTCGACCTATGCGACCTGGTGGATCAGGCAGGCGATTACCCGTTCGATCGCCGACCAGGCCCGCACGATCCGTATTCCAGTTCACATGATCGAAACGATCAACAAGATCGTCCGTACATCGCGCCAGATGCTGCACGAGATCGGTCGCGAGCCGACCCCGGAAGAGCTGGCGGAAAAGCTGGCCATGCCGCTTGAAAAGGTGCGCAAGGTTCTGAAAATCGCCAAGGAGCCGATCTCGCTCGAGACCCCCGTGGGTGACGAAGAGGATTCGCATCTCGGTGATTTCATCGAGGACAAGAACGCGCTGCTGCCCATCGACGCCGCCATTCAGGCGAACCTGCGTGAGACGACAACCCGCGTTCTGGCGTCGCTGACGCCGCGTGAAGAACGCGTTCTGCGCATGCGCTTCGGCATCGGCATGAACACCGACCATACGCTGGAAGAAGTCGGCCAGCAGTTCTCGGTCACGCGCGAACGTATCCGCCAGATCGAGGCGAAGGCGCTGCGCAAGCTGAAGCATCCGAGCCGCTCGAGAAAGCTCCGCAGCTTCCTCGACAGCTAAGCTGTTTGTTTCCTTTAAAATTGAACCCGGTCAGTCAGCGCTGGCCGGGTTTTTTGTTTCCCGCACTGGCGAACTCTGCGACAAGCCTTATGTGTGAAAACAGGCATTCCGCTTTACTGGAAATGCTCAGCTTCGATTTGGTTCGATGAGATGCAACAGGTTTCGGCAGGCAGATGGCGGTGGAAGGGATGGGCAGTGCCCGTCTCCGTTCTGCTGCATCTTGTCGTCGTCGCGCTCTTCCTTTTCGAGCTGCCGGAGCGGATAGCCGAGCCGCAGGAGCCGGAGAGCATCAGCGTCGATCTGGTGTCGCCGCCCGAGGAGAAAAAGGCGGAAGAGGCCCCGCCACCGGGTGAAGAGAAGGCAAAAGAGGAAAAACCGCAACCTCCGCCACCGCCGCCCATGCCGCCACAGGAAGAGGCAAAACCTTTGCCGCCGCCGCAGGCGACGTTGCCGGCCATCGCCATGAGGCCCGAGGAAACGCAGACGGACCCCGAGGACAAGCCGGGCAAGACGGAGGAAGCGGAAAAGACCGAGCCTGCCGAAGAACCTGCAAGCCAGCCTGAAAAAACGGCTGAGGAAAAGCCCGCAGCTCCTGCCGCCAACAGCGATCTTCAGGCTTCCGCAGCGCAGGGGGAGATCGCGATTTCACCGGTGAAGGAAGACGCGCAGCCCGATCAGCCGCCTGTGCCGCAGGCCAAGCCGGCTGAAGAAAAGCCGGCGGAAGTGACGGAAAAGAAGCCAGCGAAACTTCCGGCGGCCAAAAACCTCCTGTCTTCGTCCATGCTGTCACCGGCCCAGAGACGCCAAATGTTTGGCGATCTGCCACCACGTCGCCGTGTCGTTCAGCTTTGCAGCACCGAAGCCCTGGCTCAGATTCAGGGTGCGGGATTTGCCGCCAGAGGCATGATTCCCTATTCGGACACGGGCGGCAGGATTTCCGGCAATTCGATCGATGCTTCTGGCGGCGCCTTCAACACGGGCAATGGCTGGCATGATGTCTCGTTCCAGTGCGAGGTCGATCTGGAAAATTACACCGTGACGGAGTTCCGGTTCAAAATCGGGAATGAGGTCAGCCCGGAAGATGCGAAAAAACGGGGCTTTACGAGATTTCAGTGAGGGCAAGTTTTCTCAAACAGGAAACCTCGTTACATAAGTCTCTACACCCGCTCCGGATCACCAACCAACAGCCCAATGCCCGCCATCAGCGCATCCTCATCATAGGGCTTCCTGATAACAGGCACGTTGCCGAATTCATCCGGCACCATGCTGCCATCCGCATAACCGGTGGCGAAAAGGAAGGGGATGCCGCGGCGGTGGAGTTCCCGCGCGACAGGGATCGATGTATCGGAACCGAGATTGATGTCGAGAATGGCCACATCGGGCACATAGCTCTTCAGCTTTTCAATGGCCATGGCCGACGAGGTTGCCGTTTCAATCGCCTTGATACCGTTGTCTTCCAGCATGTTCTCGACATCCATGGCGATCAGCATCTGGTCTTCGACGAGCAATATTTTCAACGGTTCCTCCCGGTTATAGCGTCTCTGCTGCGGCGCGGCCTTATCCTCGGTTTGTGCGTCTGAGGCCGTGGTTGCCGACGAAACGTGACGGGAAGGCAGAAGAATTTCCGCCTCCAGCCCATCCGGCAGATAACGTATCGTGCTGCGTCCGCCGAGATCGTATGGGATGCTGCGGCTGATGAGCGCCGTGCCGAAACCGGCGCGTGATGGCGTTGGCAGTTTGGTCGGCAGGATTTCGCGCCACTCAATCTCGCAGTCGCGGTTCTCGTTGATGTCCCAGCGCACATGCAATTGTCCGCCATTTTGCGAAAGCGCGCCGTATTTGGCGGCATTCGTCGCCAGCTCATGCAGAACGAGAGCCATGACGGAGAAGGCGCGCGAATCGAGCGTGACCTGCGGGCCGGTCAGTTTCACAATGGTCTCCGGCGAGCGATGCGGCGACAGTTCCGCATCCAGAAGATCACGAAGCGCGCCGCCGCCTTCACCGCGAATGATCTGGTCATGGGCAAAGGACAATGCCTGAATGCGGCCCTTCAATGCGGTGACATATTCCTGCAGGGTCTTGCCCTCCTGCGAGGGATTGCCGACCAGCGATTTGATGATGGCCAGAACATTCTTGACGCGGTGGTTGAGCTCCTCGTTCAGCATGCGCTGGCGCACTTCCGCGCGCTCCCTTTCGCCCGCCATCAGCTCGCTGTGATGGAAGGCGACTTCGACCAGCGCGATTCTCGCCGCTTCCGCAATTTCCCGGTCGGCTTCCGACCAGGGCTGCGCCTGCAGGCGAACCGTCTCTTTCCAGATCGCAAAACTCTTGCGCGGGGTGAGGCGGTCGCCCAGCGGGCCGGTCTCATAGGATTTTTCCGGATTGCCGGCCCAGTTCAGATTTTGCACGATCTCCTTGCGGAAAAACAGCAGGTAGTCGTTTTTCACCTGTGACAGCGGAATGGCGAGCATTCCGGCTGCCGTGCCGGCATAGATCTCCGCTTCCGGTATGGCCTGCGACAGTGCGTGCGTCGCCCAGACTTTTCCCTCCGACGCCGAGGCGACGAAACGTGCCAGCCTTGGAATGGCGTCCTGCGGCGGCGTTGCGCCATGGCCGTGCCAGTTATTCCCCACCCACAGGCCGACGCCATCGCAGGGCATCAGATCGGCAAAATCCTGAAAGCTGTCGATCAGCAGTTCTTCGATATTGGCGTGATGGGCGGCAAGCCGCAGGAAGCGGTCCAGCGCGGCATGGGCATGGTTGACGGTATCCAGCCTGCGCTTCTGCTTGAGAACCTGCAAATGCATGGAGAAAAACTCTCCGAACATTTCCGCGGCGATCCGGACCGGCATGGTCAGCACGCGCGGGGAATAATGGTGGCAGGCGATGAGGCCCCAGAGTGTGCCGTCGACAATCACCGAAATCGACATGGAAGCGGCAACCCCCATGTTGCGAAGATATTCGCAATGGATGGGCGAGACGCTGCGCAGATGCGCGAAGGACAGATCGAGCGGCTCACCCGAGGCATCGAGAGCGGGCAGGACGGGAACCCGGGCGCCGCTGGCATCGGAGATGATGCGCAATGTGTTCTTGAGATAGAGCGCGCGGGCCTGCTGCGGAATGTCGCTTGCAGGGAAATATTGCCCGAGAAAGCTTTCCAGTTCCGGCTGCTTTGCTTCCGACACGACCTTGCCGGCACCATCTTCCTCGAAACGGTAGATCATCACCCGGTCGTAACCGAGCGTCGCCTTTATAAGCCGCGTCGTTCTGGAGATCAGGCTTTCGACGCTGTCGGCCTCGCGGATGCGGTCCACCATCTTGCGCGCCGTGCCCAGCGGCTGTGTCTCGTTGCGGGAAGGCTCGAATTCGATGATGGTGGTGGACTTGTAGCGGTGCAGCGCAATATCGAAGCTGCGGCCATCGCTCATTTCCATGGCGGGCAGCATGGCGGGGCGCGTGGTTCTGCCGGTGACGGTGAGCGCATTGCGAAGATCGTGCACGAGTTTTTTACCGAGCACCTCTTCGGCGGTTCTGCCATTGATATCGCCGCCAATGCCCAGCAGCTCGCGGCAGTTTTCGGAATGCCGCACCACCATGCGCATGGCGTTATCGCAGGCGATGAGACAGCCATGCGGTTGAATATAGCCTGGGATGTGGATGGGTTCGCGGTCGCAATTGGTCAGGTCGACATGATAGTCACTGGGGGCCATGAATCAGTCTTTCGCACCCTGTGCCTGTCTTGTACGGGGAATATTGTGTTCGTCGAGGAACGGGTAAGCTTGAATAATTCATTCTGATAGTGCCAACCCTTCCCCGTTTTTTGCAACTGTGACGCCGGTTTTCCGTTCTGCTTTTATAGGCCGTCGTCACGCAATTGTCGTATCCCTAACGTCATCGGATACAATTTGACATGTTGAAACGTTGGCAGCGCCGATTTTGTTCCAACCCGTTGAAGGAAAAAATGTGCCGCAGAGAAAAATGATCGTCGCCACCCGGGGGCAGGGTCTTTATGAATTCACATCCGAGGCCAAGGCATTCGTCAGCCATGCCGGCGTGGAAGAGGGACTGCTGACGGTCTTCGTCCGGCACACATCCTGCTCGCTGCTTATTCAGGAAAACGCCGATCCCGATGTGCGGCGCGATCTCACGGTGTTTTTCTCCCGGCTCGTGCCGCCTTCCGACGATCCTTCCATGCGCTGGATCATCCACACCCTCGAAGGCCCCGACGATATGCCCGCCCATATCAAATCGGCGCTCACCACGGTTTCAATGGGTGTGCCGATCAGCGATGGAAGGCTCGTGCTCGGCACCTGGCAGGGCCTTTATCTTTTCGAGCATCGCGACCAGCCGCATCGGCGCGAAATCGTGCTGCATATCTCGCCGTGATATCCGGATCCGGATCGAGGCGTTCCGCGTTAACCTCCCTGAACGCCTGCTGAACATCCGGTTCTGCTGATATTCAGACGGGCGGGTCTAGGGTCTCCTCAATCGCCGGGGGATGTTCCCCTGTCGGCAAAGAAACAAACGGAGTGAGTCCATGTTCAGCACCTTCGCAAAAGCCGGCCTGGCTGCCCTCATCGCCCTCGGTGGAATTTCCTTCACTGCGCCAGCGGCTTCCGCAGGCTCGGATGTCCAGTTCAGAGTTCAGGTTCAGGATGGCTATGGCCATCGCCCCGGCTGGGGTCGCCCGGATCGCCCGAGCCGCGGCTGCTCGCCCTGGCTTGCGGAAGAAAAGGCAAGCCGCATGGGCCTTCGCCGCGCTCGCGTGGTTGATGTATCGCCGCGCCGTGTCGTGGTGGCAGGCTTCGACCGCCGCGGCCGTGATCGCATTGTCTTCGCCAATGAGCGCGGTTGCCCCGTAATCCGCCGCTAACAGCAGCGACCCTTATCGATCTGCCGATATCCCCGTACGGCAGATGGATCAAAAATGCCCCTCGCTTGTCCGGAAAGGCAGGCGAGGGGCATTTTATTTTGCGTTATGTGAGCGACTGAACTCAAGATTGGGCAGGAGCGGCACCGGGGTGCCGCCCGCCGTCGATCTTACTGGTCGAGAGCGAAGGTGACGTTGACCACCACGCTGTAGCTGTTCTCGCCCGAAGCGATCGGCACGCTGTCGGCTTCCTTCATCATCGAAGCACGCATCATGCCCGCCGGTACCGGCATGGGGCGCTGCGAGTTTTCGCTGATCTGAATGACACGGCCGAGCTTCACGCCTGCCGCTTCCGTCAGCGTTTTCGCCTTGGCCAGAGCATCGGCAACGGCCAGCTTGCGGGCTTCGGTCACCGTCGCTTCGGGCTTGTCATTGGTGAAGGTGATATCGCCACCCTGGTTGATGCCGAGTTTGACGGAGGTGTCGAGGATCGTGCCGAGCTTTTTCAGATCGCGCACCCGCACGGTCAGGCCGTTGGACACCTGATAGCCGGTGATCTCAGGCGCGACATAAACGCCGTTCTTGGACTCGTTCTGCTTATAAATCGGTTGCAACGAGAAATTACTCGTCTGCAGGTCGCGGTCTTCGATGGCCGCCTCTTTCAACGCCTTCAGAACATCGGCGAGCGCCTTGGAATTTTCAGTCAGCGCAGCCGCGGCGGTTTCCGCCTGCTTGACGACGCTGAAGGAAAGAATAGCCATATCGGGCGCGATGGCCGCCTGGCCTTCGCCGGAAACACTGATGGTGGCTTCGCGCAGGCTGGCATCCTGCGCAGATACCTGGGCGGCAAGCGGCATCATGGCCGCCGCGGTCAATGCGGTGAGTGCGAAAAGGCGGGCCGTTTTTGTCTTCATGGTGTTTCCTCGTTGATTGAGTCCCTTTGAAGGGTATTGCCTTAGATTGTGTAGCTAATACGGCGGCACTGCTTTGCGAAAGCATCATTGGCTTGTCGGCCTCAAAAAATTGCGTTAGAGCGTGACCCACCGGATTCGAGCCATTGCGAAACCGGTGTTTCGGACTGGTTTTTCCGAAAAGGGCCTGTAGCTCAATGGTTAGAGCCGGCGGCTCATAACCGCTTGGTTGGGGGTTCGAGTCCCTCCGGGCCCACCATCGCTCCTTAACCGGGTCATGAAAAGGGGTGGCTTCAAAAATGAACGCTAGTGATTGGGCAGCAGTTTATGCCGCAGTTGTAGCAACAGGCGCGCTGGCATTGGAAATCAGACGCTGGTTTGAGAGCGGCCCCAAAATCTCTGTGCGTGCCAATCCTGATATGACATTGATTGGCCAAGGCGGAGTAGAGCAGACTAACTTGCTTGTGGTAAACGCTGTGAACCGTGGCGATGCTCCTACTACGATTACCCATTTTTGTTTACTGGAGTACCCCAATATATGGGCGAAATGGCGCAACAAAGCGAGCCAAACGTTTGTGGTTCTGCATCCTCAAATGCCTGGACATCCGCCGATAATTCCTACGATGCTCGGATCCGGACAAGAATGGACGGGGATGGCGCATCCTCGCGAAGACGTAACTGGCGATATTCGAACAGGGAAAATGTGGGCCGCAATTTATACCACGAGCCGAGGTAGGCCATATACTGCGCGAGTCCCCAAACGAACGTCTCAACCTAACGCCTTGAAGGCTGCTGAGAAAATATAGCCGCACATTATGTCTAAGGGGCATATGTTTTGCCGGGCAAACGTCGACTGCATAGCGCGCCGGTTCATTTCGTCCGGCGCCCTTGTCTGTTGCGACTATGCCGTCAGTTACAAACCCGCATACTTTCCGTATGCCAGCCGCCGTCATAGGAATTGGGAACGCGGCGGTCTTCGAACCAGCAGCGCGGGCGGGGCGGCGGTGGCGGCTCGTAGTAGCGCGGGCCGTTGTTGCTGTTGGCGATGGCGCCGCCGATCAGGCCGCCGATGACGCCTGCGGCGAGGCCGCCGGCAATCGCCGCGCCATCATTGTGGCGGCGGTGTTCGCGGTAGGGCGGCGGGGGTGGGCCGCCGCGGTCGTAACCCCGGTCGTAGCGCGGGCGATAGGGATAGTCCTGCGCGGCAGCGGTGCCATAGGATGCAAAAATGCTGCCGGTGGCGACCAGCGCGGCAATAGTGGAAAGAATTATCTTTTTCATCGGGGCTACTCCATAAGCCTGCTTCGGGAGATAGAGGCTCATTATGCCCGGATGATGGCACGGGACGGGTGAACGGCCTGTGAATATTTCATTTTTATGCGGTTCATATTTCTCTGGTCTCAGACGGCCGCAGTGGGTGCAGGCTTTCAGCGAAAAAAAGCCCGGCGGATGGCCGGGCTTTTGTCGAAATCGATTGGTCGCTATCAGAACTTCACGCCAAGGCCCACTTTCACAGTGTGCTGGTCGACATCGGTGTTGATACCGAAGATGTCCTTGTCGCTATAGTCGTTGTAGCGATATTCCAGCCTGCCGAACACATTGTCGGTGAAGGCATAGTCCAGACCCGCGCCGACGGTGTAGCCGTTGAAGGTGGTGCTGTCCTTGCCGGCGCCGGGCGTTTCGATGAAGCCGCGTGTCGCGGTCCAGCCTGCCGTGGCATAGAGCAGGGCGTGATCGAAGGCATAACCGACGCGGCCCCGCACGGAGCCCTGCCAGTCGGTGCCGATCTTGGTGCCGGCATAGTCATTGTCGTTCCAGTTATAATCGACATCGCCTTCGATGCCGAGGACCATATTATTGTCGAACTGGTAATTGTAACCCACGAAGGCGCCGAGAATGCCGCCGTTGAAATTATCCGAGGCGACCGGGCCGCCCGCTGAAAAATCGCCATTTGCCCAGCCCGCGCCGCCTTGAATACCAAGATAGGGGCCAGACCAGGTGAAGACCGGCAGGGTTTCCTGCGCGACCGGAGGTGCGGGCGTTTCGTAGACGGCATCCGCGGCCATTGCGGTGCTGGCCGACAGGGCCAGAAGTGACGTTACGATCAGCGTTTTCATCGTTTTTCTCCCTGAGCTGACTGACATCCATAGCATAGATTAGCTGCTTTTAATATGGGTCGGGGTTCGGCGGTTCCAAGAGGTGTTTATGTCCTCCCGGCGTTGCTGGCCGTCTTGCCCCGGATCGCGGCTTTTTATCGCCCCGCCATGCTGTTCTGATGCGGCGAACGTCTTTGGCCGTGTTTGGTTCCCTTCGGCGTTTCGTCAAAGGTCCGGCAGGGCGGCTGGCCCACGTCACGCTTGGTTGTCTTGACAGCGCAGGGCGCGACCATAGAGTTGTGGTAGACTGTGGCGGTGCTGGTGCTTTGCGCTGCATCGCCGGCGGCATCAGCTGCTGTTGAGACTACACCGTTGCGGCCTCCCGGCGAGGGGGATCGTTGCGGGCGGAAAGGGCATGGGAGGAAAAGATCGCATGAGGCTTTATTCTAGCGGAGGAGGGGCGACGTGATTGTCGGAGCCGTTCTCAGCGCCATTCTTCTTCTCACCCTCATTGCGTTTCCGCGGCATCTCAAATCCGTCGTCATCTGCCTGTTGCTGATCTGGACGACCACCGCCGCCTTTGTGATTTATGACTGGCGGCGCGGCAATCAGCGGCTCGACCATATCGTCGCGAGCGCCGAATTCGATGCGGCCTGCCCGGATGCGGCATTGCCGATCCGTGTCAGCTTCCGCAACGACAATAACGTCGCGGTGCAGCGGCTGACCTATACGCTCGAAGGGTTCGAGCCGGCCTTCCGCGCCTCCGTTTCCTTCGATCCCTATCAGGTGAGCGAAAGACGGATCGAGGCCGGTGAGACTTTCGCGGCCTGCCGGGCGTTCCGGATGCGCAACAATGAAAGGGTGGAGCCGCAACGGCTGGAATGGCGTGTCACCGTCATTTCCGCGGAATTCGACTGAGCGGTTCGGCGGTTCCCGTCTATCACGGTATTTTGAAGGTTTTCGTGCTGGTGAGCGGCGACCGGAAAATCCCTGCGTCACAGCGGTTCCGGGCGGATGGGCGAATTCTCATCGTCCGCAAGGGAACCGGCCGGGCCCGTCGCTGACTTGTTTTCGTCCATTTGCGATGCCATCTCCCCCTTCATTCGATTGATGTCGCGGGTTGATGTTTTGCGTATTGTTCTAAAGTTTCTGAAAATAACCGCCATCGGCCTTGTCGCACTGCCGGTTCTGGCGGGTGCGCATATGGGCATCGGTCAACTGACCGGAAATTTTCACGAAGTCATTCCCGGAGAGCTCTATCGTTCGGCTCAGCCGAGCGGCAAAGACATCGCGGCCTATGCCAAGGCTTATGGCATCAAGACGATCATCAACCTGCGCGATGAAAAGCGTGAAGGCTGGTATGATGCGGAAAGCCTTGCGGCAAAAAATAATGGCATCCGGCTTGTCGATTATCCGCTGAGTTCAAGCGAAAAGGTCTCGGTGGAAGATTCGGAAACGCTGGCGGCCGTGCTGCGCAATGCGGAAAAACCTGTCCTCATCCATTGCGAACATGGTGCTAACCGCACCGGGCTCGCCTCCGCCATCTATGTGGCCGCCGTGGCCGGCAAGAGCGAGGCGGCCGCGGAGTTTCAGCTTTCGCCCTATTACGGGCATGTGCCGATCCCCGGTATCGGGCGTTATGAAATGTACCAGTCGTGGGATGATTTCGAGGAAACCATCGGGTTTTGAGTGTCGCTTTATACGCGGCGTCATCCTCGGCCCTGTGCCGAGGATCTAATCACGTTGTGTCCAGCGGATAGGTTGCAGATGCCCGGGACAAGCCCGAGCATGACGGCAGAGGCACTGTTGGCCGCAACGCGCCTCAATAATCCCCGCCGCTTTCCCCGATCACCTTCGTCAGGCTTCCCGTCGCCGGGAAAAGCGGGATGAGGCAGGCCTGGAGCGCGTGGTAGATATCACCCTTGCCGGGGAACAGCGTGTGGGCGGGAACCAGATCTTCCGTCAGTTCCTCATGCCAGCCGCCATTCTCATGGTCGATGAAGTTGTTGGCGATGGTGCTCCAGATGCGGCGGTAGCTGTCTTCGTAGAAGTTGTCCGCCGGCAGGTTCTCATTGAGGAAGTGGGCAGCGCCCGCCGCTTCGCACATCGGCCACCAGAGCTTGGCACGCTTGTCCGGATTGTCGTTCCAGTCGAGCGTATAAAAGAAGCCGCCCTTTTCCCGGTCCCAGCCGAGCGCCATGGATTGCACGAAGAGCGATTTCGCGGCCACCGGCATCCAGTCATGGCGGCGTTCGCCCAGCACCCATAGTTGCAGGATGAGGCGCGCCCATTCCAGCCAGTGGCCGGGGGTGGAGCCGGACGGGCGGAACATTTCGTTGCCGCGATACGCCTTGTCGAGCGTCCAGTTCTCGTCGAAATGTTCCGGCACGCGGAAATCCAGCTCGCCGGCGCGGCGGCGGATGACGAGATCGGCGATGCGCTCTGCCTTGCTGAGGTAGCTATTGTCGCCCGTCGCCTCATAGGCGGCCATCAGCGCTTCGGTCAGGTGCATGTTGGAGTTCTGGCCGCGATAGTTCTCGATAGGCGACCAGTCGCGATGGAATTCCTCGGCGATGGCGCCGTGTTTTTCTTCCCAGAAACGCGTTTCCAGCACCTCGGTAATGTCGGCCAGCATCTTGTCTGCGAGAGGGTGGCCGACGGTCTTGGCGGAAGAGGCGGCCAGAAGCACGAAGGCATGGCCGTAACCCTGCTTGGTGGCATCCACCGGGCCGGCATCGTTCACCTGCCAGAAATAACCGCCATGTTCGCTGTCGCGATGTCTGTTCCAGAGATAGGTCATGCCGTGATCGACGATATCGCCACAACCCGGACGGCCGAGCAGATGGCCGATGGAGAAGCAATGCACCATGCGGGCCGACGCATGGATGCCGCGCACGGGATCCTTTGCCTGAAGCGGCGTGCCCTTGGCATCCAGATCGAAGAAGCCGCCGGCAGGGTTGAGGGCGCGGTACTGGAAGAAATCGAAAAGTCCCTCGGCCTGTTTTACCAGCCACTGGCGGTGCCAGGGCAGGGTGTTCCAGTTGCGGCTGTTGCGATCGTCCTCGGGCATTCTCATCCTCCATGCGGTTTGCTGCTTCGGCTTATATCCTTGCCGTATAAACCTGTCATCTGTCAGTGAAATTTCGTAACGTGCCGCAATGGCGCAAAGCCATGCCTGTTCCTTGAAGATATATTGACATAAACATATCTTTATGTGACTTGACGGCTTGCGATCTTGCAAATCGAAATGAGGAGTGTGCCCGTGTTTGACGATCTGTTCGGCCCTGAAGGGGCAAAGCGTGACGGCGCGGAAATTTTCAAGGCGCTGCGCGAGGCCGCCAGCGAACGCATCCTCATTCTCGACGGCGCCATGGGCACACAGATCCAGGGGCTGGGTTTTGACGAAGACCATTTTCGTGGCGACCGTTTTATCGGCTGCGCCTGTCACCAGAAGGGCAACAATGACCTTCTGATCCTGACCCAGCCGGATGCCATCGAGGAAATCCATTATCGCTACGCCATGGCGGGCGCGGATATCCTCGAAACCAACACGTTTTCGTCGACGCGCATCGCCCAGGCCGATTACGAGATGGAAAATGCCGTCTACGATCTCAACCGAGAGGGCGCGCAGATCGTCCGCCGCGCTGCCCAGCGCGCCGAACGCGAAGATGGTCGCCGCCGTTTCGTGGCGGGCGCCATCGGCCCGACCAACCGCACGGCCTCCATTTCGCCTGACGTCAACAATCCCGGTTTTCGCGCCGTCAGTTTTGACGACCTGCGCATTGCCTATGGCGAGCAGATCGATGGCTTGATCGACGGCGGCGCCGATATCATCCTGATCGAGACGATCTTCGATACGCTGAACGCCAAGGCGGCGATCTTTGCCTGCGAGGAGCGTTTCGAGGCGAAGGGCATTCGCCTGCCGGTGATGATCTCGGGCACGATCACCGACCTTTCCGGCCGTACTCTGTCCGGCCAGACGCCGTCCGCCTTCTGGAACTCGGTGCGCCACGCCAATCCCTTCACCATCGGCCTGAACTGCGCGCTGGGTGCCGACGCGATGCGTCCGCATCTTCAGGAACTGTCCGACGTGGCCGATACCTTCGTCTGCGCCTATCCGAATGCCGGCCTGCCGAACGAATTCGGTCAGTATGACGAAACGCCCGAGATGATGGCGCGTCAGGTCGAGGGCTTCGTTCGCGACGGTCTCGTCAACATCGTCGGCGGTTGCTGCGGTTCCACGCCGGAGCATATCCGGGCGATTGCCGAAGCGGTCAAGGATTACAAGCCGCGTCCGATCCCCGAACACAAGCCGTTCATGTCGCTTTCGGGCCTCGAGCCCTTCGTGCTGACCAAGGATATTCCCTTCGTCAATGTCGGCGAGCGCACCAACGTCACCGGTTCTGCCCGCTTCCGCAAGCTCATCACCGCCGGCGATTATACGGCGGCGCTGGCTGTTGCCCGCGATCAGGTGGAAAACGGCGCGCAGATCATCGACATCAACATGGATGAGGGCCTGATCGATTCCGAAAAGGCGATGGTGGAGTTTCTGAACCTCATCGCCGCCGAGCCTGACATCGCCCGCGTACCCGTCATGATCGATAGCTCGAAATTCGAGATCATCGAGGCCGGCCTGAAATGTGTTCAGGGCAAGTCGATCGTGAACTCGATTTCGCTGAAGGAAGGCGAGGAGAAGTTTCTCCAGCAGGCGCGGCTCGTTCACAATTACGGTGCGGCGGTTGTCGTCATGGCCTTTGACGAGGTTGGGCAGGCGGATACCTATCAGCGCAAGGTGGAAATCTGCGCGCGCGCCTATAAGCTCCTGACCGAAAAGGCTGGCCTGTCGCCGGAAGACATCATCTTCGATCCGAACGTGTTTGCGGTGGCGACGGGTATCGAGGAGCACAATAATTACGGCGTGGACTTCATCGAGGCCACCAAGACCATCCGCGAAACCATGCCGCTCACGCATATTTCCGGCGGCGTTTCCAACCTGTCCTTCTCCTTCCGCGGCAACGAGCCCGTGCGTGAGGCGATGCATGCCGTGTTCCTTTACCACGCCATTCAGGTCGGCATGGATATGGGCATCGTCAATGCCGGTCAGCTTGCGGTTTACGACAATATCGATCCCGAGCTGCGCGAGGCCTGCGAGGACGTGGTGCTGAACCGGCGTGACGACGCGACGGAGCGGCTGCTGGAGGTCGCGGAGCGTTTCCGTGGCACAGGCGCCAAGGATACCAAGGTGCAGGACCTTTCCTGGCGCGAACTGCCGGTCGAGAAGCGTCTGGAACATGCGTTGGTCAATGGCATCACCGACTATATCGAGGCCGATACGGAAGAGGCGCGCCAGAAGGCGGAGCGTCCGCTGCACGTTATCGAAGGCCCCCTGATGGCCGGCATGAACGTGGTCGGCGACCTGTTCGGGTCCGGCAAGATGTTCCTGCCGCAGGTGGTGAAATCCGCCCGCGTGATGAAGCAGGCGGTTGCCGTGCTGCTTCCTTACATGGAAGAGGAAAAACGCCAGAACGGCGGGGCGGAACGCAGTGCCGCCGGTAAGGTGCTGATGGCGACCGTGAAGGGCGATGTGCACGATATCGGCAAAAATATCGTCGGCGTCGTTCTCGCCTGCAACAATTACGAGATCATCGATCTCGGCGTCATGGTGCCGACGACGAAAATCCTCGAAACGGCGATTGCGGAAAAGGTGGATGTGATCGGCCTCTCCGGCCTGATCACCCCATCGCTGGACGAGATGGTGCATGTTGCGGCCGAGATGGAGCGTCAGGGTTTCGAGATTCCGCTGCTGATCGGCGGGGCAACGACGAGCCGCGTGCATACGGCGGTCAAAATCCATCCGCGTTACGAGCAGGGGCAGGCGATC
Organism: Agrobacterium sp. LEGMi-208b; assembly: GCF_059511785.1. NCBI lineage: Bacteria > Pseudomonadati > Pseudomonadota > Alphaproteobacteria > Hyphomicrobiales > Rhizobiaceae > Agrobacterium > Agrobacterium sp. LEGMi-208b. Next base: position 2,431,615 of record NZ_CM183445.1, read on the forward strand.
TATGTCACCGATGCTTCGCGTGCGGTGGGTGTCGTTTCCGCGCTTCTCTCCGCAGAGCAGAAGCCCGATTATATCGATGGCATCCGCACTGAATATGCCAAGGTGGCTGAGGCCCATGCCCGCAACGAGCGCGAGAAGCAGCGCCTGCCGCTTTCCCGCGCCCGGGAGAATGCGCATAAGATCGACTGGTCTGGCTATGCGCCGGTCAAGCCGCAGTTCTTCGGCACCAAGGTGTTCGAAACCTACGATCTGGAGGAGCTTTCCCGTTACATCGACTGGACGCCGTTCTTCCAGACTTGGGAATTAAAGGGCCGTTTCCCGGCCATTCTCGACGACGAAAAGCAGGGCGAGGCGGCGCGCCAGCTTTATGCCGATGCGCAGGCCATGCTGAAGAAGATCATCGAGGAAAAGTGGTTCCGGCCGCGGGCGGTGATCGGCTTCTGGCCGGCCAATGCCGTCGGTGACGATATCCGCCTGTTTACGGATGAAGGCCGTGGCGAAGAGCTTGCCACCTTCTTCACGCTGCGCCAGCAGCTTTCCAAGCGCGATGGCCGTCCCAATGTGGCGCTGTCCGATTTCGTTGCGCCCGTCGATAGCGGCGTTGCCGATTATGTCGGCGGCTTCGTGGTGACGGCGGGTATTGAGGAAGTGGCGATTGCCGAGCGTTTCGAGCGGGCCAATGACGATTATTCGTCCATTCTCGTCAAGGCGCTGGCCGACCGTTTCGCCGAAGCCTTTGCCGAGCGTATGCATGAGCGGGTGCGCACCGAATTCTGGGGTTATGCGCCGCAGGAAAACTTCAATGGCGAGGAGCTGATTTCGGAAGCCTATGCCGGTATTCGCCCGGCACCCGGCTATCCGGCACAGCCTGACCATACGGAAAAGAAGACGCTGTTCGCCCTGCTCGATGCCACCAATGCGGCGGGTGTGGAGCTGACGGAAAGCTACGCCATGTGGCCCGGCTCCTCCGTCTCCGGTATTTATATTGGCCACCCCGAGAGCTATTATTTCGGTGTTGCCAAGGTGGAGCGTGATCAGGTTCTCGACTATGCGCGCCGCAAGGATATGCCGGTGGGAGAAGTGGAGCGTTGGCTCGGACCGGTACTGAATTACGTGCCGACCAACGGCGAAGAGAAAATCGACAGCGCGGCTTGAAGGCACACGCGGAGAGGAAGACAGCAGGGCAAGTTGGATTTACAATGATCGAACCTGAGTTGAACACTCCGTCGCAAGGGTTCTGCGGCAAATGACATTGAGGACGATGCGTTGCGTTCTCCGCGCGCCTGAAAATGTGGACAGGTGGCAGATCGTTGCTTTGGCGCTTGATCCTCATGTCAGACGCTATCTGGGAGGGCCTCTTTCACTATCCAAGGCGCAAGAGCGGGCGGATTCCATTCTCGTCAGTCGAACCGACCGTCACTGCTGGACGGTTCAATTGGACGGCGGCGAGCCAGCGGGATGTGTCGGGCTGGTGGGGATCGCGCCGCATCATGATAGCGAGGATATGGAACTGTCATATGAGTTCGCCCCGGTTGTATGGGGTAGGGGGATTGCCGCCGAAACGGCGGCGGCGGTCATTTTCCATGCTTTTCAATGCCTTGGTTACGAGCATCTGGTGGCGGAAACGCAAGCCGCGAATCTGCCGTCGCGGCGTCTGCTGGAGCGACTCGGTATGAGTTTCAAAAAAGAGACGTGGCGCTACGGGGAGCGCCAGGTCATCTACTCGATCGCTCGTCCGCATCGCGGTTAAGCGCCGGCAAACGGATAACGATTCTTTCCGAATGGCTTGCAATCCATCCCCAAAACATAGGGCCGATTTTTAGACCCCCGACGGCTTGGCCCTATCAGCGCCTGATCGTTCAGGTATTTCAACGGACGGTCGAGGAGGCGTCGCTGGAAGCGATGTTTTCCATAACGGCGTTCGGTGACGTCATTCCCGCCGCGAGCCCTTCCAGCAGCGTCGATTTGCCGGAGCCGTTATTGCCGGCAAAAAAGGTGATCGGCGTCTTGAATTCGAGGCGTTCCAGATGGCGCAGCGCCGGAACGGAGAAGGGATAGGCGTCTCTTCCGTCCGGGGTCTCTTTCATGGTTACGCTGTCGAGAAACAGCATGTCGCGTTCCTTGCCAATAATCCGTCCTGTTCGGAGGTGTTGCGCCCCGGCTCGTCATCAAGGCTTGAAGCGGGTGATTGTGGCTGGAGTTTAACGGGGTGTGTGGCCTGCGCCAATGGTGTTCATGTGCTGGTGTAAACCTCACCGCATAGGCCTGTTGCAATAGTTCTATTTATTAGGAGGAGGTATAGTATATTTCGCTAATATATTATAATTCCTCCTGCTTGTCCGAATAATACGTGCATTATTAAAAGATTATTTCGAGTATATACTTTGAATTAAGGTAGGCATGTCAATCGTCACTCATTCTCATTGCTGTTGTGGGGAATGAATGAACTATATAGTGTTATTTTTTTACGCCTCCTTGTTGTCCGCGATATCCGCGAGCGAGGCGGAGGCGCGGAAGGTTCGACTATTTGCCATTCCCGGATTTGGCGGCGGCGAGACGATCGATCTCGTTTATGATCTGCCGAACACCGCCGCTTTTCTTCGGGAAGGCAAAGCCTTCGATCTCGGCTATCTGAACAGCAGCAATGGCAATGTTTACGTTCTCTATCACGGCGACCGCTACAGCAAACTCAGCGACGCAGATATTGCGAGGCTGAAGGCGGTACTTGGTTTCGATCCCACGACCAAGCACCGCATGGAACGGGCGGCCCGTAAGGAGGAGAACGGTCGCTGGGGTTTTGTGGTTTTCATCGCCGTGCTGGCGGTCGGTCTTTTTGTGTTCATCCACAAGGGGTTGCAATTCATCCGGGGGTTTGCCCGGTCGCTGGCGACGCCTTCTGTCATTGACAATGACCCGGCGGCGGAGGTCGATCCGCTGACGGTCCGCAAGAAGCAATTGGTGCGACGCCAGTGGAGCGACACCGAGAGCAATCATGCCGAGAGCAGCCCGATGCCAGCTACTGTGCCGGCATCACCCCGGACAGGCGCTCCTGTCCGGGCTTTCGGACGCAGGAGCGCCTGACAAGAAACGGCTGCGACCGGCGGTTATTCGAACCGGTCGATGATGCTGATGCCGCTTTCCCTGAAACTGTCCATGGCGGGCAGCGCGGTTGCGGCTTCGGTGAGGCTTATATGGCGGCCGATCAGTTTTTCCGGCGCGAGCCTGCCGCTTTCGATCATCGCCAGCATGTCCTCGTAGCGCCATGCCTGCATGCCGTGGCTGCCGTAAATCTCCAGTTCGTGCGCGATCACACGGGCCATGGGAATGGCGGGCATGGCGTGATCGGCCAGCATCAGCCCCACCTGCACATGCCGGCCGCGCCGGCGCAGGTTGCTGATGGAATTGCAGCAGGTCTGCGGATGGCCAAGCGCATCGACGGAGACATGGGCGCCGCCACCCGTCACTTCCCGCACCGCCTCTGAAACATCGGCGACCATGCGGCTGTTGATGGTGGCGGACGCGCCGAGTTGCCGGGCGAGTTCGAGTTTGTCTTCGGCAATATCGATGGCGACAACCTGTGCGCCGAGGCCAGCGCCGATCATGATGGCGGAAAGGCCAACACCACCGCAGCCATGGACCGCCAGCCATTCGCCGCCCTTCAGGCGTCCCTGATCCGTCACCGCCCGGAAAGAGGTGGCAAAACGGCAGCCGAGACCGGCGGCGGTGGCGTAGCTCATTGTATCAGGCAGATGCACGAGGTTCTGATCCGCATAGTCGATGGCGACATATTCGGCGAAGGAACCCCAATGGGTGAAGCCGGGCTGGAATTGGGCCTCGCAGACCTGCTGGTTGCCGGAACGGCATTCATGGCAATGGCCGCAGCCGGAGACGAAGGGCACCGTGACGCGGTCGCCGGTCTTGAAGCGGGTGACGTTCTTGCCGACGGCGGCGATCACCCCCGCGAATTCGTGGCCGGGAACATGCGGCAGGCGAATATCCGGATCATGCCCCATCCAGCCGTGCCAGTCGCTGCGGCAGAGACCGGTCGCCTTTACCTCTATGACCACGCCCCCATCGGCCGGTTCCGGATCGGGCAGGGACGCGACAACCGGGGTCTCGCCGAATCGTTCGTAATAAAGCGCGCGCATCATGGCCTCATAGTGTTGGTATGCAGGTTCGAAGTCATACCTGCTCTACCATTTCCCGCAAATGGGCGAAGCGGTTTTGCGTCTGGAAAAGCGCTTTAGTCCTTGATGAGCATCAGGTCACCGGCCGCGAATTTCAGCGTCACCTGCTCACCGACGGCAGGGGGGGCTGTGCCGGGATCATTGAACATATCGAAAGACAGGGTGGAGCCGCCGAGATCGAGGCGGGTGCGGATGACGGAGCCGAGGAACTGGCTGGAGGTGACGAGGCCGGAAATGGCAACATCGCCTTTCGCGTCGCTGCCGAGCGAGCCCGCTTCCGGGCGAAGCGCCAGCGTGATTTTTTCGCCATTCGCCGCATCGACCGGTTTCGGCAGGGTGATCTGCTGCTCTCCGACACGGATGGTGTTGGACGAGGAATCCACCACGATGGCGTCGATGAGGTTCAGCGTGCCGACGAAGGAGGCGACGAAACGGGTGGCGGGTTTGTTATAGATATCGAAGGGCGAACCGATCTGGTCGGCGCGGCCGCCATTCATCACGACGATACGGTCGGAGATCGACAGGGCCTCTTCCTGATCGTGGGTCACGAAGATGGTGGTGATGCCGAGTTTCTGTTGAATCTGGCGAATTTCCTCACGCAGCGAGACGCGGATCTTGGCGTCGAGCGCGGAGAGCGGTTCATCCAGCAGGAGCACTTCCGGCTTCGGGGCCAATGCGCGGGCGAGCGCCACGCGCTGCTGCTGGCCGCCGGACATCTGATAGGGATAACGGTCGGCCAGATGTTCCAGATGGATGAGCTGGAGCATTTCCTTCACGCGGGCGTCGATCTCGGCTTTTGGCTTGCCGGCGACCTTCAGACCGAAGGCGACGTTCTCATAGACATTCATGTTCGGGAACAGCGCATAGGCCTGGAACACCATGCCGATATTGCGCTGGTTGGGCCGCAGCGCCGTCTGGTCCTTGCCGTTGATGACGATCGATCCGCCGCTCGGGGTTTCGAAACCGGCGATCATGCGCAGCACGGTGGTCTTGCCGCAGCCCGACGGCCCGAGAAAGGAGACGAACTCGCCCTTTTCGATGGCCATGTTGAAATCATGCACGACCTGCACGGAGCCGAAGGATTTCTTGATGTTGCTAAGTGTCAAAAAGCTCATGAAAATCTTGTCCTCAGGCCTTGGGAGGCGCGCCCTTCTGGTAGCGGGAAACGAGTTGGATCAGACCGAGGCAACCCCAGGTGATGCCGAAGGAAATCACGGCAAGCGCTGCCGGTTCATAGGCGCGGTTGGCGCCGAGCAGCTGCATGTAGGGGCCAAAGGCCGGGCGGTTCAAAAGGGCCGCCATGGTGAATTCACCGATGACGATGGCGAAGGTCAAAAACGCGCCCGACAGCACGGCGACCAGCACATTGGGCAAGATGATACGCGACAGGATGGTCGTCCAGCCCGCGCCGAGGCTCTGCGCCGCTTCCGTGAGCGTCGAGACATCGATGGTTCTAAGACCGGTGTCGACGGCGCGGTACATGTAGGGCAGGGCAAGCGTGGCGTAACCGAACATCAGAAGAAGGTTGGTGCCGAAGGTCGTGCCGGTCAGCGGCAGCCAGCTCGAGGTGTTGTAGAGCCTGATATAACCGAACACGATGACGATGGCCGGAATGACCAGCGGTAGCAGCGTGATGAATTCGATATAGGGGCGCAGGCCCGGCAGTTTCAGGCGCACCCAATAGGCGGTGGGCACGACGAGCAGAACACCGAAGACGATGGTGAACAGCGCCATCACCACCGAATAGCTGAAAGTTTCCTGGAAACGCGGATCGGTCAGCACCTTGCCATAGGCGTCGAAGGAATATTCGCCGCGCCGCATTTTCAGCGAGAAGTTGGTCATGCCGATCAGCGGCAGGGCGAAATAGAGCAGGCCGAAGATCAGCGCGCCCCAGGCGAGGAAACGCTTCATTTCAGCCACCTTTCGCTGCGGGCGCGCAGCCAGATATAAAGCGCATTGGCGATGCCGGTGACGACGATCATGCCGAAGGCGAGTGCGTAACCGAGATGTGGGTCACCGAGCACGTCGCCGCGTATCTGGGCAAAAAGCAGGATAGGGGCGATGTTCAGCGAGGAGCCAGTGAGCGCGATTGCCGTCGCGACGGCACCGAAGGCATTTGCGAACAGCAGAGCGAATGTACCCAGCAGCGACGGCAGCAAGATGGGAAACGCGATAAACCGCCAATATTGGGTTCCCGTCGCGCCGAGAACTTCCGCAGCCTCACGCCATTCGCGCTTCAGCCCGTCCAGGGCGGGAGCGATGATCAGGATCATGAGCGGGATTTGAAAGAAGAGATAGGTAATTGTCAGTCCCCAGAAGGAGATGAGATTGAAGCCCATCAACCGGAGGTCTATTCCGAGCTGGGATTTCAGGAACACCGTCAATATGCCGACTGGGCCGAGGGTCGCCAGAAATGCAAAGGCCAGCGGCACGCCGGCAAATTGTGACGCAACACCGGAAAATGTCATCAGCGGCCCGCGCAACACGCTCGGAAGACCGCCGAGTATAACGGCCGCGGCCACCGAAAAGCCGATCAGGCATCCCAATAATGAGGAAGCCAGACTAATTTTTATCGAGATCGTAAAGGCGCCCATGATGGACGGCGTAAAAAGCCCTGCGATATTGGCGAGCGTGAAACTGCCGCTCGGATTCTGAAAGGCACCGATGACGATCTTCATCGTCGGCAAAATCAAAAACATCGCAACAAAGACGACGAATGGCAGCACACCTATCCAATGAAGCGGCAGCTTTCTGCCCGCGTCGGATGATCCGCCGGTGTTGGTTGATGGCATGCCTTGTCCCCACACGCCGTTTCAAAACGGTCTATATATTGCGGTTATTACGAAAGAAGCACCCCGGCTTTTATTTAGCCGGGGTGCTTCTTAACAACTTACTTGACGTTTGCGCCGACGGTCTTGTCCCAGCCGCCGGTGACGGCAGCCTTGTTGGCATCGACTTCCTCGAGGGTCGGGAAGATTGCCTTTTCATAGGCGGCTGCCGGCGGCAGGCTGTCGATCAGTTCCTGCGGAACCTTGCCGGCCTTGACCATGGCGTTGAAGCGGATCGGGTGGCAATAGCCCTTCAGCCAGCCGAGCTGACCGTCGTCCGAATAGAGATGCTCCATCCACAGCTTTGCGGCGTTCGGATGCGGCGCGTAGGCGGAAATGCCCTGAACGTAAACGCCGGCCAGAACGCCCTTCTCAGGCACGACGACTTCCGTCGGCGGGTTGTCGTTCAGCGTCTTCTTCCAGGACAGGGCGTTATAGTCCCAGGCGATGATGATCGGTGTCGAGCCCTGCGCCAGCGTACCGGCCTTGCCAACGGTCGGAACGAAGTTGCCTGCCTTGTTGAGGTCGGCGAAATACTTCAGACCGGCTTCGCCGGCTTCTTTGCCGGACTTCGCACCCTGGCCGAGACCTGCGGCGAGAACACCGAGAATTGCCTGGTTAGATGTCAGCGGAGGACCGGCAAGAGCGACCTGACCGGAATATTCCGGCTTCAGCAGGTCGGCCCAGTCCTTCGGCGTGTTCTTGACGAGGTCCTTGTTCACGAACATCGACATGACGCCGTAATAGTCGCCGTACCAGTAGCCGTCTGCATCCTTGACGTTGTCAGGGATTTCATCCCAGGTGGAGACCTTGTAGGGCTGCAGCAGGCCTTCGGCCTTCATCTGCGGGCCGAAAGCGAGACCGACGTCGACGACGTCAGGCGCCTGCGGGCCCTTGTTGTCCTTGTTCGCCTTGATGGCTTCGACTTCATCGGCAGAGCCGGCGTCGGGGTTCAGTTCGTTGACGGTGATTTCCGGGTACTTCGCCTTGAAAGCGGCGATGACGTCGCCGTAACCGCACCAGTCGTGCGGCAGCGCGACGGTGGTGAGCATGCCTTCCTTCTTGGCGGCGGCGATCAGTTCGGCGCTCGGCTCAGCGGCGGCAATGGCGGTGGAGGCGATGACCAGTGCAGTGGTCGTAGCGAGCAGTCGGCGGCAGTGAGAGATCACTTTTTTCTCCTCTTCGTGTTCTCATATTGCGGACGCTGATACGGATTCTCGATGAAGCTAATGTGACGGCTGGATTACAATTTATTTATCCGGATTCCGTCACTTTACGCCCGTTTTCCGCCATCGTCAGACCTTTTGCCTGCAATTGCGGGAGATTCCCATCGTCATCCGTGGTGGTCAGATATGTTCCCCAGCTTGCTTTCTTATCCTGTTTTATCGTGCTGGTAGCGATGACAGGTATCCAATCAGCGAGCGGCATCCGCGTCAAGCAAGTTGCCGGCTATATAGTTTCATGTTTTGTCCGGCCTGCGGAACAGCCGCGTCTGTTCAAATAGGCCCTCCAGCGCGTTCATGCGCTCCCTGGTTTCATCCCAGGTGCCGTTCTGCACCGCTTCGATCAGCGCTTCGACCACGAACAGCGTGACGACAGAGGAATCCCATGCCGAGGGAGCTTCGATCCTGACGCGGAAAGTGTGCAGCGCGTGGCGCGCCACCGGCGATGTCCATTGATCGGTGAAGAGAATGATCTGCACGCCGTCGGCCTTGGCCACCTTGGCCAGCGTCGTCATGTCGTGCTCGTAGCGGCGGATGTCGAAGATAACCAGAACGTCGCCGGCGCTCATATTCAGCATATATTGCGGCCACGCGCTGGAATTGGACGACATCAGCGTCGTCTTGGGCCGGATCACCTGCATATGGGTGAAGAAATATTCGGCAATCGCACCGGTGATCCGCCCGCCGACGAAATAGATGCTGCGCTTGCGGTCGGAAAGCAGCGCTGCGGCATTGTCGAAGACGGCGGTGTCGAGATCACCAAGCGTATCGCGCAGATTGCCGGTGATGGCATCGGCAAAGCGGTTGAGAATGTGCAGGCCGGGCGCGTTGGTTGCCCAGCGGTCATGTTTGGCGATGGGGCCGGAGATCGTCGCTTCCAGTTCCTGGTGCAGATGCGCCTGAAATTCCGGATAGCCCTTATAACCGAGCTTCTGCACCATGCGTGCCACCGTTGGGGTCGAAACGCCGGCGTTTTCCGCAATGGTGGTGATGCTGCCGAGGCCGGAGACGGGGTAGTTGCCGAGCAGGCTTTCCGCCAGCCGCCTTTCCGAACGGGTCAACGCGTCGTAATGGGCATGGATGACATCCGAGACGGTCGCCGTCGTGCTGCGCAAACTTTTCCCCTTCCGGTCTTCTGCCGGTGCATGGCTAAAATAAACATCTGTGCCAGCTATCGAGTCAATGGGAAAAATGAAGAGAAAATTTCAAAATTCCATTTGACACTCGCGATAATGTGAAGAATTCTTTTCGCCATTGACGGGGCGGCGGGGTTTCCGGGCGGGGTTCGTGCATGACGGTGCGGTCACGGTTTTTCACAGAAGCGGAAGGGCAGGCCGTCGGCATCGAGAATGCTGCGGCGAAGGGCGATGTCCTTCTCGTCTGCGAACATGCCTCCGCCACCATTCCGCAAAAATACGGAACATTGGGTCTTTCACCCGAAGTGCTTTCGAGCCATGCGGCCTGGGATCCGGGTGCTCTGGCCGTTGCCCGGCTGCTTTCGGAAAAGTTTGACGCCACGCTCGTTTATCAGCGGTTTTCACGCCTCGTCTATGATTGCAACCGGCCGCCCGAATCGCCTTCCGCCATGCCGGTGAAAAGCGAGATTTACGATATTCCCGGCAATTTCGATCTTAGCGAAGCGGAGCGGTTCGCCCGCACGTCGGCGCTTTATGTACCGTTTCACGATCGGGTGAGCGAGATCATCGCGGCGCGGCAGGCGGATGGCCGCAGGGTGGTGGTGGTGACCATCCACAGTTTCACGCCGGTTTATCACGGCCGGTTCCGAAAGGTTGAGATAGGCATCCTGCACGATAGCGACAGCCGCCTCGCGGATGCGATGCTGGCAGGCGCCGAAGGGGCCTCGCTCACGGTCAATCGCAACGATCCCTATGGCCCGGAAGACGGTGTGACGCATACGCTGCGGCTGCATGCGCTGCCGGACGGGCTTTTGAACGTCATGATCGAGATCCGCAACGATCTCATCACCAATGAAGGAGAACAGGCGGCAATCGCCGCTTTTCTCCACGAGCTTATGGGGAAGGCGCTCTCATCGATCGATGAGTGAGGGAGCTATGGCCGGCCGATGGTGAAAACACCGGGGCCGGCTGCCAAATGAGACTGCCGCCATTAAAAAAGCCGGCAAGGCGCGAAGCGGCAAGGGAACAGCAAGTGCGTGCGGCCAATCGCGGGAGATCTCCCGGGTGAAGCCAAAAACTGGGGCACAATCGGCCAATAACGGCTGACTGGCTTGTTTTTTTCTTATTCAGGAGAGAAGGGCATGGACAGTTCATCGTCAGGCGTCAGCTACAAGAAGGCTGATGCATCTTACTTCGAAAAACGCGGACTATCCCGTTATGCGGGCGTGTGGTCACTCTGGTCGCTCGGCGTCGGCGCGGTCATATCAGGGCATTTTTCCGGATGGAATTTCGGCTTTTCCACCGGCGGCTGGGGCGGCATGCTGGTGGCGGGCATCATCATCGCCATCATGTATCTCGGACTGACATTTTCCATCGCGGAAATGAGCCCGGCGCTTCCGCATACCGGTGCGGCCTATTCCTTCGCCCGCACGGCCATGGGTCCCTGGGGCGGCTTCATCACCGGGCTTTGCGAGAATGTCGAATATGTGCTGACGCCGGCGGTCGTCGTCACCTTCATCACCGCCTATGTGAACTCCATTCTCGGCCTTGATCCGGCCTATTCACCCTTCGTGTGGATAGCGTTTTACGCGATCTTTCTGGCGCTCAACGTCTTCGGGCTTGAGCTTTCCTTCAAGGTGACGCTGGTCATTACCTTGATTTCGCTTACCGTTCTGGTGTTCTTCTGGATCAGCGCCATTCCCAACATCGATTTTTCGCGTTTCGCGCTCAATATCGGTGTCGGACCTGACGGCAAGGCGGTGGAACTGCCAGAGGGCGGCGGTTCCTTCTTCCCCTTCGGCTTCTCGGGCGTTCTCGCCACGCTGCCGTTTGCGGTCTGGCTGTTCCTCGCCATCGAGCAGCTGCCGCTGGCGGCGGAAGAATCGGTCGATCCGAAACGCGACATGCCGAAGGGCATCATCCTCGGCATGGTGACGCTGATGGTTTCGGCTTTCATGATCGTGCTGCTCAACCCGTCCCTGCCGGGCGTCGGCGCGTTCCATCTCGGTTCCTCGCTGGAGCCGCTGCTTGATGGTTTCAAGGCGATCTACGGCGATGGCGGCGTGGTGCTGCTCGGTCTCGTTGCGCTTACCGGCCTGATCGCCAGCTTCCATACGATCCTCTATGCGCAGGGCCGGCAGATCTATTCGCTGTCGCGTGCGGGTTATTTCCCAACCGTGCTGTCGATTACCCATTCCAAATACCGCACGCCATACGTGGCCAATATTTCCGGCGCGATTGTCGGTCTTGCGGTCATGCTCGTCATCTGGTTCGCGCTGGGTGCGGAACAGGGCGGCAGCATCATCGGCAGCGTGCTTTTGAACATGGCGGTGTTCGGTGCGATGTTCTCCTACATCATGCAGGCGATTTCCTTCATCCTGCTGCGGAAGAACCTGCCGCATATCGAGCGGCCGTTCCGCTCGCCCTTCGGCATTCCGGGCGCGGTGCTGACGATCATCATCGCCATCATCACGCTGCTCTACCAGATCCAGGACCCGAACTTCACCAAGGGCGTGCTCTGGGTAGCGGTCTGGTTCGCCGTGGCGATCGCCTATTTCGCCTTTGTCGGACGCCACCGCCTCATCCTGTCGCCGGAAGAGGAATTCGCGCTGGAGCACAAGCAGGCTGCGGTTGCCGCAGCGGCTGCAAAGGCCTGATGCTTGAACAAACGGGCGGCCGCATTCCGGCCGCCCGGTCACGGCAATAAAGGGAACGGACAAAAATGACGAGCTACACATTCGACGCGCTTAAAATGGATGTCGCCGAGGGGCGCATCGACACGGTTCTGGCCTGCCTTGTCGACATGCAGGGGCGTCTGATGGGCAAACGGTTTCAGGCGGAATTCTTCGTTGAAAGCGCCTTTGAGGAAACCCATAGCTGTAATTACGTGCTTGCCACCGACATGGAGATGGAAACCGTTCCCGGCTACAAATCCTCCAGCTGGGAAAAGGGGTATGGCGACTATGTGCTGAAACCCGATCTTTCGACGCTGCGGCGCGTGCCGTGGCTGGAAGGCACGGCGCTGGTTTTGTGCGACGTGCTCGATCACCACACCCATGAAGAGGTGCCGCATTCGCCACGCGCACTGTTGAAAAAGCAGGTGGCGCGGCTGGAGGCCATGGGGCTGAAGGCCTATATGGCGACCGAGTTGGAATTCTTCCTGTTCGACCAGACCTTCGATGCGGCGCGCGCCAGCGGCTACAAAGGGCTGAACCTCGCCAGCGGTTACAACGAGGATTACCACATCTTCCAGACGACCAAGGAAGAGGATGTCATGCGGGCGCTGCGCAAGGGCCTGCAGGGCGCCGGCATTCCGGTCGAAAACTCCAAGGGTGAGGCGTCTCCGGGCCAGGCGGAAATCAATGTGCGTTATGCCGAGGCGCTGACCATGGCCGACCGGCACGCCATCATCAAAAACGCTACCAAGGAGATCGCCTGGTCCAAGGGCAAGGCGGTGACCTTCCTCGCCAAGTGGAACTATAATGCCGCCGGCAGTTCCTCGCATATTCACCAGTCGCTGTGGAGCGCCGATGGCAAGACACCGGCCTTCCTCGACAAGGACGCCAAGCACGGTATGTCGGAACTGATGCGGCACTATGTTGCCGGGCTTCTGGCCCATGCCAGCGAGATTACCTATTTTCTGGCGCCCTACATCAATTCCTACAAGCGGTTCATGGCCGGCACGTTTGCGCCCACCAAGGCGATCTGGAGCCTCGACAACCGCACGGCGGGATATCGTCTCTGCGGCGAAGGCACCAAGGGCATCCGCATCGAGTGCCGCGTCGGCGGGTCCGATCTCAATCCCTATCTCGCCATGGCGGCTTTGCTTGCGGCGGGCATTGACGGCATCGAAAATAAACTCGAACTTGAGCCCGCTTTTGTCGGCGATGCCTATGGCGGCAAGGACGTGCGCGAGATACCCAAGACCCTGCGTGACGCCACCGCGTTTCTGGACGGATCGACAATGCTGCGCAACGCCTTTGGCGACGATGTGATCGATCACTACGTCCATGCCGGACGGTGGGAACAGGAAGAATACGACCGCCGCGTGACCGACTGGGAAGTGGCGCGCGGTTTCGAACGGGCCTAATCATTACGGGAAAACATCATGACCATGATCCAGAATATCTCGCCCATCGATGGCTCGGTTTATGCCGAGCGGGAGGCGATGTCGCTGGAGGCGGCGCGGGCCGCCGTTTCGAAGGCGCGCAAGGCGCAAAAGGACTGGGCGCGGCGCCCGCTAGAGGACCGTGTTCAGCTGGTTCTGAAGGGTGTCGCGCGCCTCAATGAAATGGTGGCGGAGGTGGTGCCGGAACTGGCGCATATGATGGGCCGTCCGGTGCGTTATGGCGGCGAGTTTAGGGGATTCAACGAGCGCTCCAACTATGTCGCCTCCATTGCCGCCGATGCGCTGGCGCCGCTCGTTATCGAGGAAAGCGGCAATTTCGAACGCCGCATCGAGCGCGAGGCGCATGGCGTGGTCTTCGTCATCGCGCCGTGGAACTATCCCTATATGACGGCGATCAACACGGTCGCGCCCGCCTTGATGGCCGGCAATACGGTTGTCATCAAACATGCGGCGCAAACGCTTCTCGTCGGCGAACGTATGGTGCGGGCTTTCGTCGAGGCCGGCGTGCCCGAAGACGTCTTCATCAACGTTTTCCTCGACCATGGCACGACGTCGGCGCTGATTTCCGAAGGCCTGTTCAATTTCGTCAATTTCACCGGTTCGGTGGAAGGCGGCAGGGCCATCGAGCGCGCCGCTGCCGGCACCTTTACCGGTCTCGGGCTTGAGCTTGGCGGCAAGGATCCCGGTTATGTGATGGAGGATGCCGATCTCGACGGTGCCGTCGATACGCTGATGGACGGCGCGACCTATAATTCCGGCCAATGCTGCTGCGGTATCGAGCGCATCTACGTCAATGAAAACCTCTATGACGAATTCGTCGAGAAGTCGGTGGCGTGGGTGTCCAATTACAAGCTCGGCAATCCGCTGGAACAGGAAACGACGCTCGGACCGATGGCCAACAAGCGTTTCGCCAAGGTGGTGCGTGCGCAGATCGCTGACGCCGTTGCCAAGGGTGCGAAGGCACTGGTCGATCCGAAGCTGTTTCCCGCCGATGACGGCGAGAGCGCATATGTCGCGCCGCAGGTCCTCGTCAATGTCGATCATTCCATGGAGTTCATGACCGAAGAAACCTTCGGCCCGGCCCTTGGCATCATGAAAGTGAGGAATGACGACGAAGCCATCGCGCTGATGAATGACAGCAAATACGGTCTGACCGCCTCGCTCTGGACGCAGGATGCGGCCCGCGCGGGACGCATCGGCCGCGAGATCGAAACCGGCACCGTGTTCATGAACCGTGCGGATTATCTCGATCCCGCCCTTTGCTGGACCGGTGTCAAGGAGACAGGCCGAGGCGGCTCGCTCTCCGTCCTCGGTTTCCAGAACCTGACCCGACCGAAATCCTACCATCTGAAGAAAGTCACGAAATGAACATCGTCGCCAACTGGAGCTATCCCACCGCCGTCAAGCTTGGCCGTGGCCGGATCAAGGAACTGGCGGAAGCCTGCAAGACGCTCGGCATCAAGAAGCCGCTTCTCGTGACGGATCGCGGCCTTGCCAATATGGCGATCACCGCGCATGCGCTCGACGTGCTGGAAGAGGCGGGCCTCGGCCGGGCGATCTTTGCCGAGGTCGATCCGAACCCCAACGAAATCAACATGGAAGCGGGTGTTAAGGTCTATCGCGATGGCGGCCATGACGGTGTCGTGGCCTTCGGCGGCGGCTCGGGTCTCGATCTCGGCAAGACCATCGCCTTCATGGCCGGGCAGACGCGTCCGGTCTGGGATTTCGAGGATATCGGTGACTGGTGGACCCGGGCGGACGCTTCCAAGATCGCGCCGATCGTCGCCGTTCCGACAACCGCTGGTACGGGTTCGGAAGTCGGTCGTGCCAGCGTCATCACCAATTCGCAGACCCATGTGAAGAAGATCATCTTCCATCCGAAGCTCTTGCCGGGCGTCGTCATCTGCGATCCGGAACTCACGGTCGGCATGCCGAAGGTCATCACGGCGGGAACGGGCATGGATGCCTTCGCGCATTGCCTCGAGGCCTATTCGTCGCCGTTCTTCCATCCGATGAGCGCCGGCGTGGCGCTGGAGGGGTTGCGGCTGGTCAAGGAATTCCTGCCGCGCGCCTATAAGGACGGCACGGATATCGAAGCCCGCACCAACATGATGGCGGCGGCGGCGATGGGGGCGGTTGCCTTCCAGAAGGGTCTTGGCGCCATTCACTCGCTCTCGCATCCGATCGGCGCCGTCTACAACACCCATCACGGCATGACCAATGCCGTGGTCATGCCGGCGGTGCTGCGTTTCAACCGTCCCGCCATCGAAGACAAGATCGCCCGCGCGGCCGCCTATCTCGGCATTTCCGGCGGTTTCGACGGGTTTTATGACTATGTGCTGGAGCTTCGCAAGGAACTCGGTGTGCCGGAAAATCTGACCGCCATGGGCATCAAGCCTGATCGTATCGACGAGCTCGCGGCAGAAGCGATCAAGGATCCGAGCTGCGGCGGCAATCCGGTGCCGATGACGCTTGAGAATACCAGGAAGTTGTTCGAGGATTGCTTTTAAAGGGTAGGCAGAGTGACCGCTAGATTTTCACTTTTTTCGTCACTGGTCGCGGTGGCGTTGTTGGGTTTGCCTGTCGTTGCGCAGGCTGCTTCTTTTAAGGAACTTTCCGGGCAGGGCTATAAAGTTGGAGCCCTCTCGAGCAACAAGGCGGGTATTCGGGGCTGGAACCTGTCGAAAGGCTCCGACCGCTATTTTTGCGAGATGCGCGCGACCATGGCCTATTCCGGAAAAAATGGCATGGTGTCCTTTACCAGTGCCGGGCGCATGATTTCGCTTGATCGCAATACCGTTGAGAAGAGGCTGGGCGGTTCGCTGAATCTGCCCAAATATGAAGATCTCAAAGCCGGTCGGCTGCGAGCGGACGATGTGGGTTCCTGCCGCAAGCTGACGTAATCCACTGAACTGGAAGAAGCCCGCGTTACAAATCGCGGGCTTTCTGTTGCCCGGCATAACCGTTCTTAGCCATTTGTTAACCCTGTTCGTTAAGATTGTGGAAAGCACCATGAAGGCGTCGGTGCGTGAATGAGCATGAAACGGCTCTGACCAACAGGGGGTATCATGTCAGTCATCACTTTTGCCAATACCAAGGGCGGCGCCGGGAAAACCACGGCCGTGCTGCTTCTGGCAACCGAACTGGCCCGCAGCGGTCATCGCGTGACGGTTCTGGATGCCGATCCGCAATTGTGGATTTCCCGCTGGCACGACTTATCCGGCGAGATCGAAAATCTGTCGGTGATTTCGCATGTGACGATGGCTTCGCTCGAAGGCCATATTCGCGAGAACAGAACCAATACCGACTGTTTCATCATCGACCTGCCAGGCGCGAAAACGCCGCTTCTGACCATGGCGCTCGGTATCTCCGATCATGTTCTGATCCCGGTTCAGGGCTCGGCCATGGATGCGCGGGGTGCCGCCGAAGTGCTCGATCACATCGAGTTCCTGAACTGCAGGATGGGCAAGGCGATCGCCCACTCCATCGTGCTGACGCGGGTGAACGCCATGGTGGCGACGCGTTCGCTGCTGCTCGTCAAGATGCTGCTCGCCGAAAAGAACGTCTCCGTGCTCAACACGGCGATTGTCGAGCGGGCGGCCTATCGTGATATTTTCGATTATGGCGGCACGCTCCTCTGTCTCGATAAGGACAAGGTCAGCAATACCGACAAGGCCGTGGAGAATGCGCAAGCTTTCGCCGCTGAGGTTGCTGCGCTTATGCCGAAACGCCTGTCGCGGCTCGGAACGCAGCCCGGACGTCTTTTCACCCGCAAGGCAGCCTGAGCCTTTGCTTCGGCTGACCGTAGATTCTTGCGGCGTCGTCGCCAGATTTCCTGGATGAATTTCCCTGCAAATGATTGTCGGGGAGGGCGCGTCATCAGGCCCTTCCCATTGCCTCGTCATGGTGTGAGTTTTTCCACTTGATTTGGAAATGATCGTTTCCTATATTGCAGCCATGACCAATACGACCCGCACCCATGCCCAGGAACAGCGCCATCGCGGCCGGCCGCGCGAGTTCGATCTCGATCGTGCGCTTGACGGCGCGATCCGTGTTTTTTCCCGGCGCGGTTACCACGCCACCTCTGTCGGTGATCTCACCGATGCGATGGAGCTGGCGCAGGGCAGTCTCTACAAGGCCTTCAAGGACAAGAAAGCCATCTTCATCGCCACGATGGAGCGCTACAGGATCGTGCAGACCGAACGTTTCGAGGCGGCGGTGGCCGGTGGCGAGACCGGTTATGAGCGTCTGAGAGCGGGCCTCATGTTTTATGCCGAACGATCCCACGGCGGTGTGGGCTCGGATGGGTGTCTGGTGGTGGGTGCGGCTGCCGATCTGGCCGCCCTGGATGACGACATTGCCGTCGTAGTCGAGCGGGCCGTGAAGGCGAGGGAACGGATTGTCGCCCGTCTCATCACCGAAGGGCAGAAGGATGGTTCAGTGCGTTCGAAAGCCGACCCGGATGATCTCGCTAGAGCGATGCTGTGCATGATGTACGGCATGCGCGTGGTGGGAAAAACCGGGCGCAGCTTCAAGGACATGGTGACCGTGGTGGATATCG
Source organism: Agrobacterium sp. LEGMi-208b (assembly GCF_059511785.1). Classification (NCBI taxonomy): domain Bacteria; kingdom Pseudomonadati; phylum Pseudomonadota; class Alphaproteobacteria; order Hyphomicrobiales; family Rhizobiaceae; genus Agrobacterium; species Agrobacterium sp. LEGMi-208b. The sequence continues at coordinate 2,449,679 of NZ_CM183445.1, forward strand.
CCATGAAGCTTGCCGATTGATTTTGTGACTATTTAGGAAACATTCGTTTCCATATTGGAGAAAATGATGACGACGCGTGTAATTGACGGGGATGATGTCGAGACAACATCCATTTCCCCGGCACTGACCTTTTTGCTGGCGACAGCCTGCGGGCTGATCGCAGCCAATCTTTATTATGGCCAGCCGCTTGCCGGCATTATCGGCGCGGAACTCGGTCTTTCCGCCGGCGCGACCGGCCTGATCGTGACGCTGACGCAGATCGGTTATGGTATCGGCCTGCTGTTCGTCGTGCCGCTCGGTGATCTCATTGAAAACCGCAAGCTGGTGGTCAGTTCGGTCTCCATGGCGGTGTTGTCGCTCGCCGCCGCGGCGTTTGCACCGCATGCGGCGCCGTTCCTGATTGCCGCCTTTCTGGTCGGCGTCAGTTCCGTTGCGGTGCAGGTCATCGTTCCCTATGCCGCGCACATGGCGCCGCATGCCATTCGCGGGCGCGTGGTCGGCAATGTCATGAGCGGGCTGATGGCCGGCATCATGCTGGCGCGGCCGGTTTCCAGCCTGCTGTCGGAAGTGGTTTCCTGGCGCGGCGTCTTTCTGACGTCGGCGGCGGTCATGGCCCTTCTTGCCGTGGTGCTTTTCCGGCTTCTGCCAGTCCGCATGCCCGAAGCACGGCTGAGCTATGGCGCGTTGATGGCCTCGATGGGCAGGCTTGCCCTGCACACGCCGATCCTGCGGCGGCGGGCGATCTACCACGCTTTCCTCTTTGCCGCCTTCAGCCTGTTCTGGACCACGACGCCGCTCTATCTGAGCGGGCCGCATTTTAATCTCAGCCAGGGCGAGATCGCGCTCTTCGCCCTTGCCGGCGCGGCCGGCACCGTGGCGGCACCGATTGCCGGGCGGATGGCCGATCGCGGCTGGACGCGTGTCGCCACCCTCTTTGCACTGGTGGCGGTGGCGCTCTCCTTCGCCGTCACGCATCTGGCGCCTGAAGGCTCACATCTGGCGCTCGCCATTCTGGTCGTCGCAGCCATCGTTCTGGATTTCGGCGTCACCACCAATCTGGTGCTCGGCCAGCGCGCGATCTTCACGCTCGGGGCGGAATTCCGCAGCCGTCTGAACGGCATCTATATGGCGACGTTCTTCATGGGCGGCGCCATCGGCTCCGCCGTGGGCGGCTGGGCCTATGCGGTCGGTGAATGGAGCGCCGCTTCGTGGATCGGTTTTGCGTTGCCGGTGGCGGCGCTGTTCTATTTCCTCACGGAAAAGCGCGGATAAAGCCCATCAACGAAAAAGCCCGGCGGACCGCAATCCGCCGGGCTCTTCCTTTTCTTGCCGTCGATTATTCCGCGAATTCGACCACAACGCCCGGACGGACCATCTTCGCCAGTTCCGTCGCATCCCAGTTGGTCAGGCGGATACAGCCGTGGCTGTTGGTCTTGCCGATCTTGGACGGTTCCGGCGTGCCGTGAATGCCGTAGGTCGGCTTCGACAGGGCGATCCAGACCGTACCGACGGGGCCGTTCGGGCCCGGTGGGATCTGCAGGATCTTGTCGTTCTGACCCTGCTTGAAGTTGATCTTTGGATTATAGGTATAGCCGGGATTGAGCGCGATGCGCTCGACCGTGTGCGTGCCGCTTGGCGAAGGTGTATCCGTGGAGCCGATGGTGGCGGGATAGGCGGCGATCAGATTGCCGTCCTGACCGTAAGCGAAGACCTGCTTGATGCCCTTATGCGCGACGATGCGGGCTACCTGTCCCTTTTTCGTCTCGCCCGGATTGACGACCTTGATGATGGTGCCGGGCACGGAGAAATCGATGCCGGGGTTCAGTTCCTTCAGATAGTTCTCGTCCATGTGGAAGCGTTCGGCGAGCGCTTCCGAAGTCGAGGTAAAGGAGAGCGCGGGCAGCTGCGATTTCTCGGCATAATCGTCCGGGATGGAGGCGACATAGGGGCCGGCGGCGTCGGCGGCGGTAATGGTGTAGTCGACAATAGGCATGCCGCCGGAGGCGCGCAGCCGCTCCAGAATGTCATCGGAATTGTTGGGGTCGAGCTTTTCGCCGGTCATGTCCTGCCAGGCGGCAATCGCCTTGTTGACGTTGTCGCCCATCTTGCCGTCGATGACGCCGGGCGAGATGCCCTCGCGGTCGAGGAAGGTCTGGAGCGCGACGATCTCCTGCCGGGAGCGGTTGACCGGCGTCGTCACCGGCGTATGCCGCTCGATCAGGTGGTCCGGCTGCGGAACGGCGGCCGTGGTGGTTTCGCCGGGCATCGGCTGGCCGAGCGGCCCGCTTTCCACCGCGCCGGGTGCGGGAACGGAACCGGTATAGAAATTCTCGTCGGAACCGTCGCCGCGATATTCGCGGTAATCGCGCACGCTGCCATTGTCCTGGTAGCCATAGTCGCGCTGCGGCTCACGGTACTGGCCGCCGGGGGCGGGCGGATAATAGGTGGTGTCGCGCTGCTGGCGCGCCTGCTGCCGTTGCTGCTGGTAACCGGAGGGCATTTCGGTGGCAAGCAGGTTGCCGTACTGGTCGTAAAACACCGTGCGTCCCATCGCATCGCGGCTGATGACGATATCGCCGCGCTCCGGCATGAAATCGAGCACGCGACCGTCCGGCGTGACCAGCATCGTCTGCTGATCGCCATAACGCTGCTGCGCGCCAGCCTGTAGCGGGGCGAAAACCGACGCCAGCGCGACCGTCAGACCCAGAGCTGCGTTAAGAAACTGTTTCACGATTCTGCTATCCCTTGCTTGTTCACCGATAAACACACCGCAATCTTGACCCTATTGTGAAAAAGGTGAATTCGCGGTTAATGCAATCTTAATTTCCGTCACGACTAGTAGCGTTTCCGTGATTCATGCGTTTTTACTGCCACAGGGAGGTTGTCTTGCGTTCGTTTCAGGCCGGCAGATCGCCACGCATTTTCCTCGATGAAACCTCCGTTTTCGATATTGGCGCCTGCGTCGTCGATGGCGTCGACATCGCGCCCGGCCGCGCCATTCCCGACGATGGCGATGTGCGCATCGATCATTCGCTGGAAGGCTTTCTCTTCACCTGCGGTCCCGATCATATCCGTCATCCGGAGCCGATCGATGGTGATCGCGAGGGGCGCCGGTATCCCTTGCATGGCTCCTTCTCCTCACATCCCGCGACCATCATCGCCTTCGACGTTCATGAGACCAATGCGCTGGCGCGCGTCGGGGTTCCCGTGAAGCTTGCCGATGGTGGCGCAGCGCTTCTGGAACGGACATGGCGTATCGATGGTGAAAGCGGTGAAGTCAGTCTCGATGACAGGATCGTCAACATGTCGGGGCGGCCGATCCCGGTCTTTCTGATGTATCATATGAATATCGGTGCCCGCCTGTTTGACGATGCCGTGCGGCTTGAAGGCGCGATGCTGGATGGTGGCGGCCATGGCTGGCGGTTTGGCGAGGAGCCGGGCAATGTCTTCTGCGTTCCCGCCGGCAATGATGAATGGGCGGAATTGAAGCTTGGCCCGATTGCCGCCATCGGCGGAAAGACACTGACCGTCGGTTTTCGCACCGAGACCTTGCCCTATCTGCAGATGTGGCGGAACCAGCAGGACCCCGCCAATGTGCTCGGCATCGAACCGGTTTCGCATCGTTGGGTGGGGCGGAGCGAGCTTGAGGCGGCCGGCGAGTTCAATATTCTCCAGCCGGGCGAAAGCCGTTCCTTCGGCCTGCGCTTTTCCATCCTCTGAGCCGTACCGAATGAAGATGTCCCGTCATTGACGCAGGGGTTTTGACCGCTTACATCGGATGCGGATTTCACGGATGACAGCCAGCGGCGCGGACGCCGGTTTCAGCGGAGGCATGACATGGATATCAGGCGCATAGACGACGAATATTCGGTAACGGGTCAGATCAGCGTCGCCGATCTGGATGAGGTGAAGGCACTCGGCTTCAAGTCGATCGTCTGCCACCGCCCTGACGGCGAAGAAGACGGCCAGCCACTTTTCGCCGATATTGCCGAGCGTGCCGAGCAGCTCGGGCTTACCATCATGCATGTGCCGGTCGGCCGTTATGGCGTCGATGCCGATGCCGTTGCCGGCATGGTGGATGCGCTGGACGAATTGCAGCGCCCGATGCTCGGTTATTGCCGTTCCGGCGCGCGCTCCACGGCGATCTACGAAAAGACCCATCACCTGCGCGGCTGATTTTCCGCGCATCTTCGATTTTTAATGCCAATCAACAGGAGTTTTCCATGACCATCAAGCGTATCGAGCCCGGCAAGCGCATGAGCGGCGCCGTCGTTCACGGCAACACCGTTTATCTGGCCGGCCAGGTTGGCGAAGGTACCAGCGTGACGGAACAGAGCAAGTCGGCTCTCGCTGAAGTCGAGCGCCTGCTGACTGCTGCCGGTTCCGACAAGTCGAAGATCCTGCAGACCATCATCTACCTCTCCGACATGTCCACCTTCGGCGAAATGAACGCCGTCTGGGAAGGCTGGATCGACCCGGCAAACCCGCCGGCCCGCGCCACCAGCGAAGCAGCGCTGGCAACGCCGGACTACAAGGTTGAATTCATCGTGACCGCTGCTCTCTGAGCAATGGACTGATTTATGAGAAAGGCCGGGTCGCGGAAGCGGCCCGGCCTTTTTTTGATGGGACAATCAAAACCTTCGTTTCGTCATGCTCGGGCTTGTCCCGAGTATCCAATCACGTATCGCAAATTGATAGGTGGCAGATGCTCGGGACAAGCCCGAGCATGACGGAGGCGAGGCGATTGTCCCAGATTTGCGAATCGCTTGACCCTTTCACTTCAAAAGCTGGGCAAGGCCTTCTCAAACTGCTTCAACGTCATCACCCGTTCCGCAAACCACAGCCGCGCCAGATCGCTTGCCGAAGCGAGATCGATGCCATCAGGGTCGATGGAGGTGATCGTCCAGCGGCCGGTCTTTGCGCCGGACAGAACGGCCAGCCGGGCCGCTTCGCCCTTGATGGCGTTGAGCCGGGTCGATTCGCTTTCCGCCGTCGCCATCAATTCGTCTGCGCCGGAAAGGTCGGTGCGCAGATCGGCCGGGATGATGTTGCTGGCATTGCGGGCCGGGCCGCCATTGATCTGCACGCCTTCCGTCCGCAGCCGGTAAAGCCTCGTGTCGGGAAGGGAGAGATAAAGTTTCGCCTTGGGGTAACGGGCGATGTAGCGCTGCCGCGCAAGCGGCACTTCATCCGGATTGATCTGTTCCGCCTTGCCCACCAGCGTCAGCCGCGGCAGCGTCAGCGCGTCACCCTTGCCGAAAGGAGCGAGCGTCAGCGAGATGCGCGGGTCGGCCTCCATGTTGCGGGCGTGCAGCGTCAGCCCGGCTGCGAAGAAGAACGGTGTGCCATCCGGCTCGATGCCGATATTGGTGGCGGTCGTATAGGGATAACCGCTGACGGGATCGAGCGTGGCGAGCGCTGCCGTGCGGGATGTGTGCAGCACATCGCGGGCCACGCGCACGGCCTCGAAGGGCGCGCCGGCCGAGGGCTCGATCTTCGCGCTGCGTGGAGTGATGACGGGAGGGGCAACATCCGGCATGTCGTTTCCTGATCCAAGGCTGCTGAGAGAAGTGTGGAACCTCTCTGTTCGTCATGCTCGGGCCTGTCCCGAGCATCTGCAACCGATGAATTTTACGATACGTGATTGGATCCTCGTGACAGGCCCGAGGATGACTGGAGCGTCAGGATTTACACCATGCCGGAGCCGTGTCCACCACCAATATCGGCGGCAATGTCAGGCCCGGGTTCTGATCTGCGTCAGCGTGCGCGTCGGCGTGATTGCTTCCGCATCCAGCTTTACCTCGATGATGGCCGGTTTACCGCTTTCACGCGCCCGCTCGAAGGCGGCGGCGAAGTCTTCCGTTCTTTCCACCGTTTCGCCGTGGCCGCCATAGGCCTTTGCAAAAGCGTTGAAATCCGGATTGACGAGATCGGTGCCGCTGACACGGCCGGGATATTCCCGCTCCTGATGCATGCGGATCGTGCCATAGGTGCCGTTATTGACCAGCACGGTGATGATCGGCAGGCCATAACGCACGGCGGTGATGAATTCCTGCCCGTGCATCATGAAGCAGCCGTCACCGGCAAAGCAGATCACTTCCCGCTCCGGGAACAGATGTTTGGCAGCCACCGCTGCCGGCAGGCCATAACCCATTGAGCCGGATGTCGGAGCCGATTGGGTGTTGTAACGGCGGAAACGGTGGAAGCGGTGCAGCCAGGTGGCATAGTTGCCGGCGCCATTGGTGAAGATCGCATCCTCAGGCACATTGGCTTCGATCCAGTCCATGATCGGACCCATCTGCACCGCGCCGGGGCCGCTCTGCGGCGGCGTCGACCAGGTGAGGTAAGCTGCATGCATGGCGGCGGTGCGCTCCGCCCATGCGGCGCTGTCGGAAAGCGTGGCGGAGGAGAGGGCGGCAACGAAATCGTCCGGGGCGGCGCAGATCGCCAGATCGGGACGGTAAACGCGGCCAAGCTCTTCCGCTTCCGGATAGATATGGACGAGTTTCTGCGACGGGTAGGGGATGTCGAGCAGCGTATAACCGGAGGAGGGCATTTCGGAGAGGCGGCCGCCGAGGAGGACCACGAGGTCTGATTCCTTGATCTCCTTGGCCAGCGCCGGGTTGATGCCGATGCCGACATCGCCCGCATAGGAGGGGCTCAGATGATCGAACAGCATCTGGCGGCGGAAGGAACAGCCGACGGGCAGCTTGTGGTTTTCGGCAAATGCCCGGAAGGTTGCGACGCTCTCCTCCGACCAGCGCGTGCCGCCGATGATGAAGATGGGCCGTTTCGCTTCGCCCAGCATTTTGGCGAAGGCCGCGATCTGGGATGGGCCGGGATGCGCTTCGACGGGCGTGTAGGGCTTTGCCTCGGGCGCTTCGACCTCTTCTACCAGCATGTCTTCGGGCAGCGTCAGCACCACCGGGCCGGGGCGGCCGGAGGTGGCGACGGCAAAGGCGCGGGTGACGAATTCGGGGATACGGCGTGCATCGTCGATCTCGCCCACCCATTTGGCGAATTCGGTGAAGGCACGACGATATTCGACCTCCTGAAAGGCCTCACGCTCGCGGGCCTCGCGCTGCACCTGGCCGATGAACAGGATCATCGGAATGGAATCCTGCCTTGCGATGTGCAGGCCGGCTGAGGCATTTGTCGCGCCCGGACCACGGGTCACCATGCAGATGCCGGGTTCGCCGGTCAGCCGGCCCCAGGTGTCGGCCATCATGGCGGCGCCGCCTTCCTGGCGGCAGACGACCGTTTCGATGCCGCTTTCATATAGCGCATCCAAAACGGCCAGATAGCTTTCGCCGGGAACGCAGGAAACACGGGAGACGCCATTGGCCTTCAGCGCTTCGACGATCAACTGTCCGCCTGTTCTTTTCATTCCGGCTGCAGTCATGGCGTGGTGGTCCTTTCGATGTTTTCCAGTTCGGCCAGCACCTGCGCCTGATGTTCGCCGAGCTTCGGGCTCGGGCGCTCATAACGCAGCGGCGTCTGTGACATGATAATGGGTGTCCGCACACCGGGGATGACGGTGCCGTCTTCCGCCTCCAGATCGACGCGGAGGCCGCGCGCCTTCACCTGCGGATCTGCGAACATTTCCTCGATGGAATTGATCGGTCCGGCCGGCACGGCATTCTTTTCACAGGCGGTCAGGAGATCGCCCTTCTGCCATTTCAGCGTTTCAGTGGAAACGATCCGCCGCACGTCCGCTTTGTGGGCCACGCGGGCCTTGTTCGTCGCGTAACGTTCGTCGTCGGCAATCGCGCCTATGCCGAGAATGGTGCAGAGACGGCGGAACTGGCCGTCATTGCCGACCGCGAGGATCAGGAAGCCATCGGCCGTCGGCACCACCTCATAGGGCGAAATATTCGGGTGGGCATTGCCGAGCCTGACCGGCGGCCTGCCGGAAATCAGGTAATTCATGTTCTGGTTGGCCAGCACGGCCGATTGCACATCGAGAAGCGCCATATCGATATGCTGGCCCTCGCCGGTGCGGATGGCATGGATCAGGGCCGCCTGAATGGCCGATACGGAATAGATGCCGGTGAAGATATCGGCCACCGCCACGCCGGCCTTCATCGGCTGGCCATCCGCTTCGCCCGTGATCGACATGAAGCCGGACATGCCCTGAACGATATAGTCATATCCGGCGAGATCGGCATAAGGCCCGGTCTGGCCGAAGCCGGTGATGGAGCAATAGATCAGCTTCGGATTGAGCGCCTTCAGGCTCTCGTAATCGAGGCCATATTTGGCAAGCCCGCCACGCTTGAAATTCTCGATGACGACATCGGCGGTGCGCACCAGCCGGCGCACCAGCTCGCAGCCCTCGGGCGTCTTCAAATCGGCAACGATGGAGCGTTTGCCGCGATTGGTGGCGTGGTAATAGGCGGCGGAAAGGTTTTCGCCATCCGCACCTTCAACGAAGGGCGGTCCCCATGCGCGGGTATCGTCGCCACCCTCGGGGTTTTCCACCTTGATGACGTCAGCGCCCATATCGGCCAACATCTGCCCCGCCCAGGGGCCGGCCAGAACACGCGCCAGCTCGATGACGCGAATGCCTGAGAGCGGCGGTTTCCTGTTCGGCATGTCGGTCATCTGTCCCCCGGTGTTTTTCTCTTGCCGGTTTATAGACCGCTGCTTGCCCCGTCGCATGTGATTTTATCTCATGGACTTATTCCGTTTTGGAACGGCGCTAAATTGGGGATGACACGGCCGCTTCGACATTCGTTGCGTTCTCGGTGTCCCCTAATTCCGTCATTCCGGCTCAAGGCCGGAATGACGGGGAGGGGGTTTTAGTGTCATCCACGACCCGGCCGCACCAGGCGGCGAAATCCGCCGCTACCGCCTGCCAGCCGATCTCGTTCAGCGTCTCGTGCCGCATGCCCTTGTAGATGGTGTGTTCGACATGGCTGAAACCTGCCTCCCGAAACCGCTCGGCCAGCCAGACGATTTCCCTGCCGTCATTGGTGGCGGCGTCCTGATCGCCGCTGACCAGCAAAAGCGGCAAGGTCTTCGGCAGGCGTTCGATGAGTTTCGGCGCGCGATAGGAGAGTTCGAAGACATCCTGCCAGAGCGAAACACTGGCCTCGAACTGGCAGAGCGGGTCTTCGACATAGGCGTCCACCGCCGCCTTGTCGTGGCTCAGCCAGTCGGCAAGGGTGCGCCTTTCCGGCATTTTCGCGTTCCAGGCGCGGAAGGTTGCTTTCGGCAGGATGGCGCTCGGCACGTCCGAACCCTTCAGCATTTTTTCAAGCCGCAATACCACCTGCGCGATGCGGCCCATGACGCCGGGATTGAGATTGGAATTCCAGATCGACAGGCCGTCGAAGGCATCCGGATGGCTGACGGCGGTATTTAGCGCCACGAGGCCGCCCATGGAATGGCCGAACAGGATGATCGGCAGGCCGGGATGTTTTTCTGCGACCATCACGCGCATCGCCATGACATCGGCAACGACCTTTTCCGCGCCGTCCTTCCAGGCGAAGCGGCCGAGCGGCGCATCCGCCGCTTTCGTACGGCCATGGCCGCGATGGTCGTGGGCATAGACCTCGAAGCCCTGTTTCGCCATGACATCGGCAAAACGGCGGTAGCGGCCGGCATGTTCGACGAGGCCGTGGCAGATCATCAGCACGCCGCGCGCGGGGGATAGGGCGGAAGGCTGATACCGGAAGGCGATGGATGCGCCGGAAGGGGCTTCCAGCCTCTGGATCTGGCTGAAGGCGAAGTTATCGGTCGTCTCATTCATCATCGCGCCATCGCCTCATCACGCAGCTTGTCATAATCATGGGGTCATAATCGTGCCAGAGGTTGCCCCAAGGTCCTATTTACCCTACATAGCGGCAAATTTCCCGATACGTACTCTTAAAAATCCGATGTGGAGCATTCGCTACAATGGCACGTCAATTCATCTATCACATGGCTGGGCTGAACAAGTCCTATGGCGCGAAGAAGGTTCTGGAGAACGTTCATCTCTCCTTCTACCCCGATGCCAAGATCGGTATCCTCGGCCCGAACGGCGCCGGTAAGTCGACCGTTCTGAAAATCATGGCCGGTCTCGACAAGGAATATACCGGTGAAGCCTGGCTCGCCGAAGGTGCGACGCTCGGTTATCTCGAGCAGGAGCCGAAGCTCGACGAAAACAAGACCGTGATGGAAAACGTCATGGAAGGCGTGGCGCACAAGACGGCGATCGTCGACCGCTACAACGAACTGATGATGAACTACTCCGACGAAACCGCGGATGAGGGCGCAAAGCTTCAGGACATGATCGACAGCCAGAACCTCTGGGATCTGGAAAATCAGGTCGAAATGGCCATGGACGCCCTGCGTTGCCCGCCCGGCGACTCGGCCGTAACGGGCCTTTCGGGTGGTGAACGCCGCCGCGTGGCGCTTTGCCGTCTGCTGCTGTCGCAGCCGGACCTGCTGCTGCTCGACGAACCGACCAACCATCTTGACGCTGAAACCATCGCCTGGCTGGAAAAGCATCTGCGCGACTATCCCGGCGCCGTGATGATGATCACTCACGACCGCTACTTCCTCGACAATGTGACGGGCTGGATTCTCGAGCTCGACCGTGGCCGCGGCATTCCTTACGAAGGCAACTACTCCGCTTACCTGCAGGCGAAAGCCAAGCGCATGCAGCAGGAAGCCCGCGAAGATGCGTCGCGCCAGAAGGCCATCAGCCGCGAAAGCGAGTGGATCGCCTCCAGCCCGAAGGCACGCCAGACCAAGTCCAAGGCGCGTATCAAGGCCTATGACGAGCTGGTGGAAGCCGCGGAAAACCGCCGTCCCGGCGATGCGCAGATCGTCATTCCGGTTGCCGAGCGTCTCGGTCGCGTCGTCATCGAAGCCGACAATCTGACGAAGTCCTATGGCGACCGCGTGCTGATCGAAAACCTGTCCTTCAAGCTGCCGCCCGGCGGTATTGTCGGCGTCATCGGTCCGAACGGCGCGGGTAAGTCCACGCTGTTCAAGATGATCACCGGTCAGGAACAGCCCGATAGCGGCTCGGTGACTGTCGGTGAGACGGTTCAGCTCGGTTATGTCGATCAGAGCCGCGATACGCTGGCGGGCGACAAGACCGTGTGGGAGGAAATCTCCGGCGGCAACGACATCATCAAGCTCGGCAAGTTCGAGGTGAACTCGCGCGCCTATTGCGGCGCCTTCAACTTCAAGGGCGGCGATCAGCAGCAGAAGGTTGGTAACCTCTCGGGTGGTCAGCGTAACCGCGTGCACCTCGCCAAGATGCTGAAGGCGGGCGGCAACGTGTTGCTTCTCGACGAACCGACCAACGACCTTGATACGGAAACGCTGGCAGCGCTCGAAGAAGCGCTGGAAGCCTTCGCCGGCTGCGCCGTTATCATCAGCCACGACCGTATGTTCCTCGATCGTCTGGCCACCCACATTCTCGCTTTCGAGGGTGACAGCCACGTGGAATGGTTCGAAGGCAACTTTGAAGACTATGAAAAGGACAAGGTCCGCCGCCTCGGCCCGGAAAGCATCAAGCCCGGCCGGGTTAGCTACAAGCGCCTGACGCGCTGATCCTTTTCCGCATCGCTTCAGAAAGGCCCGCCGCAAAGCGGGCCTTTTCTTGTGCAATAATTGGAGTTGATGGCGGCGCAGGACACTTTGCGCTTGCATCGAACGCTACGTCGACATAAAGATATCTTTATATCTTGATTAGCTTGCGAGGCGCGGCAGAGTGGCGTTCGGTCTGGACAAATTGGTGGATCTCCTGAAGGCGGCGGGTGAGCCGACGCGCTTTCGTTTGTTGGCGCTTCTTGCGGCCGGCGATCTGACGGTTACCGATCTTACCGAAATTCTCGGCCAGTCGCAGCCGCGCATTTCCCGTCACCTCAAGCTTTTGACGGAAGAGGGGCTGATCGAACGTTATCAGGAAGGTGCCTGGGCCTATTTCCGTTTGCGGCAGGATGGCGAGCCTGCGGGCGTCGTCCGGCAGCTGCTCGGCGCCGCATCGCCCTCCGACGCCGTTCTCCAGCGCGACAGCGAACGGCTTGCCACCGTCAAGCGGGTGCGGGCGGAGCGGGCGCAGGATTATTTCAGCCGTAACGCCTCCGCCTGGGACGAGCTGCGCCGCTTGCATGTCAGCGACGAGGCTGTGGAAGGCGCGCTCCTGAAACTGGTGGGCACCACGCCGGTCGATTCGCTGCTCGATCTCGGCACGGGTACCGGCCGTATCCTGCAGCTTCTGAGCGGCATTTATCGCCGCGCGATCGGCGTCGATGCCAGCCGCGACATGCTCTCGGTGGCGCGCGCCAATCTCGACAAGGCGGGCGTGGTCAATGCCTCGGTTCGCCATGGCGATATTCTCAATCTGCCGTTGGAAGGTCAGGATTTCGATCTGATCGTCATCCATCAGGTTCTGCATTTCCTCGATCAGCCGGAAATCGCGCTGTCCGAAGCCGCGCGCATGCTGCGGCCGGGCGGGCGGCTGATCGTCATCGATCTTGCGCCGCATTCCTTCGAATATCTGCGCGATGAGCATGCGCATGTGCGGCTCGGCTTTTCGCATCCGCTGATGGAAGAATGGCTGAAAAAGGCCGGGCTGTCTCTGGAGCGCGCCGTCGATCTTCATTCTGAAAAAGCGTCCGACGAGGCTCTGGACGTGACGATATGGGTTGCCCGCGACCAGCGGCTGCTGATGGCAGACGATGTGGTGCAAGAGGCCGTTTTACTTGCTGCCGGGAGGGCATGATATGTTGAGGTCGGAAACCGCACGCCGTGATGGCGATATCCGGTTGTCTTTCGAATTTTTCCCGCCCAAGAATCCCGAGATGGAAACCCAGCTCTGGGAAACGGTTGCCGAGCTGAAGAAATGGAACCCGGATTTCGTGTCCGTCACCTATGGCGCCGGCGGTTCCACCAAGGCGCCGACGCTGGATGCGGTGCGCCGCATGATCGGCGACAGCCATCTGGCCACCGCCGCGCATCTGACCTGCGTGGATGCCAGCCGTGACGACGTGCATCAGGTCATCGAAGAGTTTCGTAATGCCGGCGTTCGCCATTTCGTGGCGCTGCGCGGCGATCCCTCCACTGGCATCGGCACGGCCTATCAGCCGCATCCTGAAGGGTATGAGAACGCCGCTGCTCTGGTGAAGGGGCTGCGCGAAATTGCCGACTTCGAGATTTCCGTTTCGGCCTATCCGGAAAAGCACCCGGAAAGCGCAAGCGAAGCTGTTGATATCGATATGCTGAAGCGCAAGGCCGACAATGGTGCGACGCGTGCGCTGACGCAGTTCTTCTTCGATAATGACGTATTCGAGCGTTATATGGAACGGGTGACGGCGGCGGGCATCACCATTCCGGTGGTTCCGGGCATCATGCCGATCCAGAACCTCACCCAGCTCAAGCGTTTCGCCGGCCGTTGCGGCACCAGCATTCCCGGTTTTCTGGATGAGCGGTTCGAAGGTTATGACGACGATCTGGAGGGGCGTGCCCGCGTGGCCGCAGAGGTTGCCGCCGAGCAGATCGCCGATCTGCAACGACGCGGCGTCAACGAGTTCCACCTCTACACCATGAACCGTGCTCCGCTGGTTGATGCGGTGCTTGAAAATCTCGGGCTGGAGCGTCTGCGCCGCAGCGCCGCCTGATTTCACGCAGCGGATGACCGACATGAAAAAAGCGCAGGTCCCTCAGGGCCTGCGCTTTTTAAACTCGTGTCATCTACGGTTCTTATCTGCGTTTGGTCTTCACGTCTCGTCAGATGAAAAGCATCATCGCTACGAACAAAAACGCCAAACCGACTGCCAAGGCATTGAGAGATTTTGTAAGTCCCATGGGTGCCTCCTGTTGTTGACAGGTTCGATAATATGACCGTTTTGTGGCAGTTGAAAAGCGGTTTTTGTGATGCAGTGCAGCACGTCTGCAGACGACATAAAAAAGAAATTTCTGTAATTATTTGAAATTAAAAGATTATTTTCTTATCACGCAGTGCTTCATATGTTTAAAAAAAGTAAATGACCGGGGTGTTATCCCCAGTCATCAGGTCGAGATTAACACTTTATGCCTTGATTCCGTCCGACAGATTAAGGGCCGGAAGGCGCCGTTAAGATTGCTTAAAGCGCCTGGAGAAGTGCGGTCGAAGGCCAGCCATCGGCGGGCAGTCCGAGACGCTGCTGCTCCTTCTGGATGGCGACGCGGGTGCCGGAACCGAGAATGCCATCCACCTTGCCGACATTGTGTCCGCGCGCCTCAAGCTTGGTCTGAAGCTCCTTCATGGTCGCATCGTCGAAGCCGGGCTCCGGATTGCCCTTGTTGTAGACGGGAGAGCCCATCAGGCGGGTGGCGAAATAGGCGGCCGAGGTCGTGTAGATGAACGACTGGTTCCATTCCAGATAGATGTTGAAGTTCGGATAGGTGATGAAGGTCGGTCCCTTGCGGCCCTGCGGCATGATGAGGGCAGCGGGCAGGGAGGCAAAGTTTTTGTTGCCGTCACGCGGCGTCACGCCAAGCGCAAACCACTCGCCGGCGGTGAGCGGACCGCCAAGGCCCGATTTTTCCCATGGCAGGTTTTCCGGCAGGGAGACTTCCTGAATCCACGGTTCGCCCTTCTTGAAGCCGAGATGCTGGATGAATTTCGCAGCCGTCAGGATGGCATCCGGGGCGCTATCCTTGACGTTGATGTGGCCGTTGCCATCACCATCAACGCCGAAAGCAATGATGTCCTTGGGGAGCATCTGCACCTGGCCGATTTCACCGGCCCATGCGCCGGTGTTGGTGGCAGGGTCGAGATCGCCATGCTGAACCATTTCAATGAGCGCCAGCAGCTGCGGACGGAAAAGTTCCGGGCGGCGGCAATCATGCGAGAGGGTCACCAGCGCGTTGCGGGTGTTGAAGTCGCCTTGAACGGCGCCGAAATCGGTCTCCATGGCCCAGAATGCGGCGATGACGCCGGCTGGTACACCGAATTCATTTTCGGCGCGGGCGAAGGTGGAGGAGAGTTCCTGCAGTTTCTTGCGGCCGATATCGAGGCGCGCCTGGCTGACGGTGCGCTGGGAGAATTCCAGGAAGGTCTGGCGGAAGACACCCTGCGCGCGGTCACGCGAGAGCACCTTAGGGTCGATCTGTGCGCCGGCAAGCGCCTTCTGGATTGCATCGGCCGGAATGCCCTTGGCGAGGGCGTCGGCTTTTACGCCTTCGAGAAATGCGCCGAGATCACCGCCGCAGGCAACCTGCTTGGGATCGTCAGGCGAGGCCACGGGCGGCGTGGCGAAAGCGGAGCCGGTGGAAAGAAGCGACAAAGCGGCGGCAAAAACGATGCTGCGCGACCGGAAGGTGGACATGGGAATTTCCTCAATGGGTTGTAAGGCCCGCTTTACCCATATGTTTGCGACAAAAAAACGGGTCTCGCGGTCTGGCGATAGGTGAGAACGCGGTTTTTTTGAATGTGTTGCTTCTTGGCCGTGTTTATTTGGCGGAAGCGACCCATTTGCGCCAGTTTTTCTCGCTGCCGGCAAAGACGTTGATATCGGTCGGGCCGTTCACGCCGGGCACGACACCGGTTGCCGTATATTGCCAGAAGGCCCATTGCCGGTCTTCATAGATCTTGGTCGGATGCGCGGCAACGGAGCGCACCCAGAAATGATAATTCTTGAACTGGCCGACGAGATTGTCGCGGTGGAAATCGACCGAGGTATAGATGATCGGGCGTTTGCCGTAATGCGCCTCGATGCGGTCGAGGAAACGCTGCATCTCGGCGCGAACGATGCCGGGTGCGGGACGTGTCTTGCAGGTGGGGGAGGCGGGGTTCCACTCCACATCGAGAACCGGCGGCAGGGTGACGGCTTCCTTCGGCACGTTGCGAATGAACCAGTCGGCCTGGGCGTCTGCTGTCGAGCAGAAATAATAGAAGTGGTAAGGCGCGTGCAGAACATCTGCCGCCGCCGCGCTGCGCCAATGGTCGCCGAATTTCGGATCGATGCGGTCCGACCCCTCCGTCGCCTTGATGAAGACGAAGGACACGCCCGACTTGCGCACGGTCTGCCAATCAACATCGCCATTCCATTTGGACACGTCGATGCCGTGCACTTCGTGGCGGTGCGGGTTGTTCATACCGAAATCCTGGGGATCGGTATCGGAAAATTTCGGTTTGGAAACGGATGCGGTTTCAAGCAGGTCGTAACTCGTGGAGGTGCAGCCGCCGATCAACAGCATAGCCGTGAGTAGTGCCGATAAACGCAGCCGCATTGGAACCCTGATGAAAATGTTGACCATCCCACGGCCGCAAATGGGCGTACCGTATCTCCCGATTTGCGCATAACATGGTAAACAAACTGATATGGCAAGGGGCAACGTGCTTTTTGCACCTCGCAAGTCGCTGGATTTGAAGCGATTTGCGGTTTTACTGCGGAAATCTGACCCGGCAGGAGCCCCGAAAGCGACACCCCTTGCGGCCTGGCGCGATGCGTAACTCTTCGGGAATCAGGCGTCGGCCAATATGCGGTGGATTTTCGGCTGCTGCGCTTCAACGACCGGAAGAGTGATGATCGCCCGCCACGCATAACCCCGGGCAATTTCCTCGAATTCGAGATTGCCGTCAAAGCGGCCGGCCATATTGGCCAGAACATAACGGAGATTGGCGCGGGGCGTGACGTGAAAACGCGCGAGCCAGGCTTGCAGAAGGGTGCGGAACCACTTCGGCAATTGTTCCTGCTGGCCGAAATCGACGATATGCAGCGAACCGCCGGGTTTCAGCGCCGTGAGCGCCTGTTCGATCGCCTTTTCCCAGTCCGGTATCATCGACAGCGCATAGGGGATCATGACGCGATCGAAGCCGTCGGTCTGGCCGAATTCTGAAGCGCGAAAAGCAGTGGCATCGGCCACACGCAGAATGGGGCGTTCCGCCTTGCCGGAAAAATTCTCGGACGCGGTCAGCAACATTTCGGCGGAGATGTCTAGGCCGAAAAGCTTCGCGTCCGGAAACTTGCGGCTGGCGAGTAGCAGGTTGCGGCCGGTGCCGCAGCCCACTTCCAGCAGCGTGCCGCCCTTCGGCACGTCGAGGCCGGAAATGGTCCTGTCGCGGCCGAGAAGGTAATATTTGCGGGTGATATCGTAGATATGCCGCTGGTGGCGATACATGCGGTCCATCAGGCTCGCATGCGCGCTGTCTGCAAGGCCCACATTCTCGCCGATGGTTTTCATGCCATAGCCCTCTGGTAGATATGGAAGCCGCCATAGATGGCGGAGCGGTCCATGGCGTTGAGCTCGTTGGAGCGCTCTTCGAGATAGACCCACTGGTTGCGGATATCAGGCGAAAGCCGGCCTTCGATGACGCTCTTTTCGGCTGCGGTGCGGAAGATGACGCGCGCGCCCGAAGCGGCGGTGCGGCTGATCTGCGACCATAATTCGTTAAGCTGCGTGTCCGTCATCCAGTCCTGCGCATCGAGGAGGATATAGCGGTCGACTGCGCTTGCCGGCTTGCGGGAAAGAAGCTCGGTATAGGTGGCGTGGTGTACGGCGACGCGCGCCGTATTGTTGCGGATCGTCTCGTAATATTCCGGCTTGAGATAAGCGGGCAGCGCGCCCTCATGCGGCTCGGGATAACGGCGCGCGAAGGCCTGCCAGGCGAAATAATTGTCGCTGAGCGGGAAGTTGCAGGCGAGCTTTTCCAAGCGCTCCTTGAGCACGGAGGCGACCGTGCCATTGGCGGAAAGGCTCGCCAGCTCGTCATATTGGCGCGGCGGAATGCCGAGGCCGAAGAGCGAGCTTTTGCGCTTCGTCAGCCAGCGCACCACCGGCTTGTCGAACAGCGGCGCCACCTTGCTGTCGAAAAACTGGCGCTGTTCGTCCAAGGTGCGGGTCTTCGCCATTTCGGTGAGCTTCACGCCATGCAGCCGGGCCATGAGATGGCCGGCGCCGATGAAGCGGCCGAGCAGGCCGGTACGATAGATGTTCCTGTCGAACACCGAGATGCGGCGGCGGCCGGAAAGGGTGCGCTTCGACCAATAGGCCTTTGTCGTCGCGTCGAGATGCTCGGCGATGAAGCGGTCATAACCGTGGCTGTTGCTGCGAGTGTTGGCGCGGCCGAAGTGCCGCACCACATCCTGGTGCGCCGGCAGATGGCGGAAGGCGGCGAGCTTCAGCTTGTTCAGCGCGATGTGATGCGGGTTGAGGTCAACCACATCGATGCTGGCGGGGTTGCGGGAGAGATAGGCCAGCATGTTGCAGCCGCCCGAACCTATGGTGACGATGCGATGACCTTCGCCAAGCTCCATCGCTTCCATGTCGATTTCGGGGTCTTCCCATATCTGCGGATAGACGAGGCCGGAAAAGAGGACGCCGAAGAAGCGCTCGGACAGACCGCTTTTGGAGAGTGCCTTGTGCTGGAGCAATGCGGACTTCAGTTTCGTGTTCTTGCTGAAGCCGGTCTTGGGTGCCGCACTCGTCATATGTTCACCTCTCAGTCGATTGAGAGGCGTCTACAGCCGTGACACTACAATTTGATGACAGGGGCTGTGGGCAAAGGCGGGGAATAGGGAGGTCGGTGGAAAACCGGCCTGCGCCGCCCAATCAGGATGATGAAATGAAAACACCCGGCGGCTTAAGAAAAGCCGCGTGGTTGCATTCGCATAACAGAGCCGGAGGCCATCACTTGCGCAGAACGTGCAACATGCCCTTGCGCTTGGCGTCGTAATAATAACCACGAGCATAAAGCCGGACCGCGTTATCGCGGTCGTTGCCCGCCACAACCCATGCGCCGCGCAGATATTTGACGGCGTATTTGAGGTTGGTTTCCGCATCGAACAGGCCGGAGGCGGGGCCATCGAAGCCCATCGAGCGGGCGGTGGCGTGCCGGATCTGCATCAGGCCGAAATTGCCGCTGCTATAGGCACCGGGATTATAGCGGCTTTCACGCTGCACCACGCGGTGAACCAGATCTTCCGGCACGTCATACATGGTGGCGTATTTGGTAATCAGCCCGCTCAGCTTTTCGCGTCCGGCGGGTGCGGAATTGAGCGGCGCCGTCATTGATTCGTTCTGACGGATGGCGGCAAGCGCGGCATTGGTCGGGCCGGCGGCATAGGCGAGAACCGAGCTGTCCGGCTTCGGCAGCGGAATGACTTTCCGTTCGGCTGTCAGTTCGGTGCCGATGGAGGGCGAACCGGGCGGCGGCGGTGCCGGCGGGAAGCTGCCCTTGACGGCAACCACCTGCGGCAGATCGGCTGCGGCATTGTGGGCGGCCGGTCTTGCCGCCAGATCCGCCGTTTCGATGGCTGTCGCCGCTGGAGTGGCGCTTGTCGGCGCAAGGGCTGCGGCCGTTGTCGGTGCAGATGTCGTCACGCTTGCCTGAGCGACCTCGTTCTGCTGCGGTTGCATCTGGGCGGCGATGGCGGCGGCTGCGGCAATTTCAGAAGCCGGCGGCAGAGCCACGCGTCCGCCCTTGACGGCGACGGCGGTGGGAAGTGCCGCAGGCTGGGAAGAGGTTGCGGTTTCGGCGGTCTGCACCGCCGCTGCTGCCGGGGTCGCGCCCGCTGCGGCTTCGGCCGTTGCCGGCGGCGCCGATGTTTGCGCAGGCGTGGCAGCGGGATTGACTGTTGCAATCTTCGGGCCGTCCGGCCCTTCCTTCGCGGTATATTCGACGCTGGTGCATGCGCTCAATGCCAGTGCCAGACCCACGGTGGAAGACAGAAGAAGTGCACTTCTTCCGCGGAATTTTCCCGAATTTCGCATGTTGCCGCCTTCGTTATGCCTGTCTTTCGATACCCCCGCGTCGAGCGAAGCAGGCAGTGTCCCGTCGAGCCTTCATTAACCTATTGTAAGGATAGCGGCAAGCCGGGACGTTTCTCCCCGGCTTTCGGGCGGTTTTTCAGGCCGCGATGCGCCTGTATCCGGCGCTGACGGCGCGGCCGGAAATGAAGTGGGTGCGGTATTTCGGCCGGATTTTTTTATCGCCCGACATGCGGCGCACCAGCGCCAGAGTGGAGCCGGCAAACAGCGCCTGCGCGGTTAAAATCACAAGCGCCAGAAGCAGGATGGCGGCCTGCGCCATGGCAAGCGTTTCAATTGCATTGCCGGAGGTGGACACGAATTGCGGTAGCAGCGCGAGAAAGAAAGTGAAGTAGCGCGGGCGCAGGGCGGCAATGGCGTAACAATCGCGGAAGATACCGCTCCAGGATTTGCCCGGCAGATTGTCATTGTCGGCATTGGCCGCCTGGGCGGCGGGGGTGGCGAAGGTCCACAGGAGAAACAGCATCAGCCAGCCGATGCCGGCCCATTGCACGATTTCCACGAAGGATTGCGGCAGCCAGACGAGACCGGCCACCGGAATGGCGGAAATCGTCATGGCCGTGACGATGCCGAGTGCGCCGCCGATAACGGAAGCGAAGACCGTCTTTTTGCCGCGAATGGCGGCATAGGAGGCGACAGAGAATACAAGGGGAGAGGGGAGTGCGAACACAACGGCACATGCTGCACAGAAAATCAGCCACGCCTGTCCAGACATTCTCTTCCTCCTTGCCCTCCCTGTCGCCGTCTTATTTTAGACTATCGTAAAATCAGGCCGCTGTGAACGGCTGACCGACGTGTTCCATCACTTCGGTAAACCATTTTGCAGAGAGGTCGAAATGCTTTCCGCCCTTGATACGCGGAAACTCGATGGTTCGCAATTTGCCATTCTGGTCTTCGTCATGGCCGGTGACGCCGGAGACCTTGTTGAGCGCGCTTTCGACGGCGAGATCGACCATGCCCTGGATGAGGCGCAGGTCGTCGCCATTGGCAGCGGCGGAGCGGGCGAAATAGCCCGACTTCTGCACCATGGAACGCTCGGCGCCGATAAGGCCGGCGAACTGTTTCTGGAACCAGCCGCCGACATTGATGGTGTCGATCTTCACATGGCCGAAGGCGTCGCGCTTGACCGCTTCGCCGGCAGCTTCCCGTTCTGCGACGATGGCGTCGAGGCCGGCACCTTCGGAAACGAACAGCGTGACATAGCCGTTTTTGTCCATGACGTCCTTGAGACGCTCGGCTTCCGCCTCGATGTCGAAGGCCATTTCCGGCAGATAGATGCCGTCGATGTTCTTCATCTGGGTGTTCATCATCAGGCCTTCGACATAGTCATTGCCGCTGGTCTTCTGAATATAGGCGCGGGCGGTGGCGGCCGTCAGCCAGCCGCAATGGCGGCCCATGACTTCGTGGATGACGAAGGTTTTCGGTGCGGCGCTCTGCTCGTTGCTGACATTGTCGAAGAAGGCGGCGCCGACCTCTGCCGCCGTCCAGGCACCGAGCGACTGCTTGATCGGCACCACGTCATTATCGACCGTCTTCGGCAGGCCGACGACGGTGAGGTTGTAGCCGTTGGCGCCGAGATAGGCGGCGAGGTCCGCAGCCGTCGTATTGGTGTCGTCACCGCCGATGGTGTGGAGAATGGTGACGCCGTCAGCTGCCAGCCGGTCAGCCGCGACGCGCAGCGGATTGTCGCCTTCCTTGACCAGGCCGCGCTTGGCGCAATCGGCGGCGTTGGTGAGCTTGACGCGGCTGTTGCCGATCGGCGAGCCGCCGTAACGGTGCAGCAGATGCGCCTTTTCGCGCATGTCCTTCGTGATTTCGATGCGGTCGCCCAGAAGCACGCCCTGATAACCGGAGCGGTAAGCGATGATGTCGATCTCAGGCGCGATGTCGCTGTAGCGTTCGATCAGGCCACCCACGGCCGAAGAGAGACAGGGCGCAAGGCCACCCGCGGTCAGCATTGCGACTTTCTGTTTGGCCATCATGGCTCTCCTTTTCACATATACCCAAAGACATGTCTGGCAAATGGATGCGACAGCCGCGTGTAGGTGTAAAGTGAATTTATGAAGAACAATGCCGATTTCTCGCGGTTTTTCAGCGGCTTGGGCAAAGTGGCGGAATATAATCGTTTCAATCGGCATGGCCGGTGTCCGGTTCCCCGTCGTCTGTGGAAAACCATGACCCCGTCGTGTGCCGCACTCTTGTTCCTGAAGCAAAACTGTCGCAAAGATGAATAAAAGTTAATGCCGCCGGTCCTCCGGACATATTGCATTCGCGGCAATATCCCGTCATGCTTGTCGCATGATGTTCGATTTCGCCTGTCTGCAAATTTCATCCCTGTGGGAACGGCTGCTCGGCGCAATCGGCGACGCGGCAGGCGGTGCGCTCGGGCGCGTGGTGGAAGCCATCCGCACCCTATTTGAGGGTGACCCGGAAACCCGCCGCAAGGTTTCCTTTTCCGTGGCCATCATCGCACTTTCCGCCAAGATGGCGAAGGCCGACGGTGTCGTCAACGATGCCGAGGTGCGCGCCTTCCGGCAAATCTTCGATTTCCCGGAAGAAGAAGCCAAGAACGTAGCCCGTCTTTATAACCTCGCGCGTCAGGACGTTGCCGGTTACGAGGCCTATGCGGAGCGGCTTGCCGGTCTGTGCGGTTCCGGACACGCCAATTGCGAGATGCTGGAAAGCGTCATCGACGGCCTGTTCCACATTGCCAAGGCCGACGGGCTGATCCACGAGCGGGAACTTGCCTTCCTCGGCCGGATCGCGGAAATCTTCCGTATCACCGAAGATCACTTCGAAACGATAATGGCGCGGCATGTCCATATGGACGGGCGCGACCCCTATCGCGTGCTCGGCGTTTCGCCCTCCGACGATTTTTCCGATATTCGCCGGCGTTACCGTTCGCTGGTTGCCGAACACCATCCTGACAAGCTCATTGCACGCGGCGTTCCCATGGAATTGCATGCGGCTGCGAATGAGCGTATGGCGGCTCTCAACGCCGCCTATGCGGCCATCGAGAAAGAACGCCGCGTCGCATGAGTGAATGTCTGCCGGATTTCACCCCGGATTTCGGGGGCGCAGCCGTTGCGCCTTCGCCTAACCATGGCGAAAGGCTCGATGTGGCCGGTCCCGATATTATCCTGCTGCATTATACCGGCATGACGACGGCCGATGGCGCGCTTTCCTGGCTCTGCAATCCGGAAAGTCAGGTTTCCAGCCATTATTTCGTCTTCGAGGATGGGCGCGTCGTCCAGCTCGTGCCGGAAACCCGCCGTGCCTGGCACGCGGGCAAAAGCATCTGGGCGGGGAATGAGGACATCAATTCCCGCTCCATCGGCATCGAGATCGCCAATCAGGGCCATCCCGGCGGCCTGCCGGAATTTCCGAAGAAACAGGTGGAAGCCGTTATCGAATTGTGTCGCGATTGCGGCCGGCGCTGGAATATCGCCCCTGAAAGGGTGCTGGCGCACTCGGATGTCGCGCCGATCCGCAAGGTCGATCCGGGTGAAAAATTCCCGTGGGACATCCTGTCGCAGCACGGTGTCGGCCATTGGGTGGAGCCCGCGCCGATCCGCGGCGGCCGCTTTTTCCAGCGCGGCGATCATGGCCAGCCGGTCGAAGCGCTGCAGTCGATGCTGTCCATCTATGGATACGGCGTTGAAATTACAGGTGCTTATTGCGAAAAAACGGAAGGCGCCGTGGCTGCCTTCCAGCGGCATTTCCGTCCCGCTCTGGTGGATGGGATCGCGGATTTCTCCACTATCGACACGCTGCATCGGCTGATCGCCAGCCTGCCGAGATTTTCGGCCGCTTAAACGCGAATTCTGGAAAAGCGTTCCTCTTTTTCTCGCTCTTCAAGTCGCTTTTTTTACTGTGCCACAGTTAATCCGCATTGAGGAAGTTTAAGAACGTCACTGCATGCGGTGACGTTCTTCAGGGGAACCTGCCGTCAATATCAATCAAGGAGACCGGACAGCGGAAGGTCGAGATCGACTTTCCGGGCGCAGATTATTTGTGTCGCTTCATTGTTTCTGTCATCCGATCTGGAGACTTTTTCTACATATGAACAGGGTTGTTGTTGCTGTCGCGGCGGGCGTTGTTATGCTCGCTTCGCAGGCGGGAATTGCTTTTGCCAAAGACGAGGACGTTAAGACCAAAACCGTGACGCTGGAGACCTTCTTCCGCAAGCCCGGTTATCCCATTCCCGAAAAGAGCCTGCCTTCTTCGCTCAGAAACGACTATTCCGATCTGATCGTCAAATATGCCAAGCGTTACGGCGTTCCCACCAATCTGGCGCATGCCGTGGTTTCGGTGGAAAGCAAGTTCAACCCCAAGGCCCGCGGCAGCGCCGGCGAGGTCGGGCTGATGCAGATCAAGCCGGCAACGGCGCGGATGATGGGCTATCGCGGCACGACCAAGGCGCTCTACGATCCCGAGACCAATATCCGCTGGGGCATGCAATATCTGGCGACGGCGCATCAGCTGGGCGGCGGTCAGGTGTGCAGCACGATCCTGCGTTACAATGCAGGCCATGGCGCCACCCGTATGAACCCGGTCTCCAAGCGCTATTGCGGCAAGGTGCAGGCGCTGCTGGCCGGCTGAGGTCGCCATCGATCATCTGCGAAATTGCGAAAAGCGATTCCGGTTCGGTCCGGCATGCTGTAGTCAGAAACAAATCTGATACGGAGCATGACATGCCGGATTTTAAATATATCGTGGTCGGGGCAGGGATGATGGGAGCGGCCGCGGCGCGGCATCTCTCCGTGCAAACGGATGGCGTGGCGCTGATCGGGCCGGGCGAGCCGGCCGATCGCAAGACCCATCAAGGCGTGTTTTCAAGCCATTACGACGAAGCGCGTATCACCCGTGGTTTTGACGGCGATCCCGTCTGGGCCGAACTCGCGTTGCGATCGATCCGGCGTTATGCGGAGATCGAGGACAAAAGCGGCATCCGCTTTTTCACCGAAGCGGGCTGCCTGTTCACCGGCAACGGCAAGGGGCTTGCGGGAGACTATGTGTCGCGAGCGCTGTCCTCGGCGGATCGTCTTGGTCTTGATGTGGAAACGCTTGGCAACGCTGCGCTGGCCGACCGATTTCCAATGTTCTCGCTGCCTGCCGATCATGGCGGTTATTTCGAGGCCAGCAATGCCGGCCACGTCAATCCACGGGCGC
This sequence comes from Agrobacterium sp. LEGMi-208b, assembly GCF_059511785.1. Classification (NCBI taxonomy): domain Bacteria; kingdom Pseudomonadati; phylum Pseudomonadota; class Alphaproteobacteria; order Hyphomicrobiales; family Rhizobiaceae; genus Agrobacterium; species Agrobacterium sp. LEGMi-208b. The sequence goes on from NZ_CM183445.1 coordinate 2,474,603, forward strand.
TGGTGAAGGCGCAATGCGCGATTGCCGGAGCGCAGGGCGCGCGGCTTGTGCGGGAGACGGCGGTGCATATCCGCGATACCTCCCGTGGGGTCGAGGTCAAGACGCGGGAAGGGGCCACCTATACGGCCGAAAAGGTCATCGTCGCGGCGGGTGGTTTCACCAATATGGCGGAGCTTCTGCCGTCACCGGTGGATATGGCGGCCACGGGCCGCACCATCGTCTTTTTCGAACTGGATGAGGCACGGCAGGCCCTTTTCGGTGCGATGCCTTCGACCATCGTACTGGCGGAAACCGAGGACGACATCGTCTACATCCTGCCGCCGGTGCGTTATCCCGATGGCAAGGTCTATCTGAAGATCGGCGGCGAGAGCGAAAAGGGCCGGCTTGAAACGCTTGCGGAGGCGGTGGGCTGGTTCCATTCGGATGGTACGCCTGATGAGGTGGAGTTCCTGAAAAAGCGGGCCTTATCCTTGATGCCTGAGCTCGCCGGTTGCCCGGTCACTTCGGGCTCCTGTGTCGCCTCGATTACCCGCAGCGGTTATCCCTATATCGGCTATACGCAATCCTCCAATATCGCGGTTCTGACAGGCGGCAATTTCGTCTCCGCCAAGTCTTCGGACGAGATCGGACGGCTGGGCGCGATGCTGCTTTTGAACGGACAGCTGACCGAGGACGAATTCGCCGCCGAAATGTCGCCGGTTTTCGTCTGACATTCAGGGAGGAAGCGGCTACAAGGTTGCGACGGAAATGAGCGGGTGAAGAGGGCGGCATGTCGGGACATTTCAAATACATCGTCGTGGGTCGCGGCATGATGGGTGCGGCTGCCGCCCGCCATCTGGCCGAAACGGTGGATGGCGTCGCGCTGATCGGTCCCGGCGAACCTGCCGACATCAAATCGCATCAGGGCGTCTTCGCCAGCCACTATGACGAGGCGCGGATTACCCGCACCATCGATGGCGATGCCGACTGGGCCTTGCTCGCCAACCGTTCCATCGCGCGTTATGCCGATATTGCCACACGCAGCGGTGTCGAGTTTTACGCGCCGGTCGGTTGCCTGATGGTTGGACCTCAACGGGGCGGCGCCAATCCCTTTGTCGACGATGTTCTGAAAGCGGCGGCTCGGCTCGGCGTTTCCACGGAACTGCTTGAGGACCATAGCCTTAAAAGCCGCTTTACCTATTTCTCCTTCGAACAGGGTTGCGAAGGCGTGTTTGAGAGGGACAATGCCGGTTACGTCAACCCGCGCGCACTGGTGAAGGCGCAGGCCGTATTGGCGGGAAAGGCGGGCGTTACGCTGATCGACGATATTGTCGTCTCGACGCGGGAAGAGGATGGTCGCGCCTCGGTGCGGACGGCTTCCGGTGCGGTTTATACCGCAGACCGGGTGCTGGTGGCGGCCGGCGGGTTCTCGATCACCAAAGATCTGCTGCCGCAACCGGTCGGGCTTGATGTTTATGCCCGTACCGTCGCTTTCTTCGAGATAGACGAGGATGACCTTGGGCAATATGCGGGCATGCCGTCGCTGATCTACGAACCGCGTGATACGACCAAACATATCTATCTCCTGCCGCCGGTGCGTTATCCCGACGGAAAATTCTACCTGAAGATCGGTGGCGATCCGGACGACAAGAGGCTCGGTAGCGATCCGGAAATCCGGCAATGGTTTCGCTCCGGGGGGCGCGAAAGCGTGCGCGATCATCTCTCGGGGATTGTCGGAACGCTGGTGCCTTCCATCGATCTCTCGCGGGTCTCGATGGCCGCCTGCGTCGTCTCCAAAACGCGAAGCGGTTATCCGGCCATCGGCTTCACCGCCTCGCCGCGCATCGCGGTTCTGACCGGTGGCAACGGCACCGCGGCCAAGAGTTCCGATGAGATCGGCCGGCTCGGTGCTGTGCTGCTGCGGGACGGGGAAATCGCCGACGGGGCCTTCTCGACGGATTTCAAACCGGCATTTCTTTGATCTTTCTCTGCGCTTTTCGGTGGCTTTCGTTTCGGAACATGGTTATGCAGCCCATGCCAGTTGGCCGGGCAGCCGCGCTTTACCAATGTCGAAAGACGGTAAGGTGAGGAAAGTCCGGGCTCCACGGAAATACGGTGCCGGATAACGTCCGGCGGGGGCGACCCCAGGGAAAGTGCCACAGAGAGCAAACCGCCATGCATCGCATGGTAAGGGTGAAAGGGTGGGGTAAGAGCCCACCGCGCTTCTGGTAACAGCGGCGGCAAGGTAAACCCCACCGGGAGCAAGACCGAATAGGGATGACACGGGGCGGGCGAAAGCCCGTTCACAGCCGGTTTCCGGGCCCGTCATCCGGGTGGGTTGCGCGAGGCGGCATGCAAATGCCGTCCCAGATGAATGGCTGCCACGTTCCGGGTCAAACCGGGGCCATACAGAACCCGGCTTACAGGCCAACTGGCGAATTTTCCTTTTCGGCTCCGGAGCGGGAGTTCCGAAAAGACGTAATCATTCTGTTGTTTCATAAAGGAAAAATTCTTGTTTCACCGCGCCTTTCCGCGCCGTGAAAGCGCATCGACGCGCCTGAAGTAAACCATTCGTTAAACTTAACGGCTTATGAATTTCCGATGCGAAGTCGGTATCGTGCCGGCTTCTCCCATTGACGCCCATAGTGTCCCATGATATCCCAAATGCACACCACATTGGGTCGTGTTTTTGACCCGCAATCGCTGAAACGAGTGAGGAGCCTACGAGGGGCTGCTGCAGGGCACGTCGCCTTGGCGCTTGGCGATGTGTCGTGCGTACCGGTGTCGGCTGCGGAGCGGATGGATCGCTTTGCGGCATGCGGTTTTGGCGAGTTGAGTAATGGACCGCTTTTTATCGAACGTGACGAACAGGATCGACGCCAAGGGGCGCGTTTCGGTTCCGTCTCCGTTTCGTTCGGTGCTGGTCAGGCGCGGCATTCAGGAGCTTTATTGTCTCCAGGATTTCGCCTTTCCGGCAATCAGTGTCGGCGGTCCGGATTTGCTGGAGCGCTACGAGCGGCAGATAGCGTCCATGGATGCCTTCTCGCCGCAAGCGAACGCAATGTCGCTGCTTGTTCACGGCGGCGGCGTTTTCATGAAGCTCGACCAGGAAGGTCGATTGATGGTGACGGATTTCGTGCGGGAATTCACCGGCATCTCCACCGAGGTCACCTTCGTCGGACGGGCGGATCATTTTCAGCTTTGGCAACCGAATGCGTTTCTGGCGGCGCAGGCGGAAGCAAGAGCGGGGCGCGGTTTTTCGGCTGCTCGCCCCGCATAGGACGGGGACACGGAATGGCGGCGAATTCTGGCGGGCGATCTTCTGATGCCGATGGCGGACCTCAGCGTCACATCCCGGTCCTGCTTCGCGAAGTCATTGCCGCGCTGGAGCCTGCACCCGGCAAGATCATTCTCGACGGCACCTTTGGCGCCGGCGGTTATACCCAGGCCATTCTCGATCAGGGTGCAAATGTCATCGCGCTGGACCGCGATCCGACAGCGATCGCCGGCGGTCAGGCCATGGTTGCCAGCAATGGCGGCCGGTTGAACCTTATCCAGTCGCAATTTTCCGATCTGGCCAAGCACGCCCCCGAGGGTGGGCTTGATGGCGTCGTTCTCGATATCGGCGTTTCCTCCATGCAGATCGACGAGGCCGAGCGGGGTTTCTCCTTCCAGAAGAACGGTCCGCTCGACATGCGCATGTCCGCTTCCGGCGTTTCGGCGGCCGATGTCGTCAACCGCGCGAAGGTCGGCGATCTCATTCGCATCTTCGGTTTTCTCGGTGAGGAAAAGCAGCCGGGTCGCATTGCCCGCGCCATCGAGAAGAAGCGGGCGGAGGAGCCCTTCCGCACCACCCGCGATCTGGCTGGCCTCATCGAGATCGTCACGCCGCGCAAGGCGAAGGATAAAATCCATCCCGCGACGCGCGTGTTTCAGGCGCTGCGTGTTTTCGTCAATGACGAGCTTGGCGAGTTGGCGCAGGCGCTGTTCGCTGCAGAGCGGTCCTTGAAGCCCGGCGGCCGGCTGGTCGTCGTCACCTTCCATTCGCTGGAAGACCGCATCGTCAAGAAATTCTTCTCCGACCGTTCCGGCAAGGCCGCCGGTTCCCGGCATCTGCCGATGGTCGAGGACAAGCCGGCTATTTTCGATGCTATCGGCAAGCCGATGATCGCTGCCAGCGACGAGGAGGCGGAGCTTAATCCGCGTGCCCGTTCCGCCAAGCTGCGGGCTGGCCTGCGCACCACCGCACCGGCACGGGCCGCGGATTTCTCGATCTTCGAACTTCCCGATCTCGCCAGCCTTGAAAAGATGGGAGGCTGATATGCTGCGCACTTTCGATGTCATCTTGATGGGTGTGATGGTCGCGGCCGCGGTCGTCACCTATTCGATCAAGCACAAGGCCGACCTCAAACTTGAGGAAGTCCGCAAGCTGGAAGCCGAGATCAAGCTTGAAAAGGATACGATCGATCTTCTGCGGGCCGACTGGGCGCTGCTGACGCAGCCGAACCGTCTGCACCGTCTGGTCAATGCCTATCAGACGGAACTCGGCCTTTCGCCGACGCTGCCGACGCAACTGGCGCAGCCGCGCGAGCTTCCCATGCTGCGTTCGCAATTGCCGCAGCCGCCCGAGCCTGAGGGCATGAGCGTCGAGGACGTGATTGCCGCCGCCGTCAACGGTTCCAAGCCGGGCGCCACGCTCGGTGGCGCTTCGAAGCCGAAATCGCCGCCTGCAGGCCAGATCGCCGTGAACGGCGTTCCGGTGCCCACGCCCCGCGCACGCGTTTCACGTCCGGCGCCGGCACCTGTACCGGTCGCTTCCGCCACCGCTGGCGATGAAACCGGCGAGATGGATGAAACCATAACAGGATCGGTGAACCGCTGATGTCTTTTCTCTCCCGCGTCATGGTTCTGAAGAGCAAGGCTCACTTTTCCGCCAGCACCACCGGTGTCTATACGGATCATGCGGCTTTTGAGGGTGCCCGCAAGAAGCGCGCCGCCCAGGCGAAAAGCCGCGTCGGCCTTCTCATTTTCGGTTTCGTCGCCTTTTATGCCGTCGTGGGCGGCCGTCTCGTGCAATATGGCATGGCGGAACAGGAAACGGTGTCGAGCATCGCGCCCGCAGACAGGCTGATGGCGTCGCGCCCCGATCTCCTCGACCGTAACGGCGAGGTGCTGGCCACCGATATCCGCACCGTCTCGCTGTTTGCCGAACCGCATCGCATCGTCGATATCGATGAGGCCATTGAGAAGCTGCGCACCGTGCTGCCTGACCTCGATCAGCGCAGTACCTATCAGAAGCTTTCCTCCAATTCGCGTTTCCAGTGGCTGCGCCGCCAGCTGACGCCGAAGCAGCAGAGCCAGATCCTGGCGCTCGGCATTCCCGGCGTCGGGTTCCGCCCGGAAAAGCGCCGCTTTTATCCCGGCGGGCCGACCGCCGCCCATGTCGTCGGCCACGTCAATATCGACAATCGCGGCGTTGCGGGCATGGAACGTTACGTCGACAGCCAGGGCCTTGCCGATCTGACGGCGCTTGGCATGACCAGCGACCAGCCGCTGGAGCCGGTGAAGCTTTCCATCGATCTGCGTGTGCAGTCCATCGTTCGTGAAGTCGTGACCGCGGCGATCGCCAAGTTCCAGGCGATCGGTGCGGGCGCCGTGGTTCTGGATGTGCATACCGGTGAAGTTCTCGCCATGGCCTCGGTGCCGGATTACGATCCGAACAACCCGGCCGAAGGCGCCAAGGAAGGCTGGCTCAACCGCATGTCGAACGGCACGTTCGAAATGGGTTCCACCTTCAAGTCCTTTACGATTGCCATGGGTCTCGATTCGGGCCGCGTCCGTCTCGGTGACATGTTTGATGCGCGTTACCCGATCCGCATTGGTGGCTTCACCATCAAGGACTTCCACGGCAAGGGCCGGATGCTTTCGGTGCCGGAAATCTTCCAGTATTCGTCCAACATCGGTACGGCCAAGATCGCCGACACTGTCGGCACCGAAGGCCACAAGGAATTCCTCACAAGGCTTGGCCTCCTGACCCGCATGCAGACCGAACTGCCGGAAGTGGCTTTGCCGTCGCAGCCGCGTGAATGGAAGAAGATCAACTCCATCACCATTTCCTTCGGTCACGGCGTTTCCACGACACCGCTGCAGACGGCGGTCGCCGGTGCGGCACTCGTCAATGGCGGCAAACTGATCGAGCCGACATTCCTGCCGCGTACCCGCGAGCAGGCGGATCAGGTGGCGAAGCAGGTTCTGAAACCGGGCGCCAGCAAGGACATGCGTTTCCTGTTCGAATGGAACGGCGTCAACGGTTCCGGCCGCAATGCGCGCGTCGACGGCTTCAACGTCGGCGGCAAGACCGGCACGGCTGACAAGGTCGTCAACGGACGTTACGTGCACGACAAGAACTTCAACGCCTTCCTGTCGGCCTTCCCGATGGACGACCCGCAATATGTGGTGCTGTCCTTCATCGATGAGCCGAAGACGGACAAGGGCAACGGTGCGGCGCTCGCCGGCACGTCGGCCGCACCCATGGTGCACGATATCATCACCCGCACGGCGGCGGTGCTGGGCGTAAAGCCGAAGTTCGGCAAGGACGGCTCGGCCTTGCTCGTGTCTTATTGATTGTTAGCTTATGATGTTCCGGCGATTCGTGCCGGGGGGACAAGACGGAAACAGTCGATGAATTTGCGAGATATATCCGGAAATGCGTTTCCGGAATTGAATGAATTGCTCCTGTCAAGGATCGGGGCAATCGAAATCGGGGGGATCACCGCAGACAGCCGCAAGGCTCAGCCCGGCAGCCTGTTCGTGGCGGTTGCGGGCACCAAGGCTGATGGTGCGGCCTATGTGAAGGACGCGGTCGCCAAAGGTGCGGTCGCCGTTGTTTCCGGGCACGCGGTGGAAGCCGACGTGCCGGTTCTGGTTGTCTCAGACCCGCGCCTTTATCTCTCGCTTGCCGCTTCCCGTTTTTATGGAAAACAGCCTGAAATCATGGTTGCCGTCACCGGCACGGCGGGCAAAACATCCGTTGCTTCCTTCGTGCGGCAAATCTGGGCTTTTGCCGGCCATGCCGCCGCGCAGATCGGCACCACGGGCGTCATCGCTCCCGGCCGCGAGGATTATGGCGCGCTGACGACGCCTGATCCGGTGACGCTGCATGCGCTTCTGGCCGAACTTGCCGCCGAAGGCGTGACGCATGCGGCAATGGAGGCTTCGAGCCACGGCCTCGACCAGCGCCGTCTCGACGGCGTCAGGCTTTCAGCTGCCGGCTTCACCAATCTTGGCCGCGACCACATGGATTACCATCCGACCATCGAGGATTACATGGCCGCAAAGATGCGGCTCTTCGATACGCTGATGGAAAAAGGCGCTCCCGCCGTGATCTTCGCTGACGACCCATGGTCGGACAAGGCCATACAGGCGGCGCACGAAGCGGGTCTCGATGTGCGCACCGTCGGCCGCAAGGGCCGATATCTGACGCTGAAGCGTGTCGAGCATTTCCGTCACAAGCAGATGATCGAAGTGCATCATGACGGCGTTATTTATGAAGTCGATATCCCGCTGGCGGGTGATTTCCAGGTTGCGAATGCGCTTGTTGCCGCCGGTCTTGCCATCTCCACCGGCGTTCCGACTTCGACAGCATTGAAGGCGCTTGAAAAGCTGATCGGCGCTGCCGGCCGTCTGGAGCTCGTGGGCCAGACGAAGAACGGCGCGCTTGCTTATGTGGATTACGCCCACAAGCCGGATGCGCTGGAAAATGTTCTGACCTCTGTGCGCCCCTTCACCTCGGGCCGTATCATCACCGTCTTCGGTTGCGGCGGCGACCGCGACAAGGGCAAGCGTCCGATCATGGGTGAGGTGGCGACGCGTCTCTCCGACATCGTCATCGTCACTGATGATAATCCGCGTTCGGAAGATGCCGCGACGATCCGCTCCGAGGTCATGGCGGCGGCACCCGGCGCATTGGAAATCGGCGACAGGTCGCAGGCGATCCGCCATGCGGTGTCGATGCTGTCGCATGGCGACACGCTGATCGTTGCCGGCAAGGGGCATGAAGAAGGGCAGATCGTCGGCTCCGTGACGCTACCGTTTTCCGATCATGAACAGGTGCGCGGTGCACTGGCAGGGCTGGAAGGATCGAAGATTTGAGCTGGTTATGGACAGTCGCTGACATGATCGCCATCACGGCAGGACGCCCCGTGGGCAACCTGCCGACCGGTATCACCGGCATTTCCATTGACAGCCGGACGGTCAAACAGGGTGAGGCCTTCTTCGCGATCAAGGGGGATCGGGTGGACGGTCATGATTATACCAGCTTCGCCGTTGCCAACGGCGCCGGTCTTCTGGTCGTTGCCGAAGCCAAGCTGCCGGCGCTCGGTCGCCTGACCGTGCCGATGATCGTGGTCGAAGACGTGCTCGCAGCCCTTGGCAAGCTTGCCATTGCGGCGCGCGAAAGAACGTCTGCGCGCATCATCGCGGTGACCGGCTCGGTCGGCAAGACCACCACCAAGGAAATGCTGCGGCAGGCTCTGGCTCCTTCGGGCCGGGTGCATGCGGCGGTGGCGTCCTTCAACAACCATTGGGGCGTGCCGCTGACACTCGCGCGCATGCCGGCGGACACGGAATTCGGTGTCTTCGAAATCGGCATGAACCATTCCGGCGAAATCCGGCCGCTGGTAAAGATGGTCCGTCCGCATGTGGCGATCATCACCACCATCGCGCCGGCCCATCTCGGCAATTTCAAGAATATCGAAGAGATCGCCGCCGCCAAGGCGGAGATTTTCGAAGGCTTGGAAGAGGGCGGTTCGGTCATCCTCAACCGCGACAACGCCCAGTTCGAGCAGCTTGAAGAAGCGGCGCAGGAACAGGGTATCGAACATATCCTTACCTTCGGGCAGCACGCCAAGGCCGATTTCCGCCTTGCGGATTTCGAGAGCACGACGACGGGCTCAACGATCTGGGCGATCCTGAACGGCGAAACCAGCGAGTTGCACATCAACATTCCCGGCCGGCACATTGCCGATAACGCCATGGCCGTGCTGGGCACCGTTGCCGTCACCGGCGCCAATCTTGACCGGGCTTTCGAGGCGCTCGGAACGCTTGAGGCGGTGAAGGGGCGCGGCCAGCGCCACCGCCTGACGATTGAAAGCGGATCCTTCCTGCTGATCGATGAAAGCTACAATGCCAATCCGGCGTCCATGCGCGCGGCGATTGCCGTGCTGGCGGAAACGGAAACGCAGGGCCATGGCCGGCGCGTCGCGGTTCTCGGCGACATGCTGGAAATGGGCGAGTTTTCCGCGCAGTTGCACGAGGAACTGGCAGGACCGCTGCTTGCGGCGGGAATCGAACATGTCTGGCTCGCGGGCGAGGCGATGGCGGCGTTGCGCGACGCGTTGCCTGATAGCGTCACCGTCATCTGGTTCCCGACGACGGCGGAACTCACCGATTTTGCCCTGCAGTGGGTGCAACCGGGAGACGCGCTGATGGTAAAATCGTCACTTGGGCTCGGTTTTGGCAAGATTGTCGCCGCCCTGCTTGACAAGTATCCGGCATTCCCCGAGACGGAACGCCAAGTCTGAAATAGCCTTTTGAAAGGGCAATTATGCTGATCTGGCTCGTCGAACTGTCGGATAAAATTCAAATCTTCAACCTGTTCCGGTACATCACCTTCCGGGCGGGTGCGGCGATGTTCACCTCTGCGTTGATCGTCTTCCTGTTTGGACCGGCCATCATCAACTCGCTGCGCGTGCGTCAGGGCAAGGGTCAGCCGATCCGTGCCGATGGACCGCAGACGCATTTCAAGAAGGCCGGCACGCCGACCATGGGCGGGCTGATGATCCTTGCCGGCATTCTCGGCGGTTCGCTGCTCTGGGGTGATCTGTCGAATGTCTATGTCGTCGCCGTTCTGATGGTGACGCTCGGTTTCGGCGCCATCGGTTTCTACGACGATTATCTGAAAGTCACGAAACAGAGCGACAAGGGTTTTTCCGGCAAGGCCCGTCTCGGCATCGAATTCCTGATCGCGGCGATTGCCGTGTTTTTCATGATGAAGATGGCGCTTGCCTCCGCGCCGCATGGCGGCACGCTCGGCAGCTCCATCGCCTTTCCCTTCTTCAAGGAATTCGTGATCAATCTCGGTTATTTCTTCGTGCTGTTCGGCGCTTTTGTCATCGTTGGGGCTGGCAATGCGGTGAACCTGACCGATGGTCTCGACGGTCTCGCCATTGTGCCGGTCATGATCGCCGCCGCTACCTTCGGCGTGATCGCCTATCTCGCCGGCAACGCGGTTTTCGCCAATTATCTGCAGATCAATTTTGTGCCCGGCACGGGTGAGCTTGCCGTCATTGTCGGCGCAGTCATCGGCGCGGGCCTCGGCTTCCTGTGGTTCAACGCGCCGCCCGCCGCCATCTTCATGGGCGATACGGGTTCGCTGGCGCTCGGCGGCCTCATCGGCTCCATCGCCGTTGCCACCAAGCACGAGATCGTCATGGTCATCGTCGGCGGTCTCTTTGTCATGGAAACCCTGTCGGTCATCATCCAGGTCTTCTGGTTCAAGCGCACGGGCAGGCGCGTTTTCCTGATGGCGCCGATCCATCATCATTTCGAGAAAAAGGGCTGGACGGAAAGCCAGGTGGTCATCCGTTTCTGGATCATCTCCGTGGGCCTTGCGCTGCTCGGTCTCGCCACCCTGAAGCTGAGGTGAGTGATGATCCCGGTCACGTCGTTTAGAGGTAAGAAGGTCGCTCTCTTCGGGCTCGGCGGTTCCGGTCTCGTTACCGCCCGGGCGCTTGTTGCCGGTGGTGCCGACGTCGTGGCTTTCGATGACAATCCCGACAGCGTTGCCAAGGCCGCGGCCGAGGGCATTATGACTGCGGACCTTCACACGATTGACTGGTCTTCGTTTTCCTCCTTCGTGCTGGCGCCCGGCGTGCCCCTGACGCATCCGAAGCCGCATTGGTCGGTGGACCTTGCGAAGGCGGCGGGCGTCGAAGTGATCGGCGATATCGAGCTTTTCATCCGCGAGCGCCGGGCACATGCACCGGATTGCCCCTTCATCGCGATTACCGGCACCAACGGCAAGTCGACGACAACGGCGCTGATCGCCCACATTCTCAACGCTTCGGGCCGCGATACGCAGCTCGGTGGCAATATCGGCACGGCGGTGCTGAGCCTCGATCCGCCGAAGGCGCAACGTTTCTACGTGGTGGAATGCTCGTCCTACCAGATCGATCTGGCTCCGACGATCAATCCGACGGCCGGTATCCTGCTCAATCTGACGCCCGATCATCTCGACCGGCATGGCACTATGCAGCATTATGCCGACGTCAAGGAACGGCTGGTGGCGGGTAGCGGCACGGCGATTGTCGGTGTGGATGACAGTCACTCGACGCTGATTGCCGATCGTATCGAGCGCGCCGGCGTCAAGGTGGAGCGCATCTCCAAGCGCAATGTCGTTTCCGAAGGTCTCTATGCCGAAGGCAGCCGGATTCTCAGGGCGCATGGCGGCACGTCTTCGCTGCTGGTCGATCTCGACGGTATCCAGACCCTGCGCGGCAGCCACAATGCACAGAACGCTGCGGCAGCGATTGCAGCCTGCCTCGCCGTCGGCGTATCGGAAGATGAGGTTCGTGCCGGTCTCAAGTCCTTCCCCGGCCTCAAGCATCGCATGCAGCCGGTGGGCCGGCGTGGCAATGTCACCTTTGTCAATGACAGCAAGGCCACCAATGCGGATGCGGCAGCGCCAGCGCTTTCGAGTTTCGACCGTATCTACTGGATCGCCGGCGGTCTGTCGAAGGCCGGCGGCATCACCAGCCTTTCGCCGCTCTTCCCGCGCATCGCCAAGGCCTATCTGATCGGCGAGGCGGCGGCCGAATTTGCGGCGACGCTCGGCGAGGCGGTGCCCTACGAAATATCAGGCACTCTGGACAAGGCCGTGCAACACGCGGCGGCGGATGCGGAAAAAGACGCGACGGCCGGCAATATCGTGATGTTATCCCCGGCTTGCGCAAGCTTCGATCAATATAAGAACTTTGAAGTCAGAGGTGATTCGTTCGTCGCGCAGGTCGCGGCGCTCGATGGCATGACGATGCTCGTTCACTCTGGAAAAGGGGGCTGAAGGCCATGGTAAGCCGAGTTGATCGCGGTCCGGTCGCGGAGTGGTTCTGGACCATCGACCGTTTCTTTCTGGCGGCGTTCATCGCACTGATGGGCATCGGCCTGATGCTGTCCTTTGCCGCTTCGCCCGCCGTTGCCGAGCGCATCGGTCTCAACAGCTTCTTCTTCGTCGAGCGCCAGGCGATGTTCATGGTGCCGTCGCTGGCGATCATGGTCGGCCTGTCCTTCCTGTCGCCGCGCCAGGTGCGCCGCGTCGCGGTCATCATGCTCATCGCTTCGCTGCTGATGATGATCTTCGCGCTGTTCTTCGGCATCGAGGTCAAGGGCGCGCGGCGCTGGATTTCCATCGGCACCTTTTCGATCCAGCCCTCGGAATTCATGAAACCGGCCTTCGTGATCGTCTGCGCATGGCTGTTTGCCGAACGGGCGCGTCATCCTGAAATACCCGGTAATCTTTTCGCCATCATCACCTTCGGCATCGTGGCCGCACTCCTGATCGCCCAGCCGGATTTCGGCCAGACGATCCTGACATCGGTGGTCTGGGGCGGCATGTTCTTCATGGCCGGCGTTCCGTGGTTCTGGATCATCATGCTCGGCGGCCTCGGCGTCGGCGGCATTGTGACCGCCTATCTCATGTTGCCGCACGTCGCGGGCCGTATCGACCGGTTCTGGACGGGCGAGGGCGATACGTTTCAGGTGGACACGGCGCGCGAGGCGATCATTCGCGGCGACTGGTTCGGGCGCGGACCGGGTGAGGGCATCGTCAAGCGCATCATTCCCGACAGCCATACCGATTTCATATTCTCGGTGGCGGCGGAAGAATTCGGCATTGTTTTCTGCATGTTCCTGGTGGCCATCTTCGCCTTCATCGTACTGCGCGGCCTGTCGCACGCCTTCAAGGAAAAAGACGATTTCTGCCGTTTCGCCGTGGCCGGTCTGGTCCTTCAAATCGGCATGCAGTCGATGATCAATATCGGCGTTAATCTGGAGCTTATGCCCGCCAAGGGCATGACGCTGCCGCTGATTTCCTATGGTGGTTCGTCGATGATGGCGATCTGCGTGACCGCTGGCTTCCTTCTGGCGCTGACACGCCACAGACCCGAAAAGCGGGCGCAGGAGCGGAGTTTCTTCCGCGTCGGTTCCGGCGTTCCCGCGGAGTAAACGATTATGAGCAAGGGTATTGTTCTTCTTGCCGCCGGGGGAACCGGCGGCCATGTCTTTCCAGCCGAGGCGTTGGCGCATACGCTGAAAGCGCGTGGGTTTTCGGTGCATCTCGTCACCGACAGCCGCGCTGAACGTTATGCCGGCAAGTTTCCGGCGGATGAAATCCATGTGGTGCCTTCCGCCACCATCGGCTCGAAGAACCCGATTTCGGTGGCGCGATCGCTCTGGAAGCTGTGGGTGGGCCTGCGCGCCGCGCGTCGGCTGGTCGCCAAACTGAAGCCGGTCGCAGTCGTCGGTTTCGGCGGGTATCCCACCGTGCCGCCGCTTCTGGCATCGACCGGGCTTGGCGTTCCCTCCATCATCCACGAGCAGAATGCGGTGATGGGCCGCGCCAACAAGGCGCTGGCTGCCCGCGTGAAGGCGATTGCCGGCGGTTTCCTGCCGCCTGCCAACGGCCAATATTCCGACAAGACGGTGGCGACGGGCAATCCGGTGCGCCCTGCGGTGCTGGCGGCGTCTGAAATTCCCTATACGCCCTCAAAGACGGGCGAGCCCTTCCAGCTCGTGGTTTTCGGCGGCAGCCAGGGCGCGCAGTTCTTTTCCAGCGCCGTTCCGGCAGCGATCTGCCTGCTGAAGGACGAACAGCGCAAGCGCATCGTCGTGACGCAACAGGCGCGTCCCGAAGACAAGGACAATGTGATAACGTCTTACCAGAAGCTCGGCGTAAAGGCTGACGTTTCGCCTTTCTTCGGCGACATGGCCTCGCGCATCGGTGAGGCCGATCTGGTCATCAGCCGCTCGGGCGCCTCGACCGTATCCGAGCTTTCGGTGATCGGCCGGCCGTCGATCCTCGTGCCCTATCCGCATGCGCTGGATCACGATCAGGCGGCGAACGCGGCCGCGCTTTCGGCGGCGGGCGGGGCAAGCGTCATCAAGCAGGCGGAACTGTCGCCGCAGAAGCTGTCCGGCCTGCTGATGTCGGCGCTTTCGGAACCGGATCGGCTTTCGGCAACGGCGGCTGCGGCCAAGGCGACCGGCAAACCGCATGCGGCGGATGTGCTGGCCGATCTGGTGGAGGCGATCGCTTCCGGCCAGTCCGTACAGGAATTCAAGAAGAAGAATGAAGGAGTTGGGGCATGAAGATGCCGAAAGCCATAGGCCTTGTGCATTTCATCGGCATAGGCGGGATCGGCATGAGCGGCATTGCCGAAGTGCTTCACAATCTCGGCCATCGCGTTCAGGGGTCGGATCAGGCCGACAGCGCCAATGTGCAGCGCCTGCGCGACAAGGGCATCGAGGTTTTTGTCGGCCACACGGCGGATAATATCGGTGACGCCGAAGTGGTGGTTGTTTCGACCGCCATCAAGAAGAACAATCCGGAACTCATTGCTGCGCGCGAAAAGCACCTGCCGATCGTTCGCCGTGCCGAAATGCTGGCCGAGCTGATGCGTTTCCGTAACGCCATCGCCATCGGCGGCACCCATGGCAAGACGACGACCACCTCCATGGTCGCAACCCTGCTCGAAGCCGGCAATCTCGATCCGACCGTCATCAATGGCGGCATCATCAATGCCTATGGTACCAATGCCCGCATGGGCGAGGGCGAGTGGATGGTGGTGGAGGCCGACGAATCCGACGGTACCTTCCTGAAACTGCCGGCCGATGTGGCCGTCATCACCAATATCGATCCGGAGCATCTCGACCATTACGGCAATTTCGATGCCGTGCGCGCCGCGTTCCGTCAGTTCGTCGAGAACGTGCCTTTCTACGGCTTTGGCGTCATGTGCCTCGACCACCCGGAAGTGCAGGCGCTGGTCGGCCGCATCGAGGACCGCAAGGTCATCACATACGGCGAGAACCCGCAGGCCGACGTTCGTTTTTCGAACGTGCGCATCGATGGCACGCGCTCGGTATTCGACGTGGAAATCCGCCGTCGCCGCACCGGCAAGATATTCTCCTTCAAGGACCTCGTCCTGCCGATGCCCGGCCGCCACAATGTGTCGAATGCGACGGCTGCAATCGCCGTCGCCAATCGTCTCGGCATTTCGGAAGCCGACATCAAGAAGGGCCTTGCCTCCTTCGCCGGCGTCAAGCGTCGCTTCACGCTGACGGGCGAAGCCAATGGCGTTCAGGTCTTTGATGACTACGGTCACCACCCGGTCGAGATCAAGGCCGTGCTGGCAGCAGCGCGGGAGGCCTGCAAGCGCCGTATCATCGCCGTGCACCAGCCGCACCGCTATAGCCGCCTTTCCAGCCTGTTCGACGATTTCGCGCATTGTTTTAACGATGCCGACACGATTATCCTTGCTCCGGTCTATGCCGCGGGCGAAGATCCGATCGAAGGCGCAAGCTCGGAAGCGCTGGTTTCGGCCATCAAGGCCGCCGGCCATCGGGACGCCCGTTTTCTCGAAAAACGGGAAGATCTCGCCTCAGTGGTTGCAGGCATTGCGAATCCGGGTGATTTCGTGGTTCTCTTGGGGGCTGGAAATATCACGCAATGGGCAGCAGTACTGCCTTCGGAATTGAAGAGCATATCAGGAAAGTCTGAATGAGACAGGTCGATGGGGTTAAATTGCTGGGGAGGCTCGGCGACGGGGTAAATGAATTGCGGGGACGTCTGACACCGGATGCGCCCATGGACCGCGTGACGTGGTTCAGAGCCGGCGGACTTGCGGAAGTCATGTTCCAGCCGCACGATACCGACGATCTGATCGCCTTCCTGAAAATTCTGCCGGAAGACGTGCCGTTGACCGTGGTCGGCGTCGGCTCGAACCTTCTGGTGCGCGATGGCGGCATTCCGGGCGTGGTCGTCCGTCTGTCCGCCAAGGGTTTCGGCCAGGTGGAGCTGGCGGGGGAAAACCGCATCAAGGCCGGTGCGATCTGCCCGGACAAGCATATTGCGGCGATGGCCATGGATAATGGCATTGGCGGGTTCCACTTCTTTTACGGCATTCCCGGCTCCATCGGCGGCGCGCTTCGCATGAATGCCGGCGCCAATGGCGGCGAGACGCGCGATCGCGTTGTGGAAGTCTATGCGGTGGACCGTCAGGGCAACCAGCATGTGCTATCCAATGCGGATATGGGCTACAGCTACCGCCATTCCGGCGCCGATGCGGGCCTGATCTTCACCGGCGCGCTGTTTGAGGGTTATCCGGAAGACAAGGCGAAAATCCGCGCCGATATGGATGCCGTGCGCCACCATCGCGAGACCGTTCAGCCGATCCGCGAACAGACGGGCGGCTCCACTTTCAAGAATCCCGAAGGTCATTCCGCCTGGGAACTGATCGATGAGGCGGGCGGCCGCGGTCTCGTCATCGGCGGCGCACAGATGTCGTCGCTGCATTGCAATTTCATGATCAATACGGGCCATGCGACCGGTTACGATCTGGAATATCTGGGCGAGACCATCCGCAAGCGCGTGTTCGAGAAGTCGGGCATCCGGCTGGAATGGGAAATCAAGCGGCTAGGCCTTTTCATGCCGGGCCGCGAAGTGGAACCCTTCCTCGGGGCGTAATCCCCGGCGGATGCTGCGTATCGCAAGAAAATCCTGCTGTTGATCCGGCCGCTGCGTGTATCGTAACGGTCGATCAACAGTTTTTCCCGTAATATCGGGGGAAAATACGAGAGTGAGTGAGGCGAGGTCTCGTTCCCTCAATATTAAATTGCTTTTTTATTTGGAAATACCAACGACATTACGTGATTTAGGCACTTTTGAGCATGATCTTGGGTCTTTGGAAAAAACCGATCGAGATGATGAGTTTTTCGGTCGCGACGCTGGAGGGCCGGCGGCGGCTCGACCCTCTGGAATTCTCCATCCGTATCGCGTGCCTCGTGACGGTCATCGTCATCGTGATGTGCACGGGCGGCCTGACGCTTCTTGCACAATTCGGGCTGGTGACCGATCTCATCAACGGTATCATGCTGAGCGTGACGCTTGGCGGCGCTGTGGCGTTTACGGTGACGTTGCTGGTTTGCTGGCTGAATGCCAAGGAAGTGCAAATTCTCATGCAATCCCACGAGCGCTTCCTGCATTTGAGCCATACGGACGCCCTGACTGGCCTCAGCAACCGGCTCGGCCTTTATGCGGCATGCGCCGAACTCGGCAGTGACTATTGCGTCGCCTTTCTCGATATCGATCATTTCAAGTCGGTGAACGACAGATACAGCCATCTCGTCGGTGATCTTGTCATTTCAGGCGTGGCCCGCAGGATAAGAGAGCATTTTGATCCCCCGGCCCATGTCGCCCGTCTGGGCGGCGAGGAATTTGTGGTCGTGCAGGAAACCAGCCCGCTTGCCTTCCTGCAAATGTGCGAAAGGGTGCGCGCGGCGATCGAAACGACGCCGGTAGAGCATCAAGATCTGCGGATCACGGTGACGATTTCGATTGGGGTTGCTTTTCGCGGCGACGCCGAAATCTTCGACAAGGTCATGCACAATGCCGATCTGGCGCTTTATCGGGCAAAGGGCGGGGGGCGCAATCGCGTCTGTATGACCGGCCATGTCGAGCGGCGCCAGGCCGTGGCTTAAGGGCAAAAGCAGACAAGGAAAAGCCCGCGAAACGGAGGTTTCGCGGGCTTTTTGTCGTCGATGATCTGGGATCAGACTTCGTCCTTGCGGGACAGAAGAATGCAGGCCAGCGTGATGAGGGCCGATACGCAGAGATAATAACCGACGTAACCCATGCCGTAATTCACCTGCAGCCATGTGGCGATGTAAGGCGCCAGCGATGCGCCAAAGATGCCGGCCATGTTGAAGGTGATGGACGAGCCGGTATAGCGCACCCGGGTCGGGAAGGGTGCGGCGAGCGCTGTGCCAATCAGGCCGTAGGTCATGCCCATCAGCATCATGGCCAGAGCCGCGAAGACGAAGATCGAACCTTCACCGCCGGACATCAGGCCGGGCAGCAGGAAGGAGAACAGGCCGATCAGCACCGTCGTCAGGATCAGGATTTCACGACGGCCGAATCTTTCGGCGAGCTTGCCGGCGATCGGGATGAAGATACCGAAGACGATGGAGCCGAGGATCTGAACTTCCAGCGCGTCGAGGAACGGAATTTTCAGGACCTTGACATTGTAGGACAGAAGATAGGCGGTACCGATATAGAACAGCACGAAGGTGGCGAGCGCCACAAAGGTGCCGAGCACGAGGCTGCGCTTATGGTTGCGGAACAGTTCCGCAACCGGCACGGCCACACGTTCTTCCTTTTCGATTGCCTTCTGGAAGTCGGGCGTTTCGGTGATCGACAGGCGAACCCACATGCCGACCGCGATCAGGATGATCGAAGCGACGAAGGGAATGCGCCAACCCCAGCTGAGCAGGGCTTCCTGCGACATGAAGTGTAGCAGGATCCAGAAGACGCCGGAGGAGAGGAACAGGCCGACCGGTGCGCCGAGCTGCGGGAACATGCCATACCAGCTGCGTTTGCCGGGAGGGGCATTTTCCGTGGCGAGCAGGACGGCACCGCCCCATTCGCCGCCAAGGCCGAAGCCCTGACCGAAGCGGCAAAGCGCGAGCAACAGCGGGGCGAGGACGCCGGCGGTCTCATAGGAGGGCAGGAGGCCGATCACGACCGTCGAGACGCCCATCGTGAGCAGGGCGGCGACAAGCGTTGTCTTGCGGCCGACGCGGTCACCATAGTGGCCGAAGACCACAGCGCCTAGCGGGCGGGCGAAGAAGGCGATGGAGAAGGTGGCGAAGGACGCCAGAAGCGCCGTCATCGGGTCATTGTTCGGGAAGAACAAGGCCGGGAACACGAGCACTGCGGCCGTGGCGTAAACGTAAAAGTCGAAAAACTCGATGGTCGTGCCGACCAGGCTGGCAGTGAGAACTCGTGCAGGCGAATTTGTCTTTACAACGTTCGAAGTGTCAGCGGTCGGCGATACCGGAGATATCGCGTCGGTCATGGTATTGGTTCCATTTTGGATGATTGCAATGTCATGCCTTGGGAGGCGATGACTGCGTTAACGCAATTTTTGTTCTTATGGAATGCTAAAAAAGAAATAATGCAAATAATGTGATTGTTGAACATGACAGGACTTGCGGGGGACCGCCGGTCACAGTCCCGCGATTGAGAGACTGATTCAGGCCGCGGATTTAAAATGCTGAAACGCCAGATAATTTTGTCTGGGGAATAAGCCCGTCCGTTAACGTTTCGACCTTGCCTTCATCGCGAAGCGGCGAACCCGCCAGGGCGGTTTTATTTCCGATCATTGAAAACCTGCATGTTGCAATCCGCGCAACTCTCTGATTCCAAGGAGGGAATCCGGATCGATGCTGATTCTTTAACGGAACTCGGCATGTTGGACGCGGCGGTTAACGAAAGTAAACGATTCATTAACCTTAATGGCGTTTAACTGATCTCAAGGATCATGTGCCAGAATCACCGTCCGTCAAATTCGGTCGGTTCGGGCGTGGTTCGTAACGGAGAGTTGGTGTCAGAGGGTTCGATGGGCGGCAAGCACGTAGCTGTTCTTTTGGGTGGGTTTTCGTCGGAGCGGCCGGTCAGCCTCTCGTCGGGCAACGCTTGCGCGCTTGCGCTCGAAGGCGAGGGCTACAAGGTCACCCGTGTCGATGTAGGGCGCGATGTCGCCGCCGTACTCGCCGAATTGCGCCCGGATGTCGCCTTCAATGCACTGCACGGCCCCTTCGGCGAAGACGGCACCATTCAGGGCATTCTCGAATATCTGGCCATTCCCTATACCCATTCCGGCGTGCTGGCTTCCGCCCTTGCCATGGACAAGGCGCAGGCCAAGAAAGTTGCCGCTGCCGCCGGCATCCCGGTTGCTGCCGAGCGCGTCATGAACCGCTTCGATTTCACCAGCGAACATCCGCTTGCGCCACCATATGTGGTGAAGCCGGTGCGCGAGGGATCGAGCTTCGGCGTCGTCATCGTCAAGGAAGACCAGTCGCATCCGCCGCAGATCCTCACCTCGTCGGAATGGCGTTATGGCGATCAGGTCATGGTCGAGCGCTATATTCATGGGCGCGAACTCACCTGCGGCGTGCTCGACGGCGAGGCGCTCGGCGTCACCGAGGTGGTGCCTCTCGGTCACAATTTCTATGATTACGATGCGAAATACGCGGCCGGTGGCTCGAAACATGTCATTCCCGCGGAAATTTCACCGAAAATTTACCAAAAGATTCAAACATTGGCGGTTATGGCGCATCAGGCGATCGGGTGCCGTGGCGTAAGCCGTTCAGACTTTCGTTACGACGACCGTTTCTCAGAAGATGGCGAAGTTATCTGGCTTGAAGTGAATACGCAGCCGGGCATGACGCCGACCTCCCTGGTGCCGGAAATGGCGGCCCATGCTGGCCGCTCCTTTGGTAACCTTGTCAGCTGGATGGTGGAGGACGCTTCGTGTTTGCGGTGACCGGCAAAAAGTCGACGGCAAAAAAGCGCGAACAATTCGCGGCGGCAGCCAGCGCCGACGACCGCATGGTATTGCCGCGTCCGCTACGTCGCTTCGTGCGTTTCGGTGTCAGCCTTGCGACCGGACGCATTCATATTCCCGCCCATACCGGCACGATTTCGGCCATCGCCTTTTACGCGGTGACCGGACTTTACGGCATGTCGCTCGGCGGCCACACCAATATCGTCACCCAGACCACGACATCGGCTGCCGGGTTTGCGGTCGAGGACGTAAAGGTTTCCGGCAATCTGCAGACTTCGGAAATCGATGTCTTCCAGCTTCTCGGCCTCGATGGCAGCACCTCGCTGATCGCGCTCGATATCGATGCGGCGCGCCGCAAGCTGGTCCAGCTTCCCTGGGTGGAAGATGTCGATATTCGCAAGGTCTATCCCAAGACCGTGGAAGTCCGGCTGAAGGAGCGTCAGGCCTTCGGCATCTGGCAGCATGGAACGGAACTCTCGCTGATCGAAAAAAGCGGCAGCGTGATCGCGCCGCTGCGGGACAATAAATTCGCCGCCCTGCCGCTCTTCGTCGGCCGTGACGCGGAAACGGGTGCCGCCGGTTTCGTCGAGCAGCTGGCCGACTGGCCGGAAATTCGCAACCGTGTCCGCGCTTATGTCCGCATTGCCGGCCGCCGCTGGGATCTGCATCTCGACAACGGCATCGTCGTCAAGCTGCCGGAAGAGAACCTGCCGCAGGCGCTGCAATTGCTGGCGCGGCTCGATCTCGAGGAAAAAGTGCTGTCGCGCGATGTCGCCGCCGTCGATCTCCGACTGGCCGACCGCACCACGATCCAGCTGACCGAAGGCGCCACGGAGCGCCGTCAGGCCGCTGTCGATGCGCGCACCAAGGCTCTCAAGAAGGCGGAGAAGAACACATGAGCTTTTTCGGTTCTTCCCATTTCGGTCTGCCACGCCTGAAGCCGCTTTCCTCCAAGCGCAGCCACATCGTCTCCGTGCTGGACATCGGCTCGACCAAGGTCGTGTGCATGATCGGCCGGCTGACGCCGCGTCAGGAAAGCGAAATTCTGCCCGGCCGCACCCACAAGGTCGAAATCATCGGCATCGGCCACCAGCGCTCGCGCGGCGTGAAGTCAGGCGTGATCGCCGATCTCGACGCGCTGGAAGGCGTCATCCGTCTGTCTGTCGATGCGGCCGAGCGCATGGCGGGTCTCACCGTCGACAGCCTGATCGTCAATGTTTCCGCCGGACGGCTGGCAAGCGACATCTACACCGCGAGCATCGATCTCGGCGGCCAGGAAGTGGAAGCAAGCGACCTGCGCAAGGTTCTGGTGGCGGCAAGCCAGCAGTCCATGCGCCAGGACCGGGCGATCCTGCATTCGCTGCCGACGGGTTATTCGCTGGATGGCGAGCGCGGCATCCGTGACCCGCTCTCCATGTATGGTGATCTTCTCGGCGTCGACATGCATGTGGTGACTGTGGAACGCACGGCGCTGAAGAATCTCGAGCTTTGCGTCAACCGCGCGCATCTTTCCGTCGAAGGCATGGTGGCAACGCCTTACGCCAGCGGCCTTGCGGCGCTGGTGGATGACGAAGTCGAACTCGGCTGCGCGGCCATCGACATGGGCGGCGGCACCACGACGATCTCGGTTTTCGCCGAAGGCCGTCTCATCCACACCGACGCGATTGGCCTTGGCGGCCATCATGTTACGACAGATCTTGCACGAGGCCTCTCGACACGAATCGAAGATGCGGAGAGACTGAAGGTGGTGCATGGTTCGGCTTTGCTGAATGGCGCGGATGAGCGCGACATGATTTCGATCCCGCCGATTGGCGAAGATGATCGCGATCAACCATCGCAAGTTTCAAGAGCCCTTGTTACCCGCATCGTGCGGGCGCGTATCGAAGAGACGCTGGAATTGATCCGTGATCGTATCCAGAAGTCCGGCTTCAGCCCCATCGTCGGCAAGCGCGTTGTCCTGACCGGCGGCGCAAGCCAGCTGACGGGGCTGCCGGAAACGGCACGGCGCATTCTCGCCCGCAACGTTCGTATCGGCCGCCCCATGGGTGTTGCCGGTCTTCCGGTAGCGGCGAAGGGACCGGCATTCTCAACCGCCTGCGGACTGATGATCTATCCGCAGGTGGCGGACATCGAAATTCATGCGGCGCAAGGCGGAATGTTCTCGCCGTTTGGTAACGGTAGCGGCCGGATAGCCCGGGTGGGGCAATGGCTGAAAGAGAGTTTTTGAGTGGCCTCGTGGCGTAAGCCGGAGGTTTCAGAGTTGAGTTTTCAAGAATCGGCCAGCGGGGCGATGCGGCCAGAGAAAGAAGGAATGGTAAAATGACGATACAGCTGCAAAAGCCTGATATCACCGAGCTGAAGCCACGCATTACCGTTTTCGGTGTGGGTGGCGGTGGCGGTAACGCTGTCAACAACATGATCACGGCTGGCCTCCAGGGCGTCGACTTCGTCGTCGCCAACACGGATGCGCAGGCTCTGACCATGACGAAGGCGGATCGGGTCATCCAGCTCGGCGTCAACGTCACCGAGGGTCTCGGCGCCGGTTCCCAGCCGGAAGTCGGCCGCGCCGCCGCTGAAGAATGCATCGATGAGATCATCGATCACCTGAACGGCACCCACATGTGCTTCGTCACCGCCGGCATGGGCGGCGGCACCGGCACCGGTGCCGCCCCGGTGGTTGCGCAGGCTGCCCGTAACAAGGGTATCCTGACGGTCGGCGTCGTCACCAAGCCTTTCCACTTCGAAGGCGGCCGCCGCATGCGTCTTGCCGAACAGGGCATCGAGGAACTGCAGAAGTCCGTCGATACGCTGATCGTCATTCCGAACCAGAACCTCTTCCGCATTGCCAACGACAAGACGACCTTCGCCGACGCCTTCGCCATGGCCGACCAGGTTCTCTATTCCGGCGTTGCCTGCATCACCGATCTGATGGTGAAGGAAGGTCTCATCAACCTCGACTTCGCCGACGTCCGTTCGGTCATGCGCGAAATGGGCCGCGCGATGATGGGTACTGGCGAGGCTTCCGGTCCGGGCCGCGCAATGCAGGCTGCGGAAGCGGCCATCGCCAACCCGCTGCTCGACGAAACCTCGATGAAGGGCGCACAGGGCCTGTTGATCTCCATCACCGGCGGTCGCGACCTTACCCTGTTCGAAGTCGATGAAGCTGCGACCCGTATTCGCGAAGAAGTCGATCCGGATGCCAACATCATCCTCGGCGCGACCTTCGACGAAGCGCTTGAAGGTCTCATCCGCGTCTCCGTTGTTGCAACCGGCATCGATCGCGTTGCAGGCGTTGGTGAGCAGAACATCGCTGATATGCGCGCCGCAGCTGCCGTTGCCAAGCCGCTTATCCGTCCTTCCGCGGCCGTTGCTTCCGCTCCGGCCGCAGTACAGCCTGCAGCAGTCTCGCAGGCACCGAAAGCCGTAGACCCGATCGCCCAGACCATCCGTTCGGCGGAAGCCGAAATGGAACGTGAACTCGGTTTTGCCGCACACCAGCAGCCGGCCCAGGACTTCCGTCCGCAGAGCAAGCTGTTCGCATCGTCTCCGGCTGAAGCGCCGACCCTTCGTCCGGCCCAGCCGGTTCAGCAGGCCGCTCCGGCTCCGGTTGCTCCGGCACCGGTCTATCATGCTCCGGAACAGGTCGCCGCTCCGGCACCGCGCATGCAGCAGCCCCAGGCTCCGGTCTATCAGGAACCCGCACCCGTTGCCCGCCAGCCCGAGCCGGTTCGCATGCCGAAGGTCGAAGACTTCCCGCCGGTCGTCAAAGCCGAGCTGGACCATCGCACCCATGCCGCTCCTGCTGCCCAGGAAGAGCGTGGCCCGATGGGTCTTCTGAAGCGCATCACCAACTCGCTTGGCCGCCGCGAAGAAGAAGAAGTTCCCTCCGACATGATGGATGCGCCGAGCATGGCTCCGCAGCAGCGCCGCGCGCCGCTTTCGCCGGAAGCCAGCCTCTACGCGCCGCGTCGTGGCCAGCTTGACGACCACGGTCGTGCAACGCCTGCATCGTCCAGCCATCACGACGACGACCAGCTGGAAATCCCGGCCTTCCTGCGCCGCCAGTCCAACTAAGAGCGATTCCATCCGCCTCTCTAAACGCCCGGGTTTCACGATCCGGGCGTTTTGTTTATTTTACGTTATTAACACTAAATTAATTCGCCTTTTCAAAGGTTTACGCGTGTAACAATCCGAAACGAACAGTGATTTGTCGTGGCACCTACATGTGCGTATGTATGAGGCTGGGTAAGGGAAAATACGGACTTGGCCGGTTGCCAAAACCGGCTTGAAAACTTGAACGGCGCCAGGCGGCGCGGTTTGCAAAACAAGGCATATACGCATGACTATCGGACTGCTCGGATTTCAGACAACTATCGCCCATGCTGTTCAGCTTAAAGGCATTGGCGTGCATTCCGGCAATCCGGTTTCGATGACGTTCCAGCCCGCAGAAGCCGGAACGGGCATCGTCTTCCATCGCCTTCATGACAATGGCAGCGTTACCGAGTTGAAGGCGGTTTCGGCC
This sequence comes from Agrobacterium sp. LEGMi-208b, assembly GCF_059511785.1. Taxonomy (NCBI): domain Bacteria; kingdom Pseudomonadati; phylum Pseudomonadota; class Alphaproteobacteria; order Hyphomicrobiales; family Rhizobiaceae; genus Agrobacterium; species Agrobacterium sp. LEGMi-208b. Next base: position 2,499,779 of record NZ_CM183445.1, read on the forward strand.
AATGTCGGCAATACCGACCTGTGCACCGTGCTCGGCCGTTCGCTTTCCCAGTCGGTGGCGACGATCGAGCACGTCATGGCTGCCATCTACGCCATGGGCCTCGACAACCTCGTCGTTGAAGTCGACGGTCCGGAAGCGCCGATCATGGACGGCAGCTCCGCGCCCTTCATCGAAGCGATCGAATCGGTCGGCATCAAGAACCTCGGCGTGAAGCGTCGTTATATTCGCGTCATCAAGCCGGTGCGCATCGATTCGGGTGCCTCCTGGGCGGAGTTCCGTCCCTATGACGGCACGCGCTTCGAGGTCGATATCGATTTTGATACGCCGCTGATCGGCAGGCAGTCCTGGAAGGGTGACCTGACGGCGGAGAGCTTCAAGAGCGAACTGTCGCGCGCCCGTACCTTCGGTTTCATGCGTGACGTGGAGCGTCTGTGGGCTGCCGGTTATGCGCTCGGTTCCTCGCTTGAGAATTCGGTCGTCATCTCCGACGACAACAGCGTCATCAACATGGAAGGCCTGCGTTACGCCAAGGACGAGTTCGTCCGTCACAAGACGCTGGACGCCGTGGGCGATCTGGCGCTTGCCGGCGCGCAGTTCATCGGCTGCTACCGCTCCTATCGCGGCGGCCACAAGGTCAATGCGAATGCGCTGAAAGCGCTTTTGAGCGACCGCACGGCCTATGAGATCGTCGAAGCGCCGGCCGCCCGCCACCAGATGGTGCGCGCCCGCGAATTCGTTGCGGTCAATATGCCGGAATTCGCACCCTGGTCTGCGTGAGTTTGTTCGCAGGCTATCAATTGACAGAAAAAGCCGCTCCCTTTTGGGGCGGCTTTTTTGTGATGCGAACAAGAAGTTGCGTTATATCGTCTGATATTCATGCGATTGCACGGGTCGATGCCATAAAAATGCGTTAATGCGTCATCATTGCGTTGCCCTGCGGATGCTTTTATGGCTAGAACGCCAGTGCAAAGCCGATGCTTATGTATTTGCGCGGGAAGTGGGAACTGTCGAATGAAGCATGTAGGGTCTGGTGCGATGAAGGGTACGATGCGGGGGATCGCCGTTTCGTTGTTGTTGGTCGGTGCAAGTGTCGCCGTCACGGCCTGCCAGTCCGATCCGGATATCGACATTACCAAGCTCGGCGTCGAGACCGATCCGCCTGATGTTCTGTACAAGCAGGGGCTTGCCAACATGAACGCCGGCAACATGACGGAAGCCTCACGCAAGTTCGAGGCGATCGACAAGCAATATCCCTTCACCGAGTGGGGCCAGAAGGCGCTTGTCATGCAGACCTTCATCGCCACGCGCACCAACAAGAACGATGTGGCCATTGCGACCGGCAGCCGGTTCCTGCGGCAATATCCGCGCTCCAAGGATGCGGCCTACGTTCAGTACATGATCGGCCTTGCCTATTCGAAGCAGATTTCCGACGTGACACAGGATCAGCGCGCAGCGCAGCGCACCGTCGAAGCGATGAACAAGGTCGTCAACGACTATCCCGATTCGGAATATGTCGCCGACGCGCAGGCCAAGATCCGTTTCGCCCGCGACCAGCTCGCCGGCCGCGAGATGCAGGTCGGTCGTTATTACCTTGAGCGCAAGGAATATCTCGCCGCCGTTTCGCGTTTCCGCATTGTCGTCGAGCAATACCAGAACACCAACCAGATCGAGGAAGCGCTGGCGCGTCTGACGGAAGCCTATTATGCGATGGGCCTGGTGGACGAGGCGCAGACCGCTGCCGCCGTTCTCGGCAACAACTATCCTGACAGCCAATGGTATTCGGATTCCTACAAGCTGCTGAAGGGCAGCGGGCTGGAACCGCGGGAAAACAAGGGGTCCTGGATTTCGCGCGCCGGCAAGAAGCTTATCGGCGCCTGAGACGGGGCATAGGCCATGCTGGTCCAGCTCTCGATTCGCGATATCGTCCTGATTGAAAGGCTCGACCTCGGTTTCGAGGCGGGCCTTTCCGTGTTGACGGGTGAAACGGGCGCCGGCAAATCCATTCTTCTCGACAGCCTCTCGCTGGCGCTTGGTGGCCGCGGCGATGGCGGCCTTGTACGGCATGGCGAGGACAAGGGGCAGGTCACCGCCACTTTCGAAGTCCCAAACAGTCACCCGACACGGCTTCTCCTGCGCGAAAACGGTCTCGATGACGATGGCGACCTGATTTTCCGCCGGGTGCAATCCTCGGACGGGCGCACCAAGGCTTATATCAACGATCAGGCCATCAGCGTGCAGATGATGCGCCAGCTCGGGCAATTGCTGGTCGAAATCCATGGCCAGCATGATGATCGCGCGCTTGTCGACACCGATGCCCACCGCACGCTGCTGGATGCCTTTGCCGGGCTGAGCGACGAAGCCCGTACCGTCCAGGGCCTTTACCGCACCTGGAAGGATGCCGAGCGTGCGCTCAAGACGCATCGCGCCAAGGTGGAGGCCGCCGCCCGTGAGGCGGATTACCTGCGTTCTTCCGTCGAGGAGTTGGAGACACTCTCGCCACGGGATGGTGAAGAGGAAGAACTGGCCGAGCGCCGGGCGGTGATGCAGAAATCCGAACGCATTGCCGGCGATATCGCCGAAGCCAGCGAATTCCTGAACGGCAATGCCTCGCCCGTGCCTGTCATCGCTTCGATGATGCGGCGTCTGGAGCGCAAGAGCCACGAAGCGCCCGGGCTGCTGGAAGACACCGTGCAATTGCTGGATGCCGCGCTCGACAGCCTCTCCAACGCGCAGATGGAAGTGGAGGCGGCGCTGCGTCGCACCGAATTCGATCCGCGTGAGCTGGAGCGGGTGGAGGAGCGGCTGTTTGCGCTGCGCGCCGCCGGTCGCAAATATAATGTCGCCGTGCCTGACCTGCCGGCTCTCGCCGAAAAGATGGTGGCCGATCTCGCCGATCTCGATGCCGGTGAAGAAAAGCTCGGCAAGCTGGAAGCAAATCTCGGCGTCGTGAAGGCCGATTTCGACCGGGCCGCCCAGTCGCTTTCCGATAAACGCCACCATGCGGCGGATGCGCTTTCCAATGCTGTCATGGCAGAATTACCGGCGCTCAAGCTGGAACGGGCGCGGTTTACCGTCGAGGTGACCTCCGATCCCGAGCAGGCGACGGCCGATGGTATCGACACGGTGGAATTTCACGTCCAGACCAATCCGGGCACGCGTCCCGGCCCGATCATGAAAGTGGCCTCGGGTGGCGAATTGTCCCGCTTCCTGCTGGCGCTGAAAGTGGCGCTGGCGGATCGCGGTTCGGCACCGACCCTGGTGTTCGATGAAATCGATACGGGTGTCGGCGGCGCGGTGGCGGATGCCATCGGCCAGCGGCTGCGCCGCCTGTCGAAGACCGTGCAGGTTCTCTCCGTTACCCATGCGCCGCAGGTGGCAGCGCGGGCGGCGACCCATCTTCTCATTTCCAAGGGTCCATCCGGCGACGGCAGCGAGCGCATTGCCACCCGCGTCGCGACGATGGAGCCGAAACACCGCACGGAAGAAATCGCCCGCATGCTCGCCGGCGCGTCGGTGACGGACGAGGCGAGGGCTGCGGCGGCGCGGCTGCTGGCTGCCAAGGACTGACAGCTGCCCACTGCGCCGTGCGAGCGGATTGGGCTTGTGAGTCCAACGGCAAAACCTGTTTTTATTGTGTTTTATTTCGGCTAAAAGCGTTCGGTAATTCCGAAAAGAGGCCGTCATGTCGAAAGACCAGAAATCCGTCGAAAACCTCACCGAGCTTGAAGCCTCTTCCGAGCTTGCGTTTCTGGCGGCTGAGCTTGCGCGCCATGACGCGCTTTACCACGGCAACGACGCGCCGGAGATTTCAGATGCGGAATATGACGCGCTGAAGCGGCGTAACGATGCCATCGAGGCGGCTTTCCCGGCGTTGGTGCGGGCCGACAGCCCGTCGAAAAAAGTCGGTTTCACGCCGCTTCCGACCTTCGCACCCATCGTGCATGCGCGGCCGATGCTGTCGCTCGACAATACGTTTTCCGAAGAGGATCTGCGGGATTTCGTCGCTTCGGTTTATCGTTTCCTCGGGCATCTGCCCGACGATTCCATCGCCTTTACCGCCGAGCCGAAGATCGACGGGCTTTCCATGTCCATCCGCTATGAGAATCGCAGGCTGAAGACAGCGGCGACGCGCGGCGATGGCACAACGGGTGAAAATGTCACCGCCAATATCATGACCATCAAGGAAATTCCGAATAGCCTGCCTGCCGATGCGCCCGATGTGGTGGAGGTGCGCGGTGAAGTCTATATGGCCAAGAGCGACTTTATGGCGCTCAACGCCCAGATGGAGGCGGAAGGCAAGCAGACCTATGTGAACCCGCGCAACACGGCGTCCGGTTCTCTGCGCCAGCTCGACGCCAATGTGACGGCGAGACGCAAGCTGCGGTTCTTTGCCTATGCTCTGGGTGAGGTTTCGAATGGCGGTCAGCCGGCACGGATTGCCGATACGCAATATGGCATCGTCGAGAAGTTCCGGGAGTGGGGATTTCCGGTCAATCCGCTGATGAAGCGATTCACCTCCGCCCAGCAATTGCTTGAGCATTATAATGAAATCGGCATCGCGCGGCCCGATCTCGATTACGATATCGATGGCGTGGTCTATAAGGTCGACCGGCTCGATCTGCAGGAAAGGCTGGGCTTCCGTTCGCGCAGCCCGCGTTGGGCGACCGCGCATAAATTTCCGGCCGAACAGGCTTTCACCACGGTCGAGAATATCGAAATCCAGGTGGGACGCACCGGCGCGCTGACGCCGGTGGCACGTCTTACCCCGATCACCGTCGGCGGTGTCGTCGTCACCAATGCGACACTGCACAATGCCGATTATATCGAAGGCATCGGCAATAGCGGTGAGCGCATTCGCCCGGAGGATCATGACATCCGCATCGGTGACACGGTCATCGTGCAGCGCGCCGGCGATGTCATTCCGCAGGTGCTGGACGTGCTGTTGGAGAAACGTCCGGCCGAGGCGGTGAAATATGCGTTCCCGGAAAAATGTCCGGTCTGCGGCAGCCATGCGGTGCGGGAGCGCAATGAAAAGACCGGCAAGCTCGATTCGGTCACGCGCTGCACGGGCGGTTTCGTCTGCCGGGCGCAGGCGGTGGAGCATCTCAAACATTTCGTCTCGCGCAATGCCTTCGATATCGAAGGGCTCGGCACCAAACAGATCGATTTCTTCTTCGAAAGCGATGATCCGGCACTCTCTATCAAGACCGCGCCAGACATCTTTACGCTGAAGGCGCGGCAGGAAGCATCCCATCTGACCAAGCTCGAAAATATCGATGGTTTCGGCAAGGTCAGCGTCAGGAAGCTGTTCGATGCCATAGATGCCCGCCGTGAGATCGATCTTCATCGCCTGATTTTCGCGCTCGGCATCCGCCATGTGGGCGAGACGACGGCGAAGCTTCTGGCGCGCTCCTATGGCACTTACGAACACTTCGAAGAGAGCATGAAGGCGGCGGCGGATCTGGCAAGCGACGCCTGGGCCGAACTCAACAGTATCGACGGCATTGGCGAGGTCGTGGCCCGCGCCATCATCGAGTTCTACAAGGAACCGCGCAATCTCGATGTCATCGACCGGCTGATACGCGAATTGCAGCCGAAGGAGGCTGAAAAGCCTTCGACCGAAGGTAGCCCGGTGGCCGGCAAGACGGTTGTCTTCACCGGCTCGCTGGAAAAATTCACTCGTGACGAGGCCAAGGCCCGCGCCGAAAGCCTCGGCGCGAAAGTGGCCGGTTCCGTCTCGAAAAAGACCGATATTCTCGTCGCAGGGCCGGGGGCGGGCTCCAAGCTTGCCAAGGCGACGGAACTTGGCGTGCAGACCATGGATGAGGACGAGTGGCTGGCATTGATCGGCGGCTGATACCGCGTCATCGCCATGTTGTCTTGCACCGCTAGAGGTTTGCGCCTGCAACGGGGAAGTGCATCATGGATGACCGTATCGTTGTCACCGCTCAGCAGGTCCGGGCGCTGATCGCCAGCCAGTTTCCGCAATGGGCGGCGCTCGATGTTCAGCCGGTGGAACTGAGCGGTTGGGACAATCGCAGCTTTCGCCTGGGTGACGATATGCTGGTCCGCATGCCGAGCGCTGAGCGCTATGTGGCGCAGGTGGAGAAGGAGCATCGGTGGTTGCCGACCCTTGCACCGTTTCTGCCTTCCCCAATCCCGGCGCCATTGGCGCTGGGGCGGCCGGACGAAACTTATCCGTTCTGCTGGTCCGTTTATCGCTGGCTAAAGGGCGAACCTCTCGCCCGGCATCTGGACAGCATCGATCTTTCGGCGATAGCCAGTGATGTTGCGGCGTTTTTGAAGGCGCTGCATCACATCGATGCTTCAGATGGTCCGCGGGCCGGTGTGCATAACTTTCATCGCGGCGGTTCGCTCGCGGTTTATGATGGAGAAGCGCGGGCCTCGGCGATGCGCCTTGCCGATGAGGTGGATCAGGCGCTGGCCATGGAGATATGGCAGCTCGCGCTTTCGAGCCATTGGCGGGGGCAGGGCGTGTGGGTGCATGGCGACATTGCCGAAGGTAATCTGCTGGTGCAGGACGGCCGCCTGTCGGCCGTCATCGATTTCGGCAGTTCCGGTGTGGGTGACCCGTCGTCCGATTTTATTCTCGCGTGGAATGTGCTTGATGCCGAAAGCCGCGCCGTTTTTCGCCGGGCGCTTGATCTGGATGAGACTGCATGGCAGCGCGGGCGCGGCTGGGCACTGTGGAAGGCGCTGATCGTGCTGGATGCCGAGCGCGGGCGTAACGAAAAAATGGCCGAATGGTCGCGACGGACCATTCGGCATGTGTTTGCGGATCACGCCGCAGCCGTCTGAACCGCTATCGCAGACGCGCCATGCAATAGGCATCGACATAATCGCCATCACGGAAGGCGAAGGATTTCAGATGGCCCTCGACCTCGAAGCCGAATTTGCGATAAAGCGCGAGCGCCGGTTCATTGTCGGTGAAAACGGTCAGTTCAATCCGTTTCAGGTCCAGCCAGCGATCCGCAATGGCGAGAATTTCGCCGATCATGGCGCTGCCGATTCCCCGTCCCTTATAGGCATCATGAACGCCCATGCCGATGCTGCCCGCATGCGCCCGGCGGTTGGTGTGGCGCGTCAAGCCGATATCACCGACGATCTTGCCGTCCAGGATGGCAATCAGCGCAAAACTGTTGGCCGGCTGGGTTTCTATCCCCTTGCGAATATCGTCGGGATTGTGGTGTGGCCAGCGCAGCGTCCCGTAGCGATATCCGGTCATGTTGTGCAGTGCTGTTATCCCCGGCGCATCCGCCAGAGTACGGGCGCGAATACACAGGCCTTCGGGCCAGCGCGCATCGGGGTCCAGGGGTAAGGGTATATCGCATTCCGGCATGTCTGCTCTCCTTGGATATTCAGCCGAGGCAGAGCGGGAAACACCAAACCCTGCCAATTTGCGGCAGGGTGGTGGACGGATGACCAGATGACTAACGCACTGACACCGCCACGCGCCCTGCGGGGCGAATGGTCACGGTGAGATGCATGTGGGTAGCAAAGCCGGTCATGGCGGCATAAGGCCAGAGGAGCCGCCGCGCGTCAAGACGGCACGGCAGGGATCATTCCCGGAAACACCTGGGTCAGAGGAAAAGAACGAGGCCGCTATCTTGCAAGCCGACCTCGATCTTCCTGACTTCACTGCAGCCGCTGGCGAGGCGGGCGTAATCTGGAAAGCAATCTGCCATCGATCGCCGCAAGACCGGCGGCGATCATCGCCATGCCGGCAAAGTGTTTTATTTCCAGTTGTTCCCCGAGAAGCAGCGAGCCGAGCAGGATGGCGCTGACCGGGATGAGGAAGGTGACGAGAGCGAGGTTGGTGGCGCCGGCGCTTGCGAGAATACGGAAGAAGATGAGGTAAGCGAGCGCCGTCGACAGGAGGGCGATGCCGATCAGTGCACCCCAGGTGCCAAGGCTCGGCATGGCGAGCGTCCATGGCTTGTCGATGAGGAGGGCGGCCGGGATCAGCATCAGTGTTGAAGACGAAATCTGGCCGGTGGCGGTCATCAGCGGCGGCACGCCCATGGCTTTGAAACGGCGGCCGAATATGCCCGCGAAGGAATAGGAGATGGCGGCGCCGAGAATGGCGATCTGACCCCAGAGGCCGGACGAGCCGGCAAAGGCGGCCGGGCCGATCATCGTCGCCACGCCGGCAAAGCCGATCAGCACGCCGGTGAGCTTGTTGCCGGTCATTTTTTCGTCAGCGGTCAGAAAATGCGCGACGATGACGGTGAAGAGGGGCGTGGTGGCATTGAGGATCGAGGCGAGCCCGCTGGCAATCTGGGTCTGGCCCCAGACGATCAGGCAGAAGGGAATGATGTTGTTGAGCAGCCCCATTCCGAAAAAGGCGCGCCACACCGCCCATTCGCGCGGCAGGCGAAGGCCCATGAGACGGCAGACGATCAGAAGCGCGATTGCCGCAAGACTGACGCGCAGCGTGACGATGGTGACGGGCGGCAGTTCCTTGACGGCGACGCCGACAAAAAAGAACGATCCGCCCCACAGGAGCGAAAGCGCGACGAGCATCGCCCATTCACCGGCATCCATCTGTTTCTGTATCGCCATCGTCATCTCCCAAAAGCATCAGTATCGACATGATCGCAGACGGGATTGCCGTCATCCACCCGATATCGGTTGAGTTTATCTCAAACTAATAATGTGTGTGTTTCGCCACGCTTCATGTCCTGTTGCGCCTATTTACTCCCTGTTTTATGGTGTATTCAAACGATTGTTTCTCGCGCGATAATTGAGATGAGCTAAATCATGGCAGCCGAACTTCCCTCTCTGAAAGGGTTGCAGGCCTTCGAGGCCGCAGCGCGGTATCGCAGCGTAACGCTTGCTTCCAACGAATTGAACGTCACGCCCGGCGCGGTCAGCCTGCAGATCCGGGAGCTGGAAGCGCGCCTTGGCGTGCAGCTTTTTTCCCGAAAGCCGCGCAGCATCCAGCTGACGCGGGAGGGGGAACGTTATTACGGCGCGCTCCGCACCGCCTTTCGGATGATGCGCGAAGCGACGGCGGAATTGACGGCGCGCTCCGAGATCACGGTTCTGACGCTGAGCTGTACGCCGACTTTCGCCGTGCAATGGCTGATGCCGAGATTGCCTGCCTTTCAGCAGCAACACCCGCATGTGGATGTTCGCATCAGCGTGACGAACCGGCTGGTGGATTTTTCGCGGGACGATGTCGATCTCGCCGTGCGGCACGGTTTTGGCCGATATGAAGGGCTGGAGAGCATCCGCTTCATCGATGACAGCACCCTGCCGGTCTGTTCGCCGCAGCTTCTGGAAAAATATGGGCCGCTTCAGGAGGCGGGAGATCTGAAATCCGTGCCGCTTCTGCATGATGAAAACCGCAATGAGTGGCGGCGCTGGCTGGAGGCGGCAGGAGCATCCGAGGTCGATGCCTCCGGAGGCACGGTCTTCATCGACAGCAATGGCGCGCTGGATGCGGCAAAAGCCGGGCATGGCATTGCGCTCACCCGGCGTTCGCTCGTTTCCCGCGAGCTGGCTGAAGGCGCATTGATTGCGCCCTTCGGGAAGGATATGGCCAGCACGCTTGCCTATTTTCTCGTTTATCCGCGACGCATGCTGGAGAATCCCGATCTGGTGACGCTGATTGACTGGATGCTTTCGCAGGCGCGTTCGACCGAGGCCGGTTCTCTTTGAGGCCAATCCGGTCTATGCCGGAATGAAACAACGGGAATCACTCTTGAAAACCATCGCCATCGATTTCGAAACCGCCAATGAGGAACGGGGCAGCGCCTGCTCCGTCGGGCTTGCGTGGATAGAAGAGGGTGAGATCGTTCGCGTGGAAGAACGTCTCATCCGTCCGAAGGACATGCGGTTTTCGCCCTTCAACATTGCCGTGCACGGCATTCGCCCTGATGATGTCGAGGATGCGCCGGAGTTTCCCGAGGTGATGGAGGAATTCATCGACGATATCCAGGGCGCCACCATGATTGCCCATAATGCCGCCTTTGATTTCAGCGTCATGCGGGCGTCGTTCGACAAATATCGGCAGTCCTATCCGGATCTTTCCTACCTGTGCAGCGTCAAGATTGCCCGCCATGTCTGGCCCAATCTGGCATCGCACAAGCTGAATGTGATTGCCCATCACCTCCAGCTGCGTTTCGTGCATCACAATGCCGCCGAAGACGCGGTTGTCTGCGCGGCTGCGTCTATTGCCGCTGCCAAGGCCTTGCGCGTCGCCCATGTCCGAGACCTGCCGGAAAAGATCGGCATGGTGGTCGGCCGTCTCACTTCCACCGGTTACCAGCCCTGCAGCATGAAAAAACGCGCTGTCTCCCGGGTTGCGTAACGCCTTCTTCCACCTATGTTTGAAGCAGCGTAACGGAGAAGATGCGATGACGATGAAAACTCTGTCGGGTTTGTTTGCGGGCTTTCTGGCATTGCTTCCGGTGACAGCGGCGCATTCGCAGGTCGTTGGCGAGGTGGGCGTCGACTGGATCGGCAATGACATCGTCATCGAGGCGATCGCGGATCCGAAGATCAAGGGTGTCACCTGCCACGTTACCTATTTCGAGCGCGGCGTCATCGACCGGCTGAAGAACGGCAACTGGTTCGAAGACCCGTCCAACAACGCCATTTCCTGCAGCCAGACGGGACCGGTGGAGATCGGCGATATCGATCTGTCGAAGGGCGGGGAAGAGGTGTTCCGGCAGGGCATGTCGCTGGTGTGGAAGAAGCTCGTCGTCAGCCGTGTCTACGACAAGGCGAATGACACGCTGATTTACCTGGTCCATGCGCGGGAACTGACCGACGGTTCGGCCAAGATGGCGATATCGACGGTGCCGCTTTATAATCAGCAGGTGACGTGGCAGAAGGGCAAGCCTTGAGGGTTTGCCACCCGCGCTGCTGCGCATAACTCAACCGCGACGTCATCCTCGGGCTTGTCCCGAGGATCCAATCACGTATCTTAAAATGATAGGTTGCAGATGCTCGGGACAAGCCCGAGCATGACGGAGGAGAGGTTTACAGCCCGGCCGTGCCCCTCAAGATAAGTCGCAAGATCTACCCGTTTATTATCAATGTGAAATCGGCCGATTTAATCAGGCCGCTTCGCGCGCCAACTCGTCCGCAATGACCGTGTCGAGGTTGAGGAAGCAGACCATGCTCTTTTCCAGCGCCACGATGCCGCGGCAGAAGCTGCGCTGCTCTTCGGGAATGATATCCGGCGCAGGCTGCAGGTCTTCGGAGCGGATGGTCATCATGTCGGAGACCTGTTCCACCAGGAGGCCGACCAGCTTGCCGCCGATATCGGTGACGATGATGGCGGAGCGCTCGGACGGTTCGGTCATCTTCATGCCGAGGCGGCCGGCCATGTCGATGACGGGAATGACGGCGCCGCGCAGGTTGATGAGACCGAGAACATAGGGCGGCGTGTGCGGCATCGGGGTGACCGGTGCCCAGCCACGGATTTCGCGGATCGCCATGATGTCGATGCAGAATTCCTGATCGCTCAGATGGAAGGAGACGATTTCGAGATATGCGCCGGATTGCTTGATGGCGTTGGACATGACGGCAGGTTTCCTCTGATGGCTCTCTAACAGGCCCGCGCAGGATTGAGCTTTATGCGGTGGCCGGAGAATGGACCGGGAGACATCATGTCGAGGCTTGAAAAACCGCTATGGTCATCATGCACAGCAAGATTTTAAACTTTCCCTAACAATTGCCCCGGTCCCGCCGGCAAAACCCAGTATTTTGGCGGTTTTCGCGCTCAAGCAAACAGGTTATGATGAGCATATGAACATGCTCGTTTCCCATCCGCTGAAGTTTATTCTGGCAAGTCTTGCGGCGGCGGCCTCACTTGCCGTTGTGCTTCTTGCCTTTGAGGGCTGGGTGCGGCACAGCACGGATATTTTCCTGTCCACGGTACAGAGCGGCATTGCCTGGTGTCTATGACGCGTTTTCCAGTTCGGGCTTTGTGACAAATCAGCGCGGTTAGTCCAAATACGTCCAGTTGATTTGCCGTCCCCGTCGCCTTTCGTTATCTGTCTGCCAGGCTTGCGACATGCCGCCAGCTTTCGGGGTAGGATTGGACAATGAGAAACATTCGCATCGTATTGTGGGCCGTTGTGCTCGTTCTCGCCGGTGTCGTCAGCTGGTTGACGATCGAGATGACGAAGACCCGCGAGCAGATGGTCGAGACGGCCTATGGCGTGCCGTTTGAACTGACCGCGCAAAACGGCCAGCCGATCACCGAAAAGGCGTTTCAGGGCAAGCCGACCGCGCTGTTCTTCGGTTTCACCCATTGCCCGGAAGTCTGCCCCACAACCCTGTTCGAGCTGAACGGCTGGATGGAAAAGGTGGATCCGGCCGGCGACAAGCTGCAGGCTTATTTCGTTTCCGTCGATCCCGAGCGCGATACGCCTGAGATCATGCAGCAATATGTCTCCAACGTCTCGAAGCGGATCACCGGCATTACCGGCCCGGTCGACAAGATTGCCGAGACGCTGAAAGGCTATCGCATCTATGCCAAGAAGGTGCCGGTGGACGAGAAGGATCCAAATGGCGATTACACCATGGATCATACGGCATCGGTGATCCTGCTTGACGCCAATGGCCGCTTTGCCGGAACGATCGCCTATGGTGAAAACCCTGATGTTGCCGAGCAGAAGCTCCAGAATCTTCTGAAGGGCGCGAAGGCATAATTGCGACGGGCTTATTGGACTGATGAAGGTTTTGTGGCAAAGGCAGATTGAGTAGCCCTAGCCAGAGAAAGCAGCCCGCCGTGAGCGAAATCCGCCTCTATGTCACCACGACCGAAATTCAGGCTGGTGAAATCCTCGATCTCATGTCGGACTATTTCGGTGAGGAGGATGTCGCGATCGCCACGACCGAGGTGGATGAGAAGCGCGACATCTGGGAAGCCTCGGTTTATCTGATGGCCGATCAGGAAGAGGAGTTCCGCGCGCGCGTCAGCGCGCTGCTTGCTCCTGTCTTCCCCGGTCTCGTCATCGAGAAGGAGACCGTTCCTGATGTCGACTGGATCGCCAAGTCTCTCGAGGGGCTGAAGCCGGTTCGGGCGGGGCGCTTCATCGTGCATGGCGCGCATGATCGCGACAAGGTGCAGGCGAACGATCTGGCGATTGAAATCGAGGCGGGTCAGGCTTTCGGCACCGGCCATCACGGCACGACGGCAGGCTGCCTTGAAATGATCGAGGAGGTTCTGCGGGCACGGACCGTGCGCAATGCGCTCGATCTCGGCACCGGCAGTGGCGTTCTTGCCATCGCCGTGCGCAAGATGCGTCCCATTCCGGTGCTGGCGACGGATATCGATCCCATCGCCGTGAAGGTGGCGAAGGAGAATGTGCGGCTGAACGGCATCGTCTCCGGGATGGCGCTGGAGACCGCGCCGGGTTTCCACTCGGATGCCTTTCGCAAGCATGGCCCGTTCGATCTCATCATCGCCAATATTCTGGCGCGGCCGCTCATCAAGATGGCACCGCAACTCGTCGCGCATCTGGCGCCCGGCGGCACCGTCATCCTGTCGGGAATTCTCGCATCACAGCGCTGGAAGGTGCTTTCCGCCTATAATGGCGCAAGGCTTTCCCACGTCCGCACCATCTGGCGCAATGGCTGGGTGACGCTGCATCTGCGCAAGGACTGAAGTTTCCGCAGCATCCCTTTCGGACAAAAGAAAAGGCGGCGCTTTCGCGCCGCCTGGGAACCCGCGAGCATGGGAGGAGCTTGCTCAAGCGGGTCGACGTATTCTTGTTCAGACGCGGGGGAGGGAGGGTCGCCGCGCCTGATGTGATCAGAATACGTAGCTGGACTTTGCCTTGCGACGCAGATCGGCGCGGTTCATGCCGAGCGCTTCGAGCGACTTGTCGTCGAGGTTCAGAAGGGCGGCGTTGACATGGCGGCTGACCTGACGCTCGCGTGCTTCAACGACGCGATCGAAGGCGGTGCGGAGGAAAGATTTTGCCATTGCTTCAAATCCTTGTTTGCCAGGAGAGTGTCTCTCTCGCTGTGTTGATCCTGATATAAGCGATGTGTTTTTGTTTGGTTAGAGGGGATACGTCACGGTAGGCGTGCGTATTTCGCATGGCTCTTTGCCTTGAGTATTACTTATTTCGCAAAAAATGCACAATTTATCGCCGTAATCCTGTCTGTCATATATGGCTTGAAACCGGCTTTGTCCGCGTGGCATTGTCGTTGCGCGCCAATGATTTGACGGCGCGAACGAACAGCTTTTCCCATGACAGTTCCCGAAAGACGCACATGTTCCAGACCTTCGAAAACAAATCCGCGCCGCAATTCGGCAAGGCCCGTGTCGAGGCGCTGCGCGCCGGTTTCGACGCCCTTAGCATTGACGGTTTTCTGGTGCCGCGCGCCGATGAATATCAGGGGGAATATGTGCCTGACTGCGCCGAGCGCCTGTCGTGGCTGACGGGCTTTACCGGTTCCGCCGGCATTGCGCTGGTGACGCGCACGGAGGCGGTGGTTTTTGTCGATGGCCGTTATACGACGCAGCTCAAGTCACAGGTCGATCAATCGGTCTTCAGCGGCGGCGATCTGGTTGGCGCGCCACCCTCCGTCTGGCTGGCCGAACATGCTTCCCAGGGTTTCCGGCTCGGCATCGATCCGTGGCTGCACACCGGCGCGGAGCTGAAGCGGCTGGAAAAAGTGCTTGCCGGCAAGGGTGGTTCGGTCGTTCTGCTGGAAAAGAACCCGCTCGATGCCCTGTGGCGGGATCGTCCCTCCGAGCCGCTGGAAGCTGTCGTTATCCAGCCCGAAGCCTTTACCGGCAAGCTGGCGAAGGAAAAGATCGCTTCTCTGGCGGAAACGGTCGCGGCAAAGGGGGCGGATGCCCTGCTGGTCACCGATCCATCGTCCATTGCCTGGATTTTCAATATTCGCGGCAACGATGTGCCGCATACGCCGCATCCGCTCGCCCGCGCCATCCTCTATGCGGATGGCAGGGCGGATATTTTTCTCGACAAGCGCAAGACCGGCATTGAGACCGAGGCCTATCTGGCGCAGCTCGCGACACAATTGCCGCCGTCGAAGATCGCAGATCGTCTGCATGCCATAGCCAGCGCCAAGGGCCGGGTGATGGTCGATGCCGATCTGACACCGGTGGCGCTGACCGGCGCAATCACGGCAGCGGGCGGCTCGCTCATCGAGGAGGCCGATCCTGTCCGCCTGCCGCGTGCACGCAAGAACAAGGCGGAGCTGGCCGGCTCCGCTGCCGCCCATGTGCAGGATGGCGCGGCCATGGTCGAATATCTCTGCTGGCTGGACCGCCAGCAACCCGGCAGTGTCACTGAAATCGCCGCCGTGAAGGCGTTGGAGGTCGCACGGGTCAAGGTGGGACAGGGGATGCAAAACCCGCTCAAGGACGTGTCTTTCGATACGATTTCAGGTGCCGGCGAACATGCCGCCATTATCCATTACCGTGTCACCACCGATACGGACCGCACCCTTGCGGACGGGGAGATGTTCCTCGTCGATTCCGGCGCGCAATATGTCAATGGCACCACTGATATCACCCGTACCGTCGCAATCGGCGCCGTTCCGGAAGAGCAGAAGCGTTTCTTCACACTGGTGCTGAAAGGCATGATCGGCATCAGCACCGCGCGGTTTCCGAAGGGAACGCGCGGTTGCGATCTCGATCCGCTGGCGCGCATCGCGCTGTGGAAGGCGGGTGCCGATTACGCCCATGGCACCGGCCATGGCGTCGGTTCCTATCTTTCGGTGCATGAGGGGCCGCAGCGGATCTCAAGGCTTTCGACGCAGGAGTTGCTGCCGGGCATGATCCTGTCCAACGAGCCGGGTTATTACCGGCCCGGCGCTTTCGGCATCCGCATCGAGAACCTCATCTATGTGCGCGAGGCGGAAGAGGTGGCCGGCGGCGACCAGCCGATGTTCTCCTTCGAGACGCTGACCTTTTGCCCCATCGACCGCAGGCTGGTGGTGACCGCTCTCCTGACCGATGAAGAACTGGGCTGGCTGAACGCCTATCACGCCGGGGTTCTGGAGAAGCTTTCTCCCTTGATCACCGACGAGGAGGTTAAGGCGTGGCTCGTTGCCGCAACCAAGCCATTGGAGCGGGTCGCCTAAAAAAACGGAAAGTGCCTGATCGCGATGACGATGGCCCAGCCGATGGCCAGCATCGTCAGGCCGGGAAAGCGCAGGCAGACCAGAAGTGCTGCCACCATGCCGATCTTCACCTCGTATCCGCCTTCGAAAAAGGCGGGTGCGACGAGCGTGGTCAAAACCGCCACGGGAACGGCGTTCAGTCCCGCCTCCATACGCGGCGGGATGGATTTCATCCGCGTCATCAGCACATAACCGCCGATGCGGGTCAGATAGGTGGCGATGGCGGCGAGCGCGATCAGGATCAGCGTATCGGTGTGCAGCATGTCGCTCATGGCGTTTCCACCTCGGAACCTGTTCCGGCGCCCGGCTTCGGCGGATAGAGGACCGCGACAACGATACCGGCAATCGCGCCGAGGCTGACATGCCAGGGAGATCCGACGAAGTGATAGGCGACCGTTGCACCAACCGCGCTTGCCAGCATGACAGGGTAAAAATTCTCCCGCTGGCGGAAGCTTAACACCATGCCCATGAAATAGATCGGCAGCAGCACATCGAGACCGATGGCTTTCGGATCGCCGACCATATTGCCGAGCGATGCGCCGAGAATGGTCATGGCCAGCCACAGCACATAAACCGGCGTGGCGAAGCCCATGTACCAGGAAAAGCCGACCGTGCCGGTATTTTCGTATTTCCTCACCGATTCGGCGAATTGCGGATCCACCAGCACGAAGAAGCCCGCGGCTTTTTGCAGGAATGACCAGTTCGAGATCATTCGGGCAATGGCGGCGGAATAGAGGATATGGCGAAAATTGACGGCGAAGACCGAAAGAACGATCAGCCAGGGGGCAACCTTCTGGCCGAACAGTTCGATCCCGACGAGCTGGCTTGCGCCGGCATAGACGGTGCCGCTCATGATCGTGGCTTCGGTGATGCTCAGTCCGTTATCGACTGCGACTGCGCCGAACAACGCACCGAAGGGGGCGGCGGAGAGGGCGATCGGGAAACCGCTCTTCAATCCCTCGCGAAAATCTGCATTGAACATTTCTGGAAACTCCTTGCCCGCCGCTCTATCGCCGTCCCGGCCGGCTGGCAAACGAATTGCATGAATGGATCGATTGATTCCCTTGAAGCTTCCGTTACGGTAACGCCTCATATGGCCGGTGCCGGGCGCCATTTCATCATGTTTCTCCCGCACCGCTTGATCGTCAGACGATGGAAGATCGATGCTGGAAAAGCAGGAAAAGGCCGCTCTGGCCGCACGTGTCCGGGATTATCTTGCCCGGGAGACCGAAACCGAAATCGGCCTTCTGCAGGCGGAAATCTTCGTGGATTTTCTGGCCGAGGAGCTGGGGCATGTTTTTTATAATGAGGGGCTCAGGGATGCGCATGCTGCGATCCTGAGACGCCTTGAGGATGCGGCAGGCGATATCGACGTGCTGGAGAAACCGAAGCCGCGCTAATGGTACTCTCCTTCCTCATCCCTGTGCTCGTCACAGGGATCCAGCCAGCCCAAGCCTTGGGCTGAGAAGAGTCCTTTCGCCACGCGGACGCGTGTCGGCTGGATTCCTGTGACGAGCACAGGAATGAGGGGGAGTGGGGGATCCGCCCTGTCCGGTAGCGTTCGTTTTTTAAACGCGACGGGCCCTAGTCCCGCAAAATGTCACGGCTTTTGAGAATGGCCGCGCCTTTTTCCCGCATCGTCGAAATCGCGGCCTTGATGCCCTGCGGATCGATGCCGCGGCTGGCATCTTCGATGAAACGGATATTCACACCGGGCAACATGTCGAGGGCATCAAGCACCGAAAAACTGACGCAATAATCGGTGGCAAGGCCGCAGACGTCGAGTTGCGTGACACCCTGACGGCTCAGATAGTCGGCCAGTCCCGTCGTCGCCCCCTGATCATTGTCGCGAAAGGCGGAATAGCTGTCGACGGCGGGGTTTTCGCCCTTCTGCTGAATATAATCGAAGGCTTCCGTCTTCAGATCCGGATGGAATTCCGCATCCGGCGTGCCCTGCACGCAATGGTCCGGCCACATCATCTGCGGTTTTCCGGAAAGTTCGCCCATGTCGAAGGGTTTCTTGCCGGGATGCTGCGAGGCGAAGCTGCCGTGATTTTCCGGATGCCAGTCCTGCGAGGCGACGATCAGATCGTAGCCGCCATTGTCGATCAGGGCATTGGCGACGGGCACGACCCTGTCGCCATCGGCAACGGCCAGATTGCCGCCCGGGCAAAAACCGTTCTGGATATCGATGAGCAGCAGCGCCTTCATGATGTGCCTCCCTTTTCAAGGCAGGATGCCAAGCCGGCTTTGACGGATCAAGCCCCTTTCGACCTATCCGGCAGGCACTGATGTTTCGGGCGGGGGGCTCTTCCTGTCGCAGTCCTGCCGCATTTGCAGCAAATTTCCGGCCAAGTCGGAATTTACCTGACAATGCGGCGACGGAAATTTTTAGGCCGATGACGCTCCTTTAAGGGGCATTTCCCCGGATCAGGCGATGCGGATGCACGCAGTCCCGGCGCAAGTCATTGTTTTGCCTTCGCCTTGCAATGCGCAGACCTTAACGAATTATTTTTGCAGGGACTCGTAAACACTTTGGTTACCATAATTCGTCATGCTTCGAACCAGTCAGTTCCGAAACCGGCGTGGTGTTTGCCCGCCCTTCGGATGTCCCAAAATCCCTCCGGCGTCGGCCGGGTGTGCGTGAACGGTTCGAGTAACGAGTATCATGGCGTTTTCTGCTGCGGCCTATAATGGCGCCGGTCTTGCCGGTTCGTCTTCCGTCAAGAGAGGCAAATCCTTTTCGTTCGGCCGAATGTCCGCCCTTCTCGGTGGCGGCGCCTTTGCCGGCCTTTTCGCCGTCGCCGCCTTTGCCTCGCTGCACAGCATGGCTGCCGCTTCGCACGGTGTCGGGCAGTTTGAAAAGACGCTGGTGACGCGATTGGCTTCCACTGAGACGGCAATTGCCCACGCCGCCGCGCGGGATATTCACGTCCGCAAGTTTTCCCGCCTGAGCGACCACAGCCATGGCCAGCAGAAGGCGGTTCGCCTCGCCGGCATCATGCCCGAGATCGGCGCGAAGGAATTCGGCGAGCGCTTCGGCGCGGCTGCCAATGCAAAAGGGCAGGCGACGGTGAAGCAGCTTGCCGCGCTCAAGCCGTCGGCGATCGTCGATTCGGCGCTTGGACGCACCTCTGAGGTTGCCTATCAGAGCGCCGTTCCGCAGCATCCGGCATTTGAAGTGGCGCTGGCACGGCCGCAGATCGAGGAAGAGGCAAGCAGCCTGCTGCCCGATGATGTGCCGCTGCCGAGCTTCCGCCCCGAGGTTGCGACGGCTCAGACGGTTGAGCCGTCACCGCGCCCCGCGACATCGTCCAAGACCGAGGAACATGTTCCGGCCGTCGCTTCGGCACCGGCTTTCGATGCGCCGGTTCCCCTTCGCGCGCCTGCGGCGCCGAAGCAGAGCACCGGCGCCATGCTTGCCTTTGCAAAGCCTGACAATCCGATGCGCGAGCCGAGCAAGATGGATGCGGTTCCGTGGCCGGATCGCGGTAATGGCACGGCGATCTATGATATTTCCTCCGGCGTGGTGCACATGCCGAATGGCGAGAAGCTGGAAGCGCATTCCGGTATCGGCAAGATGCGCGACAATCCCGATTACGTGCATGTGAGAATGCGCGGTTCGACGCCACCTTCCAGCTATCGTCTGACGATGCGCGAAGCGCGGTTCCATGGCGTCGAGGCCATTCGCCTGACGCCGGAAAACGGTGTCAACCCGCATGGCCGTGACGGTCTTCTGGCTCACACCTACATGCTGGCGAAACGCGGCGAATCGAATGGCTGCGTGGTATTCCGGGATTATCAGCGCTTTCTGGCTGCCTTCAAGCGCGGCGAAGTCAAGCGCATGGTGGTGGTGCCGAAGCTGAACGGCAACCGTCCGACACTCGCAAGCAGTGGGGGTAAGAGCGGCGGCAAGACGCTGCTCGGCATGTTCTCGCGCGGCAGTGATTCCTAAGTTTTCTTGGTTCTACGCATTTTCCGGGCGTAAAACCGCTGCGCACTTTTACTGGAAATGCTCTAGCGGCCGCGCCGCTGTGTCAGCACCATGCCGGCGAAGATGAGCAGGATGCCGAGTGCGCTTGCCCAGAGTTTCGGCGGATGATCGCCGAAAAGATCCAGAACCACGCCTGAGACCATCTGGCCGCTGATGACCAGAAGGGCGGTATTGACCGCACCGATGCGCGGAATGAGCCAGCTTCCCGAAGCGATGAAGACGACGCCGATCGGCCCGCCGATAAAGGCAAGCCATGGCGCGTCGGCAGCACCCGGCGGAATGAGGCCACCGACGATGAGGCCGATGACCGTCAGCACGGCAAAACCGACAATGTGGTTCCAGAACGATGCGATGAGCGGCGAGTTGGACAGGCTGAGGCGGCCGTTGATCTGCCGGCTCAGCGCCACGAAGACGCCGCCGGTAAAGGCCATGGCGATCCAGACAATCATGCCGTTCTCCCGACAAGGATGATGAGTGCGCTGCCGCAGAGAATGAGCGCCACCGCCGCCATGTCCCGAAGGTCCGGCCGCCTTTTTGGCAGGCCGAAGAGGCCGAAAATATCCGCCAGTAAGCTGAAGATCACCTGTCCGCCGAGACCGAGCGCAATGGTGCCGGAAAGCGCCAGCGGCGAATTGACGGCGGTGGAGGTGAGGATGACGATGGCCGCACCCACGACCCCGCCGCAATAGGCCCAGAGCGGCGCTTTCGGTTTTTCTGCCGTGCCTTCATCTTTCTTCGGGCGCATGATGGCGAGATAGATCAGCGCCGCCACCGTGCCGGTGCCATGCGCCGTCCAGGAGGAAAACAGCGCATTGCCGTAATGGGCAAGCTGACCGTTGAAATGCACCATCAATGTCAGAAGGCAGCCGCTGGCGAAGGCGGCGGCAAGATGCAGCGGGTTGAGGCGTGGATGTGTCGTGTCTGTCATGGCGGGCCGGCAAAGCTGAAGATGGAGACGAGCTTTAGCCGATATGTGTCTGAAGCGGAATCGAATTGCGCCGGCTCACGGTTTTAGACGACATTATCCTGTGCGTTGCGGAACAAGCGATGCGGCCACGCATTATTCCACCATGAAGAAAACGACGCGCAAACCATTGAACCGGATGACGATTTTCGTCATTTCGATTTTCCTTCTCGCAGCCGTGGTCGCGGCCGTCTATCTCGTCGGCTTCACGCCCGGTGAAGTGTAAGACGGATCGGTCAACGACCGGCCGGAGCGGTCTTGCCCTTGCCGCGTTCCATCGCAACGCCCGCCTTGGCGACGGCGAAGCGGATGCTCCGCATCAGGAAACGGCTGGTTTCGAGAAAGGCGCGATAGGGCAGCACGGTGAAATAACGCCAGCGCGGCAGGCGGTAGATGCGCAGATTGTTCTGGATCTGGCTTTCCCCGTCCGCATCCTGCGTGGCGCAGAGCGGATAGAGGAAGGCCGCCTTCAGCCCCGCGAGATATTCCAGATCGAATGCGATGTCATAGGCGAGCCGCATGGGAATCAGTTTCGCTATCCATTTTCCGGCGCGACGGTTGACGAGATAGGCTCCCGACCCTTTTTCCCGCGTGATCGCAATGGCGAGCGAACGGCCATTGGACAGTGGGCGGAATGGAAATTTCCGGCCGTTGCTGACCGTCGTCAGCCGCAATAAATCCCAGTCGCCGCCGTTCAGCACCGCCTCGTCTATGGCATTGAGAAAATCGTCATCGAAGACCACGTCATCCTCAAGGATGAGCGCGATATCGGCGTCGCCCTCCATGAATCTATTGGCGCAGGCGACATGGCTGAGATAGCAGCCGATTTCCGGCGGCGAGGTGCGGCGGCCATGCATGAGCATGTAGGACATCTCGCTGAATTCCGGGATCGGGTAATTCAGTTCCCTGCCATTGACGCCGGGAACACGCTCCGCCTTGAGCCCCATGGCATCGAGGCGCGCGGTCATATCCGCGAGGCGTTTGGTGGCGCTGTCCATATTGATCAGGAAAACGGCGAGCCTGCGCTGGCTTTTCGGTAATATATACAAAGCTGTCCTCGCCCGGTTTCCGCTTCCCCACTGCAACTCCTTTATTGCAACGGCATGACGCGGGCTATGGAAAAAGCGGTCTTCAGGCACTCATGGTTGTCGAATCAGACCTTTTCCACAAATCCATCCAGCACACGTTTCTGCCCGGCACGATCGAAATCGATGGTCAGCTTGTTTCCTTCGATGGCGGAAATATTGCCATTGCCGAATTTGAGGTGGAAAACGCGATCGCCAACAAAGAATTTCGATGGCGTATCGGCGACGGATTTCGCCACCAGCTCGCCGTCGATGGTGCGGGTGCGCGGGCCGCTTTCACCGTAACCGATGCGTTCGACCGCATGGCCGGAGCGGGTGCCCCAATTGTCGCGGGTGGCGTCACTGCGGTTCTGCTGCGCGCGCTTCCAGCCGGGGGTGGAGTAGTTGTTTGCGAAAGGGTCCGCCTTGTCGAAGCGCGACTGGCCATAGCCGCCGCGTCCACCATAACCGCCATAATTGCTGTCGGATGCCGCCACATCCACGTGGGCGGGTGGCAGTTCATCGAGGAAACGGGAGGGCAGGGTGGATTGCCACAGCCCGTGAATGCGCCGGTTCGACACGAACCAGATATGGCAGAGCTTCTTGGCGCGGGTGATGCCGACATAAGCGAGACGGCGTTCTTCCTCCAGGCCGGAGCGCCCGCCCTCGTCCAGCGCCCGCTGGTGCGGGAAAAGGCCTTCTTCCCAGCCGGGCAGGAAGACGGTGTCGAATTCCAGACCCTTGGCGGAATGCAGCGTCATGATCGATACGGCATCGAGATTTTCGTTCTGCTCGGCATCCATGACGAGGGCGACATGCTCGAGGAAGCCGCGCATGCTCTCGAAGGCTTCCATCGAGCGGATGAGTTCCTTGAGGTTTTCCAGCCGTCCGGGGGCTTCGGCCGTCTTGTCGGCCTGCCACATGGCGGTATAGCCGCTTTCATCGAGGATCTGCTCGGCAAGCGTGGTGTGTTCGGTGTTTTCCAAGAGGCCCTGCCAGCGGCGGAAATCCTGCACCACATCGAACAGCGCCTTGCGCGCCTTCGGTTTCAGTTCGTCGGTCTCGATGATATCGGCGGCTGCCGCCAGCATCGGAATATCGCGGGCGCGGGCATAGTCGTGCAGATTGCGGATCGTCGTATCACCAAGGCCGCGCTTCGGCGTATTGACGATCCGCTCGAAGGCGAGATCGTCGGCCGGCTGGCAGACGAGCCGGAAATAGGCCATGGCGTCGCGGATTTCGAGGCGCTCATAAAAGCGCGGGCCGCCAATGACGCGGTAATTGAGGCCGAGCGTGACGAAACGGTCTTCGAACTCGCGCATCTGAAAGGAGGCGCGAACGAGAATGGCCATGTCGTTCAGCTTGTGGTTCTTGCGCTGGAGCTGCTCGATTTCCTCGCCGACCGCGCGGGCTTCCTCTTCCGAATCCCAGGCCGCATGCACCACGACCTTTTCATCGTCAGGGCTGCTGCGTTCGGTGAACAGCGTCTTGCCGAGACGGCCCTCATTATGGGCGATCAGATGGCCGGCCGCGCCGAGAATATGTTCGGTAGAGCGGTAATTGCGTTCGAGCTTGATGACCTTGGCGCCGGGGAAATCCTTGTCGAAGCGGAGGATATTGTCCACTTCCGCGCCGCGCCAGCCATAGATCGACTGATCGTCGTCACCCACGCAGCAGACGTTCTGCGGCTCGCCCTTGGCGCGCTGTGCGAGAAGCCTCAGCCACATATATTGCGCCGTATTGGTGTCCTGATATTCGTCCACCAGAATGTAACGGAACTTCTGGTGATACTCTTTCAGAATATCGGTGTGGCGGCGGAAGATGCTGATCGGGTGCATCAGTAGATCGCCGAAGTCGCAGGCATTCAGCGTTTTCAGCCGGTTCTGATAGGCGGTGTAAAGCTCGCGGCCCTTGCCATTGGCGAAGGCGCGGCTGTCGCCCTCCGGAATATCCGGCGGGGTCAGGCCCTTGTTCTTCCAGCCGTCGATCATGCCGGCGAACTGCTTGGCCGGCCAGCGCTTGTCGTCCAGCCCTTCGGCCTGAATGAGCTGCTTGATCAGCCGCACCACGTCGTCGGTATCGAGAATGGTGAAATCCGATTTCAGGCCGACGAGTTCGGCATGGCGACGCAGCAGCTTGACGCCGATGGAGTGGAAGGTGCCGAGCCAGGGCATGCCCTCGACAGCGCCGCCGACCAGCACGCCGATACGTTCCTTCATCTCGCGGGCGGCCTTGTTGGTAAAGGTCACGGCGAGAATCTGGCTCGGATAGGCGCGGCCGGTCGCCAGAATATGGGCGATGCGGGTCGTCAGAACGCGGGTCTTGCCGGTGCCGGCGCCTGCGAGCACGAGTACGGGTCCGTCTAGCGTTTCCACGGCGTCGCGCTGTTCCGGGTTGAGACCGGACAGATAGTCGGGCGCAGCACGCGTCTGATCGCGCGCCGCCATGGCGCGGGCGGCAATGCCAAGCCCGCCGCCGCTTTCTGCACCGGCACTATTCGTCGCCCTGCGCGGCGCCACGGGTTCTTCATCGAAGAACGGCATATCGTCAAAACTGTTGCTCATGCGGCCCAATGTAGTGATTCGGGATATAAAGGCCAGAACCGTGTTCTGCTTTTATTCCGGTATCAACTGTCAAAACGCCCATTCCAAGGCATTTTTTCGCTTCATGCCTGCCTGTCGGCGTCGAACGCGGCATCAACGGGCACTTGCAGCGCCACCGCAAGCTGGTTTGTCTTGGCGGCAAGTGCGATGACGCGCAGCAAATCGGCATGCTGCTCTGTCGTCATGCCCTTGGCTTTGGCGGCGGCCGTGTGGGAATGGGCGCAATAG
The DNA here is from genome assembly GCF_059511785.1 of Agrobacterium sp. LEGMi-208b. Classification (NCBI taxonomy): domain Bacteria; kingdom Pseudomonadati; phylum Pseudomonadota; class Alphaproteobacteria; order Hyphomicrobiales; family Rhizobiaceae; genus Agrobacterium; species Agrobacterium sp. LEGMi-208b. Next base: position 2,524,775 of record NZ_CM183445.1, read on the forward strand.
GAGCAGCCATTGGTGACGGAAACGGCGATATAGAGCATTTCCTTCACCACGGGATCGAGCGCCGAGGGCGTGGCCATCACCGCCTTGACCTCGCCCCAGGTCTTTTCAAGCAGATCGGCATCGAAGGCGAGGTAGAGCCACATATTGTTGATGAAATCCGATTTGCGGGTGGCGCGGATATCATCGAACACCGCCTTGACGCGTGGATCGGTTTCCGGGTTTTCGGTTTTCGTCACGGTGCTCATGGCTTCCTCCGGTTATGGCGTCCTGGAGGCAGATTAGCCCACTGGCGGATATTTGCGACAGGAATGCGTGGCCCCGATTGCGGTTTGGCTGCTGCGGATGGCAATTGCCCCCAAATTACAATTACGTAAGGAACGGTTTTGTGCGTTGCCTTGCCCCCGCCAAGCGGGAATACTGCATCTGTCCCGGAACCTACGTTTTCGGGAATGCTTTATGCTGCGCGGATCAACCGGAGAAATATATGCGGGTCTGGAAACAGGTGGGTGTCAGTGTTGCCGTGGTGGGAGCGGGGCTCTGTCTCTGGGGCTTTTATTCGCCCGAAGCCCGCAATGTGCTCGCCGCGATCGGGCTTGGCAAAACGCCTGCCGGGGCGATCGAAGTCGCCGCATCCGGCGGTTCGACCGCCGGTGCGTCCACAGGGCAGAATGCCGATGGTGCGCGCCGCAACGGCAACGCCACCCTGGTGGTGACGGCCCCGGTGAAGAAAGGCACGGTCAATGACCGGCTGAACGCCATCGGCAATGGCGAGGCGATCCAGTCGGTCGTCGTCATGCCGCAGGCTTCCGGCACGGTTTCGGAAATCCGCACGTCATCCGGCGCACGTGTCGTGAAGGGGCAGGTGCTGGCACGGCTCGACGATGAAGAGCAGGTGATCGAGCGCGACAAGGCGCAGGTGACGCTGCGCAGCGCCGTCGAAAAATCCAATTCCTACAAGAACCTGAAATCCGTCTCCCGCCTCGATGTGCTGGATGCGCAGATTGCCGAGGAGGCCGCCAAGCTTGCGCTGAGCACGGCCGAACTCAATCTCAAGCGCCGCGACATCGTTGCGCCGATAGAGGGTGTGGCGGGTATTGTCGCCGCCAATATCGGCGATAATGTCACCACGCAGTCAACCATCGTCAGCATCGATGACCGGTCCGAAATTCTCGTCAATTTCTGGGCTCCCGAGCGGTTCGCAACCGCGATCAAGGTCGGCATGCCGGTGGAGGCGACGTCCATTTCCCGCCCCGGCGAGACTTTCAAGGGTGAGATCGAGGCCGTCGACAACCGCGTCGATGAGGCGAGCCGCACGATCCGCATCCGGGCGAAGTTCGGCAATGAGAAGGATGAGCTGAGGGCCGGCATGTCCTTCGGCGTTACCATGCGTTTTGCCGGCGAGACCTATGCCTCGGTCGATCCGCTGGCCGTGCAGTGGGATGCGGAAGGCTCCTACGTCTGGCGTGTCACCGATAATAAATCGAACAAGGTGCGGGTGCAGATCGTGCAGCGCAATCCCGATGCCGTTCTCGTCAAGGCGAAGCTGGCGGATGGTGAGCCTGTGGTGATCGAGGGTCTGCAGCGCGTGCGCGAAGGCGGCGCGGTCCGCGTCGGCAGCCAGCCGAAGCCCGAGGAGGTTGCCAGCCAATGACGACGCAGCCGCCCTCCGGTCAGGATTCCAAGCTCGCCTTTACCGCGTTGTTCGTGCGCCGGCCTATCCTGGCGGCGGTTCTCAACACCCTGCTGGTCGTTGCCGGCCTTGCGGCTCTTGTCGGTGTCGAAGTGCGCGAACTGCCCGACGTCGACCGGCCGACGATCAGTGTCAGGACCACCTATGAAGGGGCGGCGCCGGAAACCATCGATCAGGAAGTGACGCAGACCATCGAAGGTGCGGTGGCGCGTGTCAGCGGTGTCAAGTCCATTTCGTCCAACTCGCAATTCGGCACCAGCCGCGTGACGCTGGAATTCGGTGACAATGTCGATCTGGCGGTTGCCGCCAACGACGTGCGCGACGCCATCGGCCGCGTCACCAACCAGCTGCCCGACGATGCCGACGAGCCGCAGATCATCAAGGCGGATTCCGACAGCCAGCCGATCATGCGCCTTGCCGTCACCTCGTCCACGCTCAGCATGGAAGACCTGACCAAGCTGGTGGATGACGAAATCATCGATCGCCTTGCCGCCGTCGATGGTGTGGCGGATGTGGAGCTTTACGGCGATCAGGAAAAGGTTTTCCGCGTCGATCTCAATCAGGCGGCGCTCGCCAGCCGTGGGTTGACGGTGACGGATGTTTCGAACGCGCTGGCCAGCGCTGCACTCGATGTGCCGGCGGGATCGCTGAAAAGCACAACGCAGGATATTGTCGTGCGCGCCACGGCCAGCCTGACGAAGCCCGAGGATTTCTCCAATCTTCTCATAAAGAACAATATCCGCCTGCGCGACGTCGCGACCGTCATGCTGGGTGCGGATGACGAATCCACCTCGCTGCGCTCCAATGGCGTGCAGGGCGTCGGTCTCGGTGTCATCCGTCAGGCGCAGTCGAACACGCTCAGTATCTCGACCGGTGTGAAGGCCGCCGTCGACGCCATGTCGGCCAATCTGCCCGAGGGTACGCGCATCGTCGTGACCAGTGACGATGCCGTCTTCATCGAAGGCGCGCTGCACGAGGTGGAACTGGCGCTCGGTCTCTCGGCGATCATCGTCGTCGTCGTGCTTTATCTGTTCCTGCGCGACTGGCGCGCCACCCTCATTCCGGCGATCACCATGCCCGTGGCGCTGATCGGCACCATCGTCGCCATTTATATGGTCGGCTTCTCGGTCAATATTCTGACCCTGCTTGCCATCGTTCTGGCGACTGGCCTCGTGGTCGACGACGCTATCGTCGTGCTGGAAAACATCGTGCGCCGCCGGGCGGAAGGCATGGGGCCGCGGGCCGCCGCCGTTCTCGGCACGCAGGAAGTTTTCTTCGCCGTCATCGCAACGACGGCCACACTTGCCGCCGTGTTCATTCCGCTCTCCTTCCTGCCGGGCCAGCTTGGCGGCCTGTTTCGCGAATTCGGTTTCGTGCTGGCCTTCGCGGTGGGCTTGTCCTCCATCGTGGCGCTGACGCTCTGCCCGATGCTGGCTTCCCGCATGCTGAAAGAGGGGCTGAAGGAACCGACGGGGCCGCTCGCCTGGTTCGGTAATGTCTTTGCCTCCACCTATAAAACGACGCTTTCCGCCTGCCTGAACAATCCGCTGATCGTCATCGTTGTCGCGCTCATCTTTTCCGGCCTGTCATGGATCGCCTTCGGCATGATCCAGAACGAGTTGACGCCGCGCGAAGACCGCGCCTCGATCATGATGCGGGTCACCGCGCCGCAGGGCGTCAGCCTCGAATATACCCGCGACCAGCTGCAGCGGATCGAGGAAAACCTGCAGCCGCTGCGCGACAGTGGCGAAATCCGCAATATCTACTCCATCACCGGCATGAACGGTTCGTCCAATACCGGCTTCATGGTGCTGACGCTCGCCCCCTGGGCCGATCGCGAGCGCACGCAGAACCAGATCGCTGCCGATGTCACTGCCGCCGCTAATAAAGTTCCGGCGCTGCGCGGCAATGCGATGCAGCCGAACAGCCTCAGAATTCGCGGCGCCGGCAACGGCCTGCAGATGGCAATGGTCGGCAGCAACTATGCGGCGCTGACCGAGGCGACGCAGAAATTGCTGCTTTCCATGGAAGAAAGCGGTCTGTTCGACACGCCGCGTTTCGACAATGAGCCCAATCAGGCGCAGATTTCCGTTTCCATCGACCGCGAGCGTGCGTCGGATCTCGGCATTGACATCACCGGCCTGTCGCGCGCCATGCAGTCGCTGCTGGAAGGCCGCTCGATTGTCGACGTCTTCGTGGATGGCGATGCGATCCCGGTCAGGCTCCTGTCCTCCACCCGGCCGATCAACGATCCGACCGATCTGGAAAACGTCTTCCTGAAAACCGGCGACGGCAAGATCGTGCCGATGTCGGTCATCGCGTCGCTCAAGGAAAATGCGGTTGCGCCGCAGCTCAACCGCGAGCAGCAGCTTCCCTCCGTCGGCTTTACCGCCAACCTCAAGGACGGCGTTTCGCTGGGTGAGGCGCTGCAAAAGGTAAACGAACTTTCGCAATCGGTAATGCCGCCCGGCGCCCGCCTGCTGCCGCTCGGTGAAGCGGCGACGCTTGAAGAAAATTCGAGCGGTATGTTGCTGACCTTCGGTTTCGCCATCGCCATCATCTTCCTCGTGCTGGCCGCGCAATTCGAAAGCGTGCTGAGTTCGGTCATCATCATGACGACGGTGCCGCTCGGCCTTGCCTGCGCGGTCATCGCACTGCTGGTCACGGGCTCCAGCCTCAATGTCTATAGCCAGATCGGGCTTGTGCTGCTGGTCGGCGTCATGGCCAAGAACGGTATTCTCATCGTGGAATTCGCCAATCATCTGCGCGATCAGGGTGCTACCGTGCGTGAGGCCATCGAAAAGGCCACCAGCATCCGCTTGCGCCCCGTCATGATGACGATGATCGCCACCATTCTCGGCGGCGTGCCGCTGGTGCTGGCGCAGGGTGCCGGTGCTGAAGCACGTATCGCGCTCGGCTGGGTCATCGTCGGCGGTCTCGGTTTTGCAACGCTGGTGACACTTTACATCACCCCGGTCTCCTATCTGCTGATCGCCCGCTTTGCCAAACCGCAGGCGGATGAGGAAATCCGCCTCCATCGCGAGCTTGAACTTGCCGCCCGCCGCAAGGCGCTGGAAGAGGACAAGCCGTTGCTGGCGGCGGAATAGAAAAGGGTTGCCGCCAATTACCGTTCGGCGCAATTGCGATGCTGGACAAAGCGTTAACCTTATCCCATACCACCTGACGGAATTTCGTAACGGATCGAATCCGTTACGGGCAGATGTTGCGGTGGAGACGGACGATGGCGCTGAAAGACGTGGTGGCGGGAAAGCGGAACGAAGAGGGCATCGCGTCGGCACTCGCGGTGCTGAAGCAGCAGCTCGGCGACAGGCTCCAGACCGGACAGGCGTTTCGCGAACAGCACGGCCATACCACCACCTATCTGACGTTGCAGGCGCCTGACGGTGTCGTTTTTGCCGAGAGCGCGGACGACGTGAAGGCCGTGGTGAAGGTCTGCGCGCAATATAAGGTGCCGGTTATTCCGTTCGGAACGGGGTCTTCGCTGGAAGGGCAGGTGAATGCGCCTGATGGTGGAATCTGCATCGATTTCAGCCGGATGAATCGCATCATTGAGGTGAATGCGGAAGATCTTGACGTGACGGTGGAGCCGGGTGTGACGCGCGAGGACCTCAATGTCTATCTGCGCGATACCGGCCTGTTCTTCCCCATCGATCCCGGCGCCAATGCCTCGATCGGCGGCATGGCCTCGACGCGCGCCTCCGGCACCAATGCCGTGCGTTACGGCACGATGAAGGACAATGTGCTGGCCGTCACCGCCGTCGTCGCCAATGGCGAGGAAATCCGCACGGCCCGCCGCGCCCGCAAGTCTTCCGCCGGTTACGATCTGACGCGGCTTTTCGTGGGTGCCGAGGGAACGCTGGGTGTCATCACCTCCGTGACGCTGCGGCTGCAGGGCATTCCGGAGAAGATCGCCGGTGGTGTCTGCACCTTCGACAGTATCAAGGCGGCCTGCGATGCCGTCATCATGACGATCCAGATGGGGGTTCCGGTTGCCCGCATCGAATTGCTTGATGAAGTGCAGGTGCGCGCCTGCAACGCCTATTCCGGCCTGAACTACGCGGAGAAACCGACGCTCTTTGTGGAGTTCCATGGCACCGAGGAAACGGCGGCGCTGCAATCGCAGCAGTTCGCCGAGATCGCCGCCGAATGCGGAGGCGTCGATTTCCGCTGGACCAGCGATGCGGCCGAGCGCAACAAGCTCTGGAAGGCGCGACACGATGCCTATTGGGCGTCGCGGGCGCTTGCACCGCATCTCGACGGGCTTTCCACCGATGTCTGCGTGCCGATTTCGCGGTTGGCGGATTGCGTGGTGGAAACGCAGCGGGATATCGAGGAGAACGGTTTTCTGGCGCCCATCGTCGGCCATGCGGGCGACGGGAACTTCCACGTCCTTATTCTGTTCGATGGTAAGGATGCGGAAAGCGTTGCGAAAACCGAAGCCTTCGTCGCCCGTCTCAACCGCCGCGCCATCGCCATGGACGGCACCTGCACCGGTGAACATGGCATCGGCCAGGGCAAGATGAGTTTTCTGGCCGAAGAAGCGGGAAATGCACTGGATCTCATGCGCGCCATCAAAACGTCGCTCGATCCCGATAACATCTTCAATCCGGGCAAGTTGTTCCGGCTTGTCTGATCATTCTCACATTTGATTGGTACAAAAGGCTGCTTGCCGTTAAGGCAGAAAAGAATAGGTTTGCAGCGTTCGCGAAGGGAGATGCAGGTCAGTGCTCGGGCGTATTCTGGTTTTTCTGGGCGGACTGCTGGCCGTGGTGCTGTTTTCGGCGCTGCTTATTCCCTATTTCGTCGACTGGACGGATTTCCGCCGCGATTTCGAGGATCAGGCAAGCCGTATTCTCGGCAAGAAGGTGGTGGTGCATGGCCGCGTCGAGGCCCGCATCCTGCCTTTCCCCTCGGTGACATTGCATGATGTGCGCGCCGGAACGGATGCGGATGGATCGCCGCTCATTCAGGTCGCCCGTTTTTCCATGGATGCCGAGTTAGCACCTTTCCTCTCCGGCGAAGCGCGTATCTTCGACATGCGCATTGAGGAACCCAAGGCCAAGATACGGCTGCTGAAAGACGGCACGCTGGACTGGATGCGCGGCAGCCGGGCGGAGATTCCCGCCCGTACCGTGGTTCTGGAAAGCGTGCAGATCGAAGGCGGGCAGATCGAATTCATCGACGAGCAATCCGGCCGCAACCGCGTGGTGACGGGCCTTAACGCCGACATGTCCGCCAATTCGCTGGCGGGGCCGTGGAAGGCCGAGGGACGTGCTGCCGTCGACGGGCATCCGGGCTCCTTCTCGCTCTCCAGCAGCGAGCCGGATTATGCCGCCGGCCGCATGGGACTCAGGGTACGGCTGGTGCCGGATGAACATCCGGTCGAGGTCGATCTCGATGGTGCGATTGCCGCAACGGCGGGAAAGCCGGCCTATAGCGGCTCTTTCTCCTTCAGTTTCCGTGAGGACGAAAAGCAGAAGCAGCAGGCTGGACAATCGCTGTTTTCCTCGCCGCGCACCCGCGGCAGCTTCGAACTCACCAATGAGAGCGTGCGTATCCCGAGCTACCGCATGGAACTCGGCGGCAGCGAAAATCCCTATGTCGTGACGGGGGAAGCGACGCTCGATACCGGCGCCAAGCCGGAATTTCTGCTGACGGCCGATGGCCAGCAGATCGATGTCGCCCGCTTCGCGCCGCCCGTCGTGCAGACGGGCAAGACCTCGCGCCAACCCACCGCCTCGGTGCGCCAGCGTATTGAAGCCTTTGCCGCCATGGTGGCCCGCATTCCGGTGCCGCCGGTGCCGGGCAAGGCGAGCATCAGCCTTCCGGCACTCGTTTCCGATGACACGACCATTCGCGACATCAGGCTCGACGTGCGCCCGGAAGGCAGCGGCTGGCAGGTGGTGAATGCCGTGGCGACCCTGCCGGGCAGGACGCAGCTCGAAGCCAAGGGGTCATTGACACTGCTCGGCGGCCCCGCCTTCAACGGCAATCTGCTTCTCGCCTCCAACCAGCCTTCGGGCCTGGCGAACTGGCTGTCCGGTTCGGTCGATCCGGCGATCCGCCAGCTCAATGCAGCCGGTTTTTCCGCCGATGTCTCGCTGACGACGCTCAACCAGCGTTTCGACAATCTGGAGCTTGCAATCGGCGATGCCTCGCTGAAAGGTGAGCTGGAGCGTCGCTCCGATGGCAAGACCTCCAATCTTTCCATCGATCTCGCCGGTAACGAAATCGATCTCGATGCGCTGAAGGCGCTCGGCAGTCTGGCGCTCGGTGATCAGGTCGGCAGTTCCGTCCTCGACCACCGCATTACCGCGAAATTCAAGGCCGACCGGTTCAACATGGCCGGCGTGACCGCCAATCACGTCGAGACCGCCTTCACCATGGCGGGCGGCGTTCTCTCGCTCGAGAACATGACGGCTGGAGATATCGCTGGTGCGGAGGTCAGGGCAAAGGGTGAGCTGCAGGGTTCGCTGCTGAAATATGCGGGCAAGGGCACGGTGAACCTGCATGCGGCGGATATGCAGCCGTTCTTCACCATGCTGCAGCAGAAATTGCCGAACCATCCATTCCTCGGCCGTCTGGCGGCGAGCGCGCCGTGGTATGCCAATTCCGACCTTGCAGTTGATGTTTCGGTCAACAGCGAAAATGGCGGGGCCAATGTTGCCGTCTCCGGCACCGTCAATGGCAGCCGGCTCTCGGCTGTGGCCAAGATGCCGGATTTCCTGTCGATCACCGATGATACCGCCATGTCGCTGGAGGCGGTTCTGAAGAACCAGTCGACGGCCATTCTGTTCGGGCAGGCGGGGCTTGATCCGCTGCCCTTCGATGCGGATGGCGAGGGGCTTTTATCCATCAAGCTTAATGGCACGCTCGGCTCGCCGGCCCAGACGGAATTGCGCTTCTCGACGGAGCGCACGCATTTTTCGATGAACGGTTCCTTTGCCGTTTCGGCCGCCAATTTTGGTGAGGGCAGCGCCGATGTGGCGCTCGAAAGCGCCGACATCGAACCTTATCTCATCATGAACGCCGTCGGTCTGCCGCAGCTTGGCGGCGGTATGGCGTTGAAGGCCAATGCGAAAGTGGCGGTGGATGGGCAAAAGATCGCGCTTTCCTCGATCGGCGGGCAGGCGGGTGGAAATCCTTTCTCGGGTAATCTGACTTTCCAGCGTGCCGCGCCCTATCCCGTCGCCGGCGATCTTGCGGTCAGAACGGCCGATCTCGCCTGGCTGGGTGATGCGATCTATGGGCCGGTGATCGATCCGGAAACCGGGGCGCTCAACGCCAAGCCTCTGGCCATGGCCGCTTTCCCGCAGCTCAAGGCTTCGCTTGCCTTGAAAGCGGAAAGCTTCGAGGCCGGCCCCTTCGGCACGGTCACGGGTGCTTCGGCCAAGGTCACGCATGATGCGGGCAGTCTCTCGCTTGATGATGTCGCCGGCACCTTCATGGGCGGCAAGCTCACCGGGCGGCTCGCCATGTCGACGGGCGAGGGCGCGGGTATTTTCCGCACCAAGATCGCGGTGACCGACGCCAATCCGGAGCCTATCCTGTGGGCGAATGCCAACGGACCGGTCGCGGCAGGCAGGGTTGCCATCGATCTGACGGCCGAATCGACCGGCAAAAGCGTCGGTGAAATGCTGAAATCGGCGGGTGGTTCCGGTGAAATACGGGCCGGTGGGCTGGTGCTGAAGGGGCTAAATCCCGGCAGCCTGCCGCCGATCCTGCAGGCGGCGGATGGCTTGCAGCAGCCGATCGACGCGCCCAAGGTGCGCCCGCTCGTGGATCAGAGCCTGTGGCAGGGTGAAATCGGCCTCGGTGATGTGGCATTGCCATTCTCGCTGAATGGTGGCGCGCTGCATTTCCAGAATCTGCGCGCGGGGATCGATCCGGTAACGCTGACGGCCGATGCGACGGTCGATCTTGCGGCTTCGACCGTGAATGGCGACCTCGATCTCCTGTTCAATCCCGGCACTGAAACGGTCGCGGGGGCCGAGCCGTCGGTGCGCCTGAATTTTAACGGCCCGCTTGCCGCGCCGGCTTTGACGACCGATGTTTCGGCGCTCAGCAATTACCTTTCGCTCCGGGCTTTCGAAAAGGAACGCCGCCGGGTGGAGGCCATGCAGGCCAGCGTCCTCGAAAAGCAGCGTCTGCGCCGCGAAGTGGCGCTTTATCGCTTTCAGGCGGCCGAGCGGCAGGCCGAGAAGGAGCGGGCGGAGGCGGAAGCCAAGGCCAAGGCCGAAGAAGAGGCACGTTTGAAAGCTGCGGCTGAAGAACGTCTGCGTCAGGAAAAGGAACAGCAGGAGCGGTTGCAGCAGCAACAGCAGGAACAGGGGCAACAGCCGACGCCCGAGCGGCAATCCGCGCCGGTTCTGGTGGTTCCTCCGACGGAAAACGCCATCCGGCAACTGGCCCCGGAAAACGCGCCCGCCACGCCTTAGGCTTGTGGTGAGGGGGAAGCCGATTCCCTTTAATTGGTTGACGGCGCGGGGGCTTCCCTCCGCATGCCGCCGTTATGCTCTGGCGTGCCGCACCGCTGCCCGGTTTAACAATTGTTGAAATGGCGCAGGCGCTATTGCATTGGGCTCTGGAGCCTGTCGTCAGGCACTGGACATCAAAAAGGAAGCGACTTCGTCAGACAGGGTGACGGGTTGCGCCAACCACGCCAATGTCACCCCCGGACCTCTCCCACTGCTGTCCGATTTAAATTTTCACGCGCCGCCTATAACATTGATTTTTAATGAAGGTCAGACGTCACTCTCCTTTCGGACACGAATGAAGTATGGGCGTTCTTTCGATGAAAGGCAAACCTCGCCAAACACTCTGACGTCATCCTCGGGCTTGTCCCGAGGATCTGCAACGTCTTGATTTTGTTGACGTGTTTAGATCCTTGGGACAAGCCCAAGGATGACGTTGAGAAGAATGCGCAACGTTCACCATCAATTTCCATGCCATATAAAGTACCCAGAAATTTCAACCGGACAGCCATGGCTTGACCCCACGATGAGGCCAAATCTGGCAAAAGGTTTGCGGCCTTGTGAGACGAGCATTTTGCGCCGCCCATCAATCGCTTTGACGGAAAAATCCCGACGAAATTGTCAAACCCAGGTTTCGCGTTCGCCGAATGGTGTGTCGGCGTCGAAATTTTTGGTGCCGATCCTGTCGCTTTCACCGGAAAGGCCGGGCTTTTCCGCATTCTCGCTCGACGATGCCGATTTGTCGGCGCTGTTTTCGAGAGCCTCAAGCTGAGCTTTGAGGGACGCGATTGCGCTCTTCAGCTCTTCCTGTGCTTTCGCTTCCGTGGTCTGGGCAAGCTCCGACTGCTTTTCGGCAATCTGTGCTTTCAGTTCGGAAACGCTTGAAGACGATGTGGATGAAGAAGAAAGCAGGGAAACAGCGGCGCTCGTTCCCGAAACGGCAGAAACCATGGTCGCCTCGTGGCGGATGTGTGGAATGGAAGGATGTGAAACAAAATTTGAAAGCAAGGCTACGCAATACGGGGATGCCTTGGAGCGCAGATTATGCTGCTAATGTTTAATGAATACTTTCACGGCGTTACGAGTTTTTGGCGGAATTTTTCGTAGTGGCTAGATGGGTAAAATCCTGCTGGCGACATGCCTGCTCGTGGCCGGAGCGTCTTTGACGGGACAGCTTGCGGAAGGTCAGCGGGTTTTCAGCCAGTTCAGCACATAAACCCGCAGGGACGAGGAGAGATTGCTGTCGGCGGCGCGGTTGTCGTCAATTTCGGCGAGCAGGGCGGCAAAACTGATCTTGCGTCTTTCCGCAATGATTTTCAGTTCGTCCCAGAAGGCATCCTCAAGTGAAATGCTGGTGCGGTGGCCGTGCAACGTCGCGGAGTGCTTGCGGATCATCAGATCGGTCTCCGGTGAAACCGGTTGGAGGTCTGAATCATGTCTCCCCCGCAAGTCCCTGTTTTGCGATTCTTTTCTGATAGTCCCGAAATCCGCGTCGGTCGGCCGGCCCGTCAGTCCTTGCCGGTCCCATCATCGTTTTTTTCGAGCCGCCTCTGATCGAGCGCCTTTTCGGCCTTTTCGTTCAGGGCCGAGGTGAGATTTTTTTCGGTCTTGGTTCGGCCGAAGGACAGGCGGTTCTGCTCCGCCTGTTTTTCTTTTTCGCTACGGGCTTTCTGTTTCCGAAACTGACGCAGATTGACGATATCGGCCGCCATGGGGATATGTCTCCTCGGGTTTCGTAAGCTCGGTGTAAAAGCCGTTATTGCTTCTTGCGGAAGGCATCCAGCGAAACGACCGAACCTTCCTTCTTTTCCTCACCGGATTTCGGTGTTTCGGAAGCGGCAGCGGGCTTTGCCTCATGGGAAACGGGATAAGCGGTGATTTCCGCATCTTCCATCTCTTCTTCTTCGGCCAACGGCACGTCGAATTCGAGCTCAAAATTGACGGAAGGATCGTAGAAACCGCGAATGGCGTTATAGGGGATAACAAGCTTTTCCGGCGTATCGGAGAAGGAGAGGCCGATTTCAAAGCCGGTTTCGGTGACCTTCAGGTCCCAGAACTGATGCTGGATAACGATGGTCATCTGCTCGGCATATTTTGCCTTGAGGTGCTGGGAAATCCGCACGCCCGGCGCACCGGTCAGGAAGGTGATGAAGAAGTGGTGGTCGCCGGGCAGGCGGCCGGTTGCGGCCACTTCACCCAAAACCTTGCGAATAACGCCGCGAAGGGCATCCTGTGCGAGAATGTCGTAACGGATATGATCCTGCCCCATGCGGTCCTGTCTTTCCCTTATTCGAACGTCTTTTCATGCACGGCGCGGCTTGCGCGCCAAGGACGCTGTAACACTTTGAATCTTCGCGTAATCCTTGAGCCGGGATCATTTCCGATCCTGACGCTCACGCGTTGGCCAAGTATACGCAATGTCCTGAACGGCAGCAACGGAAAAGCCGATGCCGATTGCGAGTCAGCTATCATATAACCAATTCAGGCAAAATGGAGAAGGTGGAGGTTTCTGTTGCCAGGTACCTCCGAACCCCGCCTCACGGGGCTAACCGTGAGGACTTTAGAGCGGAATTCCCGCACCGCCATTAGGCAGCGAGAGCATATTCCTTAGCGTTGTTGTCGTTTGCAACTACACTTGTGACCCGATAACGGCGGTATCATGCCGAGCAAAAGTTCGATCTTTACGCCCTTGTCGATCCTGTTTCGCCCCCATCAAAAGCCGGCCTTCGTTCCATGAAAGTCCGCCGGTTTTTGGTGGAGGCGCCGGGTACCGCCCCCGGGTCCAATAGGTTTATTACACCGACCGTTTATCGCCATAGCCGGGTTGCCCCGGCAAGGCTCATATAGGCGTTTCGACCGCCTGAGAAAAGGGGGGTGATGACAATTCCATGAAAAGGTTTCGTGATTGCCGCCCGCACTTTAGACAATTCTTGACGACGAGGGATTGCTGTCCCATTGTCCATGCAACCGGTCATCAGAAGCAACACCGGGCCGGGGACACACGAAGGAGTGGACATGACTGACTATCTCGCAGATGTGAAGAAATACGACGCAGCAGCCGACGAAGCCGTTGTCGGCAAGATCGTCAAACATCTCGGCATTGCCCTGCGCAACCGGGATTCCTCGCTGGTGTCCGCTTCCGATCCGGAAGAGCTTGCACGTGTGAAGGCGAGCTGGTGCGGCAAGAAGCTCGGCGTGACTGATGGTACGGCCGATCAGGCAATCGATGCCGTCGCCAAGGCCATGGCAGCGGACCGTTCCAAATCGCGCGTGACCTTTTATTATCTGGTCGCCAAGGAACTCGGAAAACTGCAATCCCTCTGATTTTTCCTGAAAGGCGGGGATAAGCGTTTCCCCGGTGATTGGTTCTGCCGCCCTGTGCTATTATATTCCCTCTATATCAGGGAATCGGCGGCAGAACGCATGAAACAATATCTCGATCTTCTCCGGCATGTGATGGAAACCGGCTCCGACCGCGGAGACCGCACCGGCACGGGTACGCGCTCGGTCTTCGGTTATCAGATGCGTTTCGACCTTTCCGAAGGGTTTCCGGTCCTCACCACCAAGAAGCTGCATCTGCGCTCCATCATCCATGAACTTCTCTGGTTCCTGAAGGGCGATACCAATATCGCCTATCTCAAGGACAACGGCGTTTCCATCTGGGATGAGTGGGCCGATGAAAACGGTGATCTCGGCCCGGTCTATGGCGCGCAGTGGCGCTCCTGGCCGGCACCGGACGGTCGCCATGTCGACCAGATCGCGCTTTTGATCGAGGGCCTGAAAACCAATCCGAACTCGCGCCGTCACATTGTTTCGGCCTGGAACCCGGCGCTGGTGGATGAGATGGCGCTGCCGCCCTGCCATTGCCTGTTCCAGTTCTATGTGTCGGACGGCAAATTGTCCTGCCAGCTTTACCAGCGCTCCGCCGACATTTTCCTCGGCGTGCCCTTCAACATCGCGTCCTATGCGCTGCTGACGCTGATGGTGGCGCAGGTCACCGGCCTGAAGCCGGGCGATTTCGTCCATACGCTTGGTGATGCGCATATCTATGCCAATCATTTCGAACAGGCGCAGCTGCAGATGACGCGCACGCCCAAGGCCCTGCCGACGATGCGCCTCAATCCTGACGTGAAGGACCTTTTCGCCTTTAAGTTCGAAGACTTTACGCTGGAAAACTACGAGGCCGATTCAAGCATCAAGGCACCGATCGCGGTATGAGCGGGCCGCGCGTTACCATCATCGTCGCGGTGTCCGAAAACGGTGTCATCGGCCGCGATCTCGACATGCCGTGGAAACTCTCGACCGACCTCAAGCGCTTCAAGGCGATGACGATGGGCAAGCCGCTCATCATGGGGCGCAAGACGTTTTTATCCGTCGGCGAGCGCCCATTGCCGGGCCGCCCGCATATCATCGTCAGCCGAAATGCTGACTACCGGCCGCAAGGCGTGGATGTCGTCTCCTCACTGGAGGAGGCTTTGACGCTTGCTAAAAGCAAGGCTGCGGAACTGGGTGTGGATGAGGTCTTCGTGGCCGGTGGCGGTGAGATTTACCGTCAGGCCATGCCCTTCGCCGATCAACTTTCCGTCACCCATGTGGCGGTAAAGCTCGATGGCGACACTTTTTTTCCGGAAATCGATCCTGCCGTTTTTGAGAAAACCGAGGAAATCCCCGCTCCCGCAGGGGAAAAGGACAATTATCCGGTTCTGTTTACCACTTATGTGCGAAGAGCCGCGTCAAAGTGAACTATTTACCCCGATTGGGTATTTAGTTACCACCTCTGCGTTGAAACGGACGCTTCTCCTTCCTATAACGGGTCGATATTCCCGCCGCACGCGAGCAATCGCTTTCGAACGGAACCGGGAGAGGCTTTTATAAAGAGGTATTGATGCCCTGGAGCAATCAGAATGGCGGCGGCGGCCCTTGGGGCGGCGGCGGTGGAGGAAACAACCAGGGCGGCGGTGGCGGCCCATGGGGGCAGGGGCCTAACCGGCCTCGCGGCGGTGGCGGCGGCAATGGCGGCCCGCCCGATCTTGAAGAGATCATCCGGCGCAGCCAGGACCGTTTCAAGAATGTGCTGCCCGGCGGCTTCAACGGCGGCGCGGTTGCCATCGTGGTTCTCGTCGTGCTGGTTTTCCTCGGCATCCAGTCCATCTATACCGTCCAGCCGGACGAGCGCGGCGTGGAGCTGCGTTTCGGCCGCCCGAAGGACGAAATCTCGATGCCCGGCCTGCATTTCCATCTGTGGCCAATCGAGACGGTTGAGATCGTCAAGGTTACCGAGCAGCAGCAGAATATCGGTTCGCGCGCCTCGTCGTCTTCGTCGAGCGGCGTGATGCTGACGGGCGACCAGAACATCGTCAACGTGCAGTTCTCGGTGCTCTATACGGTTTCGGATCCGAAATCCTATCTCTTCAACGTCGACAGCCCGGCCGAAACCCTGCAGCAGGTTTCCGAAAGCGCCATGCGCGAAGTCGTCGGCCGTCGTCCGGCACAGGATATTTTCCGCGATAATCGTCAGGCGATTGCGGCGGATGTGCGCACCATCATCCAGTCCACCATGGACGGTTATGGCGCCGGCATTTCCATCAATGCCGTGGCCATCGAAGATGCGGCGCCGCCGCGCGAAGTGGCCGACGCCTTCGACGAAGTGCAGCGTGCCGAACAGGACGAAGACCGCTTCGTTCAGGAAGCCAACCAGTACGCCAACCAGAAGCTCGGCGCCGCGCGCGGTCAGGCCGCGCAGATCCTCGAAGAAGCGAACGCCTACAAGTCGCGCGTTGTCAACGAGGCACAGGGTGAGGCGCAGCGCTTCGTCTCCATCTATGACCAGTATCGCACCGCGCCTGACGTGACCCGCCAGCGCATGTTCCTGGAAACGATGGAACAGGTCCTGAAGGGCTCCAACAAGATCATCATCGACGAGAAACAGGGCGTGGTGCCTTATCTGCCTCTGAACGAGATCATGCGCAACAATCCGGGCGCAGCACAGCAGGGAGGCAACTGATATGGGTAACCGTCTTACTGCCATTCTCGTCGGTCTCGCCGTCGTGCTTTTCCTCGGTTATTCGTCGATCTTCGTCGTCAACGAACGCCAGCAGGCCATCGTCGTCCGCTTCGGTGAAATTCAGGACGTGAAAACCGCGCCGGGCCTCTATTTCAAGCTGCCCTTCGCCTTCATGGATGCTGACCGAGTGCAATATATCGAGAACCGGGCGCTGCGCTTCGATCACGACAATATCCGTGTTCAGGTTTCCGGCGGCAAGTTCTACGAGGTCGATGCCTTCGTGGTCTATCGCATCACGGATGCGCGCCACTTCCGGCAGACGGTCTCGGGTGACCAGATGTCGGCGGAATCGCGCCTGCGTACCCGCCTCGACGCATCGCTGCGCCGGGTCTACGGTCTGCGCGGCTTCGAATCGGCGCTTTCGGATGCGCGTGCGTCGATGATGCAGGAAGTGCGCGACGATCTGCGTCCCGATGCGGAATCGCTCGGCATCAGCATCGTCGATGTCCGCATCCGCCGTACCGACCTGACGCAGGAAGTCTCGCAGCAGACCTTCGAGCGCATGAAGTCGGAACGTCTGGCCGAGGCCGAACTCATCCGCGCCCGCGGTAATGAAGAGGCCCAGCGCCGCCGCGCCATCGCCGACCGTCAGGTCGTCGAGCTGGAATCCGACGCCCGCCGTCAGTCCGAAGTTCTGCGCGGTGAAGGCGATGCGGAGCGCAACAAGGTGTTCGGTGAGGCTTTCCAGCGCGATCCGAACTTCTTTGAGTTCTATCGCTCCATGTCCGCCTATGCCAATGCGCTGAACGGCAACGGCACGACGCTGGTTCTGTCCCCGGACTCGACCTTCTTCCGTTATTTCAACAATATCGACGGCGCGGCCCCTGCCGCTCCGGCCGCACCTGCGCCAGCACCGGCGAACTGATAACGGATAATGTGATTTTGGAGGGGCCGGTTTTTACCGGCCCTTTCTTTTCGATCGAGTGCGCTCTGAAATTCATAAAATTGTGGGCCAACAACACTAGTATTCGGTTTTCACAATCTGGAAGAACGGAAGATGCTGCGCGCGCTTCAGCATGATAGAGACAGTTACTCAGTCGCCTTTGTATTCGCCGTACTTGGATTCGCAGCTTTTTCATTGATGGACGCTGTTTCCAAAACTCTCAGCAGTTCACACTCGCTTCCTCAGGTGCTTTTTTTCTCCGGTATTTTTGCCGTCATTTTCAGCTTGTTGCTTTCCAAGCCGTTGGGTGGCTTTAAGATTCATTCTGCAAAGGGATGGGCAGTGGTGTCCGCGCGGGGTGTCATGTCCGCTGGTATGATATGGCTGACACTATACGCGATTTCACGTATGCCGATTGCAGACGTTTATTCGATCCGCTTTACGAGCCCCATCATCACGATATTGCTGGCTTTGGTGTTTCTGAGAGAACGTCCCAACAACTTTCAATGGTTGTCTGCCGTTCTGGGTCTTGCCGGCGTCATGATCGTTCTTCAGCCGAGTGGCGCGACCGACAACGTGGCTGTTCTATGTCGGGGCAGGTGCTTTGCTTGCAATCGGAAGGCTATGCCTGACGCTTTCGATACGGATGGCGCAGTCCTCTTTCATGGCGCCTTTTCAGTATACCCAACTGCTCTGGAGTTTATTATTCGGCTACCTATTCTTCTCCGAACAGCCGAGCCCGGTGTTATGGGTGGGTTATTCTCTTGTTCTCGTGAGTGGTGTTGTCGGTGTGCTGGCGAGCCGGAAGGCGTTGTCCGAGCGATAATGTCCGCATGTTTTCCGCGTTCTTTCCTGAAAGCGATCACAATCGACAATAGGTGTTTGCCTTGCTCACGCTTTTCTGTACGGCTTTGATGCGCGCGAAGAGGTGTTGGAAACAATTGCCTGTTCACGAAAAGGTATTTTTACACTTCATCATTCCGCCTTATGCTTTGCCGATATATGCAGGGCAGGACTATTTGAAACGCGAGGACGCTTATGGCCGTGACCCTTCTTTCGCCTTTTCGCAGCAGCATCGCCGCAGTCGCGGGCATCGCGCTTGTGGCAGGTAGCCTTTCGGCTCCGGTTGCTGCGAGAGCGCAGAGCCACGGGCCAGAATCGGTGGCCGATCTCGCCGAGCCGCTTCTCGATGCGGTGGTGAATATTTCCACCTCGCAGAACGTCAAGACCGAGGGCAAGGGCCCGGTTCCGCCGCGTTTGCCGGAGGGGTCGCCCTTCCAGGAGTTCTTCAAGGATTATTTCGACAGCCAGAAGCCCGAAGGCGGCGAAAAGGTGAGTTCGCTGGGTTCGGGTTTCGTCATCGATCCGGCCGGTTATGTCGTCACCAACAACCACGTCATCGAAGGTGCCGATGCCATTGAGGTGATTTTCCCCAATGGCTCGAAGCTGAAGGCGACGCTGGTCGGCACCGATACCAAGACCGATCTTTCCGTCCTGAAGGTGGAGCCGAAAGCACCGCTGAAGGCGGTCAAGTTCGGCGATTCGCGCAGCATGCGCATCGGCGACTGGGTGATGGCCATCGGCAATCCCTTCGGGCTCGGCGGTTCGCTGACCGTGGGTGTCATTTCCGCACGCGGCCGCAATATCAATGCCGGCCCCTATGACAATTTCATCCAGACGGATGCGGCCATCAACAAGGGCAATTCCGGCGGTCCGCTCTTCAACATGAAGGGTGAGGTTATCGGCATCAACACGGCGATCATTTCCCCGAGCGGCGGTTCGATCGGCATCGGTTTCGCCGTTCCAACTGAGCTTGCCCAGAATATCGTCCAGCAGCTCATCGAGTTCGGCGAGACCCGCCGCGGCTGGCTCGGCGTTCGTGTCCAGCCCGTCACTGACGATGTGGCCGCGAGCCTCGGCATGGACAGCGCCAAGGGTGCGCTGATATCAGGCGTCGCCAAGGGCGGCCCGGTGGAGAACGGCCCGATCCAGGCCGGCGATGTCGTCCTGAAATTCGACGGCAAGGATATTCACGAAATGCGCGACCTCCTGCGGATCGTGGCGGAAAGCCCTGTCGGCAAGGAGGTCGATGTGGTGATCCTGCGTGACGGCAAGGAGCAGACCGTCAAGGTCAAGCTCGGCCAGTTGCAGGATACGACGGACGAAAAGGCTTCGACCGAAGATCAGCAGAGTGAAGATGGCGATGGCGGCGTGGTTGCGCCCGAAGATGATGGCGGCGCCGACGATCAGGCGCAGGACCAGACGCCGGAAGTGCGTGAAGCGCCGCAGAGCGTGCTCGGCATGAACCTCGTGGTACTCAGCAACGAGCTGCGCACCGAAAAGGGCATTGCCGAAAGTGTCGAAGGCGTGCTGGTGGCGAGCGTCGATCCGGGCTCGCCGGCCGAACAGAAGGGCATGAAGGCCGGCGATATCATCGTCGAAGTCGGGCAGGACTTCATGGAAGTTCCGGGCGACGTGCTGGTGCGTGTGAACGGCCTGAAATCCGAAGGCCGCAAGAATGCGCATATGATGGTGGCGGATGCGCAGGGCAATCTGCGCGTCGTGGCGCTGCCGCTGGAATAAGCTGCTTTTCACCCGCTCCGGCAGGAATCGGGTGGTTGCGGTCCCGTCATGTCCCTATCCCTTGGTCTCCATCAAACGGAGGCCAAGGATATGAAATTACTCGAAAACAAGGTTGCCATCATCACTGGCGCGTCATCCGGCATCGGCCGGGCGACGGCGATGTTGTTTGCTGCCGAAGGCGCGGCCGTCGTCATCAATGCGCGGGGTGAGGCGGCGCTCGGCAAGGTTGCCGCAGACATTCGTGAGACAGGCGGCCGTGTCCACACCGTCGTGGGTGATGCCGGTGTTGCCGAAACCCATTCCCTGATGGCGGCGGCGGCCGAGAGCGTGTTCGGCGGTCTCGATATCGCCGTCAACAATGCCGGTGCGGTGGGGGCCATGAAGCCTCTTGCGGAGATTTCGCCCGAGGAGTGGGATCACGTGCTGACCGCCAATCTCACCTCTGCCTTTCTCGGTGCACGCAGCCAGATTCCGCTGATGTTGAAACGGGCCGGCGGCTCCATCGTCTTCACCTCCAGTTTCGTCGGCTCCAGTGCCGGCATACCGGGCATGGCCGCTTATGGCGCATCCAAGGCGGCGTTGATGGGACTGGCGAAAGGCATTACCGCCGATTATGCCGTCAAAGGCATTCGCGCCAATGCGTTGCTGCCGGGCGGGGTCGATACGCCCATGGCCGGGGATGCGGCCCAGAAGGAATGGGCTGCGGGTCTGCATGCGATGAAGCGCATTGCCCAACCGGAAGAAATGGCACAGGCAGCACTTTTTCTTGCAAGCTCGATGGCGAGCTTCGTCGCCGGGACGGCGCTGTTCGCCGATGGCGGCAATGCGGCGGTAAAGTAAGCCGTAAAATCGGGCGGGCGAGGAAATTATCGCGCCCGCCATTCCTCCAGCGTCAACGCATAGGTGACGTGTGGCCGCAGATGTGGATGGGTGTCTTCCGGCACGCGCGGATGGTCGAAATCGCGGGAAGGGTCGCGTTTCAGGCCGATGCGCTCCATCACCGCCGTCGAACGATGGTTGTCGTGCACGGCGAAGGAGACGATTTCCGGTGTTTCTTTCTCGTCAAAGGCCATAACGAGCAGCGATTGCGCGGCTTCGGTGACATAGCCGTGCCCCCAGAAGCGGGTGGCGAGCCGCCAGCCGATTTCCATGGTGCCGATCGGGAAGGGCGGATCGAGGTTCATGACCGGGGATATGCCGCAGAAGCCCATGACTTCACCGGTTTCCCGCAGCTCCATGGCGTAAAAGCCATAACCGCTGCCGCGGATCATGCCATTGATGGTTTCCAGCACCGCGTCGGCTTCCGCATGGCTGCGGCGGAAGGGGAAAAATTCCATGACCTTCTCATCCGCATTGATTTCGCGGAACAGGTCGCGGTCGCTCTCCTTCCACTCGCGCAGAATGAGTCTTTCTGTCTCACGAATGATCATGGAATGACAAAATCCGTCTTGCGATAACCCTGAATGTAAAGAAGCGCAGTCAGGTCGCCATGGTCGATGCGCATCCGCGCTTCGGCGGCAACGGCGGGCTTTGCGTGCAGGGCGACACCGGCGCCGGCCAGATGCAACATGCCGAGATCGTTGGCGCCATCGCCGACCGCCATCGCCTCTTCCGGTGAAATGCCGAGCTTTTCGGCAATCTGGTTCAGCGCATCCACCTTGGCCTGTTTGCCGAGGATGGGTTCGGCCACCGTGCCGTCAAGCTCGCCATTGGCTTCGCCGAGCAGATTGGCGCGGTTCTCATCGAAACCGAGCATGGCGGCGACACGGTTGGTGAAGACGGTGAAGCCGCCGGAAACAAGCGCCGTGTAATAACCTTTCGCCTTCATGGTGGTGATCAGTTCCTTGCCACCCGGTGTAAGGGTAATGCGTTTTTCGATGACATCATCGATGACCGAAACAGGCAGGCCTTTCAGCAGCGCGACTCGCTCACGCAGCGCCGGTTCGAAGGCGATCTCGCCATTCATGGCGCGGGCGGTGATGGCGGAGACCTTGTCCTTCAGCCCGACTTCGGCCGCCAGCTCATCGATGCATTCCTGGCCAATCATGGTCGAATCCATGTCGGCGATCAGCAGCTTCTTGCGCCGTTGATCCTGCTCCTGGATGACGATGTCTATTTTCCGATCGACGATTGCCATTCGGAGGAGACGATCAGCCGCGTCTGCGTCGGTTCCCTCGGGGAGCGCGATATCGCAGGCGATGCCATCGGCCAGCCAATAAAGGCCCGATGCGTTGACGGCCTTTGCGGCCGCTTCGCCGAGGGCCGGTGTCAGAACAGGATTTGACGGATTGGCGATAAGCGTGGCAACGAGAGCCATGATGAAAAACCTTGATGAGAATTTTGATGCGATCCTGATAACCGGCCCGACGGCAAGCGGCAAGTCCGCGCTTGCGCTTCGTCTGGCGCGGGAGCGGAACGGCGTCGTCATCAATGCCGACAGCATGCAGGTTTACGACACGCTGCGGGTGCTGACCGCCCGGCCTTCGGAAGACGAGATGGAGGGTGTGCCGCATCATCTCTACGGCCATGTGCCGGCAAGCAGCCTCTATTCGACGGGTGAATGGCTGCGGGATATTTCCGCGCTGCTTTCCGATCTGCGTGCTGAGGGGCGTTTTCCCGTCATCGTCGGCGGCACCGGTCTTTATTTCAAGGCACTTACGGGTGGCCTCTCCGATATGCCCGCCACACCCGATGGCATCCGCGATGGATTTCGTACCCGGCTGATCGAGGAAGGGGCAGCGGTGTTGCATGCCGAATTGTCGCGCCGTGATCCGGCCATGGCGGAGATGCTGCAGCCGGGAGACGGGCAGCGTATCGTCCGGGCTCTGGAGGTGCTTGAGGCGACGGGAAAATCGATCCGCGATTTCCAGCGTGCCAGCGGCCCGGTAATCGTCGATCCCGAGCGGGCGCAGAAATTCGTCGTCCTGCCGGAGAGGCCGGTGCTGCATGACCGTATCAACCGCCGTTTCGAGGCGATGATGGAAAGTGGTGCAGTGGAGGAGGTGCAGGCGCTTCTCGCGCTTAATCTTGCACCCGATGCAACGGCGATGAAGGCGATCGGCGTTTCGCAGATAGCCGACATGCTTGCAGGGCGCATGGGCGAGGCGGAGGTGATCGAAAGATCGGCGGCCGCGACCCGGCAATATGCCAAACGGCAGATGACCTGGTTCCGCAACCAGATGGGCGACGACTGGAAACGCATCCAGCCGTGAAGGGGGCCTAATCCTTGCGGTAGAGGCTGCCGAGCGGTTTTTTCAGCAGGCTTTCGCGTAGCGAAGGGCGCGTCTCGCCGGGCGGCGGGCCATTCTGTGCCTGCATCTGGAAACCGGCCTTGCGCAGCTCGTTGACGGCGCCGGAGGTGGGGTCCGCCGAGGCGTTCGTGGTTGGCGCAGGCGGTGCGCGTCCGGGCAGCATGTCCGGGCGATAGGGTTCATATCCCTCTGATGCGGGCGCTCCCAATTCACGCTTCCAGCTATCGATCTCCTCCGTCGCCCGGCTTGGCGGGGTCGGTTCCGGCTGGTCGGAAAAAGCCGCTTCCACGCTTTGCTGGAAACCGGTGATAACGGGCTTGGCCGTGGCGCGCATGCGGGTGACGATGCTGTTCAGGTCGACCGTGTCAGGGGTTTCATGGCTCACATGGCTGGTGATGCCGCTCGCCTTCGGCAATTTGGCCGTCACGACACGGTCGAAGCGCATGCGCATCGGCACATTCACGGCCTCGCCGAAGGCAATGGCCTCGCCATTGCCGATGGAAGAAAGGAAACTCGTGGTCGAGGTCGACGCGTTCGGCACGGCGGAGAGAATGATCTTCTGGTCGATCTCGTTCGACAGCCGCATGGCGAACAGGGTCGAGCATTGCGACAGGATGGTCTGGTCCAGCTCGCTTGGCCGCTGACTGATGACGCCGAGCGAGATGCCGTATTTGCGGCCTTCCTTGGCGATCTGGGCGATGGATTGCCGGGTGGGGAAAAAGCCGCGTTCGGGGTCAGCCGGAACATAACGGTGCGCTTCCTCGCAGACGACGAGCATATGCAGCGAGCCGCGCGCCAGCACCGCCAGTTCGAAGGACATGCGGCAGAGCACCGAGACCACCGAATTCACTACTTCGGAGGGGATGCCGGAGAGCTGGAACACCGAAATCGGTTTGCCTTCCCCGGGTATGCGGAAAATATGCGCGACCGTCTCCAGAATATTGTCGTTGATCGTATTGCTGGAGAACATGAAATTGTAGCGCGTGTCGTTGATGGCCGAGAGGATGCGGCCTTTCAGCGTGCGCAGGGCGGGTTTTTCGCCGCGCCCTTCCAGCCTTCCGATGCGTTCATCGATGAGGGCGAGGAGATCGGCGATGCGGTAGGGCACCGGCGTATCCGGCGTGATCGCGCTTTTGTCGGCCGTGCGGCGCACGGCGGAACCTTCGGTGCCGCGAAATGCCTTTTTCGCTTCCGGAACGAGATCTCGAAGAAAATCCATTTCTTCCGGCACGGGCTTGCGTCCGCGGAAAATCACTTCCGCAAACTCCTCAAGGCGCATCAGCCAGAAGGGCAAATCCAGCGTGTCGGTGTCGATGACCACCGAATGATCGGGAAAAGCGGCCGCGAATTCATTATGCGGATCGAGAATGAGGACGCGCAGTTTCGGGTCGGTCTCGATCGCCTTGTTCAGCAGCAGCGAAACGGCAGTGGTCTTGCCCACACCCGTCGAGCCGACAACGGCGAAATGTTTGGCAAGCATCTGCGGAATGCTGATGGCGGCGTCGATCGTGTCGTCCTGGGTCAACTTGCCGATGACGCAGGCGTCGCGTTTGCCGCTGTCGTAGATCTTTGCAAGGTCGCTGGTGCGGATGCGATGCGCCACCGCGCCGAGATAGGGGTAACGGGAGATGCCGGTGGAAAAACGTTCGCTGCCATCTTCGGTGCGATAGACTTCGCCCACGAGTTCCACGTCGATCAGCAGCCTGTTTGGCCTGTCCGCTGCCCAATAATCTTCGCCGGTGCGCATGGCAAAGACCAGCGCGGTGACACGGCTCGTGCCCATTTCGATGGAGATCAGGCGTCCGACGGACCAGAGCTGCGACACATCGGTGGAGCCGGGTTCCGTTTCGGCGGCAATGGTGGCATGCGCCCCGTTACAGGCGATGACACGACCCAGCATGCGGTTTGCCGGTTGCTGGCCGGATCGCCGTTCGTTTTCGTCCATGCGGGACGCGTTATGAGACGTGTCGTTATTCACATTTTTTCCCGGTACATGCGGATGATCGCGGTGGTTCGGGCAGCATCTGCGCTTTCGAGACTAAAAGATTATGCTTAACAACAAGTGTATGGGCTGCGTTCGAAAATTTCGCCAAAGCCCCCTCTAGGGTAATAAAAGAAGGCGGTGGTGATTTTTTCCTGCAATATGCGTTGACGGCTGGGGCTTTTGTGGCTAACACTCCGGCCCATGAAAAATCTTAACGTACTTATCGTGGTGGGACGGCGCATGGGCAGGATGGTGTAACCATCCGGCGAAAGCACCCATGCGCTGAACGAGGCTCCTCTAGGGGCCTTTTTTTATGTCTTCAAACAGGCCCTCGGGCTCCTCGATATCCAAAGCCAAAGCGGGATGGAAACAGGCAATGACGGATAAGGACAATACGGAAAACAGCAATCGCATGACAGGTGCGGAGATCGTTCTGCAGGCGCTGAAGGACAATGGCGTCGAGCACATCTTCGGTTATCCCGGCGGTGCCGTTCTTCCGATCTATGACGAGATTTTCCAGCAGGAAGACATTCAGCACATTCTCGTGCGCCACGAGCAGGGTGCCGGCCACGCGGCCGAAGGTTATGCCCGCTCCACCGGCAAGGTCGGCGTCATGCTCGTTACCTCCGGCCCCGGCGCGACGAATGCGGTCACCCCGTTGCAGGATGCGCTGATGGATTCCATTCCGCTCGTCTGCCTGTCCGGCCAGGTTCCCACCACGCTGATCGGTTCCGATGCTTTCCAGGAATGCGATACCGTCGGCATCACGCGCCCCTGCACCAAGCACAACTGGCTGGTGAAGGACGTCAACGAGCTGGCGGGCATCATCCATGAGGCCTTCCGTATTGCGCAGACGGGTCGTCCCGGCCCTGTCGTCGTCGATATTCCGAAGGACATCCAGTTCGCCACCGGCACGTACACCCCGCCTTCCGCCTCCGTTCAGCAGAAGAGCTACAAGCCAAAGGTTCAGGGCGACCTCAACGCAATTCACGCCGCCATCGACCTGATGTCCAAGGCGAAGAAGCCTGTCTTCTACACCGGCGGTGGCGTCATCAATTCCGGCCCGGAGGCAACCCGTCTGCTGCGCGAACTGGTTGAGCTGACCGGTTTCCCGATCACCTCGACGCTGATGGGTCTTGGCGCCTATCCCGCTTCCGGCAAGAACTGGCTCGGCATGCTGGGCATGCACGGTTCCTACGAAGCCAATATGACGATGCATGATTGCGACGTTCTGGTCTGCGTCGGCGCGCGTTTCGACGACCGAATTACCGGCCGCATCAATGCGTTTTCGCCGAATTCGAAGAAGATCCATATCGACATCGACCCGTCTTCGATCAACAAGACCGTTCGCGTCGACGTGCCTGTTATCGGCGATGTCGGGCATGTTTTGGAAGACATGGTTCGCCTGTGGCGCGCCTTGCCGAAAAAGCCGGAGAAAGCGCAGACGGAAGACTGGTGGTCGCAGATCGAACGCTGGCGCGCCCGCAATTCCTTCGCCTACAAGAATTCCAAAGATGTCATCATGCCGCAATATGCATTGCAGCGGCTTTATGAGGCGTCGAAGGGACGTGATACCTATATCACGACAGAGGTTGGCCAGCACCAGATGTGGGCGGCGCAGTTCTTCGGCTTCGAGGAGCCGAACCACTGGATGACTTCGGGCGGTCTCGGCACCATGGGCTACGGCCTGCCGGCAGCCATCGGCGTACAGGTGGCTCATCCCGAAGCGCTGGTCATCGACATTGCCGGTGATGCCTCGATCCAGATGTGCATCCAGGAAATGTCCTGCGCCATCCAGTACGGCCTGCCGGTGAAGATTTTCATCCTCAATAACCAGTATATGGGCATGGTTCGGCAATGGCAGCAGCTGTTGCACGGCAACCGCCTGTCGAACTCCTATACCGAAGCCATGCCTGACTTTGTCAAGTTGGCGGAAGCCTATGGCGCGGTCGGCATGTATTGCGACGATCCGAAGGAACTGGATGACAAGATCGCCGAGATGATCGCGGTCAACAAGCCGGTTATCTTCGATTGCCGCGTTGCCAATCTTGCCAATTGCTTCCCGATGATTCCGTCTGGTAAAGCCCATAACGAGATGCTGTTGCCGGATGAGGCGACGGATGAAGCCGTTGCCAACGCCATTGACGCCAAGGGCCGTCAGCTAGTCTGAGCCGGGAGAGGAAAAGGACATGAACGCACACCTACAACCCACCGGCTCCGCCTATTTCATCCAGAAGGAAACGGCTGCCGTTGAAAATCACACGCTGTCGGTTCTCGTCAGCAACGAGCCGGGCGTCCTCGCCCGGGTCATCGGCCTTTTCTCCGGCCGTGGCTATAACATCGAAAGCCTGACGGTTTCGGAAACGGAACATGAAGCGCATCTGTCGCGCATCACCATCGTCACGCGCGGCACGCCCATCGTGCTGGAGCAGATCAAGGCGCAGCTGGAGCGCATCGTTCCGGTGCACCGGGTTCTCGATCTCACCGTCCGTGCCCGCGAACTGGGGCAGGAACGGCCAATCGAGCGCGAAGTGGCGCTGATCAAGGTTGCCGGCACGGGCGAAGTCCGCGCCGAGGCATTGCGCCTTGCCGATGCGTTTCAGGCCAAGGTGGTGGATGCGACGGTTGAGCATTTCATTTTCGAGATCACCGGCAAGTCATCCAAGATCGACCAGTTCGTGGCGATCATCAAGCCGCTCGGCCTGATCGAGATTTGCCGCACCGGTATCGCGGCGATGAACCGCGGCCCGCAGGGGATGTGATCTCCCAACGCGAGAAGTGCCGTCCAATATCAAGCCCGCGCTACGTTGCGGGCTTGTGTTTTTCCCAACTATAGTCCGGTGCGTTTTCCAAAGGGGATGATGCGTGCATTTCCTGCACGACCGGGGTTCTGCGGTGGTTCATCCGCGGGCCGCGTCACGACGAGACGACCGCCGACACCTTCGGCCAGCGCCGCGCTTTCGCGCATTCTGCGAAGCTGGGCCCGTGCTTCCGGTGTCGCCGTGCCGATCAGCCTTTCAACGCCGTCGACGCCACCTGGAACCGTCAGCCGACGTTTGGCATCAGGCATCGTATACCCATGTTCGCGAGAGTAGCGAAGGGTTAGTTGATAATGATCCGACAGGCCTTGTTCGGGATTTGCTCCGACATGGCAAACCCGGAAAGAAACGGAATCGTCCTCCACCCCGAAGATGTCGCCATCGGGGATGATATATCCGTTTTTCTCGGTAGCGATTTTGATGAAACTCAGGGCGCCCGCATATAATTCCGTCCAGGGAACCGGCGCGGCTTCCACGTGGATTTCCCGCCCAATATAGTCTGCTGCCCCCAAGGTGTGGATGCCGACATATTGCTTCGCCGATCCCCGGGGCTGTTCCGGACCGTAAAGGCAGGGATGAACCGTCAGCGGACCGATGGGCTCTCCCACGACTGTCGTGAAGTTGGCGGATGAAAACACCATGTTGCTCTGTGTCCAGTGGATCAGGCTTGCGGGCATTTCTGCGCAGATTGTTTCGCAGGCAATCGACAGGACTTTGATCCGCTCGAGAAACTCGGCAAGCGAATGTCCGGGCTGGTGCATGCCGAGTTCGTTGAACAGGCTCGAAATACCTTTTTCCCGCATCACGCCGCCGAATACACCGTGCTGCACATAGACAAGCAGATGGGATTTATGGCGTCTGATACGGTCTGTGGCATCGGGCACCAGCATGGTGGAGATTGGTGAGCCGAGTGTGCCAGCGAAAACGCCGTGATCCGCCGGCCCGGCCATGAACTCGATGGTGACCTGAAGATCGTTCGGCCCAAACATCTGCACATAGGTCGAAGACATTCCGGGGCACGTCAGGGGCATGCCGAGCCGGTTGAACACGGTTTGAAGCTGCTTGATCAGACCTGGTAATGGCGAGGAGGTGAAGTTGCCTTCCAAAAGGAGGGCTGCTTGCATTTGATTGGTATATTTCCCGATCATAATACTGATGATCCCGATTAATATATCAGTATCATCACGCATTCCGGTTGCGCTATCGTAAATATAGATCGTGAAGTTTAATCAATCTCACTCTTTCATTTGACTTCTGTTATGATTATTAGAGTTTTTTTATATTGATATTTATTCGTGCTCATATTTCGTTCTTTGCGCTTCGATGTTTACGTTTCAAAGAATGCCAGTTGGCAATGAAGTTTCTCCGAATCTGATTTCGATCCGAAAACTCGATCCGCTGTTGTCAGCCGTTCGGCCTGTGGTTCGTCGTATCCATTCGATGAATTTATATTCAACCATATGGTTGACTTTCTGCGTCGACAGTCCATATTCAACAACATGGTTGAATTATCCGCTTCACATCTCGACACCGTCTTTCATGCCCTTGGCGACGCCACGCGACGCACGATGCTGCGTGACCTTTCCCGTGGTGAGCGAACGGTGAGCCAGTTGGCGCAACCCTTCGATATATCGCTCGCTGCCGCCTCGAAACATATCAAGGCGCTGGAAAATGCGGGGCTTATCCGCCGCGAGGTGAGGGGCCGTACCCATGTCTGCCGCCTTTCGCCCGAACGGTTGGCAGAGGCGCATGAATGGCTGGATTTCTACCGGCGGTTCTGGGGCAATCGCCTCGATATTCTTGAGCAGATGCTCAGGGAGGAAGATCAGGGAAAAATCCCTGCAGATGGAGGAAATGACAATGGCTGATATTGCAATGCCTGACGCCTATGGCCGTCTCATCGAGCCCACCACCTTAAAGATCGAACGGCTGCTGCCGGGACCGATCGAGCGGGTATGGGCCTATCTGACCCAAAGCGATCTTCGCCGCCGCTGGCTGGCATCGGGCGAAATGCGGCTTGCGGCTGATGCGCCGTTCGAGCTCGTCTGGCGTAACGACGAGCTCTCCGATCCGCCTGGCCACCGCCCGGAGGGTTTTTCCGAAGAGCACAGGATGGCGTCCCGCATCATCACCGTCGTTCCGCCGCACCGCCTCGTCTTCAGTTGGGGCGAGGGCGCGGAAGTGTCCATCGAGCTTCAGGCTCTGGGCAAGGACGTGCTTCTGACGCTGGTCCATCGCCGGCTGGCGGATCGCACGACCAAGCTCAATGTCAGCGCCGGCTGGCACGTCCACCTCGATATTCTCGCTGCCCGGCTTCAGGAAGAGGAGCCCGGTCCCTTCTGGGATACCTGGCTGGGGCTGAAAGAGGAATATGAGCACCGCATACCCTAATGAGGGGCGGTACGTTCTCATGATCTGACGGCGCGGCTTGTCGCGCCGTTTCGTCTGGTCCGTGCCTGATGTCGCATGCCTGAACAACAGGCTTTTTCATCGGCATTGCGTTCACATTCCGATTCAACCGCTTGAGCGATTGATTCCGAATGGTTGCGTAACTCTCTGTTACCTCAAAGCATTTCCAGCGAGATCTTGCGTGTTGGCGGCGGGAAGACGGCATCCAGTGCCGCCAAGTCTTCCTCGGTTATTTCAAGATCGGTCGCGCCGCGATTTTCCTCGACACGGGAGACGCTGGCGGATTTCGGAATGGCGATGACGCCGTCCCTTTCCAGAAGAAAGGCCAGCGCCAGTTGCGCCGGTGTCGCCTGATAGGCCTTGGCGATGCGGATGAGTTCGTGGTTCTTCAAGATGCGGCCCTGCTCGATGGGGGAATAGGCCATCAGCGGCACGCCGCGCTCCTGGCACCAGGGTAGCAGCGAAAACTCGGGTCCACGCCGGGACAGGTTGTAGAGTACCTGATTGGCGGCGCAGTTCTTGCCGCCGGGAACCGTAAAAAGCTCTTCCATGTCGTCTGTATCGAAATTGGATACGCCCCAGTCGCCGATCTTGCCGTCGCTCTTCAGCCTTTCGAAAGCCGCCACGGTTTCTTCGAGGGGATGCTCGCCGCGCCAATGCAGAAGATAGAGGTCGATATGGTCGGTGCCGAGCCTTGCAAGGCTGCGCTCGCAGGCCTCCGCCGTGCCTCTGGCGCTGGCGTTCCAGGGATAGACCTTGCTGACCAGAAACACGTCGTCCCGTCGGCCGGCAATGGCCGCGCCGACCACCTCTTCCGATCGGCCATCCGCATACATTTCCGCCGTGTCGATCAGCGTCATGCCAAGATCGATCGCCTTGCGGATGCTTTCGACCTCCTGCGGCGCGGATGATCGCGTCTCCCCCATGTTCCAGGTCCCGAGGCCGAGGGCTGGAACCTCCTTTCCGGAGGGCAGGGTGACGGAAGGAATATCGTCATACATGGGTTCGCTCCAGCGGTTGTTGATTGGACAATAGAACTTTGTTCCGACTTCTCAAAGCCGGCACGGACAGGATCGATCCATCAAAAAAATTGACCCCGGCCATCGATCCGGCGGGGTGGCCTGATGATGGCCCGGCGGATAGGATTTCGGCTCAAGGAGAGATCATGACAATCGAAACTTTCATCGCGCTGGTGCTGTTTGCCTTCACCACCTCCATCACGCCCGGCCCGAACAACATGATGCTGTTTGCGTCAGGCGTGAATTTCGGTTTCCGCCGCACCATTCCGCATATGCTGGGCATCGGCGCGGGGTTTCTGTCGCTGCTGATCGGGGTCGGCTTCGGTCTCGGCGCGTTGCTGCATTCGGTGCCAGCGCTTTACACCGGCCTGAAATTCGCCGGCGGGCTCTATCTCGTCTGGATCGCGTGGAAGATCGGCACCTCGCGCAGCCTCAGCGAAGGTTCGGCCGCATCCGAGCCGATGAGTTTCCTCGCAGCCGCCGCCTTTCAATGGGTCAACCCGAAGGCCTGGGTGATGGCGGTGACGGCGATGGCGACCTATACGGATGAGGGGCAATATTTCCTCACCGTCCTTGTCGTCGGGGTGGCCTTCGCCGCGGTCAATCTTCCCAGCGTTTCCACCTGGGCCGGTTTCGGTTCGGCCCTGCGCGAC
This sequence comes from Agrobacterium sp. LEGMi-208b, assembly GCF_059511785.1. Classification (NCBI taxonomy): domain Bacteria; kingdom Pseudomonadati; phylum Pseudomonadota; class Alphaproteobacteria; order Hyphomicrobiales; family Rhizobiaceae; genus Agrobacterium; species Agrobacterium sp. LEGMi-208b. The sequence continues at coordinate 2,556,625 of NZ_CM183445.1, forward strand.
TGGCTGGCTGTCCCGGCCCGACTCAAATGGTTCAATATCACCATGGCCGTGCTTCTCGTCATCAGCCTCTGGCCGATGCTGAAATAGCGGTCTTCACGTCGGAAATTGCCGGTAACATTCCTCGGCGATTGCCTGCACCTCGTCGCGCGTCAGCTCGGCGGACACGGCGTAGCCCAGTTCATTGTCGATCCAGTAGAAGGTCTCGATGCCGTCGGCGCTGGCCATGCGGAAGCTGGTGGTGCGGTTTTCCTCGTTATGGCCGATCAGCACCGTCACCCGGCGGCCGGTCTTGTCCTGATACATCAGCATCGCACCCGGCTTGCCACTGACGGGGATAAGACGTCCGCCGACGAGGTCGTATCCGATCTTCGAGAGATCGGGGATGGTGAAGGGGTAACCGAGCCGCTTGCCGAGCCATGTGGCGAGATGCTGCTGTTCTCCGGCGCCGACTTCGACGGGATGGCGCACCTCGCTTGCATAGATGAGATAGGCGGATTTCGCCTGTGCCGGAATATCCGTCGTCAGCGACGCCAGGGTCACGTCCTGTGGCGTGGAAAAAGACGGCGGCAGAAGCCTGCCCGCCGCAGCACCCGCCACGAAGATCAAGAGGGCTGCCGCTGTTTGCAGGAGAACCGGTTTTGCCCGCCATGCGCTGTCCTTTTTTTGCGGATTGAGCATCGATGCATCATGCGGATGCGCGGCGGCATAGGAGGCAAAGGCATTGCGCAGAATATCGGCCTGATTTCTCCACGCCTGCACCCGGGCCTGGTCTTCCGGTCTTTCCGCCAGCCAGGCCTCGACAGCCGCGCGATCGTCGTCGGAAAGAAGTCCGTCGACATAGGCGTGCAGATCGTCTTCGGTTATGGCCTCTAGCCGTTTCATCGTGGTCTCCGCAGGGGAATGATATTATCCGCCGCCAGATGCTGGCGAAGGGTCTCGCGGGCGCGGGACAGTCTGGACATGACGGTGCCGAGCGGGATCGACAATGTCTCGGCCGCCTCCTGATAGCTGTAACCCTCCACCGTCACCAGCATCAGCACCGCGCGCATATCAGACGAAAGAAGGGCGAGCGCGCCATGCAGGCGGTCGTTCTCCAGCGTGTCGGAGAGCGTTTCCGTGACGGCGATGCTCTCATGGCCGTCCAGGCTCTCGGACGGGTGGCGTTTCTCGGCGCGGTGGCGGTTACGATAAAGATTCGTCATTATCGTGTAAGCCCATGTTTTCAAACCCGTTCCGCGCCATTGCCTTTTATTGGCCAGCGCCTTTTCCACGCAGTCCTGCAAGAGGTCCTCGCCATCGGCGTCGGAACGGGAAAGGCTGCGGGAATAACGGCGCAGCATGGGCATCAGTGCCAGCATTTCGGTTTCGAAACTGCCGGCTGCGGGGGAATGGTTCCCCCGCTTTTCGTCCGTCATGCCATCAGGGTTTTGCGGCATCCCATACACCGTTCATACCGTCGCCGGTGGCGTCGCCTTTTTTCGTGTCCTTGACCCAGTAATAAAGCGGCATGCCGTCCTTCGCCCATTGCATCTTGCCATCCTTGCGCTTCACGAGGGAATAGGCGCCCTCGGCCTTGTCGCTGGCGGCTGCGAAAAACGGCGGCCAGTTCACCGCGCATTTGTCATAACAATTGGATACGCCCTTCTTGTCGTTCTTGAAAGTGTAGAGCGTCATGCCTTTTTCGCCCGCCAGCACATCGCCCTTGGCGGTCTTGACGGTTTCGACCGCAGGGGCGGCATAGGCCGTTCCGGCAAAAGCCAGAACGAGGGCGGGAACGAGAAAGCGGATCTTCATGGACATATCCTCCTTGGTTCGGGGGCGGGCTCAAGCCGCCAGCACATCAAGAGACACCGCAACCCGATGGATTATTCCCCGTTTCGAATATTTTTAAACTTATCCATTGAGCTAAGTGTTTTGTCATGATAGTTAGCCTTATGGAAAACTATTCAGACGCGCTCGACGACATCTTCCAGTCTCTTGCCGATCCGACCCGCCGGGCGGTGATCCTGCGACTGGGCGGCGGGGAGGCGAGCATCGGAACGCTCGCCGAACCCTTCGATATGGCCTTGCCATCCTTCATGAAACATATCCGCCAGCTGGAAGAGGCGGGGTTGATCGTGACGCGCAAGCAGGGGCGTGTCCGGTTCTGCGCGCTGGAGAAACAGCGGTTCTCCATGCTCGATGGCTGGCTTTCGCAGCAGCGCGCCATCTGGGAGGGCCGCACCGATCGGCTCGAGCAATTCGTCATGGCGCAACAGGACAGGATGTCCAGCAAAGGGGAGAATGACCAATGACCGAGACTTTCAATCCCGATCTCGACCTGAAGATTTCACGCATCATAAGGGCGCCGCGCCGGCTCGTCTGGAATGCCTGGACGGACAAGGCCAGCCTCGAACAATGGTGGGTGCCGCATCCCGGCCAATGCCGCGTCGACCGCATGGAGCTTTATCCCGGCGGCGCTTTCGAGACACGCTACAGCGAGGATGGGGCGGCATTCGGTCCGCATGTCAACGGATGTTTCCTGGCGGTGGATCATGAGGAGCGTCTCATCTTCACCGATGCGCTGACTGCGGGTTTCCGGCCCTCTGCAGAGCCGTTCCTCACCGCCGTGATGACGTTTCGCGATCATCCAGACGGCATGGAATATGTGGCCTATGCCATGCACAACAACCTTGCCGACCGCGACAGGCATGCGGAGATGGGCTTCTTCGACGGCTGGAACACGGTTGCGGAGCAACTGGCGCAGCTTGTCGAGAAGCAGGCGGCGCATTGAGCCGCATCAGCCGAACAGGGGAATATCCGGCTTGTTGAGCATGAGCCAGATGATGCCGAGAACCGCGAAGAAGGCGGGAAAACCGCAGGCGAACCAGATGCGGTAAAGGCGGAACCACTGGGCCGGCAAGGCTTGTCCGGTGGCGGCGCAATCACGGGCGATATCGCGCAGCCTGATCTGGATCCACACCACCGGCAGCCAGAAAATGCCGGTGAAGACATAAAGGCCAAGCGAAAGGGCGATCCAGCCTTCCGTCAGCGGCCAGCCGATGATGCGCGCCAGAAAATAGCCGGTCACCGGCTGGATGATCGCGGCGGTGGCGGTGAAGATCGTATCGGCAATGACGACCGTGCCGGCCACATGCGCGATCAGCGCCGGGTTTGCCGTTTGGCGTGCCATCACCATAAAAAAGGCGATGCCCGCGCCGGTGCCGAACAGCACCGTCGCGCCGATGACATGGGCGAGCCGCAGCAGTTCCTCAAGCGTCATCAGCGTTCATCCAGCGTGGCGAGGGCAAGGAGCGTCAGGGCGATGGAAGGCAGAACCTTGACAAGGGGACCGAGGGGATCGAGCCACAGACCCGGTTCCAGCAGGCTACCGCCCGTCAGATAGGCGGCGCTGACCAGCAGCATGCCGATGAGCGCCTTTCCGGCGAGTGGGCGCAGTAGCACGGTGATACCGAGGGCGATATCGATGAGGCAGGTGACAAGTGTGAGGGTCACGGCCGGCGCCTGCGGCATGAAGGCCAGAAAATGCGCCGCCGCGCGGTCGATTTCGAACAGCGGAATAAGACCGGACAACAGCCAGAATAGAGACAGGCAGAGGATGACCAGCGGTTTCAGCAGATAAGATCTGGCAAACCACAGGTCCTGCACGCCGGATGGATGGGCGGTCAGCGTCTGTTTCAGGCTCTTGAGCGGCGTCACCGATTGCAACCTCTCTTCGGTGACGATGCCTTCCGACATGACCTTCATGGCGGTCGAGCGGAGCGGGGAGCGCCAGCCGAGCCTGCCCGCGGCATCTGCCAACAGGCTGACGGGCCGTATGAGGGCTGCCGGAAGGTCTACGACGGGTGCGGGGGACAGTCCGAGCCATTGTCGGTGCACGGTAACGACATCCCGCAATGTCAGCGTTTCTTCAGCGGCGAGTTCGAGATCGCTGCCGGGTGGAATTTCACCATCGATGGCCGCACAAACGGCTGCCGCCACATCCACGACCGCGACCGTTCGAACCGGCATTGTGCCATTGACGAGCGGGAGGACGAAAGGAAAGCCGGCAAGCGCGCGCACCAGCGCCGTGCCGCCATGGGCATTGCGCCCGACAACCAGCGCGGGGCGCAGAATGACGTAAGGCAGGTCACTTGCGGTGAGCGCCTGATCGGCATGGCGTTTGGTGGCGAGAAATGGCAGGTCGGCCGCGGCTCCCGCTGTGCGGGCCGATATCTGGATCACCCGCTTGCCGCCCGCCTGCGCCGCCGCCTCGTAAAGCGCCAGCATGGCTTTTTCCTGTGTCGCCGCCAGATCGTCCGACAAGCCGTCCTGAAGTGCGCCGGCGCAATTGACGATGGCGTCGTGATCCCTGACCAGCGTGTCCCAGTCCGCCGCCCGTGTCATGCGGGCGAGATCGGCGGAAATCCAGGTCGCGAAAGGCCACCTGTCCCGCGCGCGGGCGACAGAGCGCGCCAGGCCGCTGACGGCATGGCCACGGCCGTGCAGCCTTGCTGTCACTTCCGAACCGATGAAACCTGTCGCGCCGAGAATCAATATCTTCATGCCCGGCATGATAGCGACCATGACTTAAAAACCAGCCGTGTTTTATTGCCGCATTCTGGCGGGATGATTCATCTTTCGTTCTTTTTCTGTTGCGCATCAGGCTCGAATCCTGCGATGAGGGCGCATGTTATTTTCACCGCAACAGGACGAAGCGCTCAAGGCTGTTTCCCGCTGGCTGAAGGAAGGCCGGACGCCGGTTTTCCGGCTGTTCGGTTATGCCGGAACGGGCAAGACGACGCTTGCCAAGCATTTTGCGGAAAATGTCGATGGCGAGGTGCTGTTTGCGGCCTTCACCGGCAAGGCGGCGCAGGTGCTGCGTTCGCGCGGGGCAACCAATGCCCGCACCATCCATTCGCTGATCTACCGCCCGCGCGGCGAAGAAACGGTGGAGGACGAGGAAACCGGCAAGACCTCGATCGCGCCGATGTTCTCCATCAACCGCCAGAGCCCGCTCGCCAAGGCGGCGCTGATCATCATCGATGAATGTTCGATGGTGGACGAGCAGCTCGGCAAGGATCTGATGAGTTTTGGCACGCCCATCCTCGTCCTTGGCGATCCGGGGCAGCTGCCGCCGGTTTCGGGCGGCGGCTTTTTCACCGAGCAGGAGCCGGATTATCTGCTGTCGGAAATTCACCGTCAGGCCAAGGACAATCCCATCATCCATCTTGCCATGGATGTGCGGGAAGGTCGCGAGATCATGCGCGGCGATTACGGAACAGCGCAGGTGATTTCCAAATCCGAAGTGACGCAGTCGCTGGTGCTCGATGCCGACCAGGTGCTGGTCGGCACCAACCGCACCCGCCGCCGCTACAATCAGCGGCTTCGTGAGCTGAAGGGTTTTACCGCCGATTACCCACAATCCGGCGACAAGCTGGTCTGCCTCCGGAACGATCCGGCCAAAGGCCTGCTCAACGGCTCGCTCTGGCAGGTGATGAGCTCTTCGCGCGAGACGGTGAAGCCCGGCATCAACCTGATGATCCGGCCTGAAGACGACGATATGGATCGCGGCGCGGCCAAGATCAAATTGCTGAAGGCGGCCTTCGAGGATGTGGAGACCGAAATTCCGTGGTCGACCCGCAAGCGTTATGACGAATTCGATTTCGGTTATGCGCTGACGGTGCACAAGGCGCAGGGCTCGCAATGGAACAATGTAGTTCTCTTCGACGAGAGCTATGCCTTTCGGGATTCCCGCGAAAGGTGGCTTTACACCGCCATCACGCGCGCGGCGGAAACCCTGACGATCGTTCGCTGAGATAGAGCATTTCCGGTTAATAACGGGCGCAGCGTCAATGCTCTATCTTTTTGTCTACGCATTGTCCGGACGGAAAACCGCTGTGCACTTTTCCTGGAAATGCCCTGTCAGGCGCGGATGACGCCGAGCAGAACCGCCTTGGCGACTGCCTGAAAGCGGTTGCTGGCATTGAACTTGCCGATGATCTTCGCCTCCAGCATGTTGAGATCGCTGCCGGAAAGGCCAAGAGCACGGGCAAGACGCACCGGGGCATAACCCTCCGCCATCAGTTCCAGGCATTTTCGTTCGGTGTCGGTCAGGGCGATATCCTTCGCCGGCGCCCGTTCCGCGCCATCCATGCCATCCGCATCCTCGTCGGTGACCAGCAACTCCTCGATCTGCTGGGCCTGGCGCTGAAGGGTGGAAAGCTCGGCGGTCAGTTCCCGCTTCCGCTGCCGCAGCGCGGCGTGGAATATATCGTCCGCCTCTTCCTGCGAGAGCGAACGGACGAGTTTTTCCATAATTTCCGTAATTGCGGCGACGGAAATACCCACTTCGCGGCAGACGTTGATGACGGCCATGCGCTGGACGTTGCGGTGGGTGTAGACCCGCATCTGGCCGATGCGCTTGGAGGTCAGCAGCGCTTTTTCCTCGTAAAAATGCAGCGTCCGGTGGGTCACCCCGAAGATATTGGCCATATCGGCGATGGGGACGGGCTCCGCGGGCAGGGAGGAGGGCAGGCTTATGTCAGGTAAAAAGCTGCTGACCCTTAGATTGGGTTTATCCTCGTCGCCGTGACTTCCGAACGGCATACGGCCATCCTGCATTGTCTCCCCCTTTGCGCTCTTTGACAGTGTGCCTGCCTTTTTAAAGGTGTCCGTTGCTTGTTCCCCCAAGCCGGACATGTTTTCCGATCAAGACCTCATGCCAAACGCTACATCAGAACCGTAACGTGTATTGTCTGTTTTCGTTCCCGCAATAATAAAAAATTTGCCGGCCTCCTTGCGATTGGCCTCAACCTGCGTGAAACAGGATGTCAATTCCGAACCGGAGCGCCGATGCCATGCCCGCAAAACTTTCTGTCAATCTGAACGCAATTGCCATGTTACGCAACCGCCGCGATCTTCCATGGCCGGATGTCGCGCATTTCGGGCATATTGCACTGGCGGCGGGGGCAAGCGGCCTGACTGTACACCCGCGGCCGGATCAGCGCCATATCCGCTTTTCCGATCTGCCGATGCTGCGTGCGCTCATCGACGACCGCTTTCCCGGTGCAGAGTTCAACATCGAAGGGTATCCGACCGAGGATTTTCTCGTTCTTTGCGAGAAGACCCAGCCGGAGCAGGTGACGCTGGTGCCCGATGACCCGTCGCAGGCGACGTCAGACCATGGTTGGGATTTCCGCAAACACGGCGTTTTCCTGAAAGATGTGGTGGGACGCCTGAAGGCGGGCGGCATGCGTGTTTCGCTTTTTGCCGATGGCGACGGAGACCGCGAGCCGGTGGAGCTGGCGGCTGAAACAGGTGCGGCGCGTATCGAACTTTACACCGGCCCCTATGGCGGCTGTTTTGACGATCCGCAAAAGGCTGACGCGCTTGTCGAGAAGCTGGGGCAGACGGCAGACCATGCCAAAGCGCTCGGCCTTGCCGTCAATGCCGGCCATGACCTTACGGTCGCAAACCTGCCCAAGCTGATGAAACATATCCCTTATCTGGCCGAGGTTTCCATTGGTCACGGGCTGACGGCGGATGCGCTGGAGTTTGGCATGGCTGAAACAGTCCGGCGTTTTTGTCGCGCCTGCGGTCAGGCTATTGCATAACCAAAGTCAATTTTTTTGCCTATAGTTAGCTGGCGCATGCTCCGTGCGCGAGCTTTTGAAGGCAGAGACATATGCAAGAACATCATGTTGTCGTCGTGGGTGGAGGCTTCGGCGGTTTGCAACTGGTACACGGGCTGGAGGGGGCCCCTGTCCGCATCACCTTGATAGATCGCCGCAATCATCACCTGTTCCAGCCATTGCTGTATCAGGTGGCGACCACGGCTCTCGCGACATCCGAAATTGCCTGGCCGATCCGCCATCTCTACCGCGACCGCAAGGAGGTGACGACCTTGCTTGCCGAGGTGACCGGTGTGGACCGGGCGGCACGAACCGTCCATCTGAATTCGGGTGAAGCGATCCACTTCGACACGCTGGTGCTGGCCACCGGCGCGCGCCATGCCTATTTCGGCCGTGACGAGTGGGAGCGTTCCGCCCCCGGCCTCAAGACGCTGGAAGATGCAACGACAATCCGCCGCCGCCTGCTTCTGGCCTTCGAAAGGGCCGAACTTGCCACCAGTGAAGAGGAACGGCAGGCGCAGCTGACCTTCGTCATCATCGGGGCAGGCCCGACGGGCGTGGAAATGGCCGGCATGATCGCCGAACTGGCCCACAAGGCGCTGCCGGCGGAATTCCGCAATGTGGACACCCGGAAGACCCGTGTGCTGCTCGTCGAAGCCGGGGCCCGCGTCCTGCCTGTTTTCACCGAGGACCTTTCCGCCTACGCCAAGGAAGCGCTTGAGAAGCTCGGCGTCGAGGTTTTGCTGGGCACGCCGGTGACGGCCTGCAGCGACGAGGGTGTGACGGTGGGCGAGACCTATTATCCCTGCCGCACCGTCGTCTGGGCCGCCGGGGTGCAGGCGTCGCCCGCCGCCAAATGGCTTGATGCCGCCGCGGACAGGGCGGGGCGTGCCATCGTCGGACCGCATCTCAATCTGGAAGACGATGCCGATATCTTCGTCATCGGCGATACGGCCGCCGTCAATCAGGAGAACGGCAAGCCGGTGCCGGGCATTGCGCCCGCGGCAAAGCAGCAGGGCGCTTATGTTGCGAAGGTCATCAGGGCGCGGCTGGAGGGTAAGCCTTTGCCGGCGCCTTTCCGTTACAGCCATCAGGGCAATCTCGCCACCATCGGTAAACGCGCGGCGGTGATCGATTTCGGCAGGTTCAAGCTGAAGGGCGTGCTGGCGTGGTGGATATGGGGGCTTGCCCATATCTACTTTTTGATCGGGACCCGGTCGCGGCTTGCCGTGGCGTGGAGCTGGCTGTGGATTTATCTGAGCGGCCAGCACAGCGCGCGGCTGATTACCCAGAAAGAGACGCTGAAGGACGAGGGTTGAGGCTAAGAGCGAGGCCGTGCTTCCCGCCCTCGTACTTCTGTCGCTGCGCCAAACTTCTCCTCCGTCATGCCGGACTTGATCCGGCATCCAGCCACGGCGCGTCCGCGCCGTGAGGAGAGTCCTTTGCGATCAAAGACTTGATCGTGCTGGACCCCGGATCTAGTCCGGGGTGACGGAGTGAAGATGTGGCATCTTTGCCCAATTCAACGCTCAAGCGTCGAGCGAGGCCATGTCGATGACGAAGCGGTAACGCACGTCGCTCTTCAACACGCGCTCATAGGCTTCGTTGACGTCCTTGATGTCGATCTTCTCGATTTCCGAAACGATGTCGTGCTTGCCGCAGAAATCCAGCATTTCCTGGGTTTCCTTGATCGAGCCGATCATCGAGCCGGCCAGCGAACGACGGCCGGGAATGACCGAGAATGCGTGGACCGGGATCGCATGTTCCGGCACGCCGAGCAGAACCATCGTGCCGTTGACCTTCAGCAGGTTGAGATAGGCATTCCAGTCGATTTCGGCCGAGACGGTGCACAGGATCAGGTCGAAGGTGCCGGCGAGCTTCTCGAAGGTCGAGGCGTCGCTGGTGGCGTAATAGTCCTTCGCGCCGAGCTTGAGGCCGTCTTCCTTCTTCGACAGGGACTGCGAGAGAACGGTGATATCAGCGCCCATGGCCGAACCGATCTTCACGCCCATATGGCCAAGGCCACCCATGCCGACAATTGCAACCTTCTTGCCGGGGCCGGCATTCCAGTGCTGCAGCGGCGAATAGAGCGTGATGCCGGCGCAGAGAAGCGGCGCAGAGGCGTCAAGAGGCAGGTTTTCCGGGATGGAAAGGACGTAGTCTTCCCGAACGACGATATGGTCGGAATAGCCGCCCTGGGTCGCGGTCTTGCCGTCTCTGTCGACGGAGTTATAGGTTCCGACGAGACCGGGCATGTACTGCTCATTGTCGAGGTCGCGTGTGGCGCAGCCAACGCAGGAATCGACGAAACAGCCGACGCCGACATGGTCGCCGACCTTGAACCTGGTGACCTTGGAGCCGACGGCGCGCACGACACCGGCGATTTCGTGACCCGGAACGATCGGGTAAACGGCGTTCTTCCATTCATTGCGGACGGTGTGGATGTCCGAGTGGCAGATGCCGGCATATTTGATATCGATGACGACGTCGTCATCATTCGGCTCGCGGCGTTCGAAGGTGAACGGGGTAAGCGGCTTCGACGCGTCGGTCGCAGCATAACCTCTTGCAATAGCCATCTGAATATCCTTTCGGGAGTTGGGGACGGCGGACTATGCGATGGAAGCGTCAAGGGGCGTTAGAGCGATCCTCCGAGCTTCTTGCACGATCCTGCAAAAATACCCGTGTGCTCTTTGCGGATGGCGGGCGGCTTTATAAATAAGAGACATCCAATATGTCTCTTCCTTCAGTCAGGGGATTTTCCCTCATGTCCTTGCCGTTCAATGTCTATCAGGAGATTGCCTCCATCGCCGCGCGGCACGCTACCCAAGACGGTGAGGCGCGCACGGCGATCGAATCCCTCGGTATCAGTCGGCGCACGATACCCAGCGCGCCATGTCACGGCAGTTACCGTCCCTCGCTCGCACTCGTGATCCAGGGCTCGAAAAGCGTTCAGCTGGGCACGGACACCATCAATTATGGCGCCGGCGACTATCTCCTGACGTCACTGGATCTGCCGGTTGCCTGGCGGGTGGTGGAGGCGAGCAGGGAGGTGCCGCATTTCTGCATCGCCCTTGCCATCGACAGTGAGAAGCTGCTTGATCTTATGAGCCGCGTACCGATCGATCCACCTTCGGAGCCCGCGAATGGGCAACGCGGCATCGTCGTTAACAAGGCCACACCGGAGCTTCTCGATGCGGCCATCCGGCTTCTACGCTTGCTCGATCGTCCAGCTGACATTGCCGCCATGGCGCCGCTGATCGAGCAGGAAATCCTCTATCGCATCCTGACCGGACCGGCCGGCGGGCAGCTGATGAACATCATCGCGGCCGGCAGCCATGGCAACCGCATCGCCCGCGCCATCGCCTGGCTGCGCGAGAATTTCGCACGCCAGCTGCGCATCGAGGATCTTGCCGAGCACATCGGCATGAGCGTCTCGTCCTTCCATCACCATTTCAAGACGATCACGGCGATGACGCCGGTGCAGTACCAGAAGCAGCTGCGGCTGCATGAGGCGCGCCGGCTGATGCTTGCGGAAAGGCTGGATGCGGGCACGGCGGGCCATCGTGTCGGTTACCAGAGCCCCTCGCAGTTCAGCCGCGAATATAGCCGGTTTTATGGACTGTCGCCGTCGCGGGATATTGATGCTTCGCGTGAGATAGCGGCGGGGTAGATTGGTTCGTTGGAAGGTCGCGTGTTGACTGGCGGACCGAAGGTGGGTGTGGCTTTACCCCCCTCTGCCCTGCCGGGCATCTCCCCCTCAAGGGGGGAGATCGATCTGCGGCGAGGTCTCGCCCATCTTGAAGCTTGAGAGTGAAGCGACAAGGGGGCCTCTTGCCGATCTCCCCCCTTGAGGGGGAGATGCCCGGCAGGGCAGAGGGGGGTAAACCACACGTACCTCGATCCGATACCGACGCACAACCTCCTTGAGGTTACCCGCAAGCCTCCATCCATACCGCGGGGCAGCGTCAATCTTATCTCCCTTTAAAGAATCCGCTTGACCCCAACGCTGCCTCCGCTTAAATGGCGCTCGAACCGTACCGTACGGTACATTAATCGAGCCCTGGAGTGGAAAAGACTTGGCTTCCGACCCGATCACAGCGCAGGAATTTTCGCCGCGCCAGAACGCCGTTCTGGATCAGGCATTGCGTCTATTGGTCGAGGGCGGCGAGAAAGCGCTCACCACATCCGGGCTGGCGCGCGCCGCCAACTGTTCGAAAGAAAGCCTCTACAAGTGGTTCGGTGATCGCGATGGCCTGCTGGCGGCGATGATCACCTTCCAGCAGAGCAAGGTCCGCACCTTCGAAAAGGCCGGTGACCGCGTCTCCGCGCCGCAGCTTGCCGATCACCTTGAGGTTTTCGCGCATGATCTGCTGGACGTGCTGGCGGGCGACGTGTCGCTGGCGCTCAACCGTCTGGCCATCGGCCAGGCGAGCCGAGACGGTTCCAAGCTCGGTGATCTGTTGCTCGAGCGTGGCCGTCGCCAGATCGACCGTCGGGCGCGTGGACTGATCGAAGCGGGTCGCCGTTCCGGCTATCTGCGTTTCGATGACGCCGAGGAGGCGTATCGCAGTTTTTACGGTCTCATCGTTTCGGATCTGCATGTGCGCATGCTGCTGGGCGAGGCACCGGACAAGGATTTTTCCGCCCGGGCAAAGAAGGCGGTCGTCGCCTTTCTGACGCTCTACGGGACGGAAAAGGTACATTCGGAACTCAGCGGCAAACCCGCCTGAGATTCCGGTTCAGACAACTGAGAGACAAGCATTAGGGAAGGACCATAAAATGCGCGTTTATTATGATCGTGATGCCGATCTCAATCTCATCAAGTCCAAGAATGTCGTCATCGTCGGTTACGGTTCCCAGGGCCGCGCCCATGCGCTGAACCTCAAGGATTCCGGCGCCAAGAACGTCGTCATCGCTCTGAAGGCCGGCTCGCCGACGGTCAAGAAGGCCGAAGCCGACGGCTTCAAGGTCATGACCGTTGCCGAAGCCGCCAAGTGGGGCGACCTCCTGATGATGGCGACGCCGGACGAACTCCAGGCCGACATCTACAAGGCTGACATCGCCGGCAACATCCGCGATGGCGCAGCGATTGCCTTCGCACACGGCCTCAACGTTCACTTCGGCCTCATCGAGCCGAAGGCATCGCTCGACGTCGTCATGATCGCACCGAAGGGCCCCGGCCACACGGTTCGCGGCGAATACCAGAAGGGCGGCGGCGTTCCCTGCCTCGTTGCCGTTCACCAGAACGCTTCGGGCAACGCCCTTGAACTCGCTCTGTCCTACGCCTGCGGCGTTGGCGGCGGCCGTTCGGGCATCATCGAAACCAACTTCAAGGAAGAGTGCGAAACCGACCTCTTCGGCGAACAGGTCGTTCTGTGCGGCGGTCTCGTCGAGCTCATCCGCGCCGGTTTCGAAACGCTGGTCGAAGCCGGTTACGCTCCGGAAATGGCCTATTTCGAGTGCCTGCACGAAGTGAAGCTGATCGTCGACCTGATCTATGAAGGCGGCATCGCCAACATGAACTACTCGATCTCCAACACGGCCGAGTGGGGCGAATACGTCACCGGTCCGCGCATCATCACCGCCGACACCAAGGCTGAAATGAAGCGCGTCCTGCACGACATCCAGACCGGCAAGTTCACCTCCGAGTGGATGCAGGAATGGAAGGCCGGCGCTGCCCGCTTCAAGGGCATCCGCCGCAACAACGACGCCCACCAGATCGAAGAAGTCGGCGCCAAGCTGCGCGGCATGATGCCCTGGATCGGCAAGAACAAGCTGGTCGACAAGGCCGTCAACTAAGCTTCCCTAACGGGAAAACAGGAAGGCCGGAGCGAAAGCCCCGGCCTTTTTTGTTTTCGATGCCGGCTTATTCCCGATCACACGATGGTGTCGTCTTCCTCGACAACGACCGAAACGGGGAAATGATCGGAAAAACCGCCGAGATTGACGTTTTTGACCGCATCGCCTTTCGACAGGCCGAAGCGGATCGGTCCTTCGTTCTTGCTGTGGCTGACCATGGCGGCGATGGCTTCCACCTTCGCGGTTTCCTCGCGCACCTTGAACCCGCTGCCGCCGCTCAGAAGCGATTTGGAAACAAGGATCTGGTCGAAGATGTTGGCGTCTCCGTTGAAATAAAGCGTGCCGTAGATCGTTCTTGCCGAACCGACGGAATCCACCACCGGCTGGCGCAGATAGTTCCAGGCGAGATTGTAGAACATGGCCGATTGCGAGTTTTCGACATCGTCGCGCTCGCGGGTGGAATTGGCGTGATAGCGGAGCGAGGCGTCGGAAGGATCATCGTTGAAATCACCGAAGGCGATGACGGCGATATCGTTTCCTTTTTCTTCCCGGATACGCTGGTGCCAGTAGCCCAGCGTTTCGCCGGCGGTCATGCGGAAACCGGCGCTTTCCACCGCGCCGCCCGAGCGTGACGGCCAGTGATTGGACAGCGCGACAAGCTGGCGGCCGCCTTTGGTGATGAAGGTGCATTGCGTAATGTCGCGCGTGCCGGTGCGGCGCATCACGAAATGGCTGAAAATCTCGTTTTCGTTGATCAGCAGCTTTTCGCTGTCGTAAATGAAGGCGGTATCGATGCCGCGCTGGTCCTTGCTGGAATCGGCGTGCACGACACGATAGGAGCGCGCGGGCATGAGGTCGTTCAGATGTTCCGCCAGCGTCTCCAGAACGAAACGGTTCTCGACTTCGCAGACACCGAGCAGATCCGGTCCCGCGCCGCCGATCTGGCTTATGATCAGGCCGAGCTGTTTGACCTTGGTTTTGAACAGGTCCTCGGTCCAGCCTTTAAGGTCGTTCTTCAGCCGCTCCGCAATCCACGGCTCGCGCGCCGGATAACCCTCCGGCGCAAACAGGTTTTCGACATTCCAGAACGCCAGGACATATTGGGTCATGATCCGCACACCTCCGGTTGGTTTTTTCAAGCCTAGTGGAAGTTTTTGCCATAACAACTTGAAATTGTCATGAAGGTGGGTGGGCGGCGCAATTTTCCCGTCGTCGGCCTTAGGTGGCTGGCGGGATGACGCCCTTCGTCAGGAGGAAGCAGCCGTAAAACCGGGTTTCGCCCGTCGTGATGACGCAATAGGCTTGTTTGGCTTTTTCGTAGAAGGCGAAACGCTCGATGCCATACATGGGGGCGGATTTTCCTTCCGCCGCGTCGATTTCCTTCTGCACCTCGGCCTGCACCGGCTCCAGCTGATCGGGCGCGCCCATCACTTCCATGCGGCCGACGGAAGGCTGCAGCGGCGTGTCGAGCGGCAGGACGGAGAGGATGGCTTTCATGGCGCGGGCGGCGGAGACGTTGTCGATATGCAGCACCTTGCCGACGGTCGTCTGGCGGGCCACCGAATCGGAAGGGAAGTTGGTGTCGGAGATCACCAGCGTATCGCCGTGACCCATGGCGCGCAGCGCGTGCAGGACATCGGCATTCAGCGCCGGGTCGATATTTTTCAGCATGTCGTCAAACTCCCGTGATGCTTTCGCCGTGTTGCGGCGCGCGCGCAATGCAGCCGGAAAACCATGCGGCGTCAATCGCAAAGGTGTGATTGTGAAGCTTTGCGCAAGGGTGTATTTGGCTTTGTCCGTAAAATCCGGCTCCAAGGCGGGCCGGCTGCGGGCAATGTGCAGGGAGGCAGAAATAATTCGAAAAACTGATAAGTCAGTATTGCTGACGTATCGACATTTCTGTAAAGATGCACGCATAAAAACGACACAAGAGGAAACGTACCCATGCTTGATTGGGAACAAATTTTCGCCACGCGCTCTTCGCGCATGAAAGCGTCTGAAATCCGCGAGTTGCTGAAGCTGCTCGAGCAACCCGATATCATCTCCTTTGCCGGTGGCATTCCGGACCCGGCTCTTTTCCCCGCAGAGGAATTCCAGCAGGCTTACGCGGAAATTTTTTCGGGTTCGCAGGTCAACGCGGCGCTGCAATATTCTGTCAGCGAGGGTTACAAGCCGCTGCGCGAATGGCTGGCAGGCGAAATGGCCGAGATCGGCATTGATTGCACCGCCGACAACGTCTTCATCGTTTCCGGTTCGCAGCAGGGTCTCGATTATCTTGGCAAGCTGTTCCTGTCGCCGAAGGATACGGCGCTGGTGACCTGGCCGACCTATCTCGGTGCGCTTTCCGCCTTCAACGCCTACGAGCCCAATTACGACCAGCTGAACCCCGGCGGCAACCGTACGCCCGAGGCCTATCGTGAGACGGCCGCCAAGCTTGGCGGCGCGGTGAAGTTTGCCTATCTCTCTGCCGATTTCTCCAATCCGACCGGCGAAACCGTCGATCTGGCCGGCCGCGAAAAGGTTCTGGCGCTGGCCGATGAGCTCGATATCGCCGTCATCGAAGACGCTGCCTATCAGTCGCTGCGTTACGATGGCGAGGCGGTTCCGCCGATCATGGCGCTCGACATCGCCCGCTCGGGCGGCATCGAGAACACCCGCACCATCTATTGCGGCAGCTTTTCGAAGACGCTCGCCCCCGGCCTTCGCGTCGGTTACATCGTTGCGTCCGCACCTGTTATCCGCAAGCTGGTGCTGATGAAGCAGGCCGCCGATCTGCATTCCTCGACCATCAACCAGATCGCCATCGAACGGGTCGCTTCGCGCGGCTTCGATAAACAGGTCGCCAAGATCAAGGCGGCCTATAGCGCGCGCCGCGATGCGATGCTGGCCGCGCTCGACAAATATATGCCGAAGGGCACGCGCTGGACGAAGCCTGAGGGCGGCATGTTCATCTGGGTGACGCTGCCTGAGGGCATGGATGGGGCCGCACTGCTGGCGAAATCCATCGCCACGGAAAAGGTGGCCTTCGTTCCCGGCCGTGCCTTCTTCGCGGATGGCTCCGGTACGAATACGCTGCGTATCAGCTTCTCCTGCGCCAACGAGGCGATGATCGAGGAGGGCATGAAACGGCTTGGTCGGTTGATTGCGACGGCGCAGGCGGAAACGGGCGAGGCGATCGCGGCGATTTGAGGGGGCTGGCGATGAGGCCTTGAAAGGCGGAGGGTGTGGCTTACCCCCCTCTGCCCTGCCGGGCATCTCCCCCTCAAGGGGGGAGATCAGCAAGACGCTCTACCGTTACTCCCCTCTCAAGCGTCGAGATGGGCGAGGCCTAGCCACAGATCGATCTCCCCCCTTGAGGGGGAGATGCCCGGTAGGGCAGAGGGGGGTAAACCGCGAGTGCTGAGGGGCAATGTTACTCTCAATCCTGACAGCCCCAAGAGATCCCGCCCCAAAAATCCTGCCTGTCACATACATGTTATGCAATCATGTTTTAGCGGTCCCACCGAACAACAGGGACTGGACCCATGAAAACGCTGCTTTCCGCTTTCACCGCCGTCGTATCGCTCGGCTTCATCGCCACCGCCGCCAATGCCGCCGATCTGGTGCTTTACACCAGCCAGCCGAACGAGGACGCGCAGGCGACCGTTGATGGTTTCAAGGCCGCCAATCCCGGTCTCGAGGTTGAATGGGTGCGTGACGGAACGCCGAAGATCATGGCCAAGCTGATGGCCGAGATCAATGCCGGCAATCCGGTTGCCGACGTGCTTCTGATCGCCGATACGGTAACGCTGGAGCGCATGAAGCAGGCCGGCCAGTTGCTGGCCTACAAGTCTGCCGAAGCCAAGAATATCGATGCCTCGCTCTATGATGCGGATGGCTATTATTACTCCACCAAGCTCATCACGACAGGCATCATGTACAACACTGCCGCCGCGATGAAGCCGACGAGCTGGAAGGATCTGGCGAAGGCCGAAGCCAAGGGTCTCGTGACCATGCCGAGCCCGCTCACCTCGGGTGCGGCGCTGATCCATGCGCAGACGCTTGCCGCCGCAAACGGCCTGGGTTGGGACTATTACAAGCAGCTGAAGGCCAATGAAGCCATTGCCGGTGGCGGCAACGGCGCGGTTCTGAAGTCCGTCGCTTCGGGCGAAAAGGCTTATGGCGTTGTCGTCGACTACATGCCGATCCGCGAAAAGGCCAAGGGCGCGCCAGTCGAGTTCGTCTTCCCGGAAGAGGGCGTTTCGGCCGTCACCGAGCCGGTTGCGATCATCAAGGGCACCAAGCACGAGGAAGCGGCCAAGAAGTTCGTCGATTACGTGCTGTCCGAAAAGGGCCAGCAGGGCTTCGTCAAGCTCGGTTACATCCCCGTGCGCGCAGATGCCGGCATGCCGGAAGGCTTCCCGGCCCGCGACAAGATCAAGGTTCTGCCGCTCAGCGCCGCCGACGCGTTGAAGAACTCCGAACAGGACCTGAAGACCTTCTCCGATATCTTCGGCTCCAAGGGCTGATATAGGGTAATGACCCGTTCCAAGGCTTATGGAAGCAGCCAGCCGCGCTGGCTGTTTCCTTTTGTGGTGAGTGTCGTTTTTGCACTCAGCGCCCTGCCGCTCGGGCGTCTCGCCTATACCGGCATCATTTCGTCACTGAATGGTGACATACGGCGGCTTCTGGCTGATCCCGCTCTCTGGGATGCGGCGCTGAACACGCTCTCCACCTCGTTTTTCGGCATGCTGATCTCGCTTGTCATCGGCGGCGCCTTCGCGCTTGCACTGACGCTGTGCGACATCCGCGGCAAGTCGATTTTGAGCTTCCTTTTCATGCTGCCGATGATGATCCCGCCGCAGGTGACGGCGCTGTCGTGGATCGGCATGACCGGCCCGTCGAGCACGCTTTTGAAAGCCATCGGCCTTGCGCCGGCGATGGGATCGCCGCAGCCGCTTTATTCAATTGCGGGCATCGCGCTTCTGCTCGGCGTGCAGCACGCGCCGCTTGTCTATTTGTCGCTACGCGCCGGGCTGCTCGCCTTGCCGCAGGACGGCATCGAGGCCGCCAAGCTTTCTGGTGCATCACCGCGCCGCGTGTTGTTCGATATCATCCTGCCGCTTTCGACGCCGGGATTGATCGCCGGGGCGGCGATCTCCTTCGTCTCCAGTGTCGGCAATTTCGGCATTCCGGCGATCCTCGGCATTCCGGCCTCGATCTTTACCCTGCCGACGCTTATCTACAGCCGTTTTGCCAGTTTTGGCACCAGCACATTCGGCGATATCGCCATTCTCTCCACCATGATTGCCATCATTTCCGTGGCCGGGCTTGCGCTTCAGGAGCGGGCGATGAAGGGCAGGGACTATCGCATCATCGGCCTTTCCGGCAAGGCGGCGACCTTCCGGCTTGGGCTTTGGCGGGTGCCGGCGGAGCTTATTCTGTGGCTCGTGCTGTTCTTCATGCTGGTGGCGCCGCTGACGGCACTGGTGGCAAGCTCGCTCGCCCCCGCCTATGGCGTGCCGCTCAGCCTCAAGACGGCGACCTTGCACGCCTATGAGGAGCTGCTTTACCGGCAGAGCGTAACGCGCACCGCTTTCCGCAATTCGCTGTTTCTGGCGACAGCCACGTCGCTTTGCCTGCTGGCGGTGACGGTGCTGACGGCCTATTTCCTGGTGCGCGGCAAGAGCCGCTTTATGTTCCTGCTCTCGGCGCTGGTAGATATTCCCTATGCGCTGCCGGGCGTGGTGATTTCCGTGTCCTTCGTGCTGCTCTTTGCGGCCCCCATTCCGCTGCTGGGCGTGACGCTCTACGGCACGATCTGGATCATATTGCTTGCCTATTTCTCTTCTTTCTTCGCCGTCAGCCTCAAACCCATGGTCAGCGCCTTCCTGCAATTCGATCCGTCGCTGGAGGAGGCGGCGCGGCTCTCCGGCGCCGGTTTCTGGCGGCGGCTGAAAGATATCATCCTTCCGCTGGTCGGGCCTGCGGCGGGCGCTTCGGTCATTCTCGTTTTCCTCATCGCCTGCAATGAGCTGACGGTCTCGGCGCTCCTCTGGTCCGCCGGCACCCAGACGCTCGGCGTGCTCATCTACAATCTCGATGACAGTGGCAGTTTCGATCTTGCCTCGGCGCTTTCGGTGCTTGTCGTCATCATGGTGATTATCCTCATGGCTCTGCTCGAAATTCTGGGGCGCTATCTGCCGAAAGGAGTCGTCCCTTGGCGAAACTGATCCTCAACCGTCTGTCGAAAAGTTTCGGGGCAGGTTCCAAGCCCGCCGTGGACGACGTGTCGCTCACCGTGCGTGACGGCGGTTTCCTGGCGCTGCTCGGCCCTTCCGGCTGCGGCAAGACGACGGTGCTGCGCATGATCGCCGGTTTCGAACAGCCGACCGATGGTTCCATCCTGCTTGGCGAGCGAGTGCTGGCCGATGCCGGCAGCATGGTGCCGCCGGAGCGGCGCAACATGGCGATGGTGTTCCAGTCCTATGCGCTCTGGCCGCATATGTCGGTGGCGGATAATGCCGGTTATCCCTTGAAGGTGCGCGGTATTTCGGGGGAAAAATATCGCGAAAAGGTGCGTCAGGCGCTTGCCGCCGTCCGCCTTGAGAGCTTTGCCGACCGCCGTCCTGCCGAATTGTCCGGCGGCCAGCGTCAGCGCGTGGCGCTTGCCCGTTGCCTCGTTACCGAGCCGGACGTGGTGCTGCTCGACGAGCCACTCGCCAATCTCGACCGGCATCTTCGCCAGGAGATGGAGGAGACGTTCCGCGAGTTCCACATCCGCTCCGGCGCGACGATGATCTATGTCACCCATGACCAGGCCGAAGCCATGGCGCTGGCAACCGACGTTGCCGTCATGTCGCAGGGCAGGCTGCTGCAGGTCGCGCCGCCGGCGGAGCTTTATGCGCGGCCCGAAGGCAGGCTGGTCGGCTCCCTGGTGGGGCAGGGGGCAATCGTGACCTTGCCCGTGCCGGAAGGGACTTCGCGCGATCTCGACTGGACGGGGCTTCGGGCGGCGATGGAGAGCGGCAGGCAATTGCCGCAGGCGGATATTCTCGTGCGGCCGCAGGATGTGGTGCGGGATGCGGATGGCATCGCCTGCACCGTTACCTCGGTTCTTTATGAGGGCGAACGCTATGCCCTGCGTCTCGACCTGCCGGATGGGCAGGCGCTCAGGGCCTATTCGCGCGAAGCGGTTGCAGTTGGGGACCGTTTGCCGGTGGCTATTCGTGCGGCTTGGCGGCTCTAAGGTAAAAAGGATGCCTCCCTCATCCCTGTGCTTGTCACAGGGATCCAGTCAGCCCAAGTCCTTGGGCTGACTGGAGTCTTTCCGCCGCGCAGACGCGCGTCGGCTGGATTCCTGTGACAAGCACAGGAATGAGGTGGGGGCGCATCGGCACGCGGCTCACCAAAACCGGCGTCGCGCTTCGGCTAGTCTGGTCCAGCCGCGGCATGCCCCAAGCCACTGGCGAGGTCGAACGGGAGCGGCTAAGCTTTCGCAGCAGCAATAGGATTGATTCATGTCGCTTCGGCTCGCCACCTTCAATATCGAAAATCTCCTCACCCGTTTCGATTTCACCGGCTTTCGCAACCAGACGCGGCGCGACAGGGCGATCCAGCTTTTCGATATCAGGGACGAGGCAACCTATCAGGCGCTGGAAAGCGCGCGGATGGTATCTTCCACCGACGATACGCGCCAGCTTTCGGCACTCGCCATTGCCGATGCCGACGCCGATATTCTCTGCCTGCAGGAAGTCGACAACATGGCCGCGCTGCAGGCCTTCGAATATGGCTATCTCTACCGCATGGTCGGCAATGGCTACCTGCAGAAATATCTGGTCGAGGGCAATGACAGCCGCGGCATCGATGTTGCCGTCGTCATGCGCGAGGAGACGCGCGACGGCGACAAGATCGAGGTGGTCGACATCAAGAGCCATGCGGCGCTGACCTATCGCAATCTCGATCTCTTCAATCCCGCACTCGCCGCGACAAACCAGATCGACGACAAGATTTTCAAACGGGATTGCCTGGAAATCGACCTCCGGATCGGCGGTAAACCACTGACGCTTTATGTCACGCATTTCAAATCCATGACCAATGCCCGCGATGCGGTGGATGCACGCATCGCCACCATGCCGATCCGCGAGGCGGAGGCCATGGCCGTTCGCCGTATCATCGAAAACCGCTGGGGTGTCGGCAATACCCGCAACAAGAATTTCGCGATCTGCGGTGATTTGAACGATTATCAGGAGCGCGTGGCGATTTCCGGCGACAGGCGCAGCGGTTATAACTTCACCCCCCTTGAGGAGGAGCGCAGTGCGCTCGATATCTTCACGGCCGATGGTTTCGTGGTCAATCCGATGATGCGCCGCGACGTCATGGATCGCTGGACGCTTTATCACTCCCGCGGGCCGCAGGAACAGCATCTGTGCCAGCTCGACTATATCTGGCTGTCACCGCGTCTGGCGGAAACGAACGCCACGCATGTGCCTGAAATCATTCGCAATGGACAACCTTTCCGCACGGTTTTCCCGCCGGGGCAGGCGGTTGAACGTTATCCCCGCACCGGCTGGGATCGCCCGAAGGCTTCCGATCATTGCCCCGTGGTGATGACGCTGGATTTGATCTAGGCAAGGCAAAGTCCGGAGCCGGCGATGTCACTCAGCCGTTCGCGACCTTGGGAAAATAGGTTGCCCAGACCCGGTTGCGGCCCGCGCGCTTGGCCTCATAGAGCCGGTCGTCGGCGATGGCGATCAACTCGTCCCAGCTGTTGATTGCGCGCGCTTCCTGCCAGACGACGCCGAAACTTGCCGTCAGTGACAGGCCGCTGTGTTCATCGATGGTCTGGGCTTCGATCAGGCGGCGAAGGCGGTCGGCGGTGGCCGTTGCCGTGGCGTGGCTGACATCCTGCAGCACGACGACGAATTCCTCGCCGCCATATCGGGCAAGAATGTCCTCTTTGCGCAATGCGCCTTTCAAAAGGCTCGCTGTCTTCTGCAGAGCAAGGTCGCCCATGGCGTGGCCGTATCGGTCGTTGATCGACTTGAAGTGGTCGATATCGACAATCATCACGCCAAGCGCCTGACATTGTTCGCTGCCGCTCAGGATGGCCCGGACGGCCTTTTCCAGGGCACGGCGATTGAAGACGCCGGTCAAGGCGTCGGTTTCGGAGAGCGTGCGCAGCTGCTCGGCCAGCGCGCGCTGCTGGTCTTCCATTTCTCCTTTCTGGCGGAGTTGCTCGCGCAGGAAATCAAGTTCCTGGAACATCTTCTTCACTTCCGGAGCCACGCCGTCCTTATGGTCTGCTTCGGAAAGATCGCCCGCAGCTATCGCGGCGATCTGTGTCCGGACAGACTGCATGGGCTGGAACAGCGCTGTCTTGTAGACGGATGTCAGGCGCAGCAAGACCAAAACGGCAATGAAGGCGATCAAGAGAGACGCACCGCCATAAATGAGCGCCTCCTGCTGGTTTCTTTCGATTCTCGCCCGGGTTTCGGCGAGAATGAGGTCGCGCAGCTTGTCTGATGACCGCATGCCTTGAATGTAGCTTTCGGAAAACTCGTGCGCGCTCGGGCGTGCGGACGGCACGACGATGGCAATCGTATTTTGCGCATAGCGAAGCGCCTGGCCGAAATAATAGGCTTCAAACTCGCGAAATGCAGCGTCCAGACGCGGGGTGGACAGATAGGCGGCGGTATAGTTCCACAATGAAGATTTCACCAGCAGCAGGCTTTGCATCTCGGTGTCGAACTTCGCGCGATAGCTTAGTCTGTCCTGCCTGTTTGCCTGCATGCTCATGATCACATAGGAGCCGAGGCGGCCGATCCTGTCGCGCATCACGCCGGCGGTGCCGGTCATGGCGATGTCGATCGCCACATCCGGCGTCTTCGTTATGATGGCACGTGCGGCCTTGCCCCGAAGCAGGTTGACGCTGTCCGCCGCCTTGAACATCGATTGTATGGCATTGGCCATGGCGCTGTAGCTGCGCGCGTCAGGTGAAAGGGCCGCAACCTCGTCCACCGCCTGTCGCGATTGCGCGAGCTTCAGGCGGGTTTCGGCAAGCGATTTCTCCAACCCGGGCTGCGTTTTGATTTCCTCGGCGAAGGAGGTTTCGACCTGGGACAGCTTGTCGTCCGTCGCCTTGCGCGCTGCGGCGAGGGCTTCGACCAGCCTTGCGTCCGCGGAAGACGCCGCCATCAGATTGTTGGCAGGACCGCGCTCGGCCGAGACCAGCCAGGCGGACTGGAGTGCGGTTTCAAAGCGGCCAAGCTGCTGCGCGTTCGTGCGGTAGCGCAGATAGTTGGAGACGCTGGGCAGCGCGGCAAGAGTAGCCAGCATGATGGAGCTTACGGCGATGATGATTGTGCCGGTCAGCTGGATTTTCTGTATGCTTGCGCGCATCTGATGCGTTATTCTCGCTGGAATGGTTATGGTTCATGGCCATTTTAGCTTCGCCACGTAAATACTTCGCTTATTTTGTGGGCCTTCTGCTTTAATAGTGGCCATGCGGACAAGCAGACGGGCACGGTGTGGAAAAGAAGCCGGCTGACGGCCCACAGACAGTTTTTGCTTTACACCAAGTCAGAATCTGATAGTTGGCAAGGCACTGGCTTGCCCTTGTAGCTCAGTTGGTAGAGCACCTGATTTGTAATCAGGGGGTCGCGGGTTCGAACCCTGCCGGGGGCACCAGTAAAATCAATCGCTTAATCACTAGATCTGTTTGGTTGAATGCACCGGATGACGGGCGATGCTTCGTGTCCGCCACCGCTGATGGCTGAGCTCTGGCCAGATCGGAGTTCCCGGTTCCGGCCTGCCAGCCGCGCGGCATCCGCCAGAGTTGTAAAGCCCTCGGGTTTAAGCATATTGTTCAGCGGACAAGTTGAACAATAGCGGGCGCTTTCAATGGATGCATACGGTCATTTGCGGATATTGGTAAGCCTCATCCTCGGCCTGGCTATTACCCCCGCGTATTGTCCGGCCTTTCCAGAAGGCTGCAGGAGCCGCAAAAGACCGATCGCATGCACGCGCAGATCGTCTGGTCGCTTGTCCTGCTTCTGGGAGCGGTCCATTTCTGGTGGTGGGAGTTTGCCCTACGGCTCATCCATAACTGGAATTTCTGGATTTACATCTTCGTTCTGGTTTATACGTCGCTCTTTTTTCTGATGTCGACGCTGCTTTATCCCGATCACATTCAGGAGTTGTCCGAACGGGAAAGTTTTTTCGTGCGCAGGCGACATGCGTTCTTTGCCCTGTTTGCCACCTCGTTCGTCTTCGATCTGCTGGACACCTACATCAAGGGGAAGGAACATTTCGAACAGCTCGGTCCATGGTATCTGGCAAGGATAGCCGGCGGTCTGGTTATTGCTGTCGTGGCGATGAGAACCGATAGCAGCCGCAAGATCATGTGGCTGGGTGTTGTCTGGCTCGTCCTTAACGCGCTCTGGATAACGGCGATCTACAGCGACCTGTTCTAGTTCTTTCAGCGGCAAAGCAGCCGGATCGCGGGCCGGGGCTGCGAGCGGAACGCGGAAGCGGATAATGCGGGATGGCGGTTTCGATGATGCCTATGGCTTTATGTGATAAAGCTTGTGCACGATCGACCAGTTGCCGTCGCGTTCCAGCAGGGACAGATATTCGTAAAAATCCATGCCGTCGAAACGGGTCGTCAGCTTCACCGAGGCGCTGTCGCCCTCCTTGTCGATGCCCATGATTTCAAAAGCGGGATCGTGATCGGGGAGGCCACGTTCGCTTTTGCGCATCTGATCGACAAAATCCTCCAGGGAAAGCCATTCGATCTCGCCTTCGAAGGTTCCGACGATGCTGGCGCGCGGGTCGAAAACGTCACGCATCAGGCTCTCATCCGCATAGGCCATGGCATGGACATAGTCCGTGACGGTCTGGGTAATCGTTTGCGGCATCGGATCGTCCTCCCTTCTGATCCAAAAGCCAAGCTTACACCCGTTGGCGCCTTTCCACCATAACCCCCTGAAAACGTGCCGGTTACGCTTCTGTCCGTGATGTTTTCCGGCCGGTTGCGGCAGGTGCCGCGCAGCGCCGTGCGGGATGTTTTGCCGAGGCTTTCCACAATTTTGTCCTGCCTGTCATTATAGTCGCCTTGGGTCCGACAAATTTCGGCATCAAGGGCTTTTCCGCCGGTTGCGATGCGGTGCGCCACGAAGCTTTGTGCGGGCTTTGCCGGTTTAACCGCCGGGGCGGGGTGCCGCGCCGGGCGGAATTGGCCTATGATCCCTTCGCCGGCCCGAGGGGAGCGGTGTTGGGCATGCGGGTAACAGTTTGCGTTTGAAGGTGTTTTTGTGATTGATCCCTATGTTTTGCTTGGCGTGGAGCGCGATGCCGACGAGGCGGCGATCAAGTCGGCCTACCGCAAGGTGGCCAAGGCCGCCCATCCCGACAGCGGCGGCGATGCCGAGCAATTCGCGCGTCTGCAAACGGCGTACGAGCTTCTGAAAGATCCGGTGCGCCGCAAGGTGTTCGATGACACGGGTTACGATCCGCAGCTTGCCGATGCCAAGGATCTCAAGGGCCTGCTGATGCTGGAAACGCTGGTCAATGAGTTCATTCTGGACGAGCGCGAACCCGGCAGTTTCGATCCGGTGGCGGCGATGCGGCGCAAGCTGACCGACGACATTCTGAAAAGCCGTTTCCACATTCTCGAACTGGAGCGGCACCGCACCCGGGTCCGCAAACATATGGATCGTCTCGGCCGCAAGCCGGAGACCGATGTGCTGAGCTCCATGCTGCGCGCCCGCAGCCAGTCCATTGCCGAAGCCATCCGCAATGCGGAAGCACAGATCGAGGCAATCGAGCAGGCCTATACGATGCTGGAGGGTTATTCCTACGAACTCGAGAGCGTAACCCTCGCCGAACCTCTGCTGAAAGGCGAAGCGGCGGAATAACGGCTACTCAGGGGCCGTTGACCAGGGCGAGAATGAGCTGGTGCACCCGCCCGCCGGGGGAAAGCTCGTCGCGGTCGAAATCGCGGCCGCGCTGGCGCTGCTCGTTGGAAAGTTCGCCGAGACGCTGCTGCAGAACGGCGCGCACCTTCTGGCATTTGGGATCGTTTTCTGCCCTCAATCCCGTGCTGAAGGCTTCGATCTTCTGCACCATGTCGAGAATATGCTCGCCATGGACGCGCTCATGGGTCTCCACGCCGGAAATGAAGGTCCTCCAGCTGGCGGCGACGGCAGGCGGCAGGCTGGCCGGGGCTTTCGGCCAGGTATAGATGATGGTGAGATTGGGCCTTGCGGTGGCCAGAACGCAGGCGCCGTCCGGTTGCGGGCGATAATCCCGCCGCCATGTCAGCTTGAAAGTGGTGTGGGCAATGGCCTGCACACCGGCCGTCGGGCCACGTTCGCCGATCGACTGGTAAAGCGCTCCGCCGGTATTGCCGCTGATCGCATAGGTTTTGATCTGCTCGGCGGGTTTCCAGCCGGCGGACTGCGCCGACAGCGGAAGGGCGCCCATTAGAACGGCGGCGCTGAGGGTGAGGGAAAAGAGACTATGGGCAGGCACGCATCGATCCTTGCTGGTTTGCGCGCCGAAGATAGGCGAGGGGCAGGCTGTCAGGCAAGGGTCTGAGGGGCGAGGATTGCCGGCTGCCGTATCAAATCATGCATATGCAAACCCCCGCGCCTCGGCGCGGGGGAGACAAGTGTCCAACTGCAGGGGTAATCAGTCGTCCAGCTTGTCGTAGTCGAGTTTCGGCGCGTTCTGCAGCGCTTCCTTGGTGGTGTCGACATAAGCCTTCCAGGTGCCGTTGTCGTTGTGAACCGCGACGGACGCCGGGTCGAGCACGACGTAGCTCTTGTCGATGCCGAGGAAGCCGCCGACGCTGGCGACGAGACCGATCACCGACTTGCCGTCGCCGATAACCACATCCTCGATCTCGCCGATGTTTTCATTCTGGGCGTTGTAGATGTCCATGCCGTCGAGCTGGGAGGCGGTGAGGTCGGTCTTCTGGACATTGACGAACTTCAGCGGGGCCGTGGCCTTGGTGCCCATGGTGATGCCGGGACCGGAGAGAGTGGCGTCCGCGCCGACAGCAGGAGCCGTGGTTGCCGTCTGGGCAAAAGCCACGGAAGAGGAGAGCGCTGCTGCGGCAGCGAGAGCGATGACATTGATTTTCATGATGTTTCTTCCCTTTGTATGCTGAACGTTGCGTTCGCGGAGGAAACGGGGAAGGGTGGATTTGGTTCCGCATGGGAGGACAGGAAAATTTGGTCTATGTTGGAAGCTGGAACAGAGGCGCTGCAGGCCGGGAACGGCAGCGCGGCGAAATCGGGAGGGCATAATGGCAAAGACCGTGACAGAAAAAGATGAGGAAGAGAGCAATGCATCTGATGCCATCGACCGTAAAATCGCGGAACTGGGCGACTGGCGCGGAGAGATGCTCGCTCGCATCCGTGCAGTGATCCTGAAGGCCGATCCGGAGGTGATCGAAGAGGTGAAATGGCGTGGCGTGCCGGTCTGGTCGCATGCCGGTATCCTCTGCACGGGCGAAACCTACAAGAGCGCCGTGAAGATGACATTTATGAAGGGCGCCTCGCTTGAGGACCCGGCCAGCCTGTTCAACTCCAGCCTTGAAGGAAATGCACGGCGGGCAATCGATTTTCACGAGGAGGATATGGTGGATGAGGAGGCGCTGGCGGGGCTGATCCGGGCTGCGGTGGCGTTGAATATGGCCGGGAAGGGCGCGAAGAACCGCACGGGCAAGTAATGGGCATTATCCGGTTGGAACGGGGAAGACCTCAATCCTGCGCAACATCCGCTGCCTTGTCCCATTCCCCATCGATGAATTTCAGCGCATCGATGATCGATACCTTCCACACCGACCAGACGTGATCGCCGTCCGTCACCCGCAATTCGGATTTGCGCTTGTCGGCCTGCAGCGTCTCGTGCAGGGCGATGGCGCCGCGCCAGAGGAAGAAGCCGTCATCGTCGCCCACGGTCAGATAGGTGGCGGGCAGGTCCTCGCTTTCGGCGACGTGCTGGGCGACGAGGGTGAAGACGTTCTTTTCGTTAAACAGCCGGGCATCAAAGGGCGTGCCGAAGGCGCCTGAGAAATGATCGCCGGTCGAGGGCAGCACGATGCCGCTGGTGACGGTGGCACGGTCGACGCGATGAAAAAAGGCGCTGTCCTGAATAAGCTTGAGTTCGGCGGGTGTTTTGTCGAGATCGGAAGCGGGAACGTTTTGCCAGATGGCGCCCGACAGGCTGGCGACCGCGCCGTAGAGGTCCTCATGGCCATAGGCGAGGTGCAGGGCGCCAAAACCGCCCATGGAAAGGCCGGCTATGGCGCGGCCTTCGCGATCCCTGCGCACCGGCAGGGTTTTTTCGATGTGGTGGCGCAGATCGCCGGTCAGTGCCGTTTCATAATCGCCAGGGCCTCCCACGGCGGCGGAGTCCACATACCAGCTATTCTTGACGCCGGGCATGACGACAACAAGCGGGCGGATGGTGCCGGCCTCAATGAGCGTATCGAGCGTCTTTTCGATATTGCCGAGGTCGCGCCAGCTGTTCTGGTCGCCATCATGGCCATGCAACAGGTAAAGAACCGGCCAGCCATTGTCCGGCGGGGTGCCATCCGGGCGGTAGACATTGACGGGAAGTGGCGCGTTCAGAGCCGCGCTCTTGAAGGTGGCGTCTTCGATCTTTCCGGCGAGGGCAGTACCGGAGGACACGAGCAGGCAGAAGGCCACAAGGCGTTTTTTATACATATGGGTCTCCTGTCATCACGGCCTTGAACGATCAACGTTTGCAGGGCCTGCACGTTCCGGAACCGCATAATGTTGCGGCAATGGTTTCGTTGCAAGTTTGCGAGCGGTGTAGCGGCTTCGAAAACGTGGGGCCGCAGCCGTTCCGATGACGGTGCAACCTACAGGTTTTATTGGAATGACATTGCCATTATCGCATTTTGCCCGCCTGCCTGTTTTTCTGCTTTTCCTGACCGGTTGCATGACGGTGCCGATTTCCAGCATTCCCAAGCTGATGCAGCAGGATTTCCTGACGATGAATTTCGAGCATGTACGGGTGGGGTTACAGCTCCCGGCCTCTCTTTCCCTGCGTTCGGGGGATGCCGTGATGATCACCCGCAGCAAGACAGATGGCGCGGCGGACGAAACCGTCGAGACCTATGCGCTGGTGGCGGATACGGATCCCGCCGCTCTTGCGATGTTCCGGCCGGAGAGGCGCGAGGGCATGGTGGCGAGCATATGGCGGGTCAAGACTGAAGATGTCGTAAGACTAGCGGATTTGCAGGAGCGGGTGCGCCGTTCCCGCGTGCAGGGTCCGCGTATCAGGGGCAGTACCGAGATCAAGATCGTGAAAGCCTGCTTCCGGGGTGCCTTTCCCGCCGGCCCGGTCTATTCCTCGATCTATATGAAACCTGCGGAAAACGAAGACTATATTCCGACATCTATTGATGCGGATCTGGTCAAGCTGTTCGGGCCGGCCGAGATCCGGTCGCTGATCACGCCATGTGAAAGCTGACGGCCGCCGCTGGAGCAGCCTTTCCCGGCTATTCCGAGATGAGCGGCGGGCGGCTTGACCCGCCGACCTGTCGGCAGGGCCTCGCCGGTCGGATGCTACCGCCCCGGCCGGCCTGTCTTGCCCTTCGTGCGGCTTTTGCGTTTCTGCTCGCCGGCATCCTCGTAGGAGCCCGCACCGATCTTGCCGCGCACCAGAGGTCTCGGATCGTCGGTGGCACGCTCGGGCTGGCCTTCCAGCAGCGGTGAGAACCGTTTGCCGGGCTCGGTTTCGGGCTTGTCGGGCACCGCGCCGCGCACGGGCTTCTCGGTTCTTCCCACCGTCATTTCGTCCAGCGTGTTCCTGCGGAACAGCGGCTTTCCGGCGTCCGAGCCGGGGCCCATTTCTTCCAGAGAGGGTTTGGCGAAGAGGGAGTTGGAGGTTGCCGGGTGTGGCTCACCCCCCTCTGTCCTGCCGGGCATCTCCCCCTCAAGGGGGGAGATCGACTCGTGGCGGCGTCTGTTGTTTTTTCCGCCGCCTTCGACCGCGTGCGCCTCTTCCTTCGCCATGGGATCGTCCATGGTCGCCAGTTCGGCGGCCTTGAGGCGCTTTATCTCGTCGCGCAGGCGGGCGGCCTTTTCGAAGTCGAGATCGGCTGCGGCGTCGCGCATGGATTTTTCCAGCGCGTTGAGATGGGCCTGAAGATTGTTGCCGACGAGATGGCCGCCATCGGCGAATCCCTTGCCGGAAACGCCTGAAATATCGGCCCTTACGTGGTCGCGCTCATAAACAGAATCAAGAATGTCGGAGATCTTCGCCTTGACCGATTCCGGCGTGATGCCGTGTTCGGCATTATAGGCCATCTGCTTCTCGCGGCGGCGGGAGGTTTCCTCCATCGCCCGCTTCATCGAACCGGTGATATTGTCGGCATAAAGGATGACCTTACCGTCGACGTTACGGGCGGCGCGACCGATGGTCTGGATCAGCGAGGTTTCCGAGCGTAGGAAGCCTTCCTTGTCGGCATCGAGGATGGCCACGAAACCGCATTCGGGAATGTCGAGACCTTCGCGCAAAAGGTTGATACCGACAAGAACGTCGAAAGCACCGAGGCGCAGGTCACGGATGATCTCGATGCGCTCCAGCGTGTCGATATCCGAGTGCATGTAACGGACGCGGACGCCCTGTTCATGGAGATATTCGGTCAGGTCTTCGGCCATGCGCTTGGTCAGCACGGTGCAGAGCGTACGGTAACCCTTGGCGGCGGTTTCGCGGATTTCGCCGAGAACGTCGTCGACCTGGCTGCGGGCGGAGCGCACCTCGACCGGCGGATCAATGAGGCCGGTCGGGCGGATGACCTGTTCGGCGAAGACGCCGCCCGATTGCTCCATTTCCCATGAGCCGGGGGTTGCCGAAACCGCGACGGTGAGCGGGCGCATCGCATCCCATTCCTCGAAGCGCAGCGGGCGGTTGTCCATGCAGGAGGGCAGGCGGAAACCGTATTCGGCCAGCGTCGCCTTGCGCCTGAAGTCGCCGCGATACATGCCGCCGATCTGGCTGACGGAGACGTGGCTTTCGTCGATGAACAGCAGCGCGTTATCGGGGATATATTCGAACAAAGTCGGCGGCGGCTCGCCGGGATTGCGGCCGGTGAGATAACGCGAATAATTCTCGATGCCGGCGCAGGAGCCGGTAGCTTCCAGCATTTCCACATCGTAGCGGGTGCGCTGTTCCAGCCGCTGGGCTTCCAGCAGGCGTCCGGCCTTTTCCAGCTCGGCGAGGCGGCCCTTCAGCTCTTCCTTGATCGACTTGATCGCGCCGTTGAGCGTCGGGCGGGGCGTGACATAGTGCGAATTGGCGTAAATCTTGACGGATTGCAGGTCACCGGTCTTCTGGCCGGTCAGCGGGTCGAATTCGGTGATGGAATCGATCTCGTCGCCGAACATCGAGATGCGCCAGGCGGCATCCTCAAGGTGGGCCGGGAAGATTTCGATGGTATCGCCGCGCACGCGGAACGAACCGCGCTGGAAATCCATGTCGCGGCGTTTGTATTGCTGGGCCACGAGGTCGGCCAGAAGCTGGCGCTGGTCCAGCCGGTCGCCCACCTGCATCTGGAAGGTCATGGCCGTATAGGTTTCCACCGAACCGATACCGTAGATGCAGGAAACCGAGGCGACGATGATGCAGTCGTCGCGCTCCAGCAACGAGCGGGTGGCGGAGTGGCGCATCCGGTCGATCTGTTCGTTGATCGAGGATTCCTTCTCGATGAAGGTGTCGGAGCGCGGCACATAGGCTTCCGGCTGGTAATAATCGTAGTAGGAGACGAAATATTCCACCGCATTGTCGGGGAAA
Organism: Agrobacterium sp. LEGMi-208b; assembly: GCF_059511785.1. Classification (NCBI taxonomy): domain Bacteria; kingdom Pseudomonadati; phylum Pseudomonadota; class Alphaproteobacteria; order Hyphomicrobiales; family Rhizobiaceae; genus Agrobacterium; species Agrobacterium sp. LEGMi-208b. The sequence continues at coordinate 2,588,850 of NZ_CM183445.1, forward strand.
AAGTTCTTGAACTCGGAATAGAGCTGCGCGGCGAGCGTCTTGTTGGGGGCGAGGATGACAGCCGGACGCTGTGTCGCCTCGATCACCTTGGCCATGGTGAAGGTCTTGCCCGAGCCGGTGACGCCGAGCAGCACCTGGCTGCGTTCGCCGGAATTGATGCCTTCCACGAGGTCGTTGATGGCCGTCGGCTGGTCGCCGGCGGGCTGGTAGTCCGAAGCCATGCGGATGGCGACGCCGCCTTCCGATTTCGGCGGGCGGGCCGGGCGGTGCGGCGTCCACAGCTTGCCGTCCTTGAACAGCGGATTGCCGCTCTCGATCAGCTTCGACAGCGCGTCCACCGTTGCGGTGACGGCGCCCGGCGCGAGGTTGGCGGCATCCTCAAGCGATACGTCCATGCCGGCGACCGGATTGAGACCGGCAGCGGCGCGGGTTTTCGGATCGCTCGATGCGCCGATGGAAACGCCGCGCGCGGTCTTGGACGCCGTGGTGTTTTTGGCGGTCTTCGTGGCGGTTTTTTCGGTTTCCTTGCGCGCTTCGATCTCGATCTTCTTGCGGTGCTTGCCCGCTTTCGAGGCGATTTCGCGCTGGGTTTCCACGGAGGAGGCTTCCGCTTCCGCCTCCAGCTGCTTCACCCAGTCAGCGACGCTGCCGCTGAGCGGTGCGCCTTCGAAGGACGATTGCGGAGCTTCCTCGAAGCCCGAGGGCGAGGAGGTGGAGTTTTTCGGTGATCTGGCCATGCGCGAAATATGGAGGGAGTCACGCATAAAGGGAAGGGGATGCGGTGAAAAAATGAGTACAAAAAGGAAACGAAGCGTGCGGAACAAAATTCAGCCGGATGCGTTGCGTAGCGGCTGAAGTCAGCTTTGCTAAAATCCGTAGAAAATCGATTCCGGTTTTCGGGCGGATGCGCTAGAGCAAAATCCATATGGGCGGAATGAGGGTTCCCTTCTGACTGCCTTCTCCTGCCGCATTCATGACATCCCTCCCTTTTTTCCAGGACCCATCATGCCGTTTTCGATCAGCCCCGCCCATATCTGGCCTGTCCTGATGCTTATCGCCTCCAATGTTTTCATGACCTTCGCCTGGTATGGCCATCTCAAGCATAAGGGCAGCGCGCTCTTCCTGGCGATCGTCGCCAGCTGGGGCATCGCCTTCTTCGAATATATGCTTGCCGTTCCCGCGAACCGCATAGGGTCGGAAGTCTATTCCACCGCCCAGCTCAAGACCATTCAGGAAGTCATCACGCTCGCGGTCTTCGCGCTGTTTTCGATCTTCTGGCTGAAGGAAAGCATCACCATCAATCACGTGATCGGTTTCGCGCTGATCGCTTTCGGCGCTTCCTTCATTTTCCGCTCCTGAAGACGAGCGGAAGAGGCCCGGCACCAATCGCAACGGATATGAGGTGATGTATCGATGAAAATACGCCCTGCAAGAGTTGACGATGCATCGGGAATGGCGGCGGTTCAGAACGAGATATTCTCGGCCGGCCTTCGAAAAGCGCCGACGGATATTGCGGCGGTGCTGGAGAATTACATCCAGCACGCCGACCGTATCGAGTGCTCGGTCGCCGAGGATGAGGACGGGCGCATTCTGGGCTTTCAGTCACTGCGTTATGCGCGGACGGACAATCCCTATGGCGTGGCGGAAGGCTGGGGCATCATCGGCACCCATGTCAGCCCGCTGGCGGCGCGGAGAGGGGTCGGCTCCGCCCTCTTCGCCGCGACGCGGAGGGTGGCGGAGGCGCGGGGCCTCAAGAATATCGATGCCAGCATCGGCGCGGACAACATGCTCGGGCAGAGCTATTATGACGCCATGGGCTTTACGACCTATCGCCAGCCGGAAGGGCTGGTCTGCAAGGTTTACCGGTTGGGCTAGACGCGGCCTGTTTTCGGTCAGCCGCGATTGTCGTTTTCGGAATATTGCAGGCGGGCCTTGCAGATGCGGACGTGGTTCTCGTCGGCCCATTGCACCAGCAATTGCATCGGCACCAGAAACGATCGGCCGAGATTGGTCAGTTCATATTCCACGCGCGGCGGCACCTCGGCATAAAGCGTGCGGCGGATGAAGCCATCCTCCTCCAGCCGTTTCAGCGTGCGCGATAACATCTGCTTGGAAATATCGTCGATCCTGCGGTTCAGCTCGTTGAAGCGCAGCACGCCGCCCTGCAGGGCTTCCAGAACCAAAAGGCTCCATTGATCGCCGATACGGTCCAGCACGTCGCGGATGGGGCAGGGCTGGTCGAAGGCAAAAATTTCTTTGGTTTGCGTATCCGCCATGTCCTTACCCTTGCCCTTTATTCATGCCTGCAGGTCATCGCCATGTGACCAGATCAGCCGCCGCTGACTTCTTGCGGCTATGGCTGCGATACCATAGCTCTTTTTTGCGGTCTACAATCTAGACCAATAACGATAGTGACAAGAGGAAAGAAGCCATGGCTAAAATCGCACTCATCGGTGCTTCCGGCAATGCCGGATCCCGTATTTTGAAGGAACTTTCCGACCGGGGACATCAGGTGACGGCGATCGCCCGCAATCCTGAAAAGATCGCCAATCTGCCTGATGTCGTGGTGAAGAAGGGCGATGTTTTCGATCAGGCCGGGCTTTCGGAACTGCTCAAAGGTCACGATGCCGTGATCAGCTCGGTGCATTTCACCGCCAGCGATCCCGCAACGCTGATCGAGGCCGTGCGCGCCTCCGGCGTTCAGCGTTATCTCGTGGTTGGCGGCGCCGGCAGTCTTGAAATCGCGCCGGGCCAGCGTGTGGTCGACCTGCCGGATTTCCCGGCCGCCTACAAGGCCGAAGCAACCAAGGGGGCGGAGTTTCTGGACCGTCTGAAACAGGAAAAGCAGCTCGACTGGACCTTCCTGTCGCCATCCGCCGAATTCGTGCCGGGTGAAAGAACGGGCAAATTCCGCATCGGCGAGGATAATCTCCTCAGCAATGATGAGGGCAGCCGCATTTCCTTCGAAGACTACGCCATCGCGCTTGTCGATGAAATCGAGAAGCCGCAGCATTCCCGCCAGCGTTTCACCGTCGGTTATTGAGAGGTATCAGCCATGAATATCGTGACACGTCGTCTTGCCATCGCCACCCTTGCCCTTGCACCCGCGCTGATGGCCGCGCCGGTTCTGGCGCAAACCGCAACGCGCGATCTCGCCCAGGAAGAGGCCAACCGCAAGCTGGTGATCGAGTTTTACGATACCGTCTTCAACAAGCATGAAGTGGAGAAGGGGGCTGCCGTCATTGTCGACAGCTACAAGCAGCACAACCCGATGGTGCCGGATGGCAAGAAGCGGTTCGTGGATTATTTCACCGGCCATTTCAAGGAAAACCCGCAGTCGAAGGCACGTATCGTGCGCAGCGCGACCGATGGCGATCTCGTCTATCTGCACATTCATTCGACAGAAAAAGATGGCGATCGCGGCACGGCCATCGTCGATATCTTCCGCGTCACCGACGGCAAGATTACCGAGCACTGGGACGTGATCCAGCCGGTTCCGGAAACGGCGGCGAACAACAATACGATGTTCTGAGGGCCATTGCCGTCGCATTGCCGATGACAGGGGAACAGCCGGGATTTTCGCCCGGCTGTTTTCATTTTCAGATTGCGCGTCTTTTCTGGCGGGACTGTACGATCAGATCCAGCGCCAGCATGGCCAGCAGGCTGGCACCCACCAGCGGGAAGATGATGCCGCCGATGGCGAGCATGACGAGCAGGCCGTACAGGACTCGCTTTTCCTGCGGCAGGGGCGGCACGCCGAGCGACCCTTTCGGGCGGCGTTTCCACCACATGATGCCGGCGGACACGGCGAGCAACACAATGCCGATACAGGCCGCCAGAAGCACGATCTGGTTGGCGAGGCCATATTGCTGTCCCAGATGCACGTTGATGCCCCATTCCAGCGCTTTGCCGAGCGGGCCGTAATCTGCGTAGCTCATGTCGATCAGCGGCTCCCCGCTATATTGATCGAGATGGACCACACGTTGTTGCGCCAGATCATCGGGATAGACGGAGCCGCTATAAACCCCGCTCGGTTTTCCCGGCAGGGCGACCGCGTAACCGGCGGCAAGGCCGAGCGCGTCGAAACGTGCGATCGCCCCGTCGATCCCGATTGGCTGGCCTTCGGCGGAATGGGTTGATTCCGGGATTTTCGCCTGCTCCAGCGACCAGCTTGTTTTCGCCACGTGATCGAGATGTTCGCCCGACATCGGCACATCGGTGCGGATGCCCGCCGGATATCCGAAGTTGCTGCCATTCGCCCATTCATTGACCTTCGCACCCCATACGCCTGACCAGGGCATGCCGGTAACCGCAAGGAAAACGATGAAAAAGCCGACGAAAATGCCGGTGACGGCGTGGGTATCGCGCCAGAACACCCGCTTTTTTGGCGTGCCGCGCACGGAGACGACACCGCCGGTCTGTTTGCGTGGCCACCAGAGATAGATGCCGGTGGCGACGAGAAGAATGGACCAGCCGGCGGCGATCTCGATCAGATAGCGGGCATAGGTGCCGAAATATTTCAGGCTGTGGAGATAGCGGATCGTCCACATGACGGTGCCGCGATCCGGCAGGGAGCCCGCAACCTCAGCAGTGTAGGGATTGACGTAGACGGCCCGCTTTCCATCCGCCGTATTGATGGTGATTTCCGTCGACGCGCCCGGATCGGCGGGTGTGGTATATTTGACGGCGGTGCCGGGAACCGCCGCGAGCGCTGCGGCCACGATTTCGGAAGGCAGGGCTTTTGGCGCGTTTTGCACCACCTCCACGCGCTTCAGGTCCGAGTGGAGGAGATTATCGAACTCATCCCGGAAGAGATAAAGCGCCCCGGTGATGGCGAGCGATATCATGAAGGGCAGGACGAGGAGACCGGCATAGAAATGCCAGCGCCATACGGCGCGGTAAAGATTTGCGGACGAGGAATGCGCAGGCGCACGCTCGCCCTCGAAAGAGGTCGTAACGGACATGGATGTCTCCGCAAGAAGATTAATATTCCGGCTGGCCGGACAGTGTTCTAGCGCTGCGGAGCGGAGGGAGGTGCGCGTGGGCGCGATTCCAGGTTGGGTGGCGATGGCGGTAGCAGCGCCTCGACGTTCAGAAAGGCGACTTCGACCGCCGGGATGATCCTGTCCGCGCGTTCAACGGGAATAATGGGAAGAGCGGCGACCGTGGCCGAGGCCAGACGGCAGAGCGTGCCGCAGCAGTCATCGGCGATCTTGCCGGCCGGGTTCTGTTTGCCGGAGCCGCCTTCCGGCATATGGCTTGAACAGATGATTTCATCCGCCGCGAGCGCGGCCATCGCCATATTGCCGCTGGTCAGGCCGTTGGCGAGACCCTGCAAAAGGAAAAGCAGAACCGCCAGCATGGCGATGGCGCCCGCCGAACTCCTGTCCTGCATGATCCTGCGAATGAATCCCATGCAATCGCAATGTCACATTCGCGGCGAAATGTCACCGCGACACAATGACGACACGGGAGGGACGGCAAGGCAGGAACGACAAGGGTTGCGCCAGGCTGAAGAATGATCCCGGTAATGCGTGGGGTGCCGATGCTGCCTGCTCTATATGCGGCTTGAACGGAGTGCGGCGCTGGAGCCCGGCGCCGCAGCGTGCTTAATCCGCGGCCGGAATGGGCGTGGGTTGTCCGTTTTCGTCCATCGCCACCATGATGAAGGTTCCGGCGGTGACTTTCTCGAGCTTGTCATAACGCGACCGCTGCGCCCAGGCTTCCACCGTCAGCGTGATGGACGTGCGGCCAACGCGGGCGATATCGGTATAGATGGACAGCGTGTCGCCGATCTTTACCGGCAGTTCGAAGGCCATTTCCTTGACCGCCGCCGTGACCACGCGACAGCGGGAACGCTCCGCGGCGCGGATGCCGCTTGCCAAGTCCATCTGTGACATGACCCAGCCGCCGAAAATATCCCCGGCGGGATTGGCGTCGGCCGGCATGGCTAGTGTCCTGAGCGTCAGCTCGCCGGTCGGTTTGATGGTCTGCTCGGTCATGTTGAGATTTTCTCCATGCGGAATGACAAAGGCGCAGCATGCGTTGCGCTTTGCCATTTCGCAAGGAAGAGCAAGCGTCAGGACGACGCTTTGCCCAGAAATTGCTGCGTTGCATAAAGGGCGATGGCTGCCGCATTCGAAACGTTGAGCGATTTGATCTCGCCGGGCATATCGAGACGGGCGAGCGCCGAGACGGTTTCGCGGGTCTTCTGGCGCAGCCCCTTGCCTTCGGCGCCCAGCACCAGCGCGATTTTTTCGCCGCTGAAGGTCTGTTCGATGGGGGCGGGGCCTTCCGAATCCAGACCGACGGAGAAGAAGCCGAGTTTGTGCAGTTCGCCCAGCGCATCGGCCAGATTGGTGATCTGGATATAGGGAATGAGTTCGAGCGCGCCGGAAGCCGATTTCGCCAGCACGCCTGACTCGGTTGGGCTGTGGCGCATGGTGGTGATGACGGCGCCGGCGTTGAAGGCGACCGCCGAACGCATGATGGCGCCGACATTGTGCGGATCGGTGACCTGATCAAGCACGAGGATGAGCGGGCTGTCCTTCAGCGCGCCGAGACGCTTGACCGGCAGCGGCCGGGTTTCCAGCATCACGCCCTGGTGGATGGCTTCGGGGCCGAGCACCCTGTCGATATCCTGCGGCGAAACCATCTCCACCGGGAAGGGCTGTGCGTCCGCTTCGCCGATATCGAGACGCGCAAAGGCGTTCTGCGTCACGGAAAGCTTGATGATCTGCCGTTCGGGATTGGCAAGTGCCGCACGCACGGTGTGCAGGCCATAAAGATGCACCTGATCGGGCGCCAGCTGCGGCGGCTTCCAGTCGTCGGCGCCGCGGTTCTTGCGGCGCGGCTGCTGCGGGGTCGGAATTTCGCCGCGCTCGCGCTTGGCGTCGCGCACGGCACGGCGCAGGTTGGCGTAGTGCGTGTCGCGGGTGGATTTGTTGTTGGGATCGTCTTTGCTCATGGCGCCTTATATCTCCGGGAAGAGGCGCGCACCAGCCCCCGTGATAATCCACAGGGCTGCAAAGGGGTTTGAATTTTTTCCCGAAAATTCGTGAAAGGGCGTGTTGACAGAAACGAACGAGGCCGTCATATACGCGCCACAGACGACGCAACGGCGCTTCGCCGCAGCGAAATCTGAAGAGCTTGGTCGCTTGATCCTCGCAGATAACTGGAGGGATGCCCGAGTGGTTAAAGGGGACGGACTGTAAATCCGTTGGCTACGCCTACGTTGGTTCAAATCCAACTCCCTCCACCATTCTGCACGGATCGAAATCGCCACCGCGGGTATAGCTCAATGGTAGAGCAGCAGCCTTCCAAGCTGAATACGCGGGTTCGATTCCCGCTACCCGCTCCAGCTACTCTTTCCATACTTCAATGAAGTCTGTTTAGCGCTGCCTTGTGGCTTTTCGCCTCTACGGAAACATGCGGCCGTCTTTCGGTGTCTTGCAAGCTGTGCAAAGGGCGTTCTCGTCTCAGTGTTTGTCCCGGGGCGGCGTCTTGTCGGGGCCTTGCGTCCCCCAACGCCTCTTTCAGCATGCCTCCAGGGCTGACTGGATCCGCAATTTCTCCGCATCCAGTTCGCTCAGCCTTCCCATATGTGCCGTAATTTCCTCAAAGATCGAGGTGCGATCCGTTTTCGACAGGCGCTCGATTTGACGCAGGGCCGTGATGACCTCCATCAGATCAAGTCGTTCCTGCTCAAGCTTTTCCAGATTCCAAAACATCGCGTTTTCCCCATTTGGCACGCGCTTCAAACGGCGCGCGGGGAAAAAGGTTCAGATCACTAGAATTTAAGGTAAATTTTATCTTGTCGACAATGGCCCGGGCCGCAGACGCAGCCCGGGCCGCAACCGAATCAATAGGGTGAGCGGCATTGCGTCCGCGTGCCCGCAGCGGCCATATAGCTGTTGTCGGTGGGATGGTAGGACGTGTAGCGCGCCGCACACCATTTTACGTGGTTGATTTCGGCTTGTGACAGGGCGTAACCGCTCGGTGTGGCCTCTTCGCCTTTCCCTGCCGCAAAGGCCGATGCGGGATAGGCGCGCTGATCTGAAGTCTGCGCCTGTGTTTCATAGGCCGGCTGTATGAGGCTCAAGGCATGGGCGGGTATCACAGCAGCGGCAGATATCGCGAGGCCAAGAGCGAGCGCGGAGATGGTCTTCGGCATCCTCAACATCGATAAATCCTCGTTATTCGTTCGGTATGCTAACGAAAACTTAGGAAATTCGTTCCGATGAAGGGTTGACGCCACACGAACACGTGATTCTCGTGGCTAGCCGTGGGATGCGGTCGAAGTAGCTATATCGGAATGCTCCGGTTCCTTGTCGAGTTGACTTTCCGCCCATACCGCACTGCTCGTTGACAAGCGGAAAATCCGGTCAGATAGTCAGCCCGCAATCATGCAAACGGGAGTCTTCAATGTTGAACAGGGTTGTCATTTTCTCATCCTTTGCGCTGCTGGCATCGGCGGCGTTTGTCTCCCCCGCAGCCGCACTCACCATGAAGGAGTGCAGCGTGAAATATCAGGCGGCGAAAGCCGACGGGTCTGCCAAGGACATCAAGTGGAACGACTATCGCGCCAAGTTCTGCGGCAGCGAGGCGGCCGCCGAGGATGCGGCCGACGACAAGCAGGTCGCGGCCACCACCGAAAAAGAACCCGAAAAAGCGACGATAAAGGCCCCGAAGGGCGTCGCTTTCCCGAGTGCTGTCGATAAGAAATATTCAAGCGAGACGCCCGGAAAGGCTCGCCTGAAAACCTGTGTCGACTCCTATCACAAGAACAAGAATGACGGCACGCTCGGCGATCTGAAATGGATCCAGAAGGGCGGCGGTTACTGGAGCCTGTGCAACACGGCTCTCAAGAGCTGAGACGGGCAGGGGCGGCGGATTGATGACCGCTGTCCCGGCATCGCCGCACTATCCGGAATTGCCTCGGACAAGGCGTGAGCAGATTCGGCTGCGCCCGTTTGTTTCAGTGCCTTTGCCGTCCTCGCCGGCAGACGACATTACTTCTCATCCGCGATCAGGGCCATGATCGCGGATGAGCGCGTTCGATGGCGGGGTTGAACCCGCGGAACGGGACAACCCCGTTTTCGGGCGGGTAAAATCTGCGAATGGCTTGCGATTCAATCTCTTGATAGAAAGAGTTGATCTTGCGGTTTGATCCGCATCCAGCAATTCAACGGCTGCGGCTGTCCTATGACGGCTCGCCGGCAATGTGGGCGGATGACCAGACGATTTCGAAACTATCTCACCGTATTGGCCATATCCCTGTTGATGTGGACGGTGATCCTTGGCGGCGTTTATTGGCTGTTTCGATAGGTTCTGCCACAGCTTGCCGGCCTGAATGAAGGTGGTGAAGGCCTGTGCGCCACCGCCGCATGTTTGCGAGGCCGATATTCCCGAAAATTTGACATGTTTAGAGGCGGCGGCCCCATTTCGGCTTTGCTGGCATGACCTTATGCTTCGGTGAAATCGCGAAAGGGTCATCATGAAAAAATCCGTTGCCGCTATGTGCCTTGCAGCTTTCTCCATGTCGGTCGCTACCGGCGCCATGGCTGAAGATCTGGTGATTCCGCTTCCGAAAGACGTGGCGGTCGAAAAGGTGGAGACCGTCTACCAATGCGCCGCCGACAAGGTGGAGGCGATCTATTTTAATGCGGGCCAGATCAGTCTCGTGCGGCTGGGGCTGAAGGACGGCGTGACCGTTGCCGCAAATGTCATATCAGGGTCGGGCGCCAAATATCAGGGCGGTATCTATGTCTGGTGGTCGAAGGGTGAAGAGGCGGATCTTTACGATCTGATGGCGGATCCGGAGATGAAACAGCCGGTTCATTGCGTCGAGGCCAAGAAATCCTGAGTGCGGGAACTTCCCCGCAAAGGAGCGGCGGCAGGGCGGTTCCTGAAAACCTTGCCATGCCGCCGGTCAGCGTGGGAGTGCGCGCGCGGCGCGTTCAGCCAAGAACGAGCGACGCAAGAAGCGCCAGCAGGATGAGAGAGCTGGCGACAACGCCGAACCTCATTCTGCGAAGGCGGCGGGTACGACCGCCGCTCCAGTCATAAGCCATTGGCAGCTTTACCTTTCTTTTTATTATTATGACTTATTGACTAGCTCCCTAGGCTTGCCCGTGGCTGACCTCAATTGTCAGAATTTATCGGCGAAAAATCACGATTTCCCTGTCTTCTCCTGATGTTGCAGCAAATGTTGGGATTGATTCTTCCTGTCCGCGGCGGCAAAACCGGGTGAGGGGACCTGACGGTCACCGGCCATGAAAAAGGCCCGGAAACTGGCGTTTCCGGGCCTCCTGGAGAAGCGTTTCTACTAGTCGTTTCAGCCCAGATAGGGCTGGATATGGGGCAGAACCTCGAGCGTGCCGTGGTAGAGCATGTTGAGCGCCACATAGATGATGACCATCAGGCCGAGATAGGAAATCCAGCGATAGCGGTGCAGCAGCTTGGCGACGAAGTTGGCGGCGAGGCCCATGAGCGCGATCGACACGACGAGGCCGATGATCAGCACCGTCACATGTTCCTGTGCGGCGCCGGCGACGGCAAGAACGTTATCCAGCGACATGGACACATCGGCGATGACGATCTGGGTCGCGGCCTGGAAGAAGGTCTTGTGGCCCTTGGTCAGGTCCGCCTCTTCGTCCGTTACCTCGTCTTCGATCGAGCCTGCGGCCTCGCGCAGTTCAGTCCACATCTTCCAGCACACCCAGGCAAGCAGCAGGCCGCCGAACAATTGCAGGCCGACGATGGCGAGAAGCTGCACGGTGACGGCGGCAAAGCCGATGCGCAGCACCGTGGCGGCGATGATGCCGACCAGGATCGCCTTGCGACGGAGGTGAGCGGGCAGACCGGCGGCGGCAAGGCCGATGACGATGGCATTGTCGCCCGCCAGAACGAGGTCGATTGCGATGACCTGTAAGAATGCCGTGAAACCGGCGGCTGTGAAGATTTCCATGGGATGGTCCTGAAACGGATAAAGAAGTCGCGAGGGAAAGCAACGGATCGAGATATGGAATGGGATGGCGCGTTCGCGCCGGATTCCAGTCGCCCGTCTCCCCCCGGCGATGGAATGTCCTTAAGCCATCATGCCGGTGCAGGTAAAGAAGTTGTGATAGAAATATCTTATTTAGTGATTGGCCATGCGGGAGGAGGAGAGTGCCAGGCCAACCCCCGCCTCGCCGTTGCGAGGGTTTGAATGTCGCCAACCAGATACCATATACAGGCCTCGAGGCACGCTTAGGGCGCGCGCGAAGACGCTTTCACAATTAAGTCTTGCGCATTCGCTTACAAAGCCTTAAACGGCGACACCAAACCGGTTCGCCGGGAAAACTACTTCACGTTCACAGGAAGCAATTCACATGGCAAAGAGCAAGTTTGAGCGCAATAAGCCGCACGTCAACATTGGCACGATCGGTCACGTCGACCACGGCAAGACGTCGTTGACTGCTGCGATCACGAAGTATTTCGGCGAGTTCAAGGCGTATGACCAAATCGACGCTGCTCCTGAAGAGAAGGCTCGTGGTATCACGATTTCGACGGCCCACGTTGAGTATGAGACGCCGAACCGTCACTATGCTCACGTTGACTGCCCCGGCCACGCCGACTACGTGAAGAACATGATCACCGGTGCTGCGCAGATGGACGGCGCGATCCTGGTTTGCTCGGCTGCCGACGGCCCGATGCCGCAGACCCGCGAGCACATCCTGCTTGCCCGTCAGGTTGGCGTTCCGGCGATCGTCGTGTTCCTCAACAAGGTCGACCAGGTTGACGACGCCGAGCTTCTCGAGCTCGTCGAGCTTGAAGTTCGCGAACTTCTGTCGTCCTACGACTTCCCGGGCGACGATATCCCGATCATCAAGGGTTCGGCTCTTGCCGCTCTTGAAGATTCCGACAAGAAGATCGGTGAAGACGCGATCCGCGAGCTGATGGCTGCGGTTGACGCCTACATCCCGACGCCTGAGCGTCCGATCGACCAGCCGTTCCTGATGCCGATCGAAGACGTGTTCTCGATCTCGGGCCGTGGTACGGTTGTGACGGGTCGCGTTGAGCGCGGTATCGTCAAGGTTGGTGAAGAAGTCGAGATCGTCGGCATCCGTCCGACCTCGAAGACGACGGTTACCGGCGTTGAAATGTTCCGCAAGCTGCTCGACCAGGGCCAGGCCGGCGACAACATCGGTGCACTGGTTCGCGGTGTTAACCGTGACGGCGTCGAGCGTGGTCAGATCCTGTGCAAGCCGGGTTCTGTTAAGCCGCACAAGAAGTTCAAGGCCGAAGCCTACATCCTGACGAAGGAAGAAGGCGGCCGTCATACGCCGTTCTTCACGAACTACCGTCCGCAGTTCTACTTCCGCACGACGGACGTAACGGGCATCGTTACGCTTCCGGAAGGCACGGAAATGGTTATGCCTGGCGACAACGTGACCGTTGACGTCGAGCTGATCGTTCCGATCGCGATGGAAGAAAAGCTGCGCTTCGCGATCCGCGAAGGTGGCCGTACCGTCGGCGCCGGCATCGTGGCTTCGATCGTTGAATAACGATTGCTAACGATGCCGTAAGCCTGCCGACGGCAAACAAAAATCTGCAAATGGCGCGCAAGCGCGATTTGCAGGCGGCGCCGGCATCGTTGCTTCGATCGTCGAGTAATTTCAAACCCGCAAGGGATTGAGAAAACCCCGCTGGAGACAGCGGGGTTTTTTATTGTCCGAACGGGCTCAGCAGTCGATGCGGGCGATATCGCCGTCCCTGAGATGGAAAAATGCGTCCTGCGGCACGTCGAGGCGCAGCGCTTCTGCTTTCGGAAGGTCTGCGTAGACGCCGCGCAGGATGCGGCTGGTGATGCCGTGGCAGATGACGATCGTATCGCGGGCCTGCCTCTGCTGAATGGTCTTGAGGCTGCGCGCCACCCGGTCCGTCATTTTCTCAAAGCTTTCGCCGCCCGGCGCATGGAAAAACCATTCATATCGATCCAGCCCGTCACGCATGCCCGGATATTCCTGATCGATCTCGTAATCCGTCATGCCGTCCCAAACACCCATGCCGATCTCCATCAGGCCGGGATCGAGGGTGACGCCATCGATCATGCCGATCTCGCCGGCGATGATCTCGCAGGTCTGTCTTGCCCTGCCGAGCGGGCTCGAAAAAATATGCGCCTCATCGGTTTCAATCAGCGCGGCGAGCCTGCGTCCCATGCGTATCGCCTGTTGCCGTCCTGTCTCGGTCAGGGGCGAATCGACCTGGCCCTGCCAGCGGCGGACGGCATTAAATTCGGTCTGGCCATGGCGGACGAGATAAATGCTCATGAGTTTTCCTGCGGTTGAGGTGGCGAGTGACGGGGAGTTCGGGAATGTGGCTTTCAGGCCGGATGATGTATCCGGCTATTTTGCCAGACAATGTGAAAAAACAAAAAACACACTTGCCATTCTTTTCCCTGCACCTTAAAGGAGCGCATACCGAATTGGCCAAGCGATTTCGCGGCCGCTTCAGGTGACTAAGGGGTATAGCTCAGTTGGTAGAGCGGCGGTCTCCAAAACCGCAGGTCGGGGGTTCGAGCCCCTCTGCCCCTGCCACTTTCCATTCGCAAGCGCGGTTTTCGCTGCATGGCAGATGGGGCCGGTTTTCCGGCGAATTTCGCCGAATGTCGATTTCCTCTTGTTAAAAGTGGAATCGGTGTTTATGTAGGGTCAAAACAGACACGCGGTGCGTGGGGCTGATTAGTTCGGCTTTACGCGCCGTAATTGCGTGGGCAGTCAATGGCATCCAAAACCAATCCGTTTACGTTTCTGCAGCAGGTTCGCGCCGAAGCGTCAAAGATCACTTGGCCGTCGCGCCGCGAGACCATGATTTCGACGGCTATGGTGCTGGTGATGGTCATTTTTGCGGCTCTGTTCTTCTTTGCTGCGGACCAGCTCATCGGCTGGCTGCTCAGCCTGGTGCTGAACGTAGGCCGGTAACGGCGCGGTCAAAGGCCCGGTAGAAGGATCGAACGGAGAATAAAAATGGCAGCGCGCTGGTACATCGTTCACGCATATTCGAATTTCGAAAAGAAGGTCGCCGAGTCGATCGAGGAAAAGGCCCGTCAGAAGGGTCTTGATCATCTTTTCGAGAAAATCCTCGTGCCAACCGAAAAGGTGGTCGAGGTGCGTCGCGGCCGCAAGGTCGATAGCGAGCGCAAGTTCTTTCCGGGTTACGTGCTGGTGCGCGCCAACCTGACGGATGAGGCCTATCACCTCATCAAGAACACGCCGAAGGTCACCGGTTTCCTCGGTTCGGACAGCAAGCCTGTTCCGATTCCCGATTATGAAGCCGAGCGTATCCTCGGTCAGGTTCAGGAAGGTGTCGAGCGTCCGAAGTCTTCGGTTTCGTTCGAGATCGGCGAGCAGGTTCGCGTCTCCGACGGTCCGTTCGCGTCGTTCAACGGCGTGGTTCAGGATGTCGACGAAGAGCGTTCGCGCCTGAAGGTGGAAGTTTCGATTTTCGGCCGCGCGACACCGGTCGAGCTGGAATACAATCAGGTCGAAAAGGTCTGATTGGCGGGGTAAGGCCCCAAGCGCGTGGAAGGCTAACTGGCTCTTTAAGCCGGGGCAGGGCGCCGCACCACGCAACCGCAGCCGCCGGAGCGATCCGGCTTAAGAGAAGCCGGGTAACCGGTTTGAATTGAAAGGCAGAGAGATATGGCTAAGAAAGTTGCAGGCCAGCTCAAGTTGCAGGTAAAGGCCGGGGCGGCCAATCCGTCCCCGCCGATCGGTCCGGCACTTGGTCAGCGTGGCATTAACATCATGGAATTCTGCAAGGCGTTCAATGCCGCCACGCAGGAAATGGAAAAGGGTATGCCGATCCCGGTCGTCATCACCTATTACCAGGATAAGTCCTTCACCTTCGTCATGAAGCAGCCGCCGATGACCTACTGGCTGAAGAAGGAAGCTAAGATCACCTCCGGTTCCAAGACGCCTGGCAAGGGCGCCAAGGTCGGCTCCATCACCAAGGCTCAGGTCAAGACGATCGCTGAAGCCAAGATGAAGGATCTGAACGCAGCCGACATCGAAGGCGCAATGGCAATGGTTGAGGGCTCTGCCCGCGCCATGGGCCTGGAAGTGGTAGGTTGATCATGGCCAAGGTAGCAAAGCGCATTCAGAAGATCCGCGAAGGCGTGGATCCCAACAAGCTTTACGTTCTCACCGACGCCATCTCGATGGTCAAGGAACGTGCTGTCGCCAAGTTCGACGAAACCGTTGAAGTTTCGATGAACCTCGGCGTTGACCCGCGCCATGCGGACCAGATGGTTCGTGGCGTTGTCAACCTGCCGAACGGCACCGGCCGTGACGTTCGCGTCGCCGTCTTCGCCCGTGGCGCCAAGGCTGATGAAGCCACGGCTGCCGGCGCTGACGTCGTCGGTGCGGAGGAACTGGTTGAAATCGTTCAGGGCGGCAAGATCGACTTCGATCGTTGCATCGCGACCCCGGACATGATGCCGCTCGTCGGCCGTCTCGGCAAGGTACTCGGCCCGCGTGGCATGATGCCGAACCCGAAGGTCGGAACCGTGACCATGGACGTTGCCGGTGCTGTCAAGGCATCCAAGGGCGGCGCTGTCGAATTCCGCGTCGAAAAGGCCGGTATCGTACACGCTGGCGTTGGCAAGGCTTCGTTCGACGCCAAGGCTCTTGAAGAAAACATCAAGGCTTTCGCCGATGCCGTCATCAAGGCAAAGCCGACCGGTGCCAAGGGCAACTACGTCAAGCGCGTCGCGATTTCCTCGACCATGGGTCCGGGCGTCAAGATCGACCCTTCGTCGGTTACCGCTTAATCAATTCTCGCGCTTCCCAAGGGGAGTGTGAATAAAAGAATTTCCGGCTCCCAGGGAGCCGGAGATTTCCGGGGAAACCCGGAACTCCTGTCCGAGATTGCGGGTGGCTATGTCTTTCGGGGCCTGGCCTTAATCATTTAGCCTGCATGAGACGGGTGAGGCTGGATTTGAGGCATCTGTCGATGCCTGACTGTCCGGTTCGAACCTGGTGTGCCTGTGCCTGAAGCCGTTTGCGGCGACAGAGCGGGGGACAGGATCCTCGAGCGTCGCTCGGGATCTTTGTAAAAAGGTCCCTTGGGGCAAAGGCAAACCCGACGGGTTCACATGTTGTGTTCCCGTCTACTGGAGACAGACAGTGGAAAGAGCGGAAAAACGCGAATTCGTCACGGAGCTGAACGAAGTCTTCAAGGCTTCCGGTTCGGTTGTCGTGGCCCACTATGCTGGTGTCACCGTTGCGCAGATGAACGACTTCCGTTCGAAGATGCGCGCTGCCGGAGGCACCGTCAAGGTCGCGAAGAACCGCCTGGCCAAGATCGCTCTTCAGGGTACGGAGTCGGAAGGGATGACCAATCTCTTCAAGGGACAGACGCTGATTGCATACAGCACTGACCCGATGATCGCTCCGAAAGTCGTCATGGATTTCGCCAAGACCAACGACAAGGTCGTTGTTTTGGGCGGCGCCATGGGCGCAACCACGCTCAACGCCGAAGCAGTCAAGTCGCTTGCGACCCTGCCTTCGCTGGACGAGCTGCGTGCAAAGCTGCTGGGCCTTCTCAATGCCCCGGCAACTCGCGTCGCTACGGTTGTTGCAGCACCGGCAAGCCAGCTTGCCCGCGTGTTCTCGGCTTACGCCAAGAAGGACGAAGCCGCTTAAGGCGGTTTTTCGCTGTAAATATTCAAACTGGTTCGAACTGAACAAAAGGAACTATCAAAATGGCTGATCTCGCAAAGATCGTAGAAGACCTCTCCTCGCTGACCGTTCTGGAAGCTGCAGAACTGTCCAAGCTTCTCGAAGAAAAGTGGGGCGTTTCCGCTGCTGCTCCGGTAGCCGTTGCTGCTGCTGGCGGTGCTGGCGTTGCTGCTGCTGTTGAAGAAGAAAAGACTGAATTCGACGTGATCCTGGTTGACGCTGGCGCCAACAAGATCAACGTCATCAAGGAAGTCCGCGCTATCACCGGCCTCGGCCTCAAGGAAGCCAAGGACCTCGTTGAAGGCGCTCCGAAGGCTGTCAAGGAAGCTGTTTCCAAGGCTGAAGCTGCTGATCTCAAGAAGAAGCTTGAAGACGCAGGCGCCAAGGTTGACGTTAAGTAATCTTGCGATTGCTGGCGGGAAGGGGCTTGATGCCCCTTTCCGTCGTCATCGTTTTTAAAACTCATTACCCAAAAGCCGCGTGAAAATGGCTTTTGGGTAATGGGTTCTTCAAGAGAATGGTTCCGAACCGGCTCATCTAGGCAATCCGGCCTGATCGATCCGGGATGTGGAACGAGATTGATGATACCCATTGCTTGACGGGATCGACTGGCCATCGGTTCCCGTCCGTTGCAGGCCCGGATGCAATTTTTAAAGGAGCGACGATGGCTCAGACCCTTTCGTTTAACGGTCGCAGGCGCGTACGCAAGTTTTTCGGCAAAATTCCAGAAGTAGCGGAAATGCCGAACCTCATCGAGGTTCAGAAGGCTTCGTACGACCAGTTTCTCATGGTTGACGAGCCCAAGGGTGGCCGTCCCGACGAGGGATTGAATGCCGTATTCAAGTCCGTATTCCCGATCACCGATTTTTCCGGCGCCTCCATGCTCGAATTCGTGTCCTACGAATTCGAAGCGCCGAAGTTCGACGTCGAGGAATGCCGTCAGCGCGATCTGACCTATGCTGCGCCGCTGAAAGTGACGCTGCGCCTCATCGTGTTCGATATCGATGAAGATACGGGCGCGAAGTCCATCAAGGACATCAAGGAACAGTCCGTTTACATGGGCGACATGCCGCTCATGACCAATAACGGTACGTTCATCGTCAACGGTACCGAGCGTGTCATCGTTTCGCAGATGCACCGTTCGCCGGGCGTGTTCTTCGATCACGACAAGGGCAAGAGCCATTCTTCCGGCAAGCTGCTGTTTGCTGCCCGCGTCATCCCCTATCGCGGTTCCTGGCTCGACATCGAATTCGACGCCAAGGACATCGTCTATGCGCGTATCGACCGTCGCCGCAAGATCCCCGTGACCTCGCTGCTGATGGCGCTTGGCATGGATGGCGAAGACATTCTGTCGACCTTCTACACCAAGGCTTCTTATGAGCGCGACGGCGACGGCTGGCGCATTCCGTTCCAGCCTGAAACGCTGAAGAACGCCAAGGTCATCACCGACATGATCGACGCCGATACCGGCGAAGTTGTGGTCGAGGGTGGCAAGAAGCTGACCCCGCGCCTGATCCGCCAGCTGACGGAGAAAGGCCTCAAGGCGCTGAAAGCGACCGACGAAGACCTCTACGGCAACTATCTGGCCGAAGACATCGTCAACTACGAGACGGGTGAAATCTATCTCGAAGCCGGCGACGAAATCGACGAGAAGACCCTCGGTCTCATCCTGCAGTCCGGCTTTGACGAGATTCCGGTCCTCAACATCGACCACGTCAATGTTGGCGCCTATATCCGCAACACGCTGTCGGCCGACAAGAACGAGAACCGCCAGGAAGCCCTGTTCGACATCTACCGCGTCATGCGTCCGGGTGAGCCGCCGACCATGGAATCGGCGGAAGCGATGTTCAACTCGCTGTTCTTCGATGCGGAGCGTTACGACCTGTCGGCCGTTGGCCGCGTCAAGATGAACATGCGCCTCGACCTCGATGCGGAAGACACCGTGCGCACGCTGCGCAAGGAAGACATCCTCGCCGTCGTCAAGATGCTGGTCGAACTGCGCGACGGCAAGGGCGAAATCGACGACATCGACAACCTCGGCAACCGCCGTGTTCGTTCTGTCGGCGAGCTGATGGAAAACCAGTATCGTCTGGGCCTTCTGCGCATGGAACGTGCGATCAAGGAACGTATGTCCTCGATCGAAATCGACACCGTGATGCCGCAGGATCTGATCAACGCGAAGCCGGCAGCCGCCGCCGTTCGCGAATTCTTCGGTTCCTCGCAGCTGTCGCAGTTCATGGACCAGGTGAACCCGCTTTCGGAAATCACCCACAAGCGCCGTCTTTCGGCTCTTGGACCGGGTGGTCTGACCCGCGAGCGCGCCGGCTTCGAAGTCCGCGACGTTCACCCGACCCACTACGGCCGTATTTGCCCGATCGAAACGCCTGAAGGCCCCAACATCGGTCTGATCAACTCGCTTGCAACCTTCGCCCGCGTCAACAAGTACGGCTTCATCGAAAGCCCGTACCGCAAGATCGTGGACGGCAAGGTGACCAACGACGTGATCTACCTCTCCGCCATGGAAGAGGCGAAGTATTACGTCGCGCAGGCCAATGCGCCGCTCAATGAAGACGGTTCGTTCTCGGAAGAGTTCGTCGTCTGCCGTCACTCGGGCGAAGTTATGCTCGCACCGCGTGACAACATCAACCTGATGGACGTTTCGCCGAAACAGCTCGTTTCGGTCGCAGCGGCTCTCATTCCGTTCCTGGAAAACGACGACGCCAACCGCGCTCTCATGGGCTCGAACATGCAGCGTCAGGCCGTTCCGCTTCTGCGCGCCGAGGCACCGTTCGTCGGTACCGGCATGGAGCCGATCGTTGCCCGTGACTCCGGTGCTGCCATTGCAGCCCGTCGTGGCGGTGTGGTCGATCAGGTGGATGCGACCCGTATCGTTATCCGCGCCACGGAAGACCTCGATGCCGGCAAGTCCGGTGTTGACATCTACCGTCTGCAGAAGTTCCAGCGTTCGAACCAGAACACCTGCGTCAACCAGCGCCCGCTGGTTTCCGTCGGCGACATCATCTCCAAGGGTGATATCATCGCGGATGGTCCGTCGACCGACCTCGGCGATCTGGCTCTCGGCCGCAACGCGCTCGTCGCGTTCATGCCCTGGAACGGCTACAACTACGAAGACTCGATCCTGATGTCGGAACGTATCGTTTCCGATGACGTGTTCACCTCCATCCACATCGAAGAATTCGAAGTGATGGCGCGCGACACGAAGCTTGGTCCGGAAGAAATCACGCGCGACATTCCGAACGTTTCGGAGGAAGCGCTGAAGAACCTCGACGAAGCCGGTATCGTTTACATCGGTGCGGAAGTTCAGCCGGGCGACATCCTCGTCGGCAAGATCACGCCGAAGGGCGAAAGCCCGATGACGCCGGAAGAAAAGCTTCTGCGCGCCATCTTCGGTGAAAAGGCTTCCGACGTTCGCGACACCTCCATGCGCATGCCTCCGGGCACGTTTGGTACGGTCGTCGAAGTCCGCGTCTTCAACCGTCACGGTGTGGAGAAGGACGAGCGCGCGATGGCTATCGAGCGCGAAGAGATCGAGCGCTTAGCGAAGGACCGCGACGACGAGCAGGCGATCCTCGACCGTAACGTCTACGGCCGCCTGATCGACATGCTGCGTGGCCACATTTCCATCGCCGGTCCGAAGGGCTTCAAGAAGGGCGTCGAGCTTTCCAACGCCGTCGTCTCCGAATATCCCCGCTCGCAGTGGTGGATGTTCGCGGTCGAAGACGAGAAGGCCCAGTCCGAACTCGAAGCGCTTCGCGGCCAGTACGATGAATCCAAGTCGCGCCTTGAACAGCGCTTCATGGACAAGGTCGAAAAGGTCCAGCGCGGCGATGAAATGCCTCCGGGCGTCATGAAGATGGTCAAGGTCTTCGTTGCTGTTAAGCGCAAGATCCAGCCGGGCGACAAGATGGCCGGCCGTCACGGTAACAAGGGCGTCGTCTCGCGTATCGTTCCTGTCGAGGACATGCCGTTCCTCGAAGACGGCACGCATGTCGACATCTGCTTGAACCCGCTCGGCGTGCCTTCGCGCATGAACGTCGGCCAGATCCTCGAAACCCACCTCGCATGGGCATGCGCAGGCATGGGCAAGAAGATCGGCGAGATGCTCGAAGAGTATCGCAAGACGATGGACATCAGCGAGCTTCGCAGCGAGCTGACGGAAATCTACGCGTCTGAAGCCAATGACGAGGTTCAGCGTTTCGACGACGACTCGCTGGTGAAGCTTGCCGAAGAAGCCAAGCGCGGTGTTTCCATCGCGACCCCGGTCTTCGACGGTGCGCATGAGCCCGACGTCGCCGCGATGCTGAAGAAGGCAGGTCTGCATGAATCCGGTCAGTCCGTCCTTTATGACGGTCGTACCGGTGAGCCGTTCGACCGCAAGGTCACCGTCGGCTACATGTACATGATCAAGCTGAACCACCTTGTCGACGACAAGATCCACGCTCGCTCGATCGGTCCTTACTCGCTCGTTACCCAGCAGCCGCTGGGCGGCAAGGCGCAGTTCGGCGGACAGCGCTTCGGGGAAATGGAAGTCTGGGCTCTGGAAGCATACGGCGCGGCCTACACGCTGCAGGAAATGCTGACCGTCAAGTCGGACGACGTGGCCGGCCGCACCAAGGTCTACGAAGCGATCGTCCGTGGCGACGATACCTTTGAGGCCGGTATTCCGGAGAGCTTCAACGTTCTCGTCAAGGAAATGCGGTCGCTCGGTCTTTCGGTTGAGCTGGAAAACTCGAAGATCGAGAACCAGCCAGAAGACCAGCTGCCCGACGCGGCGGAATAAAAATGAGAGAGGCGGGCGCCTTCCGGGCGCCCGCCGGTTTCCCGTCAGCCCGGCTGGCGTGGGACACTTTCGCCGCATTGTGCGGTTAATCCGTATTTAAAGCTCTGGACGGCGACCCGGGAAGAAACCGGTCCGGATGCAAACAGGGGCAGCAGCTAGCCTCTCAAGGAGACAAGGCATGAACCAAGAGGTCATGAATCTTTTCAATCCTCAGGTGCCTGCGCAGCATTTCGATTCCATCCGGATTTCGATTGCTTCGCCGGAAAAAATCCTGTCGTGGTCCTACGGCGAGATCAAGAAGCCGGAAACCATCAACTACCGTACGTTCAAGCCTGAGCGTGACGGTCTTTTCTGCGCGCGCATCTTCGGACCGATCAAGGACTATGAGTGCCTGTGCGGCAAGTACAAGCGCATGAAGTACAAGGGCATCATCTGCGAAAAGTGCGGCGTCGAAGTCACGCTGTCGCGCGTTCGCCGTGAGCGCATGGGCCACATCGAGCTCGCAGCGCCGGTTGCCCATATCTGGTTCCTGAAGTCGCTTCCTTCGCGTATCTCGACCCTGCTCGACATGACCCTGAAGGATGTAGAACGCGTTCTTTATTTCGAGAACTACATCGTCACCGAGCCTGGCCTGACTTCGCTGAAGCAGAACCAGCTTCTGTCCGAAGAAGAGTACATGATCGCCGTCGACGAGTTCGGCGAAGACCAGTTCACCGCCATGATCGGCGCTGAAGCCATCTACGAGATGTTGGCTTCGATGAACCTCGAAAAGATCGCCGGCGACCTGCGTGCCGAACTTGCTGAGACCACGTCTGATCTCAAGCAGAAGAAGCTGATGAAGCGCCTGAAGATCGTCGAGAACTTCATGGAGTCTGGTAACCGTCCTGAATGGATGATCATGAAGGTCGTTCCGGTCATTCCGCCGGACCTGCGTCCGCTGGTTCCGCTGGATGGCGGCCGTTTCGCGACGTCCGACCTCAACGATCTCTATCGCCGCGTCATCAACCGTAACAACCGTCTGAAGCGCCTGATCGAGCTTCGCGCACCTGGCATCATCATCCGCAACGAAAAGCGTATGCTGCAGGAATCCGTCGATGCGCTGTTCGATAACGGCCGTCGCGGTCGCGTCATCACGGGTGCCAACAAGCGTCCGCTGAAGTCGCTCTCCGACATGCTCAAGGGCAAGCAGGGCCGCTTCCGCCAGAACCTTCTCGGCAAGCGCGTCGACTATTCCGGTCGTTCGGTCATCGTGACCGGTCCGGAACTGAAGCTGCACCAGTGCGGCCTGCCGAAGAAGATGGCGCTCGAACTGTTCAAGCCGTTCATCTACGCCCGCCTCGACGCCAAGGGTTACTCCTCGACCGTCAAGCAGGCCAAGAAGCTGGTTGAAAAGGAAAAGCCTGAGGTCTGGGATATCCTCGACGAGGTTATCCGCGAGCATCCGGTTCTTCTGAACCGCGCACCGACGCTGCACCGTCTGGGTATCCAGGCTTTCGAACCCATGCTGGTCGAAGGCAAGGCCATCCAGCTGCACCCGCTCGTCTGCACGGCCTTCAACGCCGACTTCGACGGTGACCAGATGGCTGTTCACGTGCCGCTTTCGCTGGAAGCCCAGCTGGAAGCACGCGTGCTGATGATGTCGACCAACAACATCCTGCATCCGGCGAACGGTCACCCGATCATCGTTCCGTCGCAGGACATGGTTCTCGGCCTCTACTACCTGTCGATCATGAACCAGAACGAGCCGGGCGAAGGCATGGCCTTCTCGGATATCGGTGAGCTGCATCACGCACTTGAAAACAAGGTCGTGACGCTGCATGCCAAGATCCGCGGCCGCTTCAAGACCGTGGATGCCGATGGCAAGCCGGTTTCGAAGATCCATGAAACGACCCCCGGCCGTATGCTGATTGGCGAACTTCTGCCGAAGAACGTCAACGTGCCTTTCGACGTCTGCAACCAGGAAATGACCAAGAAGAACATCTCCAAGATGATCGACACGGTCTACCGTCATTGCGGCCAGAAAGACACGGTCATCTTCTGCGACCGCATCATGCAGCTCGGCTTTGCCCATGCCTGCCGCGCCGGCATTTCGTTCGGCAAGGACGACATGGTCATTCCGGACAGCAAGGTGAAGATCGTCGGCGACACCGAAGCTCTCGTGAAGGAATACGAACAGCAGTATAATGATGGTCTCATCACCCAGGGCGAAAAGTACAACAAGGTTGTCGACGCCTGGGGCAAGGCAACCGAAAAGGTCGCCGAAGAAATGATGGCACGCATCAAGGCTGTCGAGTTCGATCCGGAAACGGGCCGCCAGAAGCCGATGAACTCCATCTACATGATGTCCCACTCGGGTGCTCGTGGTTCTCCGAACCAGATGCGTCAGCTGGGCGGCATGCGCGGCCTGATGGCGAAGCCGTCGGGTGAAATCATCGAGACGCCGATCATCTCGAACTTCAAGGAAGGCCTGACCGTTAACGAGTACTTCAACTCGACCCACGGTGCCCGTAAGGGTCTCGCAGATACCGCCCTGAAGACCGCGAACTCGGGTTACCTGACCCGTCGTCTCGTCGACGTCGCGCAGGATTGCATCGTCAACTCCAGGGATTGCGGCACCGACAAGGGCCTCACCATGACCGCCATCGTCGATGCCGGTCAGGTCGTTGCCTCGCTCGGCGCACGTATCCTCGGCCGTACGGCTCTGGATGATATCGACAATCCGGTCACTGGCGAAAACATCGTCAAGGCTGGAACGCTGATCGACGAAGCCGACGTTGCCACCATCGAGAAGGCCGGCATCCAGTCCGTCCGCATCCGCTCGGCGCTTACCTGCGAAGTGCAGATCGGCGTCTGCGGCGTCTGCTACGGTCGTGACCTTGCACGCGGTACGCCTGTCAACATGGGCGAAGCCGTTGGCGTCATTGCCGCACAGTCGATCGGTGAACCGGGCACGCAGCTTACCATGCGTACCTTCCACCTTGGCGGTACGGCGAACGTGGTCGACCAGTCGTTCCTCGAAGCTTCGTATGAAGGCACGATCCAGATCAAGAACCGCAACATCCTGCGGAACTCCGAAGGCGTTCTCATCGCCATGGGCCGTAACATGTCCGTTACGATCCTGGACGAGCGCGGCGCGGAACGTTCCACGCAGCGTGTCGCTTACGGTTCGAAGATCTTCGTGGACGATGGCGACAAGGTTAAGCGCGGTCAGCGTCTTGCGGAGTGGGACCCCTACACCCGTCCGATGATGACGGAAGTGGAAGGTACCGTTCACTTCGAAGACCTCGTCGACGGCCTCTCCGTTCTGGAAGCGACCGACGAATCCACCGGCATCACCAAGCGTCAGGTCATCGACTGGCGTTCGACGCCGCGCGGTTCGGACCTCAAGCCTGCGATCGTCATCAAGGACGCGTCCGGTGCGGTTGCGAAGCTTGCCCGTGGTGGCGAAGCCCGCTTCCAGCTCTCGGTCGACGCCATCCTGTCGGTCGAGCCGGGTGCGAAGGTCTCCCAGGGTGACGTGCTTGCACGTTCGCCGCTGGAAAGCGCCAAGACGAAGGACATCACCGGCGGTCTGCCGCGCGTTGCCGAACTGTTCGAAGCCCGTCGTCCGAAGGATCACGCCATCATCGCAGAGATCGATGGTACGATCCGGCTGGGCCGCGACTACAAGAACAAGCGTCGCGTGATGATCGAGCCTGCGGAAGACGGCGTCGAGCCGGTCGAATACCTGATCCCGAAGGGCAAGCCCTTCCATCTTCAGGAAGGCGACTACATCGAGAAGGGCGAATACATTCTCGACGGCAACCCGGCACCGCACGACATTCTGGCGATCAAGGGCGTGGAGGCTCTGGCTTCCTACCTCGTGAACGAAATCCAGGAAGTCTACCGACTGCAGGGCGTTGTGATCAACGACAAGCACATCGAGGTGATCGTTCGCCAGATGCTGCAGAAGGTCGAGATCACCGATGCCGGTGACAGCCAGTACATCGTTGGCGACAATGTCGACCGTATCGAGCTGGACGACATGAATGACCGTCTGATCGAAGAGGGCAAGAAGCCGGCTTACGGCGATCCTGTTCTGCTTGGTATCACCAAGGCTTCGCTGCAGACGCCGTCCTTCATCTCGGCCGCATCCTTCCAGGAAACCACCAAGGTTCTCACGGAAGCTGCGATCGCCGGCAAGACGGACACGCTGCAGGGCCTCAAGGAAAACGTCATCGTCGGCCGCCTCATCCCGGCCGGTACCGGCGGCACCATGACGCAGATCCGCCGCATCGCCACCTCGCGCGACGACCTCATTCTCGAGGAACGCCGCAAGGGTACGGGTGCAGGTTCTGCCAACCAGATGCTGCAGGACATGACGGACCAGGCTCCGGCTGCCGAATAAGGTCAGGCAGGGGCAGGGGCTTTGCGAAGCCTCGCCAAAGTTCAATGAAAACGCCCGGAGCAATCCGGGCGTTTTTGTTTGTGCGGGCCCTGGCATGGAGCGGCCTTTCGGCGGCCACCCCATTTCCCAGTCTCTCATTGACGGCGCCCTGAAGCCCGGCGCCGGGATCAGCCCTGTTCGCGGATGTTGTAGCGGGTCAGAACGGAAAGCCGGCGAACGAGATCGGCCTGACCGGTGCTGCCGGTCTTCGCATAGATCGACTTGGCGTTGCTGCGAACCGTTTCGTGGGAGATCTGCAATTGCTTCGCGACGGCGGGAAGCGAAAGACCCTTCATGATTTCCAGCGCAACGCGGGCTTCGCCTCTGGTGAGGTCGTACAGCCCCTTCAGCAGGGTGCTCGCATCGGCAATGGTGCCCATGGGCTGGGATATCAGCACGATGGCGCTGCCATTCGGTGACAAGTCGAGTGCATTCTTGCGCAGGGGTATGACGTGAAGGATGCAGGCTCCGTCCTCGTTGGTGGGCAGGGGAAACGAGCCGATAGCGTGACCAGCGAGCGCCTTATAGAGAAGCCGGTTCACTCTTTCGTCGGAGATGACGATCCTGTCACGGGCGCGGGTCGAAATGGATTTCTGCAGCGACACAAAAAGGTCGTTGGCGGAGAGAATGCGTCCGCTTGCCTGCAGCACCGCGGCCGGTGCCCCAATGGCGTTGAGGCCGAGCGTCATGGCATCGGCCTTCTGCCGCTGCAGCCGGGTTGCAAGCGTAAGGCTGCGGGCAATATGCGGCCTCAGCCCGCCGAGCGCCGCCATGGTCTCCGGCCCGATGACGCCACTCTCCAGCTTGCGCTCGAAAAGCACCGTCATTTCCGGATGATCAGGCGGTGCAACCTGGGTGGCCGCCCCATATCCCAATCCACGCGGCACGAGGAAGTCACGCACAATCGGCAGCCCAGCCCATTCATCATGGGTGAAGACGTCGAAATCCTGCACGAAGGAAAATTGTCCCTCGCGGATCGCGCGGGTGAGGCGATCGTTGCGGTGATTCCAGCCGCCCTCCATGAAGGCCTGCATCAGTTCCTGGAAATTGGGCGTATAAAGCCAGGCTTCCTCCTCACCCTTGCCCCAGGTGAGGGCGCCACCCCAGAAGTCAAGCCGGTGGCCGATGGCGGCAATCACCTTCGCCCAACGATCGGGGAAAAGCGCTGCCTCATAAATGTCATCAATAATGTCTGCCGACGATATAGTATTCAACCCGTCACCGGAATCTCGTGTCGGGGCCATGTAAACATCATATCACGGTATTGTTCAACGTATAATCAAATAATACTACTGTATTAAAAGTATATAATCTATAAGTGACTTAATATATTGATCAGTTTACCAAAGGGATCGCGCAGAAAGAGCCGGCGGACGCCCCACGTCTCGCTAACGGGGCCATATTCGATCGGCAGGCCCGCCTTCAAGATTTTGGCATGGACTTCATCGAAATCATCGACCTCGATCGAAAGGTCCGGCACAGCAGTGCCGGAGCCGCCTTCGCGTGCGAAGCTGACCTGTGCGCGCGCTTCGAGCGGGCCGGCATGGGTGACGATCCAGCCGTGATCCATCGCGACGGGCATGCCGAGAATATCGCCATAGAACGCCTGCGCCCGTGCGGGCTCGGGCGTTGCTATATTGGCGACGACACGTCTGACCGTCATATGTCTGCCCCTCAGGCGAAGCGGATGATGGCGACTTCGCCTTCGAGTGCGCCCTGATAGGCGGAAGCGTGCGGCTCCTCGTCCGGAACCTCCGTCAGCATGCCGATCTGGTCGAGGTCGGCTTCGATGAAACCTTCCTCGGAAAGTGCGTTCAGCGTCTCGCGCACGGCGGTGTCGTCATCCGGCGCCCGCAGGATGACGTGGATGTCGATGCCCTCGGAGTTGTCGGTCTCGTAAGCCTTGCCGATGACGATGAAGACCATCGGCTCGTCGCGTCCATTATCGTTGTCGGGGAGGGTGCTCATGACGCGGTTCCTTGATCTTTCGTTGCTGTCATGCGGGCCGATGGAATCGGTCCCGCGGGGGCGAAACCGATCCGGCCCGCCCTGAGGGAATCAATAGACGGATTTTGTGAAAAGCCAAAGCGTCGAGGTCAAAATCGCTGCCTTCTGCGCCGACTTATGTTAAAGCGCGTTGGAAATGGCCCGGACGCGGGCTTTGCGGCCATGGGTGGCGGCGCAAAATGTGGATTCACCCTTGACGAAAGCTGGCTAAAACAGTAGTACGCCCGCCATCGGAGCCTCTGTGGGTGCTGGCCGTTCGGAAAGCTTTTTCCCGAACATCATCTCAAACGGGTCTCCATTGCACGTAGAAGACACGAATGTTGCACGCAAGACGCCTCATCCGGTGTCCTCTGCTCTTGGTGGTCCATCCGTGAAAACGGATCGGGCCACGTTTTGCGCATGAGGATATATGCGTGCATCGTCGCCGGCAACGGCATAGCCGCCACCCGTGAGGGTGGCTAAAGTAGTTTTTGCAAGGGATGGTTATATGCCTACCGTAAACCAGCTGATCCGCAAGCCTCGCCAGGCACAGGTAAAGCGCAACAAGGTTCCTGCTCTTCAGGAAAACCCGCAGAAGCGTGGTGTTTGCACCCGCGTTTACACGACGACCCCGAAGAAGCCGAACTCGGCTCTGCGTAAGGTTGCCAAGATCCGCCTCACCAACGGCTTCGAAGTCATCGGCTACATTCCTGGCGAAGGTCACAACCTTCAGGAACACTCCGTGGTCATGATCCGCGGCGGCCGCGTAAAGGACTTGCCGGGCGTTCGTTACCACATCATCCGCGGTGTTCTCGATACCCAGGGCGTCAAGAACCGCAAGCAGCGCCGCTCCAAGTACGGTGCGAAGCGTCCGAAGTAATTCGGTTTAACAAATTCCGGCGCTGCGCGAGGTTCTCCGCGTGGTAAAGCGTCAATAACATTGAGAGACAAAGAATATGTCCCGTCGCCATAGTGCAGAAAAGCGTGAGATCAACCCGGATCCGAAGTTCGGCGATCTGGTCGTCACCAAGTTCATGAACGCCATCATGCTTCACGGCAAGAAGTCGGTCGCAGAAAGCATCGTTTACGGCGCATTCGACGTCGTTCAGGGCAAGACGAAGCAGGAGCCGCTCGGCGTGTTCCATTCGGCCCTCGACAACGTTGCTCCGCACGTTGAAGTGCGTTCGCGCCGCGTTGGTGGTGCCACGTATCAGGTTCCGGTCGACGTTCGCCCCGAGCGCCGTCAGGCTCTGGCCATCCGCTGGCTGATCACCGCTGCGCGCAAGCGTAACGAAACGACCATGGTCGATCGCCTTTCCGGCGAACTCATGGACGCTGCGAACAACCGCGGTTCCGCTGTCAAGAAGCGCGAAGACACGCACAAGATGGCCGACGCCAACCGCGCATTCTCGCATTACCGCTGGTAATCTTAACCGGTCGCATATCGAAAGGCAGTCCATTATGGCTCGCGAATATAAAATCGAAGACTACCGCAATTTCGGTATCATGGCGCATATCGACGCCGGCAAGACGACGACCACCGAGCGTATTCTTTATTACACCGGTAAGTCGCACAAGATCGGCGAAGTTCATGATGGCGCTGCCACGATGGACTGGATGGAGCAGGAGCAGGAGCGTGGTATCACCATCACCTCCGCAGCCACCACGACCTTCTGGAAGGGTCGCGACGGCAAGATGCGCCGCTTCAACATCATCGACACCCCCGGCCACGTCGACTTCACCATTGAAGTCGAGCGTTCGCTGCGCGTTCTCGACGGCGCCATCGCGCTGCTCGACGCCAACGCCGGTGTTGAGCCGCAGACGGAAACCGTCTGGCGTCAGGCTGAGAAGTATCATGTTCCGCGCATGATCTTCTGCAACAAGATGGACAAGACCGGTGCTGACTTCTACCGCTCGGTAGAGATGATCAAGACCCGTCTCGGCGCCATCGCCGTCGTCATGCAGCTGCCGATCGGCGCTGAGACCGAGTTCAAGGGCGTTATCGACCTGATCGAGATGAACGCACTCATCTGGCGCGACGAATCGCTCGGCGCCCAGTGGGACGTCGTCGAGATCCCTGATGACATGAAGGCCAAGGCTGACGAATATCGCGAAAAGCTGATCGAGACCGTTGTCGAGATCGACGAAGAAGCGATGGAAGACTACCTGAACGGCATCATGCCCGACAACGACAAGATCCGTGCGCTCGTTCGCCGCGGCACCATCGACGTGAAGTTCCACCCGATGTTCTGCGGTACCGCGTTCAAGAACAAGGGCGTTCAGCCGCTTCTCGACGCTGTTGTCGACTACCTTCCTTCTCCGCTGGACATCCCGGCGATCAAGGGTATCGACTTCAAGACCGAAGCCGAGATCGAGCGTCATGCCGACGACAGCGAGCCGCTTTCCATGCTCGCGTTCAAGATCATGAACGACCCCTTCGTTGGTTCGCTGACCTTCGCACGTATCTACTCGGGCAAGCTCGAAAAGGGTACGTCTGTCATCAACACGGTCAAGGACAAGCGCGAGCGCGTCGGCCGTATGCTGCAGATGCACTCCAACAGCCGTGAAGACATCGAAGAAGCCTTTGCCGGCGACATCGTTGCTCTGGCTGGCCTTAAGGAAACCACCACTGGCGATACGCTCTGCGATCCGCTGAAGCCGGTTATCCTCGAGCGCATGGAATTCCCCGAGCCGGTCATCCAGATCGCGATCGAGCCGAAGACCAAGGGCGACCAGGAAAAGATGGGCCTCGCGCTCAACCGTCTGGCTGCTGAAGATCCTTCGTTCCGCGTCAAGACCGACGAAGAGTCCGGTCAGACGATCATCGCAGGCATGGGCGAACTTCACCTCGACATCCTCGTTGACCGTATGCGTCGCGAGTTCAAGGTTGAAGCGACCGTCGGTGCTCCGCAGGTTGCCTATCGCGAAACCATCACGCGTCAGCACGAAGAAGACTACACGCACAAGAAGCAGTCCGGTGGTACCGGTCAGTTCGCTCGCGTGAAGATCATCTTCGAACCGAACCCCGAAGGCGAAGACTTCAAGTTCGAATCCAAGATCGTCGGTGGTGCTGTTCCGAAGGAATACATCCCGGGCGTTCAGAAGGGTATCGAAAGCGTTCTGTCTTCCGGTCCGCTGGCTGGCTTCCCGATGCTCGGCGTCAAGGCGACGCTCATCGACGGTGCATTCCACGACGTCGACTCATCGGTTCTCGCCTTCGAAATCGCATCGCGTGCCTGCTTCCGTGAAGCAGCCAAGAAGGCTGGTGCACAGCTTCTCGAGCCGATGATGAAGGTCGAAGTCGTAACGCCGGAAGACTATGTCGGCGACGTTATCGGCGACCTGAACTCCCGTCGTGGTCAGATCCAGGGCCAGGAAAGCCGTGGTATCGCCGTTGTCATCAACGCGCACGTTCCGCTCGCGAACATGTTCAAGTACGTCGACAACCTGCGCTCCATGTCGCAGGGTCGCGCTCAGTACTCGATGACGTTCGACCACTATTCGCCGGTTCCGTCGAACGTGGCGCAGGAAATCCAGGCAAAGTACTCCGGTCAGAAGTGATCGGGGTACGCCCCACCGAATTTTGAAGATTATTCCCGTCAAGGGACAAGAATGGAGAGCCACTAATGGCAAAGAGCAAGTTTGAGCGCAATAAGCCGCACGTCAACATTGGCACGATCGGTCACGTCGACCACGGCAAGACGTCGTTGACTGCTGCGATCACGAAGTATTTCGGCGAGTTCAAGGCGTATGACCAAATCGACGCTGCTCCTGAAGAGAAGGCTCGTGGTATCACGATTTCGACGGCCCACGTTGAGTATGAGACGCCGAACCGTCACTATGCTCACGTTGACTGCCCCGGCCACGCCGACTACGTGAAGAACATGATCACCGGTGCTGCGCAGATGGACGGCGCGATCCTGGTTTGCTCGGCTGCCGACGGCCCGATGCCGCAGACCCGCGAGCACATCCTGCTTGCCCGTCAGGTTGGCGTTCCGGCGATCGTCGTGTTCCTCAACAAGGTCGACCAGGTTGACGACGCCGAGCTTCTCGAGCTCGTCGAGCTTGAAGTTCGCGAACTTCTGTCGTCCTACGACTTCCCGGGCGACGATATCCCGATCATCAAGGGTTCGGCTCTTGCCGCTCTTGAAGATTCCGACAAGAAGATCGGTGAAGACGCGATCCGCGAGCTGATGGCTGCGGTTGACGCCTACATCCCGACGCCTGAGCGTCCGATCGACCAGCCGTTCCTGATGCCGATCGAAGACGTGTTCTCGATCTCGGGCCGTGGTACGGTTGTGACGGGTCGCGTTGAGCGCGGTATCGTCAAGGTTGGTGAAGAAGTCGAGATCGTCGGCATCCGTCCGACCTCGAAGACGACGGTTACCGGCGTTGAAATGTTCCGCAAGCTGCTCGACCAGGGCCAGGCCGGCGACAACATCGGTGCACTGGTTCGCGGTGTTAACCGTGACGGCGTCGAGCGTGGTCAGATCCTGTGCAAGCCGGGTTCTGTTAAGCCGCACAAGAAGTTCAAGGCCGAAGCCTACATCCTGACGAAGGAAGAAGGCGGCCGTCATACGCCGTTCTTCACGAACTACCGTCCGCAGTTCTACTTCCGCACGACGGACGTAACGGGCATCGTTACGCTTCCGGAAGGCACGGAAATGGTTATGCCTGGCGACAACGTGACCGTTGACGTCGAGCTGATCGTTCCGATCGCGATGGAAGAAAAGCTGCGCTTCGCTATCCGCGAAGGCGGCCGTACCGTCGGCGCCGGCATCGTCGCTTCGATCGTCGAGTAATTTCGACCGTTGAAATTCAGACTGGCGGCGGTGTGAACAACACCGCCGCCAGCCTTTTGATAAAAAGCCTGGCGGCGTTGCATTTTTAGTGCTTGAAAAATTCGGTGAAAGCGCGTAAACGCGCACTCACATTCACCGCTGGATTCGCAAGCGATTGCGGAACGCGGTGTTTTTAGCAATACAGACTACCGAAATGATTGGGGTGCGACGCGCATCTCTCTCGATTTTTGAAAATCTGCGGCGCCACGATCAATAGAAGTTCATGTGTTTCCGCGTGCGGAAACGAATAACAAAGAACAAGGACAAGACGAATGAACGGCCAGAATATCCGTATCCGCCTCAAGGCGTTCGATCACCGGATCCTCGATGCCTCTACCCGTGAAATCGTGTCGACCGCAAAGCGCACCGGCGCCAGCGTTCGCGGCCCGGTTCCGCTCCCCACCCGCATCGAAAAGTTTACCGTCAACCGCTCTCCTCACGTGGACAAGAAGAGCCGTGAACAGTTCGAAATGCGGACGCACAAGCGTCTTCTCGATATCGTTGACCCCACCCCGCAGACTGTCGATGCTCTGATGAAGCTCGACCTCGCTGCCGGCGTTGACGTGGAAATCAAGCTCTGAGACCCGGCCCGAACCATCCAAGGTGAGGGCTGAAGTAACAAGGCCGGACCTCACTTTTGGGTGAGGGCCAATAACAAGGAAGGTACGTGGAGCAATCCAACGACTTCCAAACCGGAGACCGGAAACATCGTGAGATGTCGAAGGGCACTCCTTAACAAAGGCCAGAGAGGGTTTTCCCTTCAAGGCTCGCAAGAGGATGAACCAATGCGTTCAGGTGTGATTGCACAGAAAGTGGGTATGACACGCGTCTATAACGACGCAGGTGAACATATCCCTGTAACAGTATTGCGACTGGATAACGTACAAGTCGTTGCCCAGCGCACGGAAGACAAGAATGGCTATACCGCAGTTCAGCTCGGTGCCGGCCAGTCCAAGGTCAAGAACACGACGAAGGCGCTTCGCGGTCACTTTGCCGCTGCCAATGTCGAACCGAAAGCCAAGCTCGTCGAGTTCCGGGTTTCCCCCGAGAACCTGATCGACATCGGTGCAACACTGACCGCAAATCATTTTCAGTCCGGCCAGCTGGTCGACGTCACTGGAACCACGATCGGTAAAGGTTTTGCCGGTGCTATGAAGCGTCACAACTTCGGTGGTGGCCGCGCTTCGCACGGTAACTCCGTATCGCACCGTGCACACGGTTCGACCGGTAACAACCAGGATCCGGGCCGCGTCTGGAAGGGCAAGCGCATGGCTGGTCATATGGGCCAGACGCGCGTTACGACCCAGAACCTCGAAGTCGTTTCGACCGATGAAGACCGTGGCCTCATCCTCGTGAAGGGTGCAGTTCCCGGCTCGAAGGGTTCCTGGATCATCGTCCGCGACGCCGTCAAGTCGGCTGCGAAGTAAGGGAGCCTTATCATGGAATTGAACGTCAAGACCCTCGAGGGAAAAGACGCCGGCAAGGTTTCTCTGTCGGATGAGATCTTCGGCCTCGACCCCCGCCAGGACATCCTGGCCCGCATGGTTCGCTGGCAGCTTGCAAAGAAGCAGCAGGGAACCCACAAGTCCAAGAACCGGTCGGAAGTTTCCCGCACCGGCGCGAAGATGTACAAGCAGAAGGGTACGGGCCGCGCTCGTCACCATTCGGCTCGCGCACCGCAGTTCCGCGGCGGCGGCAAGGCCCACGGCCCGGTCGTTCGCAGCCACGCCCATGACCTTCCCAAGAAGGTTCGTGCGCTCGCTCTGCGTCACGCTTTGTCTGCAAAGCTGAAGGCTGAAGAACTGATCATCGTCGATCAGCTCGTCGCGTCCGAAGCAAAGACCAAGGCTCTGCTGGGCAGCTTCGCTTCGCTTGGCCTGACCAACGCTCTCGTCATCGGCGGCGCCGAACTTGATGGCAACTTCAAGCTCGCTGCTCAGAACATCCCGAACGTGGACGTTCTGCCGGTTCAGGGCATCAATGTTTACGACATCCTGCGCCGTGGCAAGCTGGTGCTTTCCAAGGCTGCTGTAGAGGCTCTGGAGGAGCGGTTCAAATGACGGATCTTCGCCACTACGATGTGATCGTATCTCCTTCGATCACGGAAAAGTCGACGCTGGTATCCGAACAGAACCAGGTCGTATTCAACGTCGCCAAGAACGCTTCCAAGCCTGAAATCAAGGCTGCCGTGGAAGCTCTCTTCGGCGTCAAAGTCACGGCTGTGAACACGCTTATCCGCAAGGGTAAGACCCGTCGTTTCCGTGGATTCGCCGGTAAGCTTAAGGACGTCAAGAAAGCCGTCGTTACGCTCGCCGAAGGTCAATCCATCGACGTGTCCACCGGACTCTAAAGGTTAGGCCCAAGCGGGCAAAGACCCAAAAGGGAACAAGAATATGGCATTGAAAAGTTTCAATCCGACCACGCCGAGCCAGCGTCAGCTGGTTATCGTGGACCGCGCTTCGCTCTACAAGGGCAAGCCGGTAAAGGCTCTCACCCAGGGCCTCAGCTCCAAGGGTGGCCGTAACAACCAGGGCCGGATCACCGTCCGTTTCCAGGGTGGCGGTCACAAGCGGACCTACCGTCTGGTTGACTTCAAGCGTCGCAAGTTCGACGTTGAAGGCACAGTTGAGCGTCTGGAATACGACCCCAACCGCACCGCGTTCATCGCGCTGGTTACGTATACCGACGGCGAACAGGCTTACATTCTCGCGCCACAGCGTCTCGCTGCCGGTGACAAGGTGATCGCCTCCGACAAGGCAGTGGACGTGAAGCCCGGCAACACCATGCCGCTTCAGTACATTCCGGTCGGTTCGATCATCCACAACGTCGAGATGAAGCCGGGCAAGGGCGGTCAGATCGCTCGCTCCGCCGGTACGTATGTCCAGCTCGTCGGCCGCGATGCCGGTATGGCCATCCTGCGTCTCAACTCGGGCGAACAGCGTCTGGTGCACGGCTCCTGCCTCGCATCGATCGGCGCTGTTTCGAACTCGGATCACGCCAACATCAACGACGGCAAGGCCGGTCGTTCCCGTTGGCGCGGCAAGCGTCCGCACGTTCGCGGCGTCGTCATGAACCCGGTCGACCACCCGCACGGTGGTGGTGAAGGTCGCACGTCGGGTGGTCGCCACCCGGTTACTCCGTGGGGCAAGCCCACGAAGGGCAAGCGCACCCGTTCGAACAAGTCGACCGACAAGTTCATCATGCGCTCGCGCCATCAGCGTAAGAAGTAAGAGAGGTAGTCACTAATGGCTCGTTCAGTATGGAAAGGTCCGTTTGTTGACGGCTATCTTCTCACCAAGGCTGAGAAGGTGCGCGAGAGCGGACGTAACGAAGTAATCAAGATCTGGAGCCGTCGCTCCACGATCCTGCCGCAGTTCGTTGGTCTGACCTTCGGCGTCTACAACGGCAGCAAGCATGTGCCCGTCTCGGTCAACGAAGACATGGTCGGACACAAGTTCGGTGAATTCTCTCCGACCCGTACCTATTACGGTCACGGCGCGGACAAGAAGGCAAAGAGGAAGTAATCATGGCGAAGGCTAAGACCGAACGCCGGCTGAAGGACAATGAGGCTCAGGCCATTGCCCGTACGCTCCGCGTCAGCCCCCAGAAACTGAACCTGGTTGCCGCTCTTATCCGTGGCAAGAAGGTTGATCGCGCTCTCGCCGAGCTCGAATTCTCCCGCAAGCGCATTGCAGGCACCGTCAAGAAGACGCTCGAATCTGCAATTGCCAATGCGGAAAACAACCATGACCTCGACGTTGACGCTCTCGTCGTCGCCGAGGCCTATGTTGGCAAGTCCATCACCATGAAGCGTTTCCACGCTCGTGGCCGTGGTCGTGCTTCCCGCATTGAAAAGCCGTTCGCTCACCTCACGATCGTTGTTCGTGAAGTTGAGGAAAAAGGGGAGGCCGCATAATGGGTCAGAAAATCAATCCGATCGGCTTCCGCCTCGGCATCAACCGTACCTGGGACAGCCGCTGGTACGCTGACACTGCTGAATACGGCAAGCTGCTGCATGAAGACCTGAAGATCCGGGCTTACCTGATCAAGGAACTCAAGCAGGCCGGCATCGCCAAGGTCGTCATCGAGCGTCCGCACAAGAAGTGCCGCGTTACGATCCACTCGGCTCGCCCGGGTCTGATCATCGGCAAGAAGGGCGCGGACATCGAGAAGCTTCGCAAGAAGCTTTCCGAGATGACCAACTCCGAAACGCACCTCAACATCGTTGAAGTGCGCAAGCCGGAAATCGACGCGACGCTGGTTGCCCAGTCGATTGCCCAGCAGCTCGAGCGCCGCGTGGCTTTCCGCCGTGCGATGAAGCGCGCTGTTCAGTCCGCAATGCGTCTTGGCGCCGAAGGCATCAAGATCACCTGCGGCGGTCGTCTTGGTGGTGCGGAAATCGCTCGTACCGAATGGTACCGCGAAGGTCGCGTTCCGCTGCACACGCTGCGTGCGGACATCGACTACGGCACGGCCGAAGCTGAAACCGCATTCGGCATCTGCGGCATCAAGGTCTGGATCTTCAAGGGCGAAATCCTTGAGCACGATCCGATGGCTTCTGAGCGTCGCGGTCTCGAAGGCGACGCACAGGGCCCTGCAAGCCGTGAGCGTGGCGATCGTCCCGATCGTCGTCGCGAAAACGCTTGATTGACGCTGGCGAAAGATAAGCTCGGAGAAGTAAGAAAATGTTGCAGCCAAAGCGTACTAAGTACCGTAAGCAGTTCAAGGGACGCATCAAGGGCGTCGCCAAGGGCGGCTTTGACCTGGCATTCGGTGAATTCGGCTTGAAGTCGCAGGAACCGAACCGCGTGAATGCACGCGAGATCGAAGCGGCCCGCCGCGCGATCACGCGTTACATGAAGCGCGCAGGTCGTGTGTGGATCCGCGTATTCCCCGACGTTCCGGTTACGGCCAAGCCGACCGAAGTTCGTATGGGTAAGGGCAAGGGTTCGGTCGATTACTGGGCATGCAAGGTCAAGCCCGGTCGTATGATGTTCGAGATCGACGGTGTTACCGAGGAGATCGCCCGTGAGGCGCTTCGTCTCGGCGCTGCCAAGCTCTCGGTCAAGACGCGCTTCGTACAGCGCATCGCAGAGTAAGGAGCAAGGCACATGAAAGCCGATGAAGTTCGCGGCCTCAGCGCCGACCAGCTCAAGGACAAGCTCGCCGATCTGAAGAAGGAGCAGTTCAACCTGCGCTTCCAGAAGGCAACTGGCCAGCTGGAGAAGTCCTCGCGCATCAACGAAGTCCGCAAGGACATCGCCCGCGTTAAAACCATTGCCCGCCAGAAGGCGGCAGAAGCCAAGGCCTAAGGAAGAATAATATGCCGAAACGCATTCTGCAGGGCGTCGTAGTGTCCGACAAGAACGAGAAGACTGTCGTGGTCCGGGTTGAGCGTCGATTCGCTCACCCGCTCATGCAAAAGACCGTTCGTCGTTCGAAGAAGTACAAGGCGCACGACGAAAACAATCAGTATAAGGTCGGCGATGTCGTTTCCATCGAGGAATGCGCACCGATTTCCAAGGACAAGCGCTGGACGGTCGTTTCCGCCCAGGCTTAATTTCATCAGAATCGCGCCAGGTCTCTTGTACTTGGCGCGGAATCCTGTATGAAGCAGCGCAAGGACGCTCGTGACCCGGGCGTCTTTTGCTTTGATGCGCACGGAAGGTCCTTCGGGAAACCACCCTGTCACGACATTTCCGCGCAAAAAAAGAGATATTCATAAGCTGGGGCAGGGGGCTCGCTCGGGAGAGTTTGCCCAACCGTTCCGGTAACAACAAGAAGGCGACCTGACATGATTCAGATGCAAACAAACCTCGACGTGGCGGATAATTCCGGCGCACGTCGTGTCATGTGCATCAAGGTGCTGGGCGGCTCGAAGCGCAAATATGCTTCTGTTGGCGACATTATTGTCGTTTCCATCAAGGAAGCTATTCCGCGCGGCCGCGTCAAGAAGGGCGACGTGATGAAGGCGGTTGTCGTGCGCACCGCCAAGGACATCCGCCGCGCTGACGGCAGCGTCATCCGTTTCGATAACAACGCAGCCGTTCTTATCGACAACAAGAAAGAGCCCATCGGCACCCGTATCTTCGGACCGGTTCCGCGCGAACTTCGCGCCAAGAACCACATGAAGATCATCTCGCTGGCTCCGGAAGTACTGTAAGGAGCGTATGCGATGCAGAAGATTCGTAAAGGCGACAAGGTTGTCGTATTGACCGGTAAGGACAAGGGCCGTACCGGCGAAGTAATCCAGGTTTTGCCGAAGGAAGATCGGGCCGTTGTGCGTGGCGTCAACATGGTGAAGCGTCACCAGCGCCAGACCCAGGCCCAGGAAGCCGGCATCATCAACAAGGAAGCATCCTTGCACATCTCCAACATCGCCATCGTCGACAAGGATGGCAAGCCGACCCGCGTTGGCTTCTCGGTTGTGGATGGCAAGAAGGTCCGTGTGGCCAAGCGTTCGGGAGAAGTGATCGATGGCTGATAAGTACGAGCCGCGTCTCAAGACGGAATACGTTTCCCGTATCCGTGGCGCCATGCAGGAGAAGTTCTCCTACGCGAACGTCATGATGATCCCGAAGCTTGAAAAGATCGTGATCAACATGGGCGTCGGCGAAGCAACCGCCGACTCCAAGAAGCCCACCATCGCTGCCGGTGACCTGGCTGCGATTGCCGGCCAGAAGCCGGTGGTTACCCGCGCTCGCAACTCGATCGCAGGTTTCAAGGTTCGCGAAGGCATGCCGATCGGTGCGAAGGTTACCCTTCGTGGCGCCCGCATGTACGAATTCCTTGATCGTCTGGTCAACATCGCGCTGCCGCGCGTTCGCGACTTCCGGGGCCTGAACCCGAAGAGCTTTGACGGCCGTGGCAACTTCGCCATGGGCATCAAGGAACACATTGTGTTCCCTGAGATCAACTACGATAAGGTTGATCAGATGTGGGGCATGGACATCATCGTTTGCACGACGGCGACGTCGGACGACGAAGCTCGGGCTCTGCTGACAGAGTTCAACTTCCCGTTCCGTCACTAACCGTAACGACGAGCGTAGAAAAGGAACTCCGATATGGCGAAAACAAGCGCAGTTGAAAAGAACAAGCGCCGCCGCAAGTCGGTCGCCCAGCAGGCCGCCAAGCGCGCCGCACTGAAGGCGATCGTGATGAACCAGTCCCTTCCGATCGAAGAGCGGTTCAAGGCCACCCTGAAGCTCGCTTCGCTGCCGCGTGACGGCTCGAAGACGCGTATCCGCAACCGCTGCGAAGTAACGGGCCGTCCGCGCGCGTTCTATCGCAAGCTCAAGATGTCGCGTATCGCGCTTCGTGAGCTGGGCAATTCCGGCAAGGTGCCGGGCATTGTCAAGTCGAGCTGGTAAGGAGACGGGCACATGACCATGACTGATCCTTTGGGTGATATGCTCACCCGCATCCGCAATGGTGCTGCTCGCCGCAAGTCTTCGGTAAGCACGCCTGCTTCCAGCCTGCGCGCACGCGTTCTCGACGTGCTGCAGTCTGAGGGCTACATCCGCGGTTATTCCAAGGTCGATTTTGAAAACGGCAAGTCCGAATTCACGATCGAGCTGAAGTACTACGAAGGCGCGTCGGTGATCCGTGAGATCGGCCGCGTGTCCAAGCCGGGCCGCCGGGTTTATGTCTCGGTAAAGTCCATTCCGCAGGTCGCGAACGGCCTCGGCATCACCATCCTTTCGACTCCGAAGGGCGTGATGGCCGATCACCAGGCTCGCGAACAGAACGTTGGTGGCGAGGTTCTTTGCTCGGTCTTCTAAGACCCGAGCAAGGATCTCCATAACGAACAGACAGGATTGAATAATGTCTCGTATCGGTAAAAAGCCCGTTCCGGTTCCCGCAGGTGTGACGGCCAATGTCGACGGCCAGAAGGTCACTGCGAAGGGCCCGAAGGGCGAGCTGTTTTTCGTCGCTAACGACGACATCCAGCTGAAGCTCGAAGATAACGGCGTTTCCGTAACGCCGGCAAACGGCACCAAGGAAGCTCGTTCGAAGTGGGGCATGTCCCGCACGATGATCGAGAACATCTTCAAGGGTGTTAAGGACGGCTATGAGCGCAAGCTCGAAATCAATGGCGTTGGTTACCGTGCCGCCATGCAGGGCAAGAACCTGCAGCTGGCTCTCGGCTTCTCCCACGACGTTGTTTACGAGCCGCCGGTCGGCATCACCATTGCCGTGCCGAAGCCGACGGAAATCATCGTTTCCGGCATCAACAAGCAGCAGGTTGGCCAGGTAGCCGCGGAAATCCGCGAATACCGCGGTCCCGAGCCCTACAAGGGCAAGGGCGTGAAATACGCTGAAGAGCGTATTGTCCGCAAAGAAGGCAAGAAGAAGTAAGGATCACGCGAAATGGCTAGCAGGAAAGAAGCACTTGCACGTCGCGCGAGCCGTGTGCGCCGCCAGATCAAGGCGGTTGCCAACGGCCGCCCGCGCCTGTCGGTTCATCGCTCGTCGAAGAACATCTACGCCCAGATCATCGATGACGTTGCTGGCAAGACGCTTGCGTCCGCCTCCACGCTCGAAGCCGATCTGCGCGGCTCGCTCAAGACCGGCGCCGACGTTGCAGCAGCAACCGTTGTTGGCAAGCTGGTTGCCGAGCGTGGCGTCAAGGCTGGCGTCAAGGATGTCGTATTCGACCGTGGCGCGTTCATCTATCACGGCCGCATCAAGGCCCTGGCAGACGCTGCCCGCGAAGGCGGTCTGAACTTCTGATTTTTTTC
The DNA here is from genome assembly GCF_059511785.1 of Agrobacterium sp. LEGMi-208b. NCBI lineage: Bacteria > Pseudomonadati > Pseudomonadota > Alphaproteobacteria > Hyphomicrobiales > Rhizobiaceae > Agrobacterium > Agrobacterium sp. LEGMi-208b. The sequence continues at coordinate 2,630,369 of NZ_CM183445.1, forward strand.
CGCCCGGACAATGATCCGGGCGGAATTTCACCGGACCATGCGGATCTCTTCATTGAGGCCGCTGGTCTTTTCGTTTGCCGTTCCACCCGCAAAAGAAAAAGGACAAGGACAATGGCACAGGATAAAAGAGGTTCTCGCGAAGATCGCCAGAACCGCGAAGAGCGCGATAGCGAATTCGTCGACAAGCTGGTCGCGATCAACCGCGTTGCAAAGGTTGTTAAGGGTGGCCGTCGTTTCGGTTTCGCCGCTCTCGTCGTCGTTGGCGACCAGAAGGGCCGCGTTGGCTTCGGTCACGGCAAGGCTCGTGAAGTTCCGGAAGCGATCCGCAAGGCAACTGAAAGCGCAAAGCGCGATCTGATCTTCGTTCCGCTGCGCGATGGCCGCACGCTGCACCACGACGTCAATGGCCGTCACGGCGCAGGTAAGGTTCTGCTGCGTTCGGCCAAGGCCGGTACCGGTATCATCGCCGGTGGTCCGATGCGCGCCGTTTTCGAAACGCTCGGCGTTCATGACGTTGTTGCGAAGTCGACCGGTTCGTCGAACCCGTACAACATGGTTCGCGCCACGTTCGACGCTCTGAAGCATCAGGTTCATCCGAAGGACATCGCTGCACAGCGCGGTCTGAAATATGCGACCCTTCAGGCTCGTCGTGCCGCTTCCGGCAACGCTTCTGAAGAATAAGGAGCTGGATCATGGCCAAGAAAACTACTGAAGCCAAGAAGACTGTCACGGTCGAACAGATCGGCAGCCCTATTCGCCGCCCGGCAATCCAGCGTCAGACGCTGGTCGGTCTGGGTCTCAACAAGATGCATCGTCAGCGCACCCTGGAAGACACTCCGGCGGTTCGCGGCATGATCCGTGCGGTCCAGCATCTCGTTCGCGTCGTTGACGAGAAGTGAGACGGAGTAACCTATCATGAAACTCAATGAAATCAGAGACAACGAAGGCGCCTCCAAGGATCGTATCCGCGTAGGTCGCGGTATCGGTTCCGGCAAGGGCAAGACCGGTGGTCGCGGTGTGAAGGGTCAGAAGGCTCGTTCCGGCGTCGCCATCAACGGCTTCGAAGGCGGTCAGATGCCCATCTACCGTCGTCTGCCGAAGCGCGGTTTCAACAACATCTTCGCTTCCGAATATGTTGTCGTATCGCTCGGCCGCATTCAGACCGCCATCGACGCCAAGAAGCTTGACGCTTCCGCAACGATCGATGCCGCTGCTCTCAAGGCTGCCGGCGTTATCCGCCGCGCCAAGGACGGCGTACGCATTCTCGCCGACGGCGAGCTGAAGGCCAAGGTCGCTTTCGAAGTTGCCGGTGCTTCCAAGCCCGCAATCGAAAAGATCGAAAAGGCTGGCGGCTCGATCAAGCTTCTCGCAGTTGCAGCAGAAGCCGCCGAGTAATATATAGACTTCAGACGCCCGGGGCATCGTCGCTCCGGGCGTTTGCGCTCCCTGGCCACTGGTGCTTTCGATCTAAATCGATTTATAGAGGCATCAGGGCAATCTCTTCGCGGTGTGCTTTCACGGCCCCGCTTGCGGCAGAAAGTGCTGCAGGGAGAGCCTCACAGTTCTTGAACTTCCGTAGGGGAGGGGATAGGACATAAAAAACAGGGTGAGGCATGATGGCGGCCAAGAGCCGCATTCGTCCGAAGCCCGGTTTTGACCAGTATCTTTTAGACCTTTCCGCATTGGCCGGTGTTGCTGGCTGGCAAGGGTCATTCGGAGAAATTTATGGCTTCAGCAGCGGAACAACTGGCTTCGAACCTGAATTTTTCGACCTTCGCTAAGGCGGAGGATCTGAAAAAGCGTCTCTGGTTTACTCTTGCCGCACTTCTCGTCTACCGTCTCGGCACCCATATTCCGCTTCCGGGCCTCAACCCCGAAGCCTATGCGCAGGCCTTCCGTGGCCAGGCCAACGGTATTCTCGGTCTTTTCAACATGTTTGCGGGTGGCGCTGTCGAGCGCATGGCGATCTTCGCGCTTGGCATCATGCCTTACATCTCCGCTTCGATCATCGTGCAGCTCATGACCTCGGTCGTGCCCTCGCTCGAAGCGTTGAAGAAGGAAGGCGAAGCCGGCCGCAAGATCATCAACCAGTACACCCGCTACGGCACGGTACTGCTCGGCACGCTGCAGGCCTATGGCATTGCGGTCGGCCTTGAAAGCGGCAATGGTCTCGTGGTCGATCCAGGCTGGTTCTTCCGCATTTCCACCGTCATCACGCTGCTCGGCGGCACGATGTTCCTGATGTGGCTCGGCGAGCAGATCACCTCGCGCGGTATCGGCAATGGTATTTCGCTGATCATCTTCGCGGGCATCGCCGCAGGCCTGCCCAAGGCTCTGGCCGGCACGCTGGAACTCGGCCGTACCGGTGCGCTTTCGACCCCGCTCATCCTCACGGTTGTTGTGGTCGCCATCGGCGTCATCGCGCTCATCGTCTTTGTGGAGCGCGCCCAGCGCCGTCTGTTGATCCAATATCCGAAGCGACAGGTCGGCAATCGGATGTTCCAGGGCGATACCTCGCATCTGCCGCTGAAGCTCAACACGGCCGGCGTCATTCCCGCGATCTTTGCATCGTCGCTTCTGCTTCTGCCGGCAACGGCCGCAGGTTTTGCCGGCAACACCAACCTGCCGACATGGGCGACCTCGATCATCGCGTCGCTGCAGCACGGCCAGCCGCTGTTCATGGCGCTCTACGGCCTGCTGATCGCGTTCTTCGCCTTCTTCTACACGGCGATCGTGTTCAATCCGAAGGATACGGCTGACAATCTCAAGAAGCATGGCGGCTTCATTCCGGGTATCCGTCCGGGTGAGCGCACCGCGGAGTACATCGATTACGTCCTGACCCGCATCACCGTGGTCGGCGCGATTTATCTGGTCTTCGTCTGTATCCTTCCTGAGACACTTATCGCACGTACGGGCATTCCATTAGCCCTTGGTGGTACTTCGCTTTTGATCGTTGTCAGTGTAACTCTGGATACGGTTGCGCAGATCCAGGGTCACCTGATCGCCCAGCAGTATGAAGGTCTGATCAAGAAGTCGAAGTTGCGTGGAGGAAAGAGGGGACGATGAGACTGATATTTTTGGGTCCGCCGGGTGCGGGCAAGGGAACCCAGGCCAAGCGGCTGACTGACAAATACGGGATCCCGCAGCTTTCCACCGGTGACATGCTGCGCGCTGCGGTCAGCGCGGGCACCGAAATCGGCAAGCGCGCCAAGGCCGTCATGGATGCCGGCGGGCTCGTTTCCGACGATATCGTCAATCAGATCGTTTCCGAACGCATCGAAGCTGCTGACTGTGCCAAGGGCTTTATTCTCGACGGCTATCCGCGCACCGTTCCGCAGGCCAAGGCGCTTGCCGACAACATGCGGAAGAAGAATCTGGTCCTCGATGCCGTCATCGAACTGAAGGTGGACGAAGAGGCGTTGATTCGCCGAATCGAAAACCGCGTCGCAGAAACCATTGCCGCCGGCGGCACGGTTCGCTCGGATGACAATCCGGAAGCTTTCCGCAAACGCCTGACGGAATATCGCGAAAAGACCGCGCCGCTGTCTGCCTATTACAGCGAACAGGGCGAGCTGGTGACGCTGGATGGCATGGCCGATGTCGATGCCGTCACCGAGGCCATCGAGCGCGTTCTCGAGAAGGCCTCTGCCTGATCGAGGGAATGGATGGGTGAGGACTGTTGCGTTCTTGCCCATGTTCCTTTTTCGAAGGGCGGCTGATCCTTTGGATCGTAAAAGAATCTTGGCGGAGCCGGTTGCTTTTTTGCGCTGATTCCGTTAAACACCGCGCCAACTCGCGACATCCCAAGCGACTGGCGCGGATTTCCCTTAGGGAAGGGAGATCCGGGTTCGGTCGTTTTGACTTGTCACGGACACCAATTTGAACTGGCGGTCTTGTCGGCCGCTCAAATGGAATCACCACTTGCCGGATGGCAACTGGAACCAAGGAGAAGAGACGTGGCACGTATCGCTGGCGTCAACATCCCGACTGCGAAGCGCGTTGTTATTGCGCTGACCTACATTCACGGGATTGGTCCGAAATTCGCGCAGGAAATCATGGACAAGGTCGGTCTTCCGGCTGACAAGCGCGTTCATCAGCTGACGGATGCTGAAGTTCTTCAGATCCGTGAAGCCATCGACCGCGACTACCAGGTTGAAGGTGACCTGCGTCGTGAGACCTCGATGAACATCAAGCGTCTGATGGACCTCGGTTGCTACCGCGGCCTGCGTCACCGTCGTGGCCTTCCGGTCCGCGGTCAGCGCACGCACACCAACGCCCGCACCCGCAAGGGTCCGGCGAAGGCTATCGCTGGTAAGAAGAAGTAATTTTCCGGTTCTCCGGAAAGGGGAGGCTGGTGCAGTCCGCGCCAGCCTTTCTGAGTTTGGCGTGAGGCTCCGATGGGGCTGATCGCCGGTGTAGCCGCTGGTGTTACGGCGGTGAAGAGATCAATGAAAGGTATAAAATGGCCAAGGAAGCCGCACGTATTCGCCGTCGCGAACGTAAAAACATCACGTCGGGCGTCGCGCACGTCAACTCGACCTTCAACAACACGATGATCACCATCACCGACGCACAGGGCAACGCCATTGCCTGGTCGTCCGCTGGTGCCAAGGGCTTCAAGGGTTCGCGTAAGTCGACCCCGTTCGCTGCCCAGATCGCTGCTGAAGATTGCGCGAAGAAGGCTCAGGAACACGGCATGAAGTCGCTTGAAGTTGAAGTTTGCGGTCCGGGTTCCGGCCGCGAATCGGCACTTCGCGCCCTGCAGGCTGCCGGTTTCATGATCACTTCCATTCGCGACGTGACGCCGATCCCGCACAATGGTTGCCGTCCGCGCAAGAAGCGCCGCGTCTGACGCGACCGTGGTTCGGAAATTCCGCCTTACCTCAGGTCTGGCGGAATTTTCGTGTATCTGGCGTGTGCGCGTCGATTTCGATCGACGGACTTGCGCTCAAGAACCCACTGATGAACCACTGAATTCGGTTCCTCTCGGTGTTTTCATGCTCGGTCCGTCACGATTGGATGGTGGCGGCGAACGGAAGGTTTAAAGATGATTCAGAAGAACTGGCAGGAACTTATCAAGCCGAACAAGGTCGAGTTCACCTCGTCCAGCCGCACCAAGGCAACGCTGGTTGCCGAGCCGCTGGAACGTGGTTTCGGTCTTACCCTCGGCAACGCGCTGCGTCGCGTTCTGTTGTCTTCTCTGCGTGGCGCCGCTGTAACGGCCGTGCAGATCGACGGTGTCCTGCATGAATTCTCCTCCATCCCCGGCGTTCGGGAAGATGTGACGGATATCGTGCTCAACATCAAGGAAATCGCCATCAAGATGGACGGCGATGATTCCAAGCGCATGGTCGTGCGCAAGCAGGGCCCGGGCGCCGTAACCGCTGGTGACATCCAGACGGTTGGCGACATCGAGATCCTGAACCCCGACCACGTGATCTGCACGCTCGACGATGGCGCTGAAATCCGCATGGAATTCACCGTCAACAACGGCAAGGGTTACGTACCGGCTGAGCGCAACCGCGCGGAAGATGCCCCGATCGGCCTCATTCCGGTGGACAGCCTCTATTCTCCGGTCAAGAAAGTGTCCTACAAGGTGGAAAACACCCGTGAAGGCCAGGTTCTCGACTATGACAAGCTGATCATGACGATCGAGACCAACGGTTCGGTTTCCGGCGAAGACGCCGTTGCTTTCGCCGCTCGCATTCTTCAGGACCAGCTGGGCGTCTTCGTCAACTTCGACGAGCCGCAGAAGGAAGCAGAAGAAGAATCGGTTACCGAACTCGCGTTCAACCCGGCGCTTCTCAAGAAGGTCGACGAGCTCGAACTGTCCGTTCGTTCGGCTAACTGCCTGAAGAACGACAATATCGTTTATATCGGCGACCTGATCCAGAAGACCGAAGCCGAAATGCTCCGCACGCCGAACTTTGGTCGCAAGTCGCTGAACGAAATCAAGGAAGTTCTCGCTTCCATGGGTCTGCACCTCGGCATGGAAGTGCCGGCATGGCCGCCTGAGAACATCGAAGATCTCGCAAAGCGTTACGAAGACCAGTACTGAGCAGCATGAGGAAAAGTGTGAAGCGGTTTTCCGCCCGCATGCTGCGACAGAAAACAAGTCAATCAAAAAGGCAGACCCTTTAAAGACTGCCTTTCCCCGTCAAACAGCAGATAAGTCATCTGCATGTGCCAGGAAACGGCAGGCCTTAGAGAAGGAACCTGCGTAGAAGGAGAATAGCAATGCGCCACGGTAATTCAGGCCGCAAGCTCAATAGAACCGCCAGCCACCGCAAGGCAATGTTTGCCAACATGGCTGCTTCGCTCATCACCCATGAGCAGATCGTCACCACGCTTCCGAAGGCGAAGGAAATTCGCCCGATCGTTGAGAAGCTCGTCACTCTCGGCAAGCGCGGCGACCTGCACGCTCGTCGTCAGGCGATTTCGCAGATCAAGGATCAGGACGCCGTTCGCAAGCTGTTCGACGCGATCGCTTCGCGTTACGCAACGCGCAATGGCGGCTACCTGCGTATCATGAAGGCCGGCTTCCGCCAGGGCGACAATGCCGCTCTCGCCGTCATCGAATTCGTCGAGCGCGACGTTGACGCCAAGGGCGCAGCCGACAAGGCTCGCGTTGCTGCAGAAGCTGCTGCTGCCGAAGCTGCATAAGGTTTGACGCCGTTCAGGCGTCACTAGTTAAAAAGCCGGGTGAGAGATCACCCGGCTTTTTGCGTTGGTGTTTTCTTCAGGGCTGGCGACAGTTCAGATGCCGGCTGATTTAACCAAGAAGATCGGCGATGGGCGCGAGCATGAAGAATCGGTCGGAAGCGTGACGCGCCCGCCAAAGAACTTGCAGGTCTTCTTCTTTGATTTCATCCATCTCGATACGCTCGACAAGCCTTGCAAGGGCTCGTTGATGTGTGCCGGTCAAGGTTCTGGCAATGTGAGAGGGACAGAAAGCCGCGTCGTTTGCCATTGCATCGAATATCTGCGAAAGCGCAACTCGACCGCTGAGGGAAATTTCAACGTCGTAAGATGTCTGCCGGTTTCGACCAGTCGGTTTCATGATTTTGACTGGGGTCGGAGAGGGCTCCTGTCAGCGCGTTTTCCTCGCTTCCGCGCCATAATCGAAGGCCGCACCAGTCGATAACCCAGCAACAGCACCATCGTGCTGATGTAAAACACCGGTTCTAGCGTGATCGACTTCCGCGCCAGCACGAAATGCAGCACGCCGACGATGAGCACGAGATAAACGAGTTTATGCAGCGTGTTCCAGCGGCTGCCGAGTTTACGGATCGACCAGCGGTTGGAGGTAAGCGCCAGCGGAATGAGCATGATCAGCCCCGCCATGCCGAGCATGATATAGGGGCGTTTCAGAATATCGCCGGCGATGGAGCCGAGCATCAGGCCGCGATCCAGCACCAGATAGACGGTGAAATGGGCGAGCACATAATAAAAGGCGATCAGGCCCAGCGCCCGGCGATAGGCGATTAGATTGATGTTGAAGAGATCGCGCAGCGGTGTCACCAGCAGGCCGAGGCACAGAAAGCGCAACGCCCAGATACCGAGCAGGTGCTCGAAATCCTTGACCGGGTTGAAGCCGAGGCCGCCGGTTGCGGCGAGGTAGAAATACCAGAGGCCCGGACAGAGGCCGATCACATAAAGCGACCAGACGGCCGCCGGCTGGTAACGCTTCGGCAGCGAGGGAAGGGGCAGGGCAAAAGCCATGGTCAATAATTCGCCTTCAGGTCCATGCCCGAATAAAGACTCGCGACGTCGTCATAACCGTTGAACATCAGGGTGGGGCGGTTCTGCGTGCCGAAAAAGCCGCCTTCGCCGATGCGCTGTTCCGTCGCCTGGCTCCAGCGCGGATGATCCACATGCGGATTGACGTTGGAGTAGAAGCCATATTCGCGGGCGTTGGAATTTTTCCAGGTCGTTTCCGGTTGTTTCTCGGTGAGCGAAATGCGGACGATGGATTTGATGCCCTTGAAACCGTATTTCCACGGGACGACAAGGCGGATCGGTGCGCCGTTCTGGTTCGGCAGGGTCTCGCCATAGAGCCCGACGGCGAGAATGGTGAGCGGATGGCGCGCTTCATCAAGACGCAGGCCCTCGACATAGGGCCAAGACAGAGGCTGGAAAAGGCCGCTCTGGCCCGGCATCTCGTCCGGCCGCACGACGGTTTCGAAGGAAACGTATTTCGCGCTGCCCAGCGGCTCTACCTTATCGAGCAGCGTGGCGAGCGGGAAACCGATCCACGGAATGACCATCGACCAGCCCTCGACGCAGCGCATACGATAGGTGCGCTCCTCCAGTGGATATTTCATCAGCTCTTCAATGCCGAATTCCTGTGGTTTGGAAACGAGGCCATCCACCTTCACCGTCCAGGGGGTTGGCTTGAACTTGCCGGAATTTTCCTTCGGGTCGGATTTTCCGACGCCGAATTCGTAGAAATTATTATAGCTGGTAACAGCGTCGAGCGGGGTGAGCTTCTCATCCAGCTTATAGGCGCCGGGTTTTGCGGAAAGCGGCGCGGCAATGGCCTCACGCCCGGCCAGCCCTATGGCAGCAAGACCTGCCGCCGTTCCGAGGAAGTTGCGTCGGGACAGATAAAAGGATTTGGGCGTTATCTCTGACGACGCGATATGGGGCGGACGATAGGCGGGCATAAAAACCTCCACAAAAGCCGGGTGCATCGGCGATAAATCGATTATGATAGCCAATACGGTCGCTGCACAGATATGTTTCAGCGCTCTCAGGAAAAACAGTGCTGAACAGGTGGAAATCGCGCATTTGTGATGGCATGTCCTTTTTCAGCGGAGCCGGAGAGGGGCGTACCGTACCGAACCGTACTGTTTTGCCCCAAGGTGACAGTGACAGGGCTTGCGGTTTGCGCTAGAAAAACCGCAAAATAGGGCGAAAGGCCGTTTTGACCGCGCTGCGGAAGACGCGTCTTCGCCCAAGAGATTGAGGAAAACACCATGCCAGCCTATCGCTCCAGAACGACAACCCACGGCCGCAACATGGCGGGCGCGCGCGGCCTTTGGCGCGCCACCGGCATGAAGGACAGCGATTTCGGCAAGCCGATCATCGCGGTGGTCAATTCCTTCACGCAGTTCGTGCCGGGCCATGTGCATCTGAAGGATCTCGGCCAGCTGGTTGCCCGCGAAATCGAAGCGGCCGGCGGTGTTGCCAAGGAATTCAACACCATCGCGGTCGATGACGGTATCGCCATGGGCCATGACGGCATGCTCTATTCGCTGCCGTCGCGCGAGATCATCGCGGATTCGGTGGAATATATGGTCAATGCCCATTGCGCCGATGCCATGGTGTGCATTTCCAACTGCGACAAGATCACCCCCGGCATGCTGAATGCGGCGATGCGCCTCAACATCCCCGCCGTCTTCGTCTCCGGCGGCCCGATGGAGGCCGGCAAGGTCGTCCTGCACGGCAAGACTGTCGCGCTCGATCTGGTCGACGCCATGGTGGCTGCCGCCGACGACAAGGTCTCCGACGAGGACGTCAAGGTCATCGAGCGTTCGGCCTGCCCGACCTGCGGTTCCTGCTCCGGCATGTTCACCGCCAATTCGATGAACTGTCTGACCGAGGCGCTGGGTCTGTCGCTGCCCGGCAACGGTTCGACACTCGCCACCCATTCCGATCGCAAGCGGCTGTTCGTCGAGGCCGGCCATCTGATCGTCGATCTGGCGCGCCGTTATTACGAGCAGGAGGACGAAACCGTTCTGCCGCGCACCATCGCCAACAAGGCGGCGTTCGAAAACGCCATGTCGCTGGATATCGCCATGGGCGGCTCCACCAATACGGTGCTGCATATTCTGGCGGCGGCGCATGAGGGCGGCGTCGATTTCGGCATGGAAGACATCGACCGTCTTTCCCGCAAGGTTCCCTGCCTTTCCAAGGTCGCGCCTGCCAAGCAGGACGTGCACATGGAAGACGTTCACCGCGCCGGCGGCATCATGCGTATTCTCGGCGAGCTGGAACGCGGCGGCCTCATCAATCGCGATACCTATACCGTTCATGAGGCGACGCTGGGCGACGCCATCGACCGCTGGGACATCACCCGCACCAACAGCGAGACGGTGCGTCAGTTCTTCAAGGCGGCTCCGGGCGGCGTGCCGACGCAGGTGGCCTTCAGCCAGTCCTCGCGCTGGGACGATCTCGATACGGACGGCGAAAACGGCGTCATCCGCTCGGTTGAAAAGCCTTTCTCCAAGGATGGCGGTCTCGCCGTGCTTTACGGCAACATCGCGCTCGACGGCTGCATCGTGAAGACGGCGGGTGTCGATGAATCCATCCTGAAATTCAATGGTTCGGCAGTGGTCTATGAAAGCCAGGATGCCGCCGTGAAGGGCATTCTCGGCAACGAGGTCAAGGCCGGCGACGTCGTCGTCATCCGTTATGAAGGGCCGAAGGGCGGGCCGGGCATGCAGGAAATGCTCTATCCGACCAGCTATCTGAAATCCAAGGGCCTCGGCAAAGCCTGCGCGCTGATCACCGATGGCCGTTTTTCGGGTGGCACCTCGGGTCTTTCCATCGGTCACGCCTCGCCGGAAGCGGCACAGGGCGGCGCCATCGGCCTCGTGCGCCAGGGCGACCTGATCGAGATCGACATTCCGAACCGCACCATCAACCTGAAGGTCACCGATGCGGAACTGGCTTCGCGCCGGGCCGAGCAGGAAGAAAAGGGCTGGAAGCCGGAAGCACCGCGCAAGCGCAATGTCACCACGGCGCTGAAGGCCTATGCCGCCTTTGCGTCAAGCGCTGACAAGGGTGCTGTGCGGATTCTGCCGGAGTAAGCTGTCGTTCAGACGGTTTCCGGTGGAGGGCGAAGTACGCCGCCTCTCCTCCGTCATCCTCGCCCTTGAGGCGAGGATCCATAAGCCGCTAACGTCATGGGATCCTCGGGTCAAGCCCGAGGATGACGTTGAGGCGGGGGCGGATTTATCGTCCCAATCAGCCGCTCTTTCGGGCGGCTTTTTGCTGTCATTTCGGTGGCTGTAGCGTCGCGGTTCAGAAACAGATTCAATTGCCTCAGAGGATGATTCTCCAAAAGCGGCCAACATGCTGTTTTTCATTTATAAATTCGCACGCCTTCAACTACTTGCGCGCCATCCTCGCAGTCACATTGGAGTGATGTTCGGTCACCAGACCTTTTCCAACGTGGCGCGATGCCTAACTTCAGCATCATGAAAAGACGAACCGCACTCGCCGTCATCGCTTCCCTGCCTTTTACCCGGCTTGCCGACGCGCAAAGCTCGGGCAATGGCATCCGTTTCGATCCGTTGCTGAGGGATGCGGATGCGCTTTCCAGCCTCAAGGCCGTCATCATCAGCATCGATGGTGGGGAGATCGCGAGTCGGGCCTATCACGGCGCCAGTTTGAACGGCTCCACCAATATCAAGTCAGCGTCAAAATCGATCATTTCGGCGCTCGTCGGCATGGCCATCGATCGCAAGATTCTCGAAGGCGCCGACCAGCCGATTGCGACCGTTCTGCGCGGCGATTTTCCGCAAAAGCCCGATCCCAGGCTGGAACGGATCACTGTCGGCAATCTGCTTTCCATGCAGTCTGGCCTTGAGCGCATGTCCGGGCCGAATTACGGCCGCTGGGTCGCCAGCCGCAACTGGGTGAGAATGGCGCTGGGTTCCGGTTTTGCCGGAGAGCCGGGCGGCGGCATGCTTTATTCCACCGGCTCCACGCATCTGCTCTCGGCGATCCTGACAAAAGCGTCGGGCCGTTCGACACTGTCGCTTGCGCGCGACTGGTTCCGTCCGCTCGAAGGATTTTCCATCGGCGGCTGGGAGCGCGATCCGCAGGGCATCTATCTCGGCGGTAACCAGATGGCGATGACGGCGCGGTCTTTGCTGGCCTTCGGGGAGCTTTACCGCCTGGGTGGCGTGACACCCGGCGGTCAGCGGTTGATTTCGCAGAGCTGGATCGATGAGTCATGGCGGCAGCGAACAAATTCCGTCTTTAACGGCGACGGCTATGGCTATTGCTGGTTCATCAAGGAGATGGCGGGTGAGACGGTTTATTACGCCTGGGGTTATGGCGGACAGATGCTCTATATCGTGCCCGCCAGACGGCTATCGGTCGTGATGACCTCCCGCGAGGACGCACCTTCCGCCCGAACCGGTTATCGCGACCAGCTGCATGGCCTTATGGAGAACATCATCCGGGCGGTTTGAGGAGGTCAGAGCGGCCGGTTGATACTCTGGAATGCCTCTCCGAGACGTTTCATGCGTTCCTCGTAGGCGCTGGTAAGGCAGGCAACGTCCGCTGCGCATTCCTGGCGTTTCTTCAGCCACTGGCTCTGCTCGTCGCGCAGCGTGTCGCGTGCGCCCATGGCCATCAACTGGGTAAGGATGTCGAAGGTGGTGGCCATCTTAACATCCTGATCGTTCAGGGTGCGGTTGTCGCAGATGGCCTTTTCATCCGCGGCCAGATCGGTCTTTGCGCAATCGAAGCTCGCCGCGCTGGCCAGCGAAACAAAAGAGGGGGCGAGGAGGATGCCGCAGGCAAGGAGGATCGGTTTCAGATGCATGGGTCGTCTCTTTTAACGGAAAGTCAGATGCCGGTGAAACCGAAAAGGGGCGCGGTTGGTTCCAATGGCGCCAGCCTATCCATGCCTGGAAAAGGACGGCCATCATCTTGCCGCTCTTTGCTTTACAGGCTTTGGCGTTATAACTCCATCATACTGATGACGATGAGGAATCACATGCGAAGCGTGTTGAAGTATCTGTCCACCGGCCTTCTCGCCGCACTCATTCTCCTGCCCGTGGGTGCTGCGGCGCAGGATAACAGGACCGTGCCGGCGAGCCACACGGAAATGCAGCTTTCCTTCGCGCCGCTGGTCAAGCGCACCGCAGGCGCGGTGGTGAATGTCTATGCCGAGCGCGTCGTGCAGCGGCGTCTGTCGCCCTTTGCCGGTGATCCTTTCTTCGAACAGTTCTTCGGCCAGCAGATGCCGAACCGCACGGAAAAGCAGTCGTCGCTCGGCTCCGGCGTGATCGTGACCGCCGGCGGCCTCGTGGTGACCAACAATCACGTCATCGACGGTGCTGACGACATCAAGGTGGCGCTGGCGGATGGGCGCGAGTTCTCCTCCAAGGTGCTGCTGAAAGATGACCGCGTCGATCTCGCCATTCTGCAGATCGATGCGAAGGAGCAGTTCCCGGTGCTGTCGCTCGGCAATTCCGATGCGATTGAGGTGGGCGATCTGGTGCTGGCCATCGGCAACCCCTTCGGTGTCGGCCAGACGGTGACGAGCGGCATCGTCTCGGGTCTGGCGCGCAACCAGGTGACAAAGGGTGATTTCGGCTTCTTTATTCAGACTGACGCCTCCATCAATCCCGGTAATTCCGGCGGCGCGCTGATGAACATGGCGGGTGAGCTGATCGGCATCAATACGGCTATCTTCTCCAAGGGCGGCGGCTCGAATGGCATCGGTTTCGCCATTCCGGCCAATCTGGTCCGGGTTTTCGTGGCTGCCGCCGAGCGCGGTGACGCGAACTTCCAGCGGCCCTATATCGGCGCGACTTTCGATCCCGTGACTTCGGATGTCGCCGAAGCGCTTGGCCTGCACCGCGCCCGTGGCGCGCTTGTCGTCAGCGTCGTCAAGGGAGGGCCGGCCGAAAAGGCGGGTATCGAGCCCGGACAGGTCGTTACCGCCGTCAATGGTTTCGAGGTGGAACATCCGGATGCGCTGGGTTATCGCCTGACGACCGCCGGTATCGGCAAATCCGCCGAACTGACTGTCATGGACAAGGGCAAAGAGGAGAAGCTGACCATCGCGCTCGATACGGCGCCGGAGACCGCACCGCGCGATGAACGCCTGATCGAGGGCCGCAACCCCTTCGCCGGCGCGACTGTCGCCAATCTTTCACCCAAGCTTGCCGATGAATTGCGCATGCCCTCGCAGGTGACGGGCGTTGTCATCACCGATGTGAAGCGCGGTTCCCCGGCCTATCGTGTCGGTTTCCAGCCGAAGGACGTGATCCTGTCGCTGAATGGTGAGGATATCGGCTCGACGGCTGCGGTCGAGAAGGCGCTGGACGATAATCCCGGCTTCTGGCGGGTGGAAATCCTGCGTGACGGGCAGCGCATCCGGCAGTTCCTGCGATGAGCGACGATCTCTTCGCCCCGCAAGTGCCCGTGGAGGTCGCCAACCGGCGGCCTCTCGCCGATCGCCTGCGTCCGAAAACGCTGGCGGAGGTGAGCGGGCAGCCGCATCTGACGGGCGAGGAGGGCGTTCTGCGCCGCATGATCGACAGTGGCTCACTGGGATCGATGATCTTCTGGGGGCCGCCCGGCACCGGCAAGACCACGGTTGCCCGCTTGCTTTCCGGCGAGGCGGGGCTTGCCTTCGAGCAGATCTCGGCGATTTTTTCCGGTGTTGCCGATCTCAAGAAGGTTTTTGAAGCGGCGCGCACAAGGCGGATGAATGGCCGGCAGACGCTGCTTTTCGTGGACGAGATTCATCGTTTCAACCGCGCCCAGCAGGACAGTTTCCTGCCTGTCATGGAAGACGGCACCATTATTCTGGTGGGCGCCACCACCGAAAACCCGTCTTTCGAACTCAATGCCGCTCTCTTGTCGCGGGCGCGTGTGTTGACATTCCGCTCGCATGACGAGGAGAGCCTGAGCGAGCTTCTGAAGCGCGCCGAAGAGGCGGAGGGTAAGCCCCTGCCGCTGACGGAAGAGGCGCGGGCGAGCCTGATCCGCATGGCCGATGGCGATGGCCGTGCCGTGCTGACCCTTGCCGAAGAGGTCTGGCGCGCGGCGCGGAAAGACGAGATATTCGACACGGAAGGGCTGACGCGTATCGTGCAGCGCCGCGCCCCGGTTTACGACAAGAGCCAGGACGGCCACTACAATCTCATTTCCGCGCTGCATAAGTCCGTGCGCGGTTCGGACCCGGATGCGGCGCTTTATTATCTCGCCCGCATGTTCGATGCCGGTGAAGACCCGCTTTATCTCGGGCGGCGGCTGGTGCGCATGGCGGTGGAGGATATCGGCCTTGCCGACCCACAGGCGCTGGCGGTCTGCAACGCCGCCAAGGACGCCTATGATTATCTCGGTTCGCCCGAGGGTGAGCTGGCGCTGGCGCAGGCTTGCGTTTATCTCGCCACTGCGCCGAAATCGAACGCCGTCTATACCGCCTTCAAGGCGGCGATGCGGGCGGCCAAGGAAAACGGCTCGCTGGTGCCGCCGAAACATATTCTGAATGCGCCGACCAAGCTCATGAAGGGCGAGGGTTATAGCGATGGTTACCGTTACGATCACGACGAGCCGGACGCCTTTTCCGGGCAGGATTATTTCCCCGAAAAAATGGGGCGCACGACCTTTTACGATCCGCCAGACCGGGGTTTCGAAAGGGAGATCCGCAAGCGTCTGGACTGGTGGGCGAAGCTGCGCCGGGAGCGGGAATCGCGCTAGATTTTACGCGGTTTGATCCGAAAACCCTATTGCGGCCGATCTTGAGAAAAAGATTCAGGGTGCTGGCAAAAAGAGTCGCGAAACCGCGATAACCCACTGTTTTTAAAGGAAATCAGGATGCCTTGCGATGTGGTGCCGCCTGCGGCTGCGCGGGCAGCATCTTGACCGAGGATTCGGCGAGACCGCTATGGCCTTCGGCATCGATCACCAGATGCCAGTGCAATGTTTCGGGAATGGCGATGCGGATCGGTGATTTTTTCGCGACGCCGCCGAGATATTTGAAATCCAGCAATTCGGTGAAACGCTGGAAATTCGCGCCCGTCATCAGCCGGACATTGTTGACGGCCGACAGGGATATTTCAATGACCGTGCCTGCCCGCAATTCCTTCAGGTCATAATGCGTATAGCGGAAATTCGGCCGGGCCATCGCGCGCCTCCCTGTAAAGTATTTCGGTCAAAGAGGATAGGAGCCACACGGTTAACGGTGTCTTTAAATGCCGCCGGCCGGTTTGAAAATTCATGGCTGTTGTGCCTGTCCGGAATGGTGTCGCCATGAAGGACGGGCATATAAGAATAATACCAACGTATAATATGTGTATTTAATAATAATAAATTTTTTGCCTTTAACATCGGCTGGTCGAAGTGCATCAGCGACGTTGAGGGGGAACATGAAAAACGTAACAATATCTATGCGCCTTTATGCGCTGGTCGCATTGTTTCTGGCAATACTGGCCGCGGCCCTGACATTCAGCCTGTTTGAAAGCTACCATGAAATGGAGCGCGAACGGAAAGCCGGGCTTGCGGCAATGAACGAAACCGCTGTTGCCATTCTCGATCAATATTACCGGCTGGAGCAGGGCGGAAGCCTGACGCGGGAGGCGGCGCAACAGCAGGCCAAGACGACCATTGCGGCCATGCGCTACGGCAATGGCAGCGGCTATTTCTGGATCAACGACATGCATCCCAAAATGGTGATGCATCCGATCAAACCGGAAATGAACGGCACGGACCTTACCGCCAACAAGGACCCGAACGGCAAGGCGCTGTTCGTCGAGTTCGTGAACACGGTCAAGGCGGGCGGCAAGGGTTTTGTCGACTATTACTGGCCGAAGCCCGGTGCGCCGGAGCCGGTCGAGAAATTTTCCCATGTCGCCGGTTTCGCCCCCTGGGGCTGGATTGTCGGCACCGGTGTTTATGTTGACGATCTTGAAGCGGTGTTCTGGCGCGACGTTTATTTTACTGGCGGTCTGTGCATCGCCGCAGGTCTTCTGGTTGTCGGCGTGGCTGCAGCCGTCGTGCGCAGCGTAACGCGGCCGATCGACCTCATCCGCCAAAGCATGCGGCGGATCGCCGATGGTGACGGCGCGGCGGATATCCAGTTCGCCGACCGGCGCAATGAAATCGGCGCGATTGCCAAGACGCTGCTGGTATTGCGCGACAGTGTCAATGAGCGCAGCGCGCTGCAGGCCCGCGAGGCGGATCAGCAGCGGGCGCTGGAGGCGGAGCGGCATGGTAACGAGATGGTTCTGCGCTCCGCATCCGAGCGGCAGGCACATGCCATGGAGCAACTGGGCAATGCGCTCGAAGCGCTAGCTAATGGCGATCTGACCGTTTCACTCAGAGATATTGGCGCGGATTACGAAAAGCTGCGCATGGACTTCAACCGTGCCGTCGGTGCGCTGCACGGTGCGATCGAGGCGATTGCCAGAACCGGCCATGTGGTCAATGACAGCGCCTCCGACATCAGCGGCGCGACCGGCAATCTTTCCCGCCGCACCGAACAGCAGGCGGCGGCTCTGGAGGAGACGGCGGCCGCGCTGGACGAGATTACCGCCACGGTGCGCACCGCTTCCGAGCGTGCCAACGAAGCCCGGCAGATGGTGCAGGACACGAAAACCAGCGCCGGCCGCTCGGGCGAGATCGTCCGCAATGCCGTCGAAGCCATGGGCCGTATCGAGGAATCTTCGAAACGCATCGGCCAGATCATCTCGGTCATCGATGAAATCGCCTTCCAGACCAATCTTCTGGCGCTGAATGCCGGTGTGGAAGCGGCGCGTGCGGGCGAGGCCGGGCGTGGTTTTGCGGTGGTGGCGCAAGAGGTTCGCGAACTGGCGCAACGTTCCGCCAATGCGGCCAAGGAAATCAAGACCCTCATCAATCGTTCGGCGGAAGAGGTCGGCGGCGGTGTCGCACTTGTGCGCTCGACGGGCGATGCGCTGGATGAGATCGTGGCGCTGGTCAACCGCGTCGATGGCCACGTCAACTCCATCGCCACGGCCGCGCGCGAGCAGGCGACCGGCCTGCAGGAGATCAACACCTCCGTCAACCACATGGACCAGATGACACAGCAGAATGCCGCCATGGTGGAAGAAACGACGGCGGCCAGCCAGACGCTCGCCGAGGAAAGCCGCCAGCTGCGCTCGCTGCTTTCGCGTTTCGAACTTGGACAGGGCGCCGGGCGCGAGGTTTCGCGGGCGGCGTGATTTTCATGGTGTGGAGCTGATCGGGGAATTTCTTTCCGTCATTCCGGCCCTGAGCCGGAATCCAGTCCACGCGTCTGCGTGGCGAAAGGACTCTTCTCAGCCCAAGGACTTGGGCTGGCTGGATGCTGGCTCAAGGCCGGCATGACGGAGGAAAAGAGCGTCGCTTAAGAGGCGCCATGCCTTGCGGATGAGTGCCGAGATTGATTGGCGCAGCTTGACAGCGCCCTTTCTTTTTTGAGTGCCATAGCACCAGCCATTCGTTATTTCCCGCAACCAATAAGGTTTCGTTTACCTCATTTCTTTAAAATTTAGCCTGTATTGCCGCGAATAGCGGCCGCTGAAGGTACAGGTTCTCGTATGGCGTATGTTTCCCTTCCGCGTCGTCTTGTGACGTTGCTGTTGATTTCCACGGTCATGGTGTCGTGTTCGGCGGAAGGCCTCGTGCCGCCGGCGGAAGTGGACGGCACCACGCGCGTCAGCGCCATCCGCTCCTCGCGGCAGCAGGGTTACAGCGCGCCGGCAGGTGCGGTGTATCAGGCCGAGCAGGCCGGGCAGGCCGGGCAGGGTACCGACTATCCTGCCGCCGTTTCACAGCCGATGCCGGAGCCTTACGCTTCGCAGGATCCCCTGCTGCAATCGCCGCAGGGCGGGCAGGCTTATTCGACACTCGATTCCCAGCATCAGGCGCGCATGGCGGCCAGTGGCCACACGGCTGCACCGGCGCAGACCATGCAGGGCCAGACGATGCCCGCGCAGCAGATGGCCAGCAACCAGATCGCCGAAGGCGAAGGCGGGGTGAATATGGATTCCATGCTGGGCGTGGAGCCGGTTCGCGGACTTGCCGAAGAACAGGATGCGGATATCGCCGAAGGCGCTTCGGCGCAGCCGGTGGTGGATGGTATCGGCACGGATAATCCCATGGCCGTGCCTCCGGCCCGCCAGACGCAACGGGCCAGCCAATCTCGGCTCGTCCCACCGCCGCCGCTCGGCGCCTCTTCCCGTCGTCAGCCGGTGGAAGAAGTGGCCATGCTGATGCCTGATAATCCGATGGCGGGCGGCGGGCTGCAAAGCAACCGGTCCATGCCGCCCGGCGTCATGCCACCTTCCGAAGTTGCCTGCCGTTCTGAGCTGCGCCGCCTCGGTGTCGCTTTCCGCGATGTCGCGCGTATTGCCGATGGTCCAACCTGCGGTATCGACTATCCGATCGAACTCAGCGGTCTCGCCAGCGGCGTCGCCGTCCGGCCGGCGGTGAAGCTCAATTGTCAGGTCACGCTTGCCTTTGCGAAATGGGTGAAGTTCGAACTCGTGCCATCCTCGCGCTTCCGTTATCTCTCGGGCGTCGGCCGCATCACGCCGATGGGCGGATATTCCTGCCGCAAGATGAATTCGCGCTCCAGCAACCCGTGGTCGGAACACGCACGCGGTAATGCCATCGATATCGGCACCATCACGCTGAAGAACGGCAAGGAAATCGATGTTCGCAAGAAGAGCTTCTTCGCTTTCCGCGAAAAGGCGCTGCTGAAGGCTGTCAGATCGGACAGCTGTAAATATTTCTCGACCGTTCTCGGGCCGGGCAGCGATCCCAACCACTGGAACCATTTTCACTTCGACTTGCGCACGCGCAAGTCAGGTTACAGGCATTGTGACTAGGGATTTGGATGTGGCGGGTATTATGGTGCACGACGATATTTTGTGCGGTGCTCCCCTCACTTGTTATGGTGCGTTATATCAAAAACCTCCGTCATTCCGGCCTTGAGCCGGAATCCAGTCAGCTCAAGTCCTTGAGCTGAAAAGAGTCTTTCCGCCGCGCAGACGCGTGTCGCCTGGATTCCGGCTCAAGTGTACCCCGCAATAACAGATGGCAGGTAGAGCATATCCCGTCATTTCCTGTCACTGCCCGTCAATCCGTGTCCAATACACTGATTTAAATGGCAAAAACCGCCAATGCGGGCGGGTCGACTGGTCAGGTTAGAAAACACGATGCGCGAGAACGTTTGGCGGTAAGTGAGGGATAGCAAAAAATTATGGTCACGCTAACTCGCTGAAAAATAACAGGTTGAGCGCAAAAAAGTGGAAAGAGATTTTGGCATTTAAAAGCGCGTTTTCCACTTATCCTTTCCTTCTTAAAAATCAATAACTTCCTCCAAAGCTTCAACTTCGAGGACTGCCCATAAGCGGAAAATTTCAAAACCGCCTTAAAAGGTGCGTACGGCGGAATAAACCCTGCCGACCACGTGCATTTTCTCAAGACGATCCTTTGTGACGTTGCGAGTAGGATATCGGTCTCTGTTATCGGAAATTAGATCGATCGTGCCATCTGGAAGACGCTCAATCCTCTTTACCATTAGGTCACCGTCGAGATCAAAAACGTAAATGCACCCATGACGGATTTCCAGCTTCGATGTGTCTACCACCATAGCCGATCCATTTGGGATTGTTGGGTACATGCTATCGCCGTCTGCGAAGAGAACAACTGCGTAGCCTGGGTTAACGCCAATCTCGCGCAACCATCCTCGATCGAACGCCACGACACTTGTGCTCTGCTGATTGGGGGATACAGACCCAGCACCTGCGGAAGGTCGAACCTCGCCGTAGGCTGGTATCGTTACTAGGTCAGAGCTTTCTATGCCATTCTTGGTGACGGGCGCGGGTCTAAAGGCCGTGACGTTGTCCGAGGGCAAGGCGACATCCGAAATCGATTCGCCTGAAACTAGCCAGTTGATATCGACACCCGTCTCTCGACGCAGATGCGCCAAGAACTTGGCATCCGGTATGCGCTCATCCCGCTCATAGTTCCCCAATGTACTATCTGAAACGCCTAGCTTTTTAGCAAAGCTAAGGCGTGAAACTCCAGGATGCAGAAGCGCCAAGCGCTCACCGATGGTCTCATTTTGGGTCATAATATCCGCACGTTTGAAATTACTCCTTGAAAATATCCCAAACGTGTCTATTCTCCCATTCATGCGAACCGCAACAGCGCTTCGCTTTTGCGATGAACAAAACCTTAAAAAACGGGCATTGCCGTGCCCGTTCCTTAAAGCGGAGTTTCCTAATGGGAAAAGTTAAGCCCACCATGGACTGGGATGCCATCAAGGCAGAAGTCCATCGCCGGGGCATGACGCTTACTGAACTGGCAAGCCGTTCAGGACTGCATCCTTCCATTCTGCGGAAGGTAAAGTCCATGACGCACTATGCCGGCCAGGACGCGCTCGCCTCCTTTATTGACCAAAAGCCAGAAGACTTGTGGCCGGACCGTTATCCCAAGAAAACTTCCAGCATCTTCGATAGCAAAAAATGGGGCGACGGCGAAACCAAAAAGAATCCGGCTAGCCGTGACAAGGCGGCGGCGTGATGCGCCGCCGCCCCGCCTCTCCAGCTTTTGGCGCAAGTCGCAGTCCCAAACGTGCGAACTTCGTGCGCAATCCTTTCATTCCGGCCCGCGATCGCGTCTGCCGGATGGCTGACACCCTGCTGATTTTCAGTCTCGCGTTCGCGGGCGTGTCAGCCGCCATTTTCGCACTCATCAACCAGATCGGAGCCATGCAATGAATGCAGTTCGCAATTACGTCGCCGTGCCGTTCTTCGACCGCGTACCTCCGCGTGTCATGGACCTCGTCTTGATTACCTTTGACAACATCGTCGAGCGCGCACAGTCGCAGCGTGAGGCCTATCATTTCTTCGCCAACGGCGTGAAGAAGCGCCAGTTCGAGGGGCCGACCTTCGTCGAGTTCGCCGACTGGCATGAGCGGGTGAAAAACGGCCTGATCGAGCGTCCGCACCCGTCCGAGGTTCAGTCGAGCACTGCGGCTGAAAATCCATCCGAGCGCCAGCGGTTGCTGGCGGCCGTAGCCACCATCAGTGCAGAGGCTTCCGAAAAAATCCGAGATCGCTTTCTGGGACCCAGCACCGTCGTTGAGTTCCCTGAGAACTCCGATCGAGACATCGCATGTGAGGTTGCCCAGATCGCCCGAAACGATCTTCGCCTGCAACAGGCACGCGCGATCGTAAGCGCAGCCCACGAATTCAACCTGGCGAAGCTCGCGGCCGGTTACAGCCCTGCATCCATCCCGCTCGATGATACGATCCTGCAGCAAGCCCTGCAGGAGGTTCTGTCTGCAGAGGCGAACGCCACCGTCATGGACGCCGATGTCCACATGACACCCGGAAACAAGCTGGTCGATCTCCTGCTTGGCGAGGGCGACGAAGATATCGACGCGAAGCTTGTCGATTGCCTGACGATGGACATGCAGACCGAGCTTTGCCGCATCCTCGTCCGCTCCCGCTGATTTTCCCAATCGTCGCTCTGTTACCCCAGGGAGCGACGCCAGATGCCGGGGCGGCATGCCCCCGTCGCCCCGGTATCGCCAAAAGCATCCATTCACTCTTGATCAGAGCCATAAATGACCGCTCCATACGACTACCGCAAAATTCCTCTCTATCTGATCGACCTTCCCAACCGTCGCATTCGCAGCGAGCGCCCAGAGCGCATCGAAACGCTGGCGAAGGACATCACCGTCAACGGTCAGCTTCAACCCATCATCGCCGTCGAACTTGAGGACGGCCGTTTCGCCATCGACGATGGCGCGCTGCGCGTTCTGGCACTCCGGTCCATAAAGGCTGATGAGATCGACGCCCGCGTCACCAAGGTGGCATGGCTGCGACCGGAAGAACGCACCGTGCGCGGGTTGATGGCCAACCTCAACCGCGAGGATTATACCGCCTTCGAGCGTTGCGAGGCGTTGCACACCCTGAAGCATGCCTATGAGGCCCTGCACCCTGAAACGCGCAAGGGTGGCGATAAGGGCAATCAGCATACTGGTGGCAAAAAGAGGCAAAGCGAAATTTTTTCGTTTAGCCAGACTGCCGCCGAAGCAACGGGTTTTTCAACCCGAGCGATTGAAATCGCGGTGGCAACATATGAGCACCTGTCGCTCGTCTCGAAAGAGCGCATTCGCGGCACATGGGTCGAGAAAAAGCAGTCCGACCTGAAGGCGCTTTCCGACGAAGAACCGCCGATCCAGTCTGCCGCTCTCGACCTTGTACTTGGTGATGAGCCGGAAACCACGTCGGTGGGCGAGGCCATCGCGCTCGCCAAGGGCATCAAGCCGGAGGATACGGTCGAGAAATCCTACTCCGCTTTTGCCGACAAGTGGTCGCGCTTCGAAATCCGCCAGAAGCGCAGTTTCGTCGCCGCCTACAAGGCCGAGATCATTTCCATTTTGAAGGAACAGGGCGACCTGGCCTGACGGCCGGCGCGGGACTGACGGGGATTTAAGATGCTTCAAGCCGCTGTTAAAGACGAGTTGCAGGTATGGTTTACCGCCCAGGAAATGGCCGAGGCGGCGGCGAACGGCGTGTTGACCGGCATCCCCGCCACCAAGCAGGGCATCAACGATCTCGCGCGCCGCGAAAACTGGCAGCGCTACCATGCCCTGGTGAAGTCGGAAAAGGGCCGTGGCGGCACGATCACCCGCTACCACATCGACCTGCTGCCGCTCGATGTCCGTCAGGTCTACCTGAAGCGGTTCATCCGCGTCGTGCCGGACGATCTGCGCGTCTCCGGCGCGATCGACGCCAATTTGACGGAACGGGCGCGGGAAGAACGCAGCGCCCGCATGATCGTGGTGCGGCTTTCCGATCGCTTCAAGCGGCTGAACCGTATGACCGTCATGGCGTCCGACCACATGTTCGTGCTTGCCTTCAATGCCGGTGAGGTTGACGGATTGCCGGATTGGGTTGCCAAAACCATCGGAAACCTTTCCGTTCGTACCCTGCAGCGCTGGCGGGCGGCGGCCCGTGACAATGACGGGCTGACGCTCGCCCATGATCCTGCCGATGCCCGCAAGGGAACCGGCCTGCTCGATACGGCCAACAGTGGTCGCGTGCGCGCCCATATTCTCGCCTGGATCACCGATGCGCCGGCAGTCTCTGCCAAGTACGTGCGCGACTATGTCGAGTTCAAGTTCGGGCGCGAGCTTTCCGACCGTAATGGCGAACTGAAACCCCTTCCGCCACCGCGCACCTTTCAGCATTTCATGGCGAACCTGCGCGAGGAAGAAAAGGCCGTCATCATGGCGGTTAGCAACCCCGACCAGTATCGCTCCCGCATGAAACTCGTGGGAACCGGA
This sequence comes from Agrobacterium sp. LEGMi-208b, assembly GCF_059511785.1. Taxonomy (NCBI): domain Bacteria; kingdom Pseudomonadati; phylum Pseudomonadota; class Alphaproteobacteria; order Hyphomicrobiales; family Rhizobiaceae; genus Agrobacterium; species Agrobacterium sp. LEGMi-208b. The sequence goes on from NZ_CM183445.1 coordinate 2,654,436, forward strand.
GCCTATCGCTTCGTCACCCGCCCTAACCAGATGTGGATGATCGACGCTTCGCCGGTCGATGCGCTCTGCGTTGACGGGCGCTGGTCGATGTATGCCTGTGTCGATGTTGCGACCCGCCGTTATATCATCATCTTTTCGAAAACACCGCGCGCCGAGGCCGTGGCCCTGCTGATCCGCAAGGCGATCCTCGAATGGGGCGTGCCGGAAGTCATCAAGACTGACAACGGTTCCGATTTCGTCGCGCACGCCACCAAACGCCTGTTCGACGATCTCGACATCAAGCCGGACACGTCGAATGCCTACAGCCCCGCCGAAAAGGGCATTGTCGAGCGCGCCATCAAGACGTTTCAGCACGACGTTGCGCCACAGCTGCCGGGTTACATCGGCCACAACGTTGCCGATCGGAAAGCGATCGAGAGCAAGAAGAGTTTTGCACAGCGCCTCGGCGCCGACGATCGCGAGCTGTTCGAAGTCACGATGACGATCGACCAGCTGCGCGCCTGGACGGACGAATGGCTTAGGGTCGACTACAACGCCCGTGAGCACTTTACCCTCAAGAAGTCGCCGAACGAAGCGGCGGCGCAATCGGCGACGAAGGTTCGCCGGATCGACGAACGCGCCCTTGATGCGCTGCTCATGCCGCTTGTCGGTGCCAACGGCATCCGCAAGATGGGACACCAGGGCATCCGCAACGACCACAAGTTCTATCTGTCCGGCAAGATCATGGTCGGCACGGAAGTGTTCTGCCGCCAGCATCCCGACGATCTCGGCCGGATTTACGTCTACAGCGCCGATGGCAGCGAGTTCCTCGATGTCGCCGTCTGCCCGCAGTTCTCCGGCGTCAACCCGGCCGAGTTTGCGGCCGCCCTCATTGCCGAAAACAAGGCGATGGTGGCCGAGCGCGTCAAGGAAGTGAAAGCGGAAATCCGCGAGATCAAAAAAGGCCCGGCCGCGATCCTTCGTTCGCTCGAAGTCCGCCGCAAGCGCCTGGAAGAACGCCAGGCCGAGGCCGCCAACGTCATCCAGCTGCCGAAGCGCGAGGAACAGTATTCCACCCCCGCCATTGCGGCGGCACTGGATGCGATCACCGGGCCGCGTATGCCGAAGGCCAGAACACTCACCGAGGCGGCGCAGAAGCTGCACGAGGCGATGGTGCGCGAGGCCGAGATCAAGGCGGCCACCAACGTTGTCCAGCTTGATCCAGTGTCGTCGCTCTCCGAGGACGCCCGCATGTTCCAGTGGGCCATGTCGATCGAGGCGGCGATCGCCTCCGGCGCGCATGTGTCCGACGAAGATGCCATCCGGCTCGTCCGGTACAAAAGCAGCACCGATTATCAGGTCCGCACGGACCTTCTGGAAGATTTCGGGATGGAGGTCGCCTTGCGCGGCTGACGCCCACGAAAAAGGGGCCGGCTGGCACCGACCCCCTCATTCTCTACCAATCAAAACGAGGATCAACATGACGATGGAACCCGTAAAAGTCAATGGCGAGACAGCGCCGCTGAAGAACGTCGCGACTGCGATGGCGCTTGTGCGGTCTCTGCAGAACCGCCACCCCCTTCAGCCGAACCTTGGTGTACTGGCCGGCTATTCTGGTTACGGCAAGAGCGTGGCGGCGCTCTATTGCCAGAACAAGACCGGTGCTGCCTATGTCGAAGTCCGCGATACCTGGACGCGTGACAAGCTGCTGCGCTCCATCCTGTCGGAACTCGGCATTTTCCAGCCACGTGGCAAGCTCACCGATCTGGAAGATCAGATCATCGGTCTGCTCGCCCGTGATCCGAAACGCCCGCTCATCATCGACGAAGGCGATCTGCTCATCAAGCGCAACCTGATCGAGCTGGTGCGCGGCATCGTCAAGGCGAGCGGCGTTCCGGTCATGCTGATCGGTGAAGAGCATTTCCCGCAGAAGCTGGAAGCGACGGGTGACAGGTTCAAGGATTTGGTGCTCGACACCAAATTCGCCAGCCCGTGCGATCTCGCTGATACCGACACGCTCGCCCGCACATTCTATCCGCAGCTGAAGATCGCGGCTGACCTGCTCGACAAGGCGCGGATCGAGGGCGAAGGCCGGGTACGCCGTATCGGCAACACCCTGCACGCGATCGCCGAGGCGGCGGCGAAGGCGGGCGTCAGTTCGATCGACCTTGCCACCTACGAAGGTGGTTCCGGTCACTTCTCCCGGTCGCGTCTGCCGACCAGAAGGGAGGCCGCATAATGTCGATCGCCCTCAAGATCGCCGTCGCCAAGGGACAGCGCGTCCTGACCGGCCAGGACCATTACTGGAAACTGATGATGGACGCCGAGATGCGCGGCCAGTCCTTCAGCGTCGATGATATCTTCGACTTCTCCAACAATCGTGGCCGGGAACAGATTTCGACGTTCCTTGCCATGTGCGAGAAAGCGCAGCTTATCAACCGCACTGGCGAACAGAACCCGCGCGGCATGGCGTTCTTCCGCGTTGCCGTCCGGCAGTCCGCCACCCCCGTGTTCAAGCGGGATGGCACGCTGATCGCCGATCATATGACAGCGCGCCAGGCGCTCTGGAATGCCATGCGCTCGCCATTCTTCCGCAACGGGTTCACGCTGCTTGATATTTCGGTGCACGCATCGACCGACACGCTGAAGGTCGCTCAGCGTTCGTCACGGCTTTATATCTCCTGCCTGTTGCGCGCCGAATATCTGATCGTGCTGCAGCGTGGGACCAGCTCAAAGCCGACGATCTGGCGTCTCATCCGCAACACCGGTCCCGAAGCGCCGAAGCTCCTGAAAACCGAAACCGTCTACGACCCGAACGCCCAGAAGATTTTTGGCGAGCCGGTGACCGTTGAGGTGCAGCCATGACGGTTCTGAAGCTGAAACTCGACAATGTCGAGAAGGCCCACACCGCCTGGGGCGGCTCTGCCCCGGACTGGATCGTCGCGCTCGGCGAAGCCTGCAATGCCGAGAACCAGACGGCGATCGGCAAGCGCATCGGCTATTCCGGCTCGACCGTCAGCCAGCTGCTGTCGAACAGCTATCCCGGCGATGTCAACCGCATCGAGCAGATCGTGCGCGGCGCTCTGATGCACAAGACGGTCGTTTGCCCGGTCCTGCAGGAGATCGGCCGGGATGTCTGCCTCGGCTGGCAGAAACGGCCTTTCTCGACCGCCAGCGCCAACTCCGTCCGCATGTTCCAGGCGTGCCGGAACAGATGCCCTCACAGCCTCGTAAAGGAGCCTTCCAATGACGGCGAAGCCTGAATGCGTTTCCGATTATCTGCTTCAGCTGGCGCGTGATTTGAATGGCGTCATCACCGAACGTGGCACGATCAACCTTGATCAGGTGACCTCGGCGAACGTCATCGTTCACATCGGCCGCATTGCCGATCTCGCCCGCAAGCTCGAAAACGCCTGGTCGCAGGCGGAGTGGAACCGTCGCGCCTCGCAAGATCGCCTGGCGCTCATCACCAACATGAACCGGGTCACGGCCGAGGTTCTCGGTCTCATGCGGCCCGACACCGAGGATGGCGGCAACGTCATCCCCTTCCGCGCCAAGCCCGACAATTCACCACCTTCCGCGCCGCCCGGTGGCGACGCGGCCTGATCCCCTTCACATTAATTTATGAGGTTTTACCCATGGAAGCTGTAATTCTGGAAGAAAAGGCCGCAGCCGGCATCACCGTCGTCAACGGCAAGGAATATGTCACCAACGCCGACGGCGGCCTGACGCCGCTTGCCCTGGTGAAGGCAGAAGACTTCCTTGAGGACCAGATGGTCCGCAAGATCATCGGGTTCGCCAAGCCGCTTTCCGCCGAACTGGCGCGCTTCAAGGCGCATACCCGCGCCGATATCGCCGAGTTCGATCGTAACCTTGAGGCCAAATACGGCCTCGTCAAGCGCGGCCGCGCCGGAGCCGGAAACCAGAAATACCGCACGATCGACGGGCTGATGTCTGTTGAGACCCGTGTAAACAAGCTGATCGAGTTCGGGCCGCAGCTGCAGGTCGCGAAAGGGCTTATCGACGAATGCTTGAACGAGTGGACGGAAGACGGCCGCGCCGAAATCCGTGGCCTCGTCACTCGCGCCTTCAATGTCGATCAGGCCGGCAAGATCAGCAAGGACGCCGTATTCGAACTGTTCAAGATCGAAAGCGACGATCCGCGCTGGGTTAAGGCGATGGAAGCCATCAACGCGGCTGTGCGGGTGATCGGCTCGAAAGAGTACCTGCATTTCAGTTTCCGGGAATCGCACGATGCGGAGTGGGTTCGCATCTCCCTCAACATTGCTGACGCGTGAGGCTCGACATGAAAACCTTTGTTGTTGATGTAACGCAGCGCATCACCGTCCGCATTGATGAAACCAAGTTCACGGCTAAGCTGATGGCCGAGTTCAACGAATGCATCTCCGACTTCGGCACGGATGAAGGTGCGTTCGAGGAGCATGCCAAACACATCGCGCGTTTGGCGGCGTCCGGAACGGATTTTGAGCCTCACTATTTTGTCGAGGGCTACGGCTACCCGCGTGATGCTGGCGTCGAAGCCTTCGTGCATAACAATCTCGACACCGATGTCGTGTCGAAAGGCGGTGCGGCATGAGCAAGCTTTCTTTCCAGGACGGCGTTGCGAAGTGGCTGCTCGAATGCTTCGGCCCTGCCATTGCCGCTGATAAGACAGAGCGCGCCGATCGTTTCATTGAGGAAGCGTTAGAACTCGTCCAGTCGGTCGGTTATCCGGCCACGCGCGTCATGTCGCTTCTGTCCTACGTCTATAGCCGACCGGCCGGCGAACCTCACCAGGAGATCGGCGGCACTATGGTCACGCTGGCCTCGTTCTGCGTTTCGCACGGTATCGACATGGACGAAGCGGCAAAGACCGAGCTTGCCCGCGTCTGGACGAAGATCGAGGCGATCAGAGCCAAGCAGGCCACGAAGCCGACGGGATCGGCGCTGCCGGTTGATGACGGCCATTATCCGCACGCGGACAATGAGGCCGTTGATTTGCTCATCGCTGCGGCGAGGATGAAAAACAAGCTGTTCCTTGCCCGCAGGAAGGGTCGCAGCGGTTGGGACGATCCTACGCAATGCACGAATGCGGACCTTTCCCGCATGTTGCGAGAGCACGTCGAAAAAGGTGATCCTGTCGATGTCGCCAATTTCTGCGCTTTCCTCATTGCGCGCGGTGAGCGCATTGCACCTGCCGCTTCGCCCGTTGATCCGCTTGAATGGCATTTAAAACGCCTCATCATCGCCAACCCGGAAAAAGCGCTACTGGCGGCGCTCGACGAGAACATGTGCACGTGGTTCGTCGCGGAACTCACCAGCGTTGCTCGCGCCAACGTACCGCTCACCGAAATCGAGGCGATGGTGTCGCGGCATCTGACGCCCGCGAAGGGCGGTGCGGCATGAGCGAGAGCGCCAATGATACCGTACGCGCCATCGCAGCCGCCAAAACGATTATCGACGGTCGCGACCCGATCGCAAAGCAGGCCCAAATACTTGTGACGGCAGAACATGCCATCGCGGCCGTCCTGCTCACGGTCATGGGCGATGCGCGTCTAGCTGCCGGTATGCTCAACAATGGGTTGGTGCCGGGCATTGAGGAAAGGCTTGCTTACTATGCCTCGAAGGGCGGTGCGGCATGACGGAGATCATGGGCTACGCCACGAAAACCGCTGCTGTCCTCGCCATGCGCGAGCAGGGTAAAGGGATCAGCGAGATCGCCCGCATCCTTGGCATCAGCGAAAACGCTGCCTCCGGCCTCGAAAGCTGCGCGAAGCGGGCCAGAAACCGATCGGCAAAGAGGGTTTCTCTATCGGGTTCCACGGTTGCCGATCTTATCCCGCTCACCGTGCGCCAGCGTCTTCGCCCTCACGCCGCCAAGCGCGGCGTGAGCACCGACCGGTTGATCGCCGATCTTGTTACGGCGATCGCTGACGGCAACCTCATCGATGCCGTGCTCGATGATGCGGAAGGCGGTGCGCAGTGACCAGCATCTATTTTTCTGACGCCACCCTGAAATCCTTCTCGGCCGCCACCAAGGGTGGAAAGTCCACGATCAAGATCGAGATCGAGACGGCAGACCGCTACCAGATGGCCAGCATTCTCAACCAGCTCGATGAAATCGAAGCCGAGCAGAAGGCTGCGAAAACGCCCCGCAAAGTTCCCGCCAAGAAGACGGATGCGCCCTTGCTCGCGCTTCCGGCTCCTGCGAAACAGTTGCCCTACTATGGGGATGCCGATGAATAAGGCCGCAATGACCCCCGTAAAATGCCTGTGCTGTGACGACACCAAAGTGGTGGAAGATATCGACGGCAAGATGCGCCCATGCTCCCGCTGCCAGAATAGCGCCTTCAGCGCCTGGTCGCTGGCGCGCCGCCCCAGACCCGAAGGCGGTGCTGCATGACGAGTAAACGCCAAATTCCTGCGGCCTTCTCGAAAGGCTATGTGCTTTGCTCTCCGTCCGGAAAGCTTCAGCCGAAAACATGGAGCGAGACCTCCGCCAAGGCGATCGCATCGAAATACCGCAAACGCGACACCTGGGAAAAGGCGCAAAGCCGGGGCTGGTCCGTCCAGCTCGTCTATGTGCGCTTTTTCGTGCCGGTCTTCAAAACCACCTTCACCACCACCGAAATCAGCGAGGCATACGATGCCGAGGACATTTGAAGCCGAGCAGCTCCTTCCGGCGCTGGTCGATGCATTCCAGAAAGACGGTCATTTCGTTCTCTCGAACGGCGGCAAGCTCTTTGTCCGTATCATGACCATCAACGACGATGAAGAAGTCGCATCTTCCGAGTTTTGCCTGTCCGACATTGCAGAACACGCAGCGCGGAGGATGTCGAAATGAGCAAATCCATTGCCGCCATCAAGATCGAGCAGAAGAAACTCGGCCTGGACGACTTTGCCTATCGCGCCAAGCTGCATATTCTGACCGGCAAGACATCCACCAAGGACATGACGGAAGCCGAGCGCCAGAAGGTCCTCGATAACCTGCGCGGCAACGACGAACGTCCTGCACCGGTTCGCCAGGACGACCGCGACGGCAAGCGTCCTCTTTCCGGCAAATACCTGCCGAAGATGCGGGCGCTCTGGATCGCCTGTTACAATCTCGGCGTCATTGACGATCGCCGCGACAGTGCGCTTGAAGCTTTCGCCATGGGCCGGCAGCTGCCGAACATTTCCGACATGCGTTTCGTCCATAAGGGCAGCGACGGCGCGAGCGTCATCGAAGCGCTGAAGGGGATGCTTGCGCGGGCGGGTGTCGCGTGGGCCGATCCTGTTACATGCCAGCCTTACGAAAAACGTCACGGTTACAAGATCGCCCGCGCGCAGTGGGCGATCCTGGCACCGGGTGGCGGCCGCGACGATTTTTGGCCTTTCGTGACGGAACTGCTGAAGCAAAAGGCCACATACCGCGACGTGACAGATGCCGAATGGATGTCCGTCATGAATTACCTCGGTAGCCAGGTGCGCAAGCACAAGGCAGCTCAGAAGGCCAAAAAGTGATGACCGGGAACGTCGCTCCCCCGACTGGCATGCCGCTATTTGGCTGGCCGGACCGGCAGGCGATCGACGTTCTCCAATCCCGGCGCGACCAACTGGCGGCAAGGATCGCCAAGCTGCCGCGCTTCTCCCATCGACGCATCGAGCTGGAAGCGCGCCTGCGGGCGCTGACAGAAGAGCAGCTCATCATTTCGAACAGGATTTCCCGTGGCCAATGAAGATACGATCGATCTCTACGCAACGCTTGGCGAGGATGGTTTCTTCGCCCTGGTAGAGGCGCATGCCGGCGTCAGGCTTTACGTGCCGTCCGATCCGGAGCGAAGTGAACTTCCGGCGACGATCGGCGTTGATGCTGCATACCGGCTAGCCAAAGCTATTCCGGGTGGATATATAAGAGTGCCTCTGGCGCGAGAGTTTCGCGCCCGCCGTTATGTCGATGCCGAAATGAGCAATCGCGAGATTGCCAAACGCCTCGGCCTCACTGAAAGCGGTGTTGAAAGGCTTTTAAAGCGTGCTCGAAACCGGGAGCCGCTCAAGCCGAGGCGAAAGAAAGACCCCCGCCAGATTGAGATGTTTTAAAGGCCCGCCCGTCACGGCGGGCCTGAATTTATTCCCCCCCAAACTCTAATTTGCCCCCATATCGGCCCGCGCGATGTCCGCCAGTTGCCATCTTGACGGGGCTTTCCTTGACCACCCAGACCTTTGATGAATGGCTGATCGACCGCCTGCGTGTCGCCGGCGCTTATGGCGGCATCACAGACGGCGTTCATGGCCGTGAGGTTATCGCAGCACTTTTGCGTTTTCAGCATGCAGCAGGCCTAAATGAGACCGGCCGCGCTGATACTGCCACCGTAAACCTCCTTCGTGGCGTAAAGAGCAAAAACCCGAGCAGCACGCTTGTCGTTCACGACAAGGTCGTGGTTCCGGCCGAGCCCGTCTGGATGCGCGAGGCCCGCCGCTTCATGGGCCTGAAGGAAATCGCCGGCTCGAAATCCAATCCGATCATCATGGGTTGGGCCAAGAAACTCGGCGGCTGGGTCGCAAGCTTCTTCACCGATGACGATATTCCCTGGTGCGGCCTCTTCGTCGGCCATCTGATCGCCGCCACGCTTCCGAAAGAAGCCCTTCCCGCCAATCCGCTCGGTGCCATGAACTGGAAAAAATTCGGCGTCGAGGGTCGGATCGCACGCGGCGCAATCCTCGTCTTCAGACGCAAGGGCGGCGCTCATGTCGGACTTTATGTCGGCGAGGACCGGACGCATTACCATGTGTTGGGCGGCAACCAGAACAATTCGGTTTCGATCACCCGTATCGAAAAAAGCCGCCTCGTCGCGGGCGGTGTCCGCTGGCCGAAGACGGCCGACGCACCGATCGGCGGCAAGGTCGAGCTTTCCAGCGCCGGCGCTCAGGTCTCGAAAACCGAGGCCTGACGCGCAATGCCCATCCAACCTCCCATCATCAAAAGGTCCACGATGTTCAAGTCTGTCTTCGTCGCAGTCGCTGCAACGCTTGCGTTGTCCGCCTGCCAGTCCACCGGATCGATCGACAATGCGATCCAGAAGATTTTGCCGCAGGTCTGCTCGGCCGCTGCGACGGCGCATAGCGCTTTCGTGGTTGTTGCCAGCACCGGCACCATCAAGTCCTCCGTCGTCGCCAGGGAAAAAGCCGCCTGGGATGCGGCGGACGTGGTTTGCCGTGACCCGTCTTCGGTCACCGCTGCAAACGCCCTGGTGAAGGTTGCCGAGGCCTATGCCGCCATCACGCTCGCCTTGCGCGAAGCCAGAAAGGTCGAGGGGTAAATCATGGCCAGGCTGTTTTATTACCTTGCTGGAGTGGTGGCTTTCGCCTGCATCAGTTGGTTCATTTTGACGCCAGCCTTCGCCCAGGACGCTGCCCCGGTCATAGCACCGTCTTCGATCTGGTATGAAGTCTGGACGATCGTGCAGCCGGTTGTCGTTCTGCTCTTCTCGACCGTTGGGCCGGTGTTGGTCGCCTGGATCAGCGCCCGCGTCATTTCGCTACTGGCGATCACAGACGAGAAACAGCGCATCGATATCGAAAGCAAACTGCGCGATGCCCTGCATCAGTCGGCCGCCAATGCCGTCCGGTTTGCCCTGGCGAAGGCCGGCGTCATCCACATCGGCGGGCATGTCAGCGAAGCGATCATCGCGGACGCGGCAAAATACGTCATCGAGAAGAACCCGGACGCGATCGCGAAGCTCGGCGTCAACGCCAAGGCTTTGAACGAGATCATCATGTCGAAGCTGCCGGAGATGATCCAGGGTGTCAGCGTCCGCCAGTCGGTGGAGACCCTTAGATGAACTTTGGTGGAAACGCCGCGCTCGATCTGGCCGAGAAGCGCACCGAAGAAGAACGTGAGGCAGCGATCGCCGCTGCCTCACGCGCGTTGCGCACGCCGGGAACGATGGAATGCGAAGACTGCGGCAACGATATCGCCCGCGAGCGCCGTATTGCCTTGCCCTCGGCCACCCGGTGCATCGTCTGTCAGACGATGTTCGAGAAGGGGCGCAGATGAGCTTCGACCTTTCGCTTTTGACGGCGCTGGTTGCTCTTGCGCTTTCGACCCTCAATCTCGTGGCTGCTGTTCGCAACATCATGTCCGAAGGCGAAAAGAAGCTCGCCGAGCGCATGGCAAAGGCGGAAAGCACACTCGTTTCGCATGATCGTCGCATCCAGAAGATCGAGAACGATCTGGCGCACATGCCGAACCGCGAAACCACCCACCGACTGGAAGTCACCCTGGAACGGATGCTCGGGCGGCTCGACACGATGGACGAGAAGCTGAAGCCGATCGCCGCCACCAATTCGCGTCTGCAGGAATATCTGCTGGAGAGCAGCGACAAATGATCATGGAGAAGTTGATGGAACAAGAGGCCCGTCTGGCGATCCTGAAGGAGCTTGCCAAGGAAGACAATCAGGCGATTTCGTCGGCGCGCATGCAGGTCTACCTGTTGACGCGACTGCTGATCGACAAGCCGCGCGAGTGGGTGGAAGAACAGTTTATTTTCCTGCGCGACATGGGTGCTGTGACGATCGTCCAGGCGGACAGTGTCAAGATTGCCCGCCTTGCCGAGCGTGGTGAGTTTCACCTGCAGGGCCTGATCAGCATCCCCGGCGTTCTTCGCCCGAGCGCTCGCAGCGGAGCCTGACCATGTCCAGCAAGGGCCGTGGATGGCTTTCCTCGATCGACAAACTTCCGGACGAGTGCCAGCCGATCGTCACCTGGGCGGTGAAGGAGCTGGCGAACCTCGACCGGACACAGGTCGATGTCTATCACGAGTTCAAGGAAAAGCTGATTGCTCTCCAGGGCGAACAGGGCCTTGATTTCGACATCCCGCATTATCGCAGTTTTAGCCGCTATTCCGTTCGCCTGGCTAATCTGTCCAAGGCGGTCGAACAGGCACGTCAGATCGCCAGCACCCTTGCAGATCGCTTCGACGCGGCCGGCTCCGATGATCTGACGATCGTGGCGGCGGAAGCGTTCAAGGCTCTCGTGCTCGATGCTGCGATGATGAAGGTCGGCAATGGCGGGCTGTCCTCGAAAGACGCGGCCGAGTTTTCCAGCGCCATCAAAAACCTTGCCATCGCCCAGACGGCCAGCGCCAACCGCCGCCTGAAGCTGGAAGCCGAAGAAAAGGCGCGCCGCATCGAGGCCGAGATGAAGGCCAAGGCAGAACAGGCGTTCGACATGCTGTCCAACGAACCCGGCATTTCGAAAGAGGCTATCGCCCGCGCCCGTCGCGACTTCCTTGGCGTGCGGCAAAAGGTCAAAGCGAAATCCGTTCCCGAGGTCTCTCCGGAAGCCGAAAAGAAGGATGGCGAGCAATGACCGTTGCCCTTCCGAAAGACCCGTGCAGCAGGTGCGATGGCACCGGTCGCGCCATCAAGCGGATCAACCGCCGGCGCGACGGTACGATCTCCAGCACCGTCTATGACCTGAAGAACGATTGCCGGTCCTGCAAAGGGACCGGTCTCGCCTGCATGGAGGAACAGCGTGGCTGAAGCCTTGCCCGGTTTGCCGCAAGGCAAATGGACCGACCCGCCAGTGCTTCCGATCGATCCGGCCAAGTTGCCGGACGAATTGCCTCGTGGTGCCGATATTCCGGCTGATCTCGATCCACTGGCTGAAGGCGTCCTTATGGAGCACCAGGCCGAGTGGATTGCCGACGACAGTTTGCTGAAGGGCTGCGCCAAAGGCCGACGTACGGGCATCACCTTTGCCGAGGCTCTGGATGCAACGCTTATCGCCGCCGCCAAGCGATCGGCAGGCGGGCAGAACTATTTTTATATCCCCGACACCAAGCCGAAGGGTCGGGAGTTCATCGGCTACGCCGCGCATTTCGCTAAGACAGTCGCCAAGGAACTGCTGACGATCGAGGATGGCATCTTCTTCGATCAGCGCGACGACGGCACCACGAACGCGATCTCCAGCTATGTCATTCGCTTCAAGTCCGGTTTCCGCATTGAAGCGTTGTCCTCCCGACCGGAAAACATTCGCGGTCTCCAGGGCACCGTCTGCATCGACGAAGCTGCCTTCCACCGTGATGTTCGCGCAGTCATTGATTCCGTCGCCGCCCTTCTGATCTGGGGCGGCAAGGTCCGTGTGATTTCCTCGCACAACGGCGTCAGCAACCCGTTTAATGAGCTGATCAAGGAAGCCGAGGCCGGAAAGAACGGCTTCAACTTCCACACCTTCACCTTCGGCGATGCCGTCAAGAACGGCCTGTTCAAACGCGTCTGCCTGATCAAGGGCGACGAGTGGTCGCAGGAAAAGGAAGACGCCTGGGAAGCAAAAATCCGCTCGGCCTACGGCACGCGCACCTCCAAGATGAAACAGGAGCTGGACGCGATCCCGGCCGAGGCGGAAGGCTCCGCACTAACCCGCGTCCTGATCGAGCGCTGCATGTCCGCCGATCTGCCAGCCGTCATTCGGTGGGACCGGCCGGACGAGTTCAAGAACCTCGACGATTTCGAGCGTACCGAACAGGCTGAAGAGTTCTGTGAGGGCTTCTTAAAACCCCTTTTAGACCGGCTCGACAAGGATCGTGAACATAGCTTCGGCGAGGACTTTGCCCGCTCTGGTGACAAGACAGCAATCGTAGTCTTCGAGATCGGCGCTGATCTCATCCGCCGCGCCCGCCTGATCGTTGAGCTGAAGAACATCCCCTTCGACCAGCAGCGCGATATTCTCTTCTACGTCGGCGATGCCCTGCCGCGCCTGATCGGCGGCGCGCTCGATGCGCGAGGCAACGGCCAGTACCTTGCGGAAAAAGCCCGCCAGCGCTGGGGGGAATGCATCCATGAGGTGATGCTTTCCGCCAAATGGTACGCGGCCAACATGCCCGGTTATATCGAGGCGTTTGTTGACAAGAGTGTCCTGTTTCCGAACGACGCCGATGTCCTCGCCGATCACCAGGCGCTTTCCTACGTCAACGGCATCATCAAGGTTCCGGACGAACATTCGACCAAAGGCGCTGACGGTTACGATCGCCATGGCGATACCGCGCCAGCCGGCGCGCTGGCATGGTTCGCCTCCAACCAGGAGGCGATCGCCTACGAGTATGAGACCAACCGCAAGCCCACCAAATTGATGCAGGGCCACAATGGCGGCCCGCCGATGCATGACGATGACCGCCGTGGCGGGTCTGTCGATATCTACCTGAGAGGATCGCTCTGATGGCGAAAAAGAAGAAGCAGAAGATTTCTCGTCACCTCGCCAGCTCCATGAAGGATCAGGACGGCAAGGTCGTCAGCGCCGCCGAGCTGACGGAAGAAGTGGCCGGCGCACAGGTGGGCGGGGTCCGCCAGTGGATTTCCGGTCATCCGGCCGATGGCATGACGCCGCTTAAGCTCGCGTCCATTCTGCGAGCAGCTGACCAGGGCGAGGTTGAGGCCTATTTCGAGCTGGCCGAGGATATCGAGGAACGCGATAGCCATTATCTTGCGCAGCTCGCCACGCGCCGCCGTTCGGTGGCACAGCTGCCGATTACAGTTACATCCGCGTCGGACAGCGCCGAGCACAAAAAGCATGCCCAGTTCTTGCGCGACTGGATCGAGACAGGCGTGCTGCGCTCCAGCCTCTTCGACATGCTCGATGCGATCGGCAAGGCAATCTCCGTTCTGGAAACCGACTGGCAGCACAAGAATGGAAATATCCTGCCGCGTGCTCTGATCTGGCGGACACAACGTTGGTTCACGTTCGACCGCATGGACGGCGAAACCCTGCTGCTGCGCGAGGGCGTTGCCGGCGAACCGCTCATTCCGCACAAGTTCATTGTTCACCGGTCGAAGGCCAAATCGGGATTGACGATCCGCTCTGGCATTGCCCGCGTCGCTGTCTGGCTGTGGATGTTCAAGAGCTTTACGGTCAAGGACTGGGCCGTCTTCATGCAGAACTACGGCCAGCCGCTCCGCATCGGCAAATATGGCCGTGGCGCAACCGAGCAGGAAAAGGATGTCCTGTGGCGAGCCGTGTCCGGCATTGCCGGCGACTGCGCCGCCATCATCCCGCGTGAAATGCTGATCGAGTTTCAGGAAGTCGGTTCGAAGAGCAGCTCGACGGACATGTATGAACGCCGGGCGGATTGGCACAATCGCGAGGTCTCCAAGCTGATCCTGGGACAGACGACAACGACGGATGCTGTTTCCGGAGGCCACGCCGTGGCCAAGGAGCATCGCCTCGTCCAGGAAGACATAGAGCGCTCTGACGCACTCGACGCATCCGACACGCTCAATGTGCAGCTAGTTCCCAATATCATCGCCTTTAACTTCGGCCCCCAGGACGAGTACCCGAAAATTCATATCGGGCGTCCGGACGAAGTGCCGCTGAAGGACTTTGCCGAGGCGTTCGACAAGCTCGCCAAGCATGGCCTGACGGCCGAGGCCAGCTATCTTCGTGACCGCCTCGGCATTCCGACACCTGCGGCCGGGGCCGATCTTGTCGGCGGCCGTGTCGAGACGGTTCCGCCCGGGGACAAGCCACAGCCGAAACCGCTGACCGCAAAGCAGAGCCTCGATCGGCTGTTCGCCTCGGCGCATTCCAGCAAAGAACCGGACTTGCTCGAAAAGCTGACAGACCGCCTAGAGAAGGACGCCGCCGCCGCCATGGACGGCATGATCGATGAAGTTCGCGAGATCCTGTCTTCCGCCACGGATCTCCGGGACGCCGCCCGCAAACTCGCGGATCTCGATTTGTCAGCCGAGGATCTCGCCGAAGCGATGGCCCGCAGCATGACGATGGCGCACCTGATCGGGCAGGCCGCGCTCATCGATGACCTGAAGGGCGCTGGCTGACATGGGCAAGATTACGCAGGGTCCGATCAGGTTGCCTGGTGGCAGGACCGTTTTTCCGCCACCCTTTAAACCAGCTGCCGCACAATCTACCGATGTTGGCGGCAGCTTCTGGCGGGCGCTCTTCGGTCTGGCAATCTTCGACCCGTTCAACTGGCGAGATGACCGCCCCAGGCAGGATGATCACGATGAATAAGGGAGGCCCGCTGGCGCGCTTCAGGGGGCTTTTTGCGGCATCCGTAGCTTCCGGCCCGAAAAACGCTTCCACGGCCTTTAAACCGCCTTCAATTTTTAAGCCGTTGGTCGTTGCTCTGATGGCGACGACGGTGGGTGCGATCAATCTGCCGTTTGACGAGGCGATCGACTTCCTTCGCCAGAAAACCGCCGTCCCGACAGAAAGCCATCGTGATGTCTGGGACGCAGCTCATTCGAAGATGTTCATGGTGGCCGGCGCAAACAAAAAGGCGTTGGTCGAAGACTTTCAAGCGGCAATCGTCAAGGCCGCCGAGCAGGGCCTTACGCTCGAAGATTTCCGCGCCGACTTCGATGCGATCGTTGCGCGCCATGGCTGGCAATACAAGGGTACGCGCGGCTGGCGCTCCCGCGTCATCTTCGAAACCAATCTCAGCACCGCCTATGCAGCCGGCCGCTACGCCCAGATGAGCGACCCGGATACGCTCGAAGCGTTTCCATACTGGATGTACAATCATTCCGGCGCGCTGCATCCGCGCCTGGAGCACAAAGCATGGGACGGCGACTGCTACGACGCCACCGATCCTGTCTGGGCAAAGATGTACCCACCGAACGGTTACCGGTGCGGTTGCTTCGTCACGCCCGTGTCTCGCCTTGGTCTGCGCCGCCTCGGCAAATCCAAGCCCGACACTCCGCCCAACCTTGACCAGCTCGGCACGGATCAGCCGCGGGGCATCGATCCGTCTTTCGCCTACAATCCCGGCGCTGCCTGGCTGACGCAAACCGCACCTGGTCCGAAAGCTGTCAGCGCCGACCAGGTGCAGGTCGCCGCCTTCGTTCAATCGGCGCTGAAGGGCAAATGGCCGGATGGTGCCTGGACGCCGGTTGCGACCGCAAACAAGGCAACGGGTGCCGTCCTCGATGTCGCTGCCGGCACGGAAATCCGCCTGACGGCCGACACCATTCGCAGCCAGGCGCAAATCGCTGAAGCTCTGACGCCTGACGCTATCGGCGTCATTCCCAGCCAGCTGGTCCGATCGGGAAAACTGCTGCGCGACAATCGCGGCCGGTCGGCCTTCGTCGGTGAGCATGATGGCGTCTTCTACCGGGCCGATGTCGATATCGTTATGAAGGCCGATCGGAAGACGGTTTACATGACCTCACTCCAGCGTGTCTCCCGCTCCGACCTGACCGACGCCTTCGGCTCCGGCTGGCAGTGAGGTTCTTCGCATGAGCGGCGCGTTAATCTCCATCACGGCACAGGTTCTCGATTCGGAAGTTCGGCGCGGCTTCCGCCAGCTCGAAGGTCTGATGACGGATACGACGCCGGTCATGCGCGCGATCGGCGTCGGCCTTGTCGGCTCGACCCATATGCGCTTCGTCACCCAGACTGATCCGGACGGCCAGGCGTGGCAGGCCTTGAACACGGGCTATGCCGAGGGAAAGCGCAATTCCCGCATCCTGACCGAAAGCGGCCGGCTGCGGAACAGCATCAATGCCAGGGCGAGCAATGACGAGGTGCAGATTGGCACCGATGTCATCTATGCGGCCGCTCACCAGTTCGGCGCGACGATCGTGCCGGTTCGGGCAACGCATCTCTGGTTCCGGATCGGCGGGAACCTTATCAAAGCCGACAGTGTTACCTTGCCCGCACGTCCCTTCCTCGGTATATCGTCGGATGACGAAGCGATGATCGCCGAAACCGTCTTCGGTTTTGTGGCCCGCTATTCCTCCCGCTGAAATTTCTTTCAAGCCAGTCCCGCCCGTATTGGCGGGCATGAACGCACACCCCTTGCGCATGGCATATCCGGACCATGCGAAACCTGATCTCGACCACTGTTGTTGCACTTCATTCGGCCTCGGCTGTGCCGGTCTCGACCCATATCGTTGCCCTGCAATCGGCCGCCACAGCGCCGGAATGGCTGCATGTCCTTCCGACCGGGCGTTTCTCCGGCGTCGATGGTCGCGGCCCTTACGTGCTCGACAACGCCGACGCGCTGATCGCGGCTTTCAACGCCGAGGGCAAAAAGCTGCCGGTCGATGAGAACCATTCGACAGACCTTGCGGCAAAGCAGGGTTTTTCCGCGCCTGCCCGTGGCTGGCTCACAGCCCTTGAGCGCCGAGACGATGGTGTCTGGGCAAAGGTCGAATGGACGCCTGACGGCCTCGCTATGATGCAGGGCAAAGCCTACGGCTACATTTCCCCGGTGTTCACCCACAGCGCCAAGGCTCCCTTTGCGGTTCACAAGCTGCTGCGCGTGGCGCTGACCAACGATCCCAACCTCAACCTCAAATCGCTTCACTCTCAGAACTTGGAGACCACCATGGATTTGGAAGCTCTCCGGAAGGCGCTTGGCCTGCCGGAAACCGCAGATGCAGCCGCGATCCTCGCGGCGCTCACTGCGGCTCACTCTGCCCAGACCGCGCATGCGGCCCTGATGTCGAAGCTGGCGGAAGTCGCTGGCGTCGAAGTTTCGGTCGGCGCTGACGCCCTCGTGACCGCCCTTCAGGCGAAGACGACGCCCGCGACCGGCGTCGAACAGGAAAACGCCGACCTGAAGCTTCAGGTCAAGGCGCTCAACACCCGTGTCGAAACCCTCGTCACCGATACCGCCAAGGAAAGGGCCACGACCGTCATCGACGCCGCGATCGCCAAGATGCAGATCGTTCCTTCCCTGCGCGAGCACTTCATCTCCCGCCACATGAAGAACCCGGCCGAGGTCGAAGCGGAGCTGAAGGTGATGCCGTCGCTCAACGCCGGCGGCCTCGGCAATCGTCAGCCGCCCAAGGAGGGCGAGACCGCAACCAGCGAAGAGCTTTCCGTTGGCGCCATGATGGGTGTCGATCCGGAAGCCTTCAAGAAGGAGCACAAGGCGCTCTTCGGAAAGGACCTGTGACATGACGGCTACGGCTGACATTCGCCCTAAAACCCGCTCTGGCAATGGGTACGGTTATCCCGTTCTTGCCGGCGTCCGCATCTTTGGTGGCACGATGTGCGGCGTGACAGCCGCTCTTGCCGCCGTGCCGGCTGCTCACGCGTCTTGCGTCGCCCTGATCGGGTTCGCCGAGGAGGCCGTCGATAACCGCGACGGCGCGACCGGCGATCGCCTGATCAACCTGAAAAAGGAAATCAGGAACATCCCGCTGGCAGGCGCAACCCCGGCCGATATCGGCAAGACGGTCTACGCGTCTGCCGATGACACCTTCACGCTCGTTGCCGGCGCATTGCTGCCGGCCGGAAAAATCGATGCCATCGACGCCGACGGCGTCTGGCTGAAGCCCCTCTAAGGAACCACGATGGACATTAACGTCGCCAATCTGCGGGGCATCTACACCTCGCTTTCCACCATCTTCAACCAGTCGATGGCAACGGTTACGCCGTTTTACCAGAAGATCGCGATGACGGTGAACTCCACCACCTTCGCCAATCAGTATCCGCGCCTGGATGATTTGCCCGGTTTCCGCGAATGGATCGGTGATCGCGTTGCCCATGATATCGGCGGGAACCTCTACCAGATCGCCAACCGCGATTTCGAAAAGACCTTGAAGGTCAGACGCAAACAGATCGAGGACGATCAGGTCGGCATCTTCGCGCCCGTTTCCGCGCAGTTCGGCCAGGATGGCGGCGCGTTCCCTGACAGCCTTGTATGGCCGCTGTTCAAGAAGGGTGAAAGCACGCTCTGCTATGACGGGCAGTATTATTTCGATGCCGACCATCCCGGCTATAACGAGCAGGGCAATGTGATCTCGGTTTCGAACTTCACCGATGGTGGCGGCCCCGCTTGGTATCTGATCG
Source organism: Agrobacterium sp. LEGMi-208b (assembly GCF_059511785.1). Taxonomy (NCBI): domain Bacteria; kingdom Pseudomonadati; phylum Pseudomonadota; class Alphaproteobacteria; order Hyphomicrobiales; family Rhizobiaceae; genus Agrobacterium; species Agrobacterium sp. LEGMi-208b. The sequence goes on from NZ_CM183445.1 coordinate 2,673,214, forward strand.
ACGATACGCAGGTTCTGAAGCCCATGGTCTGGCAAAGCCGCAAGCCGATCAAGCTGACCCAGATGTTCGACGAAAAAGACCCGAATGTCTTCTGGAAGGCCGAATATGTCTGGGGTGCCGACACGCGCGGCAATGCCGGTTTCGGTCTCTGGCAGCTTGCCTACAAGTCGAAAGCCACGCTGAACGTTGCGAACTACACGGCAGCTCGGACGTCGATGCAGACCATTCGTCAGCGTGACGGCCAGATCAAGGCCATCCGGCCAACCGTTCTGCTGGTGCCGCCGACCCTCGAAGCACAGGCCCGACAGGTTGTCGAAGCTGCGCTCATCAATGGCGGTGAAACCAACGTCTGGGCAAAGACGGCTCGCGTCGAAGTCATCCCGCACCTCGCCTGACCTTAATGGTCGAGCGTTCTACATCGCTCGATCGACCGCCAGCAGTCATCCTCCCGATTGCTGGCGGGTTTCCGGAAAACGGCCGCACCCGCCGCTTTCCCGAAACCCGAAGCCCAAGGAACCACACATGTCGAAAATCCAGATCATCTGCTCGATACCGGGCATTCGCCGCAATGGTATCGAGCATCCCGCCCAGGCAATCTATGAACCCGGCCGCTGGACGGAAAATGAGATTAAGGCTTTCGAAGCCGATCCGGCCTTCATCGTGCAGGAAGTCCACGGCAAGGCCGCCGAAGTCTCCAGCGCCGACATCGAAAATGCACTGGCCGCCCGTGTCGAGATCGAACGCCAGAAGCTTCAGGCCAGCTTTAACCAGGCTGTTGCGGACGCCGTCGCCGAAAAGCTCGCCGACGCGAAGGCGGAACACGACAACGCGATGGACGTCCTCGGCAAGAAACTGAAGGCGGCTGAAGACAAAGTCGCCGTATTGGAGGCCGCGCACATGCAGGCCTCCGCCTCTGAAAGCCACCAGTCTGGCACCGAGGCGGGCGGTGCTGGCGAGGCCAATGCCGACGCCGGGAAGGCCAAGCCCAAAAAGTAATCCCTGACGGGAGCGCCGCGAGGGGCTGGCGCACCGGATCAGCACGCCGGACCAATCGCCCCGAAGCCCTCCGATGGCACGAGGCTCGCAAGAGGCCATCGGGAACAGCGGCAAAACCCCAAAGCCAACCCAAGAGGAAATCTGCATGACACGACGTTACGGCTACTTCAGCCTCGCACTCTTCGCCTGCCTCACAGCGTTTTCGACGTTTGCCGAGCGCACCGTTGTCTTCGCCATCAACATCGCGCGCCTCGTGGTGCACGCCGTGGCCAAGCCTGCCGCCTTCCTCTGGGCACATCTGCCCCTGCCGAAGGTCTTCGGTTTCAAGGTCATCGGCAAGCTGAAGGATATCTATCGCGAAAGCTGGCTGACCAGCGGGCAGTCTCTGCACTACCGCCGCTGGATTTATTGCTGATCGAACTGACTTTTCCGGGGCTGGCCTTCGGGTCAGCCCTTTTCCCCACTGGAGACTTCGCCATGTACGCCACCGTCACCGACATGATCGCCCGCTTTGGAGAGACGCAGATCGTGCGTCTCTCCAATACGGAAGATCGCGAGATCGAGGCACCGAACGTCGAGAAGGTCAATACCGCGCTGATCGACGCAACCGAGCTGATCAACGGTTACATTCGCGGCCGATACTTCACGCCGATCGCCAACCCGCCAAAGGACATGGTGCGTGCCACCTGCATCCTTGCGCTTTACGATCTCGCCAACACCGAGCGTTCCAGCCCTTCCGAAGGCATGACGAAGGACCGCACCGAGGTCATCAAGTGGCTGGAGAACATCGCCAAGGAAGTCGTGCACCTGGACATTCAGTTGGCATCACCGACAGGCGGCAATGCGGTCGGCTCCGGCCCGCGCATCTCCGACCGTGACCGCATCGTCACCTTCGAAACCTTGAGGGGCTTCTGATGGACAGCTTTCCCCTGATGCCCATCCGCAACCAGGAACCGCTGATCATCGAGCGGCTTCGGATCGCATTCCCGAAAAAGATATTCTTGATCGAGCGCGTGCCGCAGGTTTTGAGCCTCAACGAGTTCAAGCGCATTGCGCGCCAGACACCCTTCATCGGGCTTGCGTGGACAGGTATGAAACCGGACCCGGATAACGGCCGGATGCTGAAGGGCAATATGCTCTGGCGTCTGATCCTCATAAACAGCGTTTCGAGCGGCCTTGAAGCCCGCTTCAAAGGCGACACCAAAGATATAGGCATGGACGCCATGGTCGATGTCGCCTCCGTGCTTCTCCAGGGCGTCAACTTCGATGGCCAGGGCGTCACCAACATCACCCTTTCCAACAGCGTGATTGCTGATGGCTGGAGCGACGACAACATCGCGATTGCCCAGATCGATTTCACCTTCAGCTTAGCCACCCGTGCCGCTGCGACCGGAAAGATGCAGCCCGACGATTTCAAGGCGCTCGGCATCACCTGGTCTGTGAACGGCTCGACCGAAACCATCCCTGACGAAATTCAACTGCCCCAGGAGTAAACCCGGCCATGGCCACTCAAAAAGTTCTCATCGCGGCCGAGGGCCGCACGGTCCACCTCCCGGACGGCTCCGTATGGCCGAAGGAAGGTTTGCCCGATCCGAAGACGCATTTCACGCGCCGGCGCATCGCTGACGGCGATCTAATCGAGACGACCGTACAGGTTGCCGAGCCGGAAGCACCGGCTGATCCGCCGCAGCTCGCCCAGATCGAGGCAACGACCGAAACCCCTGCCGAGACAAAGCGGTCTCCGGTGAAGAAGTCTGAAGGAGACAAGTAATGGATTTCAACGAAATCCCCGTCGATCGCCTTGAACCCGGTACGTTGATCGAGATCGGGCCGAACTATCGCAATGTCGGCATTCTGCCTTGGCCCGAACAGGCCTTCATCGTTGGCCAGAAGCTTGCCACCGGCACGCTTGCTGCCGGCGTGATCCAGGAAGTCACGCGCGCCGATCAGGCCGTGGCGCTTTTCGGCCGTGGTTCGATCGGCGCGGAACAGGTTGCCTACTTCAAGAAGGCGAACCGCAATACGCCGCTCTTCGTCATCGCTGCCGCAGACGCCGGCGGCGCGCTGAAGGCAACCGGCACCTTCACCTTTGCCGGCTCGCCCACCAGCTCCGTCGTCTTACGCTTCAAGATCGGCGGCCGGCAGGTGCGCATGACGGCACTGTCCAGCGATGCCGTCGCCGCACTGGCGACGAAGCTTGCCGCCGCGATCAATGCCGATCTCGACATGGTCGTGACCGCGACGGCCGTAGCCGGCGTCGTCACCGTCACGTCCCGCCACGGCGGTGAGGTCGGCAACGAGATCGATCTGCGCGTCGATACCAAAGTCCAGCCGCTCCCGGCCGGTCTCACCTGCACCGTGGTTGCCATGGCGGGCGGTTCCGGCAATCCGGACGTACAGCCGGCGCTTGATCTTCTTGCCAGCACCTGGGCAACCAAGCTCACCCATCCCTGGGCGGATGCGACCAACCTTGCCAAAACGGCCGAGTGGCTGCGGGTACGTTATCTCGCGACCTCGAAACTCGATTGCCATGGCTTCGTGTTCATGGGTGGCACCTACGGCCAGCTCACCACGTTCGGCAATCTGACCAACTCGCCTTTCCTCACCACGGCCGGCCTGAAGAAAAGCCCGACACCTTCCTGGGCGATGGCCGCCTCGGCAATGGGTATTGCGTCGTTCCATCTGACCAACGACCCGGCCCGCCAGTTGAAGTCGCTCGTTTTGCCGGGTGTCGAAGCGCCGGCCGAGGTGGATCAGTTCCTGGACGAGGAAAACGATCTGCTCTTGCGCAACGGCATTTCCACATTCGACTGCCTGTCGGACGGTGCGGTCACGATCTCGCGCATGATCACGACCTACAAGAAGACGACGCTCGATGTTGCCGATCGCGCCTGGCTCGACATCATGGTGCCGGTCACCATGAGCCGCATCCGTTATGACTGGTCGGTCTACGTCAACCTGATGTACCCGCGCTCCAAGCTCGTGGATGACGACAGCGATGCGTCCTTCGCCACCCGCCAGGATGATGACCAGGACCCTGGCACAGCTGTGGTGACGCCCAAGCGCATGGCCGGCTCCTGGGCGGCGCGATGCAAGCTTTACGGTGAGAAGGTCTGGATCGAGAACGTGCAGCGCACGCTCAAGGAAAGCGTCTTCCAGCGTTCCACGGACGATCGCAACCGGCTGGAAAGCCGCCAGCAGGTGGTCATCGTCGGCAATCTCATGGTCTTTGCCGGCCGTCTCGAATTTCAGGTCTAACAGGAGCTTTAAGCGATGACACAAGTATTGGGTCTCGTCGATATCATCTGGCGGGGGCGAAACATCCCCGTCGAGAAAGGCGCAAAGCTGCGCATCGGCGGCATCAAGAACAACGCGGTTACCTATGGCCGGAAGGTTGGCCGTGCCCAGGAGTATCAAGGGTCGCAGATCACCGCCACCACCAACCTCGAACGCGGCCAGAGCCTCGGCAACCTGTTGGACCCCGGCGAAGGGGAACTGCAGGTGCGTTGCGACACCGGCCAGACTTACGTGTTCAACGACGCGTTCCTTGTCGATGATCGGTCCGAGGTCACGGGCGGTGAAGGAGGCAAGATCGAACTCAAATGGGCCGCATCTTCGCCCGAGGAACTTCTCTGATGGGTACTACAATCAAGGTCGATCTCGACGAAGATAATCCTACCGGTGCGGAAACCCCTGCGCCTGCCGGCAATGTGACGGGTGCTGCGCCTCGCGCTGATTTCGTCGATGAAGATGCCGATCCCCGCGACAGGCTTCCGGAGCGGTCCGTCCAGAACGATGACGGCTCGGTTACGCTCCCGCTGTTGTATCCTCAAGTGATTGGCCGCAAGAAGGACGGCAAGACCTGGGAGGATAAATTTGAAAGCCTCACCTTCCATCGCCTGCGCGGCGCTGACCAACAGCGCATTGCGAGCGTCTCCGACGAAAAGCAGGTTGCCGTAGCCCTTGCCTGCTCGACGCGCCTTTCGCAGATGGTCATGGACAAGCTTTATGAAAAGCTCGACCTGGAAGACATCACAGACGCCGGCCGGGTGCTCAACCATTTTTTGACGAGTGGCCGCAAGACTGGCCGGTAATGATTGGCGGCCTCGCTGACGGCTCCGGCTTCAGCGCGGCCGAGATCGACGACATGACGATCAATCAGGTGCGGTTCTGGTGGAACTGCATCATGTCCTACCGAAAACATGTGAATGACCTTGCCCAAGGCTAGTTCAGGCCCCGCCCGCTAAGGCGGGCCTGAACCTCGCGCGCGCATGCGCGTACGTTGCCGCCAGATTGGAGCGGCGCGCGCATGGCCAACCGGAACATGAACCTTGATGTCATCGTTCGGCTCAAGGACCTCTTGAGTGGGCCTTTACGCGGCCTTAAGGGCGCTCTCGAAGGCATTTCGAATGCCGCCCGCAAGATCGGCATCGTGGGTGCCGCCATTGCCGGCATCTCTTTTCTCGGCCCCATGCAGGAGGCCGCAGCTTTTCAGCAGCAACTGATCGACATAGCCGGAACGTCAAATCTGACGGGACAGGCGGCCTTTGCCTTTGTCGATCAGTCCAAGGCGAAATTTGAGCAGCTCGCCCTCGATGTCGGCCAGCTCTCCGATACCGTCGCCCGAGGCGCGGGGCAGATGATCGCGGCCGGTGTCGATAACGGGCTGGTAGACCGCTCGATCGGTTCGATCAGCCGCGCCGCAACCGCCGCCAATGCCGAGATGAACGACATGGCGTCCGTTGCCACGTCGTTGCTCACCACACTGAAGCTGCCTGCCGAGCAGCTGGACGATGCTATGGGCGCACTCGTCACGGCCGGCAAGCTCGGTTCCTTCGAGCTGAAGGACATGTCGCGCTACTTCCCGACGCTGACCGGCCAGATGGCAAAGTTCGGTGTGACCGGCCGCGAGGCGGTCAACTTCCTCGGCGCTGCCCTTCAGGTCGCCCGCAAGGGTACATCCGACCCGGCCGAGGCCGCCAACAACCTGAAAAACTTCCTGTCGAAAGTACTGGCCCCGACCACGGTCAAGAACTTTGCTGATATGGGCGTCGATATCCAGGGCGTGATGCAGGACGCGGTGACGAAGGGCATCAACCCGATCGAAGCCGTTGTGCAGAAGATCACCAAGCTGACCGGCGTTTCCAGCAAGGAAATTCAGGGGCTGATGGGCAAGGCGAAGGCCGCAGGCATGTCCGATGCGGATGCCCTGGCGACCGTGCGCGAGCAGCTCGAAAAGATTTACGGCGCTGGCAAGCTCGGCGAACTGTTCTCCGACATGCAGGTGATGGACTTCCTGATCCCGATGCTCGGCAACATCGACGAATACAAGTCGATCAAGGATGAAGTCGCCAAGGCGACGGGGAGCGCCATCGATGCCGACTTCGAAACCCAGATGATGGGCCTCAATCGCCAGCTCAACATCTTCCGCGAGATCGGCACGCAGGCATCCCGCGAAGTCGGCCTTGCCTTCGGTACCTGGATGCCGACGATCAACGGTTATCTGATGGACGGCCTCAAGTGGGTTCGCGAGTTTGATGCCGCGACGGGCGGCATGGTCAAACAGGGTCTCGCCTTTGCGGGCGTTGCTGTGCTTGCGACGGCCGGCCTTGGCGTTCTCGGCGTTGTATTGCCAGCGATCGGCGCGGGCCTGTCGGTTCTGGCTGCACTGTTCAGCCCGGTCGGTATCGCGCTGGCAGGCATCGCAGCGGCTGGTGCGTATATCTATCAAAACTGGTCAAGCTACGCGCCTCGTCTTTCTCGCATGTGGGATCGGCTTGGCGATGCCTGGGGAACCATTCGCCAGAAAGCCTCGCAAGCAGTCCCGCACCTGCGCAATATCGGTAATCAGGTCATGGGTGTTGCCCGCGATCTGGCTGGTCGCTACGGTCCCATTATCCGCGCCGGTCTTGGTACTGCGCTCGATGACGTGGCGGCCGGCTGGCAGAACCTGAAGAAGCTCATGTCCGGATTTGCCGAGGGCCTCGATCTGAAGATCGATCTATCCGGCCTGACGATCGACGATGCCAAACTCGCCGCCTTCCGTGGTCTCGACATTGCGCTCGATGGCATTGCCAAAGCGTGGCAAGGGCTGAAGGATTTTGGCGCAGGTTTTGCGCCATGGCTGGAGCCGATCGGAAAGGCTGCCGGCGGGGCAGTGAGATCGATCGGCGGCATTGCCACAGGGTTCCTGCGTCTCGCGGCAGCAATCCGTGATCTTGTCGGCCTCGGCGAAGGCGGCAGGCTACAGGGCATCATGGGCTTCCTCGGAGACCTTGCTGGCAAGACGGTTCTCGCGGCATTCTTGGCTCTGGAAAACTTTGCGAAGGCCATCGAGTGGGTAGTGAAGGGTATCGCGTCGCTGGTCGAAGCCATCAATCGTGGTATCGACTGGAAAGCGCTGATGCCGGACGGCATCGCCGATGCCTGGAATAGTGTTGCTTCGGCGCTTGAGCGTGTGAAAGCCGCCCTTAGCGTTGAAGGTGTTTCAAACGCACTTGGGGTCTCAGGTCAGCGTAACATGACCCGTTTTGGCCGCAACAGCATGCTGCCCGCCAACCAGAACGCCGCACTGCCAGCACAGGCATCGCCGACCGCACCGGCCGTGCCGCAACAGCTCAACGTCAAAACCGAGGCCAAGGTTGTTGTCGAAGGCCCCGGCAAGGTGACGGGTCAGACCACGACCGTCACGTCACCGTCGTCGAACATCAACACTGGCGTTGCGGTCGGGAGGGATTGATGCTGCTCGACAGTCTCAACGCCGCTGAAGGGCTACTGCCGGGCGTTTTTCGCGGTATTCCTATCTCCATTATCGATGTGTCCAGCGACCACGGACGGCGGGTTCTCGAATACCTTTATCCCGGCGTCGATCCAGCCGACTATGACGATTTCGGCGTTGGTCCATCAGGCATCAGTATTGAAGCGCTTTATGTCGGTGACGATTATCGTGTGCGTGCGAAGCTGTTGTCCAAGGCCTTTGAAACGCCTGGATCAGCGCTTCTTATTCACCCGTGGCTTGGCCCGATGCAGGTCATCTGGGAAGAACCGGCGCAAATCCGTTTTTCTGAACGGGAGTTGCGGGTATTCCGGGTTTCGGCGCGGTTCAAGCGCGCGCCGGCATCGTCGGTGTCCGGCTTTTCTGGAAGCGTGTTGCCCTCGGCGCTGTCGAGCTTCACCAGCGCCGTGACATCGCTTGCCATCTTGATCGGTTCGGCGGTTATCTCAACCGTCCGCACCTCGGCGTCCATTCGTAGCCGTCGTGTCATCGCGTCGATGGCCGATTCGATTGCGGCGCGTCCGGATGCCCGCTCGGCCGTCAGTCAGATACGTTCAGCGCTGGCTGCATCTTCGCCGTCCTCGCCCATTGCGTTGAACGCGTGGGCCAGCTCGGCCGCGTCAGTCATCGCGCAGACGATCGACGTGCCAGCCGTCGCCCCTGCGACCACGATCGCCACCACAAAGGCGAGCGCCCAGGCGCTGATGAGCGCCGGCCTTTCCATCGCAACAGGATTGCTGAAGGAAGCGGGCAAGGCACCGTCTGCAATTGACGCCTTGTTGCTGGCTGGTGCTGCCGGCCAGTTCATAGCGGCGTCGGCCGGGCAGTCCTCCTATGCTGACTTTGTATCCCGACAGGAGGCGCTCCGTTATCGCGCCGCCATGACCTCGGTTCTGGTCTCATTCATCGACCAGGTCGAACAGCAAGCACCGGCGACCACGCAGGCCGCCAGTTCGGCCGCTTCTTCATCCGCACGATCGTTGATTGCTGCGATCGTCTCCGATCTCAACGAGGTCATCGGACGCCTGCCATCCGTACGCCGCCTGTCCGTAACCCGCGATACCGACGCATGGCTCATCGCACAGCATCTGTCGGGCGATACGCCGGCACGCCTAGAAGCGGTCTATGCCGACCTCGTCGCGCGCAATGATCCGTCACACCCTGCGCAACTGCCTGCCGGCGATGTCGAGTTTCTGGAGCGTAGCTGATGGCGAAAAGCATCAAGCTCTTTCTCGATGGCGTGGCCTATGACCAGTGGACCTCGGGAGAGGTCACCCGCGACCTGAAGGACTTTTCCGGAAGCTTCAGCTTCACGTTCCGTGATGGCTACGCATCGGCCGCCACATTGCCTTATACCGTAGGCAAGAAGCTTCCCCGCCTGCGCAATCAGATGCTGGCGAAGATCATGATCGGCAAGCGCACGGTGCTTGTCGGCTACGTCGAGCAAATCGCCTACGATGTCGGCTACGGGAACGCCGAGGTGACGATCTCAGGCCGCGACAAGACTGGCGATCTGATCGACTGCTCCGCACTGGCGGAAGGTCCGGCCGAGCTGAAAGGCGTCAAGCTGGAGGACGCTGCTGCCAAGATCGCCGAGCCGTTCGGCCTCAAGGTCCGCACTGAGGTGGACACCGGTGACACCTTCGACCGGTATTCGATCGACCTTGGCGAGACCGCCTTTTCCGCGATCGAGAAAGGATCGAGGCAACGCAGTGTGCTCATCCTTTCGGATGGCGTTGGCAATATCGTCATCACCCGAACGGGCAAGACGCGCGCACCCGATGGGATTAGCCTGCCGGGTAACGTCATGGCTGTCAGCGCATCCTTCAGCACGGCAAAGCGCCACAGCAAAACTGTCGTGCGCGGCCAGTCCGAGCGATCCGGCAAGGCCCGTAGCGCCGCCTCCCTGGACACAACAGCCGAACCGATCGGCACAGACAGCCGCAGTGATGGCGATGGCTCAGCCCGCGAGCGGGAGCGCAAGGGAACCGTTGCAACCGGCCGCGCCGAGGACAGCGAAATCAAGCGCTACCGGCCCAAAGTCCATCTTGCCAGGAGCAAGGCTGGGGCGGACAGCGCCCAGGACGAAGCCGACTGGCGCAATCGCACGTCCCGTGCTGGAGGTGACGAGCAGACCTACACGGTCAAAGGCCACGAAGCGAACGGTGAGCTTTGGACGGTCAACCAGGTGGTTGCCGTGTCGGATGCTTTCCTCGACATCGAGCGCGATCTGCTGATCTCGGCCGTGCGTTATGCGGAGGCTGACAAAATCACCACGGATATCTCCGTCTGCTCGGCCGAGGCATTCGACAAGGAGCCGGTCGGCAAACGCCGGACCAATAAGACCGGTAAGAGCAAGGCCAAAAAGACTACCGGGCCGCTCGATGGAAAGGCCGAGGCACTATGAGCGAGATCGTCAACAAGCTGCGCGGCCTCGTCCGCCGCGTCACTGTGAAAGACATCAAGGATGATGGCCAGATGCAGACGGCCTCGGCCGAGGTCGCGGAAGGCGTTTGGCGCAACGATCTCGAAGTGATGCTGCCTTACGGCCTCCTGTCTGTTCCGGATGATGACGGCGCAGTTGGCGTAGCGCTGGCGATCGGCGGCGACGAGGGCGACATGGTGATCCTGCCGCTCGCCAACCCCTCGCAACGCATGGGTGGTCTCAGTAAAGGTGATGTCGGTATCGCCAACAAGTTCGGCGATCGCATGATCATCAAAGCCAGCGGCGGCATCAACGTGCAGGCCGCCAGTTCCATCACTTTTAAAGTCGGCGGCGTGACGATGATACTCGACGCCTCCGGGTTGAGCGTCGAAGGCGGCAGCATCAAGCATGACGGCGTCGTGATCGACAAGACGCACAAGCACACGGGTGTTGTGCCAGGCGGCGGCATCAGTGACGCGCCTGTTGGCGACTGACCGCCCGCCACGGCGGGCCTGATCAGGCTTGCGCGCGCGCGATAATTTCGCGCCCATGACAGGATTTCTCGACCTTGCCCTGACCTATGACGCCACGCGGCGCTGCTGCGATCTGGTGCTCGATGACGAATTCAATCTCGTGGTCGACGAAACTCCGATCACCCCGATCCTGCTTTCTGTCGGCGTCGATCGTCGCGCCTCTCCGGATGACGAGCTGCCGGAAGGCCGCTCTCAGTTCCTTGCGCCCGCCTCCTTTTCCGAACGCCGTGGCGCGTTGCTTGACGGCCTCAATGCTGCCGGCGACATGTCCGGTTGCAAGCTCTGGCTTCTGGAGCGCGCCAAGGAAACCGAGATCACACGCCAGCTCGCTGAATATTACCTTGCCGAGGGGCTTGCCTGGGCGGAGACGGAAACCGGCACGCCAGCGGAAATCGAAGTCTGGTGGCTGCGTGCCGGCGTGCTTGCCTATCGTGTCCTGGTCGAGGATGTCACGCTCGAACTGACGCGGAAGGTGGCGTAATGGTCTGGCCTGTCCCTGCTGCGAAAACCATCTTTTCCCGCCTCGCTGCCGCCTCGGAAGTAATCCTGCTCGGTATCTATCCGCAGGGAGACGTGAAGGCGATTTCGCGTGCCGTCCGTTCTGCGCGCGGCATGTTTGCCGTGATCTGGAGCGCCGTTGCCCCAGAGGTCCGCGAAACCCATGATCATGTCGCATGGTGGGCGCGGCAATGGATGCCCGATAGCGCCGACGACGAAACAATGATCCTGCGGCACGCCTCGATCTGGGGCGTTGAACCACGCGCGGCCACAAAGGCGGTCGGAGCGGTCACGGTCGAAGGTGTCGCTGGAACCGTGCTGGCATCCGGCATCGTACTGACATCGACGGCGACCAACACGTATGTGACCACGTCGGGCGGCACGATCGCCCCCGGAGGCACAGTCATTGTCACGGCCGAGGCGGTCACGGCCGGCAGCGCCGGCAATCTGGAAAGCGGTGTGCAGCTTGCCACGGTTGCCGCCTATCCCGAGATTTCGAAAATCACGGTTGCCACCGCCTTCGCAGGTGGCGCTGACGATGAGACGCCGGAAGAAGTACAGGTGCGATATCTTCAGCGCATCCGCGAACCGCCCATGGGTGGCTCTTCCGCAGACTACAAGGCATGGGTCGGCAACGTCGCTAGCGTCTACGCGGTCAAGGTCGTGGAAGACTGGATCGGTCGCGGTTCCGTGGGCCTCGTCATCGCTCTGAAGAATGATGACGGCACGCCCCGAGTTCCGACAGAACTGGAGCTGACCGCGATCGGCAGCTATATCGGCGCTCAGGGTAGCCAGACTGGCGTCCGGCCCGTCACGGCCCGCATCATACCCTTGGCGGCCGAGCTGGTGGAAGTGCCGGCAAGCGTTCGCCTTCGTCCGGATGGCGCAATGACCAGGGCGGCAGTGCAGGCCGCCTATGATCGCTTCATCGCCACGATCGGCGACGAGGACGACATCGAGAACGAAGGCCCGATCGGCGCCACCATCGAGCCGTCACGAATTTCGGAAGCGATCTCGGCCGCAGACGGCGAATATTCTCATGATCTGACCGTCCCCGCCGCTCGATACACGCTTGACATCAAGGCTTGCCCCGTCGCCACCGCCATCACCTGGCTGAATTAAGGAGGCCTTGAGACATGTCCAGGACCTCTTCAACGATCCTTCAAAGCCTGTTTGCGAAACTGCCGATCGGCTGGGCGTTATGGTATCGCGACGGTGTGATGCGCGTGATCCTCGGCGCGATCGCCGAGGCCATTGCAGACGCCGAGGCAGCGGCCCAGGCGATGATGAACGAAACGGACCCGCGCCTGGCGGACAAGTTACTTTCGGATTTCGAGCGCTGCCTTGGGCCTGATCCCTGCGGCCGCGACAAAGACGGCCTGACCGTACAGCAGCGCCGCCAGCTGGCGTTCCAGCGCTGGACCGCCCGAGGTGGCCAGTCGATCCCATATTTCGTTTCGGTTGCCGCCGCCCTTGGTGTCACCATCACGGTGGAGGAATTCTGGCCATCGAGGGCGGGCGTGCTGCGCGCCGGCCAGCGCCTTCGTCCGGAAGGGTCGCAGTTCGTCTGGCGCGTCAACATCCCCGGCCTGATCACAGTCACCAATTTCAAGGCGGGCGCAAGCCGTGCCGGTCATCGGCTCGGCTCATTCGAGGTCTCGGCGATCGAATGCGTTCTGCGGCGCTACAAGCCGGCTCACACTCAACTCGTTTTCAAGTACGGAGAAGCCTGATGGATCGCATCAACGGCGCTGACACTATCGATATCGGCGGCGGTCGTCGCGGCTTCCGCGATGAAAACCTCGTTGCCGGCGCATCTGGCACGGAGGTGACCGCTCTCTTTCTCAATATGACGCAGGAAGAAATCCTGAAAGTTATCACTGAGGCCGGCCTTGCCCCCAGTGAAGGCGATTGGACGCAGCTCTGGCAGGCACTTCAAATCTTGGGCCTCGCACCCGATCGAGGCCGGCGCTGGCTTGCTGTCAACTCGATGACGCTTTCGAGTGCACCGGGCGCGCCTACAGTGGGTGATGCATATCTCGTGCCTGTAGGTGCCACGGGCATCTGGGCGGGAAATGTCGGCAAGATCGCCGTGTGGTTCGGTTCTGGCTGGACTTACTTGACCCCGACAGACGGTCATGGCGTCAGTCTGCCAGACGGTCGGGTGTTCGAGAGGATCGCTGGCACCTACGTGGAAAAGCTGGCGATCGATACGCAGTCCGGCAAGTGGAGGTCCGCCGTTGCCGGAGGAACGGCCGATGCCATAACCGCGTCCTTCTCCCCCGCTATCCTGTTGTTGGTCGATGGTCTGAGTGTGCGGGTCCGCGCGTCAGCAGCCAACGCGACAACAATCCCTACATTTACGCCCAACTCGGGTCTTATCGCTGCGGCCCCCATCAAAAAGGGCGCAAATCTAAATCTGGCCCCCGGTGATGTTTCGGCCGGCTACTGGATGGATTTGACTTACGATCTGTCCTCCAACGTGTGGATTTTGAAGAACCCCGCGACAGGGGTCATCCCCCAACAACTGCATCAGGTGTCCGCCTCCGTCGCGGCAAACGCGCTGACGTTAGGATGGGCTGGTGGTAATCTTTCGTTCCGGTCAGCGTCTGCCGCAAACGGCTCAGTATCGTCTGTAAGTGCCAACCCGCTGTCTCTCACAGTTCCGGCGGGCGCTACTCTTGGAACAGTCAGCGGCGTCATTTCCCAGGTTCTGATTCTTGTCCTCTATAATGGCGGGAACCCCACTCTTGGGATTGTCCACGCCACGACGACAGGAAGCCTGAACCTGGACGAAACCGGGGTGATATCTTCTTCCGCAATTGGTGGCGGTGCAAATTCGGCCAACGTCGTTTATTCCGCCGCCCCGGTCGCCAACAGTCCCTACCGAGTAGTGGGGTATGCCCTCATTACGCAAACCACGCCGGGTCAGTGGGCGTCTCCCCCGTCAATGGTTCAACCCATGGGGTCCGTCAGCATTTTGAGCCTGGTGTCTACTGCAGCCGGCTTTTCTTCTGCTTTCGGACCGACGGGATATCAGAAACTGCCCACGGGGCAGATATTTCAATGGGGATTTGTCACCAACACCGGATCGCAATCAAGCGGTTCTGGGTCATTCCCCATTGCGTTTCCGAACGGGTGCAGGGGCGTGTTTGGGAGCCGATCGGCAACGAACTCCGCCACATACTCACTGTCATTCAACTGGGGTTCTTCCGGGTTCGGGTGGTACGATAGTGGGTCGTCTTTCCCGTCATTCGGCTGGTTCGCTATAGGCAATTGAGGATTGATCATGGGACAGAAATACGCAGCTTATGATGAAGCCGGGAAAATCGTTGGGTTTTACGACAGCATCGACAGTCCGGTTCCTGATGGCTTGGACACCATTGAAATTACGGACGCCGAGTGGCTGGCCTGCTTGGCGACAGAGGGCTATTCCGTACTTGATGGGCATCTTTCGCCACCGTCGCCACCGACTGAAGCCGAACTTTTAGCCCATGCAAAGAGTAACAGGATAGCTGAACTCACCGTCGCCTGCGAAACAGCGATCGTGGGCGGCTATCGATCAGACGCTCTCGGCGCGGCTCACACCTACCCGTCCAAAATCAAAGACCAGATCAATATGATGGGTTCTGTGTCGGACAGCTTGCTGCCCAACCCGCCGTCCGACTGGCAGACGCCTTTCTGGGTCAGCGACGAGGCCGGCGTTTGGACTTGGAAAATGCACAGCGCGGCCCAAATCCAGCAGGCTGGGCGAGATGGTAAAGCGCATGTCGTCAGGTGCCAGACGCTGCTCGCTGAGCTGACCGTAAGCGTTCTGGCCGCGACGACGGCCGAGGCCGTTACATCCATTGTCTGGCCTGAAGGAGGCAACGCATGATCAGGCTTACCACCACCGACACAACCATCGAAAGTAACGCCTGGACGCCGGCAGACGAGACTTACCTTCAGATCGCTGCAACCAGCGACCAGACCACCGTGGACGTTCAGGCGCGTGTTTCTGCCGATGCGGGTTGGGTAACCGTCGCCACCCTGCACCGCACGTCCACGCCGATTGTCCGGATCGCCAAGCTGCCGAGCCTACGCCTGGTCGCTCGTAACAACCCCGCCAGCAAGACGCTAACTGTTTGGGACAACAGCTGATGCAGTCGGCGAGCCTGCCCCTTGTCCTGCCACAGAGCGGCCCTTTAGCCCTACCGGCCAATGAGCGCGACTTTTTCTCGGTTGATAAGGTCAGCTCGGCTTTCGGCCCTCTAAAAACGAGGCTGGAAGGCGGCTACAACGTCAACATTTTCGCCAACACCGACAGTACCGGCCATTCCGAATACGGCCCCTACTACAAGTTCGCGCTCGCTCTTGGCGATCTCCACAATGCGACGGTCATCATGCACCGGTGGGCGGAATGGGGTGGCTCTTCTGCCAATGGTCCGAAGGAGTACGCCGCGCCGGTTGTCCTTCGAAGTGGCACGTCTCAAACAATCGATTTCTGGCTTGCCTCTCTCCCTGGACAGGTTGCCGGCTGTATGTTCGAAACATCGCGCAAAGCGGCAGCGATCGACGCCATCCCGAAACCCGATCTGGCTATAACCCACCATGGCCACAACATGTCCTCGTTTGAGACGCCCGGCAATGACCTCGCTTATGGTCGCGGCCTGTTCTGGTCGATAATCGGTCTCATTAGCTGGCAGTGGAAAGGCGTTCCGCAAGTCCTGACAACACAGAACCCATGGCGCGATAACGCTGGCTACGCGAACGTTTACAACGCCATTATGGGCGTTTCGTCGGCATTCCCGAGCCTCACTATTGTGAATAGCCACAAGCTCTTCATTGATGCCGGAAAACCCGCAAGCCTCTACCGAACCGGCGAAGCGACGCCAGTTGTTCATCCTTCCGACACGCAGGCCAATTCGGCAGGTGCGCAACTGGTAGCGGATGCGCTAATGGCAGAATACAGAAAGGCCCGAAAGGTCGCTTTTGAAACTGTAAGCTGGATGGAATTGCCGATCGGAACCAATCTGTTCGTCAACGGCGATCTGTCTAACTGGACTGGAAGCGTGCCGGTCAATTTCCAGAATGTCGCGGGCAACATCACCACGAAGGACATCGATGCAGGCAACATTTTCCCGGGCGCGGGGGCGGCTTGGTCGGCCAAACTGGCACCTGCCGCTTCGAATGGTCAGTTTTCAAAAATCCAGAACAGCTTCGACGCTACCGAGCGAGGGTCAATGGCGGCTAAAAACATCACTGCCATCATGCTTGTGAAGGCAAACCCGCTGCAAAGGACGCCATATAACAGCCTCGTTACCATGTCGAACGGATTTCTTCGCACATTCGCAGGCGGTGGGTTGATGTGGGGTGCACCCCAGGCAGGCGGGTGGATGCCAATCGTTCACGCGGGTGTTCCATGCGATCCAGCCAACAATGACGCCAACTCCAGCTACGGAGTGGCCCCCGGCTTCGGTGCCACCGCGCCGGCAACGGTGGAACCCGCATGGCTTCAGCGGTGTGTGATCATTGAGGGGCTTGTACCACGTCTGGGGCTGGTGAGGCCGGCCGTTTGATATGACGGGAAGCTTCGCCCTCTGTACGGGATATCCCGAACTCGCTACAACCGCGTAGTTGTCAGCGCTGGTGGGGTACAAAATGACGCTCTTTCTCATGTTCATCTGGATATTGGCCTGCGGTTTTATGTTGCTGCCTTTTAAGAGACGCAGTTGGCTGCTCTTGGCCGTTGTTGCGGTACCGCTGGGCGCAGCGGCAGATGATGCCGCAATCCATGCAGTGCAGGCTACGCCAGCATCCGCCATCTGTTTGCCGATGCTCGAGCTCCAAAAATATTCCGTCGATGAGAATGGCTTTATCGTCAACAATTTTTCAGTCAGAGAGGTAAAGGACACTCTCTCTGGTATGATCCAGATGGAGACCACTTATTCGATCGCCAACCGAAGTTCAGAAGCGGTCCGCGTTTCCGGTGATTTTGTTTTCTTAGACAGCGAGAACCGCATTCTCGCCGCGATGAATGCCGGCCCCTACGAAGCATGGGTCGATCTAGCAACGACCACAAAAGGTAGAGGCCAAACTTTTGTTAATGCCGGGACCGTTGCGACGGTCTCTACCGTTTGCCTGAGGCTCTTTGGCACGTTTCCTGACAAATGAATTTAGGCCCTTTTGATAAGCCCTTTAGCCAGCCTTACAAGATCACCTTTGCATTCCATTGATCTGCGAATTTGTTGCCAAATGTTGTTGCGCTCCGCGCCATTCGATTTTGCGCGCTACATCAAGGCCGGAATGACGGAGTTATGGATACAACCCATAATCCGACGCGTCACATGCGCACAAAAAAAGACCGGCCCGAAGGCCGGTGAAAAAGACTGCCTTATCGGGGGGATATCGGCGTCTTTGCAAGGGCATGCAATGGGAAAACGATCCCACGGAGTGGTCCATCCGGCGCGGATAGCGGCAAAAGACATCGCGCCGTACTGACCTGCGGCCAACATGGCTTGCCGCGCTCTTCTGATACGCTATGAGCGTCACATGTTTGTGACAACGGCCCCCGGGAGCCTGCTTTCATGCCCCCTGTTTCAGAGCTGATGATCTTTGCTGCGGCGCTTGCGGCGGCGGGTGTGGTTGCAGGCCTTTTGGCGGGGCTGTTCGGCATTGGCGGCGGCGCGGTGCTGGTGCCCGTCTTCTACCAGGTCTTCGGGCTTCTGGATGTGCCCGACGCGGTGCGCATGCATCTTTCGCTCGGCACGTCGCTTGCAATCATCGTGCCCACCTCCATCCGCTCGTTCCTGACGCATCGCCAGAAAGGCGCGGTCGATGTCGATCTGCTGAAGGGCTGGATCGTCGCCGTGCCGCTCGGCACCATCCTCGCCTCCGTCGTCGCCGCCTATGCTTCCAGCGTCGCGCTCCGTCTGATCTTCGCCTTCATCGCACTGGCGCTCGCCTTCCGGATGATCTTCAACCGCGCGAGTTGGCATCTCGGTTCCGACCTGCCGAAAAATCCGGGCCGTTTTCTGGTCGGCACCGGCATTGGGCTCTTTTCCGGCCTGATGGGCGTGGGCGGTGGGGTGATGAACAATACCTTCATGACGCTCTACGGACGCACCATCCATCAGGCGGTCGCAACCTCTTCCGGTGTCGGCGTGCTGATTTCGCTGCCGGGCCTTCTGGGTTACATCTGGGCCGGCTGGGGTGAACCGGGCCTGCCGCCTTTTTCCACCGGCTTTATCAACTGGATCGCCGTGGTGCTGCTGATCCCCCTTACCCTCGTGGTCGCGCCCTATGGGGCACGGCTGGCGCACGCGCTCAGCAAGAAGCAGCTGGAGCGGGCTTTCGGGCTGTTTCTGGTCTTCGTCGCGGCGCAGTTTTTCTATAGCGTCTACGGCTGATTTTCCTTAATCGCCGAACGCAGTGTTCAGCCCGTCGGACTGGCATTTGCGCATTCTACGGCCTATATGGCGTGCATCTTACTCGGTTTTTCGAAAGATTCGCCATGAATGCCATTGTTTCGATACGGAATCTGACAAAATCCTACGCAAATGGCTTTCAGGCGCTCAGAGGTGTCAGCCTCGATATCAGGGAAGGGGAAATCCTCGCCCTTCTGGGTCCGAATGGCGCCGGCAAGACGACGCTGATTTCCATCGTCTGCGGTCTCGTCAATCCGGGTGAAGGTTCGGTGCTCGTCGGCGGGCACGACGTGGTGAAGGATTTTCGCCAGACCCGCGCCCTGATCGGCCTCGTGCCGCAGGAGCTGACGACCGACCAGTTCGAGACGGTGTGGAACACCGTCAGCTTTTCGCGCGGCCTGCACGGACAGAAAAAGAACCCGGAACTGATCGAGCGCATCCTCAAATCCCTGTCGCTGTGGAACAAAAAGGACAATATGCTGCGGGAGCTTTCCGGCGGCATGAAACGGCGTGTGCTGATTGCCAAGGCGCTGGCGCATGAGCCAAAGGTGCTCTTCCTCGACGAGCCGACCGCCGGTGTGGATGTGACCCTGCGCCGTGACATGTGGAATGTCGTCTCCGAGCTGCGCGCCAAGGGCGTCACCATCATTCTCACGACGCATTATATCGAAGAGGCGGAAGAGATCGCCGACCGGGTGGGCGTCATCAATGGCGGCGAATTGCTTCTGGTGGAAGAAAAGACGGCGCTGATGAAGAAACTCGGCCGCAAGCAGCTTTTCCTCGAGCTTTCCCAGCCAGTGCAGGCATTGCCGGAAAGCCTCGCGCCCTTCGGCCTTAGCCTTTCCGAGGACGGCTGCACCATTACTTATGAAATCGAGGATAATGGCGAGCAGAGCCGCATTGCCGATGTTCTGAATGCCCTTTTCGCCGCCAACATCCATTTCAAGGATATTTCCACGCGGCAAAGCTCGCTTGAGGATATCTTCGTTTCGCTGGTCGGAGGCCAGAAATGAATTTCGAAGCCATCAAGTCCATCTATCTGTTCGAAATGGCGCGCACGCGTCGCACCCTGCTGCAGAGCGTGGTGTCGCCGGTCATTTCCACATCGCTTTATTTCATCGTGTTCGGAACCGCCATCGGTTCGCGGATTCAGGAGGTTGGCGGGGTTTCCTATGGCGCTTTCATAACGCCCGGCCTCATCATGCTGACACTTCTGACGCAATGTATCGGCAACGGCTCCTTCGGCATCTATTTCCCGAAATTCACCGGTACGGTCTATGAAATCCTCTCCGCCCCGGTGGCGATGACGGAAATTCTCGCCGGTTATGTCGGGGCGGCGGCGACCAAGGGGCTGATGATCGGCACGATCATCCTGATAACGGCGTCGTTCTTCGTGGATATCACCATTGCCCATCCATTCATGATGATCCTGTTCTTCGTGCTGACGGCCGTGAGTTTCAGCCTGTTCGGTTTCATCATCGGCATCTGGGCGACGAATTTCGAGCAGCTGAACCTCATTCCCATGCTGGTGGTGCCGCCTTTGACCTTCCTTGGCGGCAGCTTTTACTCCATCGACATGCTGCCGCCCTTCTGGCAGACGGTCAGCCATTTCAACCCGGTGCTTTATCTCATCAGCGGTTTCCGCTGGAGTTTTTATGAGATCGCCGACGTCAATCCCGTCATCAGCCTTGCGATGATCACGCTGTTTCTGGCGCTCTGCCTTGGCGTTGTGGGCTGGATGTTCAAGACGGGGTATCGGCTGCGCAACTGATCGCGGGGGTCACCTCCCTCATTCCTGTGCTTGTCACAGGAATCCAGCCGACGCGCGTCTGCGCGGCGGAAAGACTCCTTTCAGCCCAAGGACTTGGGCTGGCTGGATCCCTGTGACAGGCACAGGGATGAGGGAGATCGGGGCGTGCTGCCCAGTTTCCAAACAAGCCTTACGACATGATCAAGCCGCCATCGACATTGATCGTCTGGCCGGTGATGTATGCCGCATCCTCGGAGGCCAGAAACGCCACCAATGCCGCCACTTCGGCGGGCGTTCCGGCGCGGCGCATGGGGATGTTGCGTACCCATTCGGCCATTAGTTCGCCCGGCTTGTAGTCGCCCAGCATCTGGCCCCAGACGCGGTCGTTATAGTCCCACATTTCGGTGTGGATGATGCCCGGGCAAATGGCGTTGACGGTGATGCCCTCAGGCGCCAGTTCCTTGGCAAGGCTTTGGGTCAGGCCGATAACGCCGAATTTCGAGGCGGCGTAATGCGGGGTATAGATGAAGCCCTGACGCGCCTGGCCGGAAGCGGTGTTGACGAGGCGGCCTTTGGTGCCGCTTTCGCGGAAGCGGCGGATCGCCTCCTGGCAGCAGAGGAACGCGCCCTTGGTGTTGACGTCGAGATTGAAATCCCACTGTTCCTGCGTCAGCTCCTCGATCTTGGAAATGGTGATGACGCCGGCGTTCTGGACGGAGATGGAGAGCGGACCGATCGCCTCCTCGGCAGCGCCATAGGCCTCGCGCACCGCTGCCGCGTCGCGCACATCGAGGATGACGCCATGGGTGACAGCGCCGGTTTCGTCGGCCAGTTTTTGGGCGGCGTCCTGCGTGTCCCTGTCGACTGAGGCGATGGCGACTTTTGCGCCTTCCTCGGCAAAACGGCGGGCTATGCCGTAACCGATGCCCTTGTTGCCTCCGGTCACGAATACGGATTGACCTTCAAAGCGCCTCATGTCTCCTCCTTTATGGGATATGGCTATGTTTCCTGGCCGACCAGTCGTTCGGCAGTGAATTTATCGGTGACGAGCACGTCGATCACGCCGGTTCTGAGCGCACCGGCAATGGCCTCGGTCTTTTTCGAGCCGCCGGCGAGCGCAATGACGCGGTCGACATTGGAGAGGTTTTCCAGCGGCAGGCCGATGACCCGGTCGTCGAGCGGCGTCTTCACCGGTTTGCCTTGCCTGTCGAAGAACCGCAGCGATATGTCGCCCACCGCACCCGCCTGGGCGAGATCGGCCAGTTCCTTGGCGGAAAAGATGTTGCCGGAACGGGCGAGAAGTTCCGATGGCTCGACCGCACCGACGCCGACGATGGCGAGCGTGATGGACCCGAAGAGATCGATGGTTTCGCGCACGAAGGGATCGGCGAGCATCAGGAGCTTCGCTTCCCGCGAGGTGGCGACGCCCGGCACCGGCAGCAGTTTCGGTTCGGCCTCGGTCAGCCGCGCCAGCCGGGTGGTGATCTGGGTTGCATGCGTCTGCACGGAAGGATCGCCCATGCCGCCCAGTGTCTGCACGATGTAGCGCGCCTTCGACCCTTTCAGCGGGTGGATGTTTTCCACCATCTTGAAGATCGTCTGGCTCCAGCTGGAAACGCCGATGATCTCGTTCTGCGACAGCGTCACCTCGAGAAAATGCGCCGCTGCCTCGCCGATGCGGGCCATGATCGCGCCGTCGCGATCCTCGCTGCAATCGACAACGATGGCCTCCGGCAGGTCGAAACGTTCGCGCAGCTGCGCTTCCAGATCGCTATAGGTGCCGGGCGGCGGAATGATGCTGGTGCGGACGATGCCTTCCGCCTCGGCACGCTTCAGCATGCGCGAGACGGTGGCCTGCGACAGGTTGAGATGCTGGGCGATTTCCGCCTGCCTTTTGTGCTCGCTGAAATACATCTGCGCCACGCGGGATATCATTCGAAGTTCGTTTAGCCTGCCCATAAGCCCTCCAGGGTGAATTTTTATTCACCATTACCCGAGGTTACAGGCAAGGTCGAGCGGGCAATCGCATCGCGCCAGACGCTGAGCCGATGGCTGTTTTCGCTCGCGGACGGCGCGATGGTGTTGCCGTTGCTGTTCAACGCCGCGATGGCATCGAGATCGCTCCAGACACCGAGGGCAAGGCCGGCGAGATAGGCGGCACCCAGTGCCGAGGCTTCCGGCGCGTCACGCTGGATGATGGGGTGTTGCAGCATGTCGGCAACGCATTGCATCAGGAAACGGTTCTGGCTCGGCCCGCCATCCACGAACAGCCGTCCAAAACCCGAAGGCGACTGCGCGCGCATGGCGGCGAAGACGTCATGGACCTGAAAGGCAATCGAGTCGGTGACGGCGCGGGCCATCTGGGCACGCGTGGTGCTGAAATTGATCTGCGAGAACAGGGCGCGCGCATTGGTATCCCAATAGGGTGCTCCAAGGCCAACGAAGGCCGGCACGAAACCGGGACCGTTTGGCTCGGCAGTGGCGGCGAGTTCCACCAGCGCGGCGACATCCGGCAGGCCGAGAATCTCCGTCATCCAGGGCAGGGAGGCTGCCGAAACGAGAATATTGCCCTCAAAAGCGAAGGTCGGCTTGCCGCCGAGCCGCCATGCGACCGTGGTGGTGATGCCGCGTTCAGGCGCGATGAAATGCGGCAGCGTCGTCATGACCGAGGAACCGGTGCCGAAGGTCACCTTGCCGTCGCCGGGGTTGAAGGCGCCGTGGCCGAAGAGGGCTGCGTGGCTGTCGCCTATTGCCGCGAGGATCGGTGTGCCGTCCTTGATACCGGGAACGCCCGATGTGGTGCCGAAATCGCCGCTGCTGTCGCGCAGATCGGGCAGGGCGTTGATATCGATGCCGAAGAGCTCGCAAAGCTCCTCGCTCCAGACCTGCCGGTTGAGATCGAGCACCTGGCTGCGGGCGGCGTTGGAGGCGTCGCAGGCATGGACTTTACCGCCGGTAAAGCAATGGATCAGCCAGCTATCGATGGTGCCGATGCGGAGCCTATGCCCCTTCGGGGCACGCTCCAGCAGCCAGCGCATTTTTGCGCCGGGAAACATCGGGTCGATCGGCAGGCCGGTCAGCGCCATGACGCGTTCGGAATGGCCTTTCTCGATCAGTTCAGCGCAGTCCTGCGCCGTTCTTCGGCACTGCCAGCTGAGCACCGGGCCGAGCGGCTCGCCGGTCTCGCCATCCCATATGGTCACGGATTCGCGCTGGTTGGAAATGGCGATGGCCGCGACATCGACGGCAGAGGGGGCGGCGGCGAGGCAGGCGGAGATCGCTTCACGGACCGAGGCCCAGATGCGGTTCGGATCCTGTTCCACCCAGCCGGGCTGCGGATAGGTAATGCCGACGGGTGATGAGCCGCGCGCCAGCAACTCTCCGCTTTCCGAGACGAGAATGGCCTTGGAATTGGTGGTGCCCTGATCGATGGACAAAATGGCGCGCATGACGGGGGGTCTTTCGTCGGCAGTTTTCGTTCCGCCTTGCGGCGCTTAAACGACGATATTGCAAAAAGGGTGTCGCCGCGCATCCGAAGACACGCGACGACTCTGGGAGGAGACCTTATTTTCTCTTGATCAGCGCTTCGGCCGCATCGGCAATGGCGGCCGGCGCCATGCCGAATTCATCCAGCAGCCATTCGGCCGAACCGGTGTGGGCAAAGACACCGGGAACGCCGAGACGTTTCATCGGCACCGGGGCCTGTTCGACCACGACTTCGGCAATGGCCGAACCAAGGCCGCCGAAGATCGAATGTTCTTCGGCCGTCAGGATCGCGCCGGTTTCCTTCGCAGCAGTGACGATGGCCGCCTCGTCGATGGGTCGCACGGTCGCCATGTTCAGCACCCGCGCCTTGACGCCACGGCTGGCGAGAATATCGGCGGCCTTGACGATGCGGTGGGTCAGCGTGCCATTGGCGATCAGCGTCAGATCGGAACCTTCACGCAGCAGATTGGCGCGGCCGAGGTCGAAGACATGGCCTTCCGGCAGCAGATCCGGCACGCCGACGCGCGACAGCCGCAGGAAGCATGGGCCGGCATAATCCGCCGCCCATTTGACGGCGGCGGCCGTTTCGATGCGGTCGCAGGGAGCGATGACCGGCAGGTTCGGCAGAACGCGGGTCCAGGCGAAATCTTCGATGGAATGATGCGTAGGGCCGAGTTCGCCATAGGCCATGCCCGACGAAATGCCGATCAGCTTCACATTGGCGTTGGAATAAGCAAGGTCGGCCTTGATCTGCTCCAGTGCGCGGCCGGTGAGGAAGCACGATGCGCCGCAGACGAAGGGCAACTGGCCGCCATTGGCGAGACCGGCGCCGACGCCGACCATGTTCTGTTCGGCGATGCCGACATTCACGAGGCGCTCGGGGAATTTCGACTTGAAGCCGCCGAGTTTCGATGAGCCGACGGAATCGTTGCAGACGGCGACGACCTTGTCATTGTTGGCGGCCAGCGCCTCCAGCGTCTCGGCGAAGGCATCGCGGCAGTCATACAATTTTGCGGCGGTTACGGGCGCGTTCATCACAATGTCTCCGAAAGTTCTTTGACGGCGATTTCATATTGTTCCCGGCTCGGAACCTTATGATGCCAGTCGACGCGGTCCTGCATGAAGGAAATGCCGTGACCCTTGTTGGTGTGGGCGACGATGCAATGCGGGCGGTCGCCGCGATGCTCCAGCGCCGGCACGACGTCCGCCATGGCGTTGCCGTTGATTTCGCTGACTTCCCAGCCGAAAGCCTCGAGCTTCGGGCGAAGCGGCGCGACATCATTGGTTTCCGAAAGCGCCGCACCCTGCTGGAAGCGGTTGTGATCGACGATCAGCGTCAGATTGTTGAGGCCGAATTGCGCGGCGGACATGATGGCTTCCCAGTTGGAGCCTTCCTGCATCTCGCCGTCACCGGTCATGACATAGGTGTGGTAGTCCGCACCGGAAAGCTTGGCCGCCTTGGCCATGCCGACGGCGACGGGCAATCCATGGCCGAGCGGGCCGGTATTGGTTTCCACACCCGGCACCTTGTTACAGTTGGGATGGCCGTTGAGGCGCGAATTCGGCTGCAGGAAGGTCGATATTTCCTCTTCCGGGATGAAACCGCGCTTGGCCAGCGTCACATAAAGCGCGCAGGCCGTATGGCCCTTGGAAAGCACGAAACGGTCGCGGGCAGGGTTCTTCGGATCATCCGGCCAGATGCGCAGGACACGGAAATAAAGGGCCGTCATGATGTCGATCGCGGACATTTCGCCGCCGACATGGCCCGCACCCGCTTCGAAAACAGCCTGTACGTCGCGAAGGCGAATCTGGCGCGCAATGCGCTCTAGCTCTGTGGGCTGCATGGAATCCTCTTCAAAACATGCGTGTGAATATTTATACAGCTATTTATATAATTGCAGAGATGGCGTGTCTGTCAAGATGGAATTGCGGATTCTCTTGTTTCGGCCCAAGCCGCTCTGTTCCGGTGCCGCAGAATTTTTCATGGGGAAGGGTATTCGCGGCGTCCTCATCCCTGTGCTTGTCACAGGGATCCAGTCAGCCCAAGTCATTGGGCTGAAAGGAGTCTTTCCGCCGCGCAGACGCGCGTCTGCTGGATTCCTGTGACAAGCACAGGAATGAGGGTGAGAACGTAAGTCGCCAGCCATCCTATCCTCCGCAGGGTCCTTTCCGCCATTAACGCCCTATTGACAAGCTTCTCAAAACTGGCCTATGCATGTTTCACCGATGATGAATAATTATTCTAATCGGTTTAAAAAATGCAAGACAGTCACCGGGAGGAGCCATGTCCGCGATTGAACGCAACGAGGGGGTCACGCACGCCAGGAGCCCGCTTGCCTGGCTGAGCGGCGCGACCGGACCTCTTCTGGGCCTGCTGCTGCTCTGCGTGTTTCTGACCTTCGCCAGCGAGAACTTCCTGTCGCTCAGGAACGGCCTCAACATTCTCGATCAGATCACCGTTCTCGGTATCATGGCCGTCGGCATGACCTTCGTGATCCTGCTCGGCGGCATCGATCTGTCGGTCGGCTCGGTGCTGGCGCTGTCGATGATGATCATGGGCTGGACGGCCAATGTCGCGGGCATGCCGATGGGCATGGCCATCGTGCTGGCGCTCGTCGCCTCTGCCGCCTGCGGGCTCGTGGTCGGCATTCTCGTCACCGCCTTCCGGGTGCCGGCCTTCATTGCCACGCTGGCTATGATGTCGGTGGCGCGCGGTCTCGCCAACATGATCACCGATGGGCAGCAGATCGTCGGTTTTCCCGACTGGTTCATGATGCTGGCGATTGAGCGTCATTTCGGCGTGCTGACGGCAACCGTGCTGCTGATGCTGGTCGTGGTGCTGATTTCCTGGGCGTTCCTGCGTTTTCGTTCCGAAGGCCGCACCGTCTATGCGGTGGGCGGCAATCCGGAAGTGGCGCGTCTTGCCGGCATCAACGTGCCGCTGGTGACGATCTGCGTTTATGTCGCCTGCGCGGTTCTGGCCGGTCTTGCCGGCATCGTTCTTGCGGCACGTCTCGACTCGGTGCAGCCCTCCAGCGGCTTCGGTTACGAGCTGGATACGATTGCGGCTGTCGTCATCGGCGGAACCTCGCTTTCGGGCGGTGCGGGCGGTATTGGCGGCACCCTGATCGGCGTGCTGATCATCGGCGTGCTGCGCAACGGCCTCAATCTGCTCAACGTTTCTCCCTTTTTGCAGCAGGTCATCATCGGCGTGGTCATCGTACTGGCCGTGGGTGCTGAAACCTTGCGTCGCCGCAGAAGCTGAATTTGCCTGCGGACGGCGAAGAGCCGTCCGCGCAATAAACGACCCTCCCGGTATGGGAGGCGTGAAAAACGGCCGGAGGGGAGGAGGTTTGATCTGCCCGAAGGTCAACAATCAACAAATGGAGGAATAATCATGAAATTTTCACGCATTCTGCTGACATCCGCCGCCCTTCTCGCCATGTCGCTCGGCCAGGCCAATGCCGCCGAAGTCAAGAAGATCGGCCTTGCCGTCGCCAATCTGCAGGCGAACTTCTTCAACCAGATCAAGCAGGCCGTTGAAGCCGAAGCCAAGACGCGCGGCATTGCCGTCGTCACCGTCGACGCCAAGGGCGATGGCCCGACGCAGGTGAACCAGATACAGGATCTGCTGACCCAGAACATCGATGCGCTGATCTATATTCCGGCCGGCGCCGCCGCCGCGACCGTTCCGGTAAAGCTTGCCAAGGCCGCCGGGGTTCCGGTCATCAACATCGACCGCAATGCCGATGGCGCGCCGGGCGATACCTTCCTCGCCACCGATTCCGTCGCCTCCGCCAAGGCGGTCTGCGATTACATCATCAAGCAGGCCGGCGGTTCGGGCAAGATGGTCATCATCCATGGCCAGAAGGGCACGACACCGGAAGTGGACCGTACCAAGGGCTGCATGGAATCGGTTAACGCCAATTCCGGCGTGAAGATCGTTGCCGAACAGTGGTCCAACATGTGGAGCCAGGATGAAGGCTTCCAGATCATGCAGAACATGCTGCAGGCCAATCCGGATGTTTCCATCGTCTTTGCCCAGGCCGACGGTCTGGCGCTCGGCGCGGCGCAGGCAATCAAGGTTGCCAACCCTTCGCAGAAGATCGTCGTTGGCGGCTTCGACGGTGATACGGCAGCCCTTGAGGCGCTGAAGAACGGCGTCTTCGATGTGACCGCAACGCAGCAGACCCAGAAGATGGGCCGCATGGCTGTGGAAATGGCCGTCAAGATCGTCGGCGGTGAGAAGGTTCCGGCCGTGCAGCTCTCCGATGCGACGCTGACGACGAAGGAAAATGTCGAAGGCTTCATCGCCAACCATCCCTGATCCTGCTGCCCCGCGCGACCCATGGGATGCGCGGGGCATTCATTGGTTTGTCTTTAGGTTATTTCGGACGCAAGGCTTGGGCATTCCCGCTGCTTATGTGTCCTGGGAGGTCCCGTCATGCGCGAGCCGGTTCTTTCGCTCCGTGGCATCAGCAAACGTTATGGTCCGCTTGAGGTCCTGAAAGCCGTCGATCTCGATGTCTATCCGGGCGAAGTGGTGGCGTTGCTGGGTGAAAACGGCGCGGGCAAATCCACGCTGTCAGGTATCATCGCCGGTTCGCGTGAGCCGTCCGAGGGCAAGATGACATGGCTTGGGCAGCCTTACGCGCCTGCATCGCCGCGCGAGGCGATCGACAAGGGTATTGTGCTCATCCACCAGGAGCTGAAGCTTCTGCCGGAGCTTTCCATTGCCGAGAACGTGTTCATCGGCCGATGGCTGATGAAGAACGGCGTTATCGACCGCGCCGAGATGGTGCGCAGAGCCCAGCAGCAGCTGGCGCGCCTCAATCTCCACATTCCAGCCACCCGCAAGGTGGCCGGCCTTTCCACCGCCAACCAGCAGCTGATCGAAATCGCCAAGGCGCTGGCGCTGGATGCGAAACTTCTGATCCTCGATGAGCCGACGGCGGCGCTTGGCGGCGCGGAAACGCAGGCTCTGTTCGAGCAGGTGCGCAAGCTGCGCGCCGAGGGTGTCGGCATCATCTATATTTCCCACCGCATGGAAGAGATCAAACAGATCACCGACCGCATCGTCGTGTTGCGCGACGGCGAGCGGGTGCATGAATTTGCCGATAGCGCGACGCCGGTGCGTACCATTGTTGAAAGCATGGTCGGCCGCTCGCTGGAGCGCCTGTTCCCGGCGTTGCCGGAACCGCAGGACAAGGTGGTGCTGGAGGTCAAGGGGCTGACCGGCGCGACCAATGCCTTCCGTGACATCAGCTTCGGCGTTCGCGCCGGCGAAATCCTTGGTATCGCCGGTCTTATCGGCGCGGGACGCACCGAGCTGGTGCGGGCGATATCCGGTGCCGACCCGACGAGTGCGGGTGAGGTGCTGCTGGATGGCAATGTGCTGACGCTGAAAAGCCCGGCGGACGCCATAGCCAAGGGCATCGTCATGGTGCCGGAAGACCGCAAATTGCAGGGGCTGGTGGTGGAGCACGAGATCGGTGAAAACCTGATCTATGCCAATCTCGACCGCGTCGGCACCGGCTGGATCACGCCGCGCATCAAGCGCGCCTTTACCAGGGAAGCCATCGCCAAATTCGGGGTGAAGGGCCGTAGCGAACAGCCAGCGTCGGATCTTTCCGGTGGCAACCAGCAGAAGGTGGTCATTGCCAAATGGCTTGCCCGCAATCCACGCGTGGTGGTGCTGGACGAGCCGACCCGTGGCATCGATGTCGGCGCACGCGCGGGCATTTACGATATTATCGTCGGATTGGCCAAAAGCGGCGTGGCCGTCATCGTCGTCAGTTCCGATCTCGAGGAAGTGCTGGGCGTATCGAACCGCATCCTCGTGCTCGCGCAGGGAAAACAGGCCGGCATCCTCAACCGTGACGAAGCAAACGACGTTTCGGTCATGGAACTGGCTACTATTTGAAGAAGGAAATACCGATGTCCACCATCACGCTCAACGCGCCGAAACTGTTCGATCTTTCCGGCCAGGTGGCACTTGTCACCGGTGCCGGCTCCGGCATCGGCCAGCGCATCGCCATGGGGCTTGCCCAGTCCGGCGCCAATGTCGCGCTGCTTGATCGCCGCACCGATGACGGTCTGGCGCAGACCGCCGAGTTTATCGCCAAGGCCGGGCGCAAGTCGATCCAGATTGCGGCTGACGTCACCAGCAAGCAGGCGTTGACTGAAGCGGTTGCGCGTACTGAGGCCGAGCTTGGCCCGCTTTCACTCGCCGTCAATGCGGCTGGTATCGCCAATGCCAATCCGGCCGAGGAGATGGAGGAAAGCCAGTTCCAGACGATGATGGACATCAACCTGAAGGGCGTTTTCCTGTCCTGTCAGGCGGAAGCCAGTGCCATGCTGAAGAACGGTCGTGGTGCAATCGTCAACATCGCCTCCATGTCCGGCGTCATCGTCAATCGCGGGCTGATGCAGTGCCATTACAACGCCTCGAAGGCCGGCGTCATCCACATGTCGAAATCCATGGCGATGGAGTGGGTGGGGCGCGGCATTCGCGTCAACACCATCTCACCGGGTTATACGGCAACGCCGATGAATACGCGGCCGGAAATGGTGCATCAGACCAAGCTCTTCGAAGAACAGACGCCGATGCAGCGCATGGCGGGCGTGGATGAGATGGTTGGTCCGGCGATCTTCCTGCTGTCAGATGCGGCGAGCTTCGTGACGGGCGTGGATCTGCTGGTGGATGGCGGTTTCTGCTGCTGGTAGGGTTTTCGACGCGTTAGCGCTG
The DNA here is from genome assembly GCF_059511785.1 of Agrobacterium sp. LEGMi-208b. Lineage (NCBI taxonomy): Bacteria > Pseudomonadati > Pseudomonadota > Alphaproteobacteria > Hyphomicrobiales > Rhizobiaceae > Agrobacterium > Agrobacterium sp. LEGMi-208b. The sequence continues at coordinate 2,703,831 of NZ_CM183445.1, forward strand.
AGGTGGATGATAGGGCGCACCAGACCTATGGGTCAGGTTGACGCGGCTTTTTCCCTCCGTCACCCCGGACTTGATCCGGGGTCCAGTGCGATCAAGTCTTTGATCACAAAAGACTCTTCTCACGGCGCAGACGCGCCGTGGCTGGATGCCGGATCAAGTCCGGCATGACGGAAGAGGAGAAGCCAGACGGTTTCACAAGTATCACGCCCGGCTCGCGCCGGGCGTTTTTGTATTCACGACACGAGCGGCAGATCAGGCAACCTGCTTCTGCACCACGTCTTCGACAACCTCGCCCTTGAGGTAAGCAACGAGGTCCTTGATTGTTACGACGAGCAGGCCATGGCGTTCGGCGAAGACTTCGAGCTGGGGCAGGCGGGCCATGGTGCCGTCGTCATTGGCAACTTCGCAGATGGTGCCGGACGGAAACTTCCCGGCAAGGCGGCAGAGGTCCACGGCGGCTTCCGTGTGGCCGGTGCGGCCGAGAACGCCTTGCGGATTGGCGCGCAGCGGGAAGATGTGGCCGGGACGGGCGAAGTCTTCCGGGCGCGAACCCTCCGACACCAGCGCGCGCACTGTCTCTGCCCGGTCGGCGGCGGAAATGCCTGTCGTGGTGCCCGGAATATAGTCCACCGAGACGGTGAAGGCCGTCTTGAGGGATTCGGTGTTGCGCGACACCATCAGCGGAATGTCGAGCGCGTCCAGACGCTCACCCGGCATGGCGACGCAGACCAGCCCGCGGGCATGGTTCATCATGAAAGCGATCTGCTGGGGAGTGATGCTGTCGGAAGCGGCGATGATATCGCCTTCGTTTTCGCGGTCTTCATCGTCAACCACAATCACCATCTCGCCACGGGAAATGGCGTCGATCGCGTCTTCAATTTTAGCAATGGTCATTCTATTTCAAGCCTTTCAAGGGGTTATGCCGTTTTGCGGCATTTTCGCGCTTCAAGAAGCGCCAAATATCCCTTGGGCGAACAATGCAATGCGAAGCCCGCTCACGCGCGGGCGTCTTATGCCTTGTCCTCTTCCATCCGGACTATACCGTCGGCTCCGGCCTCTCACCGGATCTGCTGACCTTCCGGCTTTGGAGACCGGAAGCGCTCGCGGGCTCCGGGAAGATCCCGATACCGCCGGTGGGGAATTGCACCCCGCCCTGAGAACAAGACCAACATAAATTATCAAATGGGAAGGAATCAAGGGGGCAATGGCCTGCCGTCACCCCTTTGCGCGAAAAGAATATCCCGATTGCCGCCGCGATGAGGTATTTCCTTTCCGGCGCCAATGGTTGGTGCCGAAAGCCGGCGAATGAATCTCAAAGGCCCGAGCTTACCGGTCGCGCAACCGCAATTCATCGGTCTGCATCTGCAGCGAACCGAGGGTCGACAGGAAGCTCATGCCGAGCAGGCTCTGGCCCAATTGGCCGTCCTGGGCGACGAGGGCGGGGATGTTGCGCCGGGCGATGGGGCCGATGCCGATTTCGGAGAGCGTAACGGGGGCCGCCGCCGTGCGGCCATTTGCGGTCATGACAGGTACGGTATAGCGGAGGTTTGTGGTGTCGATGCCGATTACGGCCGCATCCGCATTGGCGAGCACCACCGAGCTTGCGCCGGTATCGACCAGCATATGGATCGTCTTGCCCTCGATGGTGACATTCGCCTCGAAATGGCCACTCATCGATTTATGCAGCACGATTTCCTGTTCACCGCCTGATGTCGTCACCACCACGGCGCGACCGGGCATCAGGCCGCCGAGCAGCCGGTCGCCGAAGGCTTGCAGGTCGTAGCGATAGAGATAAAGCGACACGAGGCCGAGGATGATGACGAGCCAGACGGCGAGCTGGCGGATGACGGTGCCGAAACTGCCGCGTCTTCCCGCCAGAATGCCTGCCGACAGGAGACCGGCAATGGGAACAAGATAAAGGACCTGGGCGAATTGATCATTGTCGATGCCGAGCGTGCGGCCGCCGTCGTGATTGATGAGAAGCAGGCCAAGACCCACGGCCAGCAGGAGAAGAACGATGGTCAGCCTGTTCATGCGGTATGCGTCTCCTTGGCGGTCTCGCTCATATTTGCCAGTCTTTGTGGGAGCAGCCGCATGATCTTGCGGCGCTTTTCGTCGCTATAGCCTGCCCAGCCGCCGATTTCATCCAGCGTGCGGCCGCAGCCGATGCAGAGGCTGTTGGTCGCGTCGAGGCGGCAGATATGGATGCAGGGTGTTTCCATAGGGATCTATATCAGGCCGTCAGGCCGCAAGGGCAAGGGCGACGAGAGTAACGATCTCCGTGATCTGCTGGCAGGCGCCGATGGTGTCGCCGGTATGGCCGCCGATCTTCCTGTCGCAGAGCCTGCCGAAAAGCACGGCCGCCAGAAAGGCTGCCGCCAGCACGAGTGTAATCGACAGGAGCGGCAGGGCGTGCAGCGTGAAGAGTATGAAAAGCAGCAGCCCGATCACAAGCGCGATGTTGCGCTCGCTTGTGCCCGGCTGGCCGGCGCCGGCGGCGATGCCGGAGGTTTTTGCGGCGGGTAGCGACTGCCAGTGCCACACCATCAGGGCGCGGCTCAGGACAAGCGCGGCGATCAGGGCGGCGGCGGCGGTTTTTGCCGGCAGCGCCTCGATCAGCGAGGCGAGCGCGGTGGCGCGGAGCGCAAAGGACAGCACCATGGCGATCGTGCCATAGCTGCCAATGCGGCTGTCCTTCATGATTTCGAGCATGCGGGCCCTGTCCTTGCCGCTGCCGAAACCGTCGGCCATGTCGGCCAGGCCGTCTTCATGCAGCGCACCCGTGATAAGCGCCGTCAGGCCGATGACGAGCCAGCCCGTGAGCTGCGGAGAGGCGTCGAAGGCTGCGAAAACCACCACAAGGAAAGCGGCGGGCAGGGCGATCAGTAGGCCGGCGGCGGGAAAGGCGCGGGCGGTGCGGCGCATCGACACGCCGTCGGCATCAGCGAAAAACCGCGAGGGAACGGGCAGGCGGCTGAGAAAGGCAACGGAATGCATGACATCTGTTATAAAATCCCCGGCCTTCATGCTCTCTCCGTTGCAGTCGCTGCATTTCCGGTTGTTCCGCGGCGCATCCGCGATTATGAGAGGCGCAACAAAGACCGATTTGCCGGAAAACACAAGTTCCGGACGCATAAGCCGATGCGACAGCCAACCCGGCTACGAAAGAGACCGACACCATGAGCATGAGCGGATTGCCCTTCGACGATTTTCGTGCGCTGTTGCGCGAGCTTCCCGGCCCGGATACGCATGCGCTTGTGGCGGCCAAGGAGCGCAATGCGCAGCTGACGAAACCCGCGGGTTCGCTCGGCCGTCTCGAAGAAATCGCCATGTGGCTGGCCGCGTGGTCCGGCCGTTCTCCGGCCGTCACCCGTCCGCTGGTGGCGATCTTCGCCGGCAATCATGGGGTTACCCGCCACGGCATTACGCCTTATCCGACATCCGTGACGCAGCAGATGGTGGAAAATTTCGCGGCCGGCGGTGCGGCGATCAACCAGATCTGTGTCGCCAACGACCTCGGCCTGAAAATCTTCGATCTGGCGCTCGATTATCCGACCGGCGACATCACCTGCGAGCCGGCGCTCTCGGAGCGCGACTGCGCCGCCACCATGGCCTTCGGCATGGAAGCGATTGCCGGCGGCACCGATCTTCTCTGCGTCGGTGAAATGGGCATCGGCAACACTACCATTGCGGCGGCGATCAATCTCGCGCTTTACGGCGGCACGGCGGAAGAATGGACCGGTCCGGGCACCGGTTCGGAAGGCGAGGTCATGGCCCGCAAGATCGCGGCGGTGAAGGCTGCTGTCGAGTTTCACAAGGACCATCTGTCCGACCCGCTCGAAATCATGCGCCGTCTCGGCGGACGCGAAATCGCGGCGATTGCCGGCGCGATCCTCGCTGCCCGCGTGCAGCGCATTCCGGTGCTGATCGACGGTTATGTGGCGACGGCTGCCGCCGCTCTTCTGAAGGCCGCCAATCCTTCGGCGCTGGACCATTGCCTAATCGGCCATGTGTCGGGTGAGCCGGGCCATCTGGCCGCCATCGAAAAGCTTGGCAAGACGCCGCTTCTGGCGCTTGGCATGCGGCTCGGCGAGGGCACGGGGGCAGCACTTGCCGCCGGTATCGTCAAGGCTGCCGCTGCCTGCCATTCCGGTATGGCGACGTTTGAAGCGGCGGGTGTGGACACCCGCATCAGCTCCCGCACCGACCATTGAGGCCGAAGATGGACGCGACGCCGCAAAAGAAGCAACCGGAACCCGCCTTTCGCAAGGAAAAAGGCTGGCGGCATCTTTTGGCCGCCGCGCGTTATTCCGTGCAGGGGCTTGGCCGGCTGTGGCAGGAAGCGGCGTTCCGGCATGAGGTTCTCGCCTTCGGCGTCGGGCTTGCCCTGCTTCTGATTGTGGGCGCGCCATTTGCGCATCTTCTCGTCTTTACCGTGCTGATGCTGTTGCTGTTTTCGGTCGAGGCGCTGAATACCGCCATCGAGGAGCTGGTGGACCGCATTTCGCCGGAAATCTCCTCGGTCGGGCGGCACGCCAAGGACCTCGGCTCCTTTGCCGTCTTCTGCCTGTTGATGGCGAATGGATTTTTCGTGCTTTATTCGCTGGTGACGGCGCTGTTCTTCTGAGGTTATTAGCCTTAAGGCATTTCCGAACGGAAAACCGGCGTCCACTTTTCCTGGAAATGCTTACGCGAAGGACCGCCGGCGCGGCTGGATGGCGTGGGTTTCCTCCACGGCCGGCAGGCTCTGCAGCACGCGTTTTGCCGGCAGGATGGCGATGCCTTCGGTGCCCTCGCGCAGTTTCGATTTCAGGATGAATTGACCATCATGCTTGGCGAGAATCGCCTGAACGATGGGCAGGCCAAGGCCGGTTCCCTGTTCGGCGCTTTTGATCGCGATCGACCCCTGACCGAAGGCTGACAGCACCACGGGAATTTCCTCTTCGGGAATGCCGGGGCCGTTATCCCTGATCGACACATATTGCCCGCCGCCCGCCGTCCAGCCCGCTTTCACGAGAATCTCGCCGCCCTGCGGCGTGAATTTCACCGCGTTGGACAGGAGGTTGAGGATGACCTGGCGGATGGATTTTTCATCCGCCCAGACCTGCGGCAGGCTGTTTTCGAACTGCTGGGAAATCCTGATATTCTTGGCGCGGGCGCGAAGCTGGATCATGCCGATGCAATCCTCGGCGATTTCCAGCATGGAGATGGATTCCTCGTTGAGATCGTAACGGCCGGCCTCGATGCGCGACAGGTCGAGGATTTCGTTGATGAGGTCGAGCAGATGCTGGCCGGAGCGATGGATATCGCCGGAATATTCCTTGTAGAGCGGATTGTTGAGCGGGCCGAGCACCTCTGACGACATGACCTCGGAGAAGCCGAGGATGGCGTTGAGCGGGGTGCGCAGCTCGTGCGACATGGAGGCGAGAAAGCGGGATTTCGCCAGATTGGCTTCTTCCGCGCGGCGCCTTGCCTCGTCCGACACGGAATTGGCGACTTCGAGTTCGGCGATCAGGTCGTCCTTTTCCGTCTGCGAGGAGAGGAGCTTGATGCTCGTCTGATAAAGACGGCTGGTGATGCGATGACAGAAGAGGATCGCCATGCCGAACATCAGCGCCAGACCGACATCGAAGGGATTGCGCGAAATCGCCGAGGTCATGCACAGCGCCGCCAGCACGGGCAGGAAGGTCATGAAGGTCGCGCGCCGCAACATGAAATTGGCCATGGCGGTCAAGGAAAGCGCGATCAAGAGCGTTGCGCCCTTGAAGAAAAGAACGAGCGTCGGGTCGTTGCGCACCGGTTCGGCCAGCGCGAACATGGCCCAGGCGCAGCCGATGAGGATCTGCATGCCGAGGAAGAGGCTCTTCCAGTGCTGAATATTTTCGGCGGTGATTTCCTGTTTTGCCGCCCGCTTGGCAAGCAGCAGAGAAAAGGCGTGGAAGCTCAGCGCAATCAGCGACCAGATGATCAGGCTGATGTCGCGGGTTATATAAAGGCCGATGATGGAGGCGAGCACGATGAAAAGCGGCATGATCATCGCGCCCTGCAGGGTCTCGGCGATGTGCATGGTCAGCATTTCACGTTCATAGGCGTCGCTTGCGCCTGCCCCCTGCTGCAGACGGTCACGCGTCGTCTTCACCGTGTCGAAGACCGCCTTGTTGCGGTGCTTTTTCGAGCGGTCGACGATGATCTTGTCGGTGGACGTGCTGACGCTTTTACTCATTGTTACAACGCGGGGTGACATGAACCCTTGCAGACTACGCGCAAAATCTTAAGAAGATGCTGCCGTGAAAGGATTTGTTTGCCATTTCTGACAAGGGTTTGTTGTTACATGAGACGAAATGGAGGCAAGCGCGGACGTTTTTCGGCATTTCGCGATGGCGGGCTTTTTCTCGCCACGGTTTTTCTCGGCATTCTCATCGCCGCCAAGCTCGACCAGATCAACAGCGAAACCCATGTCGGCCGTTTTTTCGTGATCGATGGGGACACCCTTTCCAAGGGAGACGAGCGCTTCCGGCTGCTCGGCATCGATGCGCCGGAGCTTGCGCAGACATGCCTGCGCGGCGGCGAGAGCTGGCCGTGCGGGGTGGAGGCGCGTGGCGCGTTGCAGCGTCTGGCGACGGCGCGGGATTTTTCCTGTGCCGGCAGCTCCAGGGACCGTTACGGGCGACAGCTCGTTTATTGCACGGCGGATGGCAAGGATGTCTCTTCGGAAATGGTCTCGGCGGGGTTTGCCGTTGCATCAGGCTATTTCCAGTTTTCCGGCGAGCAGGCGAGGGCACGGCAGGAGGGGCGGGGCATCTGGGCGGGGGATTTCGAAAAACCTTCCGAGTGGCGACGTGAGCATCGGGCGGCGGATCTGGAAACGCCGGCAGCGGGCTTTTTGACCGTCATCCGCCATTTTCTGGGGTGGGATCATGGCTGAGGCGGAGCGGTCCCCATTGTTGCGGGATGACGGGCTGGATGGGTTGCGCGGCGAAATCGCCCGCTGTCGTCTCTGTCGCGACGCGCCGCTGAAGGGAATGGCCGATCGCCTGCCGCATGAGCCGCGGCCGGTGGTCGTGATCTCGACGAAGGCGAGGATTCTGATCGCCGGGCAGGCTCCGGGGCTGCGTGTGCACGAAACGGGGATACCTTTCAACGATGCCTCCGGCGACAGGCTGCGGCAATGGCTCGATGTTGACCGGGGGACGTTCTACGACCCGGACCGTTTCGCCATCGTGCCCATGGGCTTCTGTTTTCCCGGTTATGACGAGAAGGGCAGCGACCTGCCGCCACGGCGGGAATGTGCGCCTTTATGGCGTGAGCGGGTGATGACGGCGATGCCGCAGGTGGAACTGATCCTCGCGATCGGCCAATATGCGCAGGCCTTTCATCTGGGGGACCGGCGCCGCAAAACCATGACTGAAACGGTGCAAAACTGGCGCAGCTATCTCCATGGCAATTCCGGCCCCGGCGTTTTGCCCCTGCCGCATCCGAGCTGGCGCAACACCGGCTGGCTGAAAAAGAACCCATGGTTTACGGAGGAGCTGCTTCCGGTTCTGCGACAACATGTGGAAATGCGGATTTAGTGAAACAATTTTCTGTTTTTCTGCAAAAATTAGTGTATTGAAAGGAAATTAATTCAGGAGGATAGACGCATTGGATCGCCTAGACCGTAAGATTTTGCGCATTCTGCAAGAGGATTCCACGCTGGCCGTCGCCGATCTGGCGAAAAAGGTCGGCCTTTCCACGACGCCCTGTTGGCGGCGTATCCAGAAGATGGAGGAGGATGGCGTCATCCGCCGGCGCGTGGCGCTGCTCGATCCGGTCAAGGTCAATACCAAGGTCACGGTTTTCGTCTCCATCCGTACCGCCTCGCATTCCATCGAATGGCTGAAGCGTTTCTCCGAGGTGGTTTCCGAGTTTCCGGAAGTTGTCGAATTTTACCGCATGAGCGGCGATGTCGACTATCTGCTGCGCGTCGTCGTGCCTGATATCGCGGCCTATGACGCCTTCTACAAGCGGATGATCGCCAAGATCGAAATCCGCGATGTGTCCTCCGCCTTCGCGATGGAGCAGATCAAATATACGACGGAACTGCCGCTCGATTACATGCTGCTGGATAATCCCAAATCCGGCGAAGAGTGATCCGCTGCGGATCAGGTTTTCGATCAATGCCCTTTCCGGCTGCCGGGGAGGGCATTTTTATTTGGGGCTTGTCTTTCCCCATTGATCCGGCCCGCCAGGGGCTGATCCTGCCGGAAGGTCCATCCGGTTGCGCGGCCAAGGCATGACAATCTTATTCCGCCCATACCGGCAAATTCGCACATTCAGTTCTCCCGGCACTGTCTCCGCGCAAAGGGTGATTTTGATAAAATCGCTCGAATATATACGCTTTTACTGTCGAAGGATGGAATAGCGAGGGATATCCATATGCTCACACGACGCGGAACATTGGGACTGATTGCAGGTGCGACCGGGGCGGTGTTTCTGCCGCATATCCGGCGGGCGGGTGCCGCAACCACGACGTTGCGGATTGGCTGGCAGAAGAATGGCGTGATTGCGCTGGCGAAAAGCCAGGGTGCGCTCGAGGCGCTGCTGAAGGATCGCGGCATCGAGGTCAAATGGTCGGAATTTTCCTCCGGACCGCCCCTTCTCGAAGCGCTGGGTGCCGGCGCGCTGGATATCGGGCCGACCGGCGATGTGCCGCCGCTTTTCGCGCAGGCCGCTGGCGGCAATCTGCGTTACGTCGGCACCTACAAGGCGGCGGCCGGCGGATCGGCCATCCTCGTGCAGAAGGATTCACCGCTGAAGACGCTGGAAGACCTGAAAGGCAAAAAGGTCGCCTTCAAGCGCGGCTCCAGCGCCCATAATGTCACCGTCAAGGCGTTGCGAAAGGCGGGGCTGACGTTGAGCGATATCACGCCCGTCGACCTTGCCCCACCGGATGCCGCAGCTGCCTTTCGCAGCGGCAGCATCGATGCCTGGTCGATCTGGGATCCCTATTTTGCCGTGGCGGAAAAGGAGCCGACGACGCGGGTTCTCTCGACCGCCGAAGGCATTGTCGATCCGTGGAGCTATTTTCTCGGCAATGGCGATTTCGTCGAGGCCAATCCCGATCTCGTGCCGCTGATCCTCAAGGAGCTCGCAAATGTCGGCGCAGGAGCGCAGGCCAATATCGATGCGACCGCGAAGTCTCTGGCGGCGATCACCGGTGTTCCGGAGGATGTCACCAAGGTTTCGCTGACGCGACCGGGTGCCGATCTCGGGCGAGTGTCGCTGGTTCCGGATGAAGCCGTCGCCTATCAGCAGGCGCTTGCGGATGAATTCTACGATCTGAAGATCGTGCCGAAGAAACTCAAGGTGGCGGATATCGTCTGGCGGCCGAAGGCGAGTTGAGCGGGCGGGAAAAGGTGAGTCTCTTCAACCCGCTGGCGGGTGTTGCTGAGAGGTTGATTCAGCCATGTTTTTCAAATGCAGGGCGAGTGGATGCCGCTTGTTTCTTCTCCCCGCCGGGGAGAAGTCCGCGGCAGCGGGATGAGGGGGCAAGCTCTCCGGATATCTCTGCGCTTGCCCCCTCATCCGACCCTTCGGGCCACCTTCTCCCCGGCGGGGAGAAGAAATCTGCCGCAATGACGGAGGCTCAGCCCTTGAGCTTGGCAATCACCAGATGACCGGGCGTCGGATTACCATCCTGCATGCGCACATTGATGTCAGTGACTTCGATGATTTCGAAACCGGTGGCGGCCAGTCGTTCCCGCACATAGGTTTCGGCATGGGCGAAACGCTGGTGCGGGCCGACCATATATGGACGTCCGGCCAGGGTCGCTTCAGGCAGGGTTTCCGACGAGAAGATCAGCAGGCCGCCGGCATTGAGGTTTTCGGCGGCGCCGAAAAACAGCGGCTCCAGCGCGCCGAGATAGGGCAGCACATCGGTGGCGGTGATGATGTCGAAGGGCTCGTCGTCATTATCCTCAAGGAAGTCCTCGGCTTCGGCGACGTAGAGCGTCTCGTAAAGGTCCTTCTCATGGGCGATCTCGACCATGTTTTCGGAAATGTCGATGCCGGTAATGTCGTCGGCCATATCGCGCAGCGCTTCGCCGGTAAGGCCGGTGCCGCAGCCGAGATCGAGCAGGCGCTTGAAGGGGCCGAGGTTCAGCGTCTGCAGCCGCTGGCGCACCATCATCGGCACGGCGTAACCGAGCTGTTCGACAAGAATATCCTCGAAGGCTTCGGCATGCTGGTCGAACAGGGTTTCGACATAGGCGTCCGGCGCCTTCGGCGGGGTTTCGCCCCGGCCCATGGCGGCGATGCGAACGGCCGCACCGCCGTGATCGTCCGGATCGATGGCGAGAACCTCCTCATAGGCCTTTACCGCCGCGTCCACATCGCCGGCTTTTTCAAGCGCGAGCGCACGGTTATAGGCCTCGGCAAGCGCCTCTTCGTCGATTTTCTGGTTCTTCGTCATCGTGCCTTATCCGTCAGCGTCATCAGTTGACGTTTGCTGTAAGCCGCATCGGAGACGGGCGCAATGTTTATGTGGTGCGATGGCTCAGTGGATGATGAACTCCCCCTTGAGCGCGCGCCATTCCTGCGCCGAGATCACCTGACGATGCACGTAGCGGACGGAATGCAGCGGTCCGTCGAGCTTTTCCTGCCAGAATTTGAGGAAGCCATGCATTTCGGGGAAATCCGGGGCAAGATCATAGTCCTGCCAGACATAGGTCTGGAGAACCAGCGGATGATCCGGCAGGCGATACAATATCTGGGCGGTGGTGAGGCCGTAGCCTCTCAGCATCATTTCCATGTCCTTGTTCATGACGGCGGTTCCCGTTTCCATGATTGCCGATCACAGCGTTACCGCTGTATCGAATATGGGAACACGTCATGGTTAATCCAAGCTTGCCAAAGACATGGTGTGTCACAAAATATTTATATTTTTCAAAATGTTGGCAGCCTTCATTGATGAGTGCTGCCAACTTTGCGACTAGCGCTTGAGATGCCGGGTCAGGCGGGCTTCCAGCCAGGCCCAGACATGCCGCAGCGTTTCGACGATCGTCAGGTAGAAGATCGCAGCCCAGAGATAGGCCTGATAATCGAAGGTGCGGGAGAAGGCGTAACGGGTCTGGCCCATCAGATCGAAGACCGTGACGATGGAGACCACCGCCGAACCCTTGATCATCAGGATAATCTCGTTGCCATAGGGACGCAGCGCCACGATGAGCGCCTGCGGCAGGATGATCTTGCGGAAGGTGATGAATTTCGAAATACCGAGCGAGGCGGCGCCCTCATGCTGGCCGCGCGGCACGCTGCGGATTGCGCCGCGCAGGATTTCCGCCTGATAGGCGGCGGTGTTGAGGGTGAGCGACAGGAGGCCGCAATACCAGGCCTCGCGGAAGAACCACCACAGGCCAACGGTTTCCAGCCCTTGGCGGAAGCTGCCGAGGCCGTAATAGATCAGGAAAAGCTGCGCTAAAAGCGGCGTGCTGCGGAAGACATAGACATAGGCATAGGCCAGCGCGCCGAGGACGCGATTTTCCGACATGCGGGCAAAGGCGATCGGCACGGAAAGAATGGCGCCGAGAATGATCGAACTGCCGACGAGGGTGATGGTGGTGATGAGACCATCGATATAGCGCGGCCCGTAACGCTGGAATTTGTCCCAGTCCCAGCCCTCGATCATGGCGAAGATCAGCGCGGCGGCGAGCAGCGCCCAGAGCGTGATGACGGCGATGCCGACGATGCGCGAAATATTGAGCGGCTTGTCCGCGACGGCGGGGGCGGGGCGGGGTGGGATGAGTTCCTGAATATGGCTCATCGGCTCACCTCCGACTTGCGCGACCAGCGATCGATGAAGCCGATCCCGATCGACGAAAGCAGCGCCAGGATGAGGTAGAGCAGGCAGGCGATGCTGTAGAAGAAGAAGGCTTCCTTGCTGACACGGGCGGCGATGCCGGTCTGGCGGATGATATCGGCAAGGCCGATGATCGAGACGTAGGACGTGTCTTTCAGCAGGATGACCCAGAGATTGGTCATGCCGGGCAGGGCGATCCTGACCAGCTGCGGAATGATGATGAGCACCATGGTGCGGCCCCGCGAAAGCCCAAGGGCCGCGCCCGCCTCATATTGCCCCTTGGGTATGGCCTTGAAGGCGGAGAGCAGCACTTCAGACGCATAGGACGAAAACACCACTGACAGCGCCACCATGCCCGCCACGAAGGCGTTGATCTCGACGGGGCCGGTAATGCCGACATAACCGGCCACCGATTGCAGCAGCATCTGGATGCCGTAATAGACGATGAAGAGCGTCAGGAGTTCCGGCAGGCCACGGAAGATGGTGGTATAGATACCGGTCGCCAGCCGCAGCGATTTTTCTTCCGATTGCGCGGCAAGCGCGATGAGGAAGCCGATCAGCAGCCCGACGGGCAGGGTGGCGAGCGCCAGCGAGATGGTGACCTTGACGCCGAAGGCGATTTCATCGCCCCAGCCCGCATCGCCGCAGGCGACCAGGGTGCCGTTTCCGAAAAGCGAGAAGAGTCCGACCGGTCCGCAGAAGGGATCGAGAAGTGTCGAGACATAGGTCCAGAACGCACCTATGGCGGAAAATGCTCCGCTCATGCCAGTTTTCCCCCGCGGTCTTAAGCCGCCGTGATTGTTATGCTGACGTTTTCAAACAAAAATGGCGGAAGGGCAAGCCTTCCGCCACCAGATTTCAACAGATCGAACGGGCTTACTCGCCGTAAACGTCGAAATCGAAGTATTTTTTGTTGATCTCCTGATACTTGCCGCTGGCGCGGATGCCGGCGATGGCGGCCGTGAACTTGTCGGCCAGCGCCGTGTCACCCTTGCGGACGGCAACGCCCGCGCCATTGCCGTTGATCTCGACATCGACCTTGAGCGGCGTCAGGATCTTGCAGCAGGCGCCGGCATCGGTCTTCAGCCATTCCGAAAGCACGACGATATCGTCGATGACGGCGTCGATGCGGCCATTGGCGATATCGAGCTTATATTCGTCGGCGGTCGGATACATCTTCACGTCGGCATCCGGGAAGTGCTTTTCGGCATAGTTGGAGTGGGTGGTGGAACCCTGCGCGCCGAGCGACTTGCCCTTGAGATCGTCGAGGGACTTGATCGGCGAATCCTTCGGCACGGCAATCGCCGGCGGCGTGTTGTAATATTTCTTGGAGAAGTCGACCTTCTCGAGACGCTCGGGCGTGATCGACATGGACGCGATGATGGCGTCGAACTTCTTGGCCTGAAGGGCGGGAATGATGCCGTCCCAGTCATTGGTGACGAAGGTGCACTCGGCCTTCATTTGTTCGCATAGCGCCTTGGCGATGTCGATGTCGAAGCCGGTCAGCGTGCCGTCGGCTTCGAGATTGTTGAAGGGCGGATAGGCGCCTTCGGTGCCGATGACGATCTTGTCCTGCGCAAGGGCTGCGCCTGAAAACAGCGAGATGGCGGCAATCGATACGGCTGCGAGCAGACGGGTGGAAATAGGCATTTCGATCCTCTCTTTTGGTCGTTCATCCGCAGTCTGTTGTTGTTTTCAGTGCGGACGCCATGGGCGCAGGGCGCAGCGGATGATACCGCCTGTCGCCTTCAGCGCGGATGCGATTATTCATCCGGTTGGTCAAAAAATGCAACTGCAATATTAGTCACCGCGATTGTGCCGCAGAGCTTCCACGAAAACGCCTTGATCTGTTCATTTCCGGTACACAAGGCTTTGTCCATCATGGGAACCGAAGCGTGTGCGGGGCGTTGACCAGCGCCCGCACGCGCAGCCGGGCTCAAGATGTCGCAAGACTGGCGACCAATAATGGCAGATGAGGAAACACCGATGCTGAAGAAGAACACATTGCTGACGGGGGTGGTTTTCCCCCTCATGTCGCTGGCGATTGCGGTGGAGCCGGCCGCGGCCGGTTTTGCCGGCGCTGCGCGGACGCAGACGCCCGTGTCGCAGGCGCTTCCCGGCGATGCTGCGACCGGTCGGGTTATATTGGCGCAGGCGCAGCCGGAAGAACCGAACCCGGAAGAGGAACTGCGCAAGCGGCGCAAGCAGGCCGAAGAGGCGCAGCCGCAGGCCGAGCCGCAGAGACAGGAGCGTGCGCCGGAGCCGCCGCCTGAACCGGAGCCCAAGCGCGAAGCCGCACCCCCCGAACCGCGCCCTGAGCCGCAACGGGAACCCCAGCGTGAGCCGCAGCCCGAACCCCAGCGGGAACCGCAGCAGCAGCGTGAGGCTCGCCCGGAGCCCGCGCCGGCCGAGCAGCCGCAGGAGCGTCCCCGCAAACCCGAACGCGCTCAGGAGCCGCAGGGCGAGGGCGAACAGCGCCCGGCACGCCAGCGGGAGGCCGCGCCCGAAGCCGCGCCTGCCGAAGAGCAGCCGAAGGAACGTCCGCGCAAGCCGGAACGGGCCGAGCAGCCCGCAGGTGAGGGCGAGCAGCGTCCGCGCAAGGAGCGCGCCAAGGAACCTGCCGCTGAACAGGAGCCCGCAGCACGGCCTGAAAATGCCGGTGAGCCGGCCAAGCCCCGCGAACCGGCACCCGGCAAGAAGCCACAGGTAGAGGAAAAGGCCCCGGAACAGAAAGCCGAGCCGGCCGAAAAAGCCGTTCCGGAGAAAAAGCCGGCCGCCCCCGAGCCCGCCGCGAAGGAAGCACCGGTTCCGACCGAAGCGCCAACGCCCGCGCGTCCGCCGGCACCTGAAGCCCAGCCCAACCCTGCACCGGGCCGCCAGCCTTCGGAACAGCCGCCGGTAGAGGGTCAGGGCAGAACCGAGCCCGCAGCGCCGCTGCCAGGTGCGCCGACACCGCCGCCGAGCGGTACGACGACCGGACAGGCGCCGGCCGGCGAGCCCGTTCCCAATCAGGTCGCCGTTCCCCAGACGGAAGCACCGCCGATGAGCAAGGAGGAACTGGACAAGGCCAAGGCAATCGCCAAGGACCCGTCCAAGACCGCCGATACCGTCATTCTGCCGGTCGACAAGGGCGCCGCCGTTCTCGACAGCGACAAGGAAGTGGAACGCTCCGGCAACCGCCAGACCCGTGAGGAACGTCGCCGCGAGCGCGAGCAGGCCGGTGACGTCAAGGTCCCGACCTCCGATGCCGAGGCGCAGCGTGCCGGCGCCGCCGAAGGCAAGGCCCCGCCGCCGCCCGTCAAGATGGAGGCCATCACCTCCCAGCAGGGCGAGCGTGTCGACCGTCGCCCGCAATATGAGCGGCCGGAAGGCGTGCGCGAGTGGCAGCCGCGCGAAGGTCGTCCGCGTGACCGTGACCGCGATGCGCCGATCATCCTGCAGTTCGGCGACCGCGTCGTGGTACGCGGCGACGACAATCAGCGCTTCATCCGCGATGGCGGCGAGCCCTATTACGAGCGTCTGCCCGGCGGCCGTGTCCGCGAAACCGTGGAGCGCCGTGACGGCACGCAGGTGGTGACCATCCGCAACCGTTATGGCGACGTGATCCAGCGCTCGCGCATCGACGATCGGGGCCGCGAATATGTGCTGTTCTATGCGCCGGAACTGATGGATGATCCTGATCGCGATTACGTCTATCGCGATCCGGGCCTCGACCTGCCGCCGATGCGTCTGCGCATTCCCGTGACGGACTACATCATCGACACGTCGAGCGATCCGGACCGCGATTATTATCGCTTCCTGGAGCAGCCGCCGGTCGAGCCGGTGGAGCGCGTCTACTCGCTGGATGAAGTGCGTTATTCGGCCCGTATCCGTGACAAGGTGCGCCGTATCGACCTCGATACGATCACCTTTGCGACCGGCAGCGCCGAAATTCCGATGGCGCAGGCCCGTTCGCTGCGCAAGGTGGCCGACGCGATCAACAAGGCGCTGCAAAAGAACCCGGCGGAAACCTTCCTGATCGAAGGCCATACCGATGCCGTCGGTTCGGATGAAAGCAACCTCGTTCTTTCCGACGAGCGTGCCGCCTCCGTCGCCAACGTGCTGACCGATGTTTATGGCATCCCGCCGGAAAATCTCGCGACGCAGGGTTATGGTGAGCGTTACCTGAAGGTCCAGACGCTCGGCCCGGAACAACAGAACCGCCGCGTCACCATCCGCCGCGTGACGCCGCTGGTGAAGCCGGTCGCGCAGAACTGATCGGGTTCGGCAGGAAAAACGAAGGCCCGGAAGCGCAAGCTTTCCGGGCCTTTTTTGTTGATTACGATGTCCCCAGCGCCGAAGCGTTTGACGAAGTTGGATCATCCGCAATCCGTCACCCCGGACCAGATCCGGGGTCCAGCGTGATCAAGTCCTTGATCACGAAAGACTCTTTCACGGCGCAGACGCGCCGTGGCTGGATGCCGGATCTAGTCCGGCATGACGGAGGAGAGGTTTTCGAACCCTGCCATCGCCCGCAAATTTGAGAATGATCCCAATCCCGGCGGTTAGTTCAGCGCGACCGCGATCTCAGCCGCAAGCTGCGCATTGTTACGCACCAGCGCGATATTGGTCTCAAGGCTCCTTCCATCCGTCAGGCGGAAGATATCGCCGAGCAGATAGGGCGTGACCGCCTTGCCGGTGACTTCGTCGCGCTCGGCGTGGGAGATTGCACGGTTGATGTAGATTTCCATCTCCTCGCGCGGAATTTCGTCCTCTTCCGGCACGGGATTGGCCACCAGCATGCCGCCATCGATGCCCAGCTGTTCGCGGGTCGCCTGGAAATTGGCGATTGCCGCCGGGCTGTTCAGCGAGAGCGGGCTCGGCAGGCCGGAGGAGCGCGACCAGAAAGCCGGGAATTCTTCCGAGCCGAAAGTGACGACCGGTACGCCATTGGTTTCGAGAACTTCAAGCGTCTTCGGAAGATCGAGGATCGCCTTGGCGCCGGCGCAGACGACGATGACGCCGGTTTTCGCAAGCTCGGTCAAATCGGCGGAGATGTCGAAGGTCTCTTCAGCGCCCTTGTGCACGCCGCCGATGCCGCCGGTGGCGAAAACGCGGATGCCGGCGCGGGCGGCGGCGATCATGGTGGCGGCCACCGTGGTGGCGCCGGTGCGGCGCTCGGCGATCGCAAAGGCGATATCGGCGCGCGAGACCTTCATGGCGTCGGTGGTCTGGGCCAGCGCGTCGAGCTGGTCTTTCTCAAGGCCGATATGCAGCGTGCCGTGAATGACGGCGATGGTTGCCGGAACCGCACCCTGATCGCGGATGATCTGTTCGACGCTTTCCGCCATCTCGATATTGCCGGGATAGGGCATGCCGTGGGTGATGATGGTCGATTCAAGCGCGACGATCGGCGCACCGCGCTGCTTGGCGGCGGCGACTTCCTCAGAATAGACGATGGGCAGGAGCGGGGAGATGGGG
This sequence comes from Agrobacterium sp. LEGMi-208b, assembly GCF_059511785.1. Classification (NCBI taxonomy): domain Bacteria; kingdom Pseudomonadati; phylum Pseudomonadota; class Alphaproteobacteria; order Hyphomicrobiales; family Rhizobiaceae; genus Agrobacterium; species Agrobacterium sp. LEGMi-208b. The sequence continues at coordinate 2,721,127 of NZ_CM183445.1, forward strand.
CGGGTCATTTCATCTGTTCCAGTTTTTAAAAGCGGGTTCATGCCAGCATTTCCGCCTGGGGAACAAGCCCCAACATGGCGTCGACACTGTCTTTTGATAGGTCCTGGGAGGTGGCGAAGGGGGACTGCACGGTAATGGCCGCTGCCGCCGCGCCCTGCCTCAACGCTTCCCCAATCGTCTTTCCCTCGGCGATGGCGGCGAGATAACCCGACGCCATGGCGTCGCCCGCCCCCGTCACATCCTTTACCTCGCGGATGAGGGGCGGATGGAGGATGGCTTTTTCCGTGCCGTTGAAGGCCACGACTTCGCTTGCGCCGCGGGTGACGACGCCGCCGGCAAGCCCGGCCTTGCGCAGGATGTCGGGCCAGTCGCGCACATTGACCGCCGTTTCGCCGGTCAGCGCGCGGGCTTCCGCCTCGTTCATGAAGAGGATGTCGATATCGCCGAGCGCCGCTTTCAGCCTCACCGCTTTGGCGGGCGAAATGGCGATGGCCGCGAGCGGCTTTTCGCAGGCGCGGGCGACGAGGCCGAGCGCCGTCAGCGTATCATCGGGCAGATTGGCGTCGCAGAGCAGGATATCGCTCGCCGTGATCGCCTCGCGCACCGCCCGCACCTTCAGGCGGCGCGGCGTGAAGAGCTTGTAGAGGTCCATATCGGCCAGCGCGATGACCAGATTGCCGTCACGCTCCAGAATGGCGGTGTAGCTTGGCGTGCGGCGGTCGAGGAAGGTGAAGGGCGTATCTTCAACGCCTGCCTGCCTTGCGGCCTCCGCAACCGCCTCACCGGTCACGTCGCCGCCGCGCGGGGCGATGATGCGGACCTGAAAACCGAGGCGGGAGAGATTGCGCGCGGCGTTGAAACCGCCGCCGCCTGCCTCTTCCATCCAGGAGCCGGGGTTGCTCGCGCCGGGCGCCGTCTCGGTCTCGATCATGCCGCGCCTGTCGATATGCGCACCGCCCAGAACGAGTATTTTCTTCACGCGTGTATTTCCCTCTCTGGCGGATGGAAAGACCGGACGATTCGGCCTAAACTGATGTCTTCCTGACCTCGCATCCGGTTTGCGGCTATGGGCCCGGCACGGAAAAACGAAAGCAGAACAAACGACTTATCGCTATTTGTTTTCAATGTGCTGGCTCAGCCTTGCGAAATGAGAACAAATAGAGTACATACCGTTTCCATACTGCTTCATTGCCTGTGCGGCTTCAATAACCTAAAGGTGGTTCGGATGGCACAAAATTCTTTGCGTCTCGTAGAGGATAAATCGGTGGATAAAAGCAAGGCACTGGAAGCGGCGCTCTCCCAGATCGAACGGTCGTTCGGCAAGGGATCGATCATGAAGCTCGGTTCCAATGAAAATGTGGTGGAAGTGGAAACCGTTTCGACGGGTTCGCTCAGCCTGGATATCGCGCTCGGAATCGGCGGTCTGCCGAAGGGGCGTATCATTGAGATTTACGGTCCGGAAAGCTCCGGTAAAACGACGCTGGCGCTGCAGACGATTGCGGAAGCCCAGAAGAAGGGCGGCATCTGCGCCTTCGTCGACGCCGAACATGCGCTCGATCCGGTCTATGCCCGCAAGCTCGGTGTGGATCTGCAGGGCCTTTTGATCTCGCAGCCGGATACGGGCGAGCAGGCGCTTGAGATCACCGATACGCTGGTGCGTTCCGGCGCGGTGGACGTGCTCGTGGTCGACTCCGTTGCGGCACTGACGCCGCGGGCGGAAATCGAAGGCGAAATGGGCGACAGCCTGCCGGGTCTTCAGGCGCGTCTGATGAGCCAGGCGCTGCGCAAGCTGACCGCATCGATCTCCAAGTCGAAGTGCATGGTGATCTTCATCAACCAGATCCGCATGAAGATCGGCGTCATGTTCGGTTCGCCGGAAACGACGACGGGTGGTAACGCTCTCAAGTTCTACGCCTCCGTGCGCCTCGACATCCGCCGTATCGGCGCCGTCAAGGAGCGCGAAGAGGTTGTCGGCAACCAGACGCGCGTCAAGGTCGTCAAGAACAAGATGGCGCCGCCCTTCAAGCAGGTGGAATTCGACATCATGTATGGCGAAGGCGTTTCCAAGACCGGCGAGCTGGTCGATCTCGGCGTGAAGGCCGGTATCGTCGAGAAGTCCGGCGCGTGGTTCTCCTATAACAGCCAGCGTCTGGGGCAGGGGCGTGAAAACGCCAAGACCTTCCTGCGCGACAATCCGGATACGGCCAATGAGATCGAACTGGCGCTGCGCCAGAATGCCGGTCTGATTGCCGACCGCTTCCTGCAGAATGGCGGCCCGGACGCCGGCGAAGGCGACGACGGCAGCGACGAGGGCTGATACCTTCCGCGAAGGTCCGGGCATCGCCGCCCGGAGACTTTGCCGAGCCGATATGGATCAAAAGGGTCGTGCGATTTTTCTTCGCGCGACCCTTTTTCCTTGCCTATATGTCTTGCTTCGCCTCCATGGCTGGACAGGGCCGGGTGCGGACGATAAAAGCCAGTGATTTTGCAATATAGCCATCCTTCGGGGTGGCGGTGATGGACTCCAGCTGTGAGCGGTGTGTGGGCATGAGCGGTGTGAATGAAATTCGGTCGACCTTTCTCGACTACTTCAAGAAGAACGGACACGAGATCGTGCCCTCCAGCCCGCTGGTGCCGCGCAACGATCCGACACTGATGTTCACCAATGCAGGTATGGTGCAGTTCAAGAACGTCTTTACCGGTCTTGAAAGCCGTCCCTATTCCACGGCCGCTTCGGCGCAGAAATGCGTGCGCGCTGGCGGCAAGCATAACGACCTCGACAATGTCGGTTATACCGCCCGTCACCACACCTTCTTCGAAATGCTCGGCAATTTCTCCTTCGGCGATTATTTCAAGGAAGAGGCGATCACCCATGCCTGGAACCTGATCACCAAAGAGTTCGGCATCGACCGCAACCGTCTACTGGTTACGGTCTATCACACCGATGACGAGGCCTTTAACCTCTGGAAGAAGATTGCCGGTTTCTCCGACGACCGCATCATCCGCATTCCGACCAGCGACAATTTCTGGGCGATGGGCGATACCGGTCCCTGCGGTCCCTGTTCGGAGATATTCTACGATCATGGCGATCACATCTGGGGTGGACCGCCCGGTTCGCCGGAAGAGGATGGCGATCGTTTCATCGAAATCTGGAACCTCGTCTTCATGCAATATGAGCAGTTGACGAAGGAAGAGCGCATCGACCTGCCGCGTCCGTCGATCGATACCGGCATGGGTCTGGAGCGCATTTCCGCGCTGCTGCAGGGCAAACATGACAATTACGATACGGACCTGTTCCGCGCGCTGATTGCGGCTTCCGTGGAAGCGACCGGCGTTCCGGCCGAAGGCGAAAAGCGCGCCAGCCACCGGGTCATCGCCGACCATCTGCGCTCGTCCGCCTTCCTGATCGCCGATGGCGTCCTGCCGTCGAATGAAGGCCGTGGTTACGTTCTGCGCCGCATCATGCGCCGTGCCATGCGCCATGCCGAGCTTCTCGGCGCGCGCGAGCCGCTGATCTACAAGCTGCTGCCGGCACTGGTGCAGCAGATGGGCCGCGCCTATCCGGAACTCGTGCGCGCCGAGGCGCTGATTTCCGAGACGCTGAAGCTTGAGGAAACCCGTTTCCGCAAGACGCTGGAACGCGGCCTGTCGCTGCTGTCCGATGCCACCTCGACCCTGCACAAGGGCGACATGCTGGATGGCGAAACCGCTTTCAAGCTTTACGACACCTATGGCTTCCCGCTCGACCTGACGCAGGACGCGCTGCGTGCCCGCGAAATTGGCGTCGATATTTCCGGCTTCACCGATGCGATGGAGCGCCAGAAGGCCGAAGCCCGCTCGCACTGGGCCGGCTCCGGCGACAAGGCGACCGAGACGATCTGGTTCGAGCTCAAGGAAAAACTCGGCGCGACCGAGTTCCTCGGTTACGACACCGAAACCGCCGAGGGCGTCATCCAGGCGATCGTCAAGGACGGCAAGGCCGTCGAGAGCGCTGCCGATGGCGAGACCGTGCAGGTCGTCGTCAACCAGACGCCGTTTTATGGCGAGTCCGGTGGCCAGATGGGCGATACCGGCGTGATCTCCGGCGACAATGGCGCCTTTGCCGTTTCCGATACCCAGAAGAGGGGTGAAGGCCTGTTCGTGCATTTGGGCACGGTCTCCAAGGGTGGTCTCAAGGTTGGCGATGCCGTTCAGCTGACGGTCGATCATGACCGCCGCTCGCGCCTGCGTGCGAACCACTCCGCCACCCATCTTCTGCATGAGGCGCTGCGCGAAGTGCTCGGCACGCACGTCGCCCAGAAGGGTTCGCTGGTTGCGCCCGAGCGCCTGCGCTTCGACGTTTCGCATCCGAAGCCGATGTCGGCCGAGGAGCTGAAGGTCGTCGAAGAGATGGCCAACGAAATCGTGCTGCAGAACTCGCCGGTCGTGACCCGCCTGATGAGCGTCGACGATGCCATTGCCGAGGGCGCCATGGCGCTGTTCGGCGAAAAATACGGTGACGAAGTTCGTGTCGTCTCCATGGGCACCGGCCTGCATGGCGCAAAAGCCAACCGCCCTTATTCCGTCGAGCTTTGCGGCGGCACGCATGTGGCGGCCACCGGCCAGATCGGCCTCATCCGCATTCTCGGCGAAAGCGCCGTTGGTGCCGGCGTGCGCCGCCTTGAAGCCGTAACGGGGCAGGGCGCGCTTGCCTATCTCTCCGAACAGGATGAGCGGGTGAAGGCGCTTGCCTCGTCGCTGAAGGTTCAGCCGGGCGATGTGCTGTCGCGTGTCGAAGGGCTGCTCGATGAGCGCAAGAAGCTGGAGCGCGAACTTGCGGATGCGCGCCGGAAGCTTGCCATGGGCGGCGGTTCGGCGGATGCCGGCGCAAGCGACGTCAAGCAGGTGGCCGGCGTCAATTTCCTGGCGAAATCCATGTCCGGCATCGATGCAAAGGACCTCAAGGGTCTTGCCGATGAGGCCAAGGCCAATCTCGGCTCGGGCGTTGTGCTGCTGATCGCCGTTTCCGAAGACGGCAAGGCAAGTGCTGTCGCTGCCGTGACCGAAGATCTGACCGCCCGTTTCAGCGCCGTCGATATCGTCCGCACCGCTTCCGCAGCCCTTGGCGGCAAGGGCGGCGGCGGCCGTCCTGACATGGCGCAGGCCGGCGGCCCGGATGGCGCAAAGGCGCAGGACGCGATCGAAGCGGTGGCGGCGGCGCTGGCCGCCTGATCCCCCAAAACCACAGGGTTGGTCCGGTTTTCCGGGCCAACCGTTTCCGTTTTCACCAATGAGGTGAGGGCGGTCGGCTGCCGGCCTCATTTGCCGGGCACCCAACTGAGCAGGATTTGTCAAATCGGGTTATGGTTCTATTGGCCATCGGATTTGCAAAGAGGCTCGATATGAACGGTGACACGGCTTGGGCAATCTATGAAACGCGTCTGAGGCGGGTTTCAGCCTATATTCATGACCATCTTGACGAAGAACTGGATATGGGCCGGCTGGCGGAAATCGCCTGCATGTCAAGCTATCACTGGCACAGGATTTATCGGGCAATCCATGGCGAAACGGCGGCGATGACCGTCAAGAGGCTGCGGTTGCACCGCGCGGCGGGCGAGATCGTCCGCGGCGATCTTGCCATCGGCGACATTGCAAAACGATCGGGCTACCCGAACCTCCAGTCCTTCAACCGCATTTTCAAAACGGCCTACGGAATGCCGCCGGCGCGTTACCGGAAAGAGGGAAGCCACAGCCTGTTCAACGCAGTTCCTTTGGAAAAGGCGACCGATATGTTCGATATTGCTGTGAAAACCGTTTCTCCCATGACGCTGACCGGCGTGCCGCATCGCGGCTCCTACATGCTGATCAGCAAGGCGTTCGAAACCCTGTTCGGGACGCTGTATGCGCGTGGACTGGCCGGACCGGACATGCGCATGATCGGGGTTTATCTTGACGATCCTGATATCGTGCCTGCCGACGACCTTCGCTCCATCGCCTGCGTCACCGGTGTCGTGATGCCGATGGAGAGCGAGCCGTTGCAGCGGCAGCCCATCGCAGGCGGCGAATATGCCGTGCTGCGCCATAAAGGTCCCTATGCGGATATGCACCGGGCTTACCGATGGCTTTACGCTGAATGGCTTCCCGCCTCCGGACGACAGATCGGCGATGGCGCGATGTTCGAGGAGTATCTGAACAGCCCCAGGGACACGCCGCCTACCGAACTGCTGACGGATATTTACCTGCCGCTGGCATGAGGAAAGGATCCTGCAGGCCGGTCAGCTTTCCGCCACCTGCAAGTCCTTCGCCGCTTCTTCATCGAGCTGGGCGGCCCGCTTGTAGGCCGGGCGGTCGGTGAGATGCGCCATGTAGTCAAGAAAGGCCGGGCGTTTTTCGATGGTGCCGAAATGCAGGCCCCAGCCGACATGGGCGCCGACATAGACATCCGCCGCCGTGAAGAGATCGCCGGCGATGAAGCGGTTTTCGCTGACGGCCCGTTCAAGCGTGTTCATCACATCCGCATAGCTGCCGCAGCCGGCCATGCGCAACTTCTCCTTGGGCACTTCGAAACCCATGGCCTTCATGCTCGCCGCCATTTCCAGCGGACCCGCGGCAAAGAACATCCAGCGGTAATAGAGCCCGCGTGCCTTGGGCGTGGGCGCAAGGTTCGCGCCGGGAAAGGCATCGGCGAGATAGGCACAGATCGCCGCGGCCTCGGTGACGATGGTATCGCCATGTTTGATGGCGGGCACCTTTGCCATCGGGTTTATCAGCCGGTAGGCGGGCGATTTCATCGAGGTCTCGAAGCCCAGTATTTCCGTGCGGTATGGAACGCCCACTTCCTCAAGCATCCATCGCGCGATACGTCCGCGCGACATGGGGTTGGTGTAGAAGATCAATTCACTCATGCTTTGCCTCCCCAAGCAAAATCGGCGAAGCATCATGGGAAAACCGGTAGGGATTTCGCACTCGCGCTTCGCTTTTTAACAGTTCGCAGCATCATTCGCGTATTCCCTAAAGATCGCGCCGATGCTCCGATGAACGTTTGACTGTGCCGGGCAAGTTATGTGCAAGTAGATGCTGTTTCAGCTTTGTCTTATTGTTGTACTGGCCGTGGCACACGGAATCGAAGTCTGCGCCTAGTACAACGGCTAATCAAGATACTGTGAACAAAAAAGAAAACCCGGCGTTGCGGCCGGGTTCCATCCCATGATGGCGCATGAAGCTAGCCGGCTATCGTTATCGTCTGATATCGCAGCCCTGAGGTAGCCCTTGCCGCGGTCTAGCCGTCCGTCCTCTTTCCCGCCTGCCGCGTCGCGGCCAGCAGTGCGAGGAAAAAGGCAAGAGTGGTCAGCAGGGTGCGGATAAGATTGGAAAGCGCCCAGCGATCGCGTAATTCCTGCCAGTCCGGCGGTATTTCGGTTGAAACGGTTTTGAAGAACTCGTTGATGGGAACATTGACCATTCGCGTCTGGATCACGACAACAGCGTAGATGACCAAGGCCAACAGCCATATCAGGCGGTTGTGCCTGTCGACCAGTGCGGCGGCGAAAAGGATCGCCAGCGGAGAGAAGAAGGCGGCATAAAATATGCCATTTCGGACACTGAAATTTATGCTGTTGAACGCTGCAATAAAAACTTCCGCATCAAGCTGCGGGAAAGCCATCATCACGGGATTGCTGAAGGCAAAAAAGAACCCGGCCATGATACCGAGGCTCAAGGGTGCGGCGATGCGCAAGGTCGAGATTGCCGGTTTTCTTACCGCGGCCAGCGCAGGAAAATGTCTTGTTCTAATCTCGTGCAGAAATGAGCTGGACATGAAAATCTCCATCAAATAACCGTACATATGTGTACGGCACATCCGTACGCACATGTACGGTTATTGTCAAGGAAATGTGGATGCGAAACGAAAGCAGGGAATTGCGTCGGCGGGAGATTGTCGAACATGCCTTCGCCATGCTTGCCCGGGATGGGTATGCGGCCTTTTCCATGCAGGCGCTGGCGAAGGTGAGCAGGTCATCCAAGGAAACGCTCTATGGCTGGTTCGGCGGCAAGGCCGGGCTTTACGAAGCGATGGTCGAAGAAAATGCCGCAAGGCTGGTATTGCCGTCGGCGGAAGCGGCCGACGGCGTGAAGGAGCTTTCCCGTTTCGGGGCTGAACTATTGTCGATGCTGCTGGGGGAGCGGGCGGTTCTGCTCAATCGGGTCGCCGCGGCGGAAGCCGGCGTTGATGCTGCACTCGGCACGCTTCTGGCGCAAAAGGGTCGTGAGCACGTCATGCCGAAGCTTGCGACGTATTTTCAGGCGCTGGCGAAACGGGGCGTCATGGGGATGGCGACAGCGGAAGAGCCTGCGGAAATCTGGCTGTCGCTTCTGGCAGGGGATTTGCAGATCAGGCGTGCGACGGGGGCGATTGGCCTTCCGACGGAAGAGGAAATGCAGGCACGCTCGACACGCGCCGCGGAACTCATATTTCGTCTGTATGGCGTCAATGAAAAACCCGGCGCTGAGGCCGGGTTTTGAAGTCGCTGAGAAGGTCGGTTTAAGCCGCCATTGCCTTCTTGAGGTTTTCGTCGATCTTGTCGAGGAAGGCGGTGGTGGAGAGCCAGGGCTGGTCCGGTCCGATGAGGAGCGCGAGGTCCTTGGTCATGTAACCGCTTTCGACGGTATCGACGCAGACGGTTTCGAGCGTTGCCGCGAACTTTGCGAGTTCGGCATTGTCGTCCAGCTTGGCGCGGTGAGCGAGGCCACGGGTCCAGGCGAAGATCGAGGCGATCGAGTTGGTCGAGGTTTCCTGACCCTTCTGGTGCTGGCGGTAGTGGCGCGTAACCGTGCCGTGTGCGGCTTCGGCTTCGACCGTGCGGCCATCGGGAGACAGGAGAACGGAGGTCATCAGGCCGAGCGAGCCGAAGCCTTGAGCAACCGTGTCGGACTGCACGTCGCCATCGTAGTTCTTGCAGGCCCAGATGTAGCCGCCGGACCACTTCAGCGCGGAAGCGACCATGTCGTCGATCAGGCGGTGCTCATAGGTGATGCCGGCTTCATCGAACTGCTTTTTGAATTCGGTCTGGTAGACTTCTTCGAAGATATCCTTGAAGCGGCCGTCATAGGCCTTGAGGATGGTGTTCTTCGTGGAGAGGTAAACCGGCCACTTGCGCATCAGGCCATAGTTCATGGAGGCGCGGGCGAATTCGCGGATGGATTCGTCGAGGTTGTACATGGCAAGCGCCACGCCGGCGCTCGGGGCGTCGAAGACGTCCTTCTCGATGACCTGACCGTCTTCACCGACGAACTTGATCGTCAGCTTGCCCTTGCCGGGGAACTTGAAGTCGGTCGCCTTGTACTGGTCGCCGAAGGCGTGACGGCCGACGACGATCGGCTTCGTCCAGCCGGGAACGAGGCGCGGAACGTTCTTGCAGATGATCGGCTCGCGGAAGATGACGCCGCCCAGAATGTTGCGGATCGTGCCGTTCGGGCTCTTCCACATCTGCTTCAGGCCGAATTCCTCGACGCGGGCTTCATCCGGGGTGATGGTCGCGCACTTGATGCCGACGCCGTGCTTCTTGATGGCGTGGGCCGCATCGACGGTCACCTGGTCGTTGGTGGCGTCGCGGTTTTCAACCGAGAGGTCGTAATATTCGATGTCGAGATCGAGGTAAGGCAGGATCAGCTTGTCCTTGATGAGCTGCCAGATGATACGGGTCATTTCGTCGCCGTCGAGATCGACGACCGGATTGGCTACCTTGATCTTTGCCATGAATTCCTCACCTTCGAAGCTGTGGCGCCTGATGACGCCGGTATCCGGAAAAATATCCGGTGCGGCTATAGCATCGCACGCGCCTGAGGCAAAGCCATGGGGGGCGCTTTTTTGGCGCAGCGCAATAACGCTTTGCGCATTGCCAAACCACAATGCCGGAATACAGTCAGGCGAATCGCTTCGCCCCCTCGTCGGGCCTATCCCGGGATCACATCATGCGGAATATTCTGCTTCTGACTGCCGCCGTCCTCTTTTCCCACAGCGCCCTTGCGGCCGGGCCCGCCGATCCCGTCCAGAAGGTGATGGATATCACCGTCAAGAACTGGTCTGGCGATGCCGAGAACTGGAAGTATATTTTCGATGAGGACATGCTGACCAGCCTGTTCAGCAAGGATTTCGTCGCGCAATATCGCGAAGCATCCAAGAAGCCGGCTTACGAGGCGGAAAGCGGCGAGAAGGGTGATCCCTTCGGTTACGATGTGGTGACGAACTCCCAGGATGGCTGCCCGCTGGCCGATGTTTCGGTGACGCCAGGTGCTGCGAAGGACGGCGTGACTGACGTGACGGCGAAATTCAAGCTCTGGGCCTGCATGGACGAGGCGGAGATGAAGGCGACCGTTGACGAAGTGCATTTCGACGTCGTCGAGGAGGACGGCCGGCCGGTCATCAGCGATATTCATCGCGTTGGCGATGAGGGCAGGGATTCGCTGCGCGAAGAGATGGCGACGATCATCAAGGGGGAGTGACAGCGGTTTTGGTGAGACGAGAGTGCCGGCAAGGCTTTCGCCACACTCCGCGTCATCCTCGGGCTCGACCCGAGGGTCCATTGATTTCAACGGGTTGTGGATCCTCGGGTCAAGCCCGAGGATGACGCGGAGCAAGAGTCTGGAGTTGGCATCCGTCTCGAGGGGCCGCATTCCCCCGCTCCGGCTTTGATTTTCGCGCTGATCTGTGCCAGTGAGGCGCGCTTTATGGGCATCGGTTCAAAAATCGATGCCGCGCTTTAAAAAACGGACAAACAACGATGGCAGGCACAAACAGCGAGCTTGAACTTCTGGCGGAAGGCCCGGCGATCATTCTGGTCGAACCGCAGCTCGGCGAAAATATCGGCATGGTGGCGCGGGCCATGGCCAATTTCGGTCTTGCCGAGTTGCGCCTCGTCAACCCGCGCGATGGCTGGCCGAGCGAAAAGGCGCGGGCTGCTGCCTCCAAAGCCGATCACGTCATCGATGCCACGAAGGTGTTCGGGACACTGGAAGAGGCGATCAAGGATCTGAACTTCGTTTACGCGACGACCGCGCGCGAGCGTTACGGTTTCAAGCCGGTGCGGGCGCCCGTCACCGCCGCCGAGACGCTGCGCGCCAGGTTCAAAGCGGGCGAAAGAACCGGCATCCTGTTCGGACGTGAGCGCTGGGGGCTGACCAATGAAGAAGTGGCGCTGGCCGACGAGATCGTGACTTTCCCGGTCAATCCCGCCTTTGCCTCGCTCAACATCGCCCAGGCCGTGCTGCTGATGTCCTATGAATGGATGAAATCCGGCATGGACGATCTGGGGGAGACGCTTTTCCAGTCCGTCGAGCAGCGGCCTTCCACCAAGGAACAGGTTTTCGGCCTGTTCGAACATATTGAAGAAGCGCTGGATGCGCGCGGTTATTTTCATCCTGCTGAAAAAAAGCCGAAAATGGTCGACAATCTGCGCGCCGTGCTGTCGAGACGCGGGTTTTCCGAGCAGGAAATCAGCGTTTTCCGTGGCGTGATCAATTCGCTCGATCGCTTTCCCCGGCAGTGGCCGAAGCGGGCGGGCAGGGCAACGGGGCCATCGGCCGAGGGAGCAGGGGAGAATGCTGAAGACGAGTGAGGCGACGGCCGATGTGCTGAAACCGGTGCTGGTGTTCGATTCCGGCATTGGCGGGCTCACCGTGCTGCGCGAGGCGCGCGTGCTGATGCCTGAACGCGGTTTCATCTATGTGGCCGACGATGCCGGTTTCCCTTACGGCGGCTGGGAGGAGGAAGCGCTGAAGGCGCGTATTCTCTCGCTCTTCGACAAGCTGCTGGACGATTATAGCCCGGAAGTCTGCATCATCGCCTGCAACACCGCCTTCACGCTCGCTGGCGCGGATCTTCGAGCCCGCTTTCCGCAGATGACCTTCGTTGGCACCGTGCCCGCCATCAAGCCGGCGGCGGAGCGCACCCGTTCGGGCCTCGTTTCCGTGCTGGCGACGCCAGGTACCGTCAAGCGCGCCTATACGCGCGATCTCATCCAGTCTTTTGCCACGCAATGCCATGTCCGTCTCGTCGGCTCGGAAAATCTGGCGCGCATGGCGGAAAGCTGGATCAGGGGCGAGCCGGTTCCGGATGAGGCGGTGCTGGCCGAAATCGAACCCTGCTTCATCGAGAGCGAAGGAAAACGCACCGATATCGTCGTTCTCGCCTGCACGCATTATCCCTTCATGGCCAATCTGTTCCGCAGGCTGGCGCCATGGCCGGTGGATTGGCTCGACCCCGCCGAGGCGATTGCCCGGCGTGCCCGCCATCTGGTGCCGCTGCCGCAGGATGCGGAACATCCCGATGGTTTCGACTTCGCCGTCTTCACATCAGGCAAGCCGGATTTCGCCACCCGGCGGCTGATGCAGGGTTTTGGTCTCAGCGTTTCCGTCGCCTGAGTGCCTGTTGTATTTTTACATCGCCTTTACGCGTCTTTTGCAATTCGAGATTGCGACCTCTTGTCGCGTCGGTTTTCCTGTGTAAGATGCATCTTGTCTGTAACCGCACTAAATGGAGGCGTGGAATGACTAATGACATGAATATGCGCCTTAACGGCATGTCTGGCCTTCCCGGCATGATTATCGGCGGTTATGGGGTGCGAGGCATCTCCCTCCGATAAGGCTTATGGCCTGATTTCCCTGCCGTTTGGCATTTTCACTTCGTCCGACATGTGACTTGCGCGTCTGCGTGGCATGAGTGCTGCGCCCGTCGTTTCGGCATGTCGTTTTCCATCGATAAAGGACCTGGCTGCCTTACCGCGCCGGGATGGATTTCCCATGCAAAATGATCAACCATTGGTAGCATATACGCTGCCGGATGCGGTGGACCGTCTGTTCGTCACATTCGGTATCTGGAAAACCCTGAAGGCGGTTCTTTTGGCCGCACTGGTGCCGCGCGCGCCGCCGACCGATCCTGCCGATCTGCCGGAACGCCTGCTGGTGGATATCGGTCTCGAGCCGTCGCGGGTGAAGCGGCGCCGTGACCTGCCGGCGCCGCCGTGGGCGCCGCGGTTTTGATTGGGTAGTTGCGCTTCGCCGGGCCTATGACGTCCGGCGAAGCTGTCCATCGGTTTTGTGAAACCGTTATGATCCTATGCTTTCGTCCTGTTTTTTGGAGCGAAGTTTGATGCGGATACGAAAAGTTACGGTAAGCGATATAGAGCTGCTTTGCCCGGTGTTCGTGGACATGGAGCGGCACTACGAGGGCGCAGACGCGATTGATGAGAAGACAGTACGCATTCGTTTGGACGGATATCTGAGATCTGGCCAAGGCACCATGCTTGCTGCGTTTGATGGGGATGCTCTGGGTATCCTCTCGATGTTTGAGATGTTTCCAGGAGTGGCGTTACGGCCGGTGTGGTTCATGAAAGAACTTTACGTCGTCGAGTGGGCGAGGGGCCGTGGCGTCGGGGAGGAGCTGATCCGCGAGGCGGCGAAATTTGTCGTTGAGCAGCGCGGTTCGCGTCTCGATTTCACGACGGGCAGGGACAATATCGGTGCGCAACGGTTTTATAGCCGCGTCGGCGCGAAGGAAGTGGAGAGCGTTTTACTTCGGTTCGAAGAGGCGACACTTGCGCGTCTTGCCGAAGCGGAAACGGAGCTCTTGCCAGAGTAATATTTCCATGGCTTGCTCGGCAAATCGGATAAGGGAGACTCAATCATGCCGCTGGAAAACTGGCTGGCCTTCGTGGCCGCATCTGCCATCATGCTCGCCATTCCGGGACCGACGATCCTGCTGGTGATTTCTTATGCGCTGGGCCACGGCCGCAAGGCAAGCACGGCGACGGTGACGGGAGTGGCGCTCGGGGATTTTACCGCCATGACCGCCTCCATGCTGGGGCTCGGCGCGCTGCTGGCCACATCGGCTGCACTTTTCACCGGTCTGAAATGGATTGGCGCCGCCTATCTTATTTATCTCGGCATCAAGCTCTGGCGTTCGCCGGTTGGCGAAGCGGCGCAAGGCGCAGGCGTGACGGGCCGTGAACGGCCGCTCAAAATCTTCCTGCATGCCTATATCGTCACGGCGCTGAACCCCAAGAGCATCGTGTTCTTCGTGGCCTTCCTGCCGCAGTTTCTGGTGCCGACATTGCCCTTCTGGCCGCAGGTGCTGATTTTCGAGGTGACATTCCTTGTGCTTGCCACCGTGAATGCGGCCCTTTATGGACTTCTGGCAAGCGCTGCCCGCAATACGATCCGCAAACCGAAGGTTCAGCGCATCGTCAATCGCACGGGTGGCGGTCTCCTGATCGGCGCCGGTCTCGTCGCCTTCGGCTGGAAGAGGGCGGTCTCGGCATAGTGCCCCCTCGATTACCCGTGGTGTCGATCGCCTGAAATTCGGACATAACAAAATGGCATTGCCGCATATTTTTCTCGCCCTGATCACCGTGTTTTTGTGGGGCTTCAACTTCGTCGCCATCAAGATCGGTGTCACAGATATGCCACCCCTGTTTCTGACGGGGGTGCGTTATCTTTTTGCAGCCGTGCCTCTCGTCTTCTTCCTGCCGAAACCCAATGTGCCGTGGCGGCACATGATCGTTTACGGCATGGCGATGGGCTTCGTGCAGTTCGGCCTGCTTTACCCGGCCATCAAGCTTGGCCTGCCGGCCGGGCTTGCTTCGCTGGTCATGCAGTCGCAGGCCTTCTTCACGCTGGCGCTTGCCGTGGTATTTCTCGGGGAACGGCCGTTGCCTTCACAGATCCTCGGCGCAATCATTGCTTTTGGCGGGCTGGCGGTCATCGGCATGGAGCGCATGACGGTGGCAGCGCTGCTACCGCTCCTGATGGGGGTCGGCTCGGCGATTGCCTGGGCCTGCGGCAACATCGTCAACCGCCGCATCGGCCAGGTAAACGCGGTCTCCTTCGTCGCCTGGACCAGCCTTGTGCCGGTTCTGCCGTTGATCCTGCTTTCGCTTGCGGTGGAAGGGCCGGAAGCGATTGCCGAAGGCGTGGCCAATGCGACGCCCACCATGGCTTTCGTGGTGATCTACATGGCCTATGGCGCGACCATTGTCGGCGCGGGCATCTGGAGTTATCTGCTCCTGCGTTATCCCGCCGGGACGGTGGCGCCGTTTTCGCTGCTGGTGCCTGTTGTCGGCTTCATCAGCGCCTATCTGGCTTTTGCCGAACATATCACCGTCTTCGAGATTATCGGTGCGGCGCTGGTCATTCTTGGGCTGGCGCTCAACGTCTTCGGCCGGCGTATCGGCATTTTGCGCTTCCGGGTACGGTCGGCACAGGGCTGAGACCGAATTGCCTGTGCATTATCGGCACGGGGCAGACGCAACCTGCAATTTTTTGGTAAAGAGCATGTCCGGCAGTCCTTTAGGGAATCGGCCGGATGAGATGCAGCACGAGGAACGGAACATTGCAGGTCGGTATCGACATGGGAACCCTATCGGGCGGGCAGCAGGCCAAGCTTGATATCGAGGAATTGCTTGCGACGCGTTTGCTGGTGCAGGGCAATTCCGGTTCCGGCAAGTCGCATCTGCTGCGCCGGCTGCTGGAGCAATCGGCGCCATGGGTGCAGCAGGTCATCATCGATCCCGAGGGTGATTTCGTCACGCTTTCCGACAGGTTCGGTCATGTGGTGGTGGATGGCGAGCGCACCGAAGCCGAGCTTGCCGGCATTGCCAACCGCATTCGCCAGCACCGCGTTTCCTGCGTGCTGACGCTGGAAGGTCTCGATATCGAACAGCAGATGCGGGCCGCAGCCGCCTTCCTCAACGGCCTGTTCGATGCCGACCGCGAATTCTGGTATCCGGTGCTTGTGGTCGTGGATGAGGCGCAGATGTTTGCGCCCTCCGTTGCCGGTGAAGTGACGGAGGATGCGCGCAAGGCGTCGCTTGGCGCCATGACCAATCTGATGTGCCGTGGCCGCAAGCGCGGTCTTGCCGGCGTCATTGCCACGCAGCGTCTTGCGAAGCTCGCCAAGAACGTGGCGGCTGAAGCCTCGAACTTCCTGATGGGCCGTACTTTCCTCGATATCGACATGGCGCGCGCTGCGGACCTGCTCGGCATGGACCGGCGACAGGCGGAAATGTTCCGCGATCTGCAGCGCGGCAATTTCGTGGCGCTCGGCCCGGCGCTTTCGCGTCGCCCGCTGCCCATCGTCATTGGAGCGGTGGAGACCTCGGCGCGCTCATCTTCGCCAAAGCTGATGCCGTTGCCGGATGCACCGCAGGATGTAGAAGACCTGATCTTCACGCCGGACCCGGAAGAATTCACGCGCGCCGCCGTGCGCCGCACGCCGCCGGCACCACGCCCGACCACGGATATTCTCGCCGAACTCTCCCGTTCCACCCCCGCCGCCGTTGGCCCTTCACCGGAGCAATCGCCGCGTGCAGGTCAGCCGGAACTGACGCCGGAAGAGCGTGAGGAAAAGATCGGTGCGGTTCTCGTCGAAATTCTCGACGATCCGCAATCGGCCTATCGCACGGATGCCGTGCTTTATCAGGATTTTCTGGTGCGCGCCCGTATGCGTCGCATTCCCGGCA
Organism: Agrobacterium sp. LEGMi-208b; assembly: GCF_059511785.1. Taxonomy (NCBI): domain Bacteria; kingdom Pseudomonadati; phylum Pseudomonadota; class Alphaproteobacteria; order Hyphomicrobiales; family Rhizobiaceae; genus Agrobacterium; species Agrobacterium sp. LEGMi-208b. Next base: position 2,737,617 of record NZ_CM183445.1, read on the forward strand.
CGCCGATGACACTGGCGGAATTCCGCCGGCAGGTGGCGATTGCCCGTTCCGGCGTGGATGCGGAGATGGCGGCCAGCGAAGGCTGGGAAAAGGCGCTGGAATTGTCCATGTCGGTTTCCGATGACCTGCAGGGAGTCTTCCTGCTGCTGGTCAAGGCCGCTCTTGGCGAGGAGCCTTGCCCGTCGGATGCCCGCATTGCTCGCGCCTATGGCACCCATTCCGCCCGCCGCGCGCGGCGTCTGCTCGGTTATTTCGAAGAGAAGGAGCTTGTGGTGGTGCATGCCGATTTCTCCGGCAAGCGCATCGTGGCGTTTCCCGATCTCGACGCAAAAACCGCACCCGGCGATGCGGATGCGGCTGAGGATGATGCGCGGCTTGCGGCGGAGTAATCGCTATTCTGCAAAAAGCCGCATTGCGGAGCCGATTGTCGTGTAGAGGCCGACAAGGCTGAGGGTCAGGACGCAAACCAAAGAGACGATCACCAATATCGAGGTTATGCGATGCGACCGTTGATAGGGACGAGCGCCGATATCCGTTTGTATTGGAAGGATGTGGGAGAGCTGCGCCGCGGTCCATCCGCTGCGTTCGAATTCCGGCGAAGCGATAAACTCCGCCAGATGCCGTTGCCGTCTCATGGAAGAGGGCAACCGCGCCAGAAAGCGTTGCGGTTCGCGCCTGTCATTTCTTGAGAGGAAGATATCAATCGCTTCCCGGAAGCGCTCGTCCCTTGCGCCCGAGCAGAACAACATACGCCCTGCTTCGATGAGATCATTCATCTCAAGCAGCACTTCGCCATATTTTTGAAAGAGCGCCAGATTGACTTCAGAATGGCTGAGCCTGCCTTGAAGGATTTCCTTCGCGCGCCAGAATTTCTGTTCGGAAATGGCCTGATCTACGGGTTCGAAGGTCATTTTAACGCAATGAGTTTCTATATTGGAGCAAATAGATTTTCGTCTCGGCAGCAATAGTACGAAGTTTATATTTTCACTATCAAAAAAGAAAGAGGAGGCGTCACCGCCTCCTCCTTGCTCATCATTACTCGACGGCCTTCACTTCTTTCCGCGTCGCGATCAGCGAACCGATGATGCCGGTTGCGAGGATGGCGACCGTGACGCCGAGTGAGACGGCGGGCGGGATCTTGGCGATGCCGAGCATATCGGCGACGAAGATTTTCGAACCGACGAAGACCAGAACCGCAGCCAGCGCATATTTCAGATAAGCGAAGCGGTGGATCAGGGCGGCGAGCGCAAAATAGAGGGCGCGCAGGCCAAGAATCGCGAAGATGTTCGAGGTGTAGACGATGAACGGATCGGTGGTGATCGCGAAGATCGCCGGGATCGAATCGACCGCGAAGATCAGGTCGGCGATTTCGACCATGATGAGCGCCAGGAAGAGCGGCGTCACGAAGGTTTTCAGCTTGCCGGTGGTCGCATCCGTTTCCTTGACGAAGAACTTCTCGCCATGCAGCTTTTCCGTCACCGGCAGGCGGCTGCGCAGGAATTTCAGGATGCGGTTGTTGCCGATATCGGCCTCGTCATGGTCGGACGAGAACAGCATCTTGAGGCCCGTGAAGACGAGGAAGGCCGCGAAGAGATAAAGCACCCAGTGGAAGTTTTCGACGATGGCCGCACCGCCGGCGATCATGATGCCGCGCAGGATGATGACGCCGAGGATACCCCAGAGCAGCACACGATGCTGGTACTGACGGGGAATGGCGAAATAAGAGAAGATCATGGCGATGATGAAGATATTGTCCATCGCCAGGCTTTTTTCGACCACGAAGCCGGTGACATATTCCATCGCCGATTGCTGGCCGGACTGATACCAGATCCAGCCGCCGAAGGCCAAACCGATGGCAATATAAAAGCCCGACATCAGCAGGCTTTCACGAATGCCGATTTCCTTGGAATTCTTGTGCAGCACGCCGAGATCGAGCGCCAAGAGGCCAAGGACAAGAGAAATGAAGACCGCCCACATCCATGTGGGGGTACCGAGAAAATCGTTGAGGAGAAACTCCATCAGTCAACCTTTAGCCGGACGAGGTTGGCTTTGCGGATGGGGAACGTGTGTCAAGAATATACGTGGGCCCCAACCTAAAGAAACTCGACATCACGTGTTGTCCGGTAACACGTCAGAGGGGCCCGAGTTCTGATCACGATGGGTAAATGGGTGGCCCTTCGATCTTTTCAAGGGCAAGCTCAAGAAAAAATTGGCAGGCGCTGTTTGACAAATTTGTAAAACGACTATAGAAGCCGCCCCAACGCCGGGCAGTGATGTCCGGTGTGTTTTGTTGACTGCCTTGCAGTTTAAAGGCTGACGTTCGGCGGTCAATATCACCGACATGTCCCGTGGTTTCTCCATTTGCATGTGAGAAGCCTGTCAGAGGCCCTGAAACGGGCTTCAGAGGAGGGCGTGTTTCCTTAAACCGGTTTGGCAACAGACCGGCATAACCTTTTGAGAAGGAAATACGATGAGCAAGCGCGAATCGGCTAAGTACAAAATTGACCGCCGCATGGGCGAAAACATCTGGGGTCGTCCGAAGTCCCCGGTTAACCGCCGCGAATACGGCCCGGGCCAGCACGGCCAGCGCCGCAAGGGCAAGATGAGCGACTTCGGCACGCAGCTGCGCGCCAAGCAGAAGCTCAAGGGCTACTACGGCGAACTGCGCGAAAAGCAGTTCCGCGCCACTTTCGACGAAGCAAACCGTCGCAAGGGTGACACTTCCGAGAACCTGATCGGCCTGCTCGAGTCGCGTCTGGACGCCATCGTCTACCGCGCCAAGTTCGTTCCGACCGTTTTCGCATCGCGCCAGTTCATCAACCATGGTCACGTCACGGTTAACGGCGTTCGCGTCAACATCGGTTCTTACCGTTGCAAGGCTGGCGACGTCATCGAAGTTCGTCAGAAGTCCAAGCAGCTGGTTACGGTTCTCGAAGCCGTTCAGCTCGCAGAGCGTGACGTTCCTGACTACATCGAAGTCGACCACAACAAGATGGTTGCGACCTACGCCCGCGTTCCGTCGCTTTCCGACGTTCCGTACCCGGTCGTCATGGAACCGCATCTGGTCGTCGAATTCTACTCGCGTTAATCGACGCGTTTCAGTATTGAGAAAGCCGCCCTTCGGGGCGGCTTTTTTGTTTGCTGGGGAAGGCTTTGCATGCAGGATATTCAGGCGATCGTCGATTCCATCTATGACAGCATGGCGCCGAGGCTGGGCGAGGGGAAGGTTGCGGATTACATTCCCGAACTTGCCAAGGTCGATCCCAACCAGTTCGGCATCGCCATCACCACCGTCGATGGAACCACCTATACGGCCGGCAATGCGCTCACCCCGTTTTCGATCCAGAGTATCTCCAAGGTCTTCATGCTGACGCTGGCGCTCGGCAAGGCCGGCGAGACGGTGTGGAACCGGGTGGGACGCGAACCTTCAGGCTCTTCCTTCAACTCCATCGTCCAGCTGGAACATGAGCACGGCATCCCGCGCAATCCCTTCGTGAATGCCGGCGCAATCGTGGTGACCGATATCGTTCTTTCCGGCCACCAGCCGCGTGAGGCGATCGGCGAGCTTCTGCGCTTCGTGCGTTATCTCGCGGACGATGACACGATCAGCATTGACGACACGGTGGCAAAATCCGAGCAGGCGACGGGTTTCCGCAATTTTGCGCTTGCCAATTTCATGCGTTCCTTCGGCAATCTGCATCATCCCGTGGAACATACGCTCGGCGTTTATTTCCATCAGTGCGCGCTGTCGATGACCTGCGCGCAGCTATCCCGTGCCGGCCTCTTCCTCGCCAATCGCGGCCGCAATCCGCTGACCGGCCATACGGTCGTCTCGGACCGCCGGGCGCGGCGTATCAATGCGCTGATGCTGACCTGTGGCCATTATGACGGATCGGGCGATTTCGCCTATCATGTCGGCCTGCCGGGCAAGAGCGGTGTCGGCGGCGGCATCATGGCGGTGGCGCCGGGCAATGCGTCGATTGCCGTCTGGTCGCCGGGTCTCAACAAGGTGGGTAATTCGGCGCTCGGGTCACAGGCGCTGGAATTGCTGGCGACGAAAACCGGCTGGTCGGTATTCGGGGCTTGATATTGCAGGCGGATGGGGGCATTGCCTGCATGAAGAACGGCAGTCGTGCCGGAGCGAGCGGATGATGAACATTCTCACCAAGATTGATGACTTTGTAGATCAGGCCGGGGCCGTCCAGATAGGGGCGGATCAGGACGCCTCCGAGGAAAACGGCAGCTCGCATCCGCTGTTCGATAATGCACCGCGGTCGGTCTCGTTCAACAAGCTGCGCAAGCGGCTGCTGCGCAATGTGCGCCAGGCGTTTGAAGATTTCGGCATGCTGAACGGCCAGAAGCGCTGGCTTGTTGGCCTTTCCGGCGGCAAGGACAGCTATGGTCTTCTGGCCTTGCTGCTCGATCTCAAATGGCGCGGGCTTTTGCCGGTGGAGCTGGTGGCCTGCAATCTCGATCAGGGCCAGCCGAATTTTCCCAAGCACGTCCTGCCGGAATATCTGGCGAAGATCGGTGTCGCCCATCGCATCGAATATCGCGATACCTATTCGGTGGTGAAAGAAAAGGTGCCTTCCGGCGGCACTTACTGTTCGCTCTGTTCGCGGCTGCGGCGCGGTAATCTCTACCGCATCGCGCGGGAGGAGGGCTGCGACGCGCTGCTGCTCGGCCATCACCGCGAGGATATTCTCGAGACCTTTTTCATGAACTTCTTCCATGGCGGCCGTCTTGCCGGCATGCCGGCGAAGCTGTTGAATGACGAAGGCGACCTGATGGTCATGCGCCCGCTTGCCTATTGCGCCGAAGACGATATGGCGAAATTTGCGGCGGCGATGGAATTCCCGATCATTCCCTGCGACCTCTGCGGCTCGCAGGACGGGCTTCAGCGCAATGCCATGAAAGAGATGCTGGCGGATATCGAACGGCGCATGCCGGGCCGCAAGGATGTGATGCTGCGGGCGCTTGCCCACGTCAATCCGTCGCATCTGCTTGACCCTAAGCTTTTTGATTTCTCGGCGCTTTCTGTCACCGGGGCGTCACCTGAAGAGCGTAGGGAGGCCAACTCCCCCTTATGAAGAAGTGCCCCGCCCGATGACCCTTTCCGACAAAGATATCGACTTCCTCGTTTCCACCGTTGCCGCTGCCGGCGCGAATGAAATTCTTCCCCGCTTCAGAAACCTGAGCGCCGGTGCCATCTCCGAAAAAACCTCCGCTGTCGATCTGGTCACAGAGGCCGATGTTCTCGCGGAAAAGGCGATCACCGCTGCTCTCCTTCAGCGATTTCCGAAGGCCCACATCGTCGGCGAAGAGACCTATGAGGCGGACCCATCCGTCATTCCAGCCCTTGCCGACGCGCCGCTCGCCTTCGTGATCGATCCCATCGACGGCACTTTCAATTACGCTTCCGGTTTTCCCGCTTTCGGCACGCTGCTTGCGGTCACCGTCAAGGGCGAGACGGTGGCGGGCATCATCCACGATCCTGTCATGGGTGACACCATCGTTGCGCTGAAAGGCGAGGGCGCGTTTCTCAACCGCAGGAACGGTTCTCAGGCGAAGCTCAAGGTCGCCGATCCCGCGCCATTGTCCGACATGGTCGGCATATTTTCCTGGGGCCACAGCCATGAGGATCGCCGGCCGGTGATCGCCGCCAATATGGCCAAGATCAGGATGGCGCTGTCGCTCAACTGCTCGGCACATGAATATTGGCTCGCCTCGGCCGGCAAGCTGCATTTCATCGGCCATGAAAAGCTGATGCCGTGGGATCATCTTGCCGGCGTGCTGGTTCATCAGGAAGCGGGTGGTTACACCGCCCGTTTCGACAATACGCCCTATCGGCCGGGGCAAACGGAGGGCGGCATCCTGTCCGCTCCCGACAAGGAAAGCTGGAAGATGCTGCGACGGGAAATCGTCGCCTTATAGTCGTTACGCTCAGAAAGAAGGATATCGCCCATGGCTCTCGAACTCGACATCGCCTCTCTTGCCAATGCGCTTCAGGAGGCGGCGGCAGTGGAAATCCTGCCGCGGTTCCGCAATCTGGGCGAAGGCGATGTGCGGATGAAGACCGAGGCGATCGACCTCGTGACAGAGGCCGACGAGGCTGCCGAGCGGCTGATCCGCGCCCGGGTGCAGGAGATCATGCCGGATGCGCTGTTCATTGGTGAAGAGGCGGTGGCGGCGGATGCCTCGCTGCTCGGCAAGCTTGCCGATGCCGATCTTGCCGTTGTGGTCGATCCGATCGATGGCACCTACAACTTCGCCTCCGGCCTGCCGCTTTTCGGCGTGATGATGAGCGTCATCTCAAAGGGCGAGACCGTCGCCGGCCTGATCTTCGATCCCATGGGCAATGATTGGGCGATTGCCGAAAAAGGCTCCGGCGCGTGGCTGTGCAGCGCCGATGGTTCACAGACGCAGATGTCGGTGGTGCCGGCTCCGGAACTGTCGCAGATGGTCGGCATCGCCAATACCGGCTATTTCGATGTGGAGACCCGCCGCAAGATTCTGACGAACCTCGCCGATGTGCGGCTCTTCACCAGCTATCGCTGCGCCGCACACGAATACCGCCTGTTCTGCGGCGGCCACATGCATTTCCTGATGTATAACAAGCTGATGCCCTGGGACCATCTGGCCGGCACGCTGATCTCGCAGGAATCGGGCGCCTATGCGGCGCGTCTCGACGGCTCGCCCTATCTGCCGCGCCATGTGGATGGCGGGCTGCTGCTTGCTCCGGATCAGGAGACGTGGGAATTGCTGCGGGAGAAGATTTTCACGGTGTGAGGTGGCGTGACAAGGTTGCGGCTTGATGGTGGACATCATCTACCTCGCCTCCGTCATCCTCGCCCTTGAGGCGAGGATCCACAGGCGGTCGAAGCGATGGATCCTCGGGTCGAGCCCGAGGATGACGCCAAGAGTGGGGAATGGGTGCTGAAACTGGCCGACGCTGAGTGTTACGCCATCCGTCAATCAAACAAAAAGGGCGCGGAACAGAATTCCGCGCCCTTTCTTTTTTCAACCGTTGTTACCGTGTCGGCTTGTTATGGGCCTGAAACAGCATGCCCTTTTCGCCGATCAGCACGAAGATCAGGCCGATGATGGAGACCACAAAGAAGCCGGCCACCATGGGCAGCGCCGTCCCGTCGAAAGCCTGGCCGATGGCCGCGCCGATCAGCGAGCCGCCGACGGTTCCCATGAAACCGATAACGGAGGAGGCGGTGCCGGCGACGTGGCCGAGCGGTTCCATGGCGAGCGAGTTGAAGTTCGAGCCGATCCAGCCGAACTGGAACATGGCAAGCGCAAAGAACACGATGAAGATGGCGAACGGCATCGGTTCCGGCCCGAGCACCTGCACCACCAGCCAGATGAAGGTGATGGCGATGAAGCCGAGCAGCGACCCGTGCGACAGCTTGCGCATGCCGAACTTGCCGACAAGCCTCGCATTGATGAAGGACGAGAAGGCCATGAACAGGGCGACGCCGGCAAAGGCCGCCGCAAACCATGCGCCGAGCCCATAAATGCCCTTATAGACCTGTTCGGCCGAATTGATGAAACCGAACAGTGCGCCAAAGATGAAGGTGCTGGAGAGCGTGTAACAAAGCGCAATACGGTTGGTGAGCACGATCTTGAAACCGCCGAGCACCGAGCGGGCGGTGAAGGGGCGCACATCATCCGGGTGCAGGGTTTCCGGCAGGCGGAAATACATCCACGCCGTCACGACGGCCGCTATTGCCGCCATGAAGGCGAAGATCAGATGCCAGTTACCGAAGAAGAGCACGATCTGGCCGGTGCCAGGCGCGATGACCGGAACGACCATGAAGACCATCATGATCAGCGACATGACTTCCGCCATCTGGCGGCCGCCATAGATGTCGCGCACGATCGAGATGGTGATGACGCGCGTTGCAGCCGAACCGATCCCCTGAATGAAGCGCAGGAACAGCAGGCCGGAGAAGGATGGCACGAAGACCACGGCAATGGCGGAGATGATGTAGATGGCCAGACCGACGAGCATCGGCTTGCGGCGGCCGAAACGGTCCGAGATCGGTCCATACAGAAGCTGGGCGACGCCGAAGCCGAGAAGGTAGGTGGAAATCACGTATTGGCGGTGGTTTTCATTCACGACGCCGAGCGAAGCGCCGATTTCCTGAAGACCGGGCAGCATGATGTCGATGGCGAGCGCATTCAGCGCCATCAGCATGGCGGCCAGCGCAATAAATTCCGTGCGCCCCATCGAGCCTGCGCGCGAAGCGGTGGATTGTGAAAGATTTGTCACAGGATTGCCCCAAAAAGAACGGCAAAGGCGTTGCATGAAGCAACGCCTGGCATAAATTTCTGACAATCAGGGTGGGCCGGATGAACCGGCCGAAATCAGGCCGCGCCGCGGACGCTGATACCCTGTTCTTGGAAGTGGTTCTGCAACTCGCCGGACTGGAACATCTCTCTTACGATGTCACAGCCGCCGACGAATTCGCCCTTGACGTAGAGCTGCGGAATGGTCGGCCAGTTGGAATAGTCCTTGATGCCCTGGCGGATATCGGCATCGGCAAGCACGTTGATGCCCTTGTAGTCGACGCCGAGATAATCGAGGATCTGTACCACCTGGCCGGAAAAACCGCACTGCGGAAATTGCGGGGTGCCCTTCATGAAAAGAACGATGTCGTTGCTCTTCACTTCGCTGTCGATCATGTCGTGAATGCCGCTCATAGGCCTATTCCTTTCACATGCGGTTCAAGGCCGCTGCTTTCTGTTAGCCTCTAAATAACATGTCGCGGCGCGATTTCCACCCGGAAAGCGTAAAAAATGCGCGGGTGTGGCATCGAACAATGGGGCCGGAATTTCTTGTTTAAGCAGCATCCATCAGCGATCCGGATATATGAGCAGTATTTTTCCCATCGTCTTACGCGGCTTGGAGACAAGCAGGGTGAATATGCCGGTCTCTTCACCGGAAAAAAGATCCAGTTCCCGTTGGCTCTGGAGCTTCATGTGCGACCGACCGTTCGCTAGCGAACAATCACGCTCGCAGTCGATCCACATTTCACTGGTCCAACTGCCGGCTTGGGCGGTGACCTCAAGCTCGACAGTGAGCTTGGGGCTTTTCTGTTCGAACAGGCGACAGGTTTGACCGACCTTACATATGGTCTCGCCCGCAATCGGCTCCGCATTGTCGAGCATTATGCCGAAGCCGATCCTGATCTCTTTTTCGTTAGTATCCTCCGCTGCGCCTTGTTGCGGCCCCAAGAACGTTAGTAGAGCGCAGGCGATAAGCAGACGGAGACAATTCATCACCGATATCTCTGCCGACTGCGCGCGGCGGTGGTGCGTCTCTTGCTCACCTGTTTCTTGGCCGGCTTGGGTTTGACGGCGGCATTGATCGCGGCTTCCAGAACGGAGCCGACGATGCCGCCGGCCAGCGAGCCGGTGCTTTTCGTCCGGCGCGCGCGGCGCGTCTTGCGGATGCCGGTCTTGGTGAGGATTTCAGACAGCGCGCCCTTGACGACGCCGTTGAGTACTTGATCGACGATGCCAGACAAATTTCCCTCGCCAATAAATAAATCATATTTCCGTCGCGATTTTTACTATACGTGCATCGCCCGCTGTATCAAGCGATCCTTTCGGGTGTCTCCAGCGCGGTTTTGCTTTTCTCCGAAACGCAAAAGCGCGCTATCTCTTTGTTTTTACGCATTGTCCTGATGTAAAAGCGATTCCGCTTTTACTGGAAATGCTCCGGCCGAAGGTTCATGCATGCCAGCCGTCAAGTCACGACTTGTTCTTTATTTCCCCGGTTTCGATCCGCTCGATGCGGCTGCCCATCATCTGCGTTACCAGCGGGCGGCGGCGCTGGCCGGCAAGACATGGGATGTCGACTATAGGGTGGGGCCGCTGGAGAACAGGCCGGGGGGCGAAACATTCACGGTGGAGGCCTCGGCGGGTGGCTGGCGGACGCGCTCCGACATTTTCGTTTACGATCATAATGGGGTGATATCGCAATTGCGGGATGCGCCGGTCTGGCGGCAGATCTGGCTCGGCTTCAAGGCCGGGGCGGCCATTGTCAGTGAGGGCGGTGCGGCGCGTTACTTCCGCCATGCCTGGCGTTTTGGGCTGTTCTTCATCTTCCCGTTCCTGCTGATGCTTGTCGGTGGCGCGCTTGCGGCGGCTATCGCCCTGTTGCCCTGGCTTTTCGCTTTGCCGCTCTGGCTCTTCGCGATCAGCCTTCCCGCCGCCGCGCTGTTTTTCGCAAAGGCTTTCCTGCCGTTTGCAGAGCGGTTTCACACCCTGCATCTTTATGCGGACTGGCGGTTCGCGCTTTCGGTCGGCCGGGATGAACCGATTGCCCGCGACTGGATCGAGGAGAGGGCAGCACTTGTTCTGACGGCGCTGGAACAGCCCTCGGATGAGGTTCTGGTGGTTTCCCACAGCATGGGCGCCAGCCTTGCGCTCGCCGTGATCGGCCGTGTGCTGGAACTGAAGCCGGATGCGCTGGATGGCCGGAAGTTGTCCTTTGCGACCTTGGGCGGCGCGGCGCTGCAATGTGCGTTCCTGTCGAGTGCGGACAGGCTTCGCCAAAGTGTCGGCACGATCGCCCGTCACCCGGAGGTGACATGGTTCGATATCCAGTGTCTGACCGATCCGATTCATCTCTATCGGTGCAATACCGTGGGCCTGACCGGTCACAGGGATGCGCCGCAGCCGAAGATCGTGCCGATCCGTTTCAAGCATGCGCTCTCGCCGGATCGTTACAGGAAGAACAAGCGCAACTTCCTGCGCATGCACCGGCAATATGTTCTGGGGCCGGATCGCAAATCCGGTTACGACTTTACGCTGCTGACGGCGGGGCCGTTGCCGGCCGCGTCCTTCGCCGATCTGGATTCGCAGACGCCGCCTGCCTTGTAAGCGGCGTTTTCCCCTTTTGCCCGATATGAAAAGGCCCGCGTGAAAGCATCACGCGGGCCTTTGATTTATCCGCAGTTTTCACGCTCCGCCGCAGACGGGACAGAGACGTTGTCTTGCCATAACCGCTTTCACGGGCGCAATCATTCGGGAGCCGAGGTCTGCAGGGCAAGGGCATGCAGAACGCCGCCCATATTGCCCTTCAGCGCGTCATAGACCATCTGGTGCTGCTGCACGCGGGTCTTGCCCTTGAATGCTTCCGCAACGACTTCCGCCGCGTAATGATCGCCATCACCGGCCAGATCGCGGATCGTGACCTTTGCCCCGGGAATTCCCGCCTTAATCATGTCTTCAATGTCGCCGGGTTTCATGGGCATGGTGTTTCTCCTTAATTCATTCTGCGGCGAGCAAAGTTTCGCCGTCCATGAATTGAGGGAACCACGATTCATAGGCCAAGTGCAATTCTTTAATCTCGACGGCGCGCGCCGTGCCCAGCTTTACGGTGGAACCGCCGGTAACGCCGATGGCCGGGCAGGAAACGCCGGCTGCCTTGGCCGCCGCCTGCACCTTGTCGAGATCACCCTTCTTGACCGTCAGGACATAACGGCCCTGATCTTCGCCATAGAAGGTGAGGATTGCATTATGGCCTTCGACGGCGTCGATTGTCGCACCGATGCCGGACGAAATCGCCATTTCGGCAACGGCGAGGGCGAGACCGCCCGAGGAGCAATCGTGAACGGCGGTGGCAAGACCATCGGTGATGATGCCACGGACGAAATCGCCGTTTTTCTTCTCGGCGGCGAGATCGACATGCGGTGCCGGGCCATCGATGCGGCCATGAATGTCGCGCATATAGACCGACTGGGCGATGTGGGTGCCGAGGCCGGCAGGCGCGCCGACCAGCAGTACCACCTCTTCAGCGGCGGCAAAGCGGATGCGCGCCATGCGGCCCCAATCCTTCAGGAGGCCAACGCCGCCTATGGTGGGGGTGGGCAGGATCGCCTGGCCATTGGTCTCGTTATAGAGCGATACGTTGCCGGAAACGATCGGGAATTCCAGCACGCGGCAGGCTTCGCCGATGCCCTTGATGGCATGGACGAGCTGGCTCATGATCTCGGGCTTTTCCGGATTGCCGAAATTGAGGTTGTCGGTTGCCGCCAGCGGCAAAGCGCCGGTTGCGGTGAGGTTGCGCCAGCATTCGGCGACCGCCTGCTTGCCGCCTTCGAAAGGATCGGCCTCGACATAACGCGGCGTCACGTCGGAGGAGAAGGCGAGCGCTTTCTTGTCGTGGCCTTCGACGCGCACCACGCCGGCATCGCCGCCGGGAAGCTGCAGCGAATTGCCCTGGATCAGCGTGTCATACTGTTCGTAAACCCAGCGGCGCGAGGAGTTGTTGGCCGAACCGACAAGCGATACCAGCGCATCGGCGATATCGGCGGCGGGGATGTCATTTTCTGAGAGCGCTGCGGGCACCTTGGCGGGCGTCCACGGGCGGTCATATTCGGGGGCCTCGTCGCCGAGTTCCTTGATCGGCAGGTTGGCGACTTCCTCGCCATTGTGCAGCACACGGAAGCGCAGGTCGTCGGTGGTCTTGCCGACGATGGCGAAGTCCAGACCCCATTTGACGAAGATCGCCTTGGCGACTTCTTCCTTGGAGGGTTCGAGAACCATGAGCATGCGCTCCTGGCTTTCCGACAGCATCATTTCGTAAGCCGTCATGCGCTCTTCGCGCACCGGTACGGCGTTCAAGTCGAGTTCGATGCCGAGATCGCCCTTGGCGCCCATTTCGACGGCCGAGCAGGTGAGGCCGGCGGCACCCATGTCCTGAATGGCGATGACCGCGCCGGTCTTCATCAGCTCAAGGCAGGCTTCCAGCAGGCACTTTTCGGTGAAGGGATCGCCGACCTGAACGGTCGGGCGCTTTTCCTCGATGGATTCGTCGAATTCGGCAGAGGCCATGGTCGCGCCGCCAACGCCGTCGCGGCCGGTCTTCGCACCGAGATAAACGACCGGCAGGCCGACACCCTTGGCTTCCGAGAGGAAGATCGCATTGGACTTGGCAAGGCCAGCTGCGAAGGCATTGACGAGGATGTTGCCGTTGTAACGCGGGTCGAATTCCACTTCGCCGCCAACCGTCGGCACGCCGAAGGAATTGCCATAACCGCCGACACCGGCGACGACGCCAGCTACGAGGTGGCGGGTCTTCGGATGATCGGGCGCGCCGAAACGCAGGGCGTTCATGGCGGCGATGGGGCGGGCGCCCATGGTGAAGACGTCACGCAGAATGCCGCCGACGCCGGTCGCCGCACCCTGATAGGGCTCGATATAGGACGGGTGGTTGTGGCTCTCCATCTTGAAGACGACGCAGTCGCCATCGTCGATATCGACCACGCCGGCATTTTCACCGGGACCCTGAATGACGCGTGGTCCCGTTGTCGGCAGGGTCTTCAGCCACTTCTTGGAAGACTTGTAGGAGCAGTGCTCGTTCCACATGGCCGAGAAGATGCCGAGCTCGGTAAAGCTGGGCTCCCGTCCGATCAGGTCGAGGATACGCTGATATTCGTCGGGCTTCAGCCCATGGGATGCAACGAGTTCCGGGGTGATCTTGATGGAGTTTGGAATCGACATAGGTCTCACGCGGTTCGAGCCGAGGAAAGTTTCCGGTTCTTTAGCGCAAGAGGCTCCATGGCGCGACAGGAAAATGCGCCGCTTTGCCGGCAAAACGCTGCTTTCTTGGCTTATTCAGAACTTGTAGCCGACCATGAGGCCGACGCGAGTGAGCCCGTCATTGGGGCCGTCGCAGAGATTGGCATGGGAGGCGTGCTCGATCTGGGTCGAAATATTCCAGTTGTTGTCGAAGCGATAGCCGATGGCGGCATATTCATGGAAAAGCACGCGGCAGCCAAATTCCGCGCCGGTTTCGCCCGCGCCGTTCCTCAGCCTGCCATCGTGCCACAGGCCACCAAAACCGAGATCGACGAAAATCTTTGGATTGAGATCGAAGGTCCAGTTCACGCCGCCGTAAATGGTGTTAGCCGAACCCTCGGTGCCGATTTCTGCGCCGAGATGCAGGCGGGGGCGGGCAAGTTTTTCGCCGAGTGTGACGGCGGATGCGCTGGCGAAGGGATCGAAATAGGCGGTGAAGGCCGGGAAGACGCCGTTTTCACCGCCGCCATTGCGATTGGCAAGCGAGGTGGTGGCCCCGAACCGCAATTCATCGAACACGGTGCCATCCGCAGCGGCCGCCGGCATGATGTCGATAAGGACACATGCCGCAAGAAGCGCCGCCAAAATGAAAAACGCCCTGACACCTGTGGAACCAAATGCTGCCACCGAATCATTCTCCACCACGAATTTCGCAAAGGATGGCAGGTTTGTCGGTTTGGTAAATGATGAGTTACTGAATTAAGGGCGATGTTGCAGGAATGACTCTCCGGCGCAACGTTCAGGCGACGCTTTCATAACCGGCGGAGCCGTTATCGAGCAGGTGACGCAGGACGCCGAAGGCATGGGTCAGTTCCTCGCGGGTGGAGGGCCCGGAAAAGCTGATGCGAACGCGGTGGAAAACCTTGTCCGTTCGTCCGGCCTTGAACTCGTCCTCGTCATCGATCAGCACGCCTTCCTTCATCGCCGCATTGCGGAAGGTGCCGGAAAGCCAGGGTTCGGGCAGTCTCAGCCACAGGAAGGCGATATCGGGCCGCGAATTGAAGTCCAGCCCGGCCAGCGCGCGCCTCGCAATCGCCTCGCGTCCATTCAGTTCGGCAATGCAATCCTTGCGGATATCGTGGGCGTCGCCGCTGTTGACGAGGCGTGCATTCAGCTCCGCTAGCACGAAGGGCAGACCGCCCGTCAGCATCGAATGGGAAATACGGATGCGCGATGAATATTGCGCGGGACAGGCGACCCAGCCGCCGCGCACGCCGGCGGCGACGGATTTCGACAGGCCGCCGACCACGAAGGTGATGTCTGGCGCGAATTCGGCAATCAGCGGGATCGCTTCGCGCGTCATCGCGCCATAAAGATTGTCCTCGATGATCCACACGCCGTAACGACGGGCGATATCGGCAATCGCGCGGCGGCGCTCTTCCGGCAGGGTGGCGCAGGTGGGGTTCTGGCCTGCTGACATCAGGAAGATCATTTTCGGGTGCTGTTGGGCGCAGACCCGTTCGAAATCATCAGGGATAATACCGTCCTGATCCGCTTCCACCAGCGTCACCCGCCTTCCGGCAAGGGCGGCGCTGCGGCTGATGTGGGAATAGGTGACGGGTTCGAAGACGATACGGTCGCCCGGCGCCGTCATTGCCGTTATCACGCTCATCACCGCCGCATGGGCGCCAAGCGTCGAAACGATATTTTCCGGCTTCGGCGCCCAGCCGTTCTGGGAAAGCCAGCGGGCACCCGCCAGGCACCAGCTATCCGGGAAAGAGCGGGCATAATTGGTGATGTCGTAGGTGTGCTCCCGGGTGACGGCCTCGATGTGCCTGGCGATCAGCAGGCTCTGGCCGACATCGGGTGCGGCCGTCGTGTTCAACCGGAACTCGGCGCTGCTGTCGACGGCGTGGCGGGTGCTGCCAAAGGCCGCCGCGGCCGGTTCGAGAGGCAATGACGGGGCAGGGGTCTTGCGCTCATTGACATAGGTGCCGCGGCCGACTTCGCCGCTGACGAGGCCGCGCTCATGAATGAGCGCATAGGCCCGGCTGATTGTGCCGATTGTCACACCCAGATCATAGGCGAGGTTGCGCTGCGGCGGCAATTTCGAGCCGGCCTGCAGGGTGCCGTCAGAAATTGCGCCTTCGATACTGTCCGCAAGGCGAAGATAAATCGGGCCGTCGCCCTCGGTAATGTCGGGAAGCCAATTTGTCATGGTGACAATTTATGCATTGTATCTATCCCTAAGTCAATTGTATTTATTGTCTGCATTAAGTGACATCAAAAACACGGAGACAATAGGTGCAATATGCGCAAGATGGATCAATACCTTTCGACAGCGGATACACTCTATCCTGATGGTTACGAACGGGAACGCGTGTTCCGCGATGCCGGCGACATGGTCGCACCGGCGCCCTTTCCGGCCAAGATCGCCCGCACGCTTATTGGTCGCATGATTGCGGGCATGGCCCATTGGCTGCAGAAACGACGCGGACGGCTCGCTTTGCGGGAGCTGTCCGATGATCTTCTGGAGGATATCGGCGTTACGCGGGATGAGGCCCTGACGGAGGCCGCAAAATCGCGGCTTCTCTCGTGGCCGCCGCGGCCGCTTTGATTTTTTGTCGAAGAGCGGTGCCTTCTTTCCCCGGCACCATCAAGCCATTCGGCAGCCCGCCACGCCAATCCCAACCGGCGTCGGCGGGTTTTTTGTTGGGTTGTTTGGAGCGTCTTCGTCAAATCGGGAAAAGGTAGGGGGAAGATTCTTGCGCTAGGTATCCGCGTTCCTCATTCCTGTGCTTGTCACAGGAATCCAGCCGACGCGCGTCTGCGCGGCGAAAAGACTCATCTCAGCCCAAGGACTTGGGCTGGCTGGATCCCTGTGACAAGCACAGGGATGAGGGAGCCGAATTGTCGATCAGCAGCCCTTGCCGCCATTTGCCCAGCGCTTGACGTCGGTGGCGATGCGACCGGAGATGGCGTCGCTCATCACGGGTCCGAAGGCGTCGAGCTTTGCCGGGTTGCCTTCAGCCTGGATCACCAGCATGGGGCGCGATTCCGGGCTGTTGCGCGGCACGAGCAGGATGCGCGGGCGGCCGGAGAAAGAGTTCAGTTCCGGGGCCAGACGATAGGCCTTGAACGCCGCATCGCCCGATTTGAACCAGCAGGCATTGGCGCCAAGCGCGATCCTCTCCATCGTCGGCAAGGCCGCGCGGGAGACGGAAGCGGCCGGCTGCGGTTTCGGCTGGCAGGCGGCAAGTGCGGCGGCAGCGAGGATCAGTCCGGTGGCTTTATAGGCATCGTGTCGAAGAATGCGGGGCATCAGGTCATCCAGAAGAGAAGCCGAAACATCGCCGGAAGCCGGCATCAAAAAAGGCGGGCTTGAAGCCCGCCCGGTCCATCAGGCTGCGATGACGCCGAGTGCCGAAGCAAAGAGGCCGCGGCCGTCATTGCCGCCATGGGCGGCTTCGATGAGGTTTTCGGGATGCGGCATCATGCCGAGGACATTGCCCTTGGCGTTGATGACGCCGGCAATGTCGTTCAGCGAGCCGTTGGGGTTGGTGCCCTCGGCATAACGGAACACCACCTGGCCGTTGCCTTCCATCGCCTTCAGCTCTTCGGCTTCGACGAAGTAATTGCCGTCGTGATGGGCGACGGGGCAGCGCAGGATCTGGCCCTTGTCGTAAGCGCGGGTGAATTCGGTGTCGTTATTGGCGACTTCGAGCTTCACTTCCCGGCAGACGAATTTCAGCGAGGCATTGCGCATCAGGGCACCCGGCAGCATGCCGGCTTCGACCAGAATCTGGAAGCCGTTGCAGACGCCGAGAACCTTCACGCCTTTTTCCGCCTTTTCGCGGATGGCCTGCATGACCGGCATGCGGGCGGCGATGGCGCCGCAACGCAGATAGTCACCATAGGAGAAGCCGCCCGGAATGACGATCAGGTCGACATCGGGAATATCCGTTTCCGTCTGCCAGATGGTGACGGGCGCCTGACCGGAGATTTTCGTCAGAGCCGCGATCATGTCGCGGTCGCGGTTGAGGCCGGGAAGTTGGACGACAGCGGATTTCATGGCGGCGGCTCCTGGAGCTTAAAGAATGCTGATGGCGTAGTTTTCGATGACCGTATTGGCCAGCAGCTTTTCGCACATTGCCTTCAGGTCGGTCTCGGCCTTGGCCACGTCGGCGCCTTCCAGTTCCAGATCGAAGACCTTGCCCTGGCGGACGTGGCCGACGCCATCAAAACCGAGGCTGCCGAGCGCGCCTTCGATTGCCTTGCCCTGCGGATCGAGAACGCCGTTCTTCAGCGTAACAGTCACCCGTGCCTTGATCACCTGATCTTCTCCTGATTTACCCTACGAGGCCAATATTACTTTACAAGGACCGGACCGGTGCCACGGATCGGTTCGTTTTCATTGATGATGCCGAGACGGCGCGCCACTTCGGAATAGGCTTCCAGAAGCCCGCCCATATCGCGGCGGAACAGGTCCTTGTCCATCTTTTTCTGGGTCTCGATGTCCCACAGGCGGCAGCTATCAGGCGAAATCTCGTCGGCGAGGATGATGCGCATCATGTCGCCTTCGAACAGCCGGCCGCATTCGATCTTGAAATCGACGAGCTGGATGCCGACGCCGAGGAAGAGGCCGGACAGGAAGTCGTTGACGCGGATGGCGAGCGCCATGATGTCGTCAAGCTCGGCGGGGTTGGCCCAGCCGAAGGCCGTGATGTGCTCTTCGGAGACCATCGGGTCTTCCAGCTCATCCGACTTGTAATAGAACTCGATGATCGAGCGCGGCAGCACCACGCCTTCCTCGATGCCGAGGCGCTTGGAGAGCGAGCCGGCGGCGACATTGCGCACGACGATCTCGAGCGGGATCATCTCCACTTCCTTGATCAGCTGCTCGCGCATGTTGAGGCGGCGGATGAAGTGGGTGGGAATGCCGATCTTGTTCAGATGCGTGAAGACATATTCGCAGATGCGATTGTTCAGCACACCCTTGCCGTCGATGACTTCGTGCTTCTTCTTGTTGAAGGCGGTCGCATCGTCCTTGAAGAACTGGATAAGCGTGCCTGGCTCCGGACCTTCGTAGAGGATCTTGGCCTTGCCTTCGTAAATACGGCGGCGACGGTTCATAATGGCAGGTCTCTTGGTTGACGCCGATTCTGGTGGCGTTGCGTTTGGTCTTTGAAGCGGTCCCATAAAGGAAAAGAGTGCATTCTACAATGCGGCTGGCATATTTCCCTTCAATTCTTGTGACAGGCCGGGGAAACCGCTTCGTCCTGAAAATCGGCCTGCGGGGCCGATCGAGGGGGAGGCGGTCCACATGGCCGCCACCGTCATGGCTCGACTGCCTTCAGCCGGCTCAGGAACTGGGCGAACACCATGCCGCCTTCGGGCCATGGACCGTGGCCGGACTCAGCGTTGATATGGCCGGACATGCCGGCATCGACCAGCAGCGATCCCCAGGCGGCGGCGATGTCATCGGCATGTTCATAGGAGCCGAAGGGATCGTTTCTGCTGGCGATGGTGATTGCCGGAAACGGCAGCGGATCGCGCGGATAGGGCCCGAAGGTCATCAGGTGCTTCGGCCGGATATCGGGATTGGCGACATCGGGCGGGGCGACAAAAAGTGCGCCGGACACCTTCTTGCCGATTTCCGGCAGGGCGTGGATCACGGTCGGCACGCCAAGCGAATGGGCGACGATGACGATGGGCTTTGTGGAGGCGTTGACCTCTTCCACCAGCCGGGCGACCCAATCTTCCTTCACGGGTTTGGACCATTCGGCCTGCTCGACGCGGCGGGCGGTGGAAAGCTTGCGCTCCCAGCGGCTCTGCCAGTGATCGGGCCCCGAATTGGTATAACCGGGAACGATCAGGATATCTGCTTCTGAAACTTTCATGCGCCCATATCTGTGTTGTGATGCCGCCGCGATCAAGGTCGCGGCGGCATTAACTTCAAGGAGTTCTCTCAGGCCTTGCCGAAGACACGGGTGAAGATCGTGTCGACATGCTTGGTGTGGTAACCGAGATCGAACTTCTCGCGGATCGCCTCTTCGGGAAGGGCGGCGCGCACTTCCTCATCGCCCAGCAGTTCCTCCAGGAAATCAGCGCCCTGTTCCCAGACCTTCATGGCGTTGCGCTGTACCAGACGGTAAGCGTCTTCGCGCGAAACGCCGGCTTGCGTCAGCGCCAGCAGAACGCGCTGCGAATGCACGAGGCCGCGGAACTTGTTCATGTTCTTCAGCATGTTGTCCGGGTAGATCACCAGCTTTTCGATGACGCCGGCCAGACGGTTCAGCGCGAAATCGAGGGTAACCGTGGTGTCGGGGCCGATGGCGCGTTCCACGGAGGAGTGGCTGATATCGCGCTCGTGCCAGAGCGCTACGTTCTCCATGGCCGGAACGACGGACATGCGGACCAGCCGGGCTAGGCCGGTGAGGTTTTCGGTCAGAACCGGGTTACGCTTGTGCGGCATGGCGGACGAGCCCTTCTGGCCGGGAGAGAAGAACTCTTCCGCTTCCAGAACTTCGGTGCGCTGCATGTGGCGGATTTCGATGGCGACGTTTTCGATCGACGAGGCGATGACGCCGAGGGTCGCGAAGAACATGGCGTGGCGGTCACGCGGGATGACCTGCGTCGAAACCGGCTCGGGGATGAGGCCGAGCTTGGCGCAGACATGTTCCTCGACGCGCGGATCGATATTGGCGAAGGTGCCGACGGCGCCGGAGATCGCGCCGGTGGCGATTTCGGCGCGGGCATTGACGAGGCGCTCGCGGTTGCGGTGCATCTCGGCGTAGAAGCGGGCGAAAGTCAGGCCCATCGTGGTCGGCTCGGCATGGATGCCGTGGCTGCGGCCGATGCGCACCGTGTTCTTGTGTTCGAAAGCGCGGGTTTTCAGCGCGGCCAGCACGCGGTCCATATCGGCGAGCAGCAGATCGGCGGCGCGGACGAGCTGGATGTTGAGCGTGGTGTCCAGCACGTCGGACGAGGTCATGCCCTGATGCACGAAGCGGCTGTCGGGACCGACAAATTCCGCAAGATGGGTGAGGAAGGCGATGACGTCGTGCTTGGTCACGGCCTCGATCTCATCGATGCGGGCGACGTCGAAAGTGGCGCTGCCGCCCTTTTCCCAGATGGTCTGGGCGGCGGACTTGGGGATGACGCCGAGTTCGGCCAGCGCGTCACAGGCATGGGCCTCGATCTCGAACCAGATGCGGAACTTTGTTTCCGGCGACCAGATGGCGACCATTTCCGGCCGGGAGTAACGAGGGATCATGGCAATGACTTTCTTAGTGGAGGAATTTTGCTGCCCGTTTAGCAAAGTGTTCCGGTAATCTCAATCTATCAAGCTGCATGGCTATGTCGCTTGCGGCGCACGCCGGCAGAGGAACGCGCCGGCGGCCAAGAGCGGAAGAGCCGCAAAGGGAAAATACAGTCCGAGACCGAGAATGGCGAATTGGTAGACCGCGCCGAGCGAGGTGAAGAGCTGCTGGAAAAACCAGATGCGGGAAAAGGCCGGTGCGTGCCATTGCGCATAAAAGATACGGTACTGGAACGCGAAAAATGCCACCGCAACGGCCAGCGTGAAGAAAGCGATGGCGAGGCAGGCCGCCGCGAAACGCAGTGGCAGGGAAGTGGAGGCGGGAAGGAAGCGCAAGGCCATGACGGCCAGCAGCCAGCCTAAAAGGCCGCCGCAGAAGAAAAGCGTGATGATATCGGCCGCATGGTCGGTTTCCAGCCGGTTTCGGACATAGAGGCCGATGGCGGTGGCAGCGGCGGAGCAGAGGGCCCAGACAAGGGCGCCGAGAGCCAGGAACAGCGCTGCCGAAGCCGTCTCACGGAAATCCCGCCTGTCGCTTTCCATGATTATCCCCCAACGCCTGTAATGCCCCCCGGCCTCGCCATATTCAGCGGTGGCGGATTACGTCCGCCCGGCTTCCGCCGCCAAGCGCAATTGCGCGACGGTCTTGCGGTAGTCGGCAACGCCGTCGCCCTTGAAGACGGCCGAGCCTGCCACCAGCGCATTGGCGCCGGCGGCAATGATTGCGCCTGCGGTTTCCGCCGTCACGCCGCCATCCACTTCCAGATCGATCGGCCGGTCGCCGATCATCGCCTTTGCCGCCCGGATCTTGTCGAGCATGGCCGGAATGAATTTCTGACCGCCGAAACCGGGATTGACGCTCATGATGAGGACGAGATCGACATCATCAAGCACGTTCTCGATGACGGAAAGCGGTGTGGCGGGGTTGAGCGTCACGCCGGCCTTCCTGCCAAGCCCGCGGATTGTCTGCAGCGAGCGGTGCAGATGCGGTCCCGCTTCCGCATGCACGGTGATGCTGTCGCAGCCGGCCTTGGCGAAGGCTTCGAGATAGGGATCGACGGGCGCGATCATCAGGTGGCAATCGAAGAAGGCCATGCTGTGGGGCCGCAGCGCCTTGATGACATCAGGCCCGAAGGAGATGTTGGGGACGAAGTGGCCGTCCATGACATCGAGATGGATCCAGTCCGCGCCGGCTTCCGTGACATCGGCGACTTCCTGTCCCAGCTTGGCGAAATTGGCAGCCAGAATGGACGGGGCTATGCGGATGGGCAGGGACATGGGCAAACTCCTCTCGACGCGTTGCGTAAGCTGCCTTTAACATCAAGTATCGGGGTTTGAAACGGCTGGCCTGAGGGTTGCCCGCCGTTTTCAGCCGCGTTTCACCGAATTTTCGGCGGCGCGGGTTTCGCCTATTGTCTTTCCGCCTTGTCCGCCGGCTCGAAGCGCTGGCCGTTCCAGCGCTGCAGGCGATAGGGATTGTCGGAAAGGTCGTGTGAGGGTGTGAAGCCGAGATCGCCGATGACGGTTTTGAAGACGGTGCCGCCAGCCAGTATTTCCGGCGCGGGTTTCGATTGTGCCTGTACCGCCTCCGCGAGGGCGGCAGTCAGTTCCGTCGCCGCATAGGCCGGCAGGACGTAACCCTCGGGTTCGACGCCGGCGCCGCGCAACTCTCCGGTGACGGCCTGGGACGAGGGCAGGGTATCATAGGCCGGGCGCGTGACGGCAAGCACATTGGCGGTGAGGGGAACCGGGTTGTTCGCCGCATTCATGGCATCGCCGCCCATGATGGTCAAAGCAAGGTTTTCGGATGCGGCGTCTCTCGCGATGATGGCGACGTCGTTGCGCTCCGCACCCACGAAGACGTGGGAAATGCCGGTTCGCGCCAGCCGGCGCACCAGCGCCACCTGCTGTTCCTGATTGGGGCGCATCGTATCGGCAAATGTCGGCTTGAGGCCGTTTTCCTCCAGCGACGCGCGGATGCGGTCCACGAGTTCGCGGCTATAGATCGTGCCGTCGTCCACAAGCCCGATGGAATGTCCCTTCCAGTCACGCAGGATGATTTCGGCGATCCTGTCCGATTCGGCCCTGTCGGAAGGGGAAAGGCGGAAAAGCGGCCAGCCATATTTCAGGGAGTCTTCCATCAGAATAGGCGCGCGGCTGGAGAGCGTGATCGCCGGAATAGCGGCCGCCTTTAATGGCGGCAGAACGCCCTGAAGCGTTTCCGTGCATAAAAAACCGATCGCGGCGCTGACCTTGGCGGCCACCAGGCCATCGGCGATCGCGCCGCCGCTGCCGTCTTCGCAGCTCTCGTGGATTTCGACGACGTCGAGGCCGAGCTTGGCCGCCGCCGCCTTGGCACCCTGCCGCACCTGCTGCCCCAGAAGCTCGTAAGGACCATTCTGCGGGGCAACGATGCCAATCGACGCCGCGCTTGCTGAGCCCGCAAAGGCAAAACCGGCGATGATCGTTAGCAGGCGAAGTGAAAGCATGACGTGATCGAAATCCTGTTGTCCCGGCTTGATGTTTATCGGCAACAACCGGTTTTCCAAAGGAAAAATCAACGATGCTCCATCTTAATCGCATATCGCCATCTGCGGGGCGGCGGTTTTGGTCTGAAATCGTCCAGTTCGCGATTGTCGGCCGGCGCCGCAGCTTGTGGTTGCTGCCGCTCAATATAATTGCGCACTCTTGTTTTGACGGAGAGCCGGTCTTTTCGGGTGAGCGACTCGCTCTCGCGTCGGGCGGGCGGAGAAGTATTTCACCTTTTCATCGTCAGACGCGTTACTTCATAAATCTATTACATGTGGTGCGTATAAGCACAGTTTAGAAAAAGTCGGTCGACGCTTCTGCTTTTTTAAAGTGCAGCACAAAAAGATGCACATTTTATTTCCACATATTTAATTTATTGATATATAAGGCAAATATATAAGCCTTCCCATTGCCTACCTCTTTTCCGCCATGTTTTTTTCGCATTTGCGAGAAGATTTGCTTGACGGAAAGTAAATGATTAGCTTAGATGTAATTGTTTCAGGGGACGACTGAAATTGGCCATATCAGGCCTCGGAAAGTGTTCCGATTATAAGCACTGCCAGACTATATTGCATTCTATATTGTATTTTTTTTATTACGTACAAACCGCTTCGGGAAACTGGAGCGGTTTTTTACATGGTGCTAATTTAAGCAATTTAAAATTGAATTCGAAACGCTTCGCGCAAAGACGTTCTTTCATTCTTGGTTTTATAGAAAACATATAGCGCGGAGCGGGCAAGGCAAGCTCCGGCAAACTCCCTTCACTGTCCGAAATCCCCGTCGACTGCCATGGCTTATCCACGGGCGGGCTCGTTCAGTTTTCCGTGCGGCCTTGATTGAGCGCGGCCAGGGCGTCTTTTGCAAAAGCGGAAACAGGCTCGGGAAGCTTATCCGGATCGAACCAGCCAATGGCGGAAAGCTTATCCGGTTCGGTCAGCACCGGTTCACCCTGCGTGTCGCGGGTGACGAAGATCAGCGAAACCCAGTGGTGACGGTCTTCCGTATCGATGAATTCGCTGTGGCAGAGAAATTCGACGGTGCCGATCTGAAGACCGGTTTCCTCTTCGGCCTCCCGCCGCGCCGCGGCGAGACAGGTCTCGAGGTGATCCACCTTGCCGCCCGGAATGCTCCAGTATCCGGCTTCCGGCGCTTTCATGCGCCGGCATAAAAGCAGGCGGCCTTCGCGCAATATGACAAGACCCACGCCCACACCCGGAAAATCGAGGCCGGGCTTGATGGTCGATGTCATGCTGTCAATCGCGCTGGTCAGGCCTTGGCGTTGGCCACGATCAGCATGAAGGCGGGAATGTCGTCGCCGAAACCAACCGGTGTCGGGCCATCATCGTGGTCGCGATAGTGACGGCGACGGTCGCGGTTGTCGTCATTGGCGTGCAGCGGGTTGCGGCTGTTGCGCTCGGAATTGCGCGGGGTCTTTTCCGGTTTGCGTTCTGCTTTCACCTTGTCGTCTCCATGAGCCGCGATATCAGTGTCCGCAGCGGATTGTGCACCCTGATTGATGTTTTCGACCGGCGCTGCGTCGCGACGGTTGCGGTCGCGGCCTCTGCCGCCCCGTTCCTTGCCGCGGCGGCCGGAATTGCTTTCAAAGCTTTCCATGGGCGCGGGCAGGGTGGAGAGATCACCGTTCAGCCACTCGATCTTTTCGCCGATCAGCTTTTCGATCGCGTCGAGATATTTGGTGTCGCTTCTGGTGACGATGGTGAAAGCCTTGCCCGAGCGGCCGGCACGGCCGGTGCGGCCGATGCGGTGGACATAGTCTTCCGAGTGAATGGGAATATCGAAGTTGAAGACGTGGCTGACATCCGGAATATCAAGGCCGCGTGCGGCAACGTCGGAGGCGACGAGCAGCTTCAGATTACCGTCCTTGAAGTTCTGCAGCATCGTGGTGCGCGAACGCTGGTCCATGTCGCCATGCAGCGCGCCAACGGAGAAGCCGTGACGGTCGAGCGAGCGGAACAGATCAGCCACATCCTTCTTGCGGTTGCAGAAGATGATGGCGTTCTTCAGTTCGGCTTCTTCGGCGCGGACGAGATCGCGCAGCACGGCGCGCTTCTCATAATCCTTGGCGTGCGCGGCGACGATGCGCTGGGCAACGGTCTTGGCCGTGGAGGAAGGCTTGGCGACCTCGACACGGACGGGGTTCTGCAGGAAGCGGTCGGCCAGCTTCTGGATTTCCGGCGGCATGGTGGCCGAGAAGAACAGCGTCTGGCGGGTAAAGGGGATCATCTTGGCGATGCGCTCGATATCGGGAATGAAGCCCATATCCAGCATGCGGTCGGCTTCGTCGATGACGAGGATTTCCACGCCGGTCATCAAAAGCTTGCCGCGCTCGCAATGGTCGAGAAGACGGCCGGGGGTGCAGATGAGGACATCGGCGCCGCGCTCAAGCTTGCGGTCCTGGTCTTCGAAGGACACGCCGCCGATGAGGAGGGCGACGTTCAGCTTGTGATTCTTGCCGTATTTCTCGAAGTTCTCCGCCACCTGCGCTGCAAGTTCGCGGGTCGGCTCGAGGATCAGGGTGCGCGGCATTCTGGCGCGCGCACGGCCCTTCTCGAGCAGGGTGAGCATCGGCAGAACGAAGGAGGCGGTTTTGCCCGTGCCGGTCTGTGCGATACCGCAGATATCACGCTTTTCCAGCGCCGGCGGAATGGCGCCAGCCTGAATGGGTGTCGGCGTCGTGTAGCCGGCATCTGCAATAGCGGAAAGAACTTTTTGGCTCAGGCCAAGATCAGAGAATGTTGTCAAAGGAAGAACTTTTTCCGTTCTGGTTCGGTAAGAACACCTGCGTGCCGCAACGGCACTTGCAAAGACTTGGCGCGGGGATAGGCCCAAATTGCCGGAAAGTCAAGGAAACAACGGGAAAAGCGCACGAAACAGCGGGCTTCGGGCGGGGCTTCTGGGCCTTTGGTGCAGATTTCAGCGATTTATCGTAAAAAGCGCAAAAAAAGCCTTAAAATAGGGCTGCTATTTTAAATAGGTTTTGAGTTCCGTTCCGGCGATCAGGAACCGCATGGGATCAACAGGCGTGTCATTGCGGCGCACTTCGTAATGCACATGCGGACCGGTGGAGCGGCCGGTGCTGCCGGCGCGGCCGATGACATCGCCGGCTTCGACCTTGTCGCCGGCTCTTACCAAAATCGCGGAGAGATGGCCGAATCGCGTCGAGACACCCTGGCCGTGATCGATCTCGACCATATTGCCGTAGCCGCCGGAATTTTCCGCGATGGTCACCTTGCCCGCGCCGGTGGATTTGACGTCAGCACCGGTTTCGGCGCGAAAATCGATGCCGGTATGCAGGGCCGGGCGGCCGAGAAACGGATCCATCCGGTTGCCGAATCGGCTGGTGATCGCCCGGCCGGGAGCAGGGTTGCCGAAGGGCAGGGTGGTCGCTGTTTCCTTGACGATGTCGAGCCGGTTCAGCGCATTGTCGAGATTGGTGAGCGACAGGTTGAAAGGATCGGTTTCACCGCGCTCGGGATCGGCATAGGGGCCGCCTATGTCGTCGTTGCCGTTCTCTTCGATTTTAAGGCCCGCCTGCCGGATGATGTCCTGCATCGCATTCGCCTTGTCCTCGGCGTCGCTGGTCAGTCGGGCGATGCGCGATATCTGCTGGCGTTCGATATCCTTCAGCGACAGTGTCACCTTGGAAAACACCCGGTCGGCCCGGTCGGACGGCGTTTCGCCGGCTTCGGGGACGTATGCGGCGCGTCTGTCCGATGTGGCGGGTTTTTCCGCCTGCGGCTTGCGTGGCGCCATCAGCTTTTCAATGGCCGAAAGGCCGCCGGAGAGATCGGCGCGTTTTTCCGGCGCCATGGCGTTCGAAAGGGACGAGGGCGCGGCCGGGGAGGCGGCGATGCCGGAATTTTCGGCGCGTTCCAGCAATTCGCTCATGCGGCCGTGTCGCGATGTCAGCGCCGCCTGCTGTTCCAGCAGCTTTTCCACTTTCTTTTCAACGACCTGCTGATCGAGCAATTGCCGGGAGGTGACACGGTCCACCTGGGCTCTGAGCGCTGCAATGCGGTCTTCATAGTCGTTCTGCATGCGGGTCTGGCGCGCCATGGTTGCGCCGATCAGGTCGTCACGCAAGATGAGATAGCCTGTGGCGCCGAGATAACCGAGTGAGAAAAGGCCGATCGTGCAGCCGGCAAGCGCCGCCATCCATGGCCGGATGGTCATGTGCCGCACGCTTTCGCCGCGCGCGAGAATGAGCACGTGCGGCTCACGCTTTTTGCCGAATACCCGGTTTTCCGCCGTATCAGTCACAATCTCTCTCCGGACTGGCCGATTTCTTAAGGGAAATCATAATTCGTTAAGGTTAACGAAGTTTTGCCGGAGAGGCGTTTCGGCGTTGTCGGCTATTGGCTGACGGATGTGAGCGAGCGGTAAAAGGAAGGCGTCAGGCCTGCTTCGGCGCGGGCAAGGTCGTTGAAGGGCGGTTTCAGCGGGCCGCGGAAATTGGCGCGCACCAGCTGCCTGAAGGTTGCGGCCGGGTCCTTCTTTTCACGGGCGCACAGGAACCGGAACCATTTCGCGCCGATGGCGACGTGGCCCTTTTCGTCATTATAGATGACGTCGAGAACGGCGGCGCTTTCGAGATCGCCGGTCTCGCGCATCTTCGCCTGCAGGGAAGGGGTGACGTCCAGCCCGCGCGCTTCCAGGATGAGCGGGACGACGGCGAGCCGTGCGGTGAGATCGTTGCGGGTGGCATGGGCGGCCTGCCAGAGCCCGTCATGGGCCGGCAGATCGCCATAGTCTGCGCCGAGGCTTCTGAGCCTGTCCCGCACCAGCCGGAAATGTTTCGCCTCCTCGAAGGCCACCTGCATCCAGCCATCGAAAAAGGAATGCGGCACTGGCTCGCTGGCATAACGGGCGACGATATCGAGCGCGAGATCGACGGCGTTGAGTTCGATATGGGCTATGGCATGCAGCAGCGCGATGCGGCCCCTGACGCTGTGAAGGGAGCGGCGTTCCACGGCGGTCGGCGGCACGAGTTCCGGCCTCTCGGGCCTGCCCGGCCGCTCAGGCAGCGGCGGGTCGAGCGGGGAACGCAGCGACAGGCGGCGTTCGAACCAGCGTGTCGCCGTTTCCTGCGCAAGCGCGGTCTTTCTGTCGAGATCGGCGCTCATGATCGCATCCGTCGCGCCGCCTCGCAGCGAAATGATTTTGAACGGGGGCGTCACGGCGGGTTGGTCCCTCAGAGCTTCTTCACAGTCTCGAGAACGGCCTGTGCATGGCCCGCGACCTTCACCTTGTTCCAGATTTCCGCGATTTTTCCATCCGGGGCCACGAGGAAAGTGGTGCGTTCGACGCCCATGTATTTTTTGCCATACATGCTTTTTTCCTTCCAGACGCCATAGGCTTCCAGAACCCTCCTCTCCTCGTCAGACGCGAGCATGACGGAAAGGGAATGTTTTGCCGCAAACTTGTCGTGGCTTTTAACGCTGTCGGGCGAAATACCGATGACGACGGCATTGGCTGCCTCGAACTCGCCGCCCAGCGCGCTGAAGTCGATGGCCTCTGCGGTGCAGCCGGAAGTATCGTCCTTCGGGTAGAAATAGAGGATGACCGCCTTGCCTTGCAGTTTGGACAATGTCACCGTCCCTTCACCGTTACGGGGCAAAGTAAAATCGGGAGCGGTGCCGCCAATCGTCAAGTCTGTCATAATCTACCTTTCTTTCGCCGGGATGTTGAGGGAAAGTCGCCACATTCGATATATAGCGAAACCGCGCGTCGTCCAGATCACGATTGAGAATTAAGATCGTTTCGACCTTCATTCTCAATCGTGATCTGGATTAAAGAATTAAAGCGGGATTCCAGACGAAAACCGCTTACACTTTTCGCCATCCCGCTCCGGTGTTGCGGCGAAACAGAAGCTATTCAAGGGCAAATACGGGCGTATGGCTGAAGTCAGGGGTGAAAAGGTCAAGTTCAGCAGGCGCGATATCATTGCGCTGCATGATCTTCCTTCGGCACAGGCCGAAGATCCCATCATCGTGCATTGCCCGGCGCCACGCTCCATGGCGCGTGCCTTCATCAAGATTTTCTCAGCACTTTTCGTGCTGGCCTTCCTCTCCATCGGCGGCATCATTCTTTCCGTCGAGACGGGATCGATCGATGCGACGCTTTCCAGCCAGGCGCAGCAGGCGCTGGAAAGGGCGCTCGGGCCCCACTACAGCGCGCGGATCGGCTCCTCGGCGATCAGGTTTTCCACCGGGCTGCGCCTTGCGCTGGTGGCGGAGGACGTGGATATCATCGAGAAGGAATCCGGCCAGCATATGAGCCGGGCGCGGGCGATCGGCATGGCGCTCGATCCGCTTGCGCTTCTGGCCGGCCGTGTCTCGGTGGAGAGCCTCGAGGCCGATGGGATGGAGCTCGATACGGCGCTTTTGCCCAGGGGTAACGGGTTCGATCTCACCAGCGTCAAGCTCGACGCCGTGCCGCAGCAATTGCAGGAGGCCTTCGGGCAGCTCGACAAGCTCGCTCAGGCTTTCCTGAGCAGCGGAACCGAGGAAATCGATATTTCCAGCGTTTCGGTTCACCTGCCGCCCGGCGAGTTGGGCAAGCCGCGCACCATCGAAGTGCGGGAACTGTCGCTGACGCCGGATCAGCAGGGCGGATATTCGCTTGACGGGGAAACGCTGTTTAACGGTGAAATTGCCAGCGTGGCGCTCAAGACCTCCGGCGCGGGCGGTGTGATCAACGGCTTCGAGGCCCGCATCGACGGTTTCGATATCGGCCCGTTTCTGGAAAAATACGATCCCGACGGCAATCTCCATGAAGGCCTGAACGTCAAGACCGGTGTCAATATTGTCGCGCGGCGCGCCACGGACGGGCAGGAGCCGCGGCTGGATGTCTCCCTCGGCATGGGCAACGGAACGCTCCGGATCGGCGGCGAAGCCCAGACCTTCACGGCGGGCACCGTCAATGCGCATTACGATTTTGCAAAAAGCACACTTGTCATCGAAAATTCGCGGTTGGAGCTGGGGCGGACAATTATTCCGGTCGCCGGTGAAATCAGCGATACGGAAGACGGTTTCGGCCTTTCGCTGCGGATCGACAATGGCGTTGCTTCGTCCGAAGCTTCGGGCGAGGCCCCGGTTCCGTTCAGCCTGAAGGCGGACGGGCATTTTACGGCGGCGACGAAGCAGCTCGACGTTCCCTCGCTTTATGTCACAGGCCCGCTCGGAGACATGGCGGGATCGCTGAAAATTCGGTTTGGCCAGGGGTCGCCGGAAATCAGTTTCGGCGGGCAGATTCCGAAGATGGAGGCCACGGCGGTCAAGCAGCTCTGGCCGTTCTGGATGGCGCATAAGCCGCGCGACTGGGTGGTATCCAATCTGTACGGCGGCACCGTCACCAATGGTTCAATCGCGATCTTCATCCCGCAGGGACGGATGTGCGGCCCCGGCTGCCCGCTGGTGCTCGGCGAAAGCGAAATGCAGATCCGCTTCGATATCGACGATACGCGTCTCAATACCACCGGCGACATTCCGCCGCTGCGCGATGTCGACGCCCATTTCGATCTCGTGGGCGGCAAGATGGCCGTCGATATCAAACGGGGCACATCCTATTTCCCGTCGAACCGGTCGCTTGCGCTGGAGAACAGCCGTTTCCTCATTTCCGCCGTTTACGACAAGCCGCTGCTCGGCAATCTCGAACTGAACGTTTCGGGTACGGCCGATGCCGTGGCCGAGCTTGCGGCGCTCAAGCCCATCAATGCGCTCAAGGACACGCAGTTCAAGCCGGAGGATTTCACCGGCGATGTCAAAGCCCATGCCAACCTGACCGTTGGCCTGCTTTCCAGCCACAATCCGCCTCCGCCGGTGTGGACCGCCGATCTCGACCTCAAGAACCTGTCGCTGACCAAGCCCTTTGCCGGCCACAAGGTGACGGCGCTCGACGGTTTCATGACGCTGGACGACCGCCAGCTCAAGCTGGAGGGCAAGGGCCGCGTGGATGACGTGCCGATGGACATCGTGATGACCGAGCCGGTGCGCAAGAACAGCGATATCGCGCCGACATTGTCGCTGAAGGCAAACCTGAATGAAACGCAGGTCGCAAAGCTCGCCCCGGAACTGTCCACCGTCCTTGGCGGCACCACGGCGATTGAAATCGACGGTGCCGACCCGAAACGCCAGGATATCCGGCTCGATCTGACCAAGGCGTCGATCATTCTGCCCGGGCTCGGCTGGAGCAAGGGCATCGGCATTCCCGCCAGTGCCACCTTCACCATTGAAACGGGAGACGGGCGCACGACGATCAGTGACTTCGCGCTCGATGGCGACGGCTTCGGCGCTGCCGGCGATATTGCCTTCAGCAAGAACGGGCTGATTTCAGCCGATCTCAGCCGCGTGCAGCTGTCGCCCTCCGATAATTACGCCGTTTCGGTTGCCGCTTCGAAAAACGGCTATGTCATCAATGCATCGGGAAAATCCGCCGATGTCAGGCCTTTCCTCTCGAAGCTGCGCAGCTCTTCCAGCGGCGGCGATGGCACGTCGCGTTCGCAGCCATCCCTTGCCATCAAGACGCAATTCGACAAGGTCTACGGGTTCAACGACGAAATCCTCGCCAATGTCAGTTCCGATGTCAGCGTGCGGGACGGCAAGGTCCGCTCGATCGATTTCCGTGGCGTCACCGGCAATGGCCAGGCGGTGGTGGCGCAGACCACCAATCGGGGGTCAACGGGAACGGTGACGCTGACCAGCAGCGATGCGGGGTCGCTCGCCCGTTTCGCCAATATCTACAGCCGCATTCGCGGCGGCCTTCTCAACCTTGCGCTGACGACTTCCAATGGCAGCGACTGGAGCGGATCGCTCGACCTGCGCAATTTTGCCGTCGTCAACGAAGCCAAGCTGCAGGACATCGTCGCCACGCCGACGGGCGAGGACGGCAGGAGCCTCAACAATGCGGTGCGCCGCAATATCGATGTCAGCTCGGAAAAATTCCAGCGCGGTTTTGCCCGGCTGGTTTACGTCAATGGCTCAGTGGCGGTGGAAAACGGCGTCGTGCGCGGCGAGCAGATCGGCGCGACCTTCCAGGGGCTGCTGAAGGACCAGAGCGGCCGCATGGACATGACCGGCACCTTCATGCCCGCCTATGGCCTCAACCGGCTGTTCGGGGAACTGCCCTTCATCGGCATCTTCCTCGGCAATGGCCGCGACCGTGGGTTGCTGGGCATCACCTTCAAACTCTCCGGCCAGACGGACCAGCCGAAGCTGACGATCAATCCGCTGTCGCTGATCGCGCCGGGCGTCTTCCGGCAGATATTCGAGTTTCAGTGAATGGAGCGCCAGAAAGCCTGGCGCTAGCGGATGCTTGGCGAGAAGGGTTGCATCCTCACTCCGTCACCCCGGACCTGATCCGGGGTCTAGCGCGATCAAGTCCTTGATCGCGAAAGAGCCCTTTCACGGCGCAGACGCGTCGTGACTGGATGCCGGATCTAGTCCGGCATGACGGGAGTGGCGGATTTATCGGCGCATCGAGGAGCGCTTTCGCAGTCCTCGAGAGGATGTTTTACGCCGGGCGAACCAGAACGTGCTTCTTCTTGCCGACCGATAGCTTGATGACGCCGTCGCCGGTCACTTCACCTGCACCAACCGTCTGGCGCTCATCCGAAACGCCGATATCGTTGATCTTCACCGCACCGCCCTGAACGTGGCGGCGGGCCTCGCCATTCGAGCCGGCGAGACCGGCGCGGACGATGAGCGAGAGAACGCCGAGGCCGGCTTCGAGTTCGGAGGCCGGAACCTCGATGGAGGGCAGGTTTTCGGCGAGCGCGCCTTCCTCGAAGGTCTTGCGCGCCGTTTCCGCTGCCTCTTCCGCCGCGGCGCGGCCATGCAGGATCGCCGTTACTTCCGTTGCGAGGATTTTTTTCGCCTCGTTGATTTCCGATCCGCCAAGGGCGGCGATACGGGCGATCTCATCCATCGGCAGCGTAGTGAAGAGCTTGGCGAAGCGAACGACGTCGGCATCTTCCGTGTTGCGCCAGTATTGCCAGAAATCATAGACCGGCAGCAGGTCCTTGTTCAGCCATACCGCGCCCGATGCGGACTTGCCCATTTTCGCACCGGAAGAGGTGGTCAGAAGCGGCGAGGTCAGCGCGTAAAGCTGCGGTGTCCCCATGCGGTGACCGAGATCGATGCCGTTGATGATGTTGCCCCACTGGTCCGAACCGCCCATCTGCAGGCGGCAGCCGGTGCGCTGGTTCAGCTCCACGAAGTCGTAGGCCTGCAGGATCATGTAGTTGAATTCGAGGAAGGACAGCGACTGTTCGCGGTCGAGGCGCGTCTTCACGCTGTCGAAGGACAGCATGCGGTTGACCGAGAAATGGCGGCCGACATCGCGCAGGAATTCGAGGTAGTTCAGACCACGCAGCCAGTCGGCATTGTTGATCATCAGCGCCGGATTATTGGCGCGGTCATAATCGAGGTAGTTGGCGAAGACATGCTTGAGCGAGGTGATGTTGTCCTCGATCATGTCGATCGTCATCAGCTTGCGGGCCTCTTCCTTGAAGGAGGGATCGCCCACCATGCCGGTGCCGCCGCCCATCAGGGAGATCGGCTGATGTCCGGTCTTCTGCATCCAGTGCAGCATCATGATCTGGGTGAGATGGCCGACATGCAAACTCGAAGCCGTCGGGTCATAGCCGATATAGGCGGTCACGGTTTCCTTGGCGAACAGTTCGTCGAGACCTGCCTCATCGGAGATCTGGTGAATGAAGCCGCGCTCATCGAGCGTGCGGAGGAAATCGGACTTGAACCTGGACATAACCTTTTACTTTCTGGTTTGATCTTTTCCGTCATTGAAAGCCAATGAACGCCGGGGCTTTATCATTGTTTTTTGAAATGTGCACCCGTTTCGGCCATGAATGTCTGGATTCACGTCATCATGATTCGAGAATGCAGGGGAGCGGCAGGTGGGCGAGATCAAAACGGCGATCGGGCTGATGAGCGGCACATCGATGGACGGCATCGATATCGCCCTGTTGCGCACGGATGGCGAAAGCGTGGTGCGGCACGGGCCGAGCGGTTATTTTCCCTATGATCCCGGTCTGCGCGCCGTCTGGCAGAAAGCATTGGTCACGGCCAAATCCATCGTCGACAGGCGCGAACGCCCCGGCGATCTGGCGGAGGCCGAGCGCAAGCTGACGCTTGCCCATGCGGCGGCGGTGAAATCCTTTCTCCATCGTCACGGGCTTCAGCCAGGCGATATCGATGTGATCGGCTTTCATGGTCAGACGGTGCTGCACCGGCCGGATGAGGTGCTGACCGTGCAGATCGGTGACGGGCCTTTGCTTGCCGAAGAGACCGGCATCGACGTGGTTTACGATATGCGGGCCAACGACATGGTGCATGGCGGGCAGGGTGCGCCGCTCATTCCCGCTTATCACATGGCGCTTTCCGCCAATCTGCCAGATGGGTTCGAAACGCCGGCCGTTTTCGTCAATATCGGCGGCATCTCCAATCTCACCTATATTGGCGAGGCGGGGCGGCTTGCCGCTTTCGATAGCGGGCCCGGCAATATGTTGATCGACCAGTGGATCGAGGCACATACGGGCAAGGCCTTCGACAAGGGCGGCAAGACGGCGGCCGGCGGCAGCGTCGTGGCCTCGCTGGTGGCGCGGTATATGGAGAGCCCGTTTTTTTCGGCCAATATCCGCCGGTCGCTCGACCGCGGCGATTTCCTGCCGCCGAAAAAGGGCGAGGTTTCGCTGGCGGATGGCGCGCGGACCTTGGCGCATCTGACGGGTGCTGCGATCCTCAAATCGGCAAGCTATTTGCCGGAAACGGCGAAGACCTATGTGGTCTGTGGCGGTGGGCGGCTCAATCCGGTGATCATGGCGGAATTTTCCGAGCTTGCAGCAAAGGTGGGGGCGCGGGTGATTGCGGCGGAAGAGGCGGGTTTCGATGGCGGGGCGATGGAGGCGGAGGCCTGGGCCTATCTGGCCGTGCGCTCGCTGAAGGGGCTGCCGCTGACCTATCCGGGGACTACGGGGGTTAAGGAGCCGGTGACGGGTGGGGTTTTGGTGCGGGGGTAAAGGGTGACGGTGGGTGGGGCTTACCCCCCTCTGCCCTGCCGGGCATCTCCCCCTCAAGGGGGGAGATCGAATCGCGGCGACCTATCGGCCATCTTGAACGTTGCAGCTGAGGCGAAGAGCAAGCCTCCTGCTAATCTCCCCCCTTGAGGGGGAGATGCCCGGCAGGGCAGAGGGGGGTAAGCCCCACCCACCGTCAATCATTGTGGCCAGATCAAACCCCGTCGCGACACTGCGTCGCCAATCACCGAATGCGCTTCGCCGCCGGTTCCGGCACCAGCTCACCATTCAGGCGACGGTCGAGATAGTCCTCGCATTCGCCCATCAGATCGTCCACCTTGCCATTGAAGAAGTGGTTGGCGCCGGGAACGGTGCGGTGGGTGATGAGGATGCCCTTCTGGGTCTTCAGCTTTTCCACCAGGCCATTCACATCCTTCTCAGGCGCGACCTTGTCGCTATCACCGTTGATGATGAGACCCGACGACGGGCAGGGGGCGAGGAAGGAGAAGTCGTAGGTATTGGGCTGCGGCGCAATCGACATGAAACCTTCGATTTCCGGACGGCGCATCAGGAGCTGCATGCCGATCCAGGCGCCGAAGGAATAACCCGCGACCCAGCAGCTTTTCGAATCGGGATGCAGGCTCTGCACCCAGTCGAGCGCGGAGGCGGCATCGGAAAGCTCGCCGGCGCCGTGGTCGAATTCACCCTGGCTGCGGCCAATGGAGCGGAAATTGAACCGGAGCGTCGTGAAACCGCGCTTCTGGAAAAGATAAAATAGCTGATAGACGATCTGGTTGTTCATCGTGCCGCCAAACTGCGGGTGCGGATGAAGGATGATCGCGATCGGCGCGCTCTTTTCCTTGGAGGGTTGATAACGGCCTTCGAGGCGACCCGCAGGGCCGTTAAAGATGACTTCGGGCATTGGTACTCCGGTCCGTGTTTTTTCGTTCCCGAACCGCATTCTGCCAATGAGAAGACTTGACGAACTGTGTCAGCTTTTCTAGAACGCAGTTTAGAACAATTCGAAACTTTGCGTGTGCTTAAGCACTCGGGTGGTGTCATAAGGCAAGCGCAACTGTAATTTCAAGAAAAATGCGTTTTTGCGCATTGAAGATTGGATAAAGCCTCACCGCCATGACGGTTTTGACGCGCACATATATGGACTGGAACGCCACGGCGCCGCTTTTGCCCACCGTGCGTGATGTTCTTGTGTCTGCGCTCGATCTTGCTGGCAATCCGTCTTCGGTTCACCGGGAAGGGCGTGCGGCCCGCGCCGCCATCGAGACCGCCCGCCGCGAGGTTGCAGCGCTTGCCGGTGCGCAGGCGGCCCATGTCACCTTCACCAGCGGGGCGACGGAAGCTGCCAATCTGGTGCTGACACCCCAATTCAAAATGGGGCGCAGCCCGGTACGCGTCAGCCGTCTTTACGTTTCGGCCATCGAGCATCCGGCGTTCCGCGAAGGCGGCCGGTTCGGCAAGGATGACGTTGCGGAAGTTCCCGTAACGTCAGCGGGTGTCCTTGACCTTGCGGCGCTCGAGGTGCTGCTGGCATCACACGATGCCGCTGCCGGCCTGCCAATGGTTGCCTGCATGCTGGTGAACAATGAGACCGGAATAGTTCAGCCGGTGGCGGAAGCGGCGCGGCTGGTGCACGCGGCCGGCGGATTGATGGTTGTCGACGCCGTGCAAGCGGCAGGCCGTATTCCGCTCGATATCAATGCACTCGATGCCGATTTCCTCGTCGTCTCGTCGCACAAGCTTGGTGGACCCAAGGGTGTCGGCGCTCTCATCTCGCGCGGTGAGGTGATGATGCCGAAGCCGCTGATCCATGGCGGCGGGCAGGAAAAAGGACATCGCTCGGGTACGGAAAATACCCTGTCCGTCATCGGTTTCGGTGCTGCGGCGGCTGTTGCGACCCTGAATGGGGGCGTTGAAGCGGCGCGTCTTGCCGCTTTGCGGGCGCGACTGGAAGACGGCATGCGGGTGAGTGCGCACGACGTGATCATTCACGGCGAGGATGTCGCCCGTGTCGGCAATACCACGTTTTTCACCCTGCCTGGCCTGAAGGCGGAAACGGGGCAGATCGCCTTCGATATAGAAGGTATTGCGCTGTCTGCCGGTTCGGCCTGCTCATCCGGCAAGGTGGGGGAAAGCCATGTGCT
Organism: Agrobacterium sp. LEGMi-208b; assembly: GCF_059511785.1. NCBI lineage: Bacteria > Pseudomonadati > Pseudomonadota > Alphaproteobacteria > Hyphomicrobiales > Rhizobiaceae > Agrobacterium > Agrobacterium sp. LEGMi-208b. Next base: position 2,775,223 of record NZ_CM183445.1, read on the forward strand.
GAGCGCGATGGGGCGTGATCCGAAGCTCGGTGCGCTCAGGATTTCGCTTGGCCATGCGACTGACGAGGCGGACATAGACAGGACGCTTGCGGCGTTCACGAAAATTGCCGGGCGGCGCAAGCTTTCCGGTCAGGCCGCGTAAAATGCGGCAAAGAATTGCGGAATCGCAAATTTCCGCTTGCCGGGATGTGTGAAAAGCGCCATCCCGCACCTACATGGGTATAAGCTCCGCCCCGGCTGACGGCTCGGAACGATTTGCCCGAAGATGAATAAGGCGGCTTTCCGCCTTGATACGTTGACAAGCCACCGGACCTTGGCTCCGGCGAGATTGGAGAACGACATGGCAGCGGTTCAGGAAACGATCGATCAGGTACGCCAGATCGATGTGGACCAGTACAAATACGGCTTCGAAACCAATATCGAAGTCGACAAGGCCCCGAAGGGCCTTTCGGAAGAGGTGATCCGTTTCATCTCGGCCAAGAAGCAGGAGCCGGAATGGATGCTGGAATGGCGTCTTGAGGCTTACAAGCGCTGGCTGACGATGGAAGAGCCGACCTGGGCGCGCGTCAGCTATCCCAAGATCGACTTCAACGATCTCTATTATTACGCGGCGCCGAAAAGCACGCCCGGCCCGAAGTCGCTCGATGAAGTCGATCCCGAGCTTCTGAAGGTCTATGAAAAGCTCGGCATTCCGCTGAAGGAACAGGAAATCCTCGCCGGTGTTGAAAAGCGCCAGGTGGCGGTGGATGCCGTGTTCGACAGCGTCTCGGTCGTCACCACCTTCAAGGCGGAACTGGCCAAAGCCGGCGTCATCTTCATGTCGATTTCGGAAGCCGTGCGCGAGCATCCGGAGCTGGTGAAGAAATATCTCGGCTCGGTCGTTCCGACGACGGACAATTTCTACGCGACGCTGAACTCCGCTGTCTTTACCGACGGTTCCTTCGTGTTCGTGCCGAAGGGTGTTCGCTGCCCGATGGAGCTTTCCACCTATTTCCGCATCAACGAAAAGAACACCGGCCAGTTCGAGCGCACGCTGATCATCGCCGAAGAGGGTGCCTACGTCTCCTATCTGGAAGGCTGCACCGCACCGCAGCGCGACGAGAACCAGCTTCACGCCGCCGTGGTCGAACTCGTGGCGCTCGATGACGCCGAAATCAAATATTCCACCGTCCAGAACTGGTATCCGGGCGACAAGGAAGGCAAGGGCGGCATCTACAACTTCGTGACCAAGCGCGGCGATTGCCGTGGCAACCGTTCGAAGATTTCGTGGACGCAGGTGGAAACCGGCTCGGCGATTACTTGGAAATACCCGTCCTGCATTCTGCGCGGCGATGACAGCCGTGGCGAATTCTATTCGATCGCGGTCTCCAACGGCCACCAGCAGATCGATAGTGGCACCAAGATGATCCATCTCGGCAAGAACACGTCGAGCCGCATCATCGCCAAGGGCATTGCCGCCGGTTTTTCGGAAAACGTCTATCGCGGCCAGGTGTCTGCCCACCGCAAGGCGACCAACACCCGCAACTTCACGCAGTGTGACTCGCTTCTGATCGGCGACAAGTGCGGCGCGCATACCGTGCCCTATATCGAGGCGAAGAACTCCTCCGCTCACTTCGAGCATGAGGCGACGACGTCGAAGATTTCCGAAGACCAGCTGTTCTATTGCCTGCAGCGCGGCATCCCGGAAGAAGCGGCCATCGCACTGATCGTCAACGGCTTCGTCAAGGAAGTCATTCAGGAACTGCCGATGGAATTTGCCGTGGAAGCGCAGAAGCTGATCGGCATTTCGCTGGAAGGTTCGGTGGGATAAGTTTTCCTCGTCATCCTCGGGCTTGTCCCGAGGATCTGCTGCGGTAGCTGTTAGAATGAGTGGCTTCGTCTACATGATGTCTGACAAACCGCGCGGGGTAATTTACACCGGTGTCACTGGAGATTTATCGGGACGGGTATGGGAGCATCGAAACGCTGAACGGAAGGGTTACACAGAAAAATACCAGGCGAAAAATCTCGTCTGGTTTGAAACCCACCCAAACATCGTTTTGGCGATCCAGCGGGAGAAATCGTTGAAGCGCTATCTTCGTGAATGGAAAATCAAGTTGATCGAAGAGCTTAACCCAACGTGGTTCGATCTTTTTGATCGTATCGACGAGATCGAAAACGCTTATGTGCCGCATCCGAGTACACCGGCCTTTGAGGACTATAATTGACGTGATTAGATCCTCGGGACAAGCCCGAGGATGACGGATGTGAAAGTTGAGATGGGCCCATAGGGTCTACGAGGCGGTCCTTGAAACCGCACCATGAACAGGAACAAAACCATGCTTGAAATCATCGACCTGCACGCAAAGATCGCCGATACCGAAACCGAGATCATCAAGGGTCTCAACCTGAAGGTTGCCGCCGGTGAGGTTGCCGCCATCATGGGGCCGAACGGTTCCGGCAAGTCGACGCTGTCCTACATCCTGTCGGGCCGCGAAGATTATGAAGTCACCTCCGGTGACATTCTTTACAACGGCGAAAGCATTCTGGAACTGGATGCTGCAGAGCGTGCGGCCAAGGGCATCTTCCTTGCCTTCCAGTATCCGGTCGAAATTCCCGGTGTCGCCACCATGCAGTTCCTGAAGGTTGCGATGAACGAGCAGCGCAAGGCGCGCGGCGAGTCCGAGCTGACGACGCCGGACTTCATCCGCCGCGTCAAGGAAGCGGCCGGCGATCTGAAGATCGACATGGAGATGCTGAAGCGTCCGCTGAACGTCGGCTTCTCCGGTGGTGAGAAGAAGCGCGCCGAAATCCTGCAGATGGCGCTCTTGGAGCCGAAGCTCTGCGTTCTCGATGAAACCGATAGCGGTCTCGACATCGACGCCCTGAAGATCGTGGCTGACGGTGTCAACGCACTGAAGTCGCCGGATCGCGCCACCGTCGTCATCACCCACTATCAGCGCCTGCTGGATTACATCGTGCCTGACAGCGTTCACGTTCTCTACAAGGGCAAGATCATCCGCTCGGGTGACAAGGCGCTGGCGCTGGAACTGGAAAACAATGGTTACGCCGACATCATCGGTGAAGCGGCCTAAGCCAGAGGCCAGGAGGTGATGTCCATGAACATTCAAGCTACCAACCGGCTGACGCCCGCGGAAACCGCGCTGGTCGATGCCTATACCGCCAAGTTCAGCGAATTGCCCGGTGACGGTGCCGTTGTCGCTGCCCGCGACGTGCTGTTCGATGATCTGAAGACCGGTGGTCTTCCGACCCGCCGCATCGAGGCGTGGCACTATACCGATCTGAAGAGCCTGCTGCGTGCCGTTCCGGAAGACCGGCCCGCGCCGGTCATCGAGAAGCAGGCGCCGACGGTTGCCGGCTCTCTGGTTGCCTATATGCAGCACGGCACGGCCGATATCGGCAAGATCGAAGACATCCGCGTGTCGCGCTTTGCCGAAAGCCTGGCTGACGGTTCCGCGGCCGCAGGTCTTGCGGAAGCCAGCAAGGATGACGCGATCGGCCGCATCAACGGCAGCTTCGTGCGCGATGGTCTGGTGCTCGATATCCCTGCCGATGCCGAGATCGAAAAGCCGATCGAATTGCAGGCGGTCCATGGCGCAGGCCAGGTTCACAGCCGCTTCCCGGTTCGTTTCGGCAAGGGTTCCAAGGCAACCGTCATAGAGCGTCACCTTTCGGTGACTTCGGATGCAGCCTTTGTTTCCTCCGTTACCGACATCGTCGTTGAAGACGGCGCGGAAGTGACCTGGATCATCCTGCAGCAACAGGGTGCAGCCGATATCCATCTTGCCCAGTTGCGCATGAAAATCGGCGCGGATGCCAAGATTCGCCTGTTCATTGTCAATGCCGGCGGCAAGCTGGTGCGGCAGGAACTGCGTATCGACGTGGAAGGCGAGGGCACGGACCTCATCGTTCGCGGCGTCAACCTTTTGGGTGGCGAAACCCATACCGACGTGACGATGGTTCTTGGCCACAATGTGCCGAACACGACCTCGACGGAAGTGTTCCGCAACGTGGTGTTCGACCGTGCCAAGGGCATTTTCCAGGGCATGATCCGGGTGGCGCCCGATGCCCAGAAGACCGACGCGAAAATGGCGTGCAATACGCTGCTGATGTCCGACGATGGCGAGTTCTCGGCAAAGCCGGAACTGGAAATCTTCGCTGACGACGTTCAGTGCGGCCATGGTGCGACGGTTGCCGATATCAGCGACAACCATCTCTATTACCTGATGGCGCGCGGCGTGCCGCGGGCAAAGGCGCGGGCGATGCTCGTCAACGCCTTCGTCGCCGAGATCGTCGAGGAACTGGAAGAAGAAAATCTTGTAGAGGCGCTGGAGACGATCATCTCCGGCTGGCTGGAGCATCACGCTTAGCAACTTCTCCGTCGTCATCCTCGGGCTTGTCCCGAGGATCTACGCCGGTTCGACAAGCGTGCACGTGGATAGATCCTCGGGACAAGCCCGAGGATGACGTAGAGCGGCGGTAACGCTGTGCAAAACCCGGAGCTCTCCAGAAGAGCACCAAGAAAGGGCCTGAGAAATGGACCAGACCGCAGTGGCGGCCCCTTATGACATCGAAGCCGTGCGCCGGGATTTTCCGATCCTGTCGCGCGAGGTCTATGGCAAGCCGCTGGTCTATCTCGACAACGGCGCGTCCGCTCAAAAACCGCAGGTGGTGATTGATGCCGTTTCGCATGCTTATGCGAACGAATATGCCAATGTGCATCGCGGCCTGCATTTCCTCTCCAATGCCGCAACCGACGCCTATGAGGCGGCGCGCGAAAAGGTGCGCCGTTTCCTGAACGCCGGTTCGGTGGACGAGATCGTCTTCACCAAATCTTCCACCGAGGCGATCAATACGGTTGCCTATGGTTACGGCATGCCCAAGATCGGCGAGGGCGACGAGATCGTCATCTCGATCATGGAGCATCATTCCAACATCGTGCCGTGGCATTTCATCCGCGAGCGGCAGGGTGCGAAGCTCGTCTGGGTGCCTGTCGATGATGACGGCGCGTTCCATATCGAGGCTTTCGAAAAGAGCCTGACGGAGCGCACCAAGCTCGTTGCCATCACCCATATGTCGAATGCGCTCGGCACCATCGTGCCGGTCAAGGAAATATGCCGCATCGCCCATGAGCGCGGCATTCCGGTGCTGATCGATGGTTCGCAGGGCGCGGTTCATATGCCGGTCGATGTGCGCGATATCGATTGCGACTGGTATGTGATGACCGGCCACAAGCTTTACGGTCCCTCGGGCATCGGCGTGCTCTATGGCAAGGCCGATCGCCTGCGCGAGATGCGGCCGTTCCAGGGCGGCGGCGAGATGATCCTCGACGTTTCCGAAGACAATGTCACCTATAATGAGCCGCCGCACCGTTTCGAAGCCGGCACGCCACCCATCGTGCAGGCGATCGGCCTCGGTTACGCGCTTGATTACATGGACAATCTCGGCCGTGCCGCGATTGCTGCTCACGAGGCCGATCTTGCCGCTTACGCCGCGGAGCGCCTGCGCGAGATCAATTCGCTGCGCATCATCGGCAATGCGCCTGACAAGGGCGGCATCTTCTCCTTCGAGCTTGCGGGCATCCATGCCCATGATGTCTCGATGGTGATCGACCGGCGCGGCGTTGCCGTGCGGGCGGGCACCCATTGCGCCATGCCGCTCTTGAAACGCTTCGGCGTCACCTCCACATGCCGGGCATCGTTCGGCCTTTACAATACCCGCGCCGAAGTAGACTCTCTTGTCGAGGCGCTGGAATATGCGCGCAAATTTTTCGCCTGATATCGGGATTAAAGAGATCAGGATTGAGGTTTAAGACCATGACTGCCGAAGCCACTGCAAAGACCCAGGATGCGACCGAAGCTCAGGAAAAGGTATCGACCATTCCGCCGGATGAGCTGGCACGCCTCAGCGACGATGTGATCGCGGCGCTGAAGACCGTCTACGACCCGGAAATTCCGGCCGATATCTTCGAACTCGGTCTCGTCTACAAGATCGATATCGAGGACGACCGGATGGTCAAGATCGTCATGACGCTGACCGCACCCGGTTGCCCGGTGGCCGGTGAAATGCCGGGCTGGGTGGAAAACGCCGTTGGTGCCGTAGAGGGTGTTTCCGGTGTCACCGTCGAAATGACCTTCGATCCGCCGTGGACACCGGACCGCATGTCGGAAGAAGCGCAGGTCGCCGTCGGCTGGTATTAAGTCTGACGCGATTTTGACAGGTGTCATCTCTTGATGACATTGTCGGGTGCACTTAAATTGAATTCCATAAACATCGAGCCTTGAACTCGATTGTCGAAGGAGAATTAAGCCCATGGGCTTTGCGATCATGACCATGACCGGGGCTGCGGCCTCGCGCGTTAAAGCAATCGTCGAAAACTCCGGGCCGGATGCCAGGGGCGTGCGCGTCGGCATCAAGAAGGGCGGCTGCGCGGGCATGGAATATACCATCGACCTCGTGACCGAGCCGGATGCGAAGGACGATCTTGTGGAATTCGAAGGGGCAAAGGTCTGGGTTCAGCCTTCCGCCGTGCTTTATCTGCTCGGCACCCAGATGGATTTCGAAGTGACCAAGATGCGTTCCGGTTTCACCTTCAACAATCCGAACCAGACATCCGCCTGCGGCTGCGGTGAATCGGTTGAGCTGAAGCCCGCCGATCTGGCGGCGCTGGCGAAGCAGCGTGAGGCTGAAGCTAGCGTTTGATTGGTTGCGCTATCTCTGCGATGGAGACACAGACCATTCTTATGCACACAGCGTTCCCATAAACGCGACGTCATCCTCGGGCTTGACCCGAGGATCCATCCCCGTCAAATCGCTTGAGACGTTTGTAGATCCTCGGGTCAAGCCCGAGGATGACGGAGGAGAGGTTTCAGATTCTTTTTCCGCAAACTGCGCCCCGCGCAAATCAGCTTTCGAAGGATCATGACTGCTGTCTCAGCGTATCGATAAAATCCGCCAGCGGATGAATCGGTGGCGTCGTCATCAACAGCGGCTCGAGAGCCGCAGCGATCGTCCCGCAATCCTCCCCGGCAAGTGACCGAAGGCTTGAGCTGACTTTGTTATAGTCGGGTGTCCCGCGTGACGCGAGGGAGCGATTGATCACAAACTGCTCCGTCTGCCCGTCCACGCGCTCCACGAAGAGGGCGAGCGAACCGCCGTCTGCGGCAGCGGCGCTGTCCGATACTGATTTGAACATCCAAACTCCATCCGATAAACTTGAGGGCGAGCCTATCCGATTGACGCCCTGACGCAAGATCAGCAAGGATATCGGATAGTCTGCGAAGTTTGGCGGGGATGCGGAACCGCATGCCTTCCAGCTCCGGGAAGGCGTTTCGGGCCGCTGGCGGGATTGATCGTGGGGAGTGAACCGGGATGGACATCAGTAGCGCCTCGATTGATATCTGGACGATGGGACTGATCGTCGCCAGCGTCGTGGCTGGCCTGACGCTGATCGTTGGTATTGTTTGCCTTGCATTTTACTGGGAGGAGACAAAGGGATCTGCGGTATCCAAGGGTGACGCGTTGAATAGCCCCCCGCTCGAACGGACTGAGGGTGGAGACTGGCCGACAGTGCATGGCGACGCGAGTGGGGGAACGCACCATTGAACAGGCAGACTATTTGATCAGGCCGGAACCCGATATGATTGCGAATGCCAAAGCCGCTGTGCGGGCGGCATTTGCGGGTGTCACTTTGGGTGGAGGCGTCGGTCTCTCCGAGGCGCAGGCGCTTGACGACTACGCGAGCAATGAGGTTCGCGCGACATGCCGCGCTGGCGATGAGAAGAATGATTGGGCGGCTATCCCGCCAGGGGACCTCAACAGACATTCCGGCAGCCCCGCCTTCCTTGATGCTGAAGGAATGCGATTTCATTTGCCTGCCTATATGATCGCTGATCTCGATGGCGACTACAGGCATGAGTTCGCACCCTATCTATGCGGGTGCCAGGAGAGATTCTCCTTGCTGACCCCTTTGCAACGGACTGCCGTGGAAGTGTATCTCCGCGCCATCAGTGAGAGGGAAAATGTGCCGTCCTATCAGGATGACATAGAGCGCGCACTTGAAGAGTGGGTGGGTCTGCGCGCTCCTTAGTGAGCGATGAAACCGGTTTGGCCAATCCCCCGGAAGAACCGGAGGTTTCCGTTTATTGTCCCAAAAGCCGGTTGCTGTTTAAAATCCAGCTTTCATTCATGCCTGAGCGCCTCGATGGGGCTCAGGCTTGCCGCCCGCCGCGCCGGGAAATAGCCGAAAATCACCCCGATGGCCGCCGAAAAGGCAAAAGCGAGGAAGATGATCGATGGGCTGGTGACGAAGGGCACGTTGAGATAACCGACGACGGCATAAGCAAGGCCGAGACCGGTGAGGATGCCGACGAGGCCGCCGAAGGCCGACAGCATGACGGCTTCCACCAAAAACTGCGTCAGCACCTGTTTTTCCAGCGCGCCGATAGCGAGGCGAATGCCGATTTCGCGGGTGCGTTCCGTCACCGAAACCAGCATGATGTTCATGATGCCGATGCCGCCGACCAGCAGGCTGACGGCCGCCACCGCGCCGAGAAGCCCGGTCAGCAGCGTCGTCGTGCCGGTCATGGCGGACGCGATCTGCGTCATGTCGTTGACGGTGAAGTCGTCCTCCCGGCCGATGCCGATGCGGCGGCGCTCGCGCAGCAGGTTCTGCAGGTCGCTCTGCACCTTGGCGGTGGAAACGCCGTCCTGCGCGGAGACCATGATCGAGGAGATGGTGGTGGTGCCGCCAATGCGCCGCTGGTGGATTTTAAGCGGCATGATGATCGTGTCGTCCTGATCGTCGCCGAGGCCGGACTGGCCTTTTCTGGCCAGCACTCCGATGACGGGGCAGGAGATGTTGCTGACACGAACTGTCTGCCCCACCGGGTTTTCCGCGCCGAAGAGTTCCTGCCGTACCGTTTCCCCGATGATGCAGCCGATCTGGCCGCCGCGATCTTCGGCGGGCTGGAAATCGCGGCCGAGTGCGATGGTCCAGTCCTGCGCGATCAGATAATCATTGGTGGTGCCGATGACGCTCGTCTGATGGTTCTTGCCGCCGAAAATGACAGTCGCGGCGGAGCTGCGGTTCTGCGGCGCCACGGCGCGGATGCCCGATATCTGGTTGCGGATGGCCTCGACATCGCGATCATCGAAGCGCTTGGCTTCGGTGCTTGCCCTTCCGGGGCCGAACTGGCCGGGGCGGACGAACAGCATGTTGGTTCCCAGCCGCGAAAGCTCCGACTTCACCTGTTCCGTCGTGCCATTGCCGATGGTGACCATGGCGATGACGGCGGCCACGCCGATGACGACGCCGAGCACGGTGAGGAAGGAGCGCAGGAGGTTGCGGCTGATGGCGCGCAACGCAAGACGCGACGTTTCAAAGAACATCCGATGTCTCCTTGTTGTCCGCGGCACTGTCGGAGGCGAGGTGGCCATCGACGAAGCGCAGGAGGCGTCCGGCGTGGGCGGCGATATCCTCTTCATGCGTGACCATGACGACCGTGATGCCCCTTTCACGGTTGAGCGCGGTGATCAGTTCCATGATCTCGTTGCTGGTCTTCGTATCGAGGTTACCGGTCGGCTCGTCGGCCAGCAACAGGGCAGGGCGGGTGACAATGGCCCGTGCAATGGCCACACGCTGCTGCTGGCCGCCGGAAAGCTCCTGCGTGGTGTGATCCTCGCGGCCCTTGAGCCCCACCTGCGCCAGCGCTTCCATGGCGCGGGACCGCCGTTCCGAGGCCTTCATGCCGCGATAGACCAGCGGCAGCTCGACATTTTCCACCGCAGAGGTGCGGGAGAGAAGATTGAAGCCCTGAAACACGAAACCCAGCATATGGCGACGCAGCAGCGTCAGATGCTCATTGTCGAAGCCGCTGGTCGGCACCCCCTGAAACAGATATTCGCCCGATGTCGGCACATCCAGACAGCCGATGATGTTCATCGAGGTGGATTTGCCGGAGCCGGACGGACCCATGATGGCGACGAATTCCTTTTCGCGGATCGACAGGCTGACGCCGTCGAGCGCGCGGATCGTCGCTTCGCCGCGGCCATATTGCTTGACGACATCGCGGAATTCGATGAGCGGCGGCTGTTGCATCAAGTTTTCCTCCGTCAGCCGGCGTTGCGGGCCGTTGCGTCGGTTATTACCTGGTCATCGGCTTTTAATTCGCCCGATTTTACCACGGTATGCTGGCCGTCGGTGGAGCCGGTTTCGATGGCGACGGAGACCGGATTGTTGTTGCGCAGCACCCAGACCGTCCTCTTGCCCGCCGCCGCCTGACCCGCATCGCGGTTCTGCGAACGGCCCATGCGCGGCGGACGGAACAGGCTCATCAACCCACCGCCACGGGAAGCGGATTCGCGCGGCGGCGTATAACGAAGCGCCGAATTCGGCACCAGCAGCGTATCCTTGATTTCTTCGACAACGATATTCGCAGTCGCCGTCATGCCGGGGCGCAGCAGCAGTTCCGCATTGTCGACAGTCAATATGCCCTTGTAGGTCACCACATTGGACACGGTTTCGGAGGCGAAACGAACCGTTTCGATTTCCGCCGGGAAACTGCGGTCGGGATAGGCATCGACATTAAACGTGGCCTTTTGACCGGTTTCGACCTTGCCGACATCGGCCTCATCCACCGAGACCTGCAATTCCATGTGGCGCAGATCGCCGGCGATGGTGAAGAGAACCGGGGCATTGAGCGAGGAGGCGACGGTGGCGCCGGGATCGACGCTGCGGGTGAGGATGACGCCATCGATGGGCGAGACGATCTTGGCCTTGCCGAGATTGACTTCGGCGAGCCGCAGATCGGCTTCCGCCGAAAGCACGGTCGCTTCGTTCACCTCCAGCGTGGCAGCGGCGGCATCGTGGGTGAATTGTGCGGCATCCAGATCCTGCTGGCTGGAAACCCGGTTCTGCACCAGCGACCGCAGGCGTTCCATGGATGTCTTTGCCGAGCCGAGATCGGCGCGCGCCTTCAGCACATTGGCCTTGGCGGAGGCAAGCTTGGCGCGGGCGCTCTGCACGTCGGCTTCGAGCTTGTTGGTATCCAGCTCCGCCAGAACGTCTCCGGCCTTGACCGGGCTGTTATAGGTGACATTGACCTTGCGCACCGTGCCGGACAATTCGCTCGATATGTCGACCTGATCCGTCGGCTGAACCGAGCCGGTGGAGGTGACGATGACCGAGAGATCACCCTGACGGGCCGCTTCCGTGGTGTAGTTATAGGCAACGCCTGCCGCGCGCGACTGATAATAATAACCAACGCCACCGCCGAGCAGCACAATGGCTGCCGCGATATAGAGATAGCGGCGCGACTTTTTCTTTCTGCCGTTTCTGTTCGTTCCCAGAATCTCGCGCAGATCGGGCTGGCTGTTTTTCGTGTCGCGGCCACTCGTATTGGCGTCATTCATTCTCGTCACCCGCAAAATTCAAAATACCACAGAGGGTTGTTTCCGCTCTGCGGTTTGTCCATCCGTCTGTCGCTGTGTATTCCTCTGATTGTGGGAAGTGACATAGCTTGCCCCAAGGGTGAAGTGAAAACTTGGTAATATTTATGATAGTTCTGGTCTGATAGAGATAAGGATTGAAAAGGCCGATGCCACGGAGACGGCAGAGGGTTCAGCAGCGACAGCCAGGACGATGATGAAATGAACGACAATGTGGTGAAGTTCCGCAAGCCGGTGCCGCCGAAGAAGCCACGCGAACCGCTCGGGCCGAAAGCGAAAAAGGCGCTGACGGTTGCGGCTGTCATCGCGTTTTTCGTGGTGGCGTGGGGGTATTTCACGCTGATGGGGCAGGGGTAGGCGCGTCTTTCGAGCGCGCATGAGCTGCAAATCTGCACGACCGGAAGCGCAGTCACCTCCCGCATCTGGGCGCTTTGCGACAATTGATGCCGCCAGTTATCTTCAGTCATTGAATAAAGCCGCCTCAGCACGGTCATTTAATATTGATCGATTCCACGATATTGTTCGGCATAGCAGTAGCGCCACGGTCGGGGGGACAAAATGGGGCGGGCGGTTTGGGCTATCGCAGTGGGAGTTTTGGTGAGTCTCGGTGCGTTTATGGTGCTTAGTCTGTTAGGCGTTGGGGTCGGCTGGTGGTTCTTAGACGTAATTACCCCAACCGTATCCGGGGTGACCAAAAACACGAACACGGGAGAATGGGGTCGAATGCTCCTCTTGCCCTTGTCCATGACCGTAGGCATCGTCTGCGGAGCTCTCGTGTTTGACCCAGGCATGTCCAGCAAGACAGAGGCGATCGTGGTTTCGATCGTGTTTTTTCTTCTCGTATCCGTCTCCGGAATAAACTTTTGGACGAATGACAGCCTGATAAACGTGAACGCTCAGTTGGTGGTCGACGGTTTCTTGAGCATTTCTGCACTGGCCGTCATCATCCTGCTGCTTCGGTGGAAACCAACGCGTCCGACGACGCTGGCTGTCCAGAGAGTTGCGCTATTCCTGATAACTGTCTTCGGGTTCGTCTTGCCCCTATTTTACGGAACAAGCCTATTACTGCAGGGGATGGGCTTCGAAGGTGAGCTGAAAACGATCTCCGATTTTATCGGCTTCATATCCGCCGCATTGGGACTGGCTGTGGCAGCCGCACCAAATCTGTTCGCGAAGCGTAGCTGATCCGCACCCTTGCGACAGGTGCCTGACCCCTCATGAGGGGCTGATTGTAAACCGAATGAGTCCAGAGGTGCCAAGCGCTGAGTTTCGGAGTCCTTCAGATAATCCGGACATATCTGGCGTTGCAGAAAAATGGCGACCCCTGCAGGACTCGAACCTGCGACCTACTGCTTAGAAGGCAGTTGCTCTATCCAGTTGAGCTAAGGGGCCGTCATGCCGGGCAATCGATACTCCGGCAAAAACTTTGATCGTCGTGTTTCAGTGCGTCCAGGGCTGGGTGCGGTTGAAACGGAAATTGTCGGTATAGGAAACCACCTTGCGGGTCGCTTCCTTCGGCTGGATGACGCGGTATTCGATGCCCTTGCGCTGGGCATAGGCTTCGGCCTGTTCCTGCGTCTCGAAATTCAGCTTCAGCTGCTGCTTCATGTCGGAGCTGGAGGTGTAACCCATGATCGGATCGATCTTGCGCGGAACCTCGGCGTCGAATTCCAGAACCCAGACATTGGTCTTCGCCTTGCCGGATTGCATGGCGGTTTTTGCAGGGCGGTAAATCTTCGCAGACATGTCGAAACTGCTCCGGTTGGACAGCGGGGCGAAACGCCCCGAATTATTCATCACGTACCTGAATAGAATAACCAAATCGTGTCAGGAACGTTGAATTTGAAATGGACTGACTTCGGGTGAGAGTCAAGACGATTATCCCCTTGCTGTCCTATCGCGCCCCGCCGCTTCGCGGTCACGTTTCGCCGATCAGGGCCGTCGCTGAACAAAGATGAATTTCCCTGTTGCGGACTTCGGGTGAACCGTGTATTCCCCAGCCATCGCCTCGGCGGAGTGTAGCGCAGTCTGGTAGCGCATCTGGTTTGGGACCAGAGGGTCGGGAGTTCGAATCTCTCCACTCCGACCATTTTAAAGCAAAACATCAGCTTTCCGGCGTAACCTCTTACAAATAGCTGTGATTTATTCCGTTGACGGTCCAGCCAGCGTGCTTTCCGCCGTGCCGATGGTCATGACATTGCCGCGCCATGCCACCGCGCTGCCGATCCAGCTGCGCGCCCAGACGACGGGCATGATCATGTCCCGGGCGATCATGGCCGGCAGCGTATGGAGCGATACCGGCCAGCGATTGAGCGCGGCAAGCGCCAGTTCCGGCACATACATGAGGGCGAGTACGGCAAAGGCCGTTGCCACGAGGTTCACATCCATCATGGCAGCGGCGGCGAGCGCGAAAAGAAGTGGCGGAAGCGCGCCGGTCAGGATTTCCGGTGCGAAATATTGCGGGAAGGTCACGCGTCTCAACCGTGCCCAGCGGGTCTGGCGCGACCAGATTTCGCCGGCATGGCGTTGGCCAAGCGGTTGCTCGAACGGGGCGGAGACCAGATGCACCTTGCGGCCGGCGCTCCGAACCAGCTTCGTCGAGGCGGCGTCCTCGGCGATTTCGGCGGCGAGCGCGCGAATGCCGCCATTGTCCTCCAGGAACGGCTTGTTCCACAACATCGATTTGCCCTGCGCGAAACCCATGCCGATCGCCTCAGCCGCATATTGCCAGCGGCCCTGAGAGCCGTTGAGGAAGGCGCATTCGACATGCGCCCAGAAACCCGCCGGCCGGGAGCCGAGCGGCGGCGAGCAGACCAGCCCGCTATCGGGCCGCCAGGCCGACATCATGGTGGCAATATAGGATTTCGGCATCAGCACGTTCGAATCGGCCAGAATTACCCACTCATGTTGGGCGGCGCGCCAGCCCTTGACGCAATTGTTCAGTTTCGGATTGGCGCTGATGCGGTCGTCACCGATGAGCAATTGCATGGAAACCGTGGGGAAGGCCAACTGGGCTTTGCGCACTTCCTCGATCACGGGATCGAATTCATCGGCGACGCAAAACAGCAACTCGTAATTCGGCCAGTTGAGCTCAAAAGCGCGTGACAGCGTCAGGGGCGTGAAGTTTTCCACCCCGCGCAGCGGCACCACCAGCGAGACGGGCGGTTTTTGCCGGACAAGATCGTTTTCCGCATCCCGCCTCGTCAGTCGCCAGCCGGCCAGAATGACCCCGAGAAGATTGAAGCCGAGGAGCAGAATTGCGCAAAGGGCAAAGACAGTTTCCATGCTGGCCAGTTCCACTCCCAAGCTTTCGGCGGTTCTCCCGCCAATCGATTCCATGGAATTCGTCCCTGCCGATTATAACGTTTGCGTGACAGTTACATGTCATGATCAACAGGCGAGGAGGGCCGCGCCGTGCATCAGGGCGTCGCGGCAGCGCCGCGCAAAGAAAAGCCCTCCGTGGAGAAGGGCCCAATCATCATGACGGTCAGTGAATTTTAGTGGACGTTCAGGATATGGGCATGACTGCTTGCAATGAGAAACGATTCCCGTGCTTTCTCGATGTCGCACCTGCCGGCGATGGCATCGAGGCAGTTCCTGCGCGCCTCCTCATATTCCGGCCCGTGCTCCTCGGGCCAGCGGTACATCAGCATGTCGAGCGCCACCAGCGGGCTGTAAATTTCCACGGCAACACAAAGCGGCAGGTGGATCGCCACCGGCTTCATCCACGAGGCATGGTGACACGGCTCCGTTCTGTTAATCAGCATGTCATTCTCCTCCCTGTTTCACACGCCTTCATGGCGGTTTTTACTCCCATGCGCGAAATGCCCGCCTCACGAAATGGTTCCCGATCACCTAAAATGTGATCGGTCGGGGGGTTCCAATTTTCCAAGATGAATGGAAGATGAACAAATAGATGAACCGGAGATGAACAAAACCGCCCTCAGGGCGTTGTTATGTCCATAAGAAGGAGAACGTATATGTTCAATTTGTCAGGCA
The DNA here is from genome assembly GCF_059511785.1 of Agrobacterium sp. LEGMi-208b. Lineage (NCBI taxonomy): Bacteria > Pseudomonadati > Pseudomonadota > Alphaproteobacteria > Hyphomicrobiales > Rhizobiaceae > Agrobacterium > Agrobacterium sp. LEGMi-208b. The sequence continues at coordinate 2,790,670 of NZ_CM183445.1, forward strand.
TTCAGGAAAGCTTCTTCGGAGACCGCATGGCCGGCGTATGCCAGGCGATCACTTCGGCACTGGCCTTCGAATCGGGTCTCGAGAAGTCGCGTATTTCGGCGACTGTCGAAAATGACGTGATCTATCTGGAAGGCACGGCTGATTCGGTTGAGGCGATCGACATCGCCATCAATCTTGCCGCTTCCATTTCCAATTGCCGGATTCTGAGCCATATCGAGCCGGTTTACTGAACATTGCGCCAGCCGGGCGAAACCTCGTCCGGCTCCTTCAGACGCAATAACGCGGCAATGTCATTTCCGGTTGCCGATTTGTGCGCTGCGGACCATATCGCCCGGCTTGATGCCATAGCGTTTCGCAGTGCCGCCATTCAGCTCAAGCACAAATTTTACCGGCCCGCGGGAGCTGATGATCGCTTCCGAATGCGGAACCGCGTTTTCGTGAATATGGGTAATGCGGCCGTCACGGGCGATGAACAGCATGTCGAGCGGGATGAGCGTGTTCCGCATCCACATGGCGACGTCACGCGGCTCACCGAAGTCGAACAACATACCGTTTTCAAGCGGCATGCTCTTGCGGAACATCAGGCCCTGTTCACGCTGGGCGTTGTTCAGCGCCAGTTCGGCAGTGAAATCGTGGCTCTTTCCCCCGGCGGTTTCAATCTGCAGCGGTTCTGAGGTGAATGTCTGCTGTTGCTGGGCCTGGACGGCTCCGGCGAGCGTGAAAAAAAGAAGCGCCATGATGGCGCTTTTCACCATATGGGGCAGGGCGGACATCAATGCGACATCCCGATGGAAACCGGGTTGTCGGGGTGGATTTCCGCCGCCATCAGGCCCTTGTCGCCATCGCCGTAACGCACCAGCACCACCTGGCCGGGGCGAAGCTCCGTCAGGCCGAAACGGCGCAGCGTTTCCATATGCACGAAGATATCTTCCGTTCCTTCGCCGCGCGTCAGGAAGCCGAAACCCTTGGTACGGTTGAACCACTTGACGATGGCGCGCTCAAGCCCGCTCGAAGGCGTCACCTGCACATGGGTGCGCACCGGCGGCAGCTGCGAGGGATGAACGGCGGTCGACTGATCCATGGACAGGATGCGGAAAGCCTGGAAGCCGCGGTCGCGCCGCTGGATGAGGGCGACGATGCGCGTGCCTTCGAGAATGGTCTGGTAACCGTCGCGGCGCAGGCAGGAGACGTGCAGCAGCACATCCTGCGTGCCGTTGTCGGGCACGATAAAGCCGAAACCCTTGGCGACATCGAACCACTTCACGACGCCGGTGATTTCGGTCAGGTCCACGGCATCGCCCGAAAGGTCCTCGACATCGACTATCGTTTTCGATGACATCCTATCAGCCATATCCTGCCAACCCCTCGATTACGCGCCATACACCGGTCAACTGATTCCTGTGCGCCAGATTAACATCTTGGTAACGGTTTCACGCAAGCCCTAGTTTTTGATTTACGCACCTGCTTTTATGTCGCCGTCCTTGTCCGGGGCTTGCCATCATGTGTTTAACGGCTCCGGACCCGTGTAATGGAGAGGAATAAAATGCGGTATCTGCACACGATGGTTCGCGTCAAAGACCTTGGCGAATCACTGAAATTCTATGGCGACCTCTTGGGTCTTACGGAAATACGCCGAATCGAGAATGAAAAAGGCCGATTCACGCTGGTGTTTCTTGCGGCGCGCGACGACATTGCTGCGGCGAAGGAAAACAAGGCGCCGTGCCTCGAACTCACCTATAACTGGGATACCGAGGATTATACCGGCGGCCGCAACTTCGGCCATCTGGCCTATGAAGTCGACAATATCTACGACTTCTGCGCCCGCCTGCAGCAGAACGGCATCGTCATCAACCGGCCGCCGCGCGACGGGCACATGGCCTTCGTGCGCTCGCCGGATGGTATTTCCTTCGAAATTCTGCAGAAGGGCGAAAGCCTCGCACCAGCCGAACCGTGGATATCTATGCAGAATACCGGTTCCTGGTGAGGATTTTCCGGTGAGTAGCGGCATTTTCGGGTGCTCTTGCCTTGTCCCGAGGGGATGAGGCATAGTCCGCGAATCGAAACGGCCAGTCCCGTTTTGGGGAAGCACACGCGCCCGTTCCCGTGCTGCTGTTGGAAATGCAAGATACGGAGGCCACCCATGAAAACTGTCGAGAGCGCGAAAGGACGCCTGGTCTGTCAGCGTCTCGTCATCGCGGTTTCGCTGCTCGGGCTTTCCGGATGCGTTTCGGCGGTGACCGACGACGAGATGGCCGCCGCGACCAAAAAACCGGAAATCGCCGCACAACATAAGCCGCAAGCCGCCACGTCTGCCGCTGCCACCGCCGCGGCCGGCGCGCAACCGGGGCACTATGTGGATCCCGCCGTGGCATCGGCAGCCGGCGCGGCCGCGCCCGCCCAGCCGCAGGCATCGGGCGGTCCGGCGCAGGCCTATGGCGCCGCCCCTGACATTGGCGGATTGACGACGCAGCCAACGGCGATCTCCGCGGGGACAACAAGCATTTATTCCACCGCATCTGCCGCAGCGCCCGCCGGTGCTGCAGCGACGCCGGGCACAGCCGCTGCTGCGGGCACTACCCAGAGGATCACTCCCGCCGTCAGCAGCGTCTATTCGGCGCCGGTGCAGGCGGCGCAACCTCAACCGGTGACAGCGCCGGTTCCGGTCCCGGCGGCCGGGCAGGCGCCGGCGGAACAGCATAGCGAAAATCGTCAGCCGGTTCCGGTGCCCGTACCACAGTCGGCCTCGGAACAGTTTGCGGCCGTTGCTCCGCAGCCAGCCGTGGATGGGGGCAAGGAAGGCGAGGGTAAGGGCGTGACGCTTGCGGCATTTTTCGCCGGAGCGGCCAAGAAACGCCTGCCGAAGATGATTGAAAGTGGTACGGCGGGCAATATGCAGGTCGCCGCATTGCCCGGAGCCGCGGACGGGACGATGGGTATCGCGCTTTCCGGCCGCTCGATGATGTCCGACGAATTCGACGATGCCCATCTCGATGAAGAGGATGACCAGCCGACCGGCCTGATGAAGCTCGCTTCGCTCTCCGGCCTTACCCGCGTTGCCCCGAACGGGCTTTTCCTGCAGACGGACCGTGTCGAAGTCGGCTGTTTCAAGCCGGAACTGGTGCGGATGATCAAGGATGTGGAGCGCCACTACAACAGCCCGGCAATCGTCACCTCGGGCTATCGCCCGCCGAAGGGCATAAGGCAGGGCTCCAAGCACTATACCTGCGATGCCGCCGACATCCAGATCAAGGGTGTCTCCAAATGGGAGCTTGCGACCTATCTGCGTTCCCTGCCGGAACGCGGTGGCGTCGGCACCTATTGCCACACCGAATCCGTCCATATGGACACGGGTGAGCCAAGAGACTGGAACTGGCGCTGCCGCCGCACCGCTGCGCGCAAATGATCTCTGGCCGGCTTGGCCGGAATATCAAACCCGACGCTTTCTGGGGCTGAGCCTCTCGGCCTGAAGACCGGCAAAGGATGGCTGGCGGGAGTTTTGGGCGGCGGCGCTTGGCCTCAACGCGCTTCGGCACACAGATTTCCGCCGATGAAGATAAAATGCCGCGCAATCGAAAATAATTGCGCGGCATTTTCTATATCTGGCTATGAAGACATCCGCCTTTACCGGGCCGATGCTGCATCGTTCAGAAGGCGGGCTTTTCCTTCTCCACATTCGCCTTCGTTACAACCGTCAGCGGGATAGGCAGCCGGGCGTCGATTTTCTTGCCGTTCAGGATATCTGCCATGGCGTTGATCGCCAGCAGGCCATCCTCGATCGGCGACTGCACGATGGTGGCGTACATTTCGCCGTTCCTGATAGACTCGAAGGCGTCTTTCTGCCCATTGATGCCGACGATCGGCGGTGTGGCCTTGCCGGGTCTGGCTTCTTTCCAGGCGTCGATGAAGCCGCGCGCCATGGTGTCGTCATTGGCGTAGACGCCGGCGATCTTGTCGCCGAAACGGGTGATCAGGTCACGACTGGCGACGAGCGCCTTTTGCTGGTCGAAATCCGCATTGACGGTATCGAGAACCTCGATCTTGCTGCCGAGCGCCTTCAGCTTGGCCTTGAAGCCGTCGACGCGGCCGATGGTGGTGCCATTGCCGGCCTGACCGGCGATGATGACGATGGAACCCTTGCCGTTCAGCGCCTTCTGGAGCGCCTCGGCCGCCATTTCACCTTCCGAATAGACATCCGGGCCGGTGAAGGAGGTGATGAAGGGCTTGGCCGCGTCGTTCATCGGCGAGTTGATGAGATTGACGGGAATGCCGGCCGCCTTGGCCTTTGCGAGGCCGGGAATATAGGCCTGCGGATCGAGCGGCCATAAAATGATGCCGGCCGCCTTGCGGGCAATGCAGGTATTGATCTGCTGCACACCGGTCTGGACGTCGAAATTCTGGCTGAGGCTGAGAACCTCAACACCGAGTTCCTTGGCCCGTGCATCGATGGCCTTGTTGGCCGGCGTGACATAGGCATGGGAATCGGCGGCCGTGACGTAACACACCGTCTTGGCCTCGGCGAAGCCGGCCGAGACAATAAGCGTCGCCATACCGGCAAACAGGGTCTTTTTATTCATGATCACAAACTCCTCCTTAAGTGACATGTCTGGTTAAAGGGATTTCAGTATCGGCATTGCCGGACGCGGCCTTGCGCGCACGGTGCGGTCGAGCACGACCAGCAGGATCAGGATCAGCCCGTTGACGATCTGCTGCACATAGGCGGGTACGGACTGGAACTCCATCGCCGTGGTCAGCGCCGCAATCGTCAGAACCCCGCCGAGCGTGCCGAGTGCCGAGCCGCGACCGCCTTCCAGCCGGGTGCCTCCCACCACCACGGCGGCAATGATGACGACGGTGATTTCCGCGCCGAAGACCGGCGAACCCGTATTGGTCGTCAGGCTTTCGAAAACGCCTGCCAGACCGGCTAGCGCGCCCGCGAAAACGAAGCTCAGGAACAGCGTCCGGCCGGATGAGATGCCGCTTGCCTCGGCGGCGGCGGGGTTCGATCCGACCGCGAAAAGGTTGCGGCCCGAAACGGTGCGCCGCAGCCAGAAATCGAGCAGCACGATGCCGGCCAGAAACAGGGCGCTGCGGGCCGTGAAGAATTCCGCGTAGACATGCGAAAGCGTAACGGCAAAGATGATATCGGTGCCTGAAACCGGCTGGCTGCCGGTGATCCAATGGGCCAGCGAGCGGAAAATCAGCATGCTGGCCAGCGTCGCGACCAGCGCGTTGATCTTCAGGCCGACTGTGAGAATGCCGTTGAAGACACCCGCGGCGATGCCGGTCAGTACCCCGAGCGCGGCCGCCGGCCATATGCCGAGCTCAGCCTGCAGCGAAATCGCCACGATGCCGGAGAGCGCAAAGACCGCGCCGACGGAAAGATCGATCTGGCCGGCAATGAGCAGCACCGTCAGGCCAATCGCGACGATGCCGATCGACGCGCCGCGATCGAGGCCGAGGCTGGCGGTGGTGAGGCTGACGAAGCCGGGTACGGTGAGGGCGGCAATGACCAGCGTCGCGCCCAATATGATCGTTACGCGATAACGGGACAGTGCAGACAATAATTCGTTCATGCCACGGACCTCCGGCGAAGCGCGACATCGAGAGCGACCGCGAAAGCGATGAGCAACCCGAGGACAAAACCCTGGATGGGGGTCGGAACTCCCTGCAGCACCATGACATTGGTCAAGAGCTGGACGAGGACGAGGCCGGCTATGGCGCGCGGCACGGAGCCGAAACCGCCCATGATGGAGATGCCGCCGACCACGACGGCCGTAATGGCGCTGAATTCATATCCCGTTCCCACCAGTGGACGCGCGCTTTGCAGGGTAAGGCCGAGCAGGCCGCCGCTGAGGCCGGACGCCAGCCCGGTGATGACGAAAGCCCCGGCCTTGACCGCCCTGACCGGCACGGTACTTGCCCGCGCCGCGCGGTAATTGCCGCCGGTTGCCAGCGTCCACCGGCCCCAGACGGTGCTGGAAAGGACGAAATGGCCGGCCGCTGCTACGGCGAGAAACACCAGCACGACAAGCGGAACGCCGAGGATGCGGCTTTTGACGAAGGCGGCGATGGCCGGGTCCGTTCCATAAACGATCACGCCGCCGACAGCCGCCTGCACGATGCCAAGAATGATGGTGCCGAGGCCGAGGGTCGCGATGATCGGATTGACGCCGATATAACCGATCAGCAATCCGTTGATGAGACCGCAGGCGCCGGCGAGTGCGACCGCGACCAGGAAGGCGGGAAGGGCGCCGATCTCCGGCTGCAACGCCAGGGAAAGGATCGCACCGCAGGCGATGGTCGCCGGCACGGAGAGATCCGCAAGCCCGCCGGTGACGAGAACGAAGGTCATGCCGACGACCACGATGCCGACGATGGCCATGGATGTCAGTATGTTGATGAAATTACCTGTGGTGAAGAAGACGGGGCTTGAGAGCGAGCCGTAGAGGGTCACGAGAAGAATGGCCAGCAGGAGGCCGCCTTTGGCGAACAGGCCGGCCAGCCGCCCGCCGCGATGAAAGCGCGGGGCGACGTTTTGTTTTTCGGTGATCGCGGTCATTTCGGTCACGCTGGTTCTTCTCCTGTTGCAAGCGCCATGATGCGCTCTTCCGTCACGTCTCCGCGCGCGATGGGGGCGGAGGCGCGTCCATCGCGCATGACCACCACCCGGTCGCAGACCCCCATCACTTCGGGCAGTTCCGAGGAAATCATCACCACGGCCATGCCACCGGCCACGAGTTCTCCGATGATGCGGTGGATTTCCGCCTTCGCGCCGACATCGACGCCGCGTGTCGGCTCATCGAGGATCAGCACCTTCGGCCCGGCCGCCAGCCAGCGTGAAATGATCGCCTTCTGCTGGTTGCCGCCCGAAAGCAGATTGATACGCCGCTCCGGATCGGGCGGGACGATGGAAAAATCGCGCGTATATTTCGCCGCGAGCCCGCGATCCCCGCCCATGCCGATGCGTCCGAGGCGGCTCAAACGCCGCAGTACCGGCAGGCTGATGTTTTCGCGCACGCTCATGGACGGCACGATGCCATCGGCTTTTCGATCTTCGGGAACATAGGCGATGCCGGCCTTGACGGCCGCCGCCGGTGAGCCGACGGTAACGACCTTGCCGTCTATCTCGATGCGGCCCGCCGTCAGCGGCGCCAGACCGAAGATCGCCTGGGCGACCTCGGTGCGGCCGGCCCCCACCAGGCCGGTCAGCCCAAGGATTTCTCCGGCGCGGACATCGAAACCGACATCGTGGAATTTTTCGCCGTCGCTCAGTCCCGTGACCTTGAACGCCACCGGGCCGATCTTCGATGGCGTCTTGGGAAAGACATTGGCGACTTCGCGCCCGACCATGAGGCGGATCATTTCAGCGGCGGTGATGCCGGCGGCCGGACGGGTCTCGATCATGCTGCCGTCGCGCAGAATGGTCACGTCGTCGGCGATATCAAGCACCTCCTTCAGCCGGTGGCTGATATAGATGATGGCGATGCCCTGGCTTTTCATCTTGCGCAGGATGGAAAACAGCGCCGCGGTCTCGTGTTCGCTGAGGCTCGATGTCGGCTCGTCGAGGACGATGATGCGCGGATCGGCGCAATAGGATTTGGCGATCTCGACGAGCTGCTGCTGGCTGATCGTCAGGTCGCCGAGCCGTGCCTTCGGGTCGATCGCCGCCTCCAGTTCCTTCAGAACCGTGGCCGCATTGCGCAGCATGGCCTGCCTGTCGACCAGAAAGCGGCGGCGCGGCATGCGGCCGAGATAGATGTTTTCCGCAACGGTGAGGTCCGGAACGAGGTTCAGTTCCTGATGCACCATGCGAATGCCGAGTTTCTGCGCATCGGCAGGCCGGCGCATATGCACCTCCACGCCGGCAATTTCCGTCGTGCCTGTTGTCGGCAGATAGCTACCGCTCAGAATTTTCATCAGCGTCGATTTACCCGCGCCGTTTTCACCGACGACGGCATGGATGCGACCATATTCCACCGTGAAATTGACGTTGGACAGCGCCTTCACGCCGGGAAAGATCTTGCTGATCCCCCGCATGCGCAGCGCACTCGCCGTTGCCGCCATGTTCTCCTCCCAGAGCACTCAAAATTTCATTACATTAATATAATATTTGCGATACGCTGACGCCCGACGCCGTCTATGTACCTATTCCTTAAACATCGGCGCGGACGCGCCACATTTGCGTACCCAGCCGCTCACATCGTCGCGCCAATGGACCAGGGAACGAATTCGCTGTCGCCATAGCCGAGAAGCTCCGATTTGGTGCGCTCGCCGGAGGCGACGGCCAGGATGCGGGTGAAAATTTCCTCGCCCTTCTGCTGCAAGGTCGTGCCGTCCAGCACGTCGCCGCAATTGATGTCCATATCCTCCGCCATCTTATCGAAGATGTAGGAATTGGAGGCGAGCTTGATCGAAGGGGTGGGTTTGCAGCCGAAGGCCGAGCCCCGCCCTGTGGTGAAACACAGGATATTGGCGCCGCCCGCCACTTGGCCGGTGGCTGAAACAGGGTCGTAACCGGGCGTATCCATGAAGACCAGTCCCTTGGCGTCGACCGGTTCGGCGTAGTTGAACACCGCTGTCAGATTGGTCGAGCCACCCTTCATCGCCGCTCCCAGCGATTTTTCGAGAATGGTCGTCAAGCCGCCCGCCTTGTTGCCCGGGGAGGGATTGTTGTTCATCTCCATATCGTGCCGCCGCGTGTAATTCTCCCACCAGCGGATGCGTTCGGCCAGCTTCTCGCCGACCTCCGGCCGCTCGGCCCGGCGGATCAACAGATGTTCCGCGCCATAAATCTCCGGGGTTTCCGAGAGGATCGCCGTGCCGCCTTCGGCGACCAATATATCGGCGGCAATGCCGAGCGCCGGATTGGCCGTGATGCCGGAATAGCCGTCCGAGCCGCCGCATTGCAGCGCCAGCATCAGTTCCGACGCGGGGGCGGGAACGCGCCCGGCAAGATTGACCACCGGCAGCATCTCGCGGATGGCGGCGACGCCGGCCTCCACCGTCTTGCGTGTGCCGCCAACTTCCTGAATGGTGAGCGTGCGGAAGGTCTCGTTTTCTTTGACACCGTAAGCATCCATCCAGCGCGGGATCTGAAACGCTTCGCAACCCAGCCCCACCATCAGCACGCCGCCGATATTCGGGTTCTGTGCCACACCCCATTGGGTGCGTTTCAGCAATTCGTAGGCCTCGCCATGAATATCCAGTCCGCATCCGGTGCCGTGGACGAGCGATATGACGCCGTCCACATTCGGGAACTGGCCGAGAATGCCCGAGCGGTTGACCTCGTCGGCGATGAAGCGTGAGGCGGTGGCGGAACAGTTCACCGAGGTGAGGACGGCGATGTAGTTGCGGGTGCCGAAACGCCCGCTGGCGCGCCGGAAGCCGTTGAAACTGCGCCGTTTTTCCGGCTCGACATAACGCGTCGGCCTGGCTTCCCCGCCACTCGCATAACCGCGCTCGAAGCTCTGCATCGTCACATTATGTTCGTGAACCCATTGCCCCGGCTCGATGTCGCGCGCCGCAAAGCCGATGATCTGGCCATATTTGACGATGGGCGTGTGGCTTGCAATCGCCTGCAACGCCATTTTGTGACCGCGGGGGATGCGCTCGCGGGCGGCGATCTCCGCCACGGTTTCGCCGGGCGCGATCGGCTCCACGGCGACGATGATATTATCGGTTTCAGTCAGTTTGATGTAGCGGGCCATGATTTATCTGCGTGAAACGGCCGGGGCCGGAAATTCATTCTCTGCTGTATATTTGAATACTAGTATAATGCATCGTGGTCAAGGGGGTGGGGAGGGGTGATGCTTGCATTTCCGGCATGAAAGGCAGTCTGTTTTTTCCTTTGAAAACATGTGAAAACAAGGAGATGCAGCGTTTGCGCCGCGAGCACGAGACGCGATGATTTTTCGGGCGGGGCAATTCCTGCTTGTCATCTTCAGCTGAGGCTGGAATCGCGCCGGCGCGTTAAAAGTTCAATCCGGGCAATCTATCGTCTGCCAGTTGCCGGAGCGGGCGGATGCGATTACCGCATCGGTGACGGCGTCGGTCTGCATCGCGGCCCGAAAATCGGGAACCAGCGGCTGCCCGGTTTCGAGGCCTTTGAGAAAATCCGCGAATTGATGGATGAAACTGTGCTCGTAGCCGATCTGCAGGCCGGGCACCCACCAGGCCTCCATATAGGGATGGTCGCCATCCGTGACGTGGATTGTCCGCCAGCCGCGCATAGCGCCGTCACCGCCATGGTCGAAATAGCTCAGGCGGTGAAGATCGTGCAGATCCCAGGCGAGCGATCCGCGTTCGCCATTGATCTCGAAGGTGAATTGCGCCTTGTGGCCGCGCGCGTAGCGTGTCGCTTCGAAGGTGGCGAGCGATCCGTTCGAAAAGCGGGCGAGAAAGGCGCTGGCATCGTCAATGGTCACGGGGCGGCGTGTGCCGGTCGCGGCATGGATGCGCTCCTTTATGAAGGTTTCGGTCATGCCGCACACTTCGGCGATGGGGCCGTTCAGCCACATCGCCGTGTCGATGCAATGGGCGAGCAGGTCGCCCGTGACGCCGCTGCCCGCCGCCGCCTCATCCAGCCGCCATGTGCCAGCACCGCCCTGCTGCAGATCGGCGGAGATGGTCCAGTCCTGCAGGAATTTCGAGCGATAGTGGAATATGCGCCCAAGCCTGCCGTCCTCTATCATGCGTTTGGCAAAGGTTACGGCCGGGATGCGCCGGTAATTGTACCAGACCATGCTGTTCACACCCGCCGCCGCGACGGCATCCGCCATCTGCCGCGATTGCTGGAGGGACATGCCCAGCGGTTTTTCACAGGAGACCATCTTGCCGCTGGCGGCTGCGGCCAGCGCGATCTCGGCATGAAGGTGATTGGGCGTGGCGATGTCGATCAGGTCGATGTCGTCGCGCTCCACCAGGCGCCGCCAATCGGTTTCGTAACCGCCATATCCCCAGAGTGCCGCGAATTTCGCGGTGTTGTCCTCGTTGCGGGCGCAGACTGCGGCGAGTTCGACGGATGTCTCGCCCGGGAAAAACACCGGCGCCTGCCGGAACGCGTTGCTATGTGTGCGGCCCATGAATCCGGTGCCGACCAGACCGATACGTATCTTGCCCATGCGCTTGCCTCCGGAAGAACCTTGATTACTCGTTATATTAGTGTAATGATCGAGAAATGCAAAGGAGATTACGATGCGGGCAGGGGATAAACGACGTCTCGGAACCACGAAGCTTTCGGTGACGGCGCTCAGCATGGGCTGCGCCTCGCTCGGCGGGCTATATGCGCCGGTGAGCGCCACTGACGCGCTGGCGACGCTTCAGGCCGCCTGGCAGTGTGGCATCCGTTATTTCGATGTTGCGCCGATGTATGGGCTGACCCGGGCGGAGCACCTGCTCGGGCAGTTTCTGCGTGAAACGCCGCAGCACGATGAAGCGATTGTCAGCACCAAGGTCGGCCGTCTTTTCGCCAATGACCGGCCGGGCCGCCGCCTGCCGCCGGAGCCGCCGAAAAATCCGCTGGATCCGGGCTGGCAGAACGGGCTGCCGTTTCGCGAGAGCTTCGATTACAGCTATGACGGCATCATGCGCAGCTTCGACGACAGCCAGCAGCGCATGGGCACCGACCGTCTGGACATTCTCTTCATCCATGATATCGGCGTCCTGACCCATGGCGAAAGAAACGCCGCGCTCTGGCGGCAATTGACATCCGGCGGTTTCAGGGCGCTGGTCGAATTGCGCGAGGCCGGTTTGATTGGCGGCTTCGGGCTGGGCGTCAATGAGGCGGAGGCGATCGCCGCCGCCATGGACGAGGTGCATCTCGATTGCTGCCTGCTGGCCGGCCGGCACAGCCTGCTGGAACAGGATGCGGTGCCGCTGCTCGACCGCGCCCACCGGCAGGGCACGGCCATCGTTATCGGCGGGGTCTTCAATTCCGGCATTCTCGCCACGGGCACGGCGGCCGGCGGCAAGTTCAACTACAGCGACGCGCCCGCCGACATCGTCAGGCGCACGGAAGAACTGGCGCGGATCTGCGCCGGTTTCGATGTGCCATTGGGGGCGGCGGCGGTGCAGTTCCCGCTGTTCCATCCAGCCGTGGTCTCGGTGCTGGTCGGGGCCAAACATCCGGACAAGCTGCGGCAATCGGTCGGCTGGTTCGAAGAGGAGATACCGGGGGAGCTGTGGCAGGCCTTGCAGGAAAACGGCCTGCTGGCGGCGCCGGCTTTGCCGGAAATATGAAGGATCGTTGAAGCCGGGGCAAAATGCGGAGGAGACGGATTTGGCCAGTGTGAACATAGAGAGCATCGTCAAGCGTTACGGTGCGTATGAAGCGCTCAGGGATATTTCTTTTTCAATCGCCGACGGAGAGTTCGTCGTTCTGGTCGGCCCTTCGGGATGCGGCAAATCCACTTTGCTGCGGATGATCGCCGGCCTCGAGGATATTTCGGACGGCACGATCGCCATCGGCAGCCGTATCGTCAACGAACTGGAGCCGAAGGAGCGCGATATCGCCATGGTGTTCCAGTCCTATGCGCTCTACCCGCATATGACGGTGCGCGACAACATGGCCTTCTCGCTGAAGCTGAAAGGCGCCTCCGCGGCCGAAATCACCGACAAGGTGCAGCGGGCGGCGCAGATTCTCGGCCTCGAGCAACTGGTGAGCCGTTATCCGAAACAGCTTTCCGGCGGCCAGCGGCAGCGCGTGGCGATGGGCCGCGCGATCGTGCGCGATCCCCAGGTCTTTCTGTTCGACGAGCCGCTCTCCAATCTCGACGCCAAGCTCAGGGTGCAGATGCGCTCCGAAATCAAGGAGTTGCACCAGCGGCTCGGAACGACGACGGTTTACGTGACGCATGACCAGGTCGAGGCCATGACGATGGCGGACCGGATCGTCGTCATGCGCGACGGCCATATCGAACAGATCGGCTCGCCGCTTGAGATTTACGATCATCCCGTCAACATGTTCGTGGCGGGGTTCATCGGGTCGCCGGCCATGAACTTCCTGTCCGGAACGGTGGTGGAGGACGGCTTCATGCTCACCGGCGGCAATATGCTGCCCCTGCCTTTGCAGTCGAGCCGTCTCGCCGTTCACTATGGCGTTCGGCCGGAGCATATGCGGATCGATCCGAACGGCATTCCCGCCGAGGTGGTGGTGACCGAACCGACCGGCTCCGAAACGATGGTCGTGGCGAAAATCGGCAGCCAGCAGGTCCATTGCGTCTTCCATGAGCGGCTGGATCTGGGGCCGGGCTCGACCATCCATCTGCAACCGGAAACGGGCAAGGTTCATCTGTTCGGCGCATCCGGAGAGCGGCTTGCACCGAAATGATCACGGAGGTTGGTTACGGACAAGAAACCGGCTAAAGAAATTTGTGCCGGTGAGTCCGGTTTTGATGGGAGAATACGGACGTGTCAAAAGAAGAGGCGAATCTCGGCCATTCCTTGCCGGACAAATCCGATTTGACCGGATTTCTCAAGGGCGTGACGATCACGCGGAACATGCCGCTTCGCGACCAGATCTACCAGCTCATTCGCCGCGCCATCGTCACCGGCAGGCTTGCGCCCGGCTCGCCGGTCAACGAGATCGAGATCGCCGAGCGTCTCGGCACCTCCCGCACGCCGGTGCGCGAGGCCGTCAAACGCGTGGAGGACGAGGGGTTGATCGATGTCCGCGCCCAGGCCGGAACCTTCGTGACGCCCATCAGCCGCCGGCAGGTGCAGGAGGCCTATATCATTCGCATCGCGCTGGAGCGGGAAAGCGTTCGCCGCGCGGCCGAAACCATCAGCGCAGAGGCGGTGCAACGCCTGCGCGACATCATCGATCTTCATGCGCTTTCGGTCAAAAGAAGCCGCTTCGAGGATGCGATCGATCACGATGACGCCTTTCACAGGGTCATTGCCGAGGTTAACGGCTATTCCATGCTGTGGCGCGTGGTGGACATTACCAAGGCGCAGATGGACCGCTGCCGCCTTCTGTCGCTGCCTTCGCCGGGAGCCGGCGAAACGACGATCGAGCAGCACAGCGCCATTGTCGATGCTTTGGAGGCGCACGATCCGGAAGCGGCCGAAAGGGCGATCCGGGAGCATCTGGAAACGTCGCTGAGCAATACGCTGACGCTGCTCAGCAACATCGGCACCGACGGTCTGGCCGGCGCTTGAAGCGCACCCGGACGTATGCCGATCGGCGCCGTCAATCGATGTGGAAGACCTCGGGCATCTGCGCCCACCATTCCTGCGGCCGGCGTGTCGGGAAGGGCGATTGCAGGGGTTCGCAGATCGCCCACCATTCCCGCATCCGCCCGTTCTGCGCCATTTCCGCCATATCGGCGGCGAAATCTTGGCCAGCATATTCCCAATAGCCGAAGAGCAGGTTTTCCGGCTCTTTCAGGTAAATCGAATAATTGGTGATATTGGCCCGGCTGATGGCGTCGAGCACCTCCGGCCACACATCGGCGTGGAGCCGTTTATATTCCTCGACCGTTCCGGGCTTGAGGTTCAGGCAAAATCCCATGCGCGTCATCGGCTGCTCCATCGGCCGCGTCCCGTTCATTCTGACCGGACGCAGACCGTTTTATTTTTCGCTGATCTATCGAAGTCCGGGTTTCCCCGCTGCCTCTAATAGGTCGTCCGGCCGCCGGAAAGGTCGAAAACCGAGGCGGTGGTGAAGCTGTTTTCGCGGCTCACCAGCCATGCGACCATTGCCGCTGCCTCTTCGACTTCCAGAAAGCGGCCACGCGGAATACGCGTCAGCATGTAGTCGATGAATTCCGGCGTCAGTGTTTCGAGAATCCGGGTGCGGGCGGTGGCGGGCGTGATCGCGTTGACGGCGATATCGTGTCCCGCCAGCTCCTTGCCGAGCGATTTGGTCAAGCCGATCACACCGGCCTTGGCGGCGGAATAGGCTGAAAGCTTGGGATTGCCCTCTTTGCCGGCAACCGAGGAAATATTGACGATCCTGCCGTAGTTTCTGGCCTTCATGGACGGGATCACGGCCTTGTTGACGTAAAAGGTGCCGTTGAGATTAACCTCGACGACGCGCCGCCATTCCTCGATGTCGTAATCTTCAAGCGGCGCATTGCCGCCGGCAATTCCGGCGGAATTGACGAGGATCGAGACGGGGCCGGTTTCCGCCTCGACTTCGGCGTGCGTGCGTGCGAGGCCGGCAAAATCGGTGACGTCGACGACCTTGCCGCCGGCGGCGTCGCCAAGCAGGCCGCAGGCCGCATCAATCGCTGTCTTGCTCATATCCCAAAGGCTGACCTTCGCGCCTGATTCGATAAGCCGCCTAGCGATCGCAAGGCCAATTCCCTGTGCGCCGCCGGTTACCACTGCCACTTGTCCGTCGAGATCAATCCTGTTCATGCCATCCTCCCAGCTGAATTTGAGCATTCATTATACTAGTATTTTGAATTTAGAAAGAGGAAATCATGCCTGCGCCGAAATCATGTTCGTGCCTTGGGGTGGGGGAGAGATACATCGCCGCCTCTGACGCGGTGATTGCCTTTATGGTTATGTTCAAAAACTTTCCGCTGTTTTTTCTGTCTGCGAATTTTCGAAAAAGATGTTTTAAAACAATGTGATAATTTGGGTTTCGATTTATTTTCCGATGTTGGCCGAAGCGGCCGCGCCGGGAACTTGTCGGATGAAGCATCAAGTTCGGATTGATTGTTACACTAATATAATATAAGCATGGGTCCACGCGCCAGAGAATGCGCGGATGGTGGGCCGACGGTCCTGGAGGAGGGGCGCAGCCTGCACAACGGGAGGCAAAAATGAAACTGAAGCAGTTTATTGCCGTTGCATTTACGACGCTCTGTCTGGGAACGGGACCATCCCGGGCGCAGCCCGTCGAACTCACTTTCGCCAATGCCCTGTCTCTGCCACAGGTGGAGCCATATCAGCGCGCCGTCGACGAATTCAACGCGGCCAATCCTGATATCAAGGTGAAGATGATAAACACCCCATGGGTGGAATATTGGCAGCAGCGTCGCGTCGATACGGCCTCGGGCAAATTGCCGGATGTCTGGCTGTTCGTTTCCGGTTTCGGCGCCGAATGGCTCTATGGCAACAAGTTGCTGCCGCTCAACAAATATACCGATGCCGATCCGACCATCAACCTGCCCGACGCCAACCAGACCATGCTGAAATACATGACGCTGAACGGCAAGCTTTATGGCATCGGTTACGACTTCAACGGACAGGTGGTTTATTACAATCCCAAACTGTTCGATGAGGCCGGCGTTGCCTATCCGAAGGACGGCTGGACGACGGACGATCTGGCGACGGCGGCGCGCACGATCAGCAAGAAACTCAACGGTAACGGCCGCAAGGTCTGGGGTTTTGCCGGCGCCAGCGCCGAATGGGTGTTCGAAGGGTGGTTTCGCGGCTTTAATTCCCGCATGATCACCGATGACGGCAAATACGGCGCCAACAACGAGGGAGGCGCGCAGACGATCTCGTTCTTCATGGACATGATCAAGGACGGCGTCATGCCGATCCCCGACCAGAAGGATCCAAACGCCCAGGCGCAGTCGCTCTTCATCGGCGGCACGGCGGCCATGGCGCTGGGGGTCGGACATGCCACCTACATCTTCTCGGATGCGGGTGTCGATTTCGGCATCGCCCGCCTGCCGGTCGGACCGGCAGGACAGGTCGGAACCGGTCTTGGCGGCGCCTATGTCATCAGCGCCGACACGCGATATCCCGATGCCGCCTACAAGTTCCTCGCCTATATAACCAGCGGTCCGGTTCTCGCCAAGGTGGTGACGACGGGCGTGCCGGCCCGCACCTCGGCCTGGGGCAAGCTCTCGGACCGGATGACCGAGTTCGCCGGCAAGGTGCAGGGTTTCGAACCCTTCAACGCGGTCAAGGGCTCGTTCCAGGTGATGGATATCCAGAAGCGCGTGCTGAGCGAGGTGTGGAACGGCAGCAAGGACGTTCCCGCAGGCCTCGCCCAGATCGCCACGGAGGCGGATGCCGCTCTCGCCAAGGCGGCCGCAAAATAGGGTGATGCGGACGCCGCCCCGGTGGCGGCGTCTTTTCCATCGTTGTCGCCCTTGCGGGCGTCCTCCATGAAGAGGTGGGGACAATGGCAGTGATTACCGCAGTCGATACCGTGTCTCCGGTGGCGTCATCCGGATTGAAACGCTCGGTCAGGGAGGAGCTGTCAGCCTGGCTCTTCCTGTTGCCCTCGGTCGTTCCTTTCCTGATCTTTACGCTGATACCGGCCTTTGCGACATTCGTGCTCAGTTTTTATCGCTGGGACTTCATCTCCACGCCGCAATTCGTCGGGTTGGACAACTGGATAGACCTGTTTTCCGGCGGCGCTGCGGGGAGGAGTGTCCTTGTGACCCTGCTTTTATGCGCCATAAGCGTCCCGGCCTCGATGGCGATCGGACTGGCGCTTGCGCTTGCGCTCGACCGGATTCCCTTCGGCAAACTCCTGTTCCGGTCGATTTTCTTCATGCCCATCGTAACCTCGATGGTGGCGATTTCCTTTGTCTTCGGCAATATGTTCGCCACCGAAACCGGCCTCATCAACTATGTCATCGGCCTTGCGTGGCCTGCCGCCCGTGGCTTGGCTGACATATCCGACACAGGCGATATTCGCCGTCTCGATCATGATGATCTGGTCGATGTCGGGCCTGTGCATGCTGATCTATCTTGCCGGGCTGCAGCAGATCGATCAGTCGCTCATCGAGGCCGCCCGGCTGGACGGCGCCAGCCGGTGGCAGCTCTTCCTTTATGTCGTGCGGCCGCTTCTCGCCCGCTCGACGCTGTTTCTGGCGATCACCCAGACGGTCAGCGCGCTGCAGACCTTCGAGGCGGTCTATGTGCTGACGGATGGCGGCCCCGGCACTTCGACCACGACGATCGGCATGTATATCTACAAGTCGACCTTCCGGCGCTTCGAGGTGGGCAGCGGCGCCAGCGCCTCGATGGCGCTGTTCGTGCTGATGCTGATCGTCACCGTCATCCAGTTGCGGGCGCAGAGGAGGATGCAGGATGTCTAGAGCATTTCCAGGAAAGGTCGCACCCGGTTTTCCGTCCGGAAATTCGGCGAAAAAAAGAGCCGGAAGCAGATCCGTCGAGTTGATGCGTTATGCTTTCGTGATCGTGCTGGCGGCGCTGTTTCTCGTGCCCTTCGTGTGGATGGCGTCGCAATCGATCAAGGGCATAGGCGACTATTTTCGCCTGCCGCCCGAACTCATTCCCGGCCGAATCCGCTGGGACAACTACACGAAGATGGTCAGCAACTACCCGATCATTCCGGCGGCGCTGAACAGCCTGTTCGTGGCGGTTGCGGTCACGCTGATCCAGCTTGTCACCGCTTCCATGGCGGGTTTCGCCTTCGCGACGCTGCGCTTTCGCGGCAGCCGCATCACCTTCGTGATGCTGCTCACCCAATCCATGCTGCCGGTGGCGGTGGTGCTCGTTCCCATGTTTCAGGTGGTGCAATACCTCGGACTGGTGGGGTCGCTCTGGGGCATGATCATACCCTTTACCTTCACCGCTTTCGGAACCTTCCTGCTGACCCAGTATTTTCTCGGCATCCCCCGGGAAATCTTCGAGGCGGCGCGGGTCGACGGGGCGTCCTATTTCCGCATCTGGTGGCGGGTCTATCTGCCGCTGGCGCCAGCGGGTCTCGCCACGCTCGGCGCGCTCTGTTTCGTGTATTACTGGAACAGCCTTCTGTGGCCCCTGCTGGTGGCTGGTGGGCCTGAAAACCACACTTTGCCGGTCATGCTGGCCCAGATGATCGGCATCAGCGCCTCAAGCCCGCATCTTGTCATGGCGGGAGCCGCCATCGCCGTTTTCGTGCCGCTCTGCCTGTTCCTGTCGCTGCAGCGGTTTTTCGTGGCGGGGGTTACCTCCGGCAGCGTCAAATAAGCGGGCGCCGCCGCGCCAGCTTTTCATCCGTTCATCAGATGGACCGGAAACCCTGTCGGGCGTTCCGGTCCGGAGGTTGGCTATTCACATCCGGCTGCGCCATGCGCCGCCACATCCAATGGGAGGAAATAAATAATGTCCAGATATTCCGTGGTTCTGGCCGGCTGCGGGCCGCGCGGCGCTTACCATGCCGAAGGCTTCACGGCCAATGCGGACCGCTTCGATCTGAAAGCCGTCTGCGATCTCGATGCCGGGCGCGCCAACGCCCTGGCCGAACGTTTCAACGTCAAGACGGTCTATGCCGACGTGGACACCATGCTGGCCGCCGAGAAGCCGGATATATTCTGCTTCGCGACGCTTCCCGGCATTCGCCTGTCGCTCATCGAGCTCGGGATCAAGCACGGCGTCAAGGTCATCGCCTTCGAAAAACCCGTCGCGACGGAATTGCCGGAGGCAAGGGAAATCTTCGACCGCTGCCGTGCGGCCGGTATCCGGCTCATCGTTTCGCATCAGCAGAAATATGGCGCGGCCTGGCAGAAAGTGAAGGAACTGGTCGGTGCCGGCGAGATCGGCGAGATCACCAAGATTCACGCGACGGCGCGGGCATGGCTCAGCCAGCTCGGCACCCACATCATGGATTATATGTTGTGGTTCAACAATCGCTCGCGGGTGAAATGGGTGGTCGGCCAGGCGATCGGCACGGGCAAGCTGACCGACACGCATCCTTCCGCCGATTACGTCATCGGCAGCATGGAGTTTGAAAACGGCGTGCGCGGCGTCATTGAATGCGGTGCGCATGCGCCGCATTTCGTGCCGGGCGACAATCCTGTCGGCCACATCAAATTCTGGACCGACAGCGCTCTCACCATCCACGGCACCCATGGTTATGCGCGCGTCACGACCGGCAATGGCTGGCAGGCGGTGACGAAATCGAGCATGGGCGAAATCTTGAGCGGCGACGGTTTTTTCAATCCGTCCTACGAGCAGCCGCTCTATATTCGCGATCTGGCCGACTGGCTGGATGGCGTGATTGCCGTTCACCCCTGCGACGGCGAGATCAGCTATCACGGCTTCGAGGCGGTGATGGCGCTCTATCTCTCGGCAATCGGTCACCGCAGGGTCGACCTGCCGCTCAAGGAGATCCCCGACGGTTCGTTGATCGAACGTCTCGGACAGAAACTTCCCTCTAGCGACGAGTATGTTGGACAATGATCAGATTGGGTGGATACGGGGTTCCGGTCACATCGGACGACCCCCTGGAAATCGCACGCGCACATGTCGATTTCGGCTATAGCGCGGCCTATTGTCCGGCGGTGGACGTTGGCGACGGGGATCGCATCGCGGCGATCCGCGATGCTTTCGCGGCAAATGATGTCGAAATCGCCGAGGTTGCGGCCTGGCGCAACGTGGTGCCGCCGGAGCCGGAGGTGCGCAAGGCCAACAGAACCTATGTCAAGGAGCGGCTGGCCGTCGCCGACGAGGTGGGCGCGCGCTGTGCGATCACCTATATCGGCTCCATGCAGCCGGGCGGCAATTACGAGCCGCATCCCGACAATCTCACGCAAAAGGGTTTCGACGAATTCGTCGAATGCGCCCGCGAGATCATTGATGACGTCAAACCGAAACGCGCCAAATTCTGCCTCGAAATGATGCAATGGGAGCTGCCGGACAGTCCGGAAATCCTGCTGGCGCTCATCAAGGCCATCGACCGGCCGGCCTTCGCCGCCCATCTCGATCCGGTCAATCTGATCGTCTCGCCACGCCTTTATTATGACAATGCCAGCCTCATCAAACGCTGTTTCGAGCTTCTCGGCCCCTATATCATCAGCTCTCACGGCAAGGACATCGTTCTGGGCGACAAGCTGTCGCTGCATTTGAGCGAGGTGATTCCCGGCCGCGGCAATCTGGATTACCGGACCTATCTCAGCCTGCTCGACGGAACCGGCATCCCCATCATGCTGGAGCACCTTGCCGATGGCGATTATCCCGAGGCGCGCGATCATCTCAGGAATACCGGCAGATCGCTGGGCATAGCGATATAATTTCGACGGGGTTGCGCCAAAATCGAGCGGACGGGTCCAGTTTCTGCGATTGCGGGACTATGGGGGCCTTGGGATTGATGCCGACAACGCCCGACGCGGCATGTCGGATAACGCCCGTCGCCACCACCTCTCACTTGCCTGATCAATGGCGAGATATTTGCGAGGACAGTTCTACCGGTTTTGGGCTGATTTTCAACGGTAAGTGCTTGTTTCCGTTGGTGAGAGCGCAGGGATTCGAACCCTGGACCTACTGATTAAAAGTCAGTTGCTCTACCGGCTGAGCTACGCTCTCCCGTGTCTGGGCTTGGCTGCCCTTCGGAAGTGCGCGGAACATAGGTAGAGCGATCCGTTCGGTCAACCCAAAAAAAGCGGTTTCGACAATCAATCCGGTTTTTTTTGTCGCACCCCCGAAAAGGTGATTGGAGAGAGGGGGCGGCTGGGGATAAAACCGGCTTCAGACATGTCGGCCGAACGGGTGAAATCCTTTTGCAGCAATGACATGCATGAAAATGAAGCGTGAAGTGGCGGCGAATCCGAGGAATCGCGGCGGCTTTGCGGGATGCGGAGTTCTTCTTGTCGATTGCCGATATTTCCCTGTTCAGTGCGCTTCTGGCCGGCGCTCTTTCATTTCTGTCGCCCTGCGTCCTGCCGCTGGTGCCGCCCTATCTCTGTTATATGGCGGGTGTTTCGGTTGAGCAGTTCAGGACGGAAGATACCGCGCCGCGGCCGGAGATTCGCAGGGCCGTGCTGTTTTCGGCCTTCTTCTTCACGCTCGGTTTTGCCACGGTCTTCGTGGCGCTGGGGGCAGGTGCCTCGACAATCGGCACGCTTCTGCGCCAGAATCTCGACATTCTCGCCAAGATCGGCGGTTTCATCATCATTCTGATGGGCCTCAACTTCCTCGGCGTGTTCCGCATCGGGCTGTTTTCGCGCGAGGCGCGCTTTCAGGGCGGGGGCAAGCCGGCCACGCTTTCCGGGGCCTATGTCATGGGCCTTGCCTTCGCCTTCGGCTGGACGCCCTGCATCGGCCCGGTTCTGGGGGCGATCCTCGGCGTCGCCGCCTCGCGGGATACGGTTGGCGACGGTGCGGCGCTGCTTGCGGTCTATTCTCTTGGTCTTGCCGTGCCGTTCTGGATTGCCGCGGCTTTTTCCGGTTCCTTCATGCGTTTCCTCGTGCGTTTCCGCCGCCATCTCGGCCTCGTGGAAAAGCTGCTCGGCGTTTTGCTGGTGCTGACCGGTCTCGCTTTCATGTCCGGTTTCATCACCAATGTGGCGATCTGGTTCCAGGAGACCTTTCCGATCCTGATGAAAATCGGTTAAGCCTCCCCGGACATTACAGGCGAGGGGAATGATCGTGGCCGATATCGTGGGATTGCTGTTGCCGTTTTTCGGCCTGATCTTCATCGGTTACGGCGCGGCGCGCATCACGAAGCAGCCGGTCGAGGCGATGGGCTGGCTGAATACCTTCATCATCTATGCCGCACTTCCGGCGCTGTTTTTCAAGCTTGTCTCGAAAACGCCGGTGGAAGAGCTGGCGCGTATGGATTTCGTCGCTGCCAGTCTCGCCTGCACCTATGGGATATTCCTGCTGGTGTTCCTGATCGGCCGGTTCGTGCGGAAAAACAGCCTCGCCGAAACCGCGATCCAGAGCTTTGCGGCAAGTTACGGCAATATCGGCTATATGGGACCGGGCCTTGCGCTTCTCGCACTTGGCGAAAAGGCGGCGGTGCCGGTGGCGCTGATCGTCTGCCTTGAAAACGCCGCCCATTTCATCGTCGCGCCGGCGATGATGGCGGTTGCGGGCGGTGACAAGCGTTCTGCCTCAAGGCTTGCGCTGGATGTGGCGCGCAAGGTCATCACCCATCCGTTCATCGTATCTGTCATCGCCGGTTTTCTCGCTGCCTCGCTGTCATGGCAGCCGCCGGAGGCTGTGCAGCGGCTGGTGGATTATCTGGCGCAATCGGCGGCGCCCTGCGCGCTGTTTGCCATGGGCGTGACGCTGGCCCTCAGGCCAATGAAACGGGTGCCCATGGAAATCAGTTATATCGTGCCGGCCAAGCTGATCCTGCATCCGCTTGCGGCTTATTTGTTGCTGTCGTCGCTCGGTCGATTCGAGCCGATATGGATTTATTCCGCGGTGCTGCTGGCTGCCTTGCCGACCGCGACGAATGTCTTTGTCATTGGCCAGCAATACCACGTCTGGCAGGAGCGGGCGTCGGCCACGATCCTGATTTCGACGGTGCTGTCGGTCTTCACGCTGACGGGCGTGGTCTATTTCATCTAGCCTTTTTGAAGCTGCCGAACAGCAGGGAGGGCAGGGCCTTCAGTCCACGGCCCGGTTCGATGCCTTCGCGCATGACCATGCTTCTGAGCGTGCCGATGCCGGAGAGGACATGCAGGCCGGCCGCGCGCGCCATCTGCACCGGCAGGAGGTCGGAAAGCAGCGACCGGTTCAGGAGATCGACGCTCAGCGTGCGGCTATAGACATCCGCGCGTCGCCTGCGGTCGAAGCGCTCGCCGGCGTCGGCCGCAATCGGCCGGTCCGAGACGGCGCCGAGCAGTTCCGTCAGGGCGATGATGTCGCGCAGGCTGAGATTCAGCCCCTGCGCGCCGATGGGCGGAAAACCATGCGCCGCCTCGCCGATCAAGGCCACGCGGCCCTTGCCGAAGCGATGTGCGGTCATGGAGGAAAGCGGCCAGGCCTGAACGCTGTCCTCGACGGTTACCGCGCCGAGCATGGATTGCATGCGCTCCTCGATCCGGAGGCTCAGCGCCTCCAGCGGCAGTGCCGTCAATTCTTCTGCCTGTTGCGGGGTAACGACCCAGACGAGGCTGGAGCGGTTGCCGGGCAGGGGAACCTGGGTGAAAGGGCCGGTGGGGGTGTGGAATTCCGTCGAGACATTGCCATGTGACCGGCTATGGCCGAAGTTCAGGACGATGGCGGTCTGCGGATAGGACCAGGATTTGACGCCGATGTTGGCCGCATCCCGCACCATCGATTTGCGGCCATCCGCACCGATGAGGAAATCGGCCGAGAGGGTTTCGCCGTCCGCAAGCGTCACGGTCACGCGGTCGTTGCCGATGTCGATCGTCTCGGCCGTCGTGTCGAGGCGGGTAATATTGTGTTCCTGCTCCACCGCTTGCCCGAGAACGCCGAGCAGCGCTTCGTTCGGAATATTCCAGCCGAAGGCGTCGAGCCCGATTTCGGAGGAGCGGAACTGCACGGTCGGTGCGCGCAGCAGCCGGTCGGTGCCGTCGATGATCTGCATGGTGGAAAGGCGTGCGGCCGAAGGCGCGATGCGCGACCAGAGGCCGAGGCGGTCCATGAAACGGATCGACTGGTCCATCAGCGCGGTCGTACGCCGGTCCTTCTTTTCGCTTGAGGGCGCGACAAGCGCCACATGGCGGCCAGCCCGCGCCAGCGCGATGGCCGCGATCTGGCCTGCAAGTCCCGCACCGGTGATGGCGATATCGAAGTGTCTCATGGTCCTGATCCGTTGTTATTTCCAGACCATCATAGTGCCTTTGCACGGGCAAATCCACTTCGGGTCCGGAACATAGGGTCGCGAAGATTCGTTGGTTGTACCGCTATATTAGTCCTAGGATAAGCGGATTGAGCCGGTTGCAAAGCGTGGTGAATGGCCGCATACCGGAATGAACAGGGCGGATGAAAAGCGGGGCGCAGACGCTGACCATGAAAATTTTCAACTACAAGCGTGTTCCCTACGCGGAAATCCGCGCCTTTTCCGTTCATATTCTGACAGCCTCCGGCTCGTTCCTCGCGTTTCTCGGTGTCGTCGCCGCTTCAGAACATCGCTTCGTTGACATGTTCTGGTGGCTGGGGTTGGCACTTCTGGTGGATGGCATTGACGGTCCCATCGCCCGCAAGGTCAGGGTGAAGGACGTTCTGCCCAACTGGTCCGGCGATACGCTCGACAATATCATCGATTACGTCACCTATGTGCTTTTGCCAGCCTTTGCGCTCTACCAGAGCGGCATGATCGGCGAACCCTGGTCCTTTGTGGCGGCCGGCATGATCGTGGTGTCCAGCGCGATCTATTACGCCGACATGGGCATGAAGACGGATGAATATTTCTTCTCCGGCTTCCCTGTGGTGTGGAACATGGTGATTTTCACCCTGTTCGTGATGGATGCCAGCGCGACCACGGCCATGACGGTGGTGACGGTTTCGGTGTTCCTGACCTTTTTGCCGATCAATTTTCTGCATCCGGTGCGGGTGAAGCGGCTGCGGCCGCTCAATCTCCTCGTCGTGGCCATCTGGTGCGCACTTGGCGGTTATGCGCTGCTGATGCATTTCCAGACGCCGACATGGGCGGTGATTGGCTTTGTGGCGAGCGGCATCTATCTTTATTGCATCGGGGGAATCTTGCAGTTTTTCCCGTCGCTCGGCGCGAAATGAGAAAAAGGTAAAGTCGTTTATTGCTTGTGCAAATTGCATTTAAGCAACGTCTTTTTCAGTTGTGCGCAGCAGCAAAACAGTTATCAATAAGTCTTGATTGGATGAGATTGCATACGCATTGGCGTCCGATTGGGAACAATGACCACGATCGCTGGAAACGCTTCGAAGAAGGCGCGGCGGTCGGTGAGAGAGGGAACTCGTGACTGGAACTTTGGCGCCGGAGGCCGTGCCTCTCCTGTCCGTTCGCAAGCTGACCAAGCTGTTCGGCAATTTCGCCGCCTGCAACGGCATCGATCTCGATATTGCGCCCGGCGAAATCCATGCGCTTCTGGGGGAAAACGGCGCGGGAAAATCCACGCTCGTCAAGATGCTGTTCGGTGTGCTTTCGCCGACGGAGGGTGAGATCATCTGGCAGGGCCAGCCGGTTTCCGTGGGCTCGCCAAGCGAGGCCCGCAGGCTGGGCATCGGCATGGTCTTCCAGCATTTTTCGCTGTTCGAAGCGCTGACGGTTGCTGAAAATATCGCGCTGTCGCTCGATCCGAAAATTTCATTGAAGGAAATCGCCGGGCAAGCGGAAACGCTGTCGCGGGCCTATGGCCTGCCGCTCGACCCCAATGCGCATGTGGCCGATCTTTCGGTCGGCGAGCGCCAGCGCATCGAGATCGTTCGTGCCCTGTTGCAGAACCCGCGCCTTATCATTCTCGATGAGCCGACCTCGGTTTTGACCCCGCAGGAGGCTGACAAGCTGTTCGAGACGCTGGCAAAGCTGAAGGCCGAAGGGCGTTCGGTGCTTTATATCAGTCATCGCCTCGAAGAGGTGCAGCGCATCTGCGACCGTGCCACCGTTCTGCGGCATGGCAAGGTGACGGGCGCCTGCGATCCGCGCAGGGAAACGCCGGCATCTTTGGCGCGCATGATGGTCGGCAGCGATGTCGCAAGCGTTTCGCGGGCCACGGGCGAAGCGCTCGGCGCGCCGCAGATCGAGGTCATGGGGCTTTCGGTTGCGCCGCGCACGCCTTTTGCCGTGGCGCTGAAATCGATTTCCATGCAGGTGCGCGCGGGCGAGGTACTGGCGATTGCCGGTGTGGCCGGCAACGGGCAGGGCGAGCTGTTCGATGCGCTTTCGGGCGAATATCCCGTCTATAATAACGACGCGATCCATCTGCGCGGCAAACCGGTCGGTCGTATCGGCATCAATGGCCGCCGGCTGATGGGCGCGGGTTTCGTGCCGGAAGAGCGCCATGGCCATGCGGCGGTTCCCGCCATGAGCCTTTCCGACAATCTGCTCTTGGCGCGGGCGCGGTCCGACCGCAAGGCGTTTCTAACCGGCGGTTTCCTGCGTATCGTCAGGGGGTCGGTTATCAAGGCGGCGGCGCGGCGTATTTCGGAAACCATGGATGTGCGCAAGAGCGGGGCCGATCCGCTGGCGGGTTCGCTTTCGGGCGGCAATCTGCAGAAATTCATCGTCGGGCGCGAGCTTGATCGCCAGCCTTCCGTGCTTGTTGTCAACCAGCCGACCTGGGGTGTGGATGCGGGTGCCGCAAGCCGCATCCGTCAGGCGCTGGTCGATCTTGCCAGGGCCGGCTCGGCCGTCATCGTCATCAGTCAGGATCTCGATGAAATCTTCGAGGTCGCCACCAATATCGCCGTCATTTCCGACGGCAAGCTTTCCGAGGCCCATCCGGTGGAAGAGATGACACTCGAAAAGATCGGCCTTTTGATGGGCGGCATTCACACGTCACATTCGGGAGCCGCCCAGCATGCGCATTGAGCTTGAAAAACGCGCGGGGGTCTCGAAGCTTTTCACCCTGCTTTCGCCGCTTCTGGCGCTGGTTTTGACGCTGCTGGTCGGCGCCATCATGTTCGCCATGCTCGGCAAAAATCCGGCGCATGCGCTTTACGCCTTTTTTGTCGAGCCGCTCCTTGAGGTCTGGTCGCTGCATGAGCTGGCGATCAAGGCCGCACCGCTGATTTTGATCGGCGTCGGCCTGTCGATCTGTTATCGCTCCAACAACTGGAATATCGGGGCGGAGGGGCAATTCACCATCGGCGCGATCACCGGTTCCATCCTGCCGGTGCTTTATCCCGACTGGCACTCGCCGCTCATCCTGCCGCTGATGATGGTGATGGGCGCCGTTGGCGGCGCGCTTTATGCCGGTATTCCGGCGCTGTTGAAGACGAAATTCAACACCAATGAAATCCTCGTCAGCCTGATGCTGGTCTATGTCGCGCAGCTTTTCCTCGACTGGCTGACGCGCGGCATCTGGCGCGATCCGGGCGGTTACAACTTCCCGCAGACCAAGCCCTTCAACGATAGCGCGGTTTTGCCGGAAATGCTGGCCTCGGGCCGGGCGCATTGGGGTTTCGTGTTCGCCATCGTCGCCGCCATCGCGCTGTGGTTCATGATGCGCTACATGCTGAAGGGCTTTGAGGTCACCGTGCTTGGCCAATCGGCACGGGCGGGGCGTTTTGCCGGTTTCTCATCGAGCCGCATGGTGTGGTTTTCGCTGCTGCTATCGGGCGCGCTGGCCGGGCTTGCGGGCATTTCGGAAGCCTCCGGTTCCATCGGCCATCTCCAGCCCAGCATTTCGCCGGGTTATGGTTTCACCGCCATCATCGTCGCCTTTCTCGGCCGCCTCAATCCGCTCGGCATCATCCTTTCCGGACTGGTGCTGGCGCTGACCTATCTCGGCGGCGAGGCGGCGCAGCTCTCCATTGGTGTCTCCGACAAGGTGACGCGGGTGTTTCAGGGGCTGATGCTGTTCTTCGTCCTGTCCTGCGACACGCTGATCTTCTATCGCATCCGGGTTGTCTTTACCGGCAGGACACATCGCAAAGAAGGAGCGGCATGATGGATATGCTTCAGGCCATCCTCCTCACCGTCATCACCGCTGCCACGCCACTTGTCATTGCCGCTTCGGGCGAGCTTGTGGCGGAGCGTTCGGGCGTACTCAATCTCGGCGTCGAGGGCATGATGATCATGGGTGCGGTCTGCGCCTTCGCCACCGCGCATATGACGGGGTCGCCCTATCTCGGCATTCTGGCCGGTATCGCTTCCGGCGCGATTTTTTCGCTGCTTTTCGGGTTCCTGACGCTGACGCTCGTCACCAACCAGGTGGCGACGGGTCTGGCGCTCACCATTCTCGGGCTTGGCGTCTCCGGCATGCTGGGCGAAAGTTTCGTCGGCCTGCCGGGCATCAAGCTGCAGCCGATTGTCTTCCCCGTGCTGTCGGAAATCCCCTTCATCGGGCCATTGCTGTTCCGGCAGGATCTGATCTTCTACATGTCCATCGCGCTGGTGTTCGGCATCAGCTGGTTCCTGTTCAAAAGCCGCACGGGCCTGAAAATCCGCGCCATCGGTGACAATCACGCTTCGGCCCATGCGCTTGGCATCAACGTCATCCGCACGCGCTATCTGGCGGTCATGTTCGGCGGCGCCTGTGCCGGTCTTGCGGGGGCGCAGCTGTCGCTGGTCTATACGCCGCAATGGGTGGAAAACATGTCGGCCGGGCGCGGCTGGATTGCCTTGGCGCTCGTTGTCTTCGCCTCCTGGCGTCCGTGGCGCCTGCTGGCGGGCGGTTATCTGTTCGGCGCCGTCACCATCGGCCAATTGCATGCGCAGGCCTTCGGCATCGGTGTGCCGTCGCAATTGCTTTCGGCGCTACCTTACCTTGCAACTATTGTCGTGCTGGTCATCATCTCGCATAATCGCCGCACGACCTTGATCAACACACCGGCATCTTTGGGCAAATCCTTCGTGCCGGACAGGTGAAGAACAATCCTCACGTCTCCAAACCAACAGGGGTAAAAATGAAAAAACTTGTCATCGCACTTGCCGCCTCCGTCGCGGCGCTCGGCGGCGTCGTTTCCTCGGCTGAGGCCGCCGACGCCAAGAAGGTCTGCTTCATCTATGTCGGTTCAAAGACCGATGGCGGCTGGACACAGGCGCATGATATCGGCCGTCAGGAACTGCAGGCGCATTTCGGCGACAAGATCGAGACGCCGTTCCTCGAAAGCGTTCCGGAAGGCCCGGATGCCGAACGCGCCATCGAGCGAATGGCCCGCTCGGGCTGCGAACTGGTGTTCACCACCTCCTTCGGCTTCATGGATGCGACCGTGAAGGTCGCCCAGAAGTTCCCCAAGGTGAAGTTCGAACACGCCACCGGCTTCAAGACGGCTGAAAACGTCGCGACCTACAATTCGCGCTTCTACGAAGGCCGTTACATTCAGGGCCAGATCGCCGCGAAGATGTCGAAGAAGGGTCTCGCCGGTTACATCGCTTCCTTCCCGATCCCGGAAGTTGTGATGGGCATCGATGCCTTCGTTCTCGGCGCGCAGTCGGTGAACCCGGACTTCAAGCTCAAGGTCGTATGGGCCAATACCTGGTTCGACCCCGGCAAGGAAGCCGATGCCGCCAAGGCGCTGATCGATCAGGGCGTCGATATCCTGACGCAGCACACCGACACGACGGCGCCGATGCAGGTTGCGGCCGAACGCGGCATCAAGGCCTTCGGCCAGGCCTCCGACATGATCGCCGCCGGCCCGCAGACGCAGCTGACCGCCATCAAGGACACCTGGGGCGCCTATTACATCAAGCGCACGCAGGCGCTTCTCGACGGCACCTGGAAGTCCGAATCCGTATGGGACGGCCTGAAGGACGGCATCCTGACCATGGCGCCCTACACCAACATGCCCGACGACGTGAAGAAAATGGCCGAGGAAACCGAAGCCAAGATCAAGTCGGGCGAGCTGCACCCCTTCACCGGCCCGGTGAAGAAGCAGGACGGCTCCGAATGGCTGAAGGCCGGTGAGAAGGCTGAAGACAAGGTTCTGCTCGGCCTCAACTTCTACGTGGCCGGCGTGGACGACAAGCTGCCGCAATAATGCGGATTCTCTTCCATTATTGATGACAGGCCGCACATGAATTCATGTGCGGCCTTGCTTATTTTTACCCGTTTTACGCTGTGGACGAAGTTTGCCTTTGCTTTTCACGCGACTTGATGTTTTTCACTATAGTCTGACTTGAGATACACACGTCTGGCGCGATTTTTGAGATCGCCAGCCGAACGGAAGGACATGACATTTGCAGCGCGGAATGCTCGATGCGGCGATCGGTTTTCGAAAACTGCGGACAAATCATGCACAGGTCGTTCACAAGATCGGTCTCGATATCGTCTCCGGCACCTTCAAGACGGGTGACATCCTGCCGGGTGATGCCGAGCTGATGGAGCGGCTGAAAGTATCGCGCACGGTACTGCGCGAAGCGATGAAGACGCTGACCGCCAAGGGCATGATTTCGCCGAAGGCGCGTATCGGCACCCGGGTGACGGAGCGCGAAAGCTGGAACATGTTCGACAGCGAGGTGCTGCTCTGGCATTTCGAGGCGGGCGTGAGCGACGAGTTCCTGCTGCATCTCTACGATATCCGCAAGGCTTTCGAGCCCTATGGCGCAGGGCTTGCCGCCATCAGGGCAAAGGATACCGATATCGCCAAGCTTGCCGCCTATGCCAATGAGATGGGCAATACGGCCTATTCCAAGGAAAAGCGGGCGCTTGCGGATATGAACTTTCATGTCCTCATCACCGAAATGTCCGGTAACCCGTTCATGCGCACCGTCGGTTCGCTGATAAAGGCGGCGCTGGCGGGCATTTTCCGGATGAGCAACCCGGAAACCGATCCCAACGAGATTTCCGACGTGTCCGCCTCCCACTTGCGGCTTGTCGAGGCGTTTCGCCTGCGCGACGAAGCCGCAGCGCGCCGCGAGATGGAAAGGCTGATTGAAAATGGCCGCCAGCAGGTGCTGGAATTCACGGCCCGCAACCCCCGGCGATAAATCAGGCCCTGCGAGCGGGATGCGATCCCGTTGCAATCACGTTTGATGAAAATCGCTGCGGAAATTTGGTGCAGATTTGCATGGTTTCTTAAGTGGGCCGCCGTTATAGCAATTCCGGAATGAAATTACCGATGCGCCCGTTCGTTCTGCGGACGGCGTGAAGTCAAACATATGCCGCTGTACCGGCTGCCAGGCAGCCGCTAACGGGGTGTTGGAGGTCTTATGGAGCGCAGCTCTCTAGCCGTTATTCTCGCAGCGGGCGACAGCACGCGCATGAAATCGTCGAAATCGAAGGTGCTGCATCCGGTCGCCGGGCGTCCGATGATCGCGCACGTGATTGAGGCGGTGGCTGGATCGGGCGTCGGTACGGTGTCGCTGGTGGTCGGGCGCGATGCCGACAATGTCACTGCGGCCGCAAGCATGAAGGGCCTTCAGGTCGAAGCTTTCCTGCAGACGGAACGCAAGGGCACCGGCCATGCGGTCCTTGCCGCGCGCGCAGCCATCGAACGCGGTTTCGACGATCTCATCGTCGCTTATGGCGATGTACCGCTCATCACCTCCGCAACGCTCGACCGGGCGCGTGAGGCGATTGCCGCCGGCGCCGATGTCGCTGTCATCGGTTTCCATACCGATCGCCCGACCGGCTACGGCCGGCTTCTGGTCAAGGATGGCGAACTTGTCGCCATCCGCGAGGAGAAGGATGCGACCGATGCGGAGCGTAAGGTCACCTGGTGCAATAGCGGATTGATGGCCATCAACGGCCGCAATGCATTGGACCTTCTCGACCGGATCGGCAATGCCAATGTAAAGGGCGAATATTATCTGACCGACGTGGTCGAGATCGCCCGTTCCCTCGGCCGCCGCGCCGTCGCCATCGATGCGCCCGAAACGGAACTGGTCGGCTGCAACAACCGCGCCGAACTGGCCCTTATCGAGAAGCTCTGGCAGGAGCGACGCCGTCACGAATTGATGGTGGAGGGTGTTTCGATGATTGCGCCCGAAACCGTGTTTCTGTCCTATGACACGAAGATCGGTCAGGACGTTTTGATCGAACCGAATGTCGTCATCGGTCCCGGCGTCACCATCGAGCCGGGCGCCGTCATCCATGCGTTTTCGCATCTGGAAGGGGCGCATGTGGCGGAAGGTGCGGCTGTTGGCCCCTATGCGCGGCTGCGGCCGGGCGCAAACCTGCATGCCAACGCCAAGGTGGGCAATTTCTGCGAGGTCAAGAAGGCCGAGATCGGCGAGGGCGCCAAGGTCAATCATCTGACCTATATCGGCGATGCCTTCATCGGCGCGGGCAGCAATATCGGTGCGGGCACCATCACCTGCAATTACGACGGCTACAACAAGGCCGAAACGCGCATCGGTGCGAACAGCTTTATCGGCTCGAACTCGTCGCTGGTCGCTCCCGTGACGATCGGGGAAGGGGCCTATATCGCCTCCGGCAGCGTGATTACCGATGATGTGCCGGCCGAAGCGCTGGCGTTTGGACGTGCACGTCAGGAAGTGAAGCCTGGCCGGGCAACCGTGGTGCGCGAGCGGGCAAAAGCGCTGAAGGAAGCGAAGAAAAAATCCTCTTGAAAGACGTTACCGAGCGATACCGAAAGTGACCGGCGGCGTAATTGCCGATTTCAGGGAAACGATTAAAGCATTTCCAGTAAAAGTGTGCAGCGGTTTTACGTCCGGAAATGCGTCAGAACAAAAAGGTTGAGTTTTTTGCATTTCAGGGAAATGCGAAAATGCTCTGAAAGTTTCGGCGAAGAGATCGCCGTCTGGAGAAATATATGTGCGGAATTGTCGGAATTGTCGGAACCCAGCCCGTTGCTGAACGGCTTGTCGATGCGCTGAAGCGTCTCGAATATCGCGGTTACGATTCGGCGGGTGTCGCCACCATCGACAATGGCGCGATGGATCGCCGCCGGGCGGAAGGCAAGCTGTTCAATCTGGAAAAAAGGCTTTCGGAAGAGCCGCTGCCGGGCGTCGTCGGCATTGCCCACACCCGCTGGGCGACCCATGGCGTTCCGAACGAAACCAATGCCCATCCGCATTTCGTCGACGGCGTCGCCGTCGTCCATAATGGCATCATCGAGAACTTCGCGGAACTGCGCGAGGAACTGACCGCCGAGGGCGCGAGTTTCACCACCCAGACCGATACCGAAGTGGTGGCGCAGCTTCTGGCGAAATATACCCGCGAGGGTCTTGGCCATCGCGAGGCGATGCTGAAGATGCTGAATCGCGTGACGGGCGCCTATGCGCTGGTCGTCATGTTCAAGGACGATCCCGGCACGTTGCTTTCGGCCCGTTCCGGCCCGCCGCTTGCCGTCGGTTACGGTCGGGGGGAAATGTTCCTTGGTTCCGACGCCATCGCGCTTTCGCCCTTCACCAACGAGATCACCTATCTGGTGGATGGCGACTGCGCCATCGTGACCCGGCAGGGTGCCGAGATCATCGATTTCTCCGGCAAGCCGGTGAAGCGCGAGCGGCAGATCTCGCAGGCGACGGCCTATGTGGTCGACAAGGGCAACCATCGCCACTTCATGGAAAAGGAAATCTACGAGCAGCCGGAAGTCATTTCCCACGCGCTCAGCCATTACGTGGATTTCGCCAGCAAGACCGTCAAGGAAGCCGACAAGGCAATCGATTTCGCCAAGCTTTCCGGCCTTGCCATTTCCGCCTGCGGCACCGCCTATCTGTCCGGCCTGATCGGCAAATACTGGTTCGAGCGTTATGCGCGTCTCCCGGTGGAAATCGATGTCGCCTCGGAATTCCGTTACCGCGAAATCCCGCTTGTTCCCACGCAGGCGGCACTGTTCATTTCGCAATCGGGCGAGACCGCCGATACGCTGGCGGCCCTGCGTTATTGCCAGCAGGAGGGGCTGAAGATCGGCGCGGTGGTCAATACGCGCGAATCCACCATGGCGCGCGAATCCGACGCGATCTTCCCGATTCTTGCCGGTCCGGAAATCGGCGTGGCCTCCACCAAGGCGTTCACCTGCCAGCTTGCCGTGCTCGCTTCGCTTGCCGTTGCTGCCGGAAAAGCGCGCGGCACGATCACGCCCCAGCAGGAAACCGAACTGGTTCGCCATCTGACCGAGATGCCGCGCATCATGAGCAAGGTTCTGAACAGCATTCAGCCGCAGATCGAGGCGCTGTCTCGCGATCTGTCGCGTTTCAAGGACGTGCTTTATCTCGGCCGCGGCACCAGCTTCCCGCTGGCACTGGAAGGCGCGCTGAAGCTCAAGGAAATCTCCTATATTCACGCCGAAGGTTATGCCGCAGGCGAGCTGAAGCATGGGCCTATCGCGCTGATCGACGAGAACATGCCTGTTATCGTCATTGCCCCGCATGACCGTTTCTTCGAAAAGACGGTTTCGAATATGCAGGAGGTCGCCGCGCGCGGTGGCCGCATCATCTTCATCACCGACGAGAAGGGTGCCGCCGCTTCCAAGCTCGACACCATGGCGACGATCACGCTGCCTAATGTCGATGAGCTGATCGCGCCGATGGTCTTCTCGCTGCCGATCCAGCTGCTGGCCTATCACACCGCCGTCTTCATGGGCACGGATGTGGACCAGCCGCGCAATCTGGCGAAATCGGTGACGGTGGAATGATCATCCGGCCGGAGCGGCAGGGCGATGAGGACGCGATCGCTCGTGTTACGGAAGAGGCTTTCCGTAACGTCGATTATAGCGACAAGACGGAACATCTGATCGTCGAGCGACTGCGTAAGGCGGATGCGCTCACCGTTTCACTGGTTGCCGAGGACAGCGAAGGCATCATCGGCCATGTCGGCTTCTCGCCGGTGACGCTCACCAGCGGCGAGACCGGCTGGTTCTGCCTCGCGCCGCTTTCCGTGACACCGGAACGCCAGGGACAGGGCGTCGGCTCCGGGCTGGTGCGGGACGGGCTAGCCGTTCTGGAGCGTCTGAACGCTTCCGGCGTGGTTGTCGCGGGGGATCCGGACTACTATGGCCGCTTCGGTTTTCGCCATGTCGAAGGGGTGAATGCGGAAGGGATTCCTGACGAATATTTCACAGTTCTTCGCTTGCATGGTGGAACTCCATCCGGCATTGTCGGTTTTCATCCGGGTTTCGATGGCGACAACGCTTAATTCCGAACGGTAAATGACCGATATTCCAGTCAAAATTTCATTCGCAGCCCGCCTGCGCAATAGTTTCCTCACGGGCGTTCTGATCCTCGCGCCCGTCACCATCACCATGTGGCTGGTGTGGAGTTTCCTGCAATGGGCCGATAGCTGGGTGAAACCCTATATTCCGGCCCGTTACGATCCCGAGCAATATTTCGATGTGGCGATACCCGGTTTCGGTCTGCTGATCGCCGTCATCGGCATCACGCTCATCGGCTTTCTCGGTAATAACCTCATCGGCAAATGGATTTTCGGCGTCGGCGAATCCATCCTCAACCGCATGCCGCTGGTCCGGCCGATCTACAAGAGCATCAAGCAGCTGTTCGAATCCGTCCTCAAGGAGCATTCGAACTCCTTCAAGAAGGTCGGCCTGATCGAGTTTCCCTCATCCGGTACCTGGGCGATGGTGTTCGTCGCCTCCGAGGCCAAGGGCGAGCTTGCGCATCGTTTCAACGAGATGGGCCAGCAGATGGTCGCCGTCTTCCTGCCGCCGACCCCGGTGCCGACGGCGGGTTTCCTGCTGTTCGTGCCGAAAGACAAGATCGTGATGCTGGACATGACACCGGAAGATGCGGCGAAACTGCTGATTTCGGGCGGTCTGGTGGCGCCGGATTTCACGCCGCCGAAGATGATCGCGCCGGTTTGACGATTAGAGAACGCCGGGGATGTCTGTCTGCGAAAAGTCGTTGCCGACATAAAGCAAAGGGCAACCCTCGGTTTTCGCCAAATCGTAGGCAAAACAGTCGCCGAAATTCAGCCCGGCTTGATGAATGCCCTTGCCCCAGATGCGGTAAGCTTCGGAAACGCCATGCGCCGATTTGGGGGTGACGGGTCTGATTTCGACGCTCAGACCTTCGATCAGCATCTCTAGCTCCCGACTGCGGTCGCGCCGCTGCGCCACGATCATGGCCTCCGCAAGCGTACCGGCGGAAATGAGTAGAGGCTCGTCTGTTTCGAGAGCTGCGGCGCAGGCATCCGCTTTGGGTTCATCAAGCAGGATCGCCATCAGAGCCGACGTATCGATAACGATCATTTCGGAAGGCCGTGTTCGTCATAAAGAAAATCCTGGCTATGCGCGGCATCCGGGCCATCATCGGCTTTGTTGGCGACAGTCGCGCGCACTTTTGCGAGCGCGGCTCTGCGGGATGTTTTATCCGCCACGGCAATGACCGGAACCAGCCGTACGGCTGCGTGGCCATGACGGGTGAGAATGACCTCGTCACCGGCTTCGGCGCGGCGCACCAGTTCGGTAAGCTGACTTTTTGCATCCGTCACGGATATCTGCATCGCTAACCTCAAGTGTTAAAGTTAGCATTGTATTAGTCCATTCAATGGACCATATCAATCCTCGTCATCCAGATCATCCACTTCCGTTCCCGTATTCGTCGCGTGGAATACGGGAACAAAAAGCCGCATATAGACCAGCCGCACGCTCCAGCCTTCTTCCAGCGCCTGGCTCCAGGCCTTCTTGCGTCCGGGTTTCTTGAACGCCTTGCCGATCGCCTTTTTCGCGCTCTTCGCAAATGTCTCAGGCTGCAGGATATTCTGCGGCGAGCAGAGCGCGTAGCCCTTGCGGAAGGCGGGCGGCGGGCGGCGGGGGTCGATCATGTTCATGGGCGTTCACTTTCAGCCAGCATGCAGGAAGCGGATCGCTTCGTCGCGGCGGTGCAGATAGAGCAGGGTGCGCAGCGCATTGCCGCGCGGGCCTGTGAGTTCCGGGTCGCGCTCGATGACATAGGCCGCGTCCTTGCGGGCGATTTCCAGAAGGTCGGCGTGGGCCTCGAGGCTGGCGATGCGGAAACCCGGCGTGCCGGACTGGCGGGTGCCCAGCAGCTCGCCTTCGCCGCGCAGCTTCAAATCCTCTTCCGCGATCAGGAAGCCGTCTTCGCTGTCGCGCAGGATGGAAAGCCGGGCGCGGCCGTTTTCGCTGAGCGGTCCCTTATAGAGCAGGATGCAGGTGGAGGCCTCATCGCCGCGCCCCACGCGACCACGCAGCTGGTGAAGCTGGGCGAGGCCGAAGCGTTCGGCATGTTCGATGACCATGATCGTCGCGTCGGGCACATCGACGCCGACTTCCACCACCGTCGTCGCCACCAGCAGCCGGGTTTCGCCACTCTTGAAGGCGAGCATGGCGGCGTCTTTCTCCGGGCCGCTCATGCGGCCATGAATGAGGCCGATATTGGCTCCGAGCATCTGCGAAAGCACGGCGTGCCGCTCTTCCGCCGACATCAGGTCGGATTCTTCCGTTTCCTCGACCAGCGGGCAGATCCAATAGGCCTTCTTGCCGTCCTTCAGCGCCGCGCGCAGCCGCTCGACGATATCGCCGATCCGTTCCGTGGGGATCGTGACCGTCTGGATGGGTTTGCGGCCCGCAGGTTTTTCCGTGAGCTTGGAGACATCCATATCGCCGAAGGCGGCCAGAACCAGCGTGCGCGGAATGGGCGTGGCGGTCATGACCAGCATGTGCGGTGTGATGCCCTTGGCGGTGAGGCGCAGGCGCTGGTGCACGCCGAAACGGTGCTGTTCATCCACCACGGCCAGCACGAGGTTCCGGTAGGTCACGCTGTCCTGAAACAGTGCATGGGTGCCGATGACGATCTGCGCTTCGCCGGATGCGACGCGCTCCTCGATCTCGCGGCGTTCCTTGCCCTTGGTGCGGCCGGTCAGGACCTCGACGGTGATGCCGGCGGCATTGGCGAGCTTCGAGATGGTGGCGTAATGCTGGCGGGCGAGGATTTCGGTGGGCGCCATCAGCACCGCCTGTCCGCCGGCCTCCACCGCCGTTGCCATGGCCATCAGCGCCACCAGCGTCTTGCCCGCACCGACATCGCCCTGCAGCAGCCGCAACATGCGGTCTTCGCCAGCCATGTCGGTCAGGATATCCTTCACCGCGGCGCTCTGGCTTGCCGTCAGCGAGAAGGGCAGCTGCGAGAGGATTTTTGCGGCGATATCGCCCCTGGCGCGGATCGGCTGGCCCGCCACCTTGCGCAGCCGCTGGCGCACCAATGCGAGTGACAACTGCCCGGCGAGGAATTCGTCATAAGCAAGCCGCCTGCGCGCCGGGGCCTGCGGTTCGATATCGGCGCTGTCGCGCGGATCGTGCAGCTCGCGGAAGCTTGAGGCGACATCGCCGAAACCCTGGCGGGTTTTCAGCGTCTCGTCGATCCATTCCGGAAAGACCGGCAGCTTCGCCAGCCCGCCTTCGATGGCGCGGCGCAGCACCTTGGGCGACAGACCGGCGGTCATGGGGTAAACCGCTTCCACCAGCGGCAGGTTCTCCGCCTCTGACAGCTTCACCATGAAATCCGGATGCACCATGGAGGCGCGGCCGTTGAACCAGTCCACCTTGCCGCTGACGAGAACCTCCTCATCCACAGGCAGGGCCTTGGACAGCCAGTCGCCCTTGGCGCGGAAGAAGGTCAGCGCCAGTTCGCCGGTCTCGTCATGCAGGAAGACTCGATAGGGTGCGGAGCGGTTTCCAGCCGGCGGCGGCTGGTGCCGGTCGATGCGTCCCTGAATGGTGACAATGGCGCCGGGGCTGGCCAGCGCAATGCCGGGGCGGTTGCGGCGGTCGATGACGTTGGAGGGCGCATGGAAGAGGAGATCGATAACGCGGGTGTCGTCGGCGCTTTCCCGGCTCAGCAATTTCGCCAGAAGATCGGCGAGCTTCGGCCCCACACCGGCAAGGGTGGAGACGGAGGCAAACAGCGGATCGAGAATGGCCGGGCGCATGGGTCAGCAAAATCAGGGAAGGGGGCGGCTTATGCAAGACTTGGCTGGTCACAAAGGCGGGTTATCACCGGCAGATTTTCATCGCCGTGGCATTATTTCGATAAAAACCGGTTCCCAAGCGTTCGCTTCTTGTTCTATAGGAGGTCACGATAGACGAGGCAAAGATTGAAGGGCGCGCTGCAAGTTCGGAGCCTGCTGTTTTTCACGATGCTCTCCTCTTCCTCATCCCTGTGCTTGTCACAGGGATCCAGTCAGTCCAAGTCCTTGGGCTGAAAAGGTCTTCTTTCGTCGCGCAGACGCGCGTCGGCTGGATTCCTGTGACGGGCACAGGAATGAGGGTGGTGGGGACGGACCGGCAGATGAAACCGCAGATGAAACCAATGAATCACGCGCGGCGATCCATATGGGAAGGAAAATGCGATGACTGGACTGGTGCGCACGAGTGCCGACCTCGATCCGAGACGCAGGCGGATTCTTTACCGCTGCTGGCACCGAGGCATTCGCGAGATGGATCTGGTGCTCGGGCAATTCGCGGAAGACAATATTGCCGGGCTTTCCGATGAGCAGCTCGACGAGCTGGAAGTCATCATGGCGGAAGAGGATAACGACCTCGTCAAGATGGTGACCGGCGCCCTTGCCATCCCGGAAAAATTCCAGACACCGCTGTTTGAAAAGATCGCCTCCTACCGTCCCGATTTCGATCTCGTCACCACTGACACCCTGAAAGCCTGAAACATGATAGCCGGATTCGATGCAAAGCTGGTGTCGTCGGCCGATACGCCGCTGACCATCGGAAACGTGCCTTCCGGCATGGAAGCCCTTTTGCTTGCCGACATGGCGCGGGCGGGCACGTCGGTGGCTTATGTGATGTCGGATGGCCAGCGGGTCGCCGATCTCGAACAGATCCTCGGTTTCGTCGCGCCTGACATTCCGGTGATGACGTTGCCGGCCTGGGACTGTTTGCCCTATGACCGCGTGTCACCGAGCGCCGACACTTCGGCGCGCCGGCTGGCGGCGCTTTCCGGCCTCATTGCCCATGCGAAGAAACCGCATCCGGCCATCGTGCTCGTCACCGTCAACGCCATGCTGCAGAAGATGGCGCCGCGCGACATTATCGAGAGCCTCGGTTTTTCGGCCAGACCCGGCAATCAGATCCGCATGGAGGAGATTGCAGCAAGGCTGGAGCGCAACGGTTTCGACCGGGTGGCGACGGTGCGTGAAGTGGGTGAATTTGCCGTGCGCGGCGGTATTCTCGATGTCTTCGTGCCGGGCACGGAAGAGCCGGTGCGGCTCGATTTCTTCGGCGATACGCTGGAAAGCATCCGCACCTTCGATCCGGCCAGCCAGCGTACCATCGGACAGGCGCGCTCGCTCGATCTGAATCCGATGAGCGAAGTGACGCTGACGCCGGATACGATCAGCCGTTTCCGCAAGAATTACCTGTCGCTGTTCGGTGCGGCGACGCGCGACGATGCGCTTTATCAGGCCGTCTCCGAAGGTCGCCGTTATGCCGGCATGGAGCACTGGCTGCCGCTGTTTTACGAGCAGCTGGAAACTGCCTTCGATTATCTGAAGGATTTCCGCATCGTCACCGATCATACGGCGCGGGAGGCGGCGAAAGAGCGCTCCAAGCTCGTGCTCGATTATTACGATGCGCGCCGCAGCTCCGGCGAAACCAAGGGCTCGACGCAGGGCGCGCCCTACAAGCCGGTTTCGCCCGGTCAGCTCTATCTCGATGGAAAGAGCTTCGATGCCGCGCTCGCTGCCGTCAATGCGGTGCGTCTGACGCCTTTCAACGAGCAGGACAGCGAAGGCCGCCCGGTCGCCACGCTTGACGCCCATGTCGGGCCGCGCTGGGCGCGTCCGCCAACCGAGGGCGAGAGCGAAGAGCGGGTCAATGTTTTCGATCTGGCGGTGAAGCACATTGCCGAACGCCGCGCCAAGGGCTGGAAGGTGCTGATAACAGGCTGGTCGGAAGGTTCGCTCGACCGGCTGTTGCAGGTGCTTAACGAGCACGGGCTTGAGAAGATCAAGCCGGTTACTTCGCTGAAAGAGGTGGAGAAGCTCGGCAAGGGCGAGGCGGCCTCGGCGGTTCTGAGCCTTGAGGCGGGTTTCGAAACCGGGACGCTGGCCGTTATCGGCGAGCAGGATATTCTCGGCGACCGCATGGTGCGCCGCTCCAAGCGTCGCAAGCGCGGCGCGGATTTCATCTCGGAAGTGGCGGGGCTGGATGAAGGCTCGCTGGTCGTCCATGCCGAACATGGCATCGGCCGCTTCGTCGGCCTGCGGACAATCGAGGCGGCGGGTGCGCCGCGGGCCTGTCTGGAACTGCATTATGCCGACGACGCCAAGCTGTTCCTGCCCGTTGAAAACATCGATCTTCTGTCCCGTTACGGTTCGGATGCGGCGGAAGCGCAGCTGGACAAGCTGGGCGGCGGCGCATGGCAGATGCGCAAGGCCAAGCTCAAGAAGCGCCTGCTCGATATGGCCGATGAGCTTATCCGCATCGCAGCCGCGCGTCTGGTGCGCCATGCGCCGGTGCTGGCGGCGCCCGACGGGCTTTATGACGAATTCGCCGCCCGTTTCCCCTATGATGAGACGGAAGACCAGCTGAACGCCATCGAGGCCATTCGCGAAGATCTCGGTGCCGGCCGGCCGATGGATCGCCTTATCTGCGGCGATGTCGGTTTCGGCAAGACTGAGGTGGCATTGCGCGCCGCTTTCCTCGCCGCCATGAATGGCGTGCAGGTGGCGGTGGTGGTGCCGACTACGTTGCTTTCGCGCCAGCATTTCCGCACTTTCTCGGAACGTTTCCGTGGCCTGCCCATCCGGGTGCAGCAGGCTTCGCGCCTTGTCGGCTCCAAGGAACTGACGCTGACGAAAAAGGAAGTGGCGGATGGCAAGACCGATATCGTTGTCGGCACCCATGCGCTGCTTGGCGCGGGCATCAGCTTTGCCAATCTCGGCCTCTTGATCATCGACGAAGAGCAGCATTTCGGCGTCAAGCACAAAGAGCGCCTGAAGGAGCTGAAGAGCGACGTGCATGTGCTGACGCTATCCGCGACGCCCATTCCGCGCACGTTGCAGCTGGCCATGACGGGCGTGCGTGAGTTGTCGCTCATCACCACGCCGCCGGTGGACCGCATGGCGGTGCGCACCTTCATTTCGCCGTTCGACCCGCTCGTCATTCGCGAGACGCTGATGCGCGAGCATTATCGCGGCGGCCAGAGTTTTTACGTTTGCCCGCGTCTTGCCGACCTTGCCGATATTCACGCGTTCCTGCAATCGGATGTGCCGGAACTGAAGGTGGCGGTGGCGCATGGCCAGATGCCGGCCGGCGAACTGGAAGACATCATGAATGCCTTCTACGACGGCAAATATGACGTGCTGCTGTCGACCACCATCGTCGAATCCGGCCTCGACGTGCCGACTGCCAATACGCTGATCGTGCACCGGGCCGATATGTTCGGTCTCGCCCAGCTTTACCAGCTGCGCGGCCGCGTCGGCCGGTCCAAGGTGCGGGCCTTCGCGCTCTTCACCCTGCCGGTCAACAAGGTGCTGACGACGACCGCCGAGCGCCGGCTGAAGGTGCTGCAATCGCTCGATACACTCGGTGCCGGTTTCCAGCTGGCGAGCCACGACCTCGATATTCGCGGTGCGGGCAATCTCTTGGGTGAAGAACAGTCCGGTCACATCAAGGAAGTCGGTTTCGAGCTTTACCAGCAGATGCTGGAAGAGGCGGTGGCAGAGGTGAAGGGTGACGAGCAGGTGCAGGATAGCGGCTGGTCGCCGCAAATCTCCGTCGGTACCTCCGTCATGATCCCGGAAGATTACGTTCCCGATCTGCATCTGCGCATGGGTCTTTACCGCCGTCTCGGCGAGCTTGCCGATATCAGCGAGATCGACGGTTTCGGCGCGGAAATGATCGACCGTTTCGGCCCGCTGCCGAAAGAGGTGCAGCATCTTCTCAAGATCGTCTACATCAAGTCGCTCTGCCGTATCGCCAATGTCGAGAAGCT
The DNA here is from genome assembly GCF_059511785.1 of Agrobacterium sp. LEGMi-208b. Classification (NCBI taxonomy): domain Bacteria; kingdom Pseudomonadati; phylum Pseudomonadota; class Alphaproteobacteria; order Hyphomicrobiales; family Rhizobiaceae; genus Agrobacterium; species Agrobacterium sp. LEGMi-208b. Next base: position 2,833,754 of record NZ_CM183445.1, read on the forward strand.
GGATGCCGGGCCGAAGGGCGTCGTCGTGCAGTTCCGCAACAAGGAATTCCCGAACCCGGCGGCGCTGGTCGGTTACATCGGCAAGCAGGGCTCGATGGCGAAAATCCGTCCTGACCACAGCCTGTTCCTCAACCGCGATCTGCCGACGCCGGAAAAGCGGCTGACGGGTGCAGCGATGATCATGACGCAGCTGGCGGAACTGGCGCGGTCGTAGATTTGAGCTTTTGGGAGCTTGTCCATTTGGCGACTGACCGAAGGTGGGTGGGGTTTACCCCCCTCTGCCCTGCCGGGCATCTCCCCCACAAGGGGGGAGATCGGCAAGACGCGCTGTCACCACTTCATTCTCTAACGTCGAGATGGGCAAAACCTCGCTGTATATCGATCTCCCCCCTTGTGGGGGAGATGCCCGGCAGGGCAGAGGGGGTAAACCCCACCCACCCTCGATCCGCTGTCAACAAACAACCTCCCGAAAGCCAAAACCTGAAGCAAACATTACCGGGATGTAATGAAACGGACATGCGCCGGTAGCTTCGGCGGGCGTAGTCTTGTTTTCATCTCCTCTGCCGCGCCCAATATGACGCGCGAGTGGGAAGACGAAGGAGCAAGACGATGTGGACCAACATAAACAGGTTCGTCACCGCAGGTCTGGTTGCTTTGACAATTGCGGGCACCACAATTGCCACCACCGGCCAGGCGGAAGCACGCAACCATTTCGGACACGGGCATGGCGGCGCCGGCATTGCCGCGGGAATTGCGGGCGCAATTATCGGCGGCGCTATCGTCGCCGGGGCGCGGCATTCCTATGGCGGCCCCTATTACGGCGATCCCTTTTATGGTCCGCCGGTTTACGGCCCTCCGGTGATCTATCAGCCGGTATATCCGCGCTGCCATGTCGTCTGGCGGCAGAATGCCTGGGGTGACATGTATCGCGCACGGGTTTGCGACTGAGCCCTGCCGCCCAAGCAGCGATGCGGGAACGCGCCGTTGACTAGAGGGTCCGCGGCGCGTCTTCCGGCGTGATCCCCACGGCCACGTTCTGGTCGGTCGCAGCGATCGAGGCGGGCAGCGGCACTTTCCTCTGCTTCTCGCGGATGAGTGTCAGCAGGCCGGAGCCGACGATGAGGGCGATGCCGATCAGCATCCATCCGTCGATGCGGTCGCCGAAAATCAGATAACCGAACAGGATGGCCCAGAGCATCTGGCTATATTGCGTCGGGCCGATCATCGCGGCCGGCGCATATTGGGCGGCATACATCACCAATACGTTGCCGAGTGCGCCGAGCAGGCCATAGCCTGCCAGCAGTAGCCATTGCTCTCCGCCTGGCATGACAAAGGTCGGCACCATGGCGATGCCGCTGATGATGAGACAGCCCAGCACGCCGGCACCATAAAGCGAGACATTCTTTTCCGAAGGGCCCATGGCGCGGAAGATGACGATGCTGAGCGCGCCGCTGAAGCCGCCGATGATGGCGCCGAGATGGCCGACGCCCAGTTCGCGAAAGCCCGGACGCAGGATGACCAGTACCCCGAGAAAACCGATGATGACCGCCGACCAGCGGCGAATGCCCACCTGTTCTTTCAAAAACACCACCGACATGATGGTGACGAAGGAAGGCAGCAGGAAGATCAACGCAAAGGCTTCTGCCATGGAAAGATGGGTGAAAGCGGTTACGCTGCCGACGGCACCCGTGCCGGCGGCAAAAAAACGGATGATCCACAAAGGGCGGTTCGTCGTCTTCACCACATCCACCCAGCGATCATTGCGCTTGCGGATGAAGGGCAGGGCGATGAGGCCGAACAGGGCGCCGAAGAAGGCCGATTCGATCGGCGAAATCTGGCCTTCTATGAGTTTAACGCTGGCATCGCTCCAGGCGTAGGCAGCGAAGGCGGCAAAGGCGAGCAGAATGCCTTTCAGGGTCTTGTCGGACACGGAAACACCGGCGAAAAATCGAGTTGCTGAAAACCGCCGGTGATTTGACCGTCAGTTCATCGATCTATGCTCGTCCGTCTTGATTTTTGCAATATCCCGCAATGCAGCAATCAAGACGTCGGGCGTTTGTGCACCGCTTATGGCGTATTTCTGGTCGATGATGAAAAACGGCACGCCGGCGACACCCATTTGCTGCGCCGCATCAATTTCGGCGATGACCGTGTCCTTGTCCGCATCCGAGGCGAGAAGCCGCGCCACGACCTTGGCGTCCATGCCGGATTTTTCGGCCACATCGGTCAGCACCGCGTGATCGCCGATGTTGCGCCCTTCCTCGAAATTGGCCTTGAACAGGCCGGTGACGACCTTCTCCTGAACGTCGCGGCCTTCCGAATGCGCCCAGAGCGACAGCCGATGGGCGTCGAGCGTATTCGGCCCGATCTTGATCGCATCGAAATCGTAATTGATGCCGACTTCCCTGCCGAGCTGTACCAGCGTGGCATGGGCCTGTTCCAGGCGCTCCTTGCCGAGCTTTTCCTCGAGAGCGGCTTTCTGGTCGACGCCTTCAGGCGGATAATCCGGGTTGAGGCGGTAAGGACGCCAGTTCACGTCGACGCTGATTTCGTCCTGCACCTCGGCAATGGCGAGATCGAGCCTTGCCTTGCCGAGATAACACCACGGGCAGACCATATCCGATACGACGTCGATAACGATGCGTTCCATGGTTTTATCTTCCCTTTTTCTGCCGGGGATGGGTGCGGTGCGGTTTATTGCGCCCGCGCGTCCCACCAGGTCTGTTTCTGATTGCCGGATATTGGCGTCATATCCGGGCGGTCGATATATTTCCAGCGGGCCACCCATTGCGCGCCGATGTAATAAAGCGGAATGACGTAGTGGCCGGCGACCAGAAGGCGGTCGTAACCGCGCACCGCGGCCTGAAAATCCTCCGTCGAACGTGCCTGCAGCAGCGCCTCTATCATGCGGTCTATGTCGGGATTTGCAGCGCCCGCATAGTTGAAGCTGCCCTGCGCATCCCGCGAGAGCGAGCTCCAGCGGTTGAGCTGTTCCATGCCCGGTGAGAGCGAGGAGGGCAGGGAGCGGATGATCATATCATAATCGAAGCTGTTCGAGCGGGCCTGATATTGCCCGTCATCGACCGAGCGGATGCCCATGGCGACGCCGATCAGGTTCAGCGAACGCTGATAGGCAAGCGCGATGCGTTCCTGCGCCGGGTTCTGCGTCATGATTTCGAAGGCGAGCTGACGACCGTTGGCGTCGGACATCCTGCCGTTCTTGATGCTGTAGCCAGCCTCTTTCAGCTTGTCGACGGCCATTTTCAGAACTTTGCGGTCCGCGCCGGTGCTATCGGTGGTCGGCATGGCATAGGTTCCCGCCAGCAGTTCCGGCGGCATGGTTTTCGCCGCGTCGCCAAGCAGGGCAAGCTCACGCTCGTCTGCGGCATTGCCATAGGCGCCGAGCGGGGAGTTCTGCCAGTAACTCTGCGTGCGCTTGAAGGAGCCGCCGAGGATGTTCTTGTTCATCCATTCGAAATCAAGCGCATAGGACAGGCCCTCGCGCACCTTTTCGTCGGCGAAGACGGCGCGGCGGATGTTGAAAACGAGGCCGAACATGCCGGTGGGCAGGCGCGGCTGGAAAACGTCCTTGACGATATCGCCGCGATGGACGGCCGGGAAATTATAGGCCTGCCCCCAGTGGGAGGTATCGGAGGTGCCGTTGATGGCGTCGCCTTCGGGATAAATGTCGATATCGCCCTTCTTGAAGGCCTCGAACATGGTGGTGACCTGAAGGAAATAGGTGACGCTGATCTCGTCGTAATTGTCGAAGCCGACCTTGCCGGGAATATCCTTGCCCCAATAATCCGGGTTCCGCTCCCAGATGATTCGTTCGCCCGGCCGCAGGATCTTGATTCGGTATGGCCCCGAGCCGACGACTGGCCCCAGCCCGGCTTGCTCGAATTTTTCCGGATCGATCGCATGTTTCGGCAGGATCGGGGTGGAGGAGGCGAGAATGAGCGGCGTTTCGCGGTTGGCCTTGTCATTGAAGGTGAAACGCACGCTGCGATCGCCTATTTTTTCCAGCTTCGCCACGCCGTCCAGACGGGTGTTGAAGGGCGGGCGGCCTTTTTCCTTCAGAAGATTGAAGGTGAAGATCACGTCATCTGCGGTCACCGGCTCACCGTCGGACCATTGTGCTTTCGGGTTGAGGTTGAACTGGACGAAGCTGCGCTCCTCATCCCACTCCGCGGTTTCGGCCAGGAGGCCGTAAAGGCTGAAAGGCTCGTCGCTGGAGCGCAGCATCAGCGGTTCGTAGAGAAGATTGCCGAATTCCGGGTCCCAGACGCCGCGTGCGGTGGTGCGCATTCCCTTGAGCACGAAGGGATTGAGGCTGTCGAAGGTGCCGACGACGCCATAGGAGATGCGGCCGCCTTTCTTCACGTCCGGATTGACATAAGGGAGGTGGCGGAAATCTGCCGGCAGGGCGGGCGTGCCATGCATGGAGATGCCGTGAAGCGGCTGTGCCTGCGATATTCCGGGCAGGAGCACGGCTGCAAAAACTATTGTCAGACCGAATGTGCGGAACAAAGCGCGTGACAGGCGCAGCAGATGCCTCCCCTCATTCCTGTGCTTGTCACAGGAATCCAGCCAGCCCAAGTCCTTGGGCTGAAAGGACTCGTCTCGTCGCGCAGACGCGCGCCGGCTGGATTCCTGTGACAGGCACAGGAATGAGGGATTGGGAGACGCGCCGGCATCTGAAGCCGCTTTGACGTGTTTTGTCGTCATAAGGTTGCGCATGTCACTATCCTGTCTCAACTGTCCGTCCGATTTGCCGTTACGACTGGTTTATCATCGTGATTCTGGCGAATATGTAGCACAGTCCCATTGCATGACCCATGCGAGGGCGGGAAATCTTGGGTCCGCTCAAGAAAAAGTTAAAGAAGTGCTGGATATCGCCGCGATCGGCATGTAACAGGGGGACCGGAAGAGACGGGTCACGCATTTGCCTCATTTAAACGACAGTTGAACGGGCAGAAGGATACCGCCATCGGCGAACAGGACCTTGCGGTTCTGTTCTGGCAGACATTCAGGAGACGGAACTCTTATGATGCACAAGGCAAACACATTCACCCGGACGGCTCTGTCCGCTCTGGTCCTTTCTCTCGGCGCAATGTCCGCTCCGGCCATCTCGCAGGCGCAGGATGCTGCTCCCGCCGCTCAGGGCGCTGGCGCTCCGCCGCTCGGCTGGTTCAAGACCTGCTCCAAGCAGGAAGACAACGATGTCTGCGTCGTGCAGAACGTGGTTCTTGCCCAGAACGGCCAGATGATCACCGCCGTTGGCCTGATCACCGTTGAAGGCAAGGTCAATCGCAAGCTGCTGCAGGTTTCCGTTCCGACCGCGCGTCTCGTTCCTCCGGGAGTGATGATGCAGATTGATGGCGGCAAAGGCCAGAAGCTCGATTACGCCGTTTGCCTTCCCGACAAGTGCACGGCCGAAGTTCCGCTGACGGACGCCATGATCGCTTCCTTGAAGAAGGGTAGCGAGGTGGTCTTCACCTCCATCAACTTCCGCCGCGCGCCGAACCCCATCAAGATCGCGCTTTCCGGTTTCACCGGCGCCTATGACGGCCCGGCGATCACCCAGTCGCAGCTGGCCGAAAGCCAGCGCAGCCTGCAGGAAGGCATGCAGAAGAAGGCTGAAGAAGCTCGCAAGAAGCTGGAAGCCGCTCAGGACGCCGCCAAGGGCGCGCCGAAGCCCTGATTGCAGCGCAAGCTTCAAAAACAGAAAACCGGTCTGGCGACAGACCGGTTTTTTTATGCCCGTTTCATACCCCTGGGAGGTGGGGAGGCGGTTGGCGGGCGTCAATGCGCCGTCGACATTTTCGGACGCCATTCACCGTTCGGCGCCTTGTCGAAGATGCGGCCGATATTGGGGTTTCGGAGCGGCGTCTCGTTTTCGTCGTGGACGAGGTTCTGTTCGGAAACATAGGCGACATATTCCGTCTCCTCGTTTTCGGCCAGAAGATGATAGAAGGGCTGGTCGCGATCCGGCCTGATTTCCGCGGGGATGGCGTTCCACCATTCCTCGGTATTGGCATATTCCGGGTCCACGTCGATCACCACACCGCGGAACGGAAACACCTTGTGGCGGACGATTTCGCCAAGCGTGAATTTTGCGTTTCTTTGTTTCATGGCATGTACTTCCTTTCCCAATACTAGTTGGTGTCGGAATGCGAAATATCAAGACCTAGCGGTTTGGGCGCCGGTCTGCCGTCCTGGCTCAGCGCCTTCTGCCGATGGGCGCAGTGGCGATGATGACGCCGCCGGTGACCAGCACGATGCCGATGGCGTGATAGGTCTCGAAGGTCTCGCCGAGGAACAGCGTGGCCATCAGGATCGAGACCGGCGGCATCATGTAAAGCGTGACGCCCGCCGTGGCGGGACCGAAGACGCGCACGGTATGGGTGAAGCAATAAAAGGCCAAGAGTGAGGCGAAGAGGATGATGCCGCCGATCTTCGCCCAGGCCGTGCCGGTGGCGGGCAGCATGCCGCCCTGCGCCAGTTCCAGCGCCGCCGGTGGCAGAAGTACCAGCGCGCCGGAAAAGGCGATCAGGCCGAAAAGGCTGAAGGATGCCATCTGCCGAGCGGCCGGATCGCGCAGCAGCAGCGAATAGATGGCAAAGGCGATGGCCGCCGTCAGGATCGCGAAATCGCCGATGTTGAAATTCAGGTGCCAGAGGGCGGACATATCGCCCTTGAGCACGATGGCCGCGACACCTGCAAAGGCGATGATCATGCCGGCCACTTCGAGCTTGCGGATAGGGCGGCCCTGAAAGATGCGCTGGAACAGGATGATGAACAGCGATGAGGTCGTGTAGATCAGCGTGCCGTTGGCGGCCGTCGTCATGGTCAGGCCCCAATAGACCACGCCGCCGCAGATGCCCATGCCGAGAATGCCGAGGACGAGCCAGAGCAGCGTTTTGCGCCGCACGAAAGCAAGGCAGTTGCGCCAGTCGGCGATCATGAAGGGTGCGATGATGAGGGTCGATCCGATCCAGCGGATGAAAGCGGCGATGAAAGGCGAGACTTCGCCGACGACGCCACGGCCGAAAATGACATTGCTGGAGAAAAAGAACGGCACCGCCAGAAAGATGAGCCAGTCCGTGAGGCGCGTTTGCTGAGAGGCTGGCTTGTTCGACATGCTTCGCAATGATGACTGGGCTTCAAAAGAAAACGGCGGCTTTCCGGGGAAAACCGCCGAGATGGATGGAGCGCCGAAAGGACGGCGCTCCGCAGGCCGATCAGGCCGAGTAATACATGTCGAATTCGACCGGATGCGGGGTCATTTCGAAACGCATGACTTCCTGCATCTTGAGCTCGATGAACGAGTCGATCTGGTCGTCGTCGAACACGCCGCCGGCGGTCAGGAACTTGCGATCCTTGTCGAGGCTTTCCAGCGCTTCGCGCAGCGAGCCGCAGACGGTCGGGATCTTTTTCAGTTCCTTGGCAGGAAGGTCGTAAAGGTCCTTGTCCATCGGCTTGCCGGGGTGGATCTTGTTCTTGATGCCGTCGAGGCCGGCCATCAGCATGGCCGCAAAACCGAGATAGGGGTTCTGGGTCGGGTCCGGGAAGCGGACTTCGACGCGCTTTGCCTTCGGGTTGGAGCCGAAGGGAATACGGCACGATGCGGAGCGGTTGCGCGCGGAGTAAGCGAGCAGAACCGGCGCTTCATAACCCGGCACCAGACGCTTGTAGGAGTTGGTGGTGGGGTTGGTGAAGGCGTTGATTGCCTTGGCGTGCTTGATGATGCCGCCGATGTAATAGAGGCAGGTCTCGGAGAGGCCGGCATATTCGTCGCCCGCAAACGTCGGCTTGCCGCCCTTCCAGATCGACTGGTGAACATGCATGCCCGAACCGTTATCGCCGAAGATCGGCTTCGGCATGAAGGTTGCCGTCTTGCCATAGGCATTGGCGACCTGATGCACGACGTACTTGTAGATCTGCATCTTGTCGGCGCTGGATACCAACGTGTCGAACTTCACGCCCAGCTCGTGCTGTGCGGCAGCCACTTCGTGGTGGTGCTTTTCAACAACGACGCCCATTTCGGCCAGAACCGTCAGCATTTCGGAACGCATGTCCTGCAGGCTGTCGATCGGCGGAACCGGGAAGTAGCCGCCCTTGACGCGCGGACGGTGGCCGAGGTTGCCGGTCTCGTAATCCGTGTCGTCGTTGGACGGCAGTTCGGAACTGTCGAGCTTGAAGCCGGTGTTGTAGGGATCTGCCTTGTACTTCACGTCGTCGAAGACGAAGAATTCCGGCTCGGGGCCGACAAAAACGGTGTCGCCGATACCCGACGCCTTGAGATAGGCTTCGGCCTTCTTGGCGGTGCCGCGCGGGTCGCGGTTATAGGCTTCGCCCGAGACCGGGTCGAGAATGTCGCAAAGGACGACCAGGGTGGACTGGGCGAAGAACGGGTCGATATGGGCGGTGGCCGGATCGGGCATCAGCACCATGTCGGACTCGTTGATGGCCTTCCAGCCGGCGATCGAGGAGCCGTCGAACATGACGCCATCGGCGAACATGTCTTCGTCCACACAGACAATATCCATGGTGACGTGCTGCAGCTTGCCCTTGGGGTCGGTAAAGCGCAGGTCCACGAACTTGATGTCGTTATCCTTGATCTGCTTCAAGATATCGTTTGCGGTCGTCATTTAAACGTTTTCCTTGAGTGTGATGATGACGAGGTGAAAACCCAAGCCTCCCCGGCTCGGGACGTTCTTGATTATATGGCGTCCACGCCTGTTTCACCGGTACGGATGCGGATGACTTCCTCGACATTGGAAACGAAAATCTTTCCGTCGCCGATACGTCCGGTCTGCGCCGCATTGCGGATCGCCTCGATGACGGCTTCCGCATTCTCATCCGCCAATACGACTTCGACTTTCACTTTCGGCAAAAAGTCCACGACGTACTCTGCACCGCGGTAGAGTTCCGTGTGGCCCTTCTGACGACCAAAGCCTTTTGCTTCCGTGACCGTGATTCCCTGAAGTCCGACTTCCTGAAGGGCTTCCTTCACTTCATCGAGCTTGAAAGGCTTAATGATCGCTTCGATCTTTTTCATGAGAAAATATCTCTCCGCTTCTCCCGTTAAAGCAGGTAACTCCCGCTCTGCCACAAGAATGCACGTATTGTGCCAGATCGGAAGCGGGCTTGAAGAAAAAACTTCGATCCCCCGGCCTTCCGGCACAAAATGCATTCGGTTTTTACGGTTTTCCAGCGAATTTCTCGCGGAAACCCGAAAAATCCATCAGCATTTCTGTGAATTTGTATTATTTTAGATTTTTTGAATATTTGAAAAGGTGCGAACAAAGAAGTGGCTGTTTGTTTATATTTTATGCATTTGTCTATTATTTAGACATGGCGATTTGCTTATTTTTGTATCGATTGCCTTTCCGGCGTTTTGAAGGGATGATCGGAACATGAAATCCCTCCCGCACCTCTTCCTGATCGACCCTGTTGCCATGGCCCGCATCGATGCGGCGGCCGGGCAATCCGGCATTCCTCTTTATGACCTGATGGAGCGGGCGGGGCAGGCGGTTGCCGCCTCGGCGCTGCGTCACCATCCGCAGGCGCAGCGTTTCGTCGTGCTCTGCGGCGGCGGCAATAATGGCGGCGATGGTTATGTGGCGGCGCGGGCGCTTTTGCAGAGCGGAGCGGTTGTCGCGGTTCATCATCTCGGCGATATCGGCGCGCTCAGGGGCGATGCGCGGACGGCATTCGAGCGGAGCGGCGTGACGCCGCTGCCGCTTGACGGCTATACGCCTCTTGCCGGCGATGTGGTGATCGATGCGGTGTTCGGGGCCGGATTGTCCCGCGATGTTCCGCAGGAGCTTGTCCGGGTGATCGAGGCGGTCACGCAGGCGAAGGTGCCGGTTCTCGCCGTCGATCTGCCCTCGGGTCTCTGCGGCAGGCGGGGTGTGCCTCTAGGCGCATCGTTCAGGGCGGAGCGGACGGTGACCTTCATGGCGCGCAAGCCGGGTCATCTGCTGATGCCGGGGCGGGAGCTTTGCGGAGCGCTCGAGGTGTTCGATATCGGCATTCCGTCCCGCATCCTTGACGCCCATGCGGGATCGGTGGCGGAAAACAGCCCGCTGGTCTGGCGGGATGCCTTGCCTCATGCCGATAGGGAAACCCATAAATTCCGTAGAGGGCATCTGACCGTCTTTTCCGGCCCGGCGCATGCGACCGGCGCAAGCCGCATGACGGCGCTTGCGGCACTGAAGGCGGGGGCGGGCATCGTCACCATCGCCGCGCCGAAAGATGCGCTCGACGTGCTGTCCGTCACGCTGACGGCGGTGATGAATGCACCGATGGACGATGCCGACGATCTGCGGTCGTGGCTGGACGATGGGCGTCATGGCACTTTCGTTCTCGGCCCGGGTTTCGGTGACCTCGAAAAGGCGCGACACTTCGTGTCCCTGCTCGCAGACAAGGCGGTGGTTCTGGATGCCGATGCAATCACGGCTTTCAGGGATCATAAGGAGGTCCTGTTCGAGCGTATCACGTCTGGCACGGGCAAATTCGTGCTGACGCCGCATGAGGGCGAGTTTGCGCGACTGTTTCCCGATCTTGCCGCCGACAGGATGCTGAGCAAGATCGAGAAGGCGCAGGTCGCCTCGGCCCGCAGCGGCGCCGTGCTGGTTTACAAGGGCGCGGATACGGTGATTGCCGCGCCGGATGGCTGGGCGCTGGTCAACACGAATGCGCCGGCGAGCCTTGCGACGGCGGGATCAGGCGACGTGCTGGCCGGTATCATCGGCGCGCTGCTGGCGCAGGGCGCACCGGCCTTCGAAGCGGCTGCGGCCGGGGTCTGGCTGCATGGTGAGGCCGGCCACCGGGCAGGCGACGGCCTGACGGCGGAGGACCTTGCCCATGCGGTTCGGCCGTTTGGGTGAATTGGTCTGATTGTGTTGGGGCAGGCTTGTGAACCGGGTCTTTGCTGGCTGCTCGCTGAACCTGCGATCTTACCGCAGTTCCATCATCCCCACTCCGTCACCCCGGACTTGATCCGGGGTCCAGCGCGATCAAGTCCTTGATCGCGAAAGACTCTTCTCACGGCGCAGACGAGCTGTGGCTGGATGCCGGATCTAGTCCGGCATGACGGAGGAGAGGTTTTTGCTCTGAGACAAGTTCTGTCGCGTTTGAGGCCTTCAACTCCGCCTTCAATGCGCGGCCTTGCCTGCCTGGCTCGCCATCGCCATGCGCGAGGCGCTGATCAAGAGCTTGCGTTCGGCGCGCTCCTGCTGCGGCGTGCGATTGTAGATTTCGCGATAACACTTGGAAAAATGCGAAGCTGACACGAAACCGCAGGCGACGGCGACTTCGACCACCGGCATGGCCGATTGCACCAGCAGGTGGCGGGCGCGGTCGAGGCGGATTTCGAGGTAATAACGGGCGGGCGAGCGGCCCATTTCCTGACGGAAAAGGCGCTCCACCTGGCGGCGCGACAGATCGGCGGCATCGGCGATGTCGAGCAGCGACAGCGGTTCGGCGAGATTGCCTTCCATCAATTCGATGATCGACAGAACCTTGCTGTTCTGTACGCCAAGCCGGGCGCGCAGCGGCAGGCGCTGGCGGTCGTTCGGGCTGCGGACCCGGTCGGTCAATTGCTGTTCGCAGACGCGGTTGACGAGGTTCTCGCCGAAATCCTGGCCGATCAGGCTCAGCATCATGTCCAGCGAGGCCGTGCCGCCAGCGCAGGTGTAGATGTTGCTGTCGACTTCGAAGAGATCGGCATAGACTTCCACCTCCGGGAAGGCCTCGGAAAAACCGGGAAGGTTCTCCCAGTGGATCGCGCAACGCTTGCCGTTCAAAAGGCCCGCCTGTGCGAGAATATGGGCGGCGGTACAGAGGCTGCCAATGGCGATGCCGCGATTATAGGCTTCGCGCAGCCAGGCATTGACAGATTTGTTGATGTGTTGGTCCACATCAATGCCCGAACAGATGATCGCCATTTCCGGGCGATTTTCGCCGCTGACGTAGCGCCGCTCGTCGGCAAGACAGGTATCGGCCTCAAGACAGATGCCGCTCGACGACATGACCTTCTGGCCATCGAGCGAGGCGAGGCGCCACTCATAGGCCTGATAGCCCAACATTCGGTTGGCGATGCGAAGCGTTTCAACCGCTGCGGCGAAAGGCAGCATGGTAAATTGCGGAATGAGAAAAAAGACGATTGAGCGTTTCTTCTGGGAGTTCCTGCTCATTTGCCCGTGCTCCGTTGCGAATACGCAATTCCTCTCTTGGAATTGGTCTTCTGGATGTCCTGTTTACGACATCTTTAACGAAAAATACGCCGTGGAATCGGGGCTGTCAAAAAATCGCTTTTGAAATATGCAAATTTTGCGACAAGCCTTTAAAAAGGGCGGCGTGTCGCATGCAAAACAGGCAGGCTATTTTGCGCCCTTGTCCTGAGGTGAACGCGGGCAGGTGTGGCTCGCAAGACGCGCAATGGTTGCGAGCCACCGATCGGTCATCATTTGCGGATGGCGCGTGTGTGGCTGGTTTCGGTCGTCGGCCATCCGATATCCTTCAATGTTTCAGGCGGCAATGCCTCCAGTGCACGAAGCATTTTTTCGCGACGCCATGCGGCGTAACGGGCGGAAACATGGTCGGACAGGCGATGAAGCCAGCCGCTGGATGACGGACGCTGCGAGGAACGGTTCGCCACTGGGAGATAATGTATCATGGTCATGTCTTGATCCTTTCCTGAACCACGATCCTGTTTGCGACTTCGGTATGCGCTTGCCGGCGAGGCTCAATCCGCCCCGTCAATCGATGTCCCGGATGGTGCGCGCTTGTTGACATTCAATCAAACGAAATGATATCCATCTATAAATCAAAATATTTGAAGGTGCGTGCCATGACCGTGACTTTCCGCCAACCGCTGCCGTTGCTGGATAACGACATATTGAGAACCTTCATCGCCATTGCGGAAACGGGAAATTTCTCGACCGCCGCGGAAGTGGTGTTCAGAACGCCCTCTGCCGTTTCCATGCAGATCAAGAAGCTTGAAGAGCAGCTGAAGACGACACTGTTCCTGCGCGATGCCCGCTCCGTGACATTGACGGCGCATGGGGAGACGCTGCTGACCTATGCGCGGCGCATGATCGCGCTCTCCAACGAGGCTGTGTCGCGTTTCGTCATGCCGGAGCTTTCCGGTGTCGTCCGTCTCGGCGCGCCGGAGGATATTGGCGAGCGTGGCCTGCTGCCGGGCATTCTCAAGCGTTTTGCCGAGGCTTTCCCCGGCATCATGATCGACGTCACCATCGATTCCAGCTCCAATCTCTATAAGCGCATGGATGAGCAGAGGCTCGATCTCGCCCTCGTCAACTGTGCCTCCCATCCGCTGCGGGATACGGGTGAGGTACTGATGCGTGAACGCCTCGTCTGGGCGGGTGCCAAATGCGGTACCGCCTATCTGCGCGATCCGTTGCCGATCTCCATCTGGGAAGAGGGCTGTATCTGGCGCTCGGAAGCGATCCATTCGCTGGAACGGCGCGGGCGCAATTTCCGCGTGGCCTATCTCAGTGGTCATACCATGGCGCAGCGTGCGGCGATTGCCGCCGATCTCGCCATCGCCCCGCTGCCGCGGTCCTATGTGCAGAACGATATGGTCATTCTGGGCGATAAGGAAGGCCTGCCGGAACTCGGCTGTTTCGATATCCGCCTGATCATGGGTGACAAGGCATCCCGCCCTGTTCTTGCCGTGGCTGAAAGCATCCGAAACGCTTTTGTCGAAGTCGCCAAGGCGGCCTGAGATCTTGGGGTGCGCGGCGGCCGTGGCCGTCGCGCCGTTAGAATGGCGGCTTTTAGCCAGCCATTGAATCCGGCGATGCCGAACGGTCCGCTGCGCCGGTTTGCCAGCTGCCGCGTTTGACCAGCCAGTCCGCCGAATTCTGCAATCCGCCGAAGGGGAAGACGTGAATTTGCCGTATCGGCCCCTGCGGATTGGCCTGCCAGTGCCGCTCGATCGGCCCGACGATGCTTTCCGGTGAATGGCCCTTGGCAAGCGTCGTCAGCGAAAGCGCGTTCTTCTTGAGATAGGCGATGGAATTGCCGACACCGCAGAGCGCGGCATATTTCAAGAGCGTCGTGATCTTGGCCGGGCCGGAAACGCCGATATGCACCGGCAGATCGATGCCTGATGCCGCAAGCCCTTCGGCCCAGGCGATGAAGCGGGCAGGATCGAAACCGAACTGGGTGACGATGCGCAGGACCGCATCGCTTCTTTCCGCAAAATCGCGTTTCAGCCGGAGTGCGGCCATCGCCGTCTCGTCGCTGAAATCCGGGCTGCCCTCGGGGTGACCGGCGATGGCGATCTGTTTTATGCCATAGCGGTCGAAAATGCCTGACGACAGCATGTCCATGCTGGATGCGAAGGGACCGGCGGGCCTGTCGACGCCGCCGCCGACCGCCAGCACATCCGTTACGCCCGCTTCGCCCGCCAGCCGCTTTACCTGCTCCTCAAACCCCGCGCTGGACGTGACGCGCCGCGCCGCCAGATGCGGCACCGGCTCGTAACCGAGGTTACGCAGATGTCTGGCGGCATCAACGAGCTTTTCCTGCGAGGCCGCGCCGGTGTCGGTCAGATAAACGCGGACACCCTGCGGAAAGAGGCCGGCAAGGTCTGTGGCGCCGAGCACCTGCGCGGGTGAGGCTTCGATGGAGGCCGGAATGATGGAGGAGGCGGAAATATCGAGCAATTTGTGCGTGATCCTTTTTATTATCATGCACCGATTTCGCGGCGAAGTCTGTGCCTGTTGCGGCAAGTCAGGCTTGCATCTGCGACGAAGCTCGGCTGCAACCCCCTGAAGCGCGCTTTCACCAGATCCGTTTCGTCAGGCCGTTCCACAACCATGTCCACAGGGTCGGCGGGAACCGCAGTACAGATTTTCCGGGTGAGGGCGGCTGCGGCGCGAGGCTGCCGGAAAGGGCGTCCTCGATGGCGCTGACGGCGATATCCACCGAAGCGGCGGTCAGAAGCAGCGGATAGGTGGCGATCGTGTCGGAAGGGGATGGCTTCAGTCGCTTCTCGTAAAGCGTGGCGCCGGTATCCACGCCCTTGTCGACCAGATGCACGGTCGCGCCGAAATTGCCGCGGTCCCTTTCCACCAGCGCCCAGTATCCGCCCATCTGGCCACGATAGGCGGGGTTGATGCCGGCATGGAAATTGATGACCGGGCATTGCAGGGCCTGAAGCGTGGGTGGTGTCAGCAGGCGGCAGGAAATGGTGAAGATCGCTGCCGGTTTCAGCAGACTGGCGGCCTTGCGGCATTCCTCGTCGTTGAGCGAGGCGAACCGGGTGACGGGAAGGCTGTGGTGGAGATCGGAAGAAAGACCGTGTTCGGCGATGATCTCATTGCTTCTGCGAACCGTGAAGCGCTTGCCGAGCCGTGAGGCGATCATCGTCGCCATCTGGCCCGCCGCGACAAGCCAGCCGAGCCGTCGTGCACGTCGTTTGAAAATGACCGACTTGCTTTCCGGCTGCTCCATGAAAACATGAATGTCGGGAAACCGGGCCGCCAGCGCATTGATCATGACATTGGGGTTCACGCCGCCTGCCGTCATCACCAGAAGTCGATTGTTGATGTCAGTCATATCACCCACGGGATTTTCCTAAGCCACGATCCGGATGCCGAGTTTCTCTCGGGAACTTCAAAACCCTGTTAATTTTCATCGACAGGATTTTTTGAAATGCCACTGGAACCGTTTTTTGGGACGTAACGTTATTGTGACGCATATCACATCGGTGCTTGCCTTTGGACGGCAAGTCATAGGGGAGTAGTTTCACATGATCACACGTATTCTTTCGACCGTTTTCGTGGCTTTGCTGACCGTTGTCACCCTGAGCTCGTGCGGTAACACCATTCGCGGCATGGGCCGGGACACGGCGAACGCCGTCGACGCGACGCAGGATGCCGGCCGCAATGTGGACCGCGCCGCCCGTCGCTGACGACATCTCCCCTTAAAGGTCCGGCGTCATCCTGAAACACGGGTGACGCCTTTTCTTTGACCGAATTTTCCTGCGAATGTGCCCCGACGAGAATCGCGGGGCGGGCATGAACGGATCGATGAAAAGACTGGCGAAGCTGCTGTTGCCATTGCTGCTGCCGTTTTCGGCTGAGGCCGGCGGACAGGCGGATTTCTGCAGGATCATGGACCATGCGGGCGGTCGTTATACCGTCTGCAGTTTCGATCCGGCAAAAAGCACCATCCGCATTTACGACCGCGATCATGTCTCCGGCCAGGTATATGGCTCCTTCGCCGCTCTCTCATCGGCCTTGTGGCGGCAGCACATGTTCAGCGTCTTCGCCATGAATGGCGGCATGTACCATTCGGACTATTCCCCCGTCGGGCTCTTCATCGAAAATGGCATCGAACGCTCGCCGATCAGCACCGGCGGCGGCTGGGGCAATTTTCATCTTCTGCCCAATGGCGTGTTTTATCTGAAGGGGGCCGCGGCCGGCGTGCTGGAAACGCAGGCCTATCTGGCGGCGGACCCGAAACCGGATTTCGCCACTCAATCCGGGCCGATGCTCGTCATCGATGGCAAGCTGCATCCGCGTTTTCTGCCCGATAGCGACAGTCTGAAACGGCGCAACGGTGTCGGCATCTCCCGCAACGGCATGGTGCATTTCGCCATTTCGGAAAATACCGTGCGCTTTTACGATTTCGCCACGCTGTTCAGGGATGTGCTGGATGCGCCGAATGCGCTCTATCTCGACGGCACCATATCCAGCGTCGATATTCCCGCAATGAAAAGGCGGGACCAGCTGTTTCCGATGGGGCCGATCATTGCGGTTGTCGACAGGGTGCCGGATTAACCTGCAGGATCAGATCGGGGCCTTGGGATAGGCCTTTTCAAGACCGGCCGACGCCGTCAGCCCCTTGCGGAAGGCGAGATAGGCGGGGTGCTGGCTCGCTTTTGCGGTTTCCGTGATGCGGATCTGCAGCCGGGCAGGGGCATTGCCGCCAAGCCATTCGCCGGTCGTTTCCAGCTTCAGGCTGTTGAGGAAACGGGCGTTGGTCTGCTGGTCGAGATAAAGATTGAGGCCGGCCAGCAGGTTTTCGTCCTGCAGGGCGTTTTCCATCAACAGCAGCACCCAGGCTTTATCCTCGCTTGCAAGCGAAGTGAGTTTCGATGCGACCGTTTCGCGATCGGGGAAGGAGGATGCCTGCTGCATGGAAAGACTCGCATCGTTGTCGTTGCCATCGTCGATAAAGCAGCACTGGCGGGCTTTCAAGGCTCGGCATTTCCGCGGAAAAAATTCGACTGTAAGGTGTTCTGCCGTGAGGGTTTTCAACATGCGTTTGTGCATAACCTTTAAATAACGGTTACACTTTAGCCTAAATTGCGGCGAAGCCCAAAACGGTGCCATTTCACGCCTCGCGCTAACACCTTGTTTTTTCACATACCTATGCACGGGGCGAATGGCAGCCTATCGAAAACGCCTTCATTTAGCCGCTTTTTGCATTTGCCTTCGCCGCCAGATTTTAATAAATGCTTGCCTCAACGGGCCGGGTCTTGAAGATCCCCCGGAGAGTGAATAGCTGGAGTAATCATGGAAGAAACCGCTCAGAAATCCTGCTGGGGCGTCACCTTGCGCGCACTTGCAGGCTTTGCCGCTTTTCTCGCATTGACGTACATTTTTGGCAGCCCATAAGCATCTCTCCTGAATGACGGGTTTTGAAACGGCGCGGTTTTCCTTCGGAAACCGTGCTGTTTTCGTTTGAAGGCAATTATGTCGCAGCTGCGCAAACCGCTGACGCTCTTTTGTGGCGATCCGCTTCGGCTTTGGATATGATGGTGGTGGAATCCATTCTTATTCCGGACGAACTTCATGTTTCTTTCGGTCTTTGACGTCTTCAAGATCGGTATCGGTCCTTCGAGCTCCCACACGATGGGGCCGATGACGGCGGCCAACCGCTTCCTGGCGCTGATCCTCAGCGATGAGTGGCCGCGTCCGGCGGGCGCAGCC
This sequence comes from Agrobacterium sp. LEGMi-208b, assembly GCF_059511785.1. NCBI lineage: Bacteria > Pseudomonadati > Pseudomonadota > Alphaproteobacteria > Hyphomicrobiales > Rhizobiaceae > Agrobacterium > Agrobacterium sp. LEGMi-208b. The sequence goes on from NZ_CM183445.1 coordinate 2,851,735, forward strand.
GTTGCGCAGCTGAAGGTCAGCCTGCATGGTTCTCTTGCCTTTACCGGCATCGGCCACGGCACCGGGCGTGCCGTCATTCTCGGCCTCACCGGCGAACGGCCGGATATTGTCGACCCCGATGCGATGGACGCCATTATCGAGACGGTGGAAAAGGCCGGCACCGTGACGCCGCCCGGCCATCCGTCCTACGTGTTCCGCCCGGCCGAAGATCTGGTCTTCGACAAGAAGAACCCGCTGCCCGGCCATGCCAACGGCATGACCTTTTCCGCCTTCGACAATCAGGGCAGGCTGCTCATCAAGCGCATCTATTATTCCGTCGGCGGCGGTTTCGTCGTGACCGATACGGAGCTGGAGGCGATCAAGCAGCGCGGCAAGACCATCGATAATGGTCCGCGCGTGCCTTATCCCTTCGCCTCCGCGCGGGAAATGCTGGATATGGCGGCCCGTTCCGGCCGCACCATCGCCCAGATGAAGCGCGCCAATGAGGAGACGGTGGTTTCCCGCGAGGAGCTGAACGAGCGCCTCGACCAGATCTGGGAGGCGATGAACGGCTGCATCGAGCGCGGGCTGAAGGTGGACGGCATCATGCCCGGCGGCCTGAAGGTGCGCCGCCGCGCCCGCTCCATTTACGAGAAGCTCAATGCGGAATGGCGCAGCAACCGGCTGAACCCTGTTATGGCCAATGACTGGCTGAGCGTTTACGCCATGGCCGTGAACGAGGAAAACGCCGCCGGCGGCCGCGTGGTCACCGCACCGACCAATGGTGCGGCAGGTGTCGTTCCGGCGACCGTCAGATATTTCCGGCATTTCCATGAGGATGCGAGCGTCGACGACGTGCGCGACTTCTTGCTGACGGCGGCGGCCATCGGCGGCATCATCAAGCACAATGCCTCGATTTCAGGCGCGGAAGTGGGCTGTCAGGGCGAGGTGGGTTCGGCTTCCGCCATGGCGGCGGCGGGCCTTGCCGCGGTCATGGGCGGATCGCCGGAACAGGTGGAAAATGCCGCCGAGATCGCGCTCGAACATCATCTCGGCATGACCTGCGATCCGATTGCCGGGCTTGTGCAGGTGCCGTGCATCGAACGTAATGCCATGGGCGCGGTGAAAGCGGTGACGGCGGCCTCGCTGGCGCTGAAGGGCGACGGCCAGCATTTCGTGCCGCTCGATGCCTGTATCGAGACCATGCGCCAGACCGGCAATGACATGAGCGAGAAATACAAGGAAACCTCCACCGGCGGCCTCGCCGTGAACGTTGTGGAGTGCTGAGCGGGCAGGGCGTCAGGCATGGTCGCCATGCTTGACGCCCGCCGCAAAAAGGCATTGATAGAAGCATGCCTCTACATCTCATCAAACTTTGCGTCGGCGCGGATTCAATCCAGGACTTGAGAGACTGGGTCGCGCATCGCGCGCTGACCGCAATTGCCGCGGGCCTCGAGCCGCACAGCGTCCACACCACCCGGATGATCCCGAAACGTGTCGAGGAATTGCTCGAGGGCGGTTCGCTCTATTGGGTCATCAAGGGGCAGGTGCAGGCGCGGCAGAAACTTCTCGATATCCGCTCCTTCAAGGGCGAAGACGGCATTTCCCGCTGCGATCTCATTCTCGGCCCGGAGGTTATCGAAACCTCACCGGCGCCGAAGCGCCCGTTTCAGGGCTGGCGTTACCTGAAGAATGACGAGGCGCCCCGCGATCTCGGCGGCGGCACGGGCGGCGAGGACATGCCTTCCGATCTCAGGCGGGAACTGGCGGAGCTTGGGCTGCTCTGACGCTTAACGGATTTGAAAATGAAAAAGCCGGCATCCTTGCAGAGCCGGCTTTTTCATTTGGGGAGACGGGTCGGTCGTGCGGTCAGTTGATGCCGCCGACCGCATTGGTGGCGCGGCCATCCTGAATCTTCACCCAGCGGCCGGGATTGGCGGTGTCCTGGCGCTTCAGGTAAGTATATTCGGTTTCCGACCAGTTCATGACCTTGTTGCGCATGTTGTCGAGAACAAAATCGCCACGATCGGTGCGGACGGTCAGAACGGCATGGCCTTCGCCATTCGGCTGCAGAACCACGGTGATCAAGAGGTTGGAGGCGGAGAAGCCCTTGTTCATCAGCATCTTGCGCTTCAGAAGCACGAAGTCTTCGCAATCGCCGACCGTGGTGGGATAGGCCCAGCGTTCTTCGACGCCATAGATTTCCATGTCGGTCATCGGCGTGATGGTGGTGTTGACGGTGTAGTTGACGTCGAGCATCGTCTTCCAGCGCTCTTCGGTCAGCTTCATCGGGCCGTTGTCCAGCGAGGTCGGCTGGCATTCGCTCTGATAGGTCTGGCAGAATTCATAGTGGCCGATCGGCGGATTGGCCTTGCCGATGACGCGCATGACGGCGGCCGGCGAGGCGCTTGCCTGATGTGCGAAGGCGCTGACGATGAATGCGATCAGAGTGAAAACGAAACGGTTGTTCTTGTTCATTGCTTGTCTCCCCGTGGTGAGGAGACATTCGCAGGTATATTTTGACCCGGCGGAAATTTGCGAAGCGCAATTTGAGCTTAAATTTCAGCAAATTAGCCGTTGTTTTGAACTGTATTTGAGTGAGTTTTTACGCGTGTTTGAAGCAAATTTTATTACAATTTTACGCATCCGGGCTTTAGGCTTTTGATAGCCATCTAGGCCGCTGTATTGACAGCGATTTTCCGCGTCCTGCGGTTTTCGTGGCCACGCGGGGCCGGTTCGCGGCGCTCGACGAAGAGGTGGATTTCCCGTTTTGGGATGGCTGTTTCAGGCTGGGACAGGCCGGAAAAGGCGACAAAAAAACTTCAAAAAAACTGCATTTTTTCTGGAAAAAATGTTTTGCGGAGCGTTTTTCGTCCCAGTTCGCGCGGCGGCTGACCGGATCGAGGACGCGAAAAGGTCCGCGGCGCTGTCTCGGATCAGCATGCTGCGCATGCGCAAAATACCCGACGCGGTTACGGCGTGAAAGTGGAGGTTCGGCGGCGAGAAACAGAGAATGGAGCGGCGGACGCGATGAGCGATGTGTGATCGTGACGCTGCCGCGAAGGGCAGAACATAGACTGCCACACCGCGATCAGGGAATCTTCTCAATTATGAGACGATGGGGCGAGCGCAACGCGTCCTGAAAACGCCGCACGTATTTTGCGGGCGCAAAACCTGCCGCGTTTGGTGGAACTACTTAGAGAAATTCAATCAGCGCGTCGGGCGATTGCACCCGGTCGAATTCGACCGCGACGCCTTCCATGAAGTGGCGCACGATCTTGCCGCTCATATTCTTGCCGAGCTGGACCCGGCTTCCGAGCGGCGGCCGGTTTTCGATCTCGATGGCCGCACCCGACAGGGAAAGGTCGATCAGCCGGCAGGCGACGAGCACGCCGTCTTCCAGAACGAGCTGTGCCTTGGCGTTACGCGGCGTCAGGCGGTCGTGGCGGCGGTCTTCCGGCAGGCCGAGCAATTGGCGCTTGGCGATCCAGGCGAGCTGCGCGGCGAGCTTCTCTCGCTTGCGCTCCGGCGCGTTGATGGCGATGAGGAAGCCCGATGCGGTGAGCGATGTCACCGTGCCTTCGATCCGGCCGATATGCTGAAGATAGGCGATGACGCGGTCACCCTGACGGGCAATGCCCGAGCAGGTGAACTGCGCCCTTTCGGCGGTCATTTCCGTCGCGGTGCAATCATATTCCTCATGGTCGGGCAACATCAGGCGGCCGGTGAAGGACACACGGACGGCGTCATCGAGGTGAGCTTCCTCAACCGGACGCAGGATTTGGGCAGTGTTGACCGAACGGGACGAAAACATGGGCAGCGCAATTGTAATGAATGATGACGGTAAGTTTCTACCCTGCGCGAGTTAACAGACTGTATTGTTTAATCTCTACAATTTTTCTGATCGGCAATATCGTTACAGTTCTGACGTATTTTTTTGAGATTTCGGTGCTGTCGCACCTCTCCCAGAGGCGCTGGGAGCGTTGGAACAGACCCGTCAGCAGCTTTCGGCGCGGGGTGTATCGACGGCCCCTTCATTCAGCGGATACCCTGCCGGCGCGATGTCCAGGCGCAGCAGGCGGCTGCTTTTCATCGACAGGCACTGGATGGGCGCGGCGAATTCGGGTCGTGGCCGTTCGGCAAGCAACGCTCCAAGCAGCCTTGGAGCGACTTCGGGGTCGGTGCGCAGCGGCAGGAGCAGCATTTCGAATGCCAGCGGCTCGGCGCCATAGTTGTCCTCCGCCTCGACATCGAAGACCACGGGCAACTGGTGGTGCAGGATGCCGCGCGCGACGCGGCAGGGGAAGACGGCATTTGCCGGCTGCCACAATTCCGAAAACGGGCGATCCCGCAATTCCCGGCCGAACAGATCACAAAGGCGAGTACCGGCAAGGCGGAAGAACGGCGTGTTCTCTCCCTTGTCCGTGAGGATAAAAAGATCACCGAGGTGATGTTTCAGCTTTGCGGGGTCGAGGTCCTCGCGTCGTGGGGCCGATCGCTTGCCGCGCAGTTCATCCCAATAGGCATATATGTCCAGTCCGGCCATGCTCTTCATAGCATCTCTCCATGTTCGTTTTTGGGACATCATGTCCATCCGAACGTCTGTATCTGGAGGTGTAGCGATTTTTGTGCCAACTGGATTTGTTAAGGTTAACAAAGGGTTGATGTTGCCCGATGGCAATGGTCGTGGCATCGGTGCGGCCATGTCGGGGAAAGCTCCGTCAGCACAATTCGATGGTGCCGCCCGTTCATTTACGGCGGGCCTGCAAGCCGGACCGCTCCTGGCCCGGCGCCTTCACCGGTTGCGGTTCTGGCGTCGTGCGCTTCGAAGGCGGTACGGCTTTTTTTTCGTCCGGGCTTCCTATATTGCTCGGGGAACGCAAAATTCGATCAGACAGGGATGGCATCATGTCCTACGGGGACGGCGAACAGCCGCCGGTTTCGGAAACGCCGGAGCCGAAAGACGACACGAACAATCCCGTCTTCAACCTGCCATCGCTGCTGGTCGGCATCCTGGCCGCGCTGATTGTCGCTTATGTCATTCCCGCCTATCTTCTTTCGGAGGAAGGCAATGGCTGGTTCATCTTCACCTTCGGCTTCATTCCGCTGCGTTATGCGGTGCCGTTTTCCCAGCAGGGGCTGGAATGGCTCTGGACGCCGGTGACCTATTCTTTCCTGCATGGCGGCATCGAGCACATTCTCTTTAACGGATTGTGGCTGATGGCCTTCGGTGCGCCGGTTCTGCGCCGGATCGGAACGGTGCGCTTCGTGCTGTTATGGTGCATTTCCGCCGCCGTTTCCGCCTTTGGCCATGCCGCGCTGAACTGGGGGGATGTAACGGTGCTGATCGGGGCGTCCGGTGTGGTTTCGGCGTTGATGGGGGCGGCCTGCCGCTTTGCTTTCCCCGCGCGCGGCGGATATAGCGCCTCCTTCGGCCATCTGATGCCGCGGCAGAGCATTGTTGGGGCGCTTTCCAACCGCACCGTGCTGATCTTCACGCTGATGTGGCTGTTCGGCAATGTGCTGATTGCGGTCGGCGTGCCGCTGTTCGGCGATGTTGGCGGTGAAATCGCCTGGGACGCCCATGTCTTCGGCTTTCTGCTCGGCTTCCTGTTCTTCGGCCTTTTCGATCGGCAACTGGTCTGAGCCGATCACGCTCCTTGTCGGCCGTGGCGCAAATTTGCTTTCGCACGTCCCATCCGGGATTGCATTCATGCGGACCTCAGCGCACCATATCCCATGATTTGCAACCGCCGGGGGAGACTGCGGCGCTGCGTATCGCTGAAAAGAGGAGGAAGGCATGCCAACATTCGTAAAGGATCTTCTCGACCGCAAGGGACGGGACGTCGTGACTGTAGGGCCGGAGGTCAGCATCGGCGAGGCGGCGGGAACGCTGCATGCGCACAAGATCGGTTCCGTCGTTGTAACCGATGGCGATGGCGTGGTTCTCGGCATCTTCACGGAACGCGATCTGGTAAAGGCCGTGGCGGGCCAGGGTGCCGCTTCCCTCCAGCAATCCGTGTCGGTGGCCATGACCAAGAACGTCATCCGCTGTCATCACAATTCCACCACCGATGAGCTGATGGAAATCATGACCGGCGGACGTTTCCGCCATGTTCCGGTTGAAGAGAACGGCCGCCTTGCCGGCATCATCTCCATCGGTGACGTGGTGAAGGCGCGGATCGGCGAGATCGAAGCTGAAGCGGAGCATATCAAGGCCTATATTGCCGGGTGAGGCTCTTCTCGCGTCGGCGGTGCGCGATCTCAGATGTGTTGTGATAGGCAAGAATTTCTGATCGCGGAGTGTACACTTCCCTCATTCCTGTGCTTGTCACAGGAATCTAGTCAGCCCAAGTCCTTGGGCTGAAAGGACTCTTTCCGCCACCCAGACGCGCGTCGGCTGGATTCCTGTGACAAGCACAGGAATGAGGGACGCGGCGTGGCGTGGGAGTGTCGCCCTCAGCGCCGAAATGCCTGCTGCATGCGCTCAAGTTCCGGAATACGCGCGCGCGTCTCCTCATATCCCCGGTCGATGGCTTCGCTGGCGCGATGGAATTCCGAGAGGCCGATATCGTTGATGCGCGGATGCAGCATCAGATCGGGCGGATCGCCCGCCAGGCGCGAGCGCGAAATCCTGTCCTGGATGATGTTGAAGGCCTGCACCATGACGCCCGGCAGGCCGGGACGCGGCGCCGTTTCCACAGGTGGCGTGCCGCCGCCATGCGGTGAGGCCGCGTGCTTGACCACGGCGGAACGGCCGAAGAGATCGTAATTGAGGTTGACGGCAACCACCAGCGCCTGCTCATAGGCCCGGCAGACGGAAACGGGCACGGGATTGACGAGCGCGCCGTCAATCAGGGTGCGACCGTTGCACAGCACGGGCTCGAAGATGCCGGGCAGCGCATAGGACGAGCGCAGCGCCGTGACGAGATCGCCCTGATGGATCCAGACCTCGTGGCCGGTGCGCAGTTCCGTGGCGACGGCGATGAAGGGGTGGTCGAGGTTTTCGACGCGCAGGCCTTCCAGATGCTCCTGCATGCGCTTGGTCAGCCGCATGCCGCCAAAGAGGCCGCCGCCGCCGATCGTCAGGTCGAGCAGGCCGGCAATGCGGCGCATCGTCAGCGACCGGGCGAATTCCTCCAGCTCATCGAGCTTGCCGGCGAGATAACAACCGCCCACAAGGGCACCAATCGAGGTGCCAGCGATCATGCCGATCTTCACGCCCGCTTCGTCCAGCGCCCGCAACACGCCGATATGGGCCCAGCCGCGGGCCGCCCCGCCGCCAAGGGCGAGCGCTATTCGGCGCGTATCGACAATCTGGGTGACGGGCGGCTCATTGCCGGTGGCTTCGGGATTTCCAGCCGCAAGATTATTGTGACGATTTCCCCATCCCAACATGACCGCACTCCCTGCCAGTTCCTTCGGGCTCCCCCCAAATCCCTTGGAGCCCGTTATATTGGTAGCAAATTGGTGCGGCCGATGGAAGGTGGCCGTTTATGTGTTGGAATAGGTGGTGGCCGGATCGAAATGGCGGGTGTCGTCGGTGATCTTCATCACGGCATCGCCGTTGGAGAGCTCGACGGTGCGATAAAAGCACGAGCGGCGGCCGGTATGGCAGGTCGCATCGTGGCCGGCGACGGAGACCTTCAGCCACACGGCGTCCTGATCGCAATCGGTGCGGAATTCCTTCACCGTCTGCAAGTTGCCGGAGGTTTCGCCTTTCTTCCAGATCTTGTCGCGGGAGCGGCTGTAATAATGGGCTATGCCGGTTTCGAGCGTCAGCGACAGGGCTTCCGCGTTCATATGCGCTACCATCAGCAATTCGCCATCGCGCGCATCGGTAACCACGGCGGTGACGAGGCCGTGGGCATCGAATTTCGGCGAAAAGAGACCTGCGTTTTCGAGCACTTCCTTGTCCGCAGGCGCGGACGGAAACGAAATGGACATGGCGACCCCGGGGACAAAAGCGGAAGGTTCCGGAGCGGCGGAGACTATGGAATCAGTCCGCCACTCCAAGATTTGTCTGAGCAGCGGGTTTCAGGAAACCCGCGCTACAGTTTCCGGTCCGATGTTCAGCGGTTCCGCACCATGGTCATGAAGCGCACCTGCTCGGCCGGGTCGTTTTTGAACGTGCCGGTGAAGCTGGTGGTGAGCGTCGTGGACCCTTGCTTGTTTACGCCGCGCATGGACATGCACATATGTTCGGCGTCGATCATGACGGCAACGCCACGCGGTTTCAGCGTTTCTTCGATCGATCTTGCGATCTGCGCGGTCATGTTTTCCTGCGTCTGCAGGCGGCGCCCGAAGATTTCGACGACGCGGGCAATCTTCGACAGGCCAAGCACACGGCCGGCCGGAAGATAGGCGACATGCGCCTTGCCGACGATCGGCACCATATGGTGCTCGCAATGGGAGAAGAACGGGATGTCGCGCACCAGCACCACATCGTCATAACCGCCGACTTCCTCGAAGGTCGTGCCAAGCACGTCCTGAACATTCAGCTCATAACCGGCAAAAAGCTCGCGATAGGCCTTGGCGACGCGCTTGGGCGTATCCAGAAGCCCTTCGCGGGCGGGATTTTCTCCTGCCCAGCGCAGGAGAACGCGCACGGCTTCTTCCGCTTCGGCCTGGCTTGGGCGAGCTTCGGCCACGTCTGGTTTTGCGCCAGCGCCGGGGAAATTCTTCACGATCGCATCCATTCCGTCTCTCCCGATGCGGGTAAAGGCCGCACCTGAATTCGTTTTTCATCGCGAACCCATGTTCGCAGCTGCTGCTATCTGGTTGTTTTACAGCATTTTGGCAAGGCCGATGCTGTTTTTTCGGTATCGGAGCCGTTAATTTGATCACGGCTTGATGTCCAGAAAGCTCGTTAGCATATAATGAGAATGAAGGGCAGGAAAGCTTCACTGCGACAAACGCTGTGTTTGAAAAATCTGACCTGTCCCGTTTTGGGCATTTTTGAGCGCGCCGGACACTTTCGATGGACGATATCTACAATAATCGCATTCTGGAATTTGCCGGGAATATTCCACTGACGGGAATTCTCGAGGATGCCGATGCCAGTGCTGAAAAACACTCGCGGTTATGCGGCTCTAAACTCAAGGTCTATCTGAAGGTCGAAGACGGCACCGTGACGGCTTTTTCGCATGAAGTCCGTGCATGCGCACTGGGGCAGGCCTCGGCCTCCATCATGGCGCATCACATTGTCGGGGCTTCCAGCGGCGAAATCCGGCAGGCGCGGGAAGATATGCTCGCCATGCTGAAACAGGACGGTGAGGGACCGACGGGCCGTTTTGCGGATATGCGCGTGCTTTTGCCGGTGCGGGATTTCAAGGCGCGCCACGCTTCCACCATGCTGACCTTTGAGGCGGTGGTCGATGCGCTCGACCAGATCGAAGGCCGGCCGGCTCTCAACGTCGCGGGTTAGCTGATGTGCGGCGAACCGGGCTGCCGGCACCAGCAGACAACGGTGAAAACCGGGCGATCCCGCAACTGGGCGGGCAGCTTTGCGAAGACGCCGGGACGGCTTTTCGGCGTCGGCTTCATCAGGCTTTATCAGCTGACGCTGTCGGGCTTCGTCGGCAACTCCTGTCGCCACATCCCCACCTGTTCCGAATATGGCTATGAGGCGATTGCCCGCCACGGGCTCTGGGCCGGCGGCTGGATGACGTTGTTTCGTGTGGCGCGCTGCGGCCCTGGCGGCACCAGCGGGCTGGACCCGGTGCCGGAAGAACTCGATGGCAGCAAACGCTGGTGGATGCCGTGGCGTTACTGGAGCCGACATCGATGAATGACTATGTGGCCCTGCTGCACAGCATCGTGCTTGGCCCCGGCAAGCGGCTCATCATGGCCGATCTCAGGGCACTGGCGGAAGAGCTGGGATTTGCAGAATGCAGGACACTTGTCGCGACAGGAAATCTGGTTTTTCGCACTGAGGCGGCACCTGTTCGCGAGATCGAGAACAGGCTGGAGCGCGCCTTCGAAGACCGCTTCGGCAAACATGTCGATATTCTCGTTCGTTCGGGTAGCGACTGGCTGAAACTGGCGGCGGATAATCCGTTTCCGCACGGCAATCCGCCTGACGTCTGCGTTCGGGTCATGCGGGAGCCGCTGGACGGGAAAGTTCTCGGATTATTCGATAAGTCCCGTCAGCGGGAAGAGGTTGCCGTGGTCGGCGGTGACCTGTGGATCGATTTTCAGGGGAAACCGAGCGAGAGCCGGCTGCTGTCGGTCCTGACCACCAAAAGGCTTGGTATCGGCACGACCCGCAACGCCAATACGGTCAATGGTCTCGCGGAAATGCTTCGCTGACCTGCCCTTCACCTTTGACTGCAATGGCAAAAGCCTTTATCAGCCTGCCTGTTCGCTTATCGCGGGCAGATCATTATTCCAACACCACCCGCATTCGTTGGCGGGACTGGACAGGAGCACGAGACGATGTCTGAAGCTATTTCCCTTACATTTCCCGATGGATCCGTGCGCAGCTACCCCGCCGGGACGACCGGCCGCGAGGTCGCCGAATCCATCTCCAAATCGCTTGCCAAGAAGGCCGTCGCCATTGCGCTTGACGGCACCGTGCGCGATTTGTCCGAGACCATCACCGATGGCAAAATCGAGATCGTCACGCGTGAAGACGGCCGTGCGCTGGAGCTCATCCGTCACGATGCCGCGCACGTCATGGCGGAAGCCGTGCAGGAACTGTGGCCCGGCACGCAGGTGACGATCGGTCCGGTGATCGAGAACGGCTTTTATTACGACTTCGCCAAGAACGAACCCTTCACGCCGGAAGATCTGCCGAAGATCGAAAAGCGGATGAAGGAAATCATCCTGCGCAACAAGCCGTTTACCCGCGAAATCTGGTCGCGCGAAAAGGCCAAGGAAGTCTTCGCCGCCAAGGGCGAGAACTACAAGGTCGAACTCGTGGATGCCATTCCGGCAGGTCAGGACCTGAAGATCTATTATCAGGGCGACTGGTTCGATCTCTGCCGTGGTCCGCATATGGCCTCCACGGGCCAGATCGGCACGGCCTTCAAGCTGATGAAGGTGGCGGGCGCCTATTGGCGCGGTGACAGCAACAATGCGATGCTGTCGCGCATCTATGGCACCGCCTGGGCGACCCAGGAAGAGCTGGACAATTACCTGCACGTTCTGGCCGAAGCTGAAAAGCGCGACCATCGCCGCCTCGGCCGTGAAATGGACCTGTTCCATTTCCAGGAAGAGGGGCCGGGCGTGGTGTTCTGGCACGGCAAGGGCTGGCGCATGTTCCAGACGCTGACGGCCTATATGCGCCGGCGGCTCGCCAATACCTATCAGGAAGTCAACGCGCCGCAGGTGCTGGACAAGTCGCTGTGGGAAACCTCCGGTCACTGGGGCTGGTATCAGGAAAACATGTTCGCGGTGAAATCCGCCCATGCCTTTACCCATCCCGATGACGAGGAAGCGGATCAGCGTGTGTTTGCGCTCAAGCCGATGAACTGCCCCGGTCACGTCCAGATCTTCAAGCATGGCTTGAAGTCTTACCGCGAAATGCCTGTCCGTCTTGCGGAATTCGGCACCGTGCATCGTTATGAGGCCTCCGGCGCACTGCATGGCCTGATGCGCGTTCGCGGCTTCACGCAGGACGATGCGCATGTCTTCTGCACGGAAGAGCAGATGGCGGCGGAATGCCTGCGCATCAACGACCTGATCCTCTCGGTCTATGAGGATTTCGGCTTCAGCGAGATTGTCGTCAAGCTTTCGACCCGTCCGGAAAAGCGCGTCGGTTCCGACGATCTCTGGGATCGCGCCGAAAGCGTGATGCTGGAGGTTCTGAAGACCATCGAGGAACAGTCCGAAGGCCGCATCAAGACCGGCATCCTGCCGGGCGAGGGTGCCTTCTACGGGCCGAAGTTCGAATATACGCTGAAGGACGCCATCGGCCGTGAATGGCAATGCGGCACAACGCAGGTGGACTTCAACCTGCCGGAACGCTTCGGCGCCTTTTATATCGACCAGAATTCCGAAAAGACGCAGCCGGTGATGATCCATCGCGCCATCTGCGGCTCGATGGAGCGCTTCCTCGGCATTCTCATCGAGAACTTCGCCGGCCACATGCCGCTGTGGTTCGCACCGCTTCAGGTCGTGGTTGCCACCATCACCTCGGATGCGGATGATTATGGCCGTGAAGTTGCCGAGGCGCTCCGCGAGGCGGGCATGGCGGTTGAGACCGACTTCCGCAACGAAAAGATCAACTACAAGGTCCGCGAGCATTCGGTGACCAAGGTTCCGGTCATCATCGTCTGCGGCCGTAAGGAAGCGGAAGAGCGCACCGTCAACATCCGTCGTCTCGGTTCGCAGAACCAGACGTCGATGTCGCTCGAGGAGGCGATTACAAGCCTCGTGGACGAGGCGACGCCGCCGGATGTCAAGCGCAAGCTTGCGGCGAAGAAGCAGGTTGCCTGATAACAGTTACGGCCCCTTCGGGGGCCGTTTTGTTTGCGGGGTGGTGTAAAGTGGTAGTGATATCATTGGTAGAGGTGGAGCATCCAAACTCCGTCACCCCGGACTTGATCCGGGGTCCAGCGCGATCAAGTCCTTGATCGCAAAAGACTCTTCACACGGCGCAGACGCGCCGTGGCTGGATGCCGGACTTGATCCGGCATGACGGATGAGATGTAGGTGACGCCTACTCAAAATCCCCGGTCATGTCTTCCGGCGCCTGGTCCTTCATCAGCACTTCCACGTCCGAATCCCGCCCCGACGCAACTTTGAAATTGCGCTGGAAGACCTTGTCCTTGTTGCGGGCGATGGCGGTATATTCGCCCTCCGCCAGCACCATGGTCGAAAAGGCGGTGACGCTTTCATTGACCACGTCGCCGCCGCCGTTCAGCACCGACCAGGCGGTGTCGGCAATGGCTTCGCCGCCCTCTTCGGAAACGAGCTTGAGGGTGATCTGCGCCGCCTGATGCTGCAGGGTCGCTTCAGTCAGCTTGCCGGCTTCGACCTGGATATCGGCACGCACCACGGCGTTGACGTTGCCGTATTCCGAAACCACGTGATAGGTGCCGGCATTCAGCCGCACGATGGTGTTGGGCTTGATATCGGCCATCACGAGACCGCGCTCGCCATCCGGTCGCGCATCGGAGGAATAGACGGAGAATTTCAGCTGGTTGCCGGAAATCTGCTTGTCGGAGCCGGCAACGGCGTTCAGCACGAAACCGCCGGCATCGAGAATCAGAACCTGTTTCTGGACATTGCCGGAGGCCGGCACATTGAGCTTCTTGGTAACGCCCGCACGGCCGAAGGCGACGTTGACGAAATATTCGCCCGGCACCAGATGGAATTCCGCCGAGCCGCCCTCGGAGCTTGCCAGCATCGGCAACTTGCCGTCCGCACCGGGAATGGGGCTGAAGACGCGCCAGGAGAGGCCTTCCTTCACCGCTTCGCCTTCGCTCGTCAGCTTGGCTTCCATCGCGATATCGCGGGCGGTGCTGGTCGGGGCGTTGGGAGCGGAAGGGGCGGTGAAAGCGTTGAGTTTCGGCATTTTCGGCGTGCCGCCGAGTTGCTTGAAATCTTTAAAGGCGTCCTGCGACAAGGCTGCCTGTGATAAAACGCCGATCGCGGCGAACGCAATGACCAGACGTGCCGCGATTTTGATTGCCGACATTTTCGATACCGATTGACTTCTTGATTTTCCCGGATCACTTCAAAACCAATGCCGTGGCTATTTCAAGGCCCTAGTTTCTCGATGACAGCAGAATGGAAGATATTTGACCATGACCAGCGATATCAAGCTCCTCGATTATCTCAAGGTTCGCCGCTCCATACCGGCCCTGCAACTCAGCGAACCCGGACCTTCGAAAGGTGAAATCGAGGAAATCCTGCGCCTTGCCGTGCGCGTGCCCGACCATGGCAAGCTCGCCCCCTGGCGTTTCGTGGTTTATCGCGGTGAGGAACGGGTGCGTCTCGGCGAGACGGCGCTCAGGATCGCGCTCGAGAAAAATCCCGATCTCGATCTGCAGCAGCAGGAAGCGGAGCGTACGCGCTTCACCCGCGCGCCTGTCGTCATCGCCGTCATCAGCACCGCAAAACCGCATTTCAAGATTCCCGAATGGGAACAGGTCATGTCCGCCGGTGCCGTGTGCCTCAACGTCATCTTCGCGGCCAATGCCAATGGTTTTGCGGCGAACTGGCTGACGGAATGGCTTGCTTTCGACCCGGCCTTCCTTGCGGAGATCGGCGTCAGCGCTGAAGAGAAAGTAGCGGGCTATATCCACATCGGCTCGACGACATTTCCGCCGGTGGAGCGACCACGCCCCGAATTGGCGGACGTCGTCACCTGGGTCGGGGACATCTGATGTTCTACACCACGGATACCAACCAGCACGGTCTGCCGCATGACCCGTTCAAGGCGATCGTCGCGCCGCGGCCGATCGGCTGGATCGGTTCGAAGGGCAGGGAGGGTGTCCTGAACCTCTCGCCCTATTCCTTCTTCAACGCGATTTCGGACCGGCCGAAGCTCGTCATGTTCTCCTCGAGCGGCCGTAAGGACAGCCTGCGTAACGTCGAGGAGAGCGGGGTGTTCACCGCCAATCTCGTCAGCCGCCATCTGGTGGACCGGATGAATGCGTCTTCCGCGCCGGTTGCTTATGATGTGGATGAGTTTCAGCTTGCGGGCCTCACCGCCGTTGCCGGCCGGGTTGTGGATGCGCCCTATGTGGGCGAGGCTCTTGCGGCTCTGGAGTGCCGCGTGACGCAGATCCAGCAACTGATGGATGTCGAGGGAAAGCCATCCGAATCGTGGATGGTGATCGGGCAGGTCGTGGCGATCCATATCGATGAGACGATCATTCGTGATGGCCGCATCGACATGGGGCTCGCGCGTCCCGTGGCGCGCATGGGCTATATGGATTACTGCGATGGCGGCAGCGATGTATTCCAGCTGCAGCGCCCCTCTGCTGCGCCATCAGTATAATCCTTCGCCGGCAAGGGTTAAATTTTATGGTGAACCAAACGTAAACCATTTGCGCCTAGAGTTTTATACATGGTGGCGGCGATGATGCCGTCATCCATTGTATGAATGTGTTTCGAGGCTCAGGTGATCGTACAGGCATTTCTTCGCTGGTCTGAAAAGGCTGGATCGGGTGAGCGGGCAAAAGCCGCCAATGCGCTCGGCCGTGCCTATCTGCAGTCCGACATGGCGCGGGAAAACCGCGATGCCGCCTATATGGCGATGACCTATCTTCTCGATGATCCTTCGCCGCGTGTGCGGCTGGCGCTTGCCGAGGCGCTGGCGGATGCCCATGATGCGCCGCGCGCCATTCTCGTTTCGCTGGCCGAAGACCAACCGGAAATCGCCTGCACGGTGATTGCCCGTTCGCCGGTTCTCGGCGAGGCGGACCTGGTCGATCTCGCCGGGCGCGGCGAAAGCCTGACGCGCTCCCTCATCGCCGCAAGGCCGGGTCTGCCGCGCGGTGTCTGCGCCGCACTCGCCGAAGTTGGCGATCTGCCGGAAACCCTCATCCTGCTTGAAAATGACGATGCCTTCATCACGCCGTTTTCGCTGCGGCGCATTGCCGAGCGTCATGGCTCGGATGCCGATATCCGCGACCTCCTGCTTCGTCGTGACGCCTTGCCGGCCGATGCGTGTCACCTGTTGATGGGCCGTATCAGCGAAGCGCTTGCGGGCTCCGCGCTGGTTCATGCGATGATTGCGCGCAACCGTGCCGACAGTCTTTTCCGCGAAGCGGAGGATGCCGCCACCATCCTCATCGCTGCCGGTGTTTCTTCACCGGAACTGCCGGCGCTGGTGGAACATCTTCGCCAGCGGCTGGAACTGACCCCGGCGCTGCTCATCCACGCCGTCTGTTCGGGGCGGCTGGAGTTCTTCACGGCGGCGATGGTCAATCTTTCCGGTCTCGATGACCGCAAGGTGCGCGCCATTCTGGCCACCGGGCGACCGCATGCGCTGAAGGCCCTGTTCCAGTCGATCGGTCTGTTGGGTGATGTGGTCGACGTTTTCATCGAAGCGACGCTGATGTGGCGCCGCGCCGCCCGCTCGCAGCTTTCTGAAGCCGCGGCCTCCGTCTCGGCCGAATTGCTGGCGCATTTCCGCGACGTGAGCGGCTCCGAAACGCTGTTCGAACTGCTGCATGCCGTGCGCAAGCTGGCCATTGCGGAGGAGCGGCAGAAGGCGCGGTATTATGCGGAAGCGCTTTCGGTTGAGGCGGCGTAAGGGCTGGTTGTTTTCCGGCTGATGCAAATCCATGCGGCTGCGATTTTTCCGGGCTGGGCACATCCTCTCATCCTCATCCCTGTGCTTGTCACAGGGATCCAGCCAGCCCAAGTCCTTGGGCTGAGAGGAGTCTTTCCGCCGCGCAGACGCGCGCCGGCTGGATTCCTGTGACAAGCACAGGAATGAGGGAGGTGGGCGCTTTGCCCGTCCGAGGAAATCTCTGCATCGCATTGG
The DNA here is from genome assembly GCF_059511785.1 of Agrobacterium sp. LEGMi-208b. Lineage (NCBI taxonomy): Bacteria > Pseudomonadati > Pseudomonadota > Alphaproteobacteria > Hyphomicrobiales > Rhizobiaceae > Agrobacterium > Agrobacterium sp. LEGMi-208b. The sequence continues at coordinate 2,868,161 of NZ_CM183445.1, forward strand.
CACAGAAAGCCGACGCCGCTTTGCCCGCATTCACCTCACTTGTCGAACCGCTTGGCAATCCACGAATAGCTGTTCTCGACCATCCTGACCGGCGTCCCCAGCAGGTGCTTTATGCCCTCGGTGGAAGGCAGGATGCGGCTGACGCGGCTGATCGCCTGTTTGGTGAGGCTTTCCTCTTCCTTCGGCGTAACCGCCGCCGTTGCCGGCTGGGCATCGGCGGGTGCCGCAGCAGGGGGCTGCGTGCCGGCCGTCTGCGGGGTCTGCTCACCCGGCGTCTGGCACACGGCCACCACAACCGGATAGGACGCGTTGGCGAAGCGTTCCAGCTCCTTTTCCGACACGGCGTCGCACAGTTCGATGCTCGTCCAGCGCTGCTGCGAGGTGGCGAGGTAATGGCAATCGGTGGCGCTGTCGTCGCAGCCAAGGAAGGTCATGAGAACGAGGGCTGTTTTCATGGGGTGTGTTGCCTCTGTCGGGAATAATGCTCTAGAAACTCATCTATCCCGATTGCAGTGACATTACGACGAAATACGCATTTTTTGAGAGAAAGCAGGCATCGTATTGGCCACCGAAGTCAAACTTGAAACACCGCGGCAGGACGCGGTTCTGCGCCTCATCGATCTTTCCAACGCCTATATGGCCTCGCTTTATCCCGCCGAGAGCAATCATCTGGTCGATATTGGCGCGCTCGAGAAGGACAATGTCTCGTTTTTCGTGGTGCGGCACGAGGGCCGCGTCGTCGGCTGCGGGGCGCTGGTGGAAGCGGGTGACGGGACGGCGGAAATCAAGCGCATGTTCGTTGATCCCGATGCGCGGGGGTTGCGGATCGGCAAGCTGATCATGGATACGCTTGTTGCGCGCGGCACGGAGCTTGGCCTTTCCGCCATCCGTCTCGAAACCGGCATCAGTCAGCCGGAGGCGATCGGTCTTTACCGCAAGGCGGGATTTGTCGAGATCGAGGCCTTTGCGCCCTATAAGCCCGATCCGCTCAGCCTGTTCATGGAGAAGGCGCTATAAGTCTACGGCACAGGTTCGCCGCGACCTTGCAGTATCCCATACGTCATCCTCGGCCTCGTACCACTACTGTCCGGTTTAAATTTCTGGACAAGGTTTACGACATTGATTCTACTTGTTTTTAGCTGTTTTCCGCGATTTGGACGTGAATTGGGGAATGGCGTCGTCAGGTGAATAGCGAAGGGCGCCAAACACTCTGACGTCATCCTCGGGCTTGTCCCTGCTATCTGCAACCGATTGATTTTATTCGACGTGATTAGATCCTCGGCACAGGGCCGAGGATGACGCCGATGGTGTATTCACCGCTCCCAACCGGCTTCAGACCTCAATGAAAACTTAAAATTGAGGGTGACGGCAACGTACCGAGAATCAAATCCCGTACCGGAGAACCGATAGATCGCAGATGCTCGGAACAAGCCCGAGCATGACGGATGCGAGGTTCAAGGATTATCTATCGTTCCCATAGCCGCGGCACCTGCCGCAGGCCTCACCAATCAAAAGGCCGCTTTCCGAAACGCCGTGGTTTCGTCGCTGTCGTCCTCACGCGAAACAGCTTCCGCTGTGGGATCGTTGCGTGTGGGCGGCGGAGGCGGAAGCTCAGCGCTGGCGGCAGCGGAGATTTCCACTTCACGTACCCACTCGCGCCAGATCGCGACCAGCAGCGCCATCAGCACCGGGCCGATGAAGAGGCCGAGGAAACCCATGGTCTTGACGCCGCCGACGAGGCCGAAAAAGGTGGGCAGGAAGGGCAGCTTGATCGGCCCGCCGACAAGCTTCGGGCGGATGGTCTTGTCGACGATGAAGAGTTCGACCGAGCCCCAGACGAACAGCGCCAGCCCGTGGGCGGGGGAGCCGCTGGCGACCAGATAGATCGACACCAGCGTAAAGGAGAGCGGCGCGCCGCCCGGAATGAGCGCCATGACGCCGGTCAGCACGCCAAGCGTGACGGGCGAGGGCACGCCGGCGATCCAGTAGGCGATGCCGAGGATGATGCCTTCGCCGATGGCGATCAGCGTCATGCCGGTCACGGTGGAGCTGATGGTGGCGGGCACGACGCGGGAAATGCGTTCCCAGCGCGTCGGCAGGATGCGCTCACCCACCAGATCGACCTGCCGGGTGAAGCCCGCGCCGTTACGATAAACGAAGAACAGCGCGATCAGCATGAAGAGCAGCGTCAGCACCAGATGGAAGGCGCCGTTGCCGGCGGCGAGGATCGCCCGATAGATATTGCCGATATTGGCGCCGCTGACGAGCTGGATGAGCTCACCGATGGCGCCTGGCGTGCCGATATATTTCACCCATTGTTCGCCGAGCCAGGGACCGACGGCGGGCAGCGCCGCAATCCAGTCCGGCACGGGTGCTCCGGTCTTGTTGACATGCACCGCCCAGCCGAACCATTCGCGGATTTCGCTCGCCGTATAGGAGGCGGCGATGAAGATCGGCACCACGAGGAAGGCGAGGATGAGGATGATGGCGATGGTGGCGCCGAGCGTGGTGTTGCCGCCCACCTGGCGCAGGAGCCGCGTATAGACCGGCCAGCTGGCGAAACCGATGACGAGGGCGGCGAGAACGGGAACAAGAAAGCCGTGGAAGAAATAAATACCCGCAAGGGCGACGAGAACGAGCAGCCAGCGCGCAGCCGAGATGGGCGGGATCAGGGCGATCCGCGTCGGGCTGGCGGGACCAAGCCATCTCGGTTCGCCATTCTGCTTACGGCTGTCAATGTTACTCACGGCAGGCTCTTTCTCGCATTCTCCCCGAAGGGTGCATTCACTCTGTCACACCGACACATATAAGTGCAATATAATCGGATCACATTACCGTTGTGTGTTTATTGCTGAAGCTATTGAACGATTTTGGTAAAAATAGAACATCAGCCTTGGCGCGCGCCTTGAAATATGACAATTAAACTCCGTTTTTCTGCGGCGTCAGGTTGCCGCGTCCGATCTCCAGGTCATGCCATGCTCCGCCGTTTCTTCGCCTATTATCGTCCCTATCGCAGCCTGTTCATTCTCGATTTTTCCTGCGCGGTTTTGTCGGGCGTGCTCGAACTGGGTTTTCCCATGGCCGTGAAGGCCTTTGTGGACGTGCTTCTGCCGGGCGGTGAATGGGCGATCATCCTTGCCGCCTCGGTGGGGCTGCTCCTCATCTATGTGCTGAATACCGGGTTGATGGCGACCGTCACCTATTGGGGACATATGCTCGGCATCAATATCGAGACCGACATGCGGCGTCTGGCCTTCGATCATCTGCAAAAACTTTCCTTCCGTTATTTTGACAACCAGAAGACCGGTCACCTTGTCGGGCGGCTGACCAAGGATCTGGAAGAGATCGGCGAGGTGGCCCATCACGGCCCCGAGGATCTGTTCATCGCCATCATGACCTTCATCGGCGCCTTCCTGCTGATGATGTCGGTCAATGTGCCGCTGGCGCTCATCACCGCCGCCGTCGTGCCGGTCACCGCCTGGGTGACCAGCCGTTACGGCGGCCGCATGACGCAGAATTTCCGCGCGCTTTATGGCCGGGTGGGGGATTTCAACGCCCGTATCGAGGAAAATGTCGGCGGCATGCGGGTGGTGCAGGCCTTTGCCAACGAGGATCACGAACGGGCGCTGTTCGAGAAGGACAACCAGAAATACCGCCGCACCAAGCTCGACGCCTACAAGATCATGGCGGCCAGCACCTCGCTCAGCTATATGAGCATGCGGCTGACGCAGATGATCGTGATGATCTGCGGCGCCTGGTTCGTGCTGACGGGCAGTCTCACGGAAGGCGGCTTTGTCGGTTTCCTGCTGCTGGTCGGCGTGTTTTTCCGGCCGGTGGAAAAGATCAATTCGGTCATCGAGACCTATCCGAAGGGTATCGCCGGTTTCCGCCGCTTTACCGAGCTTCTGGATACTGCGCCTGATATTGTCGATGCGCCTGACGCAATCGAAGCGCCGGCGCTTTCCGGCGCAATCGAATATCGCCATGTCGGTTTCGGTTATGCCGAGGGTAAAAGGGTTCTCGACAATATCGACCTGAAGATCAGCGCCGGCGAGACGGTGGCCTTTGTCGGCCCGTCGGGCGCGGGCAAGACGACGCTCTGTTCGCTGCTGCCGCGCTTTTACGATGTCACCAGCGGTGCGATTACCATTGACGGCATCGATATCCGCAGGATGAAGCTTGCCTCGCTGCGCAACCAGATCGGCATCGTGCAGCAGGATGTCTTCCTGTTCGGCGGCACGATCCGCGAGAATATCGAATATGGCCGGCTTGGCGCTTCAGACGGGGAAATCATGGATGCGGCGCGGCGCGCGCGCCTCGACAGCGTCATCGAGGCGATGCCGCTCGGGCTCGACACCGTCATCGGCGAACGCGGCGTCAAATTGTCCGGTGGTCAGAAACAGCGTCTCGCCATCGCGCGCATGTTCCTCAAGAACCCGCCGATCCTCATTCTTGACGAGGCGACCTCGGCGCTCGATACGGAAACCGAGCGGGCCATTCAGCAATCGCTGACGGAGCTTGCCAAGGGCCGCACCACGCTCGTCATCGCCCACCGGCTGGCGACGATCCGCGACGCCTCGCGCATCGTGGTGGTGGACCAGACCGGTATTGCCGAGACCGGCGGTCATGCCGAACTTCTGGCCGCCAAGGGCCATTACAGCCGTCTGCACGAGGCGCAGTTCAGCGGGCATCTTGCCGGCCTGAGCTGATGCGCGGCGCGAGTTGCGCCGCCGCTTACCCGTCGTTTTCCGCTGCCTGTTCCTCCACGATGCCGGGATTGGGTTCCGGCTTGCCGGGATGGCTGGTGACGAGATAACCCATGGCGACCGCCGCGGCGACCACGAACAGCAGGACGATACCGCTGATCGTCATCAGCCAGTCGCGTGGCCTTCGTTGCGCCATGATATATTTCGGCCATCGGCTCGGATGGTTCACCAGGCTGAATTTTTCGCCGTCTCGCATGAACTTCCCCGCAATAGATTGCTTGCTGAAAGGTCAACGCAGGCGGGTGCGCGGCTGTTCCGCACCGGCGGGGCAGGGGTGATGACAAGGCCGTGAGGACTGCGACCTGTTCGGCCAAGCCTGTTGCGGCCACGGGCGCGGCGCAGAAACCGAGATGATATCCCCGGTCTTTCCCCGGTTCGCGATATATCCGGCCGATCAGGCGGACTGGATCGCGATGCGGTTTCCCTCGCTGTCGGAAATTTCGGCGACGAAGAGCGTGTCATCGACCGGCGTTTTGGGAAACAGGATTTCGCTGCCCTCCCGCACGGCTCTCTCAAGGACATCGTCAATGTCCTTCACGCCAAGATAGACGATCGCCCCATCTTTCGTGGGAACATAGGCCTCACCCTCGGCAAGCGCGCCGCTTGCCCCATCCTTGCCTTCCTCGAAGGGGAAATAGGCCATTTTATTGTCGTGGATCGTGACGATTTCCGCAAAGCTCACATCGAAAACGATGCTGTAGAAACGCATCGCCCTTTCAATATCAACTACGGGAATTTCGACATGGGCAATCAGGTTCACGCGCCTGCTCCTTCTGTAAATATGTCTGAAACCTATCGAAGCTCTGTGTACACGGCACTACATCGCGGCTGTCAATGGGTCGGCGGAGCGGTCGAAGGGATGCCTGCCGCGGGCGGCGCAAACTCTGGCCATTCTGCACGCGTTTTGGCCAGGCTGCTTTCGGCACGGCTCTCTTATCTGGTCCGGGAAGGGTATCCTCTGCCGCGATGCCTGCTTGCAAGATGCGCGGCAATCGCCGCGATGGCGCGTGGCCGAAAAGCCCGCTTGCCAGCCTGTTGCGTTTATGCGAATGATTTGCAATTGCATTAAATCATTCTCCCATTTGAAAGCATAGAAGATGGACAAGCCAGTCTTTGGATGGCGGCGGAACGGCGATGATCTCTCGCTGTCCGACGTTCACAGTTCGATCCGTATCAAACCGGATGCCAGCACGTTTCGCCGGGCCATGGCGTTTTTCGGCCCCGGCTATCTCGTCGCGGTCGGTTACATGGATCCCGGCAACTGGGCGACGTCGCTCGCCGGCGGCTCCAAATTCGGCTACACGCTGCTCACCGTCGCGCTGGTCTCGAACATCATGGCGATTGTGCTGCAGTCACTCTGCGCCCGTCTTGCCATTGCTTCCGGCCGCGATCTCGCCCAGGCCTGTCGAGACGCCTATCCGAAACCCGTTGCCATGGTGCTGTGGCTGCTCGCGGAAATCGCCATCATCGCCACCGATATTGCCGAGGTGATCGGCACGGCCATTGGCCTCAACCTGATCTTCGGCATTCCGCTCGAACTCGGCGTTCTCATCACCGCGCTCGATGTGTTCCTGATCCTTTATCTGCAGAAGCTCGGTTTCCGCTGGGTGGAGGCGCTGGTCATCACGCTGCTTGGCGTCATCGCCGTGTGTTTCGCCATTCAGGTGGCGCTGGCCGACCCTGATTGGGGGCAGGTGATCCTCGGTTTTGCGCCGACGACCGAGATCGTCACCAATCCGGACATGCTCTATCTGGCGCTCGGCATTCTGGGTGCGACTGTCATGCCGCATAATCTCTACCTGCATTCGGGTATCGTGCAGACCCGCGAAATCGGCCCCACCATTGCCGAAAAACGCGAGGCGCTGAAATTCGCGACGCTCGATTCCACCATCGCGCTGATGTTCGCCCTGCTCATCAACGCCTCGATCCTCATCCTGGCGGCGGCGACCTTCAACAAAGCGGGGCAGACGAATGTCGCCGAACTCGGCGAAGCCCATAATCTGCTGGCACCGCTGCTCGGCCTTGCCATTGCGCCGACGCTGTTCGGTGTGGCGCTTCTGTGCTGCGGCATCAATTCCACCGTCACGGCAACGCTTGCCGGCCAGATCGTGATGGAGGGTTTCCTCAAGATGCGGCTCGCGCCCTGGCTGCGCCGCCTCATCACCCGCGCCATCGCCATCGTTCCCGCTGCCGGCGTCACCATATTTTATGGCGACAGCGGCACGGCGGAACTGCTGATCCTGACGCAGGTGGTCTTAAGCCTGCAACTTTCCTTCGCGGTCTTCCCGCTGGTGATGTTCACTGCCGACAAGGCCAAGATGGGCGAGCTGCGCTCACCGCTCTGGCTCTCGGCCTTTGCATGGCTGATCGCGGTGGTGATTGCGGCGTTGAATGTGAAGTTGCTGGTGGATTTTATGGGGTGAGGCGGGTCAGGCCGCGCCCTTTCGGAGCGCGGCTGCCGTTCCCTCGGGATCAACAGCGATGACTTTCAGATAGGCGCGGGCCGGTTGATCCGGCTCGCTGCGGCCCTGTTCCCAATCGCGCAGGGTGCCGAGCGGAATATGATAACGGACGGAAAACTCCTCCTGCGTCAGCTTCAGCGCCCGGCGGATGATTTTGATGCGTGGCATTCTGGGGGCCGAGGCGAGCTGTTTGGCGGAAAGCGGCGGATTGTCTGGATCGGCCAGCGCATTGGCTTCCGCCTCTTCATCAGTCATCGCGTGAAGACGGTTCCAGTCGGTTTGATCGATTTTACCAGCCATTTTCGCCATATTCCTTACGCTCCGCGCGTGTCGCTTTTCGTGCGGAAATGATGCGGATTGTTTCGCTTCGTTCGGTGTAGATAACGGTCAGAACCAATCCGTTGCCTAATCCCACTATACGCCGTCGAACTTCACCATAATTCGCCGAACGGTCTTCCATATCCACAGCGAAGGGATCGTCAAAAACGTTGCGGGCGGTTTCAAAACTGACGCCATGTTTGGCGAGATTGGCTGACGCCTTATGTGCATCCCATTCGAAATATAACATTCTGAACTACGGGCTTCCAGTAGTTGCAATAAATAAAACATCAAAACAATAAGGGCTCCTTCATATCTGAAAGAGCCCTCAAGATTAATCATTTTTGGTGCGCAAGCTAACGCTTAGCTGCAACCGCTCGTCGCACCGCAAGTATCGCACTTCTCGCAAGTGCCATTCCGCACCATCGTGAAGTTCTGGCATTCCGAGCACATGTTGCCCGTATAGCCCTGTGCAATCGAGCGCATGCGGCGTTCGTTTTCCACCTTCTTGGCTTCCGTCTTGGCCGATGCGGCGTCTGCGGCGGCCTTGTCGGAGAAGAGAGCGGTGGCGGTCTGCTGGGATTCCTGGACGACCTCGTCGATCACTTCCTCGGCGATTTCTTCGGCCAGTTCCTTGGCGCGCTCTTCATAGTCCCGCTTGAAGGAGACGATTTCGGAGGTTGCGATGGAGACCGTCGGTTCCAGCTTGCGGGCGGCGGAGCCGGCGAAGGAGGTCACGTTGGCCGAGGCGCGGGCAGGGGCTGCCGTTGCCGCACCCTTCGGTTCGGAAGACGAACGTTCGCCGCCATTGCTGGAAACCAGCGTCGGCTTGTAACCGCGGGTCCAGCCGGTGGAAACGAGGTTGGTCTTGCCTTCCTGGATACCCTTGCCGAGTGCGGTGTTGGAGAAATCCGACGTATCGACATGGGCCAGATCGTGGCGGCCGAGATAGGAGACGGCGAGTTCGCGGAACACGTAGTCGAGGATCGAGGTCGCGTTCTTGATCGCGTCGTTGCCCTGCACCATGCCGGCCGGTTCGAACTTGGTGAAGGTGAAGGCCTCCACATATTCTTCCAGCGGCACGCCATATTGCAGGCCGAGCGAAATGGCGATGGCGAAGTTGTTCATCATCGCACGGAAGGCGGCACCTTCCTTGTGCATGTCGATGAAGATTTCGCCGATGCGGCCGTCACCGAATTCGCCGGTGCGCAGATAGACCTTATGACCGCCAACGGTCGCCTTCTGGGTGTAACCCTGACGGCGGTTCGGCAGCTTTTCCCGCTCGCGCGAGACGCGTTCGATGACGCGCTCGACGATCTTTTCGGTGATCGTCACGGCCTGCTGGGCAGCCGGCTGCTGGATCAGCTCTTCGATCAGGTCTTCTTCGTCCTCGTCTTCCACCAGCGAGGCGTTGAGCGGCTGGGAAAGCTTGGAACCATCGCGGTAAAGGGCGTTGGCCTTCAGCGCCAGCTTCCAGGAGAGCATGTAGGCTGCGCCGCAATCTTCCACCGTCGCATCATTCGGCATGTTGATCGTCTTGGAGATCGCACCCGAGATGAAGGGCTGTGCCGCCGCCATCATGCGGATATGCGATTCGACCGAGAGATAACGCTTGCCGATCTTGCCGCAGGGGTTGGCGCAATCGAACACCGCCAGGTGCTCTGCCTTGAGGAACGGTGCGCCTTCCAGCGTCATCGCGCCGCAGACGTGAACGTTTGCCGCTTCGATGTCCTTTTTGGCAAAGCCGAGGTGCTCGAGCAGGTTGAAGCTCATGTCGGAGAGCTGCTCGTCGGAAACCTTGAGCGTGCCCTTCAGGAAGTCGGCGCCGAGCGTCCACTGATTGAAGACGAACTTGATGTCGAAGGCGCTCTTCAGCGCGGCGTTGACGGCTTCGATCTTCTCATCGGTGAAGCCCTTGGCCTTCAGCGTCGAGGGGTTGATGGCCGGCGCCTGGTTGAGATTGCCATGGCCGACGGCATAGGCTTCGATCTCGGCGATCTGGCTTTCGGAATACCCAAGCGAACGCAGTGCATCCGGAACCGCGCGGTTGATGATCTTGAAATAACCGCCGCCGGCAAGCTTCTTGAACTTCACCAGCGCGAAGTCAGGCTCGATACCGGTCGTGTCGCAATCCATGACGAGGCCGATCGTGCCTGTCGGCGCGATGACGGTGGTCTGGGCGTTGCGGTAGCCGTGCTTTTCGCCAAGTTCCAGCGCCTTGTCCCAGGCGGCTGTTGCGTGGGCGATGAGGTCCTGATCCGTGCAATCGGCATGGATGAGAGCGACCGGGTTGACCGACAGGCCCTCATAACCATCCGACAGGCCATGGGCGGCGCGGCGGTGGTTGCGGATGACGCGCAGCATGTTGTCGCGGTTCGGTGCAAAGCTCGGGAAGGGGCCAAGCTCACCGGCCATTTCAGCGGAGGTTGCGTAGGAAACGCCGGTCATGATGGCGGTGAGCGCACCGGCAATGGCGCGGCCCTCATCGCTGTCATAGGGAATGCCCGAGGACATCAACAGGCCGCCGATATTGGCGTAACCGAGGCCGAGCGTGCGGTATTCGTAGGAGCGCTCGGCGATCTGGCGCGACGGGAACTGCGCCATCATGACGGAGACTTCGAGCACGACGGTCCACAGGCGCACGGCATGTTCGTAATCGGCGATATCGATGCGCTTCGTCTTGGCATCCTTGAACTGAAGCAGGTTCAGCGAGGCAAGGTTGCAGGCCGTGTCGTCAAGGAACATATATTCCGAGCACGGGTTGGAGGCGCGGATCGGGCCTTCGGCCGGCGAGGTGTGCCAGTCGTTCATGGTGGTGTTGAAGTGCAGGCCCGGATCGGCGGACGCCCAGGCGGCATGGGAAATCTTTTCCCAGAGATCGCGGGCCTTCAGCGTCTTCATGACCTTGCCGTCCTTGCGGGCGGTGAGGTTCCAGTCGCCGTCATTTTCGACAGCGCGCAGGAAGTCATCCTTCAGCGAGACGGAGTTGTTGGAGTTCTGGCCCGAAACCGTGAGGTAGGCTTCCGAATCCCAATCCGTGTCATAGGTCTTGAACTGGATATCCTTGTAACCCTGTTCGGCGAACTGGATGACGCGCTTGACGTAGTTTTCCGGCACCATGTCCTTCTTGGCGGCGCGGATTTCGCGCTTCAGGGCAGGGTTCCTGGCCGGGTCGAAGCAGTCACCATTGTCAGCTTCACAATTGACGCAGGCCTTCATGATGGCCTTCAGGTGCTTGGCGACGATCTTGGAGCCGGTGACGAGAGCGGCAACCTTCTGCTCCTCGTTCACCTTCCAGTCGATATAGGCTTCGATATCGGGGTGATCGGCATCGACGACGACCATCTTGGCCGCACGGCGCGTGGTGCCGCCGGACTTGATGGCGCCCGCCGCGCGGTCACCGATCTTGAGGAAGCTCATCAGGCCGGAGGACTTGCCGCCGCCGGAAAGCTTTTCGCCTTCGCCGCGCAGATAAGAGAAGTTGGAGCCGGTGCCGGAGCCATATTTGAACAGGCGCGCTTCACGCACCCAGAGATCCATGATGCCGCCTTCGTTGACCAGATCGTCTTCGACGGACTGGATGAAGCAGGCATGCGGCTGCGGATGTTCGTAAGCGGACTTGGACTTGGTCAGCTTGCCGGTGAAGGGGTCGACATAGAAGTGGCCCTGGCCGGGGCCATCAATGCCATAGGCCCAGTGCAGGCCGGTGTTGAACCATTGCGGGGAATTCGGCGCAACGCGCTGGGTGGCGAGCATGTAGGCAAGCTCATCGCGGAAGGCGAGCGCATCTTCTTCGGACGAGAAATATTTGCCCTTCCAGCCCCAATAGGCCCAGGTGCCGGCCAGACGGTCGAAAACCTGGCGCGCATCGGTCTCGGAGCCGTAACGTTCGGCTTCGGGCACGTCCTTCAGGGCTTTCTCATCGGGAACGGAGCGCCACAGGAAGGAAGGAACGTCGTTTTCCTCAACCTTCTTCAGGAACTTCGGCACGCCTGCCTTGCGGAAATATTTCTGCGCCAGAACGTCGGTGGCAACCTGGCTGAACTGCGCGGGAACGTCGATATCCGCCAGACGGAACACGATCGATCCATCCGGGTTCTTGATTTCACTGACGGCCTTGCGGAAGTCGATCTCCGCATAAGGCGATTGGCCGGGCTTCGTGAAGCGGCGTTCAATGCGCATGGTTTCCTGTCCTCGTCCATTGGGCGCCCGGTGAAGGGCGCAAAAATCCGGTCCAGCCGTGCGATGCCTTCGCGCAGCCGGGTGTTGCCGATCTGTAAGGGATGTTCATCCTTGGATGTCATCCCTGTATCTCGTGGCTTATTCGGCTGCAAGCATAGTTTGGAATACTAAATATAGTATCAACAGCTTCCTGCCGCCAGTCCCCGCATCATGTTTTTGGCGGTTTCCTAAAGGCGCGCAAAAGCCCGCGGCGAACCGCCCCCTCATGGCCGGGACGCCGCTTTGAACATGCGCGCTGAAGATGGAGAGGAACCGGCCTCGTTACTTTCCGGTCCGTTGCCGCCGCAACATAATTGTCACTTTCCTCTCGCGGCACAGATTCGTCAAGCCATAGATTGAAACCCATTTTTAACCACAAGATATTGTGTGGAGTGCCTGTGGAAAACGGGGATAGGAAAAGCGATTAGAAAAATCAGTGACTTGGCGGGGAAATTTGAAGCTTGCGCGAGGCTGGTTTCCGCAACGGAAAGGCAAAACCCCGCATTTCCGGGGTGAGGCATAATGGCGACACTGCGGCTTTTCCGTGTTTTTCGCAGCCGTCAAAAAAGACGTTTCTCCACAAAAAACCGCCCTCGGTGGGGCGGCGAAAGAGTGGATATTGCTGGGGGCGAAGTTTTGCGCGGTTGGTGCATCCGCACTCTGTCACCCCGGACCAGATCCGGGGTCCAGCGCGATCAAGTCCTTGATCGCGAGAGACTCTTCTCACGGCGCAGACGCACCGTGGCTGGATTCCGGCTCAAGGCCGGAATGACGGAAGAGAAATGGGTTCCCCTGTGGGCAATCAGCCGCGCGATCCCTTGGCGATCGGCTCCTGATAGGTGAAACCCATATCCCAGGGGAAATAGATCCAGGTGTCCTGGCTCACTTCGGTGACAAAAGTGTCAATGGTCGGCACGCCCTTCGGCTTGGCGTAAACGCAGGCGAAATGCGCCTTCGGCAACATTTCGCGCACTTCCAGCGCCGTCTTGCCGGTATCGGTGAGATCGTCGACGACAAGCACGCCGTCGCCGGCATCAGCCGTCAGTTCCGGGGCCACGCCCTTCAGGAGAACCGTGTCGCCCTGATTGACATAGTCATGACGTGTGGCGATGCAGACCGTGTCGATCATGCGGATGTTCAGCTCGCGGGAAATGATCGCCGCCGGAACGAGGCCGCCGCGGGTGATACAGACGATCGCCCGGAACTCTTTGTCGAGACCGGCAAGGCGCCAGGCAAGCGCACGGGCATCGCGGTGGAACTGGTCCCAGGAGACGGGAAAGGCTTTATCGGGAAGGGACATGTCGTCTACCATCTGGTCAAAATTGTCGATGGCTTTGGCTAATAGCCGCAAGACCGGCAAAAAGGCAAGCTTTGCGCACAGGACTGTTATTGTGGAGGGGCCGAGAGATTGCCGCCTGTTTCTTCTCCCCGCCGGGGAGAAGGTGGCCCGAAGGGCCGGATGAGGGGGCAACGGTAGAGATATGCGGAGAGCTTGCCCCCTCATCCCGCTGCCGCGGACTTCTCCCCGGCGGGGAGAAGAAACAAGCGGCAATCGCCCGCTTCATGTCGAATGTCGAGGGGTTATCCGCGCCCAATCCATTTTCAACGCGACAGCAACGTCATCGCCGTCATGGAATCGAGCAGGGTGCGGGTGACACCGCCGAACAGCAGTTCCCACCAGCGGGAATGGCCGTAAGCGCCCATGACCAGAAGGTCGATGCTGTTATCGGACAGGCGGTTTTCGATGGCCGCCTGCGGCGAGACGCCGGCGATCTTTTCCTGCGAGGTGACCGTGACATTGACGCCGTGGCGGGCAAGCGTGGCGGCCAGTTCCGCACCGGCAAGACCGGAAGACTGCGTTTCGCTCTCGGCCTGATCGACGGAGAATATCTCGACGCTGTCGGCCGCCTTGAGGAAGGGCAGGGCGTCGAAGGTGGCGCGGGTCGCCTCGCGCGAGCCGTTCCAGGCGATAAGGACGCGCTTGATCGGTTTGGCCACCGTCAGCACATGCGGCACGAGGAGAACGGGGCGGCCGCTTTCATAAAGGAAACCGTCAATATCCGAACGGCTGTCCGACAGTGCGGAAGAACTGCTCTGGCGGGCGACGATGAGATCGGCGCAGCGGGCGCTGTCGATGGCCGAGGCGGAAGCGTAACCCACCGATGTGACGAAGCTGCGCCATTCATGCGAGACGCCGTTGGCAGACAGCGTGCGCTCGAAAAGCGTGCCGACATCGGTGGTTTCCTTGTGCGCCACATCCTGCAGCGCCTGCACGGTGGCGGGGTCGGGAATTTCCATCGGCGCGACGAGGGGAACGGCGGCCAGCGTTTCCATATGCAGGCCGATCACATGCGAGGAAAACTGGTCGGCAAGGCTCACCACGAATTCGCCGAGCTTCTGCGTGTTCGAAACATTATCGACCACTGCCAATATCGTCTTGTAACCCATTTCTCTCTCCTCGGTGACATCTCGTTTTCAGATCGTTCCGGCTTTTCTTCGAATCGCCAGAGTGATCCAAGTCTCTGTTTTACGCATTGTCCGGACGGAAAAGCTGTTGCGCTTTTCCCGGAAATGCTCAGGGGGAGAGTGGCCGCCTTTACAGGCCGCCACCTTGATTTTGGTCAAAGCTTCCCGGTCTCAAGCCTTTTCTGTCTCATGCGGTTGCATCGCCGCTGCTGGCTGCCAGTCTTTTTTCATGGCCGATGGTTTCGATCATGGCCGCAACCGCGTCGGTTGCCGCCTTCAGCACGCCGGCATCGCGGGCGCGCACCACGATCTCCGTCGAAAAACGCTGCCCGTCATATTTCGGATAGGAGCCGATGCTGGTTTCGGGATGGGCTTTCTGGATGGCCGTCAGCGGCGTGCCGATATCGCCCTCACCATAGGGCGAGCGCACCGCCTGCGACATGACCTTCGCGCCGGTGCGCAGGGTCGGCATGACATTGTCGAGCATCGCCTGAAACACCTGCGGCACGCCGGCCATGACATGGACATTGCCGATGACGAAGCCGGGGGCAACGGAAACGGGGTTGGCGATATGCGCCGCACCTCTCGGCATGCGCGCCATGCGCTTGCGCGCCTCGGTGAATTCCATTTCGCGGACGCGGTACATGTCGCCCAACAGGCGCAGCGCCTCGGCATCGTGTTCGCAGGGCAGGCCGAACGCCGCCGATACCGCATCCGCTGTAATATCGTCATGGGTCGGGCCGATGCCGCCCGAGGTGAAGACATAATCATAGCGGCTTCGCAGCGCATTCAGCGCCTCGACGATCGATTCCTCCTCGTCGGCGACAATGCGCACTTCCTTGAGGTCAATGCCGGACATGGTGAGCACATCCGCGAGGTGGCCGATATTCTTGTCCTTGGTGCGGCCCGAAAGCAGTTCGTCGCCAATGGCGAGCATGGCGGCGGTCACGACGGACTGGGCGGAGGAGGGATTGGACATGGTTGCACTCGTCATCTGTTTTGTCAGACGTTAACGCCGCGCCAGTGCGAATGCAAAGCGGTTTTAAAGAAACGCAAAAGGGGGATTGGTTGACGATGGCCCCGAGCGTTCACTCATCGTGAACAGTGCGTATGCCAATCCCTGGCTGGCGGGGGGCCGATCCGTCCGCTACCTTTTTGTCATACGCTTTTTACAGGTCAACGCCGATGATCATCGAGTTTTTAAAGAAGCTTGTCGCCGGTACGCCGGAAACAGTTCCAGCAAAGGAAACGAAGAGAATGACGAAGGTTCTGGTACTTTATTACTCCTCTTACGGCCATATCGAGACAATGGCCTATGCCGTTGCCGAGGGCGTGAAGTCCACCGGCGCGGAAGCCGTGGTGAAGCGCGTTCCCGAACTCGTTCCGGAAGAGGTTGCCAAGTCCTCCCATTTCAAGCTGGATCAGCCGGCTCCGGTGGCGACGGTGGACGAGCTTGCCGAATACGACGCCATCATCGTTGGCGCCGGCACGCGTTTCGGCACGGTCGCTTCGCAGATGCGCAATTTCTGGGACCAGACCGGTGGCCTGTGGTTCAGCGGCAAGCTGGTCGGCAAGATCGGCTCGGCCTTCACCTCTTCCGCCACCCAGCACGGCGGACAGGAATCGACCATTCTCGGCTTCATCCCCACCTTCCTGCACCATGGCATGGCGGTCGTCGGTCTGCCTTACGCGTTCCAGGGCCAGATGGGCGTCGATGAAATCAAGGGCGGTTCGCCCTATGGCGCCTCCACCATCACCGATGGCGACGGGTCGCGCCAGCCTTCCGAAATCGAGCTGGAAGCCGCCCGTTATCAGGGCGCCCATGTCGCCAAACTGGCGGCCAAGCTTTCGGCCTGATTTGACGATGTGTTGAAAAATGAAATGCGGCCGGCAGGCCGCATTTTTTTACCGGAACTTCACGTCGCCGGTGCTTTCGGAAAAGAGCTTTTGAAGCGGTCAGATCGGCAGGTTGACCATGAAAAGGCAGCTTGCGACCACGAAGCCGAGCATCGAGATTTCGAGAAAACCGTTCAATCCGTCACGCATTCCAACCCTCCTCCTGTTGAGTGAAAAGAGAACGGTCGAAGTTTATCGCGGTTCCATAACGAAAGAATGAAATTCAGGAAATTCTAAAATCCGGCCGCTCCACCTTTCGGCAGAGGGCATTTTCGCGCTTCAGCCCGTGACGACGAAGGCGACCACGAGATGGCCGAGAAGGCCGATCGCCAGGCAGGAGAGGAGAAAAATGAACAGGGCTTTTTTCATGTTTCCGGAAGCTTCCATCTGTTGCGATCCATCGAACCCGTTTTGTTGAAAATCTCGCACCCGCAAGCGGCATTTATGGTCTGCGGCCTGCAGGTATTCCGCTCTCAGGCCTTGATATCGAGACCCGCTTCGATTGCGGCTGCGATGAAGGCCTTGCGGGCGTCCTCGGGCTTTTTCCTGCCGGCATCGACGGCGGCGCAGATCAGCAGCGCCTTGTCCAGCGCATCGCCGTCTTCGATCGGCCAATCCTCGATCAGCGCCCAGGAGGCTGCCTGCGTGGTGTCGATGCTCGTATAGTCGCCCGGCGCTTCGAACGCGATCAGGACGGGTTTTTGCCAGCGCGTATTCATCGCCTATCCATATTGGTCGTTGCGCCCGGCTCTAAACGAAGCGGCCGGGATGCGCAATCCCGTTCCCGGCCCGTTTCTTGCCGTTGCGGTGCGGTCAGTCGTCGCGCCCGAACAGCCATTCGCGGATGATGCGGCGGTCGATGAGTTCCAGCGAACGATCAGGCGCGATGCGATAGGTTTCCACCGCTCTCGTGCTGGCGTCGATACGGAATTCATGGGTAAAGGTACTGCCGATCGGCGATTTCGTCAGCTTGGTGCGGGGCTGGCCCCTGTAGATGATGCTGCCGGGGATGGGTTCGACATAGGGCGCGGGGCCGAGATAGACGCCCGGTCCGCCTGCGGTGCATCCCGCAATTGCCAGTGCGAGCGTTATAATGGCCGTTGATGCGAGCGTTTTCATCCTGTCCTCCCAGGTGCGTCCGTGAAAACGATGGGCAGGCGCGGCGGTTCCCGGCGGGCAAGAGGCCGGAGACGATTTTCCCCGATTATTTGCTCTTGGGATTCTGAATGTCGCGCGCGACCCAGCGAAAGAAAAGGTAGACGAGGAGGCCGAAGATGAAAAGCGGGATGAGGTTCGCAAAACCGGACATATGATTCTCGTTTCTCCCTCCCGGTCCGGGGTCTAGCCGGAGTGAAACCGGCAAGGCAAGGGAAACGCATCACACAGCCGGTAAAATATCCGTGTGCCTGCAAAGGAGACTTCGAGGTCGTGGGGGAGGGGCGGGAGAGATCCGGCGCACTGCCAGTGATGCCGGATCTCTCCGTCTCCCGCCAGTTTCAGGGTACGGGGGACTGGCACTAATATGACGGACAACTGCCGATAGACATAGGCCGAGAAATTACCTCGAATAAATCGCTGCTTTAGTCGGTCTCCGGAAAGACCTGCCGCTCCTTCGCATCCGGGGCTTCCCGTCGCGATATAATTAGCCGGAAAATTTGTCCCGGAGAGGCGGCATAGTCCTGAATTGCCAGTGTAACCCGTTGAAAGGCAAGAGGATGCTTTACGATGATTGTGTCGCGGGGGGTATGCGGGCAAGGGAACCTTTTGCGCGCTTCATCATTCAAACAGGCAGGACACATGCCAATAGTGGAGGGTTACACATGCTCGGCACCATCCTCGTCATCCTGCTCATTCTTTTCCTGATCGGCGCATTGCCCAGCTGGGGTTACCATAATTACGGCTACGGTCCGTCGGGCGGCCTCGGGCTGGTTCTGGTGATCGTTCTGATCCTGGTTCTGCTTGGGCGGCTCTGAGCGGCCGGCACGGAAATGCAGCATTGCCCGCAACGGCGCAGATGCGTCGGATGCGGGCTTTGTTTTTCTGAAATATGAGGCAGATACAAAAAGCTTCGGAATCTTAAGTGCTTAGGAGTTCGGCTGTCACGGCGCGCCGGTCCGATCCGAAAAAACACCACATTCGGAACGAACCCTCTTGCGCCCATAATGGATTCGTTCTAAATGCCCGCCATCGCTTGATTGAAGAGCGTGTGAGGCCTCGTGGCGGAGTGGTGACGCAGAGGACTGCAAATCCTTGTACCCCGGTTCAATTCCGGGCGAGGCCTCCAAAATTTCTCCCATCATGAATATGATAGACGTCCTTGGTCGCCAGATCGCGCATGCGCATCGTTTATGGTGACGATGTGGGAGAACAGCCATGAATGAGGATCGGCAGGACGGTACGGATAGCGGGAGCAAGCGACGGCTCTGGCCCTGGCTGCTCTTGGGTGTCGTGACCCTTCTTTCTATCTATGCCTATACCACGACGATCCAGATGATGGAGGACACCGCCCGGCTCTGGAGCGATCTTGTTCAGCTTTTCTGGTGGATCATGCCGGATATTCCCGCCTCCTGACGATATATTTCATGGCCATCGCGAGAAATTTGCGCCCTCAGCCGACGCTTTTTGGGATCACATCCGATGAGCGCGCTTGAAAGCGCAGCTTCTGGCAATTATGAGATTGTTTTAACGGTCGGCTGCATCTTCCGACTTTGGGCTCGTTTGGCCCTATCCTTGAAATTGAGGCGACACGATATGATGGATTTCGAAACCGCACGCGCCAATATGGTCGACAGCCAGTTGCGCACGACCGACGTAACGTCGCATTCCGTGCTGAAAGCGTTTTTGAGCGTGCCGCGCGAGGCTTTCGTGCCGGCGGGCGTGCGGCAGATTGCCTATGTGGACGAGGATCTGCAGATCTGTCCCGCCCGCGATGGCCGTCCGGCCCGTTATGTCATGAAGACCTCGCCGCTGGCGAAGCTTTTGCAGCTTTCGGCCGTGTCGAAGGAGGACGTGGTGCTGGAAGTCGGTGGCGGCGCGGGTTATGCGGCTGCGATCCTTTCACAGCTCGCCGGTTCGGTGGTTTCGCTTGAAAGCGATGAGGCGCTGGCCGCACAGGCGACCGAGACGCTCGCTTCGCTCGGATATGACAATGTCGCCGTCGTGACCGGCGATCTCGAAAAGGGCTATGCGGGCGAAGCGCCCTATGACCTCATTTTCATCAACGGCGCGGTGGAAGAAGTGCCGTCCGCCCTGACCGATCAGCTGCGCGACGGCGGACGTCTGGTCGTCGTTGTCGGATATGGCGGCGCCGCCAAGGCCACCGTCTATCGCCGCGATGGCAACAGCACATCGGCCGCCACTTTCTTCAATGCTTCGGTCAAGCCGCTGCCGGGTTTTGCCAAGGCGGCCGAATTCGTTTTCTGATCGGCAAGCGATCCTTTTCTTCTAAACGCCGGGGTGGAGTTTCTGCCCCGGCGTTTTGTGTTTGGTTTGCCGGCAAGGCGCTTTCTGCCGTGCCGATTTCACAAAGCTGTGCATCATCCCGAAACTTGTCGAATCAGTGATTTAGTTCCCCGCTATGCTGACCTAAACTAAGGGTGATTCGGGGTGTGCGTATTTCTGCCCCGCATGATCCTGCGACAGGGACGGCAAAATGCTCAGGCGCTTTGGCCGACCGTGTTTCAGAGCATCGGTGTGGCGATCGATTTCGGTCGTTGCGAGCGCGATGTGTGCATTGAACAGGTCAAGGAGCGCTTCCTCCGGTGTCCGATGGATACGGTAAGGGCGCTCAGAGTGGAAACCGGGGATTGATATGGCTCAGCCAAGCGTAGCGCGTGAACCGTCCATGGAAGAGATTTTGGCGTCCATTCGCCGGATCATCGAAAGCAACGAGACCGGACCTGCCGGTGCGTTTTCCGGGCAGTTGCCGCCGGTCTATGACGACGAAGACGAGGCTGCCAGCGAAGCGGCCTTCGTGGCGGAGCCCATCAGCCCGCCGGCGCGCGTTCCCCCCGCCGCAAACCAGGCTTTTGGCGCACGGCCTGCGCAGGATTTTTCGCCGGTCTCCGAAAAGGCCATGGCTGAACGGCAGGAAAGCTCCGCCGACAAGACCATGTCCCTTGCCGATGTTGCCGCCCGTGTGCGTGCCGCCGCCGACCGTAACGCCGCCATGGGACCGCAGGCTTTTGCAGCTCAGGCACAGCGCGGCGCGGCCGAGACCACGCCGTCGGCTGCTGCTGCTGTACCGACTGTATCGCAGCCTTTGTCCGCACCGTCTTCCGAACGCGCCGCACCGCAGCGCCCGACGGATGTTCGTCCGCTGATGGCCGCTGCGGCCGCCGCAGGCGTGAACGAACACCCGGCATCTTTTGCCGCTGAGGATCGCGCCGCCGCTGCCGCCATCGAAAACGTGCCTTCGGCCGAAAGCCGCTTCGATCAGCTTTCGCTGCGCGGTGCCATCGAAACGCCGCTGACAGCGGAGCGTTTCGATATCGCGGTGCTGGAGCCCGTCGTTGAAAAACCCACATTCGATCTGGCTGAGCCACAGGCAAAAGACGAGGTGGATATTGCGGACGGTCTGTCGCTCAATCTGCTTTCCGCCGCTGCCGGCGCGCAGATCGCCCGTTCCTTCAGCGAGCTGGCGGAGGTTTTCGACGGTGTCGAGCGGCGCTCGATCGAGGATATGGCCGCCGAGATGCTGCGCCCGATGCTGCAGGACTGGCTGGAAGACAATCTGCCGACTTTGGTGGAGCGTCTCGTGCGCGAGGAAATCGAGCGGGTGGCGCGCGGTTCGCGCCGCTAAGTCAAGCTCGTGCCGCATCCGCGATTGCGGCGGATGCGATGAAACAGGGGCCGCTCCGGCATAGGGGCGGCTTTTTTGTTGAAGATGAAGGTGTTATGGGGTCATAGTCACCCGTGGGTCCACTCAATGGTTGGCTCGCGGGCGGGTTTCTGTTGACTCTCTCCCGTCCATCCTTATTTAAAAAAATCCACACAAGAACTCTAAAATTCAGGTCAGGAAATGCTCGAAAAGACCTACGATTCCGCATCCGTCGAACCGAAGATCGCCAAAGCCTGGGACGAGGCTAACGCTTTTCGTGCCGGCGCCAACGCCAAGCCGGGCGCGGAAACCTTCACCATCGTCATCCCGCCGCCGAATGTGACCGGCTCGCTGCATATGGGCCACGCGCTCAACAACACGCTGCAGGATATTCTGGTCCGCTTCGAGCGCATGCGCGGCAAGGACGTGCTGTGGCAGCCGGGCATGGACCATGCCGGCATCGCCACGCAGATGGTCGTCGAGCGCAAGCTGATGGAGCAGCAGCTTCCGGGCCGCCGCGAGATGGGCCGCGAGGCTTTCGTGGAGAAGGTCTGGGAATGGAAGGCCGAATCCGGCGGCCTGATCTTCAACCAGCTGAAACGTCTCGGCGCTTCCTGTGACTGGTCGCGTGAGCGCTTCACCATGGATGAAGGTCTGTCCGAGGCCGTTCTGGAAGTTTTCGTCACGCTCTACAAGCAGGGCCTGATCTACAAGGACAAGCGCCTTGTGAACTGGGATCCGAAGTTGCTGACCGCGATTTCCGACATGGAAGTCGAGCAGATCGAGGTCAAGGGCAATCTCTGGCACCTGCGTTACCCGCTGGAAAAGGGCGTCACCTATCAGTACCCGATCGCTTTCGACGAAGAGGGCAAGCCCACCGAGTTCGAAACCCGCGATTATATCGTCGTCGCCACGACGCGTCCGGAAACCATGCTCGGCGATACCGGTATTGCGGTGAACCCGGAAGACGAGCGTTACAAGGGCATTGTCGGCAAGCATGTCCTCCTGCCGATCGTCGGCCGCAAGATCCCGATCGTTGCCGATGATTATGCCGATCCGACGGCCGGGACCGGCGCGGTCAAGATCACACCCGCGCATGACTTCAACGATTTCGAAGTCGGCAAACGCTGTGGCCTGCGCGCCATCAATGTCATGAATATTGATGGCACGATTTCGATCAAGGACAACGAGGATTTCCTCGAAGGCCTCAGCCATCCCGCAGCCCTGCATGGCGCGTGGGATCGTCTGGAAGGGCAGGACCGCTTTACCGCCCGCAAGATCATCGTGGAAATCTTCGAGGAGGCTGGCCTGCTCGACAAGATCGAGCCGCACAAGCATGTGGTGCCGCATGGCGACCGCGGCGGTGTGCCGATCGAGCCGCGCCTGACCGACCAGTGGTGGGTGGACAACAAGACGCTCGCCCAGCCGGCGATTGCCTCGGTTCGCGAAGGCCGCACCAATTTCGTGCCGAAGAACTGGGAAAACACCTACTTCCAGTGGATGGAAAACATTCAGCCCTGGTGCATTTCGCGGCAATTGTGGTGGGGTCACCAGATCCCCGCATGGTATGGCCCGGACGGGCAGGTCTTTGTTGAAAAGACCGAAGAAGAGGCGCTGCAGGCGGCCATCCAGCATTACATCGCCCATGAAGGTCCGTGGAAGGCCTGGGTCGAGGAGAAGCTTGAGAACTTCAAGCCGGGCGAAATCCTGACCCGTGACGAAGACGTTCTCGACACCTGGTTCTCGTCGGCGCTCTGGCCGTTCTCGACGCTCGGTTGGCCCGAGCAGACGCCGGAACTGGCGCGTTATTATCCGACCAACGTGCTGGTCACCGGTTTCGACATCATCCCGTTCTGGGTGGTGCGGATGATGCAGATGGGCCTGCATTTCATGAAGGACGACGCCGGCAACCCGGTCGAGCCTTTCAGCACGGTCTATATCCACGCGCTGGTTCGCGACAAGAACGGCCAGAAGATGTCGAAGTCCAAGGGCAACGTCATCGATCCCTTGGAACTGATCGACGAATATGGCGCGGATGCGCTGCGTTTCACGCTGGCCATCATGGCGGCGCAGGGCCGTGATGTGAAGCTCGATCCGGCGCGTATCGCCGGTTACCGCAACTTCGGCACCAAGCTCTGGAACGCGACGCGTTTTGCCGAGATGAACGGCGTGAAGCGCGATCCGCATTTCCTCGCCGAAACCGCCTCGCTCACCATCAACCGCTGGATCCTGACCGAGCTTGCCAATACGGCGCGCGACGTGACGGCGGCGCTTGAGAATTTCCGCTTCAACGATGCCTCCGGCATTCTCTATCGGTTCGTCTGGAACCAGTTCTGCGACTGGTATCTGGAACTACTGAAGCCCGTCTTCAGCGGCGAGGACGAGAAGGCAAAGAGGGAATCGCAGGCCTGCGCGGCCTATGTTCTGGAGGAGATCTACAAGCTGCTGCATCCCTTCATGCCCTTCATGACCGAAGAGCTGTGGGCGCACACGGCGGGCGAGGGCGAGGAGCGGGATGACCTGCTTTGCCTCACCGACTGGCCGGAACCGGAATTCCGCGACGATGCCGCAGCGGCCGAAATCAACTGGCTGATCGATCTCGTCTCCGGCATCCGCTCGGCGCGCGCCGAGATGAACGTGCCGCCGGGCGCCACCGCCTCGCTGGTGGTTGTCGGTGCCAATACCTCTACCGAAGCGCGGCTCGACCGCCATGCCGCCGCCATCCGGCGCCTGGCGCGGGCGGATGAAATCCGCGCCGCCGATGTTGCGCCGAAGGGTTCCGCGCAGATCATCGTCGGTGAGGCCACGGTCTGCCTGCCGCTCGGCAACCTCATCGATCTTGCGGCCGAAGAAGCCCGTCTCGAAAAGGCGATCGGCAAGGTGGATGCGGAAATGGAACGTATCGACAAGAAGCTGTCGAACGAAAAATTCGTGGCCAATGCCGATCCGGAAGTCGTCGCCGCCGAGCGCGAGCGCAAGGCGGAGCTGGAAGTTCAGCTCGCAAGCCTGAGAACGGCGCTCACACGGGTCAGCGAAGCGGGGTAATACCGCTTACGGCTTTGCAGAACAAAACGCCCCGTTTGCAACGGGGCGTTTTTTCTTTGGCGTAACAATTCGTCTCGATTGATTGCTGCACTGCAATGGCGAATCATGCGCGCTGAAAGAGCGATTATTTCACGCCTTATCCGGCCGAAATCGCTGAAAACACCCGAAAAAACCAACAAAAACGGCCTGATAAGCGTGTTTCCTCGGGAAACTCACGAGTGTGGTTATTTGGCGACAATTCCGGTCTCAAGTGGGAATTTGTTTCATTTTATGTCTGATTGCTTCAATTGGATTAGAAAAATAACCTAAAATGATTATTCAAGGGGATCGACATGAAATTCTTACGTAAAAAATGGAGAAGTGTCGCAGAACTGTGCCAGAGTGCGGCAGATTGTCATTTGCCGCGAAGCGCTTCACTCTTTTGACGATCACATTGCCTTGATTGGGGAGAGAGATGGCAAAAACTGCAATTTTTCGCGGCGCGGTATGTTTCGCAGTCAGCATCGCGGCGGTAACGCCCTCACTGGCCGGCGGCCTTGAGCGCGGCGGTTACAATATCGACCTGCTGTTCGATCCGTCCGATTATGTTCTCGACAGTTCCGCAACCTTCGTCGCGCCGCAGCGCAAGGTGGAGAATGCGCGCGACAATCCGCTGAAGAGCGGCCCGCTGCCTGCGACCTGGTCAAGGAGCGCAGACGACTCTGAAAACTTCTGGTCGACCCGCATCGGCGCCAAGGCGGCAATCGGCGATTTTGCCGACTGCATGTTCGATTATTCGCAGCCCTGGGGCGCGCATCTCAATCCCGGCATCTGGCAGGGATCGAGCTACAATATCGAAACCAAGGTCAAGTCGCACAATTACGCCACCACCTGCCGGGTGAAGTTCGATCTTGGCAAAGGCGACTTCTCGATCATCGGCGGCGGTTTCTATCAGGAACTCAGCGGTTATAAATACCGTCAGGTTCTCGGGCCGGCCGTTCTGGGCCTCAATCCGGCCTGGTCCAGCTTCAGCGGCGTTGGCAAACTTGAGATGGAAGGTGACGGCTGGGGCTGGCGCGCCGGCATGGCCTACGAGATTCCCGAGATCGCCTTCCGTGCGAGCCTCGTTTATAACAGCGCCGTCGATCACGACCTGACCGGTTTTGCCGACGTCAGGGCGATCCCGCAGACGCCGGTGTCCATTTCGCCGACGCTTGCGAAATACGGTGGCAAGCTCGTGCCGATCTACGGCTCTGTTTCCATGCCAGACAGCATCGAACTCAAGGTGCAATCCGGCATTGCGCCGGACTGGCTTGCTTTCGGTTCGGTGAAATGGACCGATTGGAGCCAGATTCAGGTCATTCCTTTCTGCGCGGTGGGCACGTCTCCCTGCGTTCCGAGTGGCGCTGACACGTTGAACACGCTCGACCTGTTTTATCGCGACGGTTGGACGATTTCCGGTGGCGTCGGTCACAAGTTCAATGAGCAGTGGAGCGGTGCTGTGAGCCTGACCTGGGATCGCGGTACATCGACTGTCATCGGCACCCAGACCGACACCTGGACGCTGGGCACGCAGATCGTCTACTCCCCGAACAAGAATATCGAGTTCAAGATTGCCGGTGCTCTCGGCCTCCTGACCTCCGGTAGCTCTTCCATCAATGGCGGACCGTGCGGTGCCGGGTTCACCTGCGGCAACGAAGCGGGCTACGACTTCGGTAACGACCTCGTGGCAGCAATCTCCACGGGCGTAAAGGTCAAGTTCTGACACCATCCTTCCGCAGAAGCTAAAATAAAGGTCCGGTTTACCAGCCGGGCCTTTTTTCATGCGCGACTATGATTCCTTCTCGATAAAATTTTCTAGGCCAAAAGTTTTGTGACGATTTGGCAACACTTTTCTGCAAGCGTGTGGTCGCGTTGGAATGTGAGCATATCTGTCCATTTCCCGCCACAAACAGGGTGCTTGGCTTATGTTTAGGGACGCGGGAATGAAAGAACATGCAGGCGTTTGATGTGGTGGTGCGCAAGGCCGGAAAGTGAAAACGGATTTGGATTCAGGGTTTAAGCAAGTAATACGGGAATTTCATCCGGCTTTCTTGTTTGGCACTGACTGGCGGGCGGCGGAATGCCGTTATATTGCCGGAAATTATGCCTATATCTGTCTCACTGGAAAATTAGGGCAATTGCCGCAAAAGACCACCGGTGGTGCGCTGGAAAGTGCTGCCGGAAAGACGCAGTGTGTTCGAAAAATCGCGACCCGGCGGGGTTCGGCTTTGCAGTATTCCGCAAGTATTGGCTATATGCCGGGAAGAGTTAAGAGAAGTTCGCTGAAATGCTGAAATGTGAAGCCAACGTTTTAAAGCCGCTCCTTATGGGCATGTTGCTTGCGTCGCTCGCAATGCCTGCTGCGGCTTTTGACATCAATGCGGGCGTGACCAAGGAATCCGGCCCCTTCGACCTGTTCAAGTTCGGCTTCAAGGCCTACAAGAACGGCAACAAGGGCGAAGCCGTCGAGGCCTATCGCTACGCGGCTGAAAAGGGCCATACCGGCTCGCGCTGGGCGCTGGCCAATATGTATGCCTATGGCGATGGCGTCGCCAAGAACGACTTCGAAGCTTTCAAGATCTACAGCGAAATCGCCAATCAGGGTGTGGAGCCCGGTTCGGAAGATACCGGCTTCTTCGTCAACGCACTTCTTTCGCTCGCCGATTATTACCGTCACGGCATTCCCGGCAGCCCGGTGAAAATGGACCTTTCGCAGGCCCGCCAGCTTTATTTCCAGGTGGCTTCCACCTTCGGCGTCGCTGAAGCGCAGTTCCGTCTGGCGGAGATGATCCTTGCCGGCGAGGGCGGTCGCGCCGATGTGCAGCAGGCCAAGAAGTGGCTCAACCAGGCCCGCAAGCACGGCCATGCCGGCGCCATGTCGATTTTCGGCAATCTGATCTTTCAGGAAGGCCAGACGACGCAGGGGCTGGCCTTCATGACTGCGGCGCTCGACAAATGCACGGCGGCCGACTGTACCTGGATCCAGAACCTGCAGGAGCAGGCCTTTTCTCTGGCCGGCGAAAACGATCGCCGCGCCGCCATCGCCATGGCGCAGAACATGCAGTTCAACGATCCTGATTGAGAATGGGCCGGATTGAGAACGCCGATCGGGACGGTTTCATCCGCCCGATGGAAGCGGGTCAGCCGACCGGATTAAAATCGAAATAACCGCAGACCGGCACATGGTCGGACGGTTTTTCCCAGGCCCGCACATGTTTTTCGATGCTGACGGATTGCAGCCTGTCGGCAGCTTCGGCCGACAGCATCAGATGATCGATGCGGATGCCGTTGTTTTTCGGCCATGCGCCGGCCTGATAATCCCAGAAGGAATAAAGTCCTGCTTCATCCGTGGTTGCACGCGCGGCATCGGTGAAACCCAGATTCTCCAGCTTGCGGAAGGCTGCGCGTGTTTTCGGCAGGAACAGGGCGTCGCCCTCCCAAACACGGGGGTCATGGCAATCGAAGGGTTCGGGAATGACGTTATAGTCGCCCGCCAGAATGAGCGGCTCCTCAAGCGCGAGGCGGTCTTCGGCAAAGCGCCGCAGCCGCTCCATCCAGGCAAGCTTGTAGGGATATTTCACCGGATCGTCGGGCGGATTGCCGTTCGGCAGGTAAAGCGAGCAGACGCGGATCGCGCCGCCATCGACGGAAAACACGCCTTCGATGAAACGCGCCTGTTCGTCGGCATCGTCACCCGGCAGGCCGCGATTGACCTCGTCGGGCTTGACCTTCGAGAGCAGGGCGACGCCGTTGAAGCCCTTCTGGCCATGGGTCTCGACGTGATAACCGAGCGCCTCCAGCTCCAGCCGCGGAAAACCTTCGTCGACCGATTTGATTTCCTGAAGGCAGACGATATCGGGCGATGAATCCTGCAGCCACTGGCAGAGGTTTTCGATACGCGCCTTAACGCCGTTGATGTTCCAGGTGACAATCTTCATCGGAGTTTCCCTTTTGTGAGGGTACTTTTACCCGATGCAAAAGCGATTGCCACCGTTTTTGGACATTGGTGGTGCGGATGTGGTGGAAAGACGCCAGGCGGGAGGGGTCGCTGTGTTTCTCCTCCCTCATTCCTGTGCTTGTCACAGGAATCCAGTCAGCCCAAGTCCTTGGGCTGAAAGGACTCTTCCCGCCGCGCAGACGCGCGTCGACTGGATTCCTGTGACAAGCACAGGAATGAGGAGAGGAGAGAGATACGAGTTACTTCAAAGCTTGGTGACTGGCGTGCGGATTGCGCGCCGGTATTTCCCACTCAAATAGAAAAGCTGGTGCCGCAGCCGCAGCTTGCCACGGCATTCGGGTTCTTGATCTGGAAGGACTGGCCGAGCAGATTGTCGACGAAGTCGATTTCCGAGCCGGCCATATAGACGACCGACAGGCTGTCGATCAGCACCCTGGCGTCGCCGCGCGCAATCACGATATCGTCATCGGCGGGGTCTTCGGCCAGATCGAACTTGTAGGAGAAGCCCGAGCAGCCGCCGCCCTCCACCGAGACGCGCAGCGCCTGTTTGCCGGCGTCGGCGGCAACGATCTGCGCGATTCGCTTCGCCGCAGCTTCAGAAAGGGTAATGTCGCTGTTTTCCATGTCGTTTCTCCTGCCGGGGTCAAGAACCGGAGAGCAATAATCTCGTTGTCACCATTATAAACCGGTCAAATTAACGGTCTATAGCCTGTGTGAAGGCGGTCAGCGCGGCGATGATGCTTTGCGCCGACCTCTGCGATAGGTATGAAGGGTGAATGAAAAGGTCAATGGCCGAGACCAAAAGGAAGCCCCGGCCGGCGAAGACAACAGGTGGATGCATGATCATAGACCAGCGCGCATTGGGTTTCGGAAGCGGCGAGAGGGCGGTTTTCGCCTCGGATCCATGGACCACGCGCGGGCGTCTTTTTCCGGAAGAGGGAAGCCTGACGCGCTCGGAATTCCAGCGCGACCGCGACCGCATCGTCCACACGACCGCCTTTCGCCGCCTGAAGCACAAGACGCAGGTGTTCATCAGCCCTGACGGCGACCATTATCGCACGCGGCTTACCCACACCATCGAGGTGGCGCAGATCGCCCGGGCGCTCGCCCGCGCCCTGAAGCTGGACGAGGATCTCGCCGAAGGCGTGGCGCTGGTGCATGATTTCGGCCACACGCCCTTCGGCCATACCGGCGAGGATGCGCTGGATGCGGTGCTTTTGCCCTATGGCGGCTTCGATCATAATGCCCAGTCGCTGCGCATCGTCACCAAGCTGGAGCGCCGTTATGCCGAATATGACGGTATCAACCTGACCTGGGAGACGCTGGAAGGGCTGGTCAAGCACAATGGCCCGCTGGTCAATGCCAGGGGCGAGGGGATCAAGGGACCGGTTCCGCTGCCCATTCTCGAATATTGCGAGCTGCAGGATCTGGAAATCGGCAGCTATGCCAGCCTCGAGGCGCAGGTGGCGGCGATTGCCGATGACATCGCCTATAATACCCACGACATCGATGACGGGTTGCGCGCCGGTTATCTCACCTTCGAGATGCTGGAGGAGGTCCCGTTCCTCGGCGGCCTGATGACCGAGGTGCGGGCGAAATATCCCGTGCTCGACAAGGAGCGTTTCGCCAACGAAATCATGCGTCGCCAGATCACCCATATGGTGGAAGACGTGATCGGTGTTGCGCAGCAAAATCTCGCCCGTCTGAAGCCGAAGAGTGCGGCGGATATTCGCGCCGCCGATTTCACCGTCGCGACCTTCTCACCTGAGATGGCCGAGACCGACCGCCAGATCAAGAAGTTGCTGTTCGGCCATATCTACCGGCATCCGGAAATCATGCGCATCCGCGCCGGCGCGACGCAGATCGTCACCGATCTTTTCCACCGTTATATGGAAACGCCGGCGGAAATGCAGAGCCATTACTGGGTGGACAGCATTTCCGGCATGAGCGTGGCCGCAAAAGCCCGGCATGTGGGCGACTATCTGGCCGGCATGACCGACAGTTATGCACTGCGCGCCCACCAGCGGCTGTTTGACCACACCCCCGATTTGCGATAGGGCAGCGGGCAATCGCGAAGCCGACCCGGTTATGATGGCCGGACTAAACAGAAGCCCTTCGCGCAGGTTGGAACGATGAACATTTTTGCCGATTTCGATACCAGGATCAAAAACGCGCTCGAGACCCTCGATCTCGTGAAAGAGAACCGCGAAAAGGTCGATTTCAGTCGAATTACCGTCGAATCCCCGCGCGATCTCAGCCACGGCGATGTCGCAACCAATGCCGCCATGGTGCTGGCGAAGCCGCTCGGCACCAATCCGCGGGCGCTGGCCGAACTCATCGTGCCCGCCCTTCAGGCGGATGGCGATGTCGACAGCGTCAATGTCGCCGGCCCGGGCTTCATCAATCTCAAGGTCTCCGTTGGTTACTGGCAGCGTCTGCTGGCCGATATGATCGGGCAGGGCATCGATTTCGGCCGCTCCACCATTGGTGCGGGCCAGAAGATCAACGTCGAATATGTCTCCGCCAACCCGACCGGCCCGATGCATGTCGGCCATTGCCGTGGCGCCGTGGTGGGAGACACGCTGGCGAACCTGCTCGCTTTTGCCGGTTACGGCGTCACCAAGGAATATTACATCAACGATGCCGGCTCGCAGATCGATGTGCTGGCCCGTTCGGTGTTCCTGCGTTACCGCGAGGCGCTGGGCGAAGATATCGGCACCATTCCGTCCGGTCTTTATCCCGGTGACTATCTCGTTCCCGTCGGCCAGGCGCTGGCGGATGAATATGGCATCAAGCTACGCGCCATGCCGGAAGAAAAATGGCTGCCGATCGTGAAGGACAAGGCGATCGACGCGATGATGGCGATGATCCGCGAAGATCTGGCGCTGCTCAACGTCCGGCACGACGTGTTCTTCTCGGAACGCACGCTGCATGAGGGCAATGGTGGCCCGATCCTCTCGGCCATCAACGATCTCACCTTCAAGGGCCATGTCTACAAGGGCACGCTGCCGCCGCCGAAGGGTGAATTGCCGGAGGACTGGGAAGACCGCGAGCAGACGCTGTTCCGCTCCACGGAAGTGGGGGACGACATGGACCGTGCGCTGATGAAGTCGGACGGTTCCTACACCTATTTCGCCGCCGACGTCGCCTATTTCAAGAACAAGTTCGACCGTGGTTTCTCCGAGATGATCTATGTGCTCGGCGCCGACCATGGCGGTTACGTCAAGCGTCTGGAAGCCGTTGCGCGCGCCGTCTCCGAGGGCAAGTCGAAGCTGACGGTGCTTCTGTGCCAGCTCGTCAAGCTGTTCCGTGACGGCGAGCCGGTGAAGATGTCGAAACGGTCCGGCGACTTCGTGACGCTGCGCGATGTTGTCGACGAAGTGGGTCGCGATCCGGTGCGATTCATGATGCTTTATCGGAAGAATTCCGAGCCGCTCGACTTCGATTTCGCGAAAGTGACCGAACAATCGAAGGATAATCCGGTTTTTTACGTGCAATATGCGCATGCCCGCTCGATGTCGATCTTCCGGCAGGCGCAGGAGGCGTTTCCGGGCCTTTCTCCCTCTGCGGAAGAGATGGCGGCATCCGTTGCTTTGATCAGTGATATCAATGAGTTGCAACTGGTTGCGAAGCTCGCCGAATATCCGCGCCTGATCGAATCCGCGGCCCTTTCGCACGAGCCGCACCGGCTTGCTTTTTACCTCTACGATCTCGCCAGTTCCTTCCATGGACACTGGAACAAGGGTAAAGACCAGCCGGAATTACGTTTTATTAACGATAAAAACCGAGAATTGAGCATTGCCAGACTTGGGCTGGTGAATGCTGTCGCAAATGTTTTGAGGTCCGGCCTCACGCTTTTAGGAGCGGACGCACCTGCTGAAATGCGATAACATATCACCATTATTTGCTCACAATACGCTGGCAAGAGCTGCAATGCGTAGATGGTGGAACACGTAATGGTCGAAAAAAATGTCGCGTATAACCGGGACGCCCGGTCCGAAGGGTTCGCTGACAACGATCCTCTGGCAGAACTGGCGCGTATCGTCGGCTTTGAAGATCGTCCTTCGCCTGCGGGTTCCGAGGCTGCGCCGCGCGCTGCCTCACCGGCAACCCGTCGCGAACCCGAATTCAACCTCGAGGACGAGTTGCTTCGGGAGTTCGAAGTCTACGATGCGCCGCATGCCGATCCGGTCGTTCTTGATCCGGCAAACGATGTTCGCGCGGGCATCCATCCCAACGATTTCATGCAGCGTGTCGAATCGGTTTTCGCCCGCCGCGAGCCCGAGCTTGCGCCGGCGGCCGAACCCGCGCCCGTGGCCGCAGCCGCGCCGGAGGTGAGGGAAGAGCCGCTTCCGGAAGTCGATCAGGCCTATATTCACAACTACGTCGAAACGACCACGCAGGATATCCGCGCGGATTTCCGCGACGATGCCTCCGCGGTGGCGGAAGTTTTCGACGTGCATTCGCGCCAGTCGCGTCCTGCCGAGCCGATGGTTTACCAGCCGGCCGCCCAGCAGGGGGCATGGGAAGAAGAACCGCAGGCCGCGGAACCCGTTGAGCCAGAATGGCACACGATGCCGGAGCTTCCGGCCGATGTTTCGAGCAACATTCACGCCGATGGTCATTCCTATGCGCCGGAGCCGCAGGCTTTCGATCTCGCTGACGAGGTGGAAATAGCTGTCGCCGAGGAAGCGCCCGCACCGGTTTCCGTGCGTCCGCCGCCGCATGGCGGCCGTTCCTCGCTGGAATTCTCCAGCCTGCGCCTGCCGCTCGCCAATTTCGGCGCGCGTCGGGATGTTTCTGCCGCCGATCCGAAGCGGGTCGACCCGCGCTCCGAGCAGCAGCCTGCCGCAGCCCGTATAGAGCCGCAGATTGAAGCCACTCCCGCGCCTGCTGTCGTTCAGGCGGAAGAGCCCGCTTCGTCCTTTGCGCCAGCGGTCGCCGAGACCTTCACGCCTGCCGCCGAGCCTCTGGCGTTCGATGTTGCCGAGAAGCCGGCAGCGAAACATCGCTCGCCAATGGACGAGTTGATTTACGACGTCGCGAAATATTCCATTCCCGGTCGTGGCGAAACGCCGGTCGTGCAGGCCGTCCCCGCTGCGAAGGTGGAGCCCCCCGTGGTTGCCGCCCCGCCTGTAACGGCAGCGCCGGTTGCCGCTGCTGCGCCCGCAGCACCCGCTGAAGAGCTTGATTTCACGGACTTCGCCGGCTTCAACGACGATGATTTCGAGCTTGCGCTCGACGATCTCGATCTTGATCTGGACCTGTCTGAAATTGCCGAGGCGGAGGTTGTTCCTGCGCCTGCGCCGCAACCCTTCCGCCAACAGCCGGCCGCTCCGGTCGCCGCTGCTGTCGTTGCGCCGCAGCCGGTGAGGGAACAGCCTGCACCGCAGCCGCGCCCTGCGTCGGTTGCTGCTGCTGTTGCCGCGCCCGTGGCCGCCGCTCCGGTTCAGCCGCGTCCGGCTGCTCCCCAGCCCGTTGCGCCGCAGACGCTGGAAAGCCTGCCTTTCGATCCTTCGCAGATCGGCGAGACGGAAGAACATCCGGAAAACATCGTCGAGATGGATGTGCCGGAACTGCCGGTCGGGGTTTTCGAACCCAAGCCGGCCGCTCGCCGCCACGAGGAAGAACTCGATATCGATACCGAGCTTGCGACGCTGTTTGCGCCTGCGGTTGCCGGTGGTCTCGACCGTCATAAACATGCGGAAAACCGCGGTGCGGCGCAGGCGCGCCCGGCGCAGGCTCCGGAAGAGGCCGACGAATTCGAACGGGCGCTGGAAGAGGATTTCCGCCGCTCCATGCAGGAGGCTGCGGCTTCCCGTGGCAACGCCCCGCGCGATGCCGAAAATACCTATGTCGACCATCAGGCGGCCTATCGTGACGAGGATGAGCGCGGCGGTCGCCGCTGGATCATGCCGGTTGCTGCGGCAATAGGTCTGGTGCTGATCGGCGGCGGCGTTTACGCGCTGGTGTCAGGCGGTTCGTCGAGCACCGGTTCCAATGGCGCACCGGTCATCATCTCCGCCGATAACGATCCGATGAAGGTCGTGCCGGAAAATCCGGGCGGTCGCGTCGTGCCGAACCAGGACAAGGCGGTTTATGACCGAGTGGCCGGCGGCAGCGCTGCCGATCCGAAGCAGCCGGCGCTGATTTCCAGCAACGAGCAGCCGGTGGATGTGGTTCAGCGCACGCTGATCCCCGAACAATTGCCGCTGGAAGGCGAAAACGACGCGGATATGCAAGCCGCCGGCACGCCGGTTGGCGAGACCGAGGATCCGCGCCTGCTTTCGCCGGAAGAAAAGGCCGCGCAGAACGAAGGTTCAGCTGCAACCGGCGTTTCGCCGCGCAAGGTCCGCACCATGATCGTCAAGCCTGACGGCACGCTTGTCGCCCAGGAAGTCGATGCGCCGGCAGCCCAGCCGCCGAAGGCCGACAAGGTCGAGGAGCTTGCGGCACCGCAGACCGCGAAGCCGGGTGAGGGCGCTCCCGCCGTCATCGCCGCATCGCGGGTTCCGGTCGCGCCGGAACAGGCCCAGCCGCAGGCAAATACGCCTGCCGCGACGACACCGGCCGCACATACGGCACCGGCCGCACAGTCGGCGGCGCCCGTTCCCGCGGCGCGTCCGTCCTCGCAGCCCGCCAATGTGGTGGCAACGGTCACCAATCAGGGCAATGTCCGCCCGGCGACCGCTCCGGCGCAGCCGCAGGCCGCGCAGCAGCAGACGGCAGCCGCGACGCCCGCAGCGACCAGCACGCCTTCCGCCGGTGGCTATTACATCCAGATCGCCTCGCTGCCGAGCCAGGCGGAAGCCCAGAAGTCCTACCAGAACATGTCGGCCAAGTTCGGCTCGGTCATCGGTGGACGCGGCGTCGACATCAAGGCCGCCGAAATCGCCGGCAAGGGCACGTTCTACCGCGTCCGCATCCCGGCGGGTGACAAGAACGAAGCCGTGGCGCTGTGCGAAAAGTTCCGCTCGGCAGGCGGCAGCTGCCTGGTCGCGCGGTGATAACGGTCGGATTGGCCTAGAAAGATCGGGCTGCCGCGTGAGGCAGCCCTTGAAGTATCCTGGCCCTTCCATCGCACCCCGCGTCATCCTCGGGCTTGACCCGAGGATCCACACCCGGAGCGATGGATCCTCGGGTCAAGCCCGAGGATGACGGCGGAGAGGTTGTCGGGCGATTTTCGCAGTCCCGATGGCGCAGTTTCCTTACTCCTTATTTCCCCCTTGAGCGTGACACCATGACCGATTGCAAAGCTATGATCCTCGGATGCAGCGGGCTTTCGCTGACTGCCGACGAGATTGCCCTTTATCGCGACCAGCAGCCGTGGGGCTTCATCCTGTTCGGCCGCAATATCGGCGAACCGCAGCAGATCGCCGATCTCGTCGCCGCCATGCGCGATGCCGTCGGGCGGCCAGACGCGCCGGTGCTGATCGATCAGGAGGGCGGGCGCGTGCAGCGCATCAAGCCGCCGATCCTGCAGGCCTATCCGAATGCCCGCATTCTCGGTGAAATCTATGAGCGCGACCGGGATGCCGGTCTGCGCGCCGCCTGGCTGATGTCACGCCTGCACGCCTTTGATCTCATGAGGTTCGGCATCACTATCGATTGCCTGCCGGTGCTCGACGTGCCGGTGGAAGGCGCCAGCAATGTCATCGGCAACCGCGCCTATGGCTACAAGCCGGCCATGGTGGCCGAGATGGGGCAGGCGGCGGCCGACGGGCTGAAGGCGGGCGGCATGCTGCCTGTCATGAAACACATGCCGGGCCATGGCCGTGGCATGGTGGATTCGCACCATGAGTTGCCCGTCGTCGATGTGCCGCTCGATGAGCTGGACGGCCATGATTTCGTGCCGTTCCGGGCGCTGAACCGCGAATTGATGGCGATGAGCGCGCATCTGGTGTTCAACGCCGTGGACCGCGAGCGGCCGGCGACGACCTCGCCGAAGGTGATCGAGGAGATCATTCGTGGTCGGATCGGATTTGACGGCCTGCTGATGTCCGACGATAGCTCCATGAATGCGCTGAAGGGCACGCTCGGTGAAAGAGCTGCGAATATTGTTGCTGGTGGCTGCGATATAGTCTTGCATTGCAACGGCGTGATGGGTGAAATGCTGGAGGTCGTTGAGGAGGTTCCCGTTCTTTCCGGCCGTTCGCTGGAGCGGGTGCGGGCCGTGGAAGCGGGTTTTCCTGCCGCCGAGCCTTCCGACGAAGCGGAGTTGAGAGCCGAATTCAACGCCATGTGGGCCGTTTCCTGACAGTCGGGCGGCGGCCCGTTACTCGGGACGACAGGCCGGACGCCCGGCGGATGGAACAATGGCCGCAGACAAGTCTCGCAATTCGACACCGATGGACAAGCTCTGGCAGGATGTGACGCCGGAGCGGCTGACGGGCGAGGCCGGGCTGGTCATCGATGTCGCTGGCTTCGAAGGCCCGCTCGATCTGCTGCTGCATCTTGCCCGCACGCAGAAGGTCGATCTGTCGCGCATTTCGGTGCTGGCGCTTGCCGAACAATATCTGCAATTCGTGGAAAGCGCGCGCCGCGTGCGTATCGAACTTGCCGCCGATTATCTCGTGATGGCGGCGTGGCTCGCCTTCCTGAAATCCAAGCTTCTCATTCCGCAGCAATCGAAGGATGACGGCCCATCGGGCGAAGAAATGGCCGCGACGCTCGCTTTCCGGCTGAAACGCCTGGAGGCCATGCGCGAGGCGGCGGAACGCCTCGTCAACCGCGCCCAGCTCGGCCGCGATGTTTTTGCCCGTGGCGCGCCGGAGCATATTCCGCATATCAACCGCTCGGCCTACGAGGCCAATCTCTACGATCTCCTGAGCGCCTATGCCAATCTGCGGCAGCGGCAGTCGATTACCCAGGTGACCATTGAAAAGCGGCAGGTCTGGTCGCTTGTCGAGGCGCGTGAGCTTCTGAACAATCTGCTCGGCGATGTCGGGGAATGGACGGTGCTCGATCAATATCTGCTGCAATATGTGCCAGATCCCGCCATGCGCGTGACGGCGATTGCCAGCGCCTTTGCCGCGTCGCTGGAACTGGTGCGCGAGGGATCGTTGCAAATCCGGCAGGAGGGTGCTTTCCAGCCCATCTATATGCGCCGTGGCACAAGGGACGACCGTGCGGTGAATGCCGAAAGGACTGACAATGATGAATGACGATGAGACCGCCGAAGCGACGATCGTGACAGCTGGGGTGGAGCCCGAACCCACGGTGTTTTCCGAGCGCCAGCTGAAGGAGGCCGAGCGCATCGCTGAAGCCCTGGTCTTTGCCTCGTCCGAGCCGGTTTCCGTGGGTTTCATCGCAGAACGCCTGCCGCGCGGCATGGATGTCGTCGCCATCCTGCAGCGTGTGAAGGCCGCCTATGCGGAGCGGGGCGTCAATCTCGTGCAGGTGGGCGGGCAATGGGCCTTCCGCACCGCCGGCGATCTCTCCTTCGTCATCCGCGCCGAGGAAAAGGAGCCGAAGAAGCTGTCGCGCGCGGCGCTGGAAGTTCTGGCGATTATCGCATATCATCAACCGGTGACACGCGCCGAAATCGAGGAAATCCGCGGCGTGCAGACCTCGCGCGGCACGCTTGACGTGCTGATGGAGGCGGGCTGGGTCAGGTTCCGTGGCCGCAGGCGTACCCCCGGCCGGCCGGTGACGATCGGCACCACGGTGGAGTTTCTCGACCATTTCGGCCTCGAGGAACTGCGCGATCTGCCGGGCCTTGAGGAGCTGAAGGGCGCGGGGCTGCTTTCGGGCCGCATTCCCTCCAATTTCGGCGTGCCTCTGCCGATGATGAGCGACGAATTGCGGGAGGACGAAGACCCGATCACGCAGCTCGATCTGGAAGAACTGGGCCTGCTAGCGCCCGGCGGCGGCGACGGCGAGGATTGATATCGCCATCCTGTTGGCGGGACCACGAAAACTTTATATGCACTCGCTGTTGAAGCGACGATTTGTCGTTTGAAAAAGCCTTTCAAACGTCTTACATCGTCTGACAGCGAAATTCAGGAGTTTCAGTTATGGGTTCTTTTAGTGTGTGGCATTGGCTTATCGTGCTGGTGATCGTCCTCGTCCTGTTCGGACGCGGCAAGATCCCGGAATTGATGGGCGATGTCGCAAAGGGCATCAAGAGCTTCAAGAAGGGCATGGCTGACGAAGACCAGACGCCGCCGCCGCCGGCCGATGCCAACACGAAGACCGTCGACCACAAGGCTGACGAGATCAAGTAAGCGGCCTTTTGTCGCCTGGTGTGAGACTGGCGCTAGAGCGCCGTGCGTCCTTCCGGACGCGCAAGGGACGCTCTATCACTTGGAAGTTGCGCATCGTTCCCGTCGAAAATCCACTTCGACTGTCGGGCCGATGCGCTAGGGTCTCGGGAGCATATTGATGTTAGATATCGGCTGGAGCGAGCTTCTGGTGATTGCGGTCGTGTTGATCGTGGTCGTCGGGCCCAAGGACTTGCCTCCCATGATCCGCGCCTTCGGCAAGACGATGGCCGGCCTTCGCAAGATGGCGGGGGATTTCCGCACCCAGTTCGATGAGGCCCTCAAAGAGGCCGACATGGACGATGTGCGCCAGACCATCTCCGATGTCCGCAATCTCAACCCGACCAACTCGCTGCGGGATGCGATGAACCCGCTGCGCCAGCTCGGCAACGAGATCAAGTCCGATCTGCAGAAGGCGACCACGCCGCCGGACGGCCTGTCTTCCACGCCTGCGCCTGCCACAAGCGAGCCGGTTGCGCCGCTGGTCAGCGTGCCAGAGCCGGAGATGAAGCTGCCGGATGCGCCGCCTGCTGTCGCCGCATCCGCTGCGCCGGTTGCCGCAGCCGTGGCGGCGCAAGAAAAGCCGAAGCGCGCGCGGGCGAAATCGATTGCGACCGTCGAGGCCGAAGCGGTTGCCGCCAAGCCGAAACGCGCCGCCCGCAGCAAGGCCGCCGCGACGCCCGAAACCGCCCCGGCAGTGAAAACCAGTGAGCCCGCGATTTCGAAGCCCGCTGTTTCCAAACCCACCGTGAAGGCCGTCGCCAAGAAGGCAGCCGTCAGGAAGTCTGCCGCAGACAAGGCGGTCGTGGCCGAGGCCAAGCCAGCGAAAACGGCAAAAACCAAGGCTGCAAAGCCCAAAAAGGATGAAGCATGAGCGGGGATATCGAGGATAAGCCGCAGCCGCTTATCGAGCATCTCATGGAGTTGCGCACGCGGCTGATCTGGGCGCTTGGCGCGTTCTTCGTCGCCTTCATCGCCTGTTTCGCCGTTGCCAAGCACCTGTTCAACCTGCTCGTCATTCCGTATAAATGGGCGGTTCTCTGGGCGGGCCTCGATGTCACGAAATCGTCGCTGATCTATACCGCGCCGCAGGAATTCTTCTTCACGCAGATCAAGGTCGCCATGTTCGGCGCGATGGTGATCTCGTTTCCCGTGGTCGCCTCGCAGCTTTATAAATTCGTGGCGCCGGGGCTCTACAAGAACGAACGGGCGGCCTTCCTGCCGTTCCTCATCGCTTCGCCGATCCTTTTTCTCATCGGTGCGGCGCTCGTCTATTTCTTCTTCACGCCCATGGTCATGTGGTTCTTCCTCGCCATGCAGCAATTGCCCGAGGATGGCGAGGTGGCGATTTCGCTGATGCCGAAGGTGTCGGAATATCTCAGCCTCATCATGACGCTGGTTCTCTCCTTCGGTCTGGTGTTCCAGCTGCCCGTCGTCACGACGCTTCTGGCGCGCGTCGGGCTTTTGACCAGCGACTGGCTGCGGGAAAAGCGCAAATTCGCGATCGTCCTCGCCTTTGTGGTTGCCGCCGTGCTGACGCCGCCGGACCCCATGTCCCAGATCGGTCTTGCGCTGCCTGCGATCATTCTCTACGAGATTTCCATCTATATGGCTCGACTCGTGGAGAGGAAGCGCGCTGCGGAATCCGCAAGCACGGAGCTGGAGGAGACCTGATATTTCTGAAGGTCTCGCCGCTCCAACAATCTCCTCGCGCCGGGTTCATGCCCGGCGTTTTGCTGTAAAACACGGGTGATGCAACAACGGTCTGGAACGACGATGCACGACATTAAATGGATACGCGAAAACCCCGAAGCCTTCGATGCGGCGCTTGCGCGCCGTGGCGCTGAGCGTGCCGCCAGCGGCCTGATCGCGCTCGATGAAAAGCGCCGTTCCGTCATCCAGTCCCTGCAGGACATGCAGTCCCGTCGTAACGCCGCCTCCAAGGAAATCGGCGCCGCCATGGCGCAGAAGAACATGGAGCTTGCGGAGAAACTGAAGGCGGAGGTCGCCGACCTCAAGGACAACATGCCGCGTGCGGAGGAGGAGGACCGTCAGGTCACCGCCGAGCTCAACGACGCGCTGTCGCGCTTGCCGAACATACCCTTCGACGATGTGCCCGATGGCAAGGACGAACATGACAACGCCGTCACCCGTTTCGTCGGTCAGAAGCCCGGCTGGAACCATGCGGCGAAGGAGCATTTCGAAATCGGCGAAGCGCTCGGCTATATGGATTTCGAACGCGCCGCCAAGCTTTCGGGTGCGCGTTTCACCGTTCTGACCAGCCAGCTGGCGCGTCTTGAGCGGGCGCTCGGCCAGTTCATGATCGATCTTCATACATCTGAACATGGCTACACCGAAGTTTCCTCGCCGCTGATGGTGCGCGACGAGGCGATGTTCGGCACGGGGCAATTGCCGAAATTCTCCGAGGACCTGTTCAAGACCACCGATGGCCGCTGGCTGATCCCGACGGCGGAAGTGACGCTGACCAACCTCGTGTCAGGCGAAATTCTCGATCAGGAAAAACTGCCGCTACGCTTCACCGCGCTGACGCCGTCCTTCCGTTCGGAAGCGGGTTCGGCCGGCCGCGACACGCGCGGCATGCTGCGCCAGCACCAGTTCTGGAAGTGCGAACTCGTCTCCATCACCGATGCGGAAAGTGCTGTCGCCGAACATGAGCGCATGACGGCCTGCGCCGAGGAAGTGCTGAAGCGTCTTGGCCTGCATTTCCGCACCATGACGCTCTGCACCGGCGATATGGGCTTCAGCGCCCGCAAGACCTACGATCTGGAAGTGTGGCTGCCCGGCCAGAACACCTATCGCGAAATTTCCTCCTGCTCGGTCTGCGGCGATTTCCAGGCGCGGCGCATGAATGCGCGTTATCGCGGCAAGGACGACAAGGCAACGAAGTTCGTTCACACGCTGAACGGCTCCGGCACGGCTGTCGGCCGCTGCCTGATCGCGGTTCTCGAAAATTATCTGAACGACGACGGTTCCGTCACAATTCCAGACGTGCTGCTGCCCTATATGGGCGGTCTGAAGCGGATCGAGAAGGCGGCTTGATTGTCCGTCGGTTAAAGACGCGGCCGTCATTCCGGCCTTGAGCCGGAATCCAGCCAGCCCAAGTCCTTGGGCTGAAAAAGACTCTTCCCGCCGCGCAGACGCGCGTCGACTGGATTCCGGCTCAAGGCCGGAATGACGGTCGTGGGGGTGCTTCTGTGAGAGAAATCATTGTGTCCTCATAGTGGGACACAGCAGCGGAGAGAGAAACATGCGGATTTTGCTGACGAATGACGACGGTATCCACGCCGAAGGTCTAGCCGTGCTGGAGCGTATCGCCCGCACCCTGTCCGACGATGTCTGGATCGTCGCGCCGGAGACAGACCAGAGCGGTCTCGCGCATTCGCTGACGCTCTCCGAACCGCTGCGGCTGCGCAAGGTTTCCGACAAGCATTTCGCGCTGCGCGGCACGCCGACCGATTGCGTCATCATGGGCATTCGCGAGGTCCTGCCGGAAAAGCCGGATCTCGTGCTGTCAGGCGTCAATGCCGGCGCCAACATGGCCGATGACGTGACCTATTCCGGTACCATTGCCGGCGCCATCGAAGGTACGCTGCAGGGCGTTCGCTCCTTTGCGCTCAGCCAGGCGTTCAGCCATGCCGATGGCCGCGTCGTGCCGTGGGAAGTCGCCGAGACCTATGCGCCGGACCTTCTGCGCAAGCTGATGAATGTGGAACTGCCTGATGGTACCTTCCTCAATCTCAATTTCCCCAATTGCGCGCCCAAGGATGTGCAGGGCGTTTCCGTGACCGGTCAGGGCAAGCTCGATTTCGGCCTGACGGTGGAAGAGCGTCAGGACGGCCGCGGTTTTCCCTATTACTGGCTGCGCTTCGGCGAGCGTCTCGGCACCTTCCGCGAAGGCACCGATATTCACGCTTTGAAACATGGCAAGATTTCCGTGACACCGCTTAAGCTTGACCTGACGGACTACACGGTGAAGGATCGGGTTGCGCAAGCACTTGGATTCGGAGTCGCCGATTGAAATCCGCAATGGTCGAAAAGGAAGGTTTTGCCGCCCTCGTTCTCCGTTTAAGGGGCGAGGGGATTTCCGATCTCGACCTTCTGACGGCGGTCGAGCAGACGCCGCGTTCCAAATTCGTGCCGCCGCAATTTACGGCCGACGCCTATTCCAGCCGCACGATCCCGATCGACTGCGGCGCCTTCATGGAAGGCGCCGACATGGCGGTGAAGATCCTCGCCCGCCTGCAGCTGAAACCCGGCCAGCGCGTGCTTGAGATCGGCACCGGCAGCGGTTTCATGACGGCGATCATTGCCCGGCGGGTCGAGCGGGTGTTTTCGCTGGAGCGTTACAAGACGCTGGTGCAGCAGGCGCAGAACTGTCTCGACGATCTCTCCATCCGCAATGTCGTCATCCGTCAGGCGGATGGCAGCAACGGTCTGGTGGGCGAGGGCACCTTTGACCGCATCGTCTCCACCGCCGCCTTCACCACCATGCCGCGCTTCTTTGCCGAGCAGATCGTCTCGGGCGGCATGATGATCGCGCCGATCATCGTTGAGGGCGATCGTTGCGTGATGACGCGCTTCTCAAAGACCGGCAGCCGCTTCGAAAAGGAAGAGCTGTTCGAGGCGCCTTATCTGCCGCTCAGCACCCATATTGCCCGGCATTTGTGACGAAATGAAAATTTTGAAGGCAATTCATTTTTGTCTTCTAATGTTCTGAATTTCCGCAACTAACTGATTTTCAATATCATTATTGTTCCAACATGACGCATCCGGTTTTCGTCATGGTTATCGAAGTGTCAAAAAAGCGCCAAACGGCTTAACGTTTTAACGGCGTGGTAACACTAACGCGCTTTAATCATAAACATCGACGCATGGTTTTCCCCACCTCGGGAAATGGGCCTTGCAAGAAGTGAAATTTGTGCCGGATCGGTCTCGATGCGGCGGGTTGGCGTCAGTGTAGATCGAGTCATGCGTATGAGACATTCGTCTAAAATCGGAAAATCAGTCGCAAAAATGTTCGCAGCGGCATTGCTGGCAAGCGTCGCAACGGGCTG
The DNA here is from genome assembly GCF_059511785.1 of Agrobacterium sp. LEGMi-208b. NCBI lineage: Bacteria > Pseudomonadati > Pseudomonadota > Alphaproteobacteria > Hyphomicrobiales > Rhizobiaceae > Agrobacterium > Agrobacterium sp. LEGMi-208b. The sequence goes on from NZ_CM183445.1 coordinate 2,911,470, forward strand.
TAGCTCGGATGCAACGCGGTTCAGCGGCCTCTTTTCCAGTGGACCGGATCAGATGACCACGGCGTCAATTCCTGCCCGTCAGGGCGGCGGTGCTTACGGGCAGGCCCCGGTTCCGCAGGGCGACATGAATGGCGGTTACGCCTCTGCCGCACCGCAGGGCGGTTATGCCAACCAGAACATGGCGGGCAATTCCTACCCGCAATCGGGTGGTTATGGCGGCGTTCAGCCTTCCACGGCCCGCTCGGCTTCGGCCTCCCCGGTGCAGCGTTCCGAGCTGTCGGCGCCGACGGCGGTGGCAAGCCGCGATCCGTCGACCCGCAACGAAGCCATGGCCCAGCCTTTCCCGTCCGCTCAGCCCAAGGCCGCGCCGTCTCTCGCCGCACCCGCCCGGCAGGCTGCCGCTCCCGTCGCCGACAATCTGACCACCGCAACCGTGCGTTCCGACAAGAACGGCTGGCACACCGATGGCGCGTCCTCCGTGACCCTGCGTCCCGGCGAAAGCATCGCGACGCTCTCCAACCGCTACGGTGTTCCGGAGAAGGAGCTGCTGCGCGTCAACGGTCTGAAGACCGCATCCTCGGCGCAGGCCGGCCAGTCGATCCTCATTCCGAAGTTCGGTCAGGTCCGCAATGCCGCCAAGGACGCCGCCGGCGATATCGCGCTCAACCGCAATGGCGACCAGCCGACACCGCTGCGTAGCCCGGAAGGGAATGTGGCTGTGCTGCCGTCGCAGGCCGCCGCCCGTGACAAGGTTTCGTCCGAATCCGGCAAGCTGACGCCTCCCGGTGGCAAGCCGCTGCCGCCCACCGGTGGCTACAAGGTTCAGCCGGGTGACAGCCTGGCGAAGATCGCCCGTGAAAACGGCGTCTCGGTTGCCGCACTCAAGGCCGCCAACGGCATTTCCAACGAAAACATTCGTGTCGGCCAGACGCTTGCCATGCCGGGCGCTTCGACGGATGCCATCAAGACGGCTTCCGTTCCCGCCAAGGAAGCGGCCAAGCCGGTCGAAACCGCGTCCGCCAAGCCTGAGCCCTACAAGGCCCCGGCTGCCGCCGCCGCTCCGACTGCGCCCGCCACGCCGGCGACCGCCAGCGTCAGCGACATCGAGAAGAAAGCCGACATGGCCTCCGTCGCACCGGAATCCACCGGCATCGGCAAATATCGCTGGCCGGTTCGCGGCGCGGTCATCAACAATTTCGGCGACAATGTCGAAGGCAGCCGCAATGACGGCATCAACATCTCCGTTCCCGAGGGTACGCCGATCAAGGCCGCTGAAAACGGCGTGGTCATCTATGCCGGCAACGGCCTGAAGCAGCTCGGCAACACGGTTCTCGTCCGCCACGACGACGGCAAGGTCACCGTTTACGGCAACGCCGCCAATCTCGACGTGCAGCGCGGCCAGAAGGTGCAGCGCGGCCAGACCATCGCTACCTCTGGCATGACCGGCAGCGCCAAGCGTCCGCAGGTTCACTTCGAAGTTCGCAAGGATGCGACGCCGGTGAACCCCTCCAGTTTCCTTGAATAGGTATTGCGTCTCAAGGAATGATGAAGCCGGGTGAAGAGCCCGGCTTTTTCATTTTGGGGGGTGATGACGAGCGTCTCTACACACTCGACGTCATCCTCGGGCTCGACCCGAGGATCCATGGTGCGCCGAGTTGTGGATCCTCGGGTCAAGCCCGAGGATGACAGAGGAGAGGTGGCGGCGGAAAGGTCGCTATTGCCTCACCAGCCCCACCGTCTTCTCGATGAAATCGGCAATCGTCGCGGTATCATTGAGATCGAAAACGGGGAGGGTCGTGTCCGTTACCGCATGATCTGCGGCAATGGCGATGATATGCGGATCAAGCGGCGCAAGCGGTTGGGTCTTGGCGGCCTCCAGCCGGCGGGCTTCGATCTTCGGCACAGGCTCGTATTTATAGCCTTCGATCAGCACCAGATCGCACGGCGCGAGGCGGGCGAGAATATCCTCGAAGGAGGGTTCCGGTTCGCCGCGCAATTCATGCATGATCGCAAAGCGGGTGCCGGAAACGATGGTGACCTCATGTGCGCCGGCCTGGCGGTGGCGCCAGCTATCCGCGCCGACCTTGTCGATATCGAAATCATGATGGGCGTGCTTGATGGTGGAGACGCGGTAGCCGCGCGCGGTCAGCTCGGTGACGATGCTGACCGCGAGGCCCGTCTTGCCCGAGTTTTTCCAGCCGGCGATGCCGAAGACCTTTTGTGCCGTCATGATCCGATGTTCTCCAGATAGCTGCGCGCCAGCGCCAGTTCATCCGGCGTGTTGATGTTGAAGAACGGATCGAGGCTGCCCTTTGCCGTTTCCAGCGGCGGGAAGGCCACGCCGATGGTGACATGGCGGGCGAGATAGGCGCGGATGCGCCGGTTCACATCGTTCTTCAGCCAGTCCTCGAGATCATCGGCAAGCGCCACCGGCCATAGCGCAAAAACCGGATGAAGCTGGCCGCTGGAGGCGGCGATGACGATCGCATTGTCCGATACGTGCTCGCAGAGCCGGGCCACCAGATCGTCAGGGAAAAACGGGCTGTCGGCGGGCGCGGTCAGGAAGTGACTGACCGCACCCTCACGATGCTGGAAATGGCGCATGCCGGCCAGGATACCCGCGAGCGGCCCGGCATGGCCGTTCAATGTATCGGGCAGCAACGGCAGGCCGAAACTTTCCGCCCAGCCGTTATCGCCATGGATGGCCGCATTGATGGTGACATCTGAGACCTGTGGCGTGATGCGGCTGATGACATGGGAGATGAGGGCCGCATCGCCCAATTGCACCATCGCCTTGTTGCTGCCCATGCGCCGCGAAAGCCCGCCGGCGAGCACGAGACCGGGTATTTCAAGAGGGACCGTCATTCCCGCTTTTCCTGCAGCCTTACGATATAGGTGGTGAGGAGGGCGACAAGGCCGGTCGCCAGCATCACCAGAAGAAGCGGCCAGGTTCCGTCCTCCCTGGACAGGACCGAGGAGGCGAGCACCGAGAGTGCCGCGCCGCCGCCGATGGTCATCGCGCCGCCGAGGCCGGAGGCGGAACCGGCCAGATGCGGCTGCACGCTGACCATGCCGGCATTGGCGCTCGGCAGTGTCACGCCGTTGCCGACGCCGATCAGGGCAAGCGGCACGAAAAACGCATAGGCGCTTTCCGCCCCGGCAGAGATCAGCATCATGGTCGTTACGATGCCGGCGATGGCGATGACATTGCCCGACAGCATCATGCGGGTGATGCCGATTTCGCTGGCATAACGGCCGGAGATGAAGTTGCCGAGCATGTAACCGCTGGCCATGAAGAAGAATTGCAGGCCGAGCATGGCCGGCGCAAGCCCATAGATGACGCTGCCGACAAAGGGCGCGCCGCCGAGGAAGGAGAAGAACATGCCCGATGAGAAGGTCGAGGTCAGCGCGTAACCCCAGAAGAGCGGCGAACGCAGAAGTTCCGGCCAGGCGTGAAACTGCTGCGAAAAGCTTGCCGATTTATTGTGGTTGGTTTCGCCGAGATCGAACCAGGCGAGCACCAGAATGCCGACGCCGAGCAGGGAAAGAAGGGCAAAGCTCGACTGCCAGCCGGAAATATCGTTGAGCAGGCCGCCAACCGTCGGGCCGACCATCGGCACCACGGACATGCCCATGGTGACGTAGCCGATCATCGACGCGGCCTGTTCCATCGGTACCATGTCGCGCACGATGGCGCGCGCCAGCACAAAACCGGAAACGACGGCCGCCTGCGCAACGCTCCCGATCATGAAAACGGTGATGTTGGGCGCCAGCATGCAGACGAGCGTTGCGACGATCATGATGGCGATGCTGGCGAGCATGACCGGGCGGCGGCCGAAGAGATCGGAGAGTGGGCCGATGATGAGCTGCAGGCAGGCGGTGGCGGCGAGATAGCCAGAAACGGCAAATTGCATCACCGCATAATCGGTCTCGAAGTAGATCGCCATGGCCGCAAGCGAAGGCAGGAACACATTCATGCACAGCGCCGCGACGCCGGCGATGACGACCAGCGTGATGATGTGGGGCGGGGTGGTTCTGTCCAGAAAACGGCCGCTGTTCATGTCATTCTCCCGCCTCTTCCGTTACGGCAGTTTTCGTTACGGAAGCCGGCCGCACCGTGGTCGCCGCGGTGGGTGTGGCGGCGGCGCGCTTGGCCATCTGCGAGCGCTTGCGCAGGCTTTCGCGGTAGAAGGTATAAAGGCCCGAGCCGATGACGATCATGGCGCCGATGATGGTGTAATTGTCGATCTTTTCGTTGAAGAAGAACACGCCGATCATGAAACCCCAGAGCAGGCCGGTATAACGGAACGGCGCGACGAAGGAGATTTCGCCCGTTCTCATCGACAGGATGATCGCCTGATAACCGACCAGCACCAGAATGGCCGAAGCGGCCAGATGCGACACGATCGTGAAGTTCATCGGTTGCCAGCCGCCAAAGGGCACGATCAACAGGCCACCCACCGCCATATTGACGAAGGCGGTGATGACGGTGATGGCGAGCGAGGGCACATCGGCATACATTTTCCTGGTCAGCAGATCGCGCGCGGCGGTGACGGCGAGCGATGCGACGACCAGAAGCGCACCCGGCGTGAAGCCTTCAGGGCCCGGCCTGATAATGACGAGCACGCCGATGAAACCGACGATGATCGCCACCCAGCGCCGCCAGCCCACGGGTTCACGCAAAAACAGCGCCGCACCCAGCGTCACCACCAGGGGCAGGGACTGCAATATGGCCGAGGCATTGGAAAATTCGATGAGGCCGAGCGCTGTCAGATAGAGTACTGCGGCAGTCACTTCGCAGAGACAGCGCAGGATGATGATGGGGCGCAGCAGGGTTTTCAGCGGACGCAGCGCGCCGAAATGGCGAGCGGCGATGTAGATCAGCACCACCGTCATGATGCCGCGAACGAACATGATCTGGCCGGTGTTGATGTAAGGGGTGACGGATTTCGTCAGGGCGTCATTGGCCGTGAAGCTTGCCATGGCGAGCGCCATGAACAGGGCGCCGCGCGTATTGTCCGTCAATGCCATTCCCAAATATCCCAGACCATGCGCGGCTCTCCCCCGCCGCCCTTTCGGGGCGATCTGGGCCGCCTTTCCGGCGTGACCACGCATTCCTCCATGTAAAGAGACGTGACACGGCACAGCCGGCATTTCAACCGTTTATATGGGTGGGTGGACGAGAAACAGTTTCAGCGGTCGCTCAGCCGCCGGTCACGCTCATATGGCGGGAGACGGCGGGGCGGTTGTGGGTGCGGTCGATGATGAAATCATGCCCCTTCGGCTTGCGCAGAAGGGCTTCATCGATGGCGCTGGAAAGATAGGCGTCGCTGTCGGAGGCGCGCAGCGCCGTGCGCAGATCGGCGGCGTCGTCCTGGCCGAGGCACATATAAAGCGTGCCGGTGCAGGTGAGGCGGACGCGGTTGCAGCTTTCGCAGAAATTATGGGTCATCGGCGTGATGAAGCCCAGCCGGCCGCCGGTTTCCTTCACCGTCACGTAACGGGCGGGGCCGCCGGTCTGGTAATCGCTGTCGATGAGCGTGAAGCTCTGTTCGAGATCGGCGCGCAGTTTCGAAAGCGGCAGGTAGCGGTCGGTGCGGTCTTCCTCGATCTCACCCATGGGCATGGTTTCGATGACCGTCAGGTCCATGCCGCGACCGTGGGCAAAACGCATGAGATCGGGAATTTCCGCGTCGTTGAAGTCCTTCAGCGCCACCGCGTTGAGCTTGACCTTGATGCCCGCTGCCTGAGCGGCGTCCAGACCTTCCATGACACGGTCGATATCGCCCCAGCGGGTGATATGGCGGAATTTGTCGCGGTCGAGCGTATCGAGCGAAACATTGATGCGGCGCACGCCGCAATCGGCGAGTTCCGCGGCGAATTTCGCAAGCTGGGAACCGTTGGTGGTCAGCGTCAGCTCGGTGAGCGCGCCCGTGCGCACATGCCGGCCGAGGTTCCGCACCAGCGACATGATGTTCTTGCGCACCAGCGGCTCGCCGCCGGTCAGCCTCAGCTTGCGCACGCCGCGCGTTATGAAGACGGAACAGAGCCGGTCGAGTTCTTCGAGCGTCAGAAGGTCCTTCTTCGGCAGGAAGGTCATGTGTTCGGACATGCAATAGGTACAGCGGAAATCGCAGCGGTCGGTGACGGAAACCCGCAGATAGGTGATGGCGCGGCCGAAAGGGTCCACCATCGGTGTGCTGTTTTCCGTCAGGGTTTTCGCCTTTTCAAGCGAGCCGGGGAAACCGTTCACGTCTCCATCCTCATTGCGCCTTGCGCCGGGCACACACGCCGAATGTGTGCTCTATCAGGTGATGTAGTGGCTTGCCTATCGTGAGGCAAGTCCGTAATTCTGACGCATATGACGAGCTTGCGGAAGTGAAAAATGAGTGATGCCTGGCCGACCGAGCTGCTTGTGTCGAAAGACCGGCGCGAATTGACCGTTTCCTTCGATGATGGAAGCGTTTACCGCCTTCAAGCCGAGATGCTGCGCGTGCTTTCGCCCTCGGCCGAGGTGCAGGGCCATGGGCCGGGACAAAAGGTCACGGTGCCCGGCAAACGCAATGTCGCCATCCGTTCCATGGTCGCCACCGGCAATTACGCGGTGCGCATCGTTTTCGACGATGGCCACGATAGCGGTATCTTCACCTGGAAATATCTGAAGGAACTGGGTGAGACCGGGGATGCGCTGTTTGCGGATTATGAGCGGCAGCTCGCCGAAAAGGGCTTGAGCAGGGAACCGCGATACCGGTAGAGAAAACACCGAGGGAGGCGCCCTCGTGAGAATGACGGCAAAGGGGTTGAAGAACTGGCGCGTTTGGCAACGTTGTTGCATCCGCGCTTCGTCACCCCGGACTTGATCCGGGGTCCAGCGCGATCAAGTCCTTGATCGCGGGAGAGTCCTTTCACGGCGCAGACGCGCCGTGGCTGGATGCCGGATCAAGTCCGGCATGACGGAGGAAATGTTCTTGCGCGTTGCCGATAATCAGACGAGGGCAAAGCTCTTGTCTCACTATTTAAACGGGGTGGCGTGTGGCTGTAGAAGCGAACGGAAATGATCTGGCCCAGGTGGTCGTGCTTTTGGCGGCAGGCGTTGTCGCCGCGCCCATCTTCAAGCGCATCGGCCTCGGCTCGGTGCTCGGCTATCTGGCCGCCGGTCTTGTCATCGGGCCTTACGGGCTCGGTTTTTTCTCCGATTCGCAGGCCATTCTGCATATAGCGGAACTCGGCGTGGTGATGTTCCTGTTCATCATCGGCCTTGAAATGCAGCCGTCGCGGCTGTGGTCGATGCGGCAGGATATTTTCGGGCTGGGTGCGCTTCAGGTGCTGGTTTGCATGGCGGGCCTGACATTGATCGGCGTCGGCCTCGGTTTTCCCGTCATCATGTCCTTCGTCGCCGGCACCGGCTTCGTGCTGACCTCGACGGCGATCGTCATGCAGATGCTGCAGGAGCGCAACAGCATGTCGAGCCTGAAAGGCCAGCGTATCATCGCCATCCTGCTGTTCGAGGATCTGGCCATCGTGCCGCTGCTGGCGCTTGTCGCTTTCCTCGGTTCGGGCGGCGAACATGTCACGGCGTCGGAGCGCTGGGCTTCCGTCGGCATTGCGCTTGCCGCCGTCGGTGCGCTCATCCTTGCCGGGCGTTATCTTCTCAACCCGTTTTTCCGCCTGCTGGCGGCTTCCGGCGCGCGGGAGGTGATGACGGCCGCAGCGCTGCTGGTGGTGCTGGGTTCGGCGCTGCTGATGCAGGTCAGCGGCCTTTCCATGGCCATGGGGGCGTTTCTCGCCGGCGTGCTTTTGTCGGAATCCTCCTTCCGCCATCAGCTGGAAGCGGATATCGAGCCGTTTCGCGGCATTCTGCTCGGCCTGTTTTTCCTTGGTGTCGGCATGGCGATCGATCTTGCCGTCATCGCCTCCAACTGGCAGCTCGTGGTCATCAGCGTTGCGGGTTACATGCTGCTCAAGGCCTTCCTGATCTATGGCGTGGCGCGGGCGCTCGGCACCACCCGGCGTGAAAGCCTGGAACGGGCGGTGCTGATGGCGCAGGGCGGCGAATTCGCCTTCGTGCTCTATTCGGCCGCCGTCAGCGCCGGCATTCTCGACCGGGAGGCGAACGCCATCCTGACGGCGACCATCATCATCTCCATGGTGCTGACGCCGCTGATGGTCATCCTGCATGACCGGCTGGTGCCGGCGGCGGTTCCCAATACCGACGATCTCGATGTGCCAGAGAATGTCGAGGGCAGCATTCTGCTGATCGGCTTCGGCCGTTTTGGCCAGATCGTCAGCCAGCCGCTTCTGGCGCGGGGCTACACGCTGTCGCTGATCGACAAGGATGCCGACTTCGTGCGCGATGCGGCGGAATTCGGTTTCAAGGTCTATTATGGCGATGGCTCGCGGGCGGAAATCCTGCATGCCGCCGGTGCCAGCACGGCGCGTGCCGTGCTGATCTGCGTCGACGACAAGGAAGCGGCTGTCAGGATCGCGGAGATCGTCAAGCACGAATTCCCGCTGGTGCCCGTTCTTGCCCGCGCTTACGACCGTGGCCATGCCATCGATCTGCTCAAGGCGGGCGTCGATTACCAGATCCGCGAGACGCTGGAATCGGCGCTGAATTTCAGCGAGGAAGTGCTGGGCGCCATGGGTGAGGAGCGGGAAGACGCCGCCCGTCTGGTGGAGGAATTCCGCGACCGCGACGAGGAACGTTTCGCCATGGAAGTCGTCGGCGGCATCTATGCCGGCCGTTCGCTGATCCGCGGCAACGCCCAGCCGGCCGATCTTGTTGCCGCGCGCACCGCGCGCGAGCGGGCAGAGCGGGAAAAGGCCGAAGCGGCAGAGGAGTAGGACGCCCCGGTCTTTCCGCGGCGGCAGAGGGAATTCGTAGGGATAGGAACGGACATGACGATCATTCGCACGGTTGAGGAATTGAAGGCCATCTATGACGGCACGAGCGAGGCATCGATCGCCAAGGTGACGGCCACGCTGACGGCCGAATACCGGCTGATGATCGAGACTTCGCCCTTTCTGGCGCTGGCGACGGTCGGGCCGGAAGGCATGGACTGTTCGCCGCGCGGCGACAAGGGCGGCGTTGTCCGGGTGGCGGATGACAGGACGGTGCTTCTGCCGGACTGGCGCGGCAATAACCGCGTGGATTCGCTTCTGAACATCGTGCGCGATCCGCGCGTGGCGCTGATGTTCCTGATACCCGGCTCGAATACGACGATGCGCATCAATGGCCGCGCCGTGGTCTCCGTCGATCCCGGTCTGCTGCAAAGCTTCGAGATGGATGGCAGACATCCGCGCACGGTCACCGTGGTGACTATCGACGAAGTCTATTTCCAGTGCGCCCGGGCGCTGATGCGCTCGGAACTGTGGAACCCCGATAATTTCGTCGACCCTGCGTCGCTTCCGACACCCGGCCTTCTGCTCAAGGCGGCGAAGGCGGAGTTCGATCAGGAGACCTACGACCGCGAATGGGCGGCGCGGGCGGCGAAGACCATGTGGTGAGGCTTCCCCTTCCGTCTCCTCATTCCTGTGACAAGCACAGGAATGAGGGTGGGGAGCGCGCCGTGTTTTTAATGCGCCCAAATTGGCGCAATTTGCTTCACGTCCGATAAATCAACCAGTTCTTGCCGGTATAGTTCTTCTGCATGCCGTCCTCGTAATAGACGGTGCGGTTCCGGCCGGTTTCCTTGGCATGGTAGAGCGCGGTATCGGCATGACCGTAAAGCTCGCTCGGGTTGGTGGCCTGGGCGGCGGAGGCGAAGCCGATGGAGATCGTCACCGTGCCGTAGTCGGCGCCCGATCTCGAATTGCGGAAGGGCGTGCTTTCCAGCGACAGGCGGATGCGCTCGCACATCACCATCACCTCTTCCGGCGTATTGCCATCCAGAATGATGGCGAATTCCTCGCCGCCGCTTCTGGCGACAAAACCATCCTTGCGGACATTGGCGCGGATGACCGAGGCGACGGTGGCGAGAATCTTGTCGCCGACCGGATGGCCGAACGTGTCGTTGATCCGCTTGAAGTGATCGATATCGAGCAGGACGAGCGCGGTATATTGCAGGCCGATGGAGCTGTCATAAACGGATGCCAGCCGGTCGTCGAAGGCACGCCGGTTGGACAGCCGCGTCAGTGAGTCGGTATTGGCGATGCGCTTGTACTCATCCAGCTCCAGGCGCACCTGATGCATTTCCTCGGCATGGCGGTTGACATCGTTGAAGGTCTTTTCGCCGTCGATGATTTTCGAACCGGTGGCCTCGGCCAGCAGCGAAATCGCATTTCTCAGAATATTGCTGCTGGCGGCATTCTTGTCATCGATGCGCTGGCGGGTCTCGCCGAGAATCCTGTTGTAGTTCTCGATGGAGGATTGTTCGCGCCTCAGCGTGCCCAGAAGGCCCTCCAGTTCGCGCCGCAGCTTCTCATGCGCGTCGTCGATCGACCGGGCGGGATTGCCTTCCCCGTAACGCGAGGAGAGTTCGTCCAGATCCTCCTGCGTGACCCGGCTTCCGAGCGCGGCCAGATCCTTGGTCAGGGCTGGGTTCGAACCGATATAGGCTTCGTAAAACAGGCTGTAGTTACGCGGGATCGGCGAAACACCCATGCTCCGCATGGCATAGGCAATCTGCCCGGCAATGTCGGGCCCCGTGGTTTTGGGCGTGGATGCCGTGTTCATCAAGAAACTCCAGTGAGTCTGCTTATCGACTATGATTATTATTATGAAGCTCGTTTTGGAAAGCTTAATTTATGGGAAACTAATTTTTGTTGCCGGAAACTTCATTTTCGCTGCTTTTTATTTTATTTAATTGATAAATATAAGTAATTTTCATTTTGAAGAATTCCGGAACGTTTTCCCTCTACTGTTTGCCTTGGTGACAGCATCGCATTTATTCTGTCAATCCCAATAAAGGGATTCGTGTGATTTATTTTGGCACAACATTATGGAGAAATATTCCCCGGGCCGGAGGAGGTGACGGTTTTTGAGTTTGTGCAGATCCCGCCTATAGGCGGCTTTTTTTGTCATTCGTGTCAGAATACGGAAATGTTACAGTCTTATCTGCGGTTCCCATGCGAGACGGGATGCGGCCGTGCCGTTTGCGACGGCGCGGCAACCATTCGGTAAGGTTTGGAAAGAGACCGGTTATGCTGCCACAGCTGCGGCCGTATCGCCTGCGTATCAGGATTTCAGCCTGATGACCGGGCATTCCGTTCCGGCCGCCGCTGCCGGCGCATTTGGCGGGCGCACGATCAGGCCATCGGAATGGGCCAATATCTTCATCATCGATGAATCCTGCTTGGCATGGGCTTCCGCCACCAGCAGGCCGTTTTCGTCCGTGCTGAAACGGGCGCGCAGATAATCCTGCCGGTGATCATTTGCTTTCAAAGGCGTGGCCGTGCGGGCTGTGGCCGTGCGTTGCAGGGGCGCGCGGCGGGCGATGCTGCGGATCAGCGGTTCGAGGAACAGCAGGCCGCAGACGAGGCTGGCAACCGGGTTTCCGGGCAGGCCCAGAACCTGCATGGCACCGATGGCGCCGACCATCAACGGTTTTCCCGGACGCATGGCGATGCGCCAGAAATCGAGCTGCATGCCCTCCGCCTTCAACGCGGCCTGCACGAGGTCGTGGTCGCCGACGGAGGCGCCGCCGAGCGTCACCAGCACATCGACCTTCGCCGTCACCGCCTTGCCGATGGCGGCGCGGATCAGCCTGTCGTCATCGGCGATGATGCCGAGATCGAGAACATCGGCACCCGCCTGCCGGGCGAGGGCTGCGACGCCGAAGGTGTTGGAGGCGATGATCTGGGCCGGCTGCGGTGCGCTTCCCGGCGGCAGCAACTCATCGCCGGTGGCGAGAATGGCGATGCGCGGCCTGCGATAGACGGTGAGCGCGGCATGGTTCATCGCCGCCGCCAGCGTCAGGTCGGTGAAACCGAGTTCCCGCCCGGCCTTGAGAGCCGTTTCTCCTTCGGTAAAATCCTGTCCGCGCGGGCGGATATGTCGCCCGGCGGTGACGTCGAAGGCGGTGCGGATTTTTCCGCCCTCCAGCACTTCGGCATCTTCCTGGATGAGAATCGTATCCGCGCCCTGCGGCACGGGCGCGCCGGTGAAGATGCGCACGGCCTGTCCTTCACCCACCGTGCCGGAAAAGGCATGGCCGGCGGCCGCCTGGCCGATGACGGTGAGGACCGAACCGATTTCCGTCGCATCGGCGCTGCGCAGCGCATAACCGTCCATGGCCGAGGCATCGAAGGGGGGCTGGGTGAGGCGTGCGATGAGATCGGCCGAAAGAACCCGGCCATCACATTCCGCAAGCGGCAGGGTCTCGCTTTCGGTCACAGGAACCGCCGCTTCCAGAAGGCGCCTTATGGCTTCATCCACGGGCAGCAGCGGTTTCATTCAAGTCTCCTGTCGCCCGATGTTGCCGGCTTTGAAATCGCCGGATTTGCCGCCGCTCTTTTCAAGAAGGCGGATATTGACGATTTCCATCGCCTTGTCGGCGGCTTTCGCCATGTCATAGATCGTCAGGCAGGTGATGGATACGGCGGTCAGCGCTTCCATCTCCACGCCGGTCTTGCCGGATAGTTTCACCATGGCCTCGACCCGCAGGCCGGGCAGGGCGGCGTCTTCGGTAATCTCCACCGCCACCTTGGTCAGCATCAGCGGGTGGCAGAGCGGGATGAGGTTTGCCGTCTGCTTGGCGGCCATGATGCCGGCCAGACGGGCGGTGCCGATGACATCGCCCTTCTTGGCATTGCCTTCGCGGATGAGCGCCAGCGTTTCCGGCTTCATCTTCACGAAGCCTTCAGCCACGGCCACACGGACGGTCTCGGCCTTGTCGCCGACATCGACCATATGCGCCTCGCCGCCGGCATCGATATGGGTGAGCTTTCCCGCCTCGCTCATCGGAGCTTTATTCCGCGGCCATAATGCCGGACTGGCCTGTCAGCAGCGCTTTGGTCGCCGCCGTCACATCGTCCTTGCGCATCAAGCTCTCGCCGACGAGGAAGGTGCTGATGCCGCTTTTTTCGAGACGCTGGCAATCCGCGAAGGTGAAGATGCCGCTTTCGCCGACCAGCAGTTTTTCGGCCGGCACGAGGCCCGCCAGTTTCTCGCTGGTTTCGAGGCCGACCTCGAAGGTGCGCAGGTTGCGGTTGTTGATGCCGAGAAGCGGCGAGGCGAGCTTCAGCGCCCGTTCGGTCTCTTCCGCATCATGCACTTCCACCAGCACATCCATGCCGAGCGCGAAAGCCTCGTCTTCGAGGCGTTTCGCCTCGTCGTCGGAAAGCGACGCCATGATGAGGAGAATGCAGTCCGCGCCCCAGGCGCGGGCTTCATGCACCTGATAGGTCTCGAACATGAAATCCTTGCGCAGCGCCGGAAGCGTGCAGGCATTGCGGGCGGCGGTCAGAAATTCCGGTGCGCCCTGAAAGCTCGGGCTATCCGTCAGCACCGAAAGACAGGCGGCGCCACCGGCTTCATAGGCGGCGGCCAGCGCCGGCGGATCGAAATCGGGACGGATCAGGCCCTTGGAGGGGCTGGCCTTCTTGATTTCGGCGATCAGGCCGAACTTGCCCTCGGCCTGCTTTGCCCGAAGCGCCCGGTAGAAACCGCGCGGCGCGCTCTGGTCGGCAGCCATGGCCTTCAGATCGGCCAGCGAAACCTTCGCCTTGGCGGCGGCGATTTCCTCGCGCTTGTAAATCTCGATCTTTTTCAGAATGTCGCTCATGATCTCGCTCTCATTCCTGATCCTCGTTGGACACGGCGACCAGACGGTCGAGTGCGGCTGCGGCCTTGCCGCTGTCCAGCGCCTCGCTGACGATCGCCATCGCCTGGGCCAGCGTTTCCGCCTTGCCGGCAATGACCAGCGCTGCAGCCGCGTTGCACAGCGACACGTCACGATAGGCATTGCGCTTGCCGGACAGGACCTCGCGCAGTGCTGCCGCATTGGCAATGCCGTCTCCGCCCTTCAGATCGTCCATGGAAGCGGGCTCGACGCCGAAATCCTTCGGCGTCAGGTCGAAGGTGCGGATCTTGCCGCCTTCCAGCGCCGCCACATGGGTGACGCCCGTAGTCGTCACCTCGTCCATGCCGTCGCCATGCACGACCCAGATGCTTTCCGAGCCCAGATCGCGCAACACTTCCGCAAGCGGCACCAGCCAGCGCGGCGAAAAGACGCCGAGCAGTTGTCGCTTGGCGCCGGCCGGGTTGGAGAGGGGGCCGAGCAGGTTGAAGATGGTGCGCGTGCCGAGTTCGACGCGGCTGGGGCCGACATGGCGCATGGCCGAATGGTGAAGCTGCGCAAACATGAAACCGAGGCCCGCCTCTGCGATACAGCGGGCGATGAGATCAGGACCGATATCGAGCTTCACGCCGAGCGCGGAGAGCGCATCCGCCGTGCCGGATTTGGAGCTCAGCGCCCGGTTGCCGTGCTTGGCGACCGGCAGGCCCGTGCCGGCGACGATGATCGAGGCGAGCGTCGAGATATTATAGGTGCCGATGCCATCACCGCCGGTGCCGACGATATCGATGGCATTGGCGGGAGCCGAAACCGGCAGCATGCGGGACCGCATGGAGGAGACGGCGCCGACGATTTCGTCCACCGTCTCGCCGCGCACGCGCAGCGCCATCAGGAAACCGCCGATCTGCGACGGCGTGGCTTCGCCGGACATCAGAATGTCGAAAGCCGCCCGCGATTCCTCGCGGTTCAGGCTTTCTCCATTTGCGACCTTGGCGATCAGCGGCTTCAGTTCGGCCATCTTGTCGCCCCCCGGGTTAGAAGCCGACCATCGCCTGATCGGCGAGGGCCTGGTTGATGGTGACACCATAGTCATTCTGCAGGCGGTTGACCATCTGGTCCAGCATGTCGTCGCCGGCCGCGCGGGCAATGGCGGCGAATTGCTGGTCGTCGTTGGCGAGCGCATCGGCAGGCGCATTTGTGTCGACCGAGGTGACCTTGAAGAGGATGCGGCTGGAACCGTCAGCATCAGCCGCCGTGCCCACCTTGCCCTCCGCGCCGGAGAAGACCGCCGCGATCGTCTGCTGGCCGAAAATAGCGTCTTCGCTGGTGCGGCGCAGGCCGGATTTCTGTTCGACGGCGAGGCTCAGTTCGCCGGCCACGGCTTCCAGCGTGTCGCCCTTTTCGACGCGCGCCTTCAGTTCCTCGGCCTTGGCGGCAAGCGCGTTGCGCTGCTGCTCCGCCGTCCAGTCGGCCACGACATCGTCACGGACTTCGGCAAGCGTGCGGTCGCGGGCAGCGATGATCTGCTCGACATCGAACCAGATGTAACCTTCACGGCCGAGATTGATCGGCAGGGCTTCGGTGCCGGGCTCGGTCTTGAAGACTTCCTGCGCCAGCTGCGGCGAGGGCAGGCCTTCAACCTTATCGCCCTTTTCGTCGAGGCCGGCGGCATCGATGGCGGCGATGGTGACGGGTTTCAGGTTCAGCTGCTGTGCCGCATCGGCGAGCGAAGAGCCGCCGGCGCGCAGATCCTCGTAGCGGTCATGCACATTGGTGATTTCTTCCGCGGCGGCGGCGGTGGCGAGGTCCTTGCGGATATCTTCCTTTGCCTCATCCAGCGTGCGGGTGGTTTCCGGCTTGATACCGGTGACGCGCAGAAGGACCGGGCCGAAGGAACCTTCGACCACCGGTGAGACGCCGCCATCCTTCTGGATGGCAAAGGCGGCATCGGCAATCGACTGGTCGGGGATCGTGTCCCTGGTGAATTCACCGAGCGTCACGTCGGCGGCCGTCTTGCCCTGATCCTTCACCACCTGATCATAGGTGGTGTTGCCGAGCCTGATCTGCTCGGCGGCGGCGGCGGCCATTTCCTTGTCCGTAAACGTCAGCTGCTCGACCGTGCGGCGGCCGGCGGTGCGGAAGCTGTCCTTGTGGCTGTTATAATAGTCGGCGATCTGGGCGTCGGTCACGGCGGCCTGATCGGCAATGTCTGTTGGTTCCAGCTTCACATAGGTGAACTTGCGGAACTCGGGCGCGCGATATTTCGACTTGTTGGTTTCGAACCAGGGGGCAAGCACGTCGTCGCCGGGGGCCTTGACCGGCGGAATGACGGCGTTCGAAAGAATGACGTAATCGACGGCGCGCTGTTCGTTGCGATATTGTTTCAGCGCATCCACCAGCACCTGCGGTGCGGCAAAACCATCGGAAACGGCTTCGACGATCTGGCTTCGGACGGCGACCTTGCTGCGTTCCTTGATGTAATCGTCTTCGCGGAAGCCGGAATTGCGCAGGCGCTCGCTGAAAAGATTGCGGTCGAACTGGCCATTGACCGACTTGAAGGCCGGGTCCTCGGCGATCAGGTTGGCAAGGCGGTCTTCGGAAAGGCCGAGATTCATTTTCGAGGCCAGCTCATCGAGTGCTGCACCTGCCGCAAGCTGGCTGAAGACCTGACGGTCGATGCCGAAGGCCTTGGCCTGTTCGGTCGTCAGCCTTGTGCCGAACTGGCGGCTGAGATCGGAAATCTGGCGCTGATAGGCGAGGCGGAATTCCTCCGGGCTGACCGTCTGGTCGCCCACCGTCATGACGGCATGGGAATTGGCGGTGACAAGCGATGCGGAGACGCCCCAGACGCCGAACGAAACAACAAGCAGGAGAAGCAGCAGCTTGGCTGCCATGGTTCGAGAAGCATTTCTCAGGGAATCGAGCATCGTTATGCAAACCTCACAGGAACGTCATCGCGGTCGCCGGCTGTCCGGCCCGCAACGTATCGGCGTTCCTTAAATCAATCCAAACGGAAATTGAAGGGAATTTGCCTTGGAAAAACGGGGTTTTGAAAACGGTTGTGTGATTGGAGGCGTCGAAATGGAGGTGCTGGATGTATATCGGCTGCCTCTACGCCCTCATTCCTGTGCTTGTCACAGGAAACCAGCCAGCCCAAGTCCTTGGGCTGAAAGCACTCTCTCCGCCGTGCAGACGCGCGTCGGCTGGATTCCTGTGACAAGCACAGGAATGAGGGGTGGGTATCGCTGAGGAATTGGCAAAACAAAACCGCCCGGACAGTCCAGGCGGCTGAAAAGAATCATTCTTGTAACGGCCTGAAGCCGGTCTGCCGCGCTCAGAACGCGCGGTCGCGCCGGATCATCGCCTTGAATTCCTCGTCTTCCCGTCGCATCTCGGCGACGACGGAGATCATTGACGTCACGAACATTACGCTGATCAGGGCCAGAAGCATCGTCAGAAATGTGAACATGATATCGTCTCCGGGAGTGTTGAGGAAATTCTCCCCGTTACTCAGTAATAATTCATATACTGGTAGCGGGCGGTAAGCTGCGGATAGTCCGGTCCCTGCGTTTCAGACTTCTGCTCATAAAGGCTAAACGTCGTTGCTACCATTGCGATAACCAGTACTGTCCAGGCGGTGCTGATGACGCTGATTTTCGCCGAAGTAGACTGTTTTTCTCTTACAAACATCTGTCCGTTCCTTTGGTTCTTTCTTAACGCGCCATGTCTCGACATGTTCCGCGTTAACCGTAAAAATCGATTAGCATCGCGCCGGTGAAACTTCCTTGAATGGCTCGTTCATCTGGCGTTCAGGAAACTGGCTGAGGTCGTCATTCGAGAAAAATATACTCGGCTGCGAATGATGCGATGATCGAAAGGACGATCATGAAGGCCAGCATTTTCAATTCTCCGGATGCTTAACGAGTGAGGGGCGTTTCGGTTTCCCGATGTTGTGCATTTAAACAAAATAGCTGTGAAACCGCACTGAACGGCCCATTCATCGCGGGTTCACGCCGCAGCCGGGCTTGTGAGGGGTGGTTATAAAGTCTTGCGCCGCGTGCCTCTCCATGACAAAAGGCGGCACATATGCTGAAGCGTCGAGACGCGCCCACCACCTGAGAGCGATATGACGATTGCCTTTTATCCAGGATCCTTCGATCCGATGACCAACGGACATCTGGATGTGCTTCTCCAGGCGCTGAACGTGGCGTCGAAAGTCATCGTCGCCGTCGGCATCCATCCCGGAAAAGCGCCGATGTTCAGTTTCGAGGAGCGGGCGACGCTGATCAGGCAGGCGCTTGCCGAGCAGCTGCCTGATGAGGCGGCGCGCATGGAGGTGGTTTCCTTCGACAATCTGGTCGTCGATGCCGCCCGAGAGCACGGCGCGCGCCTTCTGCTGCGCGGCCTGCGCGATGGCACCGATCTCGATTATGAAATGCAGATGGCCGGCATGAACCGCCAGATGGCGCCCGATATTCAGACCGTGTTCCTGCCCGCCGGCACCTCGTCGCGACCCATTACAGCCACATTGGTCCGGCAGATCGCCGCCATGGGCGGCAATGTCGAAGCCTTCGTGCCGAAAGCCGTGCTTGAAGCCCTTAACGCCAAGCTGAAGCGCTGACTTCAGCCTCACATTTGGAGCCAATCCGATGAAACTCGTTCGATTTGCCTTTGCCGGCGTTCTGTTTGCCGGCGCGCTTGCCGCCAGCACCATTGCTTCGGCCGCCGAACTGCTGACCATCCAGCTGAAGGACGGCCCCGTTGTCATCGAGCTCGCGCCCGATGTCGCGCCCAAGCACGTGGCGCAGATCGAGGCGCTGGCCAAGAAGGGTGCCTATGACAATGTCGCCTTCCACCGCGTCATCGACGGTTTCATGGCGCAGACCGGCGACGTGCAGTACGGCAACATGGAGAAGGGCTTCAGCGCCCAGCGCGCGGGCACCGGCGGTTCCGACATGGCCGATATTCCGGCCGAATTCTCCAAGGTTCCGTTCACGCGCGGCGTGGTCGGCATGGCCCGTTCGCAGGATCCGAATTCCGCCAATTCGCAGTTCTTCATCATGTTTGCCGACGGTCCGTTCCTGAACGGCCAGTACACCGTGGTCGGCAAGGTCGTGTCCGGCATGGAAGCCGTCGACAAGATCAAGCGCGGGCAGGGCAGCAACGGCGAAGTTTCCAACCCCGACCGGATGATCAAGGTCACCGTCGGCAAGAAGTAAGGTAGGGCAATAGAGCCCGAACAGAGGAGAATAGTCATGGCCGAGATCAAGGATCCGGAAAACACCATCATCATGGAAACGACGACCGGCAAGGTCGTGATCCAGCTGCTTCCGGAAGTTGCTCCGGGTCACGTCGCCCGCATCAAGGAACTGGTATCGGAAGGCGCTTATGACGGTGTCGTTTTCCACCGCGTCATCGAAGACTTCATGGCCCAGACCGGCGACGTGAAGTTCGGCAAGAAGGGTTCGGAAAGCTTCAACCCGGCCCGCGCCGGCATGGGCGGCTCCGAGAAGGAAGACCTGAAGGCAGAATTCTCCGCCATTCCGCATGTGCGCGGCACCTGCTCCATGGCCCGTTCGCAGAACCCGAACTCCGCCAATTCGCAGTTCTTCATCTGCTTCACGGATTCCCCGTGGCTGAACAAGCAGTACACCGTCTGGGGCCAGGTCATCGAAGGCATGGAAGCCATCGACAAGGTCAAGCGCGGCGAGCCGGTGAAGGATCCCGATTCGATCGTTTCGATGAAGCTTGCTTCGGCGGCTTGATTGTCGGAAATTGCAGTTCGACCCGTCTCGCAGCCTATGCGAGGCGGGTTTTTATGTTTATTGACGGTGGGTGATGCGGGGACGGTGCGGCATGTTTGGTGCCTATCGTCCGTCGCGTCGTTCTCTTCTTTCCTCATTCCTGTGCTTGTCACAGGAATCCAGCCAGCCCAAGTCCTTGGGCTGAAAGGACTCTCCTCGTCGCGCAGACGCGCGTCGGCTGGATTCCTGTGACAAGCACAGGAATGAGGGAGGTGGATGCCTCGGGATGCAAAACATCGTGCCGTGTCATTGGATTTCTGGAAGACCCTTGCAATGCGTGTAGACCTGTTCGATTTCGACCTGCCCGAGGAAAATATCGCCCTTCGCCCGGCGAACCCGCGCGACAGCGCGCGCCTTTTGGTCGTCGATCCGAATCAGGACCGCATGGAAGACCATCACGTCTTTAACCTGCCGTCCTTCCTGCGGCCCGGCGATGCGCTTGTCTTCAACGACACCCGCGTCATTCCCGCCCAGCTGGAAGGCGTGCGTCTGCGCGAGGGCGCGCCGGAGACGGCGGTTTCCGCCACGCTGCACATGCGCGCCGACCAGTCCCGCTGGAAGGCCTTCGCCCGGCCGGGCAAGCGCATCAAGGAAGGCGACCGTATCCGTTTCGGTTACGAGCGCGACAATGCCTGCGGCCTTGCCCATCTGGAAGCCACCGTCGAGGAAAAGGGCGAGGATGGCGAGATCACGCTGCTGTTCGACGTTTCCGGTCCGGTGCTGGACGAGGCGATTGCCTCGGTCGGCCATATTCCTTTGCCGCCTTACATCGCCGCCAAACGGCCGGAGGACCAGCAGGATCAGACCGACTACCAGACCATTTATGCCCGTGAAAAAGGTGCTGTCGCTGCCCCTACCGCCGGGCTGCATTTCACGCCTGACCTGTTTGCGGCGCTCGATAAGGCCGGCATAGAGCGGCATTTCGTGACGCTTCACGTTGGGGCAGGCACTTTCCTTCCGGTGAAGTCCGACGATACGGACGATCACAAGATGCATTTCGAGATCGGCCACGTCTCGCAGGAAACGGCCGACCGGCTGAATGCGGTGAAGGCGCGGGGCGGGCGCATCGTCTGCGTCGGCACCACCTCGCTGCGCCTGATCGAGAGTGCGGCTGACGAGAATGGTGTTATCCATCCATGGTCCGACGCTACCGGCATATTCATCACGCCGGGATACCGTTTCCGCGCGGTCGATATTCTGATGACCAATTTCCACCTGCCGAAATCGACGCTGTTCATGCTGGTTTCGGCTTTCTGCGGTCTCGAAACGATGCGTGACGCTTACAGGCACGCCATCGAAACCGGATACCGTTTCTATTCCTATGGCGATTCCAGCCTGTTGTTCCGGAAAAACTGATGCACGAGAAATTCACCTTCACCCTGAAAGCCACGAGCGGCGGCGCGCGTCTCGGCGAAGTCGCCATGCCGCGCGGTGTTATCCGCACGCCCGCCTTCATGCCCGTCGGCACGGTCGGCACCGTCAAGGCCATGTATCTGGATCAGGTGCGCGAGCTGGGGGCCGATATCATTCTCGGCAATACCTATCACCTGATGCTGCGTCCCGGCCCGGAGCGTGTTGCGCGTCTTGGCGGTCTGCATGAGTTGATCCGCTGGCCGCATCCGATCCTCACCGACAGCGGCGGTTTTCAGGTCATGTCGCTTTCCGGTCTGCGCAAGCTCGACGAGAAGGGCGTGACCTTCAAGAGCCATGTGGACGGTTCGCTGCACCACATGTCGCCGGAGCGCTCGATCGAAATTCAGGGCATGCTCGATTCGGACATCCAGATGCAGCTCGATGAATGTATTGCGCTGCCGGCCGAGCGCAAGGAAATCGAGCGCGCCATGGAAATGTCGCTGCGCTGGGCCGAGCGCTGCCGCGTCGCCTTCGGCGAGCAGCCCGGCAAGGCCATGTTCGGCATCGTGCAGGGTGGCGACCAGCCGGATCTGCGCATTCGTTCCGCCGAAGGGCTGAAGCAGCTTGATCTCAAGGGCTACGCCGTCGGCGGTCTTGCCGTCGGCGAACCGCAGGATGTGATGCTGGGCATGCTCGATATCACCCTGCCGGTACTGCCGACCGAAAAGCCGCGTTACCTGATGGGCGTTGGTACGCCTGACGATATCCTGAAATCGGTGGCGCGTGGTATCGACATGTTCGACTGCGTGATGCCGACCCGCTCCGGCCGTCACGGGCTTGCCTTTACCCGTCGTGGCAGGGTCAATATCCGCAACGCCCGCCATGCCGAAGACATGCGTCCGCTCGACGAGCAGTCCAACTGCCCGGCCTCGCGCGATTATTCCCGCGCCTATCTGCATCATCTTACCCGCGCCAATGAGGCGCTGGGCGGCATGCTGCTCTCCTGGCACAATCTTGCCTATTATCAGGAGCTGATGCAGGGTATCCGCAAGTCGATCGAGGAAGGCCGTTTCGCCGATTTTTATGCGGAAACCATAGAGATGTGGGCGCGGGGCGATATAGACCCGGTTTAGGTTCAGAGCATCCTCCACGCTCGACGTCATCCTCGGGCTTGTCCCGGGGATCTACCAATGTAGCAGAAATCAACGAGCGGCAGATCCTCGGGGCATCCTCGGACTTGATCCGGGGACCGAGGATGACGGAGGAGAGGTTTCTATCCGCCGTTTTGAACACCCCGAACTCACCCTCTACGGACGCTTTCCTTGGCACATGCGCCTTACGTTCTTTTCCGGGATGACACGACCGGCACGGTGACAGCCTTCACCGAGCCGGAAGAGATCATCGTCGCGGATGAGCCGAAGGCGTTTTTTGCCGCGCTCAAGCGCATGGAAAAGTGGCGCCGCGCCGGGAAATATCTCGCCGGCTACATGTCCTACGAGGCGGGTTTCCTGTTCGAGCCGAAGCTTGCGCCTTTCGCGCGCGAGGCCCGCAACGTGCCGTTTCTCAATTTCGGGGTCTTTTCCGCCCCGCAGCCGGATGAGGGACGCTTCGCACGCCCGGCAAATCTGCCGGATGCGGATGCGTTGCTCGCCGATCCGGTGCCCGCATGGACATTTGCGGCCTATCGCCAGCGCTTCGAGCGACTGCACGGGCATCTGCGCCGGGGCGACTGTTATCAGGGCAATCTGACCATGCCCGTTCATGCCCGCTGGAGCGGCGATCCGCTGACGGCCTTCTGGTCGCTGATCGAACGGCAGCCGGTCAAATATGGCGCGCTGGTTAATCTCGGCGGGCCGGTCATCCTGTCGCGTTCGCCGGAACTGTTTTTTTCGGTGGATGGGAACGGCTTTATCGAAACCCACCCGATGAAGGGAACGACGCCGCGCGGGGCGGACGCGGAAGAGGACCGGGCGATCATCGCGGCAATGCTGACGGATGAAAAGACGCTCGCCGAAAACCGCATGATCGTCGATCTGCTGCGCAACGATATTTCCCGCATCACCGAAGTCGGCAGCCTCGATGTGCCGCGGCTGTTCGATATCGAGACCTATCCCACCGTGCATCAGATGGTCAGCCATATCAGGGCGAAACTTCTGCCTGACGCGACGGTGGAGGACATCTTTACGGCGCTGTTTCCCTGCGGCTCGGTTACCGGCGCGCCGAAAATGTGGGCGATGAAAATCCTGCGCGAGCTGGAAGCGACGCCGCGTGACGCCTATTGCGGTGCGATCGGCTTCATGTCTCCAAATGGTGAAATGCGTTTTTCGGTGGCGATCCGTACTCTCAGCCTGTTTGATGACGGCCGTGCGGTCTTTAATGTCGGCGGCGGTATCGTGTTCGATTCCGAGGGGAAGGCGGAATATGACGAGTGCCTGCTGAAGTCCAAGTTCGCGGTGGGTGACAGGTTGCTGCGGCAAATACCGGGGTCTGCATAAAATAATGCGATCGTAAAAATCTCTGCGCTTGAAGAAAATACGTAAAATGCGTATTTTGCGTAAAAAGGAGGCTGCGGTCATGGCACAAACGATAAGAGTTCCTGCAACCGAGTTCGCGCGTAAATTTACGACGTTCCGGGAACAGGTGCAGTCGGCAGGCGTGATTGAAGTCACAGCCCATAATCGCACGATTGGCGCGTTCCTCTCCGCTACGGAACTCGATCATTATCGGGAAATGCAGAGACGCGAACGTGAAGTCATCAAAGTGAACGAGATGGATGAGGACACGATGGCGTCGATCATGAACGCCGAATACGGCAAAGCATCCGAGTGAGTTATCCGACGCCGGTTCCGGGCCTCATAGTTCGATATAACTATCTGTGGCATAAGGAAAAAAGCGAAGGCCTGACTGTAGGGCGCAAGGACAGGCCTTGTGCCGTCATTGTGTATCACTCCAAGTCCAATGACACGATCGTTGTCCCGATCACGCATTCTCCGCCTGATCTGGGCGAAGAAGACTCGTCCATCGAAATTCCGGCTGAACTCTGTCTTCAACTGGGGCTGGATGATGAGGCCAATTGGGTCCGGGTGAGCGAGGTCAATCGATTCGAATGGCCCGGCATCCACTTGAGGACGCTTCCCTCGGACCCCAGCCGATATGACTACGGCATGATCCCCCAGGAGTTCTTCGAGCAGATCAAAGGCAAGCTTCTTGATACGATGAAGAAAGGGCGCGTGGCTCAGGCAAAGCGCTGAGTGGCAGCCATCGAAAAGAAGTCGTCTTGCGCCCTCAGCGCCCGATCACCTCAATTGCCCCGTCCGCCACCAATACCTCCTTCGCCGCCGCATGGCTCAGAAAACCCGCAGGGCTGGCGCTGGCGCCATAGGCGCCCGATTGCAGGATCGCGAGGAGATCACCGGCCTTCAGCCTGGGCAGCGCCGCATTGCGGGCCAGCGTATCGAGCGGCGTGCAGAGCGGGCCGACGATGGTTGCCGTTTCCTCATGCTCCGCCAGCATCATGGCCGGTGCGACGATGGGATAGTTGCGCTTGACGATCTGGCCGAGATTGCCCGAAGCCGCCAGATGGTGGTGCATGCCGCCATCCATCACCACGAAGGTGGTGCCGCGCGAGGTCTTTACCGAATTCACTTCCGCCACATAGATGCCGCCGGGGCCGGCGAGGAAACGGCCGGGTTCGACGATGACATGGGCGCCGGCAATCAGCGAATGGGACTTCAAAAGCGCCCTGAGGTCGGGGATTGCCGCGCGGACTTTTTCAAGATCGAGCGGCGTTTCCCCGGCGAAATAGGGGATGCCGAGGCCGCCGCCGAGATCGATGGTTTCGAGCGGCTTGCCGAGCATGTCCGCCATGCGAGCGGCGAGGGAAATACCGTGTCTCCATTGCGAGACAAGCATGTCGGCATCGAGAATCTGCGTGCCGCCGTAAATATGGACGCCGACGAGATCGATATGTCGGGTGTTTTTGAAGAGCGACAGGACAGTGTCCAGCTCCTCCTCGTCGAAACCGAAGGCGGTGGCCTTGCCGCCCATGCGCATGGCGCCGGCTTGAGCATCCGGCACCGGATTGATGCGGATCGAGGCCTTGACCGGCTTGCCGGTTGCCTCGATGCGGGCGATTTCCTCGGCGCTTTCGATGTGGATTTCGCCGATACCGCCCTCGATCACCTCGCGCAGTTCGGCCATGCCCTTGCCGGGGCCGGCGAAGATGATGTTATCAGGTGCGACACCGGCTTTGATGGCCGCGCGGTATTCACCGACGGAGGCGATTTCAGCACCGGCGCCTTCCTGCCGGAAAAGCGAGATGATGGCAGGCAGGGGATTGGCTTTTACCGAATAGTAGATATCGGCAAAGCCGCCGAGCGCGGTTTCGAGATCGCGATAGGCGCGGCGCATGGCGCCGGCGTCATAGAGGAAACAGGGTGTTCCGGTCCCGGCGACAATATCGCGCACGGGAAGGCCGCCGATGACAAGATCGTTCCCGCTTATGTCGAATAAGGCGGCCGCAAAGGCCGGGCCGTGGCTCTGGGGTTTATCCGTTGGCGCCATTGTCCGTCCGTTCGCGCACCAGCGCGCGGTAATCCACCTTGCCATTGGCCGTTACCGGCAGTCGTTCCACCAGTTCGATGGCGCGCGGAATCATGAAGGGGGCGAGCATTTCGGCGGCCTTCTTCAGGGCTGCCGAAACATCGATATTTTCATTGGCCGCGGTTGCCACGGCATGCACCTTTTCCCCGGCAAAGGGATCGGGCAGGCCGATGACGGCGACCTCACGGAAAAGCCCCGTCGACATCAGGCTTTCCTCTACCTCGGTCGGGCTGATGCGATAGCCTGACGATTTGATCATCGCATCGTTGCGGGCGACGAAGCTGAAGAAACCATCCTCGTCCTCCACCGCCAGATCGCCGGAATAACACACGGTCTCGCCGCCCAGCGTCGCCGGAATGAAGGGGTGCGGGCGCAGCACCTTGGCCGTATCGTCCGGCCGGTTCCAGTAACCGAGCGACACGGTCGGGCCGCGATGCACGAGAATGCCGGGTTCGCCCGGTTTTGCCCTTTGTCCGTTGTCGGTGACGATGAAGATTTCACATTCCGGGATCGCCTTGCCGATGGAGGTCGGGCGGCGGTCGATTTCATCAGGCGGCAGGAAGGTGGAGCGGAAGGCCTCGGTCAGGCCATACATCAGGTAGATCTTTGTGTCCGGCAGCTTCTCGCGCAGCGCTTTTACGGTTTCCTGCGGCACACGCCCACCGGAATTTGTGATGTAACGCAGATGCGGCAAAGGCGTCTTGGCGAGCGAAGGGGCCGCTTTCGTCAGGATCGCCCAGATCGTCGGAACACCGGCCAGCCCCGTGACGGCATGGTCGCGCAGATCGCGGACGATTTCGTCGCCCAGCCGGAAGGTGGAGATAACGGTGGTTGCGCCCTGTTCCACCGCCGTCAGCAGCTGGTTGAGGCCATAATCGAAGCTGAAGGGCAGCAGGGAGAGAATGCGGTCCCGGCCGGTGATTTCAAGATAGGTACGGACGATGCGCGCGCCGGCGAGAAGATTGCGGTGCGACAGCATCACGCCCTTGGGGGAGCCGGTGGAACCGGAAGTATAGAGAATTGCGGCCAGGTCCTCGCCGATTGCCGCCGAAGGGCGGGCGGGTGTCGCGGCGCGGGTCGCGATCTCTTCCGCAAGCAGGATCGTGACATCGGGAAGGTCTTCCAGTGCCGCTTTCAGTTCAGCCATCATTGCGGTGTCGCTGATGACGATCTTCGCGCCGCAATCCCTGACGATATGGCGGATTTGCTGGGCCTTCAGCAGCGCATTGACCGGCACGAAGACGCCGGATGCCATGCTGACACCGAAGATCGACCAGCATTCCTCTATGCCGCGTGGCAGATAGATGACGACGCGCTCACCGCGTTGCACTCCGGCTTCCTGCAATGCCGCTGCGCAACGGGCCGCCGCCTCGGCGAATTCGCGATAATTCAGCGCGCGGTCCCTGTGGACGAGGGCCTGATCGTCGCTCGCCGCGCGTGCGGCGAGAAGGTGGTGCAGCAGGAAATGGGGTGTCATCTCCTCCGTTCCCTGAGGACGAAGGCGATGAGATCGGCCGGTGTGCCGAGATTGTCCGGGGTGAAATGCTCGTCATCGAGAATGATGCCGAAACCCTCGCCGAGGAAGATCATCAGTTCGAGAAAACCGAGCGAATCGATCACGCCGCCTTCAAGAAGCAGCGTGTCGGCGGAAAAGGGGGCATAGGCGGGAAAACGGTTGGAGAGATAGGAATAGATGGTATCAGCAACGTCGATTTCACTCTTTTTCGCTGCAAGCATGCTTGTTCTCCAATTTCCCTCGTGTGTCCCAGAAGACCTGCCCGGAATGGCGCTTTGTCTGTAAAGGCCAAGCTTCCGTCAAGTCGCGCACGATTCACTAGAATACCTACGGTGGCAATAACACCAACTCTGAGTATGTTTCGTTAATAAATTGTGGGTTCCATGCGCCTTTTACTTGTATCGGCGCAGATTTATGAATGGCAAGGCCTCCGGCCTTTCGCTCTGCCTCAAGTGCAGCCATGGTGAGCGCAAGCCGGCCGTGGCCAAGAAGGTGGCGCGCAATTGCTGATATGTGTCGCTGTGCGACCTGCCGGTCGTCGCAATATATGAGGCGCGCGGAGGGCAGTCTCCTGGTTGTGGTTTTCAGGAAGACCAGCGGGTAATGGCGGCTGTCCGCCTCCATGACGGCCACGATGCAGCCGAGGCGGGCGTGGTCTTCCAGCATGTTGCGCGTTTCGGCGGAGAGTATGTCCGGCGTGATGTCCGCAAGCGGGCGAAGCCGTGCGCTTGCCGGACGAAACGCCGTGAGCGGCAATGCATAAAAAAGCGTGCAGTCGGTCACCGTCGCAAAACCCAGCCTCTCGTTCAGCTTGCAGGCTTCGGGAGAGGGGGTGAGGTCGGTGAAGAGTTCATCCTCGCTGGAGGAAGCCATCTGCAGCATGCGCGGTGCGAACCAGCGGCAGGAAGGTTCCACATACCAGCTCGACAGGTTGACGACGATCCTTCCCGTCTCGGGCAGGCGGCTTTTGATCGTCAGCAGCACGCCTGCGGCATCGTCGCCCTTCATCAGCAATTGCCCGATCGGGCCGAGGTCGCGCCGCGCGTGATGTTCGCTGACGAGCGACAACCCGCGAGACCAGAAGGCCTCGCTTTTTTCCGGGAAGCCTTTCGTCAGGAGAGCGACGGCGGCGACGCGGTTTGCGTTGTCGATCGGTACGATTTTCAGGGTCGCTCTCCGCTGGTCTGGCATCCTCTGGCCCGGGAGAGATTTTCAACTCCACCGCGTAGTATCGGCTTACGATGATAGATTTACCGTCCCGTTAATCGCAATGGCTGCAGGGTGTCGTTGGCGATCACATTTGCATGAATGGCGGGCGCGCGGTTACGCGCGTCCACCGCTGTCATTTTCCGATCAATAAACAACGACGCCGCGGATCGATTCGCCCTTGTGCATCAGGTCGAAGCCCTTGTTGATGTCTTCGAGCGGCATGGTGTGGGTGATCATCGGGTCGATCTGGATCTTGCCTTCCATGTACCAGTCGACGATCTTCGGCACATCCGTGCGGCCGCGCGCGCCGCCGAAGGCGGTGCCCATCCAGTTGCGGCCGGTGACCAGCTGGAACGGACGGGTGGAGATTTCTTGGCCGGCGCCGGCAACGCCGATGATGACCGACTTGCCCCAGCCGCGATGCGAGGCTTCCAGCGCCTGACGCATGACCCTGGTATTGCCGGTGCAATCGAAGGTATAATCCGCGCCACCGATCAGGTCGCCGTTACGTTTCGTCATGTTGACGAGATAGGGCACGATGTCGTCGCCGACTTCCTTCGGGTTAACGAAGTGGGTCATGCCGAATTTTTCGCCCCAGGCCTTGCGATCATTGTTGATATCGACGCCGATGATCATGTCCGCACCGGCAAGGCGGAGGCCCTGCAGCACGTTAAGGCCGATGCCGCCGAGACCGAAGACGATTGCGGTAGAGCCGATCTCCACCTTGGCGGTGTTGATGACGGCGCCGATACCTGTTGTCACGCCGCAGCCGATGTAGCAGACCTTGTCGAAGGGGGCGTCGGGGTTGATCTTGGCGAGCGCGATCTCCGGCAGGACGGTGTAGTTCGAGAAGGTCGAGCAGCCCATATAGTGATGGATCTTGTCCTTGCCGATAGAGAAGCGGCTGGTGCCGTCAGGCATCACGCCCTGGCCCTGCGTGGCGCGGATGGAGGTGCACAGATTGGTCTTGCGCGAGGTGCAGGAGTAACACTCGCGGCATTCCGGCGTGTAGAGCGGAATGACGTGGTCACCCTTCTTGACCGAGGTGACGCCGGGGCCGACATCAACGACGATGCCCGCGCCCTCATGGCCGAGGATCGCCGGGAAGAGGCCTTCCGGATCGGCGCCAGAGAGGGTGAAATCGTCGGTGTGGCAGATGCCGGTGGCCTTGACCTCAACAAGCACTTCACCGGCGCGGGGACCCTCAAGCTGAACGGTCATGACCTCGAGCGGTTTTCCTGCCTGAATGGCAACGGCGGCGCGAACGTCCATAGTCGATCTCCTCAGTCTTTGTAATGTGCAAATAAAAAGGTTTTGCCCGAGCGCGGCTGGCCGGGCAAGGCAAAATCCGGTGACCCGAAATGGAAAAGGGGCGTGTGCGGACACACGCCCCGTTATTTTGGCCGATAGATGCAAGGCTGGCCTATGGCGTTGCGTCGCTCTCTTGTTCTCTTGCGACTTCCGTTGCGACGTGTTCCACGCCAAGCCACGCCGCACAATCCTTAAGCGCCCGCGCTGCGATGAGCTGGCGCTTCATGATGGTCTTGTCCTTGCCGCGAAAACGCTTCACGCCTTCGGGCTTGACGATGGAGCCCGGCTCCAGTTCGGGGAACAGGCCGAAATTGATGTTCATCGGCTGGAAGGAGCGTTTGCCCGGCTCATCATCTGAGGAGAGGTGGCCGCCGGTGATGTGGTTGAGCAGCGAGCCGAGCGCGGTGGTGGCCGGCGGCAGGCTCGGGGTCTCGCCCTTTTGCTCGGCGGCGGCGAAGCGGCCGGCGAGCAGCCCGACGGAGGCGCTTTCAACATAACCTTCGCAGCCGGTGATCTGGCCGGCGAAACGCAGATCCGGCCGCGATTTCAGCTTCAGCGAATGGTCGAGCAGGATGGGGGAATCGATATAGGTGTTGCGGTGCAGGCCGCCGAGGCGGGCGAATTCCGCATTTTCGAGCCCCGGAATCATGCGGAACACATCCGCCTGCACGCCGTATTTCAGCTTGGTCTGGAAACCGACCATGTTGTAGAGCGTGCCGAGCGCATTGTCCTGCCGCAGCTGCACCACGGCATAGGCCTTGACCGTGGGGTTGTGGGCGTTGGTGAGGCCCATCGGCTTCATCGGGCCATGACGCAGCGTCTGGCGGCCGCGTTCGGCCATGATCTCGATCGGCAGGCAGCCGTCGAAATAGGGCGTGCCTTCCCATTCCTTGAAACCGACCGTGTCGCCGGCGATCAGCGCGTCGATGAAGGCGTTATATTGCGCCTCATCCATGGGGCAGTTGATATAATCCTTGCCCGTGCCGCCGGGGCCGACCTTGTCGTAACGCGACTGGTACCAGCAGATATCCATGTTGATGCTGTCGCGATGCACGATGGGGGCGATGGCATCAAAGAATGCCAGCGCATCTTCACCCGTCTCTGCCTGAACCGCCGCCGCCAGATCCGGCGAGGTGAGCGGGCCGGTGGCGATGATGGTGCTGCCCCATTCCTTCGGCGGCAGGCCCGTCACTTCTTCGCGGACAATTGTCACCAACGGGTGATTTTCAAGCATATCCGTCACAGCCTGCGAAAATCCGTCGCGGTCGACGGCAAGCGCGCCGCCGGCCGGCACTTGATGTTTATCGGCGCAGGCCATGATCAGCGAGCCGGCAAGCCGCATTTCGGCATGGATGACGCCGACCGCATTGGCCGTCGCATCGTCGGAGCGGAAGGAATTGGAACAGACCAGTTCCGCCAGCGTATCGCCCTTATGCGCATCGGTGCCGCGCACGCCGCGCATTTCATGCAGGATGACGGGTACGCCGCTCTCAGCAATCTGCCATGCGGCTTCCGAGCCGGCCAATCCGCCGCCCACGACGTGAATGGGAGAATGGGTTTTGTCTTGCATGCTGGCGTCCATGGGCGGCCGCGGGGCAGAGGCTCCCGTTCGGCGGCTGTCTTTCGAGTGATTGTGTTGCGCGGGTCCCTTCAGGACGCTGCATTGTTTGCGGATGCACTAGCATGCATGGCCGGGGCAGCCAAATGTTTTTGCGAGGTGGGGGCTGCGAGAGGGGCGGGCTGCCCGGTTCACGGCAGGACTGAAAAGCAGGCGAGTATTTGGGGAGCGGGCGGATGCCGCTTGTTTCTTCTCCCCGAGGGGGAGAAGTCCGCGGCAGCGGGATGAGGGGGCGAGGGTAGAGATAGATCGAGAGCTAGCCCCCTCATCCGACCCTTCGGGCCACCTTCTCCCCGGCGGGGAGAAGAAATATGCCGCGATGCTGCGGCCTTTCTTGCGGCCCTTGATTCTGGATGTGGTGATGAAGACCGATCTCCAGCAAACACCCAGAATCAAAAACGGCGCCAGAGGCGCCGCTTTTTTACCTGTCGCTCAATCGTCGCGCCCTGGAGGTCGGGCAGCGGGACGATCGTTTACGCCTTAGCGGAACGAACGGGCTGCTACGTTACGGATGTCGTAACGGGTCAGACCGATGTCGCTCAGAGCCTGGTTGGAGAGGCTGCCGAGTTCGTTGATCGTGCGGCGGTAGGAGATCCAGTTCTTTGCAATGCGGATGGGGTTCATGGTCGTTTCCTCAATCTATCTCTGTTGATTTCGTCGGCCGGCTCAGTGTTTCTGTGCTCTCGGCTGTTGAGGTTTTATATATAGACATTGAGCCATGTTGTGCAGTGCAGAATTTAGGCTACTGCCATGCATTTGTGCACTATGTCGGCTAAATTTGCGGCTTTGAATATCATCTGGGCAAAATATGAGCGGAAATGCCTGTGTTTCAGGCGGTTTTGACGGGTTTAGCAGCCTTTGGCGGCGCTGAAGGCGCTTTTCGGTGTGAAAAGGCGCGTCAGGAGGGGCTCGGACACTATCTAAGCGTTGCGTGGAGGTCGGCCATCGATGCATTTTTCATCTGCCGACCCCGCGAGCGGTTATCGGGGTGCTGCTTCGATCTGGAGAGTCGCCCAAAACGAAAAAAGGCCGGAGGCGGGGAGCCTCAGGCCTTTTTGGGTAGGTCGTCTCGCATCCGCCGCATGAAGCGGCGGGGCGTCTTTATTAGATGCCGACGGCGGTCTTGGCGACGCGGCGGATGTCCTGACGGCCGATGCCGAGGTCATTCAGTTCGCGGTCGGTCATGCGGCCGAGTTCGGTTACGGTCTGACGATACTTGCGCCAGTTGGTCAGCGAGCGTGCAATGTTCATTTTCATCTTCCTCTTCGTGCTGTTCAGTCTCTGCGGCCAGTCTTGGGAGGCTTTGGTCCGGGGCTGAACTCGATCTCTGTATGACCATGAATATAATCGGTTTAATCAAAACAAAAACAGACAAAGCAAGATGTCACCTATGCGCGAAATGCAAGGCAAGCCGGTGAAACGGGCTAATTGCGGCGATTCATGCATAATTTGTGACCAATTTGTGGGCTTTTGGTGACGCGGCAGAGTTCCGCAATGCGAAGCTGCGCGGTTGGCCCGGGCTCGGGCGATATTAAAGAGGCGAAGCCGGGATCGGGTATTTGATTGGTGGCGAACAACGGCAATGTTCGCCGCAGGCCGCGCTATATATAATGTCAACATAGCCGCATAAATATCGCCCGCTTTGCCGCAGCACTTTTCCGCGCAGACGAAAGGGGCGGGCGGAGAGTGGCATGCGGTGTGGCTCTGTGATTTCCGGTTCGGGATCGCGTCTGCCCCGTCGCCCATCCCTTTTCTCCGCGCCGGCGACAAATGGCAGAGAAGGCCGCCCGTCTTTCGCTGCCGCAGCGGCGGACAAGAAAAGTCCGGAGGAAACGGAAGGCGGCGACAAGGCGTGCTTGACCCTTTCTGAACATTGTGACATACCGCCGCCCAACGTGCGGGTATGGCGGAATTGGTAGACGCATTGGTTTTAGGTACCAACGCTTCGGCGTGGGAGTTCGAGTCTCTCTACCCGCACCACAAGCAAGGCATGGCTGTGCCACGCTTGCGCCAGAGTGCATCTTTATAAGATGCGGGGAGCTTCGGGGTTCATTTCTCCCCTTTGGTCTTTTTCTCGGGTGCAGGCGTAACGGTGTCCGGCAGGCGCTTGTGTAAAGAAATAAGGGAAGCCACGGCCGGGGAACGATGTTTCCGGCGCAGTGCTCGAAAGTAAACCAACGGCTGTCTGAGCACCGCCGCCATGATGTGAAGGTTAGGAAAATGCAGGTTATCGAAACGCTCGCTGAAGGGCTGAAGCGCGAACTCAAGGTCGTTATTCCGGCCGCCGACATGAAGGCCCGTCTGGACGAGCGCCTGGTTGACGCCAAGGACAAGGTTCGCATCAACGGTTTCCGTCCCGGCAAGGTGCCGGTCGGCCACCTGAAGAAGATGTACGGCAAGTCCATCATGGCCGATCTCGTCAACGAGCTGGTTCGTGAAAAGCCGTCCGAAATCCTCTCCAGCCGCGGCGAGAAGTCTGCTACCCAGCCGGCCATCTCCATGACCGAAGACGAGCAGGAAGCCGAAAAGATCCTGTCGGCCGAATCCGATTTCGAATTCACCGTTGCCTACGAAATCATTCCGGCCATCGAACTGAAGGCCAATGACGGCATCAAGGTTACCCGCGAAGTTGTTGAAGTCTCCGAAGACGAAATCAACGAGCAGATCCTCAAGATCGCCGAAAGCGCCCGCACCTACGAGACCAAGAAGGGCAAGGCCGCTGACGGCGACCGCGTCACCATGAACTATCTCGGCAAGGTTGACGGCGTTGCCTTCGACGGCGGCGCTGCTGAAGATGCTGAACTGGTTCTCGGTTCTGGCCGCTTCATCCCCGGCTTCGAAGACCAGCTCGTTGGCGTCAAGGCCGGCGACGAAAAGACCATCACCGTGACCTTCCCGGCCGACTACCCGGCTGCAAACCTTGCCGGCAAGGAAGCCAACTTCGACATCACCGTCAAGGAAGTTGCCGCTGCTGCTGCCGTTGAAATCAACGACGAACTGGCCGAGAAGCTCGGCCTCGAATCGGCTGAAAAGCTGAAGGAAATCGTCAAGGGCCAGATCGAAAGCCAGTACGGCAACATCACCCGCCAGAAGGTCAAGCGTCAGATTCTCGACCAGCTGGACGAAATGTACAAGTTCGACACGCCGGCTGGCCTGGTTGACGCCGAGTTCGACAACATCTGGCGCCAGATCAACACCGATCTTGCCCAGTCCGGCAAGACCTTCGCTGACGAAGACACGACCGAAGAAGAAGCCCGCGAAGAATATCGCAAGCTTGCTGAGCGTCGCGTCCGTCTCGGCCTCGTTCTCTCCGAAATCGGCGAAAAGGCCGGCGTTGAAGTGACCGAAGAAGAAATGCAGCGCGCGCTGTTCCAGCAGCTGCAGCAGTTCCCCGGCCAGCAGAAGGAAATCCTCGATTTCTTCCGCAACACCCCCGGCGCTTCCGCTTCGCTGCGCGCTCCGATCTTCGAAGAAAAGGTCATCGACAAGCTGCTCACGGAAATCTCGGTAACGGACAAGACCGTTTCCAAGGAAGAGCTGCTGGCTGACGACGGCGAAGAAGCAACGGAAACCAAGAAGAAGGCTCCGGCCAAGAAAAAGGCTGCTGCCAAGGCTGACGACGCCGCTGAAGGCGAAGAAGCCGCTCCGAAGAAGAAGGCTCCGGCCAAGAAGAAGGCCGCTGAAGGCGACGCCGAATAATCTTCTCCGGCGAAAGCTGATTGAATGGAAGGGCCGTGGCGCAAGCTGCGGCCTTTTTGTTTGGGTGCCTCGCTTATTCGGGTTACGCAATCGCCCGCTTCTCAATCCTTCGACATCGTTGCGTCATTCCCGGTTATTATGGTCGAAACCCATAACGCTGGGGCAGGCCTCACGGGCCATAGTCGAGGAATGTCGAACGGCAGTGCCATGGGTGTGAGAAATTACTTGGTCGAGGGTGTCTCCGGGGTCGGCAAGACCTCGGTTGCAACAGAACTTCAGCGGCGTGGCCATCATGTGATCCACGGCGACCGGGAGCTTGCCTACAAGGGCGCCCCTGAAACCGGTGAACCGCTCGATCCTGCGTTGTTGCGGGGCGATGCGACCGATATGCCTTTCCGGCATCGGCATCATATCTGGGATGTCGAAAAGGTTCGGCGGATTGCCGCCGATCGCAGCCACGCACGCACATTCTTTTGCGGTGGCTCGAGAAATTTTCAGCGTTTCATGGATGTGTTCGATGAGGTCTTCGTTCTCGATCTCGATAGCGAGACCTTGCGAAGACGGTTGATCGAGAGACCCGCGGACGAGTTCGGCGGAAACCCGCAGGAGCGCGAATTTGTCCTGCAACTCCATGCGACGAAGGAAGACATCCCCGTTGACGCAACGGTCCTCGATTCATCCAGACCTTTGACCGTGGTGGTGGATGATATTCTCGCCCGGTGTGCGCTGCCGGTCGAAAAAGAGTAGCGGCGGAGCTTCCGGCGTCCTCGTTCTGATCACAATGCAGTGCAGCATGATTTTTTGCTGCATCTGCTCTTGTTCATCTCCCGTTCATCTGGCACCCTGCGCAGCATGATTTGCCCCGGTCGCGGAATGCGGACGTTCGGGCATTGCGCGCCGCTTTCATGTGGCCTCATCGCTGCCAAACCATTGGCCTTGAGCTTTTACCGTGCCTGCCGGGTTCTCCCGGCGCGCCCTTAATTTGCCAGGGGACAAATATGTCGCTCCGAACGGGTTCTGCCCTTTTTTTATCGCTCTTCACCGCTGCGGGTGCAGCCCATGCCGACGAGGCCGGGTTGATCTGGAAGCCGGTCAAGAATTCAGACCGTTCCTATACGGCGCGCATCGGCGCGAAGCTGCCGGTCGATACGCCGATCCGTGCCGGGCTGGAAATGGGCATGAGCGCTTCCAAAACGGGGCAGCTGGTGGATACGCCGGTGCGCCTGTGGGGCAATGTCACGCTGCTGGCCGAACAGCTGCCCGGTGTTTCGCTCGCGCGTGACGTTGGCGTCCTGTTCAACGCGCTCACGGGGTCGAGCAGCGTCTCCATGACCTCGCAGCAGAAGCGTATCGTCACGCCGGAACTGGATATCGAGGCGAACCGCAATTTCACCGTTCGTTATGACGGTACGGCGCAGCAATGGAACGGGCTCGATGTGTCGCAGTCGTTGCGCCTTTCCCGTTCGGAAACCGGCACGGCCTTCGTGTTGACGGGGGCGAGCCGCAACAGCTTCAGCGAGTTCAGCAGCGGTGTGGCGGTGGAGCAGAAACTGGGCGATCACCTGACCGTGCGCGGGACGCTCGATCAGGGCTATGCGGATCACTTTAGGCCGGGGGTGAGTGCGCGGTATAGTATCCGCTGGTGAGGGGACGAAGTGCCTGCGCCGGGACCGTCCCTAGATGAGTGGGAAGGTGCAGATGAATGTCTCTCTTCCGTCATGCCGGACCTGATCCGGCATCCAGCCACGGCGCGTCTGCGCCGTGAGGCGAGTCTTTTCAGCCCAAGGACTTGGGCTGGCTGGACCCCGGATCAAGTCCGGGGTGACGGGGAGAGGAGGCTACGACCTTACCACGAGCGGTCGCATGGCATTTGGCAGTTCTGCCGAATACTCCGCTCAATCCTTCTTGATCTCACCCATGCGGTTCCAGGCATCCAGCCCGGCGATCTTGTAAGCTTCCGCAAGCGTGGGATAGTTGAACGTATTCTCGACGAAATATTCCACCGTGCCTTTGAGGTTCAGCACCGCCTGGCCGATATGCACCAGTTCGGTGGCGCCTTCGCCGACGATGTGGACGCCGAGCAGGCGGCGGGTTTTGAGCGAGAAGATCATCTTCAGCAAGCCGCTGTCGAGGCCCATGATGTGGCCGCGCGAGGTTTCGCGGAAATGGGCGATGCCGCATTCATAGGGAATGCCGCGTTCGATGACTTCTTCTTCGGTCAGGCCGCAGGTGGAGATCTCAGGCACGGCATAGATGCCGTAGGGGAAGAATTGCGGCGGTTCGCCGGCCGGTGCGCCGACGGCATGGCGGGCGGCGATGCGGCCCTGTTCCATTGACGTGGAGGCAAGGCTCGGGAAACCGATGATATCGCCGGCGGCATAGATGTTCGGCACCGAGGTCTGGAAGGTCTCGGGATCGACCTTCAGGCGGCCGCGGCTGTCGGCCTCCAGCCCACATGCCGAAAGGTTGAGCGTATCGGTGGCGCCGACACGGCCGGCGGCAAACAGCACCGTCTCGGCTTTCAGCACGCGGCCATTGCCGAGCGAGACGAGGCATTTGCCGCTTTCGTCGCGCTCCACCTTTTCCGCCTTCTGGCCGAAGACCAGCTTCATGTTGCGGTCGCGCAGCTGATAGGTGAAATCCTCGACGATTTCCTTGTCGATGAATTCCAGCATGGTCTCGCGCGGCTCCACCACCGTCACCTGCGTGTCGAGCGCGCTGAAGATCGTCGCATATTCGATGCCGATGACGCCGGCGCCGACGACGATCATCGAGCGCGGCAGTTCCTTGATTTCGAGAATCTCGTCCGAATCGAGCACGGCCTCGCCATCGAAGGGAATATGCGGCGGCCGGTAGGGCCGGGTGCCGATGGTGAGCAGGATGGAGGTGGCGGTGACGGTCATGATTTCACCGTCGTTCTTCACCACCTTCATGGTGTTGGCATCGATGAAGCTTGCCGTGCCGCGAATGTGCTGCACGCGGTTGCGGGCGAACTGGTGCTCCAGCACCTCGACCTCATGGTCCAGCGTGATGAGCAGGCGGCGGCGCAGGTCCTCGGCGTCGATTTCCTGCTTGACGCGATAGGAGCGGCCATAAAAACCGCGCTCGCGCCAGCCGGTGAGGTTGAGCGCCGTTTCGCGCAGGGTCTTCGATGGGATGGTGCCGGTGTGCACCGAAACGCCGCCGACGCGGCTGCCTTTCTCGATGACCAGAACCCTCTTTTCAAGCTTGGCGGCCTGAATGGCGGCCCGTCTTCCCGCCGGACCGCTGCCGACAACAATCAGATCGAACTGGTGCATGAAAAACCCCGGAACAGAATGTATTTCGATACCGGATGTCGCATCCGGCATGGCGTCGCTGCGAAATGGTCGTGATGCCATTTTGACGACGGGGAGTGATTCCCCTTCAGCCTTGCCCGCTAGAGTGCAATGCAACAAACGCCTGCGTCAATCTGTAGCGCAAGAATCTGACGGATTCGTAACTGGGGGTGAGGTTTTCAGCGGGTTGTGTGATTCATGGTGGGGCGAAGTGCTTGGGGCTTACCCCCCTCTGCCCTGCCGGGCATCTCCCCCTCAAGGGGGGAGATCGATCTGCGGCAAAGTCTCGCCCATCTCAAGCTCGAGAATGAAGTGGTGGTAGCGCCTCTTGCCGATCTCCCCCCTTGAGGGGGAGATGCCCGGCAGGGCAGAGGGGGGTGAAGCCCCACGCACCTTCGCTCACTTCCTGAAAATACTCCAAAACCCCAACAGCTTCATCCCGCACGGCGCTGCCGGACGGGGGATAGCGGGAGGACGTCGGGCGATTGCCCGGCTGCGCTCTGGTTGAGGTTGGTGTGGGTCGGATGCGTTGCGCAGCCGGGTCTTTCACCATGCCGTATCTCGCAAAGGGCCGTGCACCGCGCTTTGCGAAATGGTTCTGTCGTCACGAACGCGCCACCGTCCCCATCAGAACCGTCCCTCGGTTTCCGCCACGTCTGGCATCCACCCGGCAGGACTGATCACAGGATAACAGCGGCGAACCGGGCGGGGAAAAGCGGGGATGAACTTTTTCGGCGTCAGTCTTCCTTGCGGGTGACATGGCGGTGCAGCGCGGCAAGATCCTGGCGCAGGGCGGCCAGTTCGGCCAGCACTTTCACATCGATCTTTTCATGCAGGGAAAGAACCTCAAGCTCGGCCTTCAGGTTCACCTCGTAATCCTTGGCGGCCTCGAAACGGTCGCGGGCGGCCTGCCGGTTCTGCGACATCATGATGATCGGCGCCTGAATGGCGGCCAGCATGGAAAGCAGCAGGTTGAGGAAGATGAAGGGGTAGGGATCAAAGGCGCCGGTGGTCAGGATGATGGTATTGATCACGGCCCAGAAGATCAGGAAAAAACAGAATGCGAGGATAAAAC
The DNA here is from genome assembly GCF_059511785.1 of Agrobacterium sp. LEGMi-208b. Lineage (NCBI taxonomy): Bacteria > Pseudomonadati > Pseudomonadota > Alphaproteobacteria > Hyphomicrobiales > Rhizobiaceae > Agrobacterium > Agrobacterium sp. LEGMi-208b. Next base: position 2,950,710 of record NZ_CM183445.1, read on the forward strand.
CCCAGGAGCCGCCGACCCTGGCGATATTGTCGGCCAGCCTGTCGCCGAGACTGGCGCCAGCGGAAAATTCCGCGTTGGTGTCCGTCGAAATCAGCTTTTTCTGATGTGACAGTTCGAGAATGCGCCGCTCCACTTCGCCGATTTCGCGGGAGGAACGTTTGAAATGCGAAACGATATAGTCGGAGATATCTGACACGGTGTGTCTCCGGTTCTGGTGGGGCGATGCGGATATTTCCCGAGATAAACCCGCTTGGTGGCGGAATTCAAACGATTTCCACCACCATGCGGTTCAGGCGTCGCCGCCGAAAACCATCAGACCGCCGGCGCGCCCTCGTGCAGCCAGTTGAAACCGGGGAAGAAGCGCTCGCGGCCATATTGCTGGCCGAACATCATGTCGAATTGCAGCAGGCGGTAATCGCGCACCACGTCGGGAACGGCGTTCGGGGCAATCGACCAGTCGGGCAGGGCCTTGCCATCGGTCGTCACCAGCATATGCCGGTCGATGACGGAAAAGGCCTGCTGCACCTCGCCGAGCGTGCCGGTGTAGAAGGGATCGGAGAAGCCCGCCGTCTTCAGCACGTGATAGGGCAGAAGCGCCGGGCTGATGGTGCCGATATTCTTGCGCACGCCCTTTTTGGAAGACCAGACGACCAGCGGCGTCTCGTGTTCCTTCTTCATCACGTCAAGCGGTGCGCGGCGGCTGGCCACCATGCCTGGCATGTAGCCGCTTTCCACGAAGGTCTGGCCGAGCGGCGGCAGGTGATCGCCGAAGAGGACGATGATGGTTTCACGATCGCGCTTCTTCGCCCAGCGCATCAGTTTCAGCAGCGCTTCGTCAGCTTCCGCCACCCCTTGGGAATAGGTGGCGAGCGCCTGCGAGGCCGAGGCGGAGAGATCGCCTTCGACGCCGATGGTGTTTTCCGCGTAACGGGTCGCCTCGTAAGGCCCATGTCCCTGCAGGGTGACGGCGAAGAGGAAAAGCGGGTTCTGCGCCTTCTCGGCCGTCGCCATGATCTCGTCCATCAGCGCATCGTCGGAGGCGAAGTTGCCGCGTTTCTCCATCGCCGGCAGCGTCTCTTCCGAGCGGAATTCCTCGAAGCCGAAATTTCTGTAGACCTGCTTGCGGTTCCAGAACCATTCCTGGAACGGATGCATGGCGATGGCGGAATAGCCTTCGCCGCGGAAGAAGCTGGCGAGCGAGGGCACCGGGCGGCGGATATATTGCTGGTAGGGAATGCTGCCATAGGGCAGGAAGGCGTTGGAAAAGCCGGTCAGCGCCTCGAATTCGACATTCGCCGTCATGCCGCCGAACTCGGGCGAAAACACATTGCCGGACTGTTTGGCGCGGATCGTCGGCATCGGGTCGGCAGAAAGGTTCACATTTTTGAGCCGGGCCGGATCCCACAGCGATTCGCTCATCAGCATGATGACATCGGGGTAATCGCCCTTGTTGGCGGCGAAAGAAGCGGGTTGCGAGGTGAGATCGGCAATGCTGTTTTCGCCGTAACCCTGCGGCGCCGAGACATTGGCCATGGGAATATTGAAGGCGAAGGCCATCAGGAAGCCGTTATGGCGGTAGTTTTCCTGCTGATCCCACATCATCGGAATGATGTTGAGGCGATCGCGGACCCAGGAATAATGCGAATAATCCATCAGCGAGGCGAGGCCGGCAAGAAGCGGCAGCGCCAGTGCGAGCCCCGCGGTGCGTTCACGCCAGCTCAATGACGGGGAATGCCGGCGCGCCAGCAGCCAGAGCGCCACGAGAGCCGCAATGGCGGCGCAGATGCCAAGACCGACCAGTACTGCCGTCAGCGGTTGCGCCTTCAGCATCGTGGGCAAAAGCTCGAGAATCTGGCGGCCGAACAGCAGGTCGGATGGGTAAAGCGGATCGGAGAGATAGGTCTGTTTCTGCGCGGAAATAAGCCCGGTCAGCGCGCAGAGCGGCGCAACTGCGATGAGGGACAGATAACGCCGGCCAAGAAGTGCATCCAGTGCGACGAGAAGGGTGAGCACGGCGGCAATGGTGGTCATGCCCGGGCGGGCGGAGGAGGTGAGGAAAGCACCGACATCCTGGAGCGAACCACGGGCGATCCATTCCAGCGCCACGACGAGCACGATCGACGCGACCGTCAGATTGGCAAGCGGATAGGCCGTGCCCGAAAGCTTCGAAAGGCTCCTTGTCCATGCGGGCGAAAAGACGAAACCAGCCTTTTCGGAAGCCGTTGTTTTTGGCGCCGAATCTCTCAAACTCATACTCCGGTATTGCAGGCGTCCACCCAATCCGGGGAGATGAATCGGGCGTCGCAAAAGTGTCATGTAACTGTCACATAAGCGCGATGAACGCGACATGAACTTTGCGGAGGATGGCTGGCGCGGCGATAACCTTAGCGTGAACGCGTGCCTGCCATGCGTAACGGATGCCGCCATGCAATTGCCGCGTTGCGGAGCGGGCACGGGCGCGGTATTGAAAAGCCATGAGCGACAGACACGATATAGAAAACCATCTCCGGATTGCCGTCGGGCAGTTCAATCCCACCGTTGGCGACGTGGCGGGCAATCTCGCCAGGGCGCGTGAGGCGAGGGCCGATGCGGCAACGCAGGGCGCCGACCTTCTGCTTCTGACCGAACTGTTCATTTCAGGCTATCCGCCTGAAGATCTGGTGCTGAAGCCGGCTTTTCTGAAAGCCTGCCTGAAGGCGGTGGAAGAGCTGGCGGCGGAGACCGCCGATGGCGGGCCGGGTGTCGTGATCGGTTTTCCGCGACAGGGGGAGACGGGCCGGCACAATTCGGTGGCGCTGCTGGATGGCGGCAAGATCATTGCGCTGCGCGACAAGATTGACCTGCCCAATTACGGCGAGTTCGACGAGAAGCGGGTTTTCGCCGAAGGTTCGATTTCCGGCCCCTATAATTTCCGCGGTGTCCGGATCGGCATTCCGATCTGCGAGGAAATCTGGAACGACATGGGCGTGTGCGAGACGCTGGCCGAAAGCGGTGCGGAAATCCTGCTGGTGCCGAACGGTTCGCCCTATTATCGCGGCAAGCTGGATGTGCGCCATCAGGTGGCGCTCAGGCAGGTGATCGAAAGCGGCCTGCCGCTCGTCTTCGCCAACCAGCTGGGCGGGCAGGACGAGCTGGTGTTCGACGGTGCAAGCTTCGGCTTCAATGCCGATAAAACGCTTGCCTTCCAGATGAGCCAGTTCGAGGCCACACTTGCCGTCACCGACTGGAAACGCACTGCCGATGGCTGGCATTGCGAAAGCGGGCCATTCTCGAAAATCCCCGAAGGCGAGGAGGCGGATTATCGCGCCTGCATGCTGGGCTTCCGCGATTACGTCAACAAGAACGGCTTCAAGAGTGTGGTTCTCGGCCTTTCCGGCGGTATCGATTCGGCGATCTGCGCGGCACTGGCTGTCGATGCGCTCGGCGAGGAGCGGGTGCGCTGCATCATGCTGCCCTACCGCTACACCTCGGAAGAATCGCTGAAAGACGCCGCCGATTGCGCGAAAGCGCTGGGTTGCCGTTACGATATCGTGCCGATTTCGGAGCCAGTGGAGGGTTTCCTTTCGGCGCTTTCCGATCTCTTCGAGGGTACGGAAGAGGGCATTACCGAGGAAAACCTGCAGAGCCGCACGCGCGGCACCATTTTGATGGCCGTCTCGAACAAGTTCGGCTCGATGGTGGTGACGACGGGCAACAAGTCCGAGATGTCAGTGGGTTACGCCACGCTCTATGGCGACATGAATGGCGGTTTCAACCCCATCAAGGACCTCTACAAGATGCAGGTCTATGCCATTTCCAGCTGGCGCAACGCCCATGTGCCGCCGGGTGCGCTCGGTCCTTCCGGTGAGGTGATCCCGGCCAATATCATTTCCAAGGCCCCGTCGGCCGAATTGCGACCCAACCAGACCGACCAGGATTCGCTGCCGCCCTATCCGGTGCTGGACGATATTCTGGAATGCCTGGTCGAGAAGGAAATGTCGGTCGAGGAAATTCTGGCGCGCGGCCATGATGTGGCGACCGTGCACCGGGTGGAGCATCTGCTCTATCTCGCCGAATACAAGCGCCGGCAATCGGCGCCGGGCGTGAAGATCACCAAGAAGAACTTTGGGCGTGACCGGCGTTATCCGATCACCAACCGGTTCCGGGATCGGTGATGAGGGCGGTTTCCGGAAGGCGTGTTTAACGCCGGATCTTCTTCATAAACAGGGCGATTGCTGTACGAAGGTGCGGCAAATTTCTTCTCCCCGCCGGGGAGAAGGTGGCCCGAAGGGTCGGATGAGGGGGCTAGCTCTCGATCTATCTCGACCCTCACCCCCTCATCCCGCTGCCGCGGACTTCTCCCCGGCGGGGAGAAGAAACAAGTGGCATGCGCCCGGTCCACAGCGCGGATATGTGAATGGCGCGGAGAAAACCCCGCGCCGCTTCCTCACCTTAAATAACCTGCCCCACGTCGATGCGGTTACCATCCGGGTCTTCGAACACAAAGGCGCGCAGGCCGTAATCCTTGTCCTGCAGCCCCTTGATGATGCGCAGCCCCTGGCTCTTGCACAGCGCGTGCAGCGCATCGACATCGCTGACCATCATATGCGCCACATTGAAGGGCGCTGCCTTGTGGGTGGGCTGCAATGTCAGGTGCAGCTCGGCATTGCCCTGTTTGAGGATCATGAAACCGACGGGGGTGCCGTTTTCGAAGGTCTTTTCGAAGCCCAGCACGCCAACGTAAAAATCATGGGCCTTTTCGATATTCCTGACAGGAAGCATGGCGGCGATCCGCCCGAAGCGGATGCCGTGATCGGCGATGGTATTCATCGCGGAACCTCGGATCTGGGAGAAACGGCAGGCGGCGCGGACGGTGCCGGGGCGCTGGCGTTTTTTCCGGTTTGAATTTGCAGGACGGTGCCTGCCGCCCTAGGATCATAATCGAGGCGATGGCGGATGCAAACGGAATGTCTCTATTGCCGAGCGCCTTGAGCGAGAACACAGACACGCCCGGGAGGCAGAATGCGCAGCTCCATCGAAATCTTCAACATCCGCACCCGGCAGATGCGGGTGGTGTTACAGACGCCTGATCTCTTCGAAGCGCCGAACTGGTCGCCGGATGGAAAATACCTGTTGTTGAACAGTGAGGGGCTGCTTTATCGCCTGTCTCTTTCCGGCGGGGCCGCGCCGGAAAAGGTCGATACCGGCTTTGCCACGCTCTGCAACAACGACCACGGCATTTCGCCTGACGGTTCGCTCTATGCCATCTCCGACAAGGTGGAATTCGGCAAGAGCGCCATCTATCTCCTGTCCTCTATGGGAGGCGCGCCGCGGCTGATGACGAGGAACCTTCCTTCCTACTGGCATGGCTGGTCGCCGGATGGGAAGAGCTTTGCCTATTGCGGCATTCGCGATCAGGTCTTCGATATCTATTCCATGGATGTCAAGACCGCCACCGAGACGCGGCTGACCCATGGCGAAGGCCGTAATGACGGTCCGGATTATTCGCCGGATGGTGCGTGGATCTATTTTAATTCCAGCCGCACCGGGCAGATGCAGATCTGGCGGGTGCGGGTCGACGGTTCCGCCGTCGAACGCATCACCGACAGCCCCTATGGCGACTGGTTTCCGCATCCGTCACCCGTAGGTGACAAGGTGGTGTTCGTCTCCTATGACGGCGATGTCTTCGACCATCCGCGTGACCTCGACGTGCGGGTGCGGCTGATGGATATGGATGGCGGCAATGCCGAAACGCTGTTCGAGCTTTTCGGCGGGCAGGGCACGATGAACTCGCCCAACTGGTCACCAGATGGGGATGAATTCGCTTATGTCAGGTATTTCCCCGTGGAGTGATGCGGTAAAGGGAGGACCCGTCATTCCGGCCTTGAGCCGGAATCCAGTCGACGCGCGTCTGCGCGGCGAAAAGACTCCTCTCAGTCCAAGGACTTGGGCTGGCTGGATTCCGGCTCAAGGCCGGAATGACGGAGGTGAGGGGTGCCATGGTCACATCGCCGCATCGCCCGCAAAGAAGCTTGCATTCGCAAACTTTTTTGCCCATAGCTTCCTTGTCAGGTGCCTGCCTTTGCGGCGGGAGAATCGGGAATCCGGTGGAAGACCGGAACGTGCCCAGCGCTGTGAGGCGGACGTTCTTTTTAGAAGCCACTGGAGCAATTCGGGAAGGCGAAAAGGGCGGATGAAGCCAAGTCAGAAGACCGGCCTGACAGGATAGACCGAACCGCGCGGACGGCGGCAGGTTGTTGTCGAGGCGGGGTGTGTGTTTGCGCCCTGCCTTCGCATTGTTGGGGATAAACGATGCCAGCCGACTCGTCCGTAAGCAATCCGCCCGGTGCCAGTTCGTTCGATCATGCGCTTTCACCCGCCCGCCCGTTTTCAGGCGAGGAGCGCGAGGCGATCTATCGCGCCATCGAGACGCGGCGCGATGTGCGCGACCAGTTCCTGCCAGATCCGCTGCCGGACGCGCTTGTCGAGCGCCTGCTGAAGGCGGCGCATTCGGCGCCCTCGGTCGGTTTCATGCAGCCGTGGAATTTCACCCTCGTTACCGATGGCGCCGTGCGCCAGGCGGCATGGGTGGCCTTCAGCCGCGCCAATGAAGAGGCGGCGGCGATGTTTGCCGGCGAGCAGCAGGCGCTTTATCGCAGTCTCAAGCTTGAGGGCATCCGCAAGGCGCCGCTCAGCATCTGCGTCACCTGCGATCCGACACGGGGCGGCAAGGTGGTGCTGGGCCGTACCCACAATCCGCGCACGGATGTCTATTCCACCGTCTGCGCCATCCAGAACCTCTGGCTCGCGGCCCGCGCCGAAGGCGTCGGCGTCGGCTGGGTCAGCATTTTCCACGACAGCGACATTCGTATTATTCTTGGTATCCCCGACCATATTGAAATCGTCGCCTGGCTGTGCCTTGGCCGGGTCAACGAACTTTACACTGAACCGGAACTGGCGGTGAAAGGCTGGCGGCAGCGCGTGCCGCTGGAGGAACTGGTGTTCCGCAATCGCTGGGGCGGTTGACCGGGCGGCTCCACCCCTCCCGGACGAAACCGGGAGGGGTGGGCCGGGAAAGGTGGGCCGGGAAAGGTGGCCATCGTCTCTTCAAACGACAGTGCAGTTAAAAAGATTGAGGATGGGGTGAATGGGGCTGGCGAGGCTGATCGCGCCGCTTGCACCCCAGAACAATCCGACGACATTATTGCCGGCGGTGTCGATGACGGCGCTGCCGCTATCGCCCGGCTGACTGAAGACTTCGCCGGCGCGGCGCGGCGATATGCCGATCTGGTTGCGCATATTCGGCTGCTGTACGTCGTAAAAGCCGGAAACGACGCCATTGGTGATATTGGTCGTCACGCCCGATTTCGTGACATTCATGTTGAGCGCCGCAACGGCCGCCCCCACCGGCGAAGGGAGGTTGTAGATTGCGCCGATGGTGGCGAGCCGGCCATTCGCCGGGCTGGCGACAGCCGCATCGACGCCATAGGGCGTTCCCTGATAGACGATGTTGCCCCTCTGGAAAGCGACGATATTGGCGGCAAGATCGCCAAACCAGGTGCGCGCCGGTTGCGACACGTCATCGCCGATCTGGGCATTGTCCCGGCAGATGACATGGGCATTGCTCATGATCAGCGGTGCGCCGTTGGCGGCCCGGACGACTAGCCCGATGGTGCCGACGGTATCCGTCCAGGACCAGTAATCCGGGCTGCCGCTGATGCCGCCGACCATCGGCTCCACGACTTTTTCGCGCGGGTTGTCGGAAAGGCGTCTGGGGTGATCCTTCCATTCCGTGCCGGGCGCGGGCGGTGTCAGCACCGCCTCGCTCGGGCGGTCGAAGGATCCTTCCCGTACCTGCAGCGGCGCGCCGCCCAGCGTCGTCATCAGACCCGCCTTCAGCGATGGCTCCGGCGCGCGGTGGTAAAGGATCAGGCCAAGCTCCTGTGTCAGTTCGCCGGCGGCGTCCTCAAGCAACCCGACGCCGATCGCCGTGACGCCGGGTATGCCTGTCAGCTGATGGTAATGCCGCTCCTTGAGCGCGGTGAGTTCCTCGAAAGTCATTCGCTTGCCTCATGGAAAAAGGGGTGAAGGATGGATGTCCGGCTTTACAGGGGCGGCGCGCCCGGTGGGGTGAAGGGCTGCGCCGCCCGTGCCTGAGAGCCGTCAGTTCAAGGGAATGATCTTGCCGCTGGACGGAGCGCCGCCGCCGGCCGGCGGAGGACCGCCAGCCGCCGCCTGATCGGCGAGCATGCGGTATTGGGAGGTGCCTTTTTCAGTGCTGATGGTGCCGGAAACCGTGTAGAGATAGACGTCGCCGGAGACGGCGTAGTCGTTGCTCTGATTGTTCACATAGAACTCGATCTCGACAGTCGACATATTGGTCGCGCGTTCCAGGAAGGCGTCCATCAGCATGGTGATCTGCTGATCCGTCAGGCCCTTGGAGCGCATTTCCTGTTTGGTCTTTTCATAAGAGGCGGAAGCGCCGCCGCCGCCGAAGAACCAGGTCCAGACCGAGAGATTGGCGCTGGCCGTGGTCTTTTCGTATTCGTTGATCTCCTCGCGGTAGGAAGCATCCAGCATTCCGAGCGCAAGCGTGTTGAGGTCCCTCACATCCTGGCTGGAAAGCGCCGAGATTTGCAGCTGGGCCTTGATTTTTCCCGTGGTATGCGCCGGCACGGTATAGGAAATGCCGGTCAGCTGTCCCATGCCGGAGACCGAGATGGAATAAGATTCCTTCGCTTCGCCTGTCGGCAAAGTTGCGATGACCGGGACAAAAGGATCGAGCAGTTTGACGCCGGTTGCGGTGATCTGAATGGATGTCATGGCTATACTCCTGATGGTTGTGGGCTTCATAGGTCAATGAAACTCTGACCGTCCACTCGGGGTCGAGGTGGGCGACATGGTCGTCTGGAGATGCATGAAAGGCGCGAGCGGCTAAAGCCGCACGGCATATATATATTTTGCATGTTGCGCTGATCCACTTAAAGTGGATATTTTTATAATATGCACTCTTACAGCGAAGTCAATCGCGTTCGTGAATGCAACTTCTATATGAATATTTGCCGGGAAATGGGGTGAAGAATGTGTTTATCCATGGCCGAAGGATGGATCAAAGCAGGCCGCGGGACGGGCGCGGCCTGTACGGAACTGACGCATGGCGTCTGGCGTCGTGGAACATGCGAGGGCTGGCAGCGCCGTCTTTATTGCTGCGGCTGTATGCCCTTCAATGCCGGGTTCTTCAGGTCGATCCGGCCCGTCTGGTCCGGCAGGAATTTCGGGCCGATGACGCGGACGCGGCTGTCGTTCGGATCATAGTCGCGTTCGGGCACGGGCTGTTCCGGCGGTTTTGCGGCCTGTTGCTGTTCGGCGGGCTTCTCAGCCTTGTCACCACTCCTGTCACCTTGGGGTGATGGAATGGTGGTGATGCCGGAATAGGGTTTTTCGGATTCCGGCCGGGCCGCCTCTTCCTGCTTCTGCATATCCTGGTGATAGGCGGCCATGTTGCAGGCGCAGCCGGGCGCTTTGGCAGACGAATTACGATAAGCGAAGGCGGTCGGCAGGTCCTTGTAGGGTTTGCCGGTTTGCGCAGACACCATGTCGGCGGTTTCCTGATCCGCCATGGAGTGGAAATAAAGCTCCGTCTCTGTCCCCGGACACATTTTCTGGCATTGCTCCGCCTGGGCGCGGAAATCGAGCGGCGAAGCGTTGGAGGCAATCGGGAAAAACGAGCCGTCGCAGGTGCGCACGCAGAGTGTGCGAAGTCCGCCTTCGGCGGCGTTTGGGTAGGGCGACAGGCCCGCCTGTCCCGGCTCACCGCCACCCTGCCGGAAGGCATCGGGATAACGCGTGACATCGGGCGCCGGCGACGCTTGGGGGTTCATGTCCTCTGCGGGGCTGCAGCCATTGGCGTCGAGTGCGGCGAGAATGCGCTGGCGCCTGATGTCGCCGTCATCACTGCGCGCCGCCGCCATGGCATCGTCCCGGTCGCGGATGATCGCGCCGCGTTCGGCTTCGGCATCCGCCAGCGCATCGCCGATCTCGGCGCAGAGGCCGGCATTGGGATTGCCATAAACGATGACGCTGCCGGAGGAGCAGCCATAACCGCGCAGGTCGTTCCGGATCTTGCGGATGACGATGTTCTGGCGGGCGAGCGCATTGGCATAACGCCGCACCTCGGCCGTATTGCCGATGACGCGGGGCGGCGCGCGCAACTGCGCATAAAGCGTATCGCAGACCTGATCCGCGAAAGCGGCGGCCGGGGCGAGGAAAACAAGGGGAAGCAGGAGGCCGATGATGCGGCTGCGGCGGGTCAATTGTTCGATCCGTTCGATGTCCCCGGCCAGTGGCAGGGGCGTTATACTTCACGAAATCCGTGTTTCAGGAAGATAACATAAGCTGTTGCCGCAATGCGGCAACAGCATGTTCAAAATTGCGTTAATAGGCCTTCATCACATCGAAGGATGCGAAGCCTGAACGACGGCGAAGGCCGCCATGTTGACGACGCCGCGCGAGGTGACGCTGGGCGACAGGATGTGGGCGGGCAGGGCCGTGCCGAGCAGGATCGGGCCGACATGCAGGCCCTCCGTCAGCGTGCGGGTGACACCGAGCGTGATGTTGGCGGCATCGAGGTTCGGGAAAACCAGAAGGTTCGCTTCGCCGGTCAGCACGCTGTTCGGCATGGCGCGCTTGCGCAGCGCTTCCGAAAGCGCCGAGCCGCCCTGCATTTCGCCGTCCACTTCCAGTTCCGGTGCGGCTTCCTGCACGATTTTCAGCGCGCGGCGCATCTTGCGGGCGCTTTCGGAATCGCGCGAGCCGAAATTGGAGTGGCTGGCGAGCGCCACCTTCGGCGTGATGCCGAAGCGGCGGATTTCCTTGGCCGCGAGAATGGCCATTTCCGCCACTTCTTCGGAGGTCGGGTCGTAATTGACGAAAGTATCGGTGAGGAACAGCGCGCCCTGCTGGGTGATGAGCAGGCTGAGGCCGGCAAAGGAACGCACGCCTTCCTGCTTGCCGATGATCTGGTTCACGTCGCGCAGGTGGCGGTCATAACGGCCTTCGAGGCCGCAGATCAGCGCATCCGCTTCGCCACGCTTCACCGACAGCGCACCGATGACGGTCGTGTTGGTGCGCACGATGGTACGCGCCGCCTCCGGGTTGATGCCGGCGCGGCCGACAAGGGCGAAATAATCATCGACATAATCGCGGTAGCGCGGATCGTCTTCCGGATTGACCACGGCGAAATCGGTATTCGGACGGATGCGCAGGCCGAAGCGCTTCAGGCGCGTTTCGATGATCTGCGGGCGGCCGATCAGGATCGGGATGCCGGTGCCTTCTTCCAGCAGCACCTGGGCAGCGCGCAGCACGCGTTCGTCTTCGCCTTCGGCAAAGATGATGCGCTTCTTTTCGGCGGCCTTGGCGGCGTTGAAGACAGGCTTCATGATGAAGCCGGAGCGCCAGACGAAACGGTTCAGCTGGTCGAGATAGGCCTCGAAATCGGTGATCGGGCGGGTGGCGACGCCGCTTGCCGCCGCAGCGCGGGCAACGGCTGGCGCAATGCGCAGGATGAGGCGCGGATCGAACGGCGAGGGAATGAGGTAGTTCGGGCCGAAGATCGGCGTTTCGCCGCTATAGGCTCTCGCGGCCACTTCGGAGACTTCCTCACGCGCAAGCTCGGCGATGGCCTGCACGGCGGCCATCTTCATTTCCTCGTTGATCGTGGTTGCGCCGCAATCCAGCGCGCCGCGGAAGATGTAGGGGAAGCAGAGTACGTTGTTGACCTGGTTCGGGAAATCCGAACGGCCGGTGCAGATCATCGCATCCGGGCGGGCGGCACGGGCAGCTTCCGGCATGATTTCCGGATTGGGGTTGGCGAGCGCGAGGATCAGCGGATTTTCCGCCATGCGCTCCAGAAGTTCCGGCTTCAGCACGCCGGCGGCCGAAAGGCCGAGGAAGACATCGGCGCCGTCGATCGAGTCCGCCAGCACGCGCTTGTCGGTCTTCTGGGCGTAGACTTCCTTCCACTCGTCCATCAGCGTGTTGCGGCCGTCATAAACGAGGCCTTCGATGTCGTGGACCCAGATGTTTTCTTTCTTCGCGCCCATGGCGACAAGCAGGTTGAGGCAGGCAAGTGCTGCCGCACCCGCACCCGAGGCGACGATCTTGACGCTCGCGAGCGACTTGCCGGCCAGTTCCAGCGCGTTGGTGACGGCGGCGGCGACGATGATCGCGGTGCCGTGCTGGTCATCGTGGAAGACGGGGATATTCATCTTTTCGCGCAGCTGGCGTTCCACCTCGAAACATTCCGGCGCCTTGATGTCCTCAAGGTTGATGCCGCCGAAGGTGGGCTCCAGCGCCGCGATGGTCGACACCATGTCGTTGATGCCCGGCGCATCGATTTCGATGTCGAAAACGTCGATACCGGCGAATTTCTTGAAGAGGACGGCCTTGCCTTCCATGACCGGTTTGGACGCGAGCGGGCCGATATTGCCGAGGCCGAGCACGGCGGTGCCGTTGGAGATGACAGCGACGAGATTGGCGCGCGCTGTATAATCCGCTGCCATTTCCGGATTTTCATGAATGGCGAGACAGGGGGCGGCGACACCCGGCGAATAGGCGAGCGCCAGATCGCGCTGGTTGCCAAGCGGCTTGGTGGCCTGGATTTCCAGCTTGCCGGGGCGCGGATAGCGGTGGAAAAAGAGCGCCTGTTCCTCGATGTCGGCCTTTGCCGTGTTGGCGGGCGTGTTGTTCTTATCGTGAGAGGTCATTTTCCACCGTCATGTCTGGTTCAATTCCGGCCCCCTGAATACAACAAACTTTCCCGTGGTACAGCCGTTATTTGACCGCACCTTATGCAAATGCGGCCACGGCTTATTCGCGTTTTCGTGAAGGCTTTCGTCATATTCCCTATAAAAACCGGCGTCTGTCATGTTGCTGAAACACGAGTCTGGTTCTGAGAGGTAAGAAAGCCGCAGGGACGCAACCGAACAGGGGGATGAAATCCGTGGCCGGTCAAATCGAAACCAGACAGTTCAGAACGCTTTTCATTTCGGATGTTCATCTCGGCTCCAAGGCGGCCAAGACGGACTATCTGCTCGACTTCCTGAAATATCACGAGGCCGAGACGATCATTCTCGTCGGCGACATCGTCGACGGCTGGCGCCTGCGCCGCAGCTGGTACTGGCCGCAGGGCTGCAACGACGTGGTGCAGAAGCTCTTGCGCAAGGCCCGCAAGGGCACGCGCATCGTCTATATTCCCGGCAATCACGATGAATTCCTGCGGGAGTTCCCCGGCATGCATTTCGGCGGCATCGAAGTGGCCGAACGCATGATCCACGAGGCGGCCGACGGCAAGAAATACCTCATCATCCATGGCGACGAGTTCGACGTGGTGGTGCGCAACGCCCGCCTGCTCGCTTATCTCGGCGACTGGGCCTATGATGCGGCGATAGCCATCAACATCGCCATCGCCGCCGTGCGCCGCCGCATCGGCCTGCCTTACTGGTCGTTTTCGGCCTGGGCCAAGCTGCAGGTCAAACACGCCGTCAATTTCATCGGCGAATTCCAGCGCGTGGTCGCCGAAGAGGCGCGCCGCAACAATGTCGATGGCGTGATCTGTGGTCACATTCACCATGCTGTCATGGAAGACATGGACGGCATTCGCTACATCAACACCGGCGACTGGGTGGAAAGCTGCACGGCGATCGCCGAAAATGCCGATGGCAGCTTCGAGTTGATCACCTGGATGCAGACCAGCGACGTCACCGCCGAGCAGGCATCGGACGGGATGGAGCCAGTGGATATTCCGGGGTTGATTGGCAAGCACGCGGCCTGATTGGGGCCTGCGGGCTAAAGGGATAACTGGCCTTCGGTGTTTCCTTGCGATCAATGCGCGCTCGTGTGGGACGAGTGGATGCCGCTTGTTTCTTCTCCCCGCCGGGGAGAAGGTCGCGGCAGCGGGATGAGGGGGCAAGCTCTCCGAAATCCGGCAACGGTGCCCCCTCATCCGACCCTTCGGGCCACCTTCTCCCCGGCGGGGAGAAGAAACCAGTGGCGGCGTTGCGCCTCATCTGGTTTTAATTTCCGGGGCTTACCCCCACAATTCCGGCCGCGCCGGATAAACCAACGAACCCTCATAAACCAGCCCCAGCGCACGATCCTGCGCCAACAGCAGCGGCCCGTCGAGATCGGCGAAGGCGGTTCCCTGCGCCGCCAGCACGGCGGGCGCCATGCCGAGCGAGGTGCCGAGCATGCAGCCGACCATGATGGTGAAGCCGAGCCGCTCCGCTTCCGCCTTCATGATGAGCGCCTCGGTCAGACCGCCGGTCTTGTCGAGCTTGATGTTGATCGCATCGTAACGATCGCGAAGGCCGGCGAGGTCCTTTGTCGAATGCACGCTTTCATCGGCGCAGATCAGCACCGGATGGTCGATGCGGGAAAGGATGGCATCCTTGCCGGCGGGAAGCGGCTGCTCGATCAGCGATATCTTCAATTCCGCCGCAAGCCGCAGATAATATTCGATATTATCATCATTCCAGCCCTCATTGGCGTCGATGATGATGCGCGCCTCGGGCGCTGCGGCGCGCACGGCCCGCAGGCGCGCTTCGTCGTCAGTGGTGCCGGTCTTGATTTTCAGAAGCGGACGGCCGGCATTTTCCGCAGTCTTTGCGGCCATGGTGTCGGGGTCGGCAAGCGAGATCGTATAGGCGGTGACGAGCGGCTTTGCCGCCTGTCCGAGAACCTGTTCTGCGACGCTCCTGCCGCTGATCTTCGCCTCGAGGTCCCAGAGCGCGCAATCCACCGCATTTCGGGCGGCGCCCGGTTTCATCGCCTGCTGCAATTCCTGCCGTGTCAGGCCGGCGGCGATCCGCTCGGCCATCGCTTCGATGTCGGCGATGACGCCTTCGATGCTTTCGCCATAACGTGGATAGGGCACACATTCACCTCGGCCGGCGAAGGAACCATCGCGGATGGTGCACGTTACGACATCCGCATGCGTGCGGGTGCCGCGTGAAATGGTGAAGCTGCCGGCAACGGGGAAACGTTCTGTTGTGGCTTGCAGGTAACGGGGCATGTTTTTTCACTTCCGATTGGGCGGCAAAACACACATGACGCCAAATTTATCACGAATTGTCAGCCGTCACTGTGGCCTGCCGAAGGCCAAAACGTTATGAAACCTTTAAGAATCTCGTGACGGCTGCACTCGCTCGGAGCATTATGCAAGAACAGGACACACGGCAACAGGCGAACCCGGCCGCAATCACCGAAGACGGTTCCGTCTCCGGCGGCGGCTCGCGTTATGTCATGAGCGGCTCCTGGCGCAATAGCAATCTCTCCGGCATTTTCGAGAGCCTCGACAGGATTGAAAAAAGCAAACCCACAGGTCCCGTGGACATCGATCTTTCCTCGGTGGAGGCGATCGACACGACGGGCGCGTGGATCATCCAGCGCCTGCGCAGGGACCTCGAGGCGAATGGCGCAACCGTTACGCTGACCGGCAACGACCGGATCGAAGACGTCATCGGCCAATTGCCTGACAAGGCGGAGATGGAGGCCGAACCCGTCGCCAGGCCGGGACTGGTGGAGCGTATTTTCGCGCCGATCGGTCAGGCCGTCATCCAGAACGGCGCGGATTTTCTGGCGGGCATGTATATTCTCGGCTCCGCCGTGCGCGGCGCGCAGATGAAGCTTGGGCGCGGGCGCGGCGTCTCGCCGGCGGCGATCGTCAACCAGATCGACCATATGGGCGTGCGCGCCGTGCCGATCATCATGCTGATGTCGTTCCTGATCGGTGCGATCATCGCCCAGCAGGGCGCGTTCCAGCTCAGATATTTCGGTGCGGAAGTCTTCGTTGTCGATCTGGTCGGCATTCTGCAATTGCGCGAAATCGGCGTGCTTCTGACCGCGATCATGATCGCCGGCCGTTCCGGCAGTGCGATCACGGCGGAAATCGGCTCGATGAAGATGCGCGAGGAAATCGACGCGCTGAAGGTCATCGGCCTCAACCCGGTGGGCGTGCTGGTGTTTCCGCGGCTGGTGGCGCTCACCATCGCGCTGCCGCTTTTGACCATTCTCGCCAATTTCGCAGCACTGTTCGGCGCGGCCATCGTGGCGCTGCTTTATTCCGGCATCACGTTTGAGGTGTTCCTGTCGCGCCTGCACGGCGCGGTGGAGGAATCGACCATTGCCGCCGGCATGATCAAGGCACCGTTCATGGCGCTCATCATCGGCATCGTCGCGGCGGTTGAGGGCATGAAGGTGGGCGGTTCGGCGGAATCGCTTGGCCAGCATGTCACCTCCTCGGTGGTGAAGTCGATCTTCGTCGTCATTCTGGTGGATGGCCTTTTCGCCATCTTCTACGCAGCCATCGATTTTTAAGGGGGCCGCGTTGGAGAAACAGGATCAGACACCGCAGCAGCAGACCAGAACCGGAAAAGACGGCAAAGAGGTGGTGCTTTCCGTCGAGGGCGTGACCGTCGGTTTCAACGGCCGGAACGTGCTCGAAAATCTCGACCTCGATGTCTATCGCGGTGAAATTCTGGGCTTTATCGGCCCCTCCGGTGCTGGCAAATCCGTGTTGATGCGGGCGATCTTGCGGCTTCTGCCGCGGCAGGCGGGCGCGATCCGCATTCTCGGCACCGATTACGACAACGCGAGCGAAGACGACCGCATGATGCTCGACCAGCGGCTTGGCGTGCTGTTCCAGCAGGGCGCGCTGTTTTCCGGCCTGACGGTGAAGGAAAACATCCAGCTGCCGATGCGCGAATATCTTGATCTGCCGAAGAAGCTGATGGACGAGCTCGCTTATCTCAAGATCGAGATGGTGGGCCTGAAGCCGGATGCGGGCGACAAATATCCTTCCGAGCTTTCCGGCGGCATGATCAAGCGTGCCGCGCTCGCCCGGGCGCTGTCGCTCGATCCCGACCTCGTTTTCCTCGATGAGCCGACTTCCGGCCTCGATCCCATCGGGGCGGCGGAATTTGATATGCTCATCGCACGCTTGCGTGATTCGCTCGGCCTGACCGTCTATATGGTGACGCACGACCTCGACAGCCTGTTCTCCGTCTGTGACCGCATTGCGGTGCTCGGCCAGAAGAAGGTGCTGGTGGAAGGGACATTGCAGGACATGTTCGCCTGTGACGATCCGTGGGTGCAGTCCTATTTCCGCGGCAAACGGGCGCGCTCTGTCGTTCTTCCGGACGGCAAACATGAAAATCCGGTGGAGTAACAAGAAGCATGGAAACCAAGGCGAACTACACCATAGTCGGAATTTTCACGCTGATCGTGATCGCCGCCGCATTCGGCTTCGTTTACTGGATGGCGGAATTCGGCCGTGGCGGCCCGACGGCGCAGCTTGTCGTGCGTATTCCAGGCTCCGCCAACGGTCTTTCCGTCGGTTCTCCGGTGCGCTTCAACGGTATTCCCGTTGGCACGGTGCGCGGCCTTGCCATCGACCGCGATGATCCGGCCTATTCCATCGCCTTTACCGAAGTGCAGGCCGATGCCCCGGTTTTTCCGTCCACGCGCGCCGTACTTGAAATTCAGGGCCTGACGGGCGCTGCCTATATCGAGCTTTCCGGCGGCAACAAGGATGGCGAGCGCATTCTGCAGAAAGCCGTCGAAAGCGGCGTTCCCGCCGAGCTGACGGCCGATCTTTCCAGCGTCACCAACCTGCTTGCGACTGCCGACAAGATCCTGAAGCGCGCCGATGGCGCGATCGGTGAATTGCAGGGTTTCGTGCAGGATGCGCGTGGCCCGCTGACGCAGACGGTGCGCAATGCCGAAAAATTCTCCGATGCGCTGGCGGCCAATTCCGACGGCATCAAGAATTTCATTGCCAGCCTCAGCTCGCTTTCCACCACGGTGCAATCGGTCTCGGTGCGTCTCGACGGCACGCTGACCGCCATCGAGGATCTGGTGAAGGCCGTGGATGCCGGCAAGATCGATTCCATCCTGTCGAATGTCGACAAGGTGACGAAGGATGTCGCGTCGGCTTCGAGCGATATTCAGGGCATCATGGAAACGGTGCAGAGCACGGCGCGCAATTTCGAGGCGGCGAGCACCGAGGTGCAGACGGTCGTAAAGCGTGCGGATGATCTTCTCGCCTCCGTCGATCCCGCCAAGGTGGGCACCGTGGTTGATGACGTTTCCTCTGCGACCGCCGATGCGCGCGATGCGGTGGCGAACTTCAAACGGATCGCCGATGACGTCGGCGCGCGGCGCGCCGATATCGACCAGGCGGTTTCCGACTTTACCGAAATGGGCCGCAAGCTGAACCTCGCCTCCAGCCGCGTCGACGGCATTCTCGCCAAGGTGGACGGCATGCTCGGCACCGATGACGCGAATTCGCTGTTTGCCAAGGCGCGTGAAACACTGACCTCGTTCAAGGCCGTCGCGGACAATCTCAATGCCCGGATCGGCCCGATCGCCGACAATCTGACCCGTTTCTCCAGCTCGGGCCTGAAAGATTTCCAGGCGCTGATCGGCAGCACGCGGGTGACTGTCGACAATCTCAACAATGCCATCACCAATATCGACCGGGATCCGCAGCGGTTGATTTTCGGCGGCGAAACCGTGAAACAATATGATGGCAGAACAAGGCGCTAAGAGGGGTATGGGCCAATGAGACTATCGATGAACGGCCAAAGGCGCCGCGCCCTCCTTCTGGCTCCGCTGTTTGCCGCCTTGATGGCAGGCTGTGCGGGGGCGCCGAAGAACGACACCTTCGATCTCTCCGTCTCTTCGGCAGCCGTGGCGCAGGGCCCTTCGCTGAAAAGCCGGCAATTGCTGATCGCCGATCCGACCGCGTTAAAGGCGCTGGACAGCGAAAACATCGTGGTGCGCCTTTCCGGCTCGGAAGTGCAATATCTCGGCAATTCGCAATGGAGCGACCGCCTGCCGCGCATGGTGCAATCCAAGCTCGTGGAAGCCTTCGAGGATACCGGCAAGCTCGGCGGCGTCGGCCGGCCGGGGCAGGGGCTGGCGATCGATTATCAGGTCGTGACCGATATTCGCGCCTTCGAGATCGATACGGCGAAGAATATCGCCAATATCGAGATATCGGTGAAGCTGCTGAACGACCGCAACGGCACGGTGAAGGCGCAGGAGGTGTTCCGAGCCAGCGCCCGCGTCAGCGGTTCCGGCAACGCCAATTTCGTGAAGGCGCTGGATCAGGCCTTCGCCGCCGCCACGCGCGAGATCGTGGCCTGGACGCTGAAATCGCTTTAAGTCTTTGCGGCGGTCATCAGCGCTATAAGAAATTGCCTTATGTTTCGTGCAGGGCTGGTTGATGACCGGCCTTGCGCTCAATGTTTCCGATCCGCGAGAGTTTCTGATGCGATTCCTGGTGGTGTGTTGCCTTCTTCTGATTACCGTTCTTTCCGGGACGGGCGCTGCCACGGCCGCCGGCCTGCGGTTGATCGAGGTTCCATCCACCGATGGCAAAGCTCCCATCAGAGCGGCGGTCTGGTCGCCCTGTGCGGCAGAGCCGGTGGAAACCCGCTTCGGTCCCTTCGTATTGCCTGTGGTGCGCGATTGCCCGATCATTGACGGACAATATCCGCTTATCGTCATTTCCCATGGTTTCGCCGGCACATATTTCAGCCACCGCGATACGGCGGCGGCGCTGGCGGATGCCGGTTTCATCGTCGCGGCGCTTAATCATCCCGGCGATAATGCGATTGATATGAAGCGGGCAGGCGAGCTTTCCGCGCTGACCGACCGGCCGGCGGATATTATGCGCCTGCTTGATCATATGCTGGCGGGCTGGAAAGAGGCCGGCGTCATCGATGCCGGGCGGATCGGTGTCTTCGGATTTTCGCGCGGCGGTTATACGGCGCTGGTGCTTGCCGGCGGCGTACCGGATTTTTTAAACAGCAGATTGCCATGCCCGGACGAGCAGGCGCCGATATGCGCGCAGATGCGGGACAAAAGCGCTGTTGCGAAAGACCGGGCTCACGATAAGCGGGTAAGGGCTGCGGTTGTTGCAGACCCGCTCAATGCCTTTCCCGGTGCTGAAAATCTGAAAGATATCGGTATTCCTGTCCAGCTGTGGAGTTCGGAACAGGGCGGTGATGGCATTGTGCCGGAGGATGTTGCGAGATTGCGCGATGAACTGCCGGGAAAGCCGGACTACCGGATGGTGAAGGGGGCAGGGCATTTTTCGTTCATCGCGCCTTGCCCGGCAGAAATGGCAAAAGCTTTGCCGCAGGTTTGCAGCGATGCGCCCGGTTTTGACCGGGCAGAGTTTCATCGTGGTTTCAACGCCGATGTCGTGAGCTTTTTCAAGGAATCGCTACGCTGAAGTTTTGCTGTCTCTAGCGGTGGCCGTCGATCAGACGGCATCCTGCGATTGCCATTCCGGCAGCGGGAAAATCCGGTCGTAGCTCCAGTTGAAGACGAAAGCATAGACCACGTAAAACAGCGCAAACGAAACATCCATCACCAGCGCATGGGCAAGGCTGATGCCGAGATACCAGGCGATGAAGGGCATCAGCACGATCAGCAGGCCAAGTTCGAACAGCAGGGCGTGTGCGACGCGGATGGCGGGCGTCTTCAGCGTCGTACCCTTCAGGCGCTGCATCGCATGGTCGAAGCCGAGATTATAGACGTAGTTCCAGATGGTGGCGAGGGTGGCGCTGACCAGACCGACAATGCCGATATCTTCCAACGGCATGCCGAAGACCAGCGCACCGAGCGGCACGACGAGCAGAAGGCCGATGATTTCGAAGCTGAGCGCGTGGCGAATACGATCTTGCAGGGAGCGCATTTCATTCTCCGGTATGTGACCGGGCCGTCCCGCATGCTGTCGCCGATATGGCCGAGGTCGTCCTCGCGCTGGGTCATATAGAGGTTTTGGGCGGAATTTTCAAGCGCGAGCGTTAAGGGCAGCCGATGTCACGGGGAGGGCACCACTTGTTTCTTCTCCCCGGCGGGAAGAAGAATACACGGCAGCGCCTCGGGCATTTCCGGGGGAAGAGAGGCGCGATTCGGAACAAGACCGGCCGCATTTTCGTTATGGCTTATGGAAGGAGGCGTGCCATGCAGCAGAAATCCTCTGAGGGGAGAACGATAAAGGCCGCCAATTCGGCAAAGGTTTCGACTTACACGCCAAGCCTCATTTCTCTTAAGGGAAGTTACGTGGCGATGATATTTCGCAGACCGCTTTGCCGAAATCCGCTGGATGTGCGCAAGAAATAAGGGCGACGGCATTTGCCTGTTGCCTGCCCCCCGCACACCAATGACGACGACTGCCGAAATGATGATGAGCTTTAGATGTCTCTAAAGTGTGATTTTCAATCCGGCCCGTCTCCACCTAGACTGGAGATTGCCACAAGAGCGAAGGGAGAATGACATGAAATCAGTTCTCATTATCGCCGCTGTCTTTGGTTTTTCCGCCAGTGCAGCGCTTGCAGAATGCGCAGGTCATCAACAGATCAACGCTTCCGTTCCTGCCGTAGACCGTGAATTCAAAACCGCAAGCATCGTTCCGCCGACAGAGCCGGTGGAAAAGCCGGTCGTCATCCTGAAAAAAACCGACCGCCTTCCGGCAGCGGTTGCGACGACGGGTGAACCGGAAGCCGCAATGCAACGCATGCAATAGACCAAGAACAACAACCTCTTCATTCTGAAAATCCCGTGCGTGAGGTGATCCGCACGGGATTTTGCCGTGAGGGGGCAAAGACGGTGCCCCTGCTTTCACGGCTGCCCTTGCCGGTTTCGCATAGGTTTGCATCGGCGACTAGCTGTCGAGTTTCAGCGACAGCTGTTTCGGCCCTTCGTTCTTTTTGAGCACGTAAAGCGGTCGGGTGATGATGACTTCCGTTCGCCGTTGCAGTTCGCGGCGCCGTTCGAGCGCGCGTTCGCGCATGTCGCGCGAGCGGGCAACGACCGAGAGTGCATTTTCTATGGCTGCGTCTGCTGGGTTCATCGCTGAGCTCCATAATGTTCACTTTATGTTCTCATTATTGGTCGCTTGTGTCAAGACTATGGCAGGGTCGCTGGCACGCGATCAGGGGGCTTGGCGCGGATGAGCAGGCCCGGGCGCGACGGGCTGCGCCGGGGGATCGCTGACGCACGAGATCGGCTTCGCGCCACACGGCGAGACCTCACGGCACGAGCCGTTCCGGCAGTGTCGACAGGGACACTCCGGGTCTGCTGCGTCGATTTTCACGATGATGTTTTACGCGCGCAGGCGCTGATCCGCCCGGCTTCGGGAAGGATCAGGAGAGGGGACGTTGATCCGGCGCGGAAAGGCCGCCGGCGGACAATAGATCGGTGAGATGCTCGCTGGCGAGCGCTACGATGGCAAGGGCGGCCTGCTGGCGGTTCCAGCCGGCATGTTCCGCTTTTTCGATCAGCCCGTGAATGGAAGGCTCCAGCGCGAACTGGCACTCGGCCTGATAATCCATGGTGTCTATCGAAAGCGACGGGGAATTGATTGAGGCCCGCATCCTTTGGTCTCCCTGTTTTCCGTCATGCCCATCATACGCGAGACGCAAATCGAACATGCACATTCAGAGGCCGGTGATATCGGGTATGCTCATGAGGCCCGCATATCACTGGCAGCGAATCCCCCAGCAGGCGGACGTTAACGGCAAGTCTTGATCGCTGTCAACGAGCGCGCGGCGGCGATGATGTCACCTTGTTCGTTTTCAGAGCCTTCCATTCCGGAAAGGCTTTCGACGCCAGATCAGCAGAGCCATCACATAAAGCGCAAAAAGCACGAACCATGTAACGGGCAACACCATGAAAAGCGCTGCATAAGCGCAATTTCCCTCAAAACAGGAGCCGAGAAACCCGGAATCGGCAAGTGCTGCCGATAATAAAAACGCACATATCCCGCTCCCGACCGCGCCGAGGATGAAAAGCAATATGTTGGTGAGCAATCTCATGCGGCCGATCATAAGGACGATTGAGACAGCTTTGGGGAAAGGTGCGCAACGGGTTGAAGCAAATCATCACCGGTGCGGCGGTTCTCATGGCTGCGTCATCGGGGAAGCGACGACCGCTTTTAACGGCTCGCCAAAGCGTGTATTCGCCCGTGCCGTGAGAAAGTAATTGAGTTATTAAATTATAAATTTCAATAGCAACTTTGCATTTCTTGAGATTTATTTTTTTAATGTTTAGATATTCACGCTTATTTTTGGATATTTTATTTATCTTTGTCTCATTTTAGCTTTATTATTGCAAATAATTACTTTTAAATCATATGATTTCAGGGGGTTTTCTGAAGTTTTCAATTGGAAAAGCTGGGTCGTAGTCCGAGCAGGCGGATTATCCCGCGATGAAGGATATTGAATTTGTGCGGTCATTCATTTTCCCGCCATTTCGGGCTGCCGGCTCTCCTGGCGCTTGCCATCCTGACGGCAGGCTTTTTCACGCAGGCGTCAGGCCAGTCGCGTGTGTGTAAGGATCCCACGCCGGCCGCCAATCTCAACGAAATGGTCGATGCCATCTTTGCCTGCTGGGTGCCGCCTGACGATACCGCGGGGCTGGTGGTGACGCTACAGTTCATTCTGCACAAGGATGGGCAGATAAGGGGAAAGGTGGTGGTGACGGCCGCACGCCCGCAGGAGGACAGCCCGCGACGCAAGGCCTTCATCGATTCGGCCATCGACGCCGTAAAGCGGGCGTCGCCCGTTCCGTTTACCGAGGAATTCGGCAGCCGCATCGCCGGACGACCGTTGGCACTGCGTTTTGTGGGCGCAAAGGCAAGCGTGCCGGAAATAAAATTGTAGGTATTTCGAAATGCATCCGTCAACCGCGGCGGCGCGGTCACTTTTGCCACTGACAGCTTACTCCTCCCGCATCGCCTTGCTGATCTGATCCGTGAGCGGCTTAACGAGGTAGGACAGCGCGGTTCTTTCGCCGGTCTTGATGTAGGCCTCCACCGGCATACCCGCCAACAAGCTCAGATTGCCGAGTTTCGCCAGTTCATCCGGCTCGATCCCGATGCGCGCTGTATACCAGCTTTCGCCCGTCTGCGGATTGCTCACGAGATCGGCCGCGACCGTTTTTACGTGGCCCATGATTTCCGGCGTCGTGCGCTGGTTGAAAGCGGAAAAACGCAGGGTCGCCTGCTGGCCGACGTGTATCTGGTCGATATCGGCCGGCTGGATTTGTGTCTCGACGACCAGCTGGTCATTGACCGGCACAATCTGCATCACGGTTTCGCCGGCGGTAATCACGCCGCCAATGGTGTGGACGGCGAGTTCATGTACGATGCCGTCCTGCGGAGAGCGGATATCGATCCGCTTCAACTGATCTTCGGCGGTGATCTTCTGTTCCGAAAGCTCGGC
Source organism: Agrobacterium sp. LEGMi-208b (assembly GCF_059511785.1). Lineage (NCBI taxonomy): Bacteria > Pseudomonadati > Pseudomonadota > Alphaproteobacteria > Hyphomicrobiales > Rhizobiaceae > Agrobacterium > Agrobacterium sp. LEGMi-208b. The sequence goes on from NZ_CM183445.1 coordinate 2,974,985, forward strand.
GAGCTTGTTGTCGACATCGCGAAGTTCCGTCAGAACCTCCGCCAGCCGGTCCTGATCGAGCTGAAGGATCTGCAGTTCGGTTTCGGTGATACGGGTGGCCGCCCTGGCAATCTCGGCGATCAGCTGTCCGCGCTCGCCATCGAGCTGCGCCCGTAGCCGCTCCAGCTCCGCCAGACGGTTGAACTGGATCAGTTGCTGCTCGTTGAGGCTTCTGACACGAATAAGCTCCTGTCCGATCCACGACAGCTCCTCCGCTTTGGCATTCTTGCGGACGACAAGTCCCTCGTTTTCCTGCCGTATCTGGTCGATCCGCTGTCCGAGCTGGGCCTTCTGGCCGTCTATCGTGCGTCTCCGGGCGGTAAAAAGCGCCGTTTCCGCATCGATATATTCCGCCATATCTTTTTGATCGGGATCGCCGGGCAAACCGACCTGCACCGCCAATGCTGCGGCATTGTCGCGTTCCGCCACGAGCCGCATTCTTCTGGCGTTCAATTGCCCCATTTGTTTCGCGACGATGGAAAGACTGGCTCGTGTCACCGTATCGTCGAGCCGGATGAGCAGATCGCCCGACTTGACGATCGCGCCGTTGCGCACGCCGATCTCGCCGACGATGCCGCCTTCCCGGTGCTGGATACGTTTGACGTTTCCATCAACGACAACAGTGCCAGTACCGATCACCGCACCGGACAGATTGGCCGTGGCGGCCCAGCCGCCGACGCCAAAAACCATGAGAGCGAGGGTGAATAGCCCCGTCATTGTATAGTGCCGAATTGAACGGCCTGCCGCAGTTTCTTTCGTCGATTTCATGCTTTTTCCGATACTGCACGCATTGTCGTCTTGCGAAGCACCTCGTCGCGTGGCCCGAAGGCCACCATCGTGCCTTGGGCAAGGACGAGAACATTGTCGACAGCCGAGAGCGCATTGGGGCGATGCGCGACAATCACCACGATGGCACCGCCCCGCCGCGCGATGGTGATCGCATTCGTCAGCGCCAGTTCGCCTTCCGCGTCGAGGCTGGCATTCGGCTCATCCAGAACGATCAGGAAAGGTTTCCCGAACAGCGCCCGCGCGAGCCCGATCCGTTGCCGCTGACCTGCGGAAAGTATCGCGCCACTCGTGCCGATCCTCGTATCATATCCTTCGGGCATCGATAGGATGAGGTCATGCACATCCGCCAGTTTTGCCGCTTCGATAATGTCCGACGGTTCAACTGAGCTGGAAAAACGGCTGATGTTTTCCGCAATCGTGCCGTCGAACAGCTCGACGCCCTGTGGCAGATAACCGATCGACGGGCCAAGCGCTTCAGGATGCCATTGGTCGAGTTCCGCCCCATCCAGCCTAATCGTTCCCCTTGCCGCCGGCCAGATGCCGACAAGCGCGCGCACAAGTGTTGATTTGCCGGAACCACTTGGCCCGATGATGCCAAGACCCTGTCCGGCCACGAGCGAAAAGTTCACGTCGCGAACGGACGGCAATTGAGAACCCGGAGCGGCAATCGACACACCCAAGACGGCAATTGACTTCGAAGGCGTGGGCAGCGGCATTTTCTCCCTGTCCGCGCCGATCTTGTCCAGAAGCTGGCTGACACGATCTTTGGCCTGCCGGAAATTAACAAAGCCGCGCCATTGGCCTATCGCCTGCTCGATGGGTGCAAGCGCCCGCGAGGTGAGAATGGAGGCGGCGATCATCGCACCGGGGGATGCCAGCTGCTGGATGGCAAGCCATGCGCCCAACGCCAGTACCGCGGATTGCAGCGCCAGCCGGAAGATCTTCGAAAAGCTCGAGAAGCTGCCGGTGGCATCGCTCGCGCGCCGCTGCTCGTGAATATAGGCGGCATTGGTTTGCGACCATTTTTGCGCATAGGCGCTCTTCATGCCCATGGCGTGCAATGCCTCCGCATTGCGCCGTCCGGCCTCGACGAATTCGGCGCGTGCCGACGACAACATCGAGACTCTTCGGGCCGGGTCACGCAGCACCGCTTCGCTGCAGAGCGTCATGACGATCAGAACGGCAGCCCCGGCGATCGCCAGCCAGCCCAGATAGGCGTGGAACAGAAACAGGATGCCGATATAAAGCGGCAGCCAGGGCATGTCGCAAATGGCAACCGGGCCCGGACCGCTCATAAATTGCCGCATCTGCTCGAGATCCCGCACCGGCTGTGCGGCCACTTCCTTTTTCGACATTTTGAGCGGCAGCAGCAGCACCGCATCGAAAGTCGGCCCGCCAAGCTGTTCCTCGATCCGCTCGCCGATGCGGGAGAGGATCCTCGCCCGGATCAATTCGAGAATGCCGAGGAATACATAAAGAACGACGGCAAGTACCGACAGGGCAACGAGCGTCGGCACGCTGCGGCTGGCGAGAACCCGGTCGTAGATCTGCATCATATACAGCGGACCGGTCAGCATCAGGATATTGGTGAAAGCGCTGAGCAAAGCGACCGAGAGAAAAGCACCTCGGGTTGCGCCCAAAGCAGCGGCAACCAAAGGTCGCCGCCCTTCATGGTTCAAATGTCTGGGCACGGCGCAGATCCTGGACGAGAGGGCGTAGCGTGTTCGATAGAAGATCGTGGGCATACTAGTGGATATGAAGTCATCCCAAACGCCTTGATTAATTACCGTTTTTAAAAACCACAGTTCTCTCTGGGATTACGTGGGGCAGTTCCTGAGGAGTTAATACGCCCCGACGTTGTTCTGAACATGCTGACACCAATAAGACGGCGGATCGGAAAGTCATTTTCTCTCCCACTGCGCGCTGCCGTCTCGCCGCTGCGCCACCGAGATTATCGGCGAAAAGTCCAGTCCCTCGAGCTGCGTCGGAGACAATTAACATATTGTGTGAACAAGATAGCACAATATTAATAATTTTTATTTTGCATTTTTGTGGATGTATAATCTTTTACATAAATAATAGATAGAAATAAAAAAATGAAATCAACCCATATTTATTATAAAAATCTCGATAATATATTAAAATATGGAAATTCTTTATTTAATTTAGTGAAAATATTACGATAAAATCAACTAGGATAAATTAAAATGGCAATAATTATAGGAAAGTCAACGTCAGATACTATAGCCGGCACGGCTGCCAATGATGAAATTTATGGACTCGGCGGTAACGATCTTTTGGTCGGAGGCGAGGGTAATGACACGCTTGATGGCGCAGCCGGCGACGACACGCTGCATGGAGGGCCCGGCGACGATGTTCTTGACGGCGGCGAGGGTAATGACCGGCTTTTCGGCGGTGATGGCAACGATGATCTGGACGGGAGAGCCGGCAACGACATGCTTAACGGCGATGCCGGCGATGATGCCCTGCGGGGCGGCGACGGCAATGACACCTTGAACGGTGGTGCCGGGGCCGACCGTCTGATTGGCGGAGACGGCGTGGACACGGCGACCTATCCGAATCCGGTGACGATCAACCTGAAGACTGGGGTCCATACGGGCGAAGCGGCGGGCGACACCTTCGAAAGCATCGAGGTGATCCAGGGTTCTTCGAAGGCGGACACCTTCGTGGGGACGGCTGGGGCCGATATGTTCGACGCAGGTACGGGCAAAGATTTTTCGGCGGAATATATAGACACGATCGACTATTCGACGTCGTCTTCGGCAGTCAACGTCGACCTCATGCAGGGGACTGGTTCTGGGGGCGACGCGGAGGGCGACAGGTTGATCGGCTTCGAGCGGGTGATAGGTTCGGGCTTTTCCGATACGCTGTCGTCCACGAGGGGGCAATATCATTTTCTTCAAGGCGGCGACGGCGACGATGTCTATGTCGTTGGCAGCGGGAGCCCGGTGGTGGTTGAAGCGGCCAATGGCGGTGATGACGAGGTGCGAATCGGGGGTAACACCTTGGGGGGGCTGTGGGAGAACGTGGAGCGGCTGACCTATACAGGTACCGGCGCGTTCACCGGCGCCGGCAACGATATGGCCAACTTCATAACGGGTGGGCCAGGTGATGACAAGCTGTATGGCAAGGGCGGCGACGATACGCTTCGTGGCGGAGCCGGCAACGACATCCTTTACGGCGAGGTCGGAGATGACGTCCTTGAGGGCGGCTCTGGTGATGACACGCTTCATGGCAGAGCCGGGGACGACCGCCTGATCGGAGGTGACGGCATTGATACTGCGGTGTTTACCAGCAGGCGCGTCAGCTACGACATTAGCTATAATACCGAAACGCAGACCTATACGGTAAGTGATCTGCGCTCCGAATCCGATGGTCGCGATCAGGTTACGGGGGTCGAGCGGTTTCAATTCGCGGGCGACGTGGTTCTTCGCGAGGCCCTGAACCCGAAGATGGAGAACCGGGCGCCAACGGATATCGTGGTGACGGGCGGCGTCATTACCGAGAACAGTCCCGCCGGCACTGTCGTGGCGACGCTTGCGGGCGTAGACCCGGATGCGGGCGACACGGCGACCTTTGCTCTTGTCTCCGGGGCGACCGACAGTTTCGAACTGGTCGGTCGGGAGATCCGGGTAAAGGCGGGTGCGGATATCGACTACGAGGTTACGCGTTCGCACGAACTCGTTGTGGCGGTCATTGATACCGCTGGCGCGACCATGAAAAAGACAATCACCATCATGGTACGCAATGCGGCTGATGGTGGTGTTGCCGGCACAGCCGGGAACGACAGATTCATCGGCAGGGCGGAGGCGAACACCTTCTATGGTGGCGATGGTATCGATATCGTCAGCTATATAGACAGCGACAGTGCGATCACAATCAACCTGATCACCAATATCCACACCGGCGATGCGGCAGGCGACATCTTCAAAAGCATTGAGGTATTCGAGGGCACGCGCTTTGGCGACACCTTCATCGCCAATACCGGTGCGAATACCTTCGTCGGCGGCGAGGGTATCGACATTGTCAGCTACGCCAGCGCCTCAGCAGCCGTGCTCATCAACCTCGCGACGGGCGTTCATGCGGGCGATGCGGCGGGCGATACTTTCGAGAGCATCGAGGTGATCGAGGGGACACGCTTTGGCGACACCTTCATCGACCATGCCGGGGCGAACGCTTTCATTGGCGGCGATGGCATAGATAGCGTTAGCTATGCGGGTGCTTCCGCAGCCGTCAGCATCGACCTGACGTCGGGCGCCAATGGTGGTTACGCGGAGAACGACCGTCTGATCTCAATAGAGCATGTCATCGGCTCAGGCTTTGGCGACAGACTGTCTTCATCAATGGCCGGACATGTAATGGCCGGCGGGAACGGTAACGACATTTATGTTCTGGGTGATGCGAATGTTCAGATCATCGAGGCCGGGGATGAAGGGATCGATGCGGTTGAGACGGCGCTTTCCAGCGTAACGCTGGGCGCACATCTGGAACGCCTGACCTATACGGGCAGCGGCGCCTTCATCGGCGTCGGCAACGATCTCGACAACGTCCTGATCGGCGGCATCGGCAATGATACGTTGATCGGCCTGGGCGGAGCGGACTATTTCGTCGGAGGTGGTGGGGCGGATCGCTTTGTCGGCGGCGACGGCTTTGACATCGTCAGCTACGCCACCGCCTCTGCTGCCGTGAGTATTAATCTGGCGACCGGCGTTCACAGGGGCGATGCGGCGGGCGATACTTTCGAGGACATCGAGGTAATTGTTGGTTCGGTTCATGACGACAGCTTTATCGGTAATGCCGATGCGAACATCTTTCACGGCGGCGACGGCATCGATAGCGTCAGCTATGCGGGTGCTTCCGCAGCCGTAAGCATCGACCTGACGGCGGGCGTTAATGGCGGTGACGCTGAGAATGACCGGTTGATCGCAATCGAGTATGTGATCGGCTCGAACTTCGGTGACAGGCTGTCGTCGGCGACGGCTGGACATGTGTTGGCGGGCGGGCTCGGCGCCGACGTCTATTTTCTGGGCGATGTGGATATTCAGATCATCGAGAGCGTAGGCGAAGGTATCGATGTGGTGGAGACGGCGCTCTCCGGCGTGACGCTCGGAGCGCATCTGGAAAACCTAACCTATACCGGCAGCGGCGCCTTCATCGGCGCCGGCAATGATCTCGACAACACCATTATCGGCGGCATCGGTAATGACATTCTGATCGGCGGCGGCGGGGCGGATCGTCTGGTCGGCGGCGACGGTATCGACATCGCCAGCTATGCCAGCGCCTCTGCAGCCGTGAGCGTCAACCTGGCGACGGGCGTTCACACGGGCGACGCGACGGGCGATATTTTTGAGAGCATCGAGGTGATCGAGGGTACCCGCTTTGGCGACACCTTCATCGGCAATGGCGGCGCCAATCGTTTCGATGGCGGCGACGGCGTCGATACAATCAGCTATGTCTCGTCCTCGGCTGCGGTGAACGTCAACCTGACCACCAACGTCAATCTTGGCGGTGACGCGGATGGCGACAGTCTGGTCTCGTTCGAGTGGGCGATTGGCTCAAGCTTTGGCGACAGGCTGTCGTCGGCGACGGCTGGTCATGTCCTGACCGGCGGGCTCGGAAACGACGTCTATGTTCTGGGTGATGCGAATATTCAGATCATCGAGAACGGGGACGAAGGCATCGATGCGGTGGAGACGACGCTCTCCAGCGTGACGCTCGGAGCGCATCTCGAGCGCCTGACCTATACCGGCAGCAGCGCCTTCATCGGCACTGGCAATGATCTCAGCAACGTTCTGATCGGCGGCATCGGTAACGATACGCTGATCGGCCTTGGCGGGGCGGACTATTTTATTGGCGGTGCTGGGGCGGATCGTTTCATCGGCGGCGACGGCTTCGACATCGTCAGCTATGCGGGCGCCTCCGTGGCCGTGAACATCAATTTGGCGACGGGCGTTCATACGGGCGATGCCGAAGGCGACACCTTCGAGGAGATTGAGGTTGTGCTTGGTTCGAAGCATGACGACACCTTTGTCGGTAATGCCGGGGCGAATGCCTTCATCGGCGGAGACGGTGTCGACATCATCAGCTACGTCTCGTCGTCTGCTGCGGTGAACGTCAACCTGACCACCAATGTCAATCTCGGCGGCGAAGCGGCTGGCGACAGTCTGGTCTCGTTCGAGCATATTGTCGGCTCAAGTTTCGGCGACAGGCTGTCCTCGGCGACCGAGGGGCATATCCTCGAAGGCGGCTTTGGCGACGACATCTACGTGGTCGAGCGTTCAAGGGTGCTGGTCGTCGAGGTCGGCGGCGCGGGGATCGACAGGGTGGAGACCACTCTCGAAGCCTATACGCTGTCCTCCGGTGTGGAGAACCTGACCTATACGGGCAGGGGCGCCTTCATCGGCACAGGCAACGATCTCGACAACGTCCTGATCGGCGGCATCGGTAATGATCTGCTGATCGGCGGCGGCGGCGCGGACCGTCTGATCGGTGGCGACGGCATCGACATTGTCAGCTATGCCAGCGCTTCTGCCGCCGTGAGCATCAACCTGGCGACGGGCGCTCATGCGGGCGATGCGACAGGCGATAGTTTCGAGAGCATCGAGGTGATCATCGGATCGGATCATGATGACACCTTCATCGGCAATGCCGGGGCCAATGTCTTCATCGGCGGCTGCGGCGTTGATACCGTCAGCTACGCCGAGAGTAATATTGGTATTACGGTCAATCTGACGACGGGCGTGCATGGCGGAGGCGCGGAAGGCGACGTGTTCAGAAGCGTCGAGGTCATCCTGGGATCGAACGCCAATGATTTCTTCATCGGCGATGCGGAGGCGAATGTCTTCAATGGGGGCGCAGGCGCCGACACGGTGGTGTTCCGTGGCAAGCGGAGCGATTATACCATTACTTACGATGGCATCACGCAGACTTATATGCTGAGCGATCGGCGGTCGGGGGCTCCGGATGGTGACGACAAGATCACTGGCGTCGAATTGTTCCAGTTCGCCGACCGGACCCTTGGCGTCGACGCATTGCTGAGCCCGCCGAATAATACACCGACCGATATCCTGGTGAAGGGCGGGACCATTGCCGAGAATAGCCGAGCCGGCACGATCGTCGCAACGCTCGCGGGCATCGATCCCGACGCGGATGATACGATGAGTTTTTCGCTCGTCGCCGGAGCGACCGACCGGTTCGAACTGGCCGGCAATGCGATCCGGGTGAAAACAGGTGCGGTGCTGGATTTCGAGACGCAAAGCGCACACGAACTCGGCATCACTGTCACGGATACAGCTGGTGCGACCTTTACCAAGGAGATCACCATCATGGTGAGCGACGTATTGAATGAAGGTGTCCGTGAAGGTTCCGCCAAAAAAGACATCATCCATGGCAAAGCCGTGGACGCCTTTATCTACGGCCATGCCGGCAACGATATCCTCACCGCAGGGGTCAATGGTTCTACCCTTTGGGGCGGCACCGGCGATGACGTGATCTCCGGAAATTGCGCCGATGATCGCGTTATCGGTGAGCAAGGGGACGATACGCTCTCCGGCCTTGAGGGCAGGGACACTTTCGTGTTCAGCGCGAATGAGGGAAATGACGTCATCTACGATTTCAATGCCGCCGAGGATATCATCGAGATCCATGGTATACCGCTGGCGACGTCATTCGAGCAGATCATGGCCAATATTTCCGAGGCCGACGGCCAGACCACGATCGACTTCGGCGACAACAATCGAGTATCGCTCGACGGAATGAGTAAGTGGCAGCTCACCACTGAAAATTTCATCTTCGCCTGACACAATTGAAAAACAGGCCGGGCGGTTTCCGCCCGGCCGTTATCGCGAATATGCGCCGCCCTAACATTACAGTTGCGTTTTCTTGGGGTGTCTGAACTATGGGTCTTCATGCTTTTGCTCTGTTCCCCAAAAACTGGACCGTTTTTGGGGAACAGAGCAGTCCAGAATACCAGTCGTCAGCGAATTCTTTGACTAGAGCCAGACTGTCGGTTTTGGTGCTGACGCGCCACTCCTTGCCATCGAGATAGGTGGAGCATTGCCACAGCGAACTGTTGGCGCGGCGGTAGACGCGAACCTTGTCACCAAGAACTGCATGAGAGGTGATTTTATCTTCTCAGAATATATGATAAATCTGTGAGAATTATTCCAGCCGCCCAGCAGATGAAATCCATGCTAAGTGCTTGGAAAGATTGGTGGGTGATGTAGGGCTCGAACCTACGACCCGCTGATTAAGAGTCAGCTGCTCTACCAACTGAGCTAATCACCCGACCGGCACCGTGTGGCGGTGTGAGGGGGCGTATAAAGGGGAAGTTTGGGCTTGTCCAGCGCGGAAATGAAATTTCTTCGATTTTTGTGACGAAAAAATTTCAGCCGCGCTGGAAAAGGCTGTAAATCCGGGGGTTTACGGATTTTTTCTTTTATTCATCCGCGCCTGAAAGCCCGGCCGACAAGGATGAGGATACAGGCGCCGATGAAGCCGGCGATGAGATATCCGAGCCAACCCGTCAAAACGATTCCAAATACCGAAAGGATGGCGTTGGCGACGATCGCGCCGACGATTCCAAGTAGGATGTTCATGAAAACACCCATATTGCTTTTCATGAATTGTTCGGCGAGCCACCCGGCGACACCACCGATGATGATGGCTGCGATCCAGCCAATGCCAGCAGATTCCATGATTTCCTCCCATGTTGCTGCATCATCAAAGGTGATGATTCTCGTGGTGAAAAGCAAGGCAAACTCCTGAAAACCTCGCTTTATGCGGGTGGTTTTCCGCGCGGCAGGCGCTAAATAGCCAAATGCGGCGCAAAGAGACGAAAGGCATGGATGTGCGGTTGATGTTCGGCGGATTGATGGACGGCAGACGGGTGTTCGGCGGCTTGGCGCCGGATCGGCGGCAAAAGAGCGCCATGGCGGCGGTAGTGGCCGTGGTGCTTTGTCTGGCCGGCGGTCTTTTGTCGGCACTGCCGGCCGAGGCGCAAGGGGAAACAACATCGCCTGCGCCTGTGGTGATCCAGGCTTCGACCGTCGAACAGGCGAGGGCGGAGCTGGAGAAATGGAAGGCCGATGTCGCTGCGATCGCCAAGCAGGTGGAAGCGGGCGGCAGCGACGATGTGCAGCTTGTGGACCTGAAGGGCCGCGCCGACACCATCGCCGCCGATGCCGCCGCTGCCAATACCAAGCTGCGCACCCGTCTCGACCAGATCAAGACCCGGCTGGATGCGCTGGGTGCAGCGCCTGCGGACGACCAGCCGCCGGAGGCCAGCATGGTGACGGAGGAGCGAAACCGGCTGACGGCGGAACGGGCCGAGGTGAATGCGATTGCCGGCGAGGTGGAGAGCACGGCCACCAATGCCGCGCAGATCTCCAACAACATCACCGCCGTTCGCCGGGCGCTTTTTGCCGCCACGCTGTTCAAGCGCACCGAGGTTTCCGCGCAGACGCTGGGCGATGCTTCCTCCGCCTTTCTGACGGAGTTGACCAACCTCAACAACGCCTTCAGCAGCTGGGCGGGTTTCGTCTGGAATTACAAGCGCCTGCCGATGTTCGGGGCGGTGACGCTGTCGATCATGGCCGCCCTGCTGTTTCTCGTGGGCGGTTACCGCTTTTTCGGCAGCCGCATGGACCGGCGGGCGTTTACGGGCGAGCCTTCCTATCTCAGAAGGCTTTCGGTGGCCTTCTGGTCGACCATGGTGCAGTCGCTGTCGCTGTTCCTGTTTCTCGTCACCTCCGCCTTCTTCCTGGATAATTTCAACGTGCTGCGGTCAGACATCGCGCCGATCCTGTTCGGGGCAATGGCAATCACCGGTTTCGTTTATTTCGTCTCGCGGCTGAGCTATGCGATCTTTGCGCCGACGCAGCCGGAATGGCGTCTTCTGAAGGTGTCCAACAAGGGCGCGCACACGCTGTCCTCGGCGGTGCTGCTGATGGCGCTCGTCAACGGGCTCGACTACCTGTTCGGCACGATCAGCGAGACGCTTTATTCGCCGCTGATCGTCACGGTTGCCAAGAGTTTCGTCGCCTCGATCATCATCGGCCTTATTCTGCTGACCGTATCCTTCCTGCGGCCGGTGATCGGCGAGGGGCAGGATTACGAGACCGGCAACCAGCGCCTGCCGCGCTGGCTCGTCATCCTGCTGCGGGTGGGCGGCCTCGTTCTCATCGGCGCCTGCCTGACGGGTTATGTCGGTCTTGCGCGCTTCCTTGCCACGCAGATCGTCGCCACCGGCGCGGTGCTGGCGACGATGTATATCGGCATTCTCTCCGGCAAGGCGATTTCGCGACAGGGCGCCTTTGCGGAATCGCTTGCCGGCCGTTATCTCGCGCGGCGTTTCGGTCTCGGCGTGGTCGCGCTCGATCAGGCCGGCCTTGCCGCGGGGCTCGGCATCTATGCCGTGGCACTTGCCTTCGGCGTGCCGCTCATCCTGTTTTCCTGGGGTTTCCAGCCGGGCGATATTGAAAGCTGGGCCTATCGCCTGTTGACCGGCATCACCGTCGGCAATGCCTCGATATCGCTGATCGGGCTGTTCGGCGGCGTTCTCGTCTTCGCCATCGGTTACATCATCACCCGCTGGTTCCAGAAGTGGCTGGACAATAACGTCATGGCACGCGGCCAGGTGGATGCCGGGGTGCGCAACTCGGTCAAGACCGGCATCGGTTATCTCGGCATCGCGGTGGCCGCCATCTTCGGCGTGTCTTCGGCCGGTCTCAACCTCTCCAGCCTGGCGCTGGTGGCTTCGGCCCTTTCGGTCGGTATCGGTTTTGGTCTGCAGAACATCGTCTCCAACTTCGTCTCCGGCCTCATCCTGCTGGTCGAGCGCCCCTTCAAGGTGGGCGACTGGGTGGTGACCGGCACGACGGAAGGCACCGTGAAACGGCTTTCCGTGCGCGCCACCGAGATCGAAACCTTCCGTGGCCAATCGATCATCGTGCCCAATTCGGAGTTCATCAATTCCTCCGTTGGCAACTGGACGCACCGCAACCGCATCATGCGCGCGGAAATTCCGGTTTCCGTCTCCTACGATTCCGATCCGCAGCAGGTCATGGATATTCTGCTGGAACTGGTGCGCGCCCAGCCGCCGGTGCTGCGCAATCCCGAGCCGCATGTGGAATTCCTCCGCTTCGGCGATTTTTCGCTGGATTTCGAACTGCGTTTCCACCTTGCCGATCTTTCGAACGGGCTTGGCGTGAAAAACGCTCTCCGTATCGCCATCCTCCAGCGCTTCCGCGAAGAGGGCATCGCCATCCCGTTCCCGCAACGCAACCTCAACATCCATGTGGAAGGCGACGCCAATCCGCAGATGCTGGCGGCGCTGCTTTCGGAAGAGGGCGACAAGGCGGTGGTGGCTCATACGGGGGCTGCATCGCCAGAGAAAAAGGCGCCGAAGAGCGACAAGGCGACAGAGCCGAGGGAGAAACCCGGCGCGAAAGCGTAGATCGCTGTTGCTTGTGGACATTGAGTTCCGGCCAGGGGCTCGCCGCTTGTCGCCTTCTCCCCGCCGGGGAGAAGGTCGCGGCAGCGGGTTGAGGGGGCGAGCTCTCCGAAATCCGGCAACGTTACCCCCTCATCCGACCCTTCGGGCCACCTTCTCCCCGGCGGGGAGAAGAAAAGAGCGGCAAAGCTGTTCGACGTTCCTCCTGCGCGCTCCGCAATTTCTTCCCTGTCGCAGCACCCCTTGGCCATGTCGCAATCAGGCGGCTGAACGGCAGCCGAGCGCTTCATATTCCTCCCATCCAATGCTGGCGGAATAAAACGAGGCCGGCGCTTTTCAGGGGTTCTGTAAATGAAGACACATGCACGGGCGGTGGTGATCGGTGGCGGCGTCGTCGGCGTTTCGACGCTATATCATCTTGCCAAGAAGGGCTGGAGCGACAGCGTGCTGATCGAGCGCAAGGAGCTGACGTCGGGCTCCACCTGGCATGCGGCCGGCCTTCTGCCGCTGTTCAACATGAGCTACTCGGTCGGCCAGATCCACAAATATTCCGTGAAGTTCTATGAGGAGCTGCAGGAAGAGACCGGCATGAATGTCGGCTTTTCCAAGGTGTCCAACATTCGTCTCGCCCGCACCAAGGATCGCTGGGACGAATATATGTATTATGCCGGCATTGCCGAGACCATCGGCGTGCGCGTCAACATGCTGACGCCGGATGAGGTGAAGGAAATCTGGCCGCTGTGTGAAACGGACGGTCTGCTCGGCGCCATCCAGCATCCGGATGACGGTTATATCCAGCCCGCCGACCTGACGCAGGCGCTGGCCAAGGGCGCGCGCGACCGCGGCGCGACCATATATCGCAACACGACAGTCACCGCCATCGAGCAGCTGGAAGACGGTCACTGGAAGGTGACGACGGACAAGGGCGAGATCATCGCCGAACATATCATCTCCTGCACGGGCTCCTTTGCCCGCAAGACCGGCGAGATGGTCGGCATCAACATTCCGGTCATTCCGGTCGAGCATCAGTATATCGTCACCGAGCCGCACCCGGCCATTCAGGAGCGCCGCCGCCAGGGCCTGCCGGAAATGGGCGTCCTGCGCGAATCCGACTCGGCCTGGTATATGCGCGAGGAAGCGGGCGGCCTGATCCTCGGTCCTTACGAGGTCGGCGCGCCGGTCTGTTATGTCGACGGTCCCTCGGACGACAGTGAATATGAGCTGTTCCAGGAGGAGCTCGACCGCCTGATGCCGCATATCGAAACCGCCATGGTGCGCGTTCCGGCCTTCGGCGAAGTGGGCATCAAGAAGGTCTATAACGGCGCGATCGCCTATACGCCTGACGGTAACCCGATTGTCGGGCCCGCACCGGGCCTGAAGAACTTCTGGCTGAACGAAGGCCATTCCTTCGGCATCACTGCCGCCGGCGGCGCCGGCTGGCAGCTGGCCGAATGGATCGTCGATGGCGAGCCGACGCTCGACCTGATGGGCGTCGATCCGCGCCGCTTCGGCCCTTACGCAACGGAAGGTTACCTCATCGCCAAGAACGAGGAGGCCTATGCCAACGTCTTCACCATGCATTATCCGGATGAGGAGCGCTCCGCCGCCCGTCCGCTGAAGACGACGCCGGTTTATGACCGCCTGAAGAAGCTCGGCGGCGTGTTCGGCTCTGTCTATGGCTGGGAGCGCGCCAACTGGTATGCGCCGGAAGGTTATGCGCTGCGTGAGGAAGACCTGGGCGTCGGCGCCGATGTCATCACCAGCCACAACCATGCGCCGCCGCTGGATGACGGCCGTATCGTCGAGAAATGGTCGTTCCGCCGTTCGAACTACTTTGAGCATGTCGGCAACGAGGTGAAGAATGTCCACCAGAATGTCGGCGTGCTCGACATGTCGGCATTCGCCAAGATGGAGGTTTCCGGCCCCGGTGCGCGGGCATGGCTGGACAGCATTCTCGCCAATGCGGTGCCGAAGAAGCGTGGCCGCATTGCGCTCACCCATCTGCTGACGCCAAATGGCGGCGTGAAGGCGGAATTCACGGTCTATGAATGGGCTCCGGGCCGCTTCTACATGGTGTCCGCCGGTGGTCTCGAAGCGCATGACCACGACGTGCTGCGCCGCCTTGCCCCAACCGACGGCTCCGTCGTTCTGCAGCCGATCACCCAGAAATACGGCGTGCTGGTGCTCGCCGGTCCGAAGTCGCGCGATCTCCTGAAGAAGCTGACCCGTACCAGCCTTGAGAACAAGGATTTCCCCTGGCTCACCGGCAAGCAGATTTCCGTCGGCGTGGCGACGGCGCATGCGCTGCGCGTCAACTTCGTGGGCGAGCTTGGCTGGGAACTGCACCATCCGATCGAGATGCAGAACTACATCTTCGACCGGCTGCTGGAGGCGGGCGCCGAATTCGGTATCAAGCCTTTCGGCATCCGCGCCATGGTGTCGATGTCGCTCGAGAAATCCTACCGCAACATGGGCCGCGAGCTTTCCGTCGAATATAACGCCTATGAATCCGGCCTCGACCGCTTCCTGCGCCCGGAAAAATCCTTCATCGGCCGCGATGCGCTGGTGGCCTATAAGGAGGCCGGGGTGAAGTGGGTGTTCTCGACGCTGACCGTGTCCGGCAATACGGATGTCGATGCGCGCGGTTCGGAAGCGATCTTCGACGAAAGCGGCGCGCTTGCCGGTCGCGCGACGAGCGGCGGTTTCGGCTGGCGTCTCGGCAAATCCGTCGCGCTCGCCATGCTCAAGCCGGAATATGCGGCAGTGGGCACCAGGCTCAAGATCCGCATTCTCGGCACCTCCTACGATGCCGAAGTGGTGGAAGAAAGCCCGTTCGATACGGACAATGCGCTTCTGCGCGCCTGAGACGGAATATCCCCTCCCGCAGTCGGAATACGGCCCCTTGTGGGCCGTATTTCCGTTTAGGTAAGCATGTGCTCAACTGGTTTTCCAGCAAAAGTGTTATTAATCATTCTGAAAAATGAGCCTGCTATCTTTCCCTGACATACGATGGGGGATCGGGGCAGAATGAATTTCCTGGGCATTACGGGCATGCAATATTCTGGCGTGCCTTTTACCAACAACCGCATTTTACTGGCGGAAGACAGCAACGTGTTCACCCAGATGGTGAGCCTGCGGCTCAAGGAAATGCTTGGCGTTTCCGTGGAGGTATGCCGCTCTTTCGAAGAGTTGCAGGCCTGTTACGAACATTCGCCCGAGCCGGTGACGCTCGCCATTTCCAACATCAACCTGCCGGGGGCGGAAAAGGGCGAGGCGCTGGAATATCTGATCGATCTTTCGATCCCGACCATCGTTTTTACCAGCACATTTCACGAGGCGACGCGCGAAACGCTGATCGCCAAGGATGTGGTGGATTATATTCTGAAGGACAATATTTTCGCGGTGGACATGCTGACGGAATCCGTCTGCCGCTTTCTCACCAATCATCGCCATCACGTGCTGATCGTCGATGACAGCCCGACGGCGCGGGCGCTGCTTTCGAGCCGCCTCAAGCGCTATAATTTCCGCGTCAGCCTGGCTGACAACGGGGCGAAGGCGCTGGAAATCCTGAAGGCCAATCCCGATATCGGCCTCGTGGTGACCGACTATAACATGCCCGATATTGACGGTTTCGAACTGACGCGGCGCATCCGCACCGTGCGCGGGTCGCATGAGCTGCGCATCATCGGCGTGTCTTCCTCCACCAACCGGCTGCTTTCCGCACGGTTCCTGAAGGCGGGCGGCAATGATTTCATGCTGCGCCCCTTCATCGACGAGGAGTTTTATTGCCGCGTCAATCAGAACCTCGATACGCTGGTGCAGATACAGCTGGCCAAAGCGGGGGTCAGGCCGGCGGCCTGAGCGGAACTGCGTGGCGGAACTGCGGGGCGAAGCGGCGGACGGTCGGTCAAAGCTGCGATTCCAGTGGCAGGAAGCGCATGATGCCGGCGACGATGCGGCGGCTGATGGCGGCGTCTGGTTCGCGCCGATAGGTCTGCGTTCGCCCCTGTTCTTCCGTCATCCAGACAATGTGCCTGCCTTTGTCGATGTCCAGCTCGAAGCTCATGGTGCGGCGGATTTCATCGGCGAATATTTCGTCCATGCGGGCAACCAGCGGCGCCGAGTTGAACACGACGCCCATTTCCGTGTTGAGCGAGGCGGAACGCGGATCGAAATTGAGTGAGCCGATATAGCCGGTCTTGCCATCGCGGGTGAAGGCCTTGGTGTGCAGGCTCGCCTGTCCCGAGCCGCGCAGGGTGAAGTTCGACTGATCTGCCTGCGCGCGCAGTTCGTGCAGGTGTACCCCGCCGGAGAGAAGCGGCTTGCGATAGCGGGCATAACCGGCGTGCACGGCGGCCACATCGGTCGCGGCCAGCGAATTGGTGAGGATGGCGACCGACACGCCGTTCTCGGCGAGCTGTAGAAATATCCCCACACCCTGTTTGCCGGGAATGAAATAGGGGGAGGTGATGTGCAGGCTGTCGCTCGCCGCCTGCATCAGCGGCAGCAGGCTTTCCATCAGGAAGTTGTGACCCTTGCGGCGTTTGCCCGCCGCCTTTTCCGGCGGGTCGGCGAGAATATCCGCCGCCTCGACCCAGTGCAGACGGTCCGACATCAGGAAATGGTCGCGGCCATACTGGCTTTCGACGCGCTCCAGATAGGGTTTGGCGGCTTCACTCTTTGGCAGCGCGTCCAGCTCGCGCCGCAATCTGGCGAGTTTGTTTGGCCGGCGTGCCAGCAGCGAGCGCACGGGAACGGAAACGGCGCTGTTCCAGTAATCGTCGAAGATTTCGGTGGCGTCGGCGACGATCCTGCCGAAGCCGAGAATATCGAAATCGTGGAAATTCGCCCGCTCGGCGGCATCGAAATAGGCGTCGCCAATGTTGCGCCCGCCTACGATCACGGCCCGCCCGTCGGCAATCCATGCCTTGTTGTGCATGCGCCGGTTGACGCTTCGGAAGCGCAGCACCAGTTCGATGCTGCGATGCAGGATGTTTTCCCGCGCCCGGGTGGGGTTGAACAGCCGGAGTTCGATATTGGGATGGCTGTCGATGGCGTGGAAGATGCGGTCCGACATGGAGACGCCGAGATCGTCGAGCAGCAACCGCACGCGCACGCCGCGATCGGCGGCGGCGATGACTTCGCGCATCATCAGCCGTCCGGTCAGGTCGGCATTCCACATGTAATACATCAGATCGAGGCTGCGCCCGGCGGCACGCGCCGCCGCCACGCGCACCGCAAAGGCATCGAGGTTGGAATGTAAGAGGCAGAGCGCATTCTTCTCGTTCCAGCCGTTCCTGATCGATTGCCAGTGCCGGTCCAGCGCCGTTTTGCCTTCGGCAACGGGCAGGGCGGTGGACGGGCGCTTGGGAATGGCCTTTTCGCGCTGCTTGCCGATGACGACGAACAGGCTCGGCCCCATAACCAGAAGAAGAATGACGATGAAGACCGTAAATGCAGTCACTTGTTTTGATCGCTCCCGGCCCGAAGAGTATCAGGCGGGATGAAAACGCGCGAGCGGATAAAGCGTTCACCGCGGTGGATGCCGCGGGAGCGAAAAAGGGAGTTCCGGTCTCCGCCGGGGCTTGTGAATCACATAAGTGTGTGCTTATGTGTTGTCATGACAGAGAACGATATTTTCCGGGCGCTGGCCGATCCGACGCGCCGTGCCATTTTCGAAAAGCTGGCGGATGGCGCCATGAACGCTTCCGCCTTGCGTGAGGGGATCGAGATCAGCCAACCGGCCATGTCGCAGCATCTTTCGGTGCTGCGCGGGGCAGGGCTGGTGGTCGAGAAGCGGCAGGGCCGTTTCGTCAATTACGAGGTGGATCCGGACGGGCTGACGCGCATTGCGGCCTGGCTCGGCAAATATCGCGCTTACTGGCCGCAGCGCATCGAGGCTCTCAAACTCCTGTTGAAGGATATGGACCAATGAACAGGCAGATACCGGAAGCGCCGAAAAACGGCATCGAGCTTGAATATGATCTGGATGAGCCGCCGCAGAAGGTGTGGCGGGCGATCAGCATTCCGGCGTTTCGCGCCATATGGTTGCCGGCGGAGGCGCTGGCGGAACCGGAAGCAATCGATATCAAGCCCGGCGAAGAAGTCCGCTACAGGTTGCGGGAGGACACGCCGCCATTTCTGGAAAGCACCGTCACCTTCAGGATCGCGGCGAATACCCAAGGCGGTACCAGCCTGCGCATCATTCATGATTTGCCCGTAAATACCGGCCGGATGACGAAGGCCGCCGCAAACCACAACGGTTCGCCGATCAAGCTCGCCGCCTGATCCCAGCCGTTCCCCGACATTTCTTAACGACAGGAGTTCGCCGATGCGCGAAGCGATGCAACTCGTCCCTATGGTAGTCGAACAATCCTCCAGGGGGGAAAGGTCTTTCGATATCTATTCCCGCCTGTTGCGGGAGAGGATCATCTTCCTCAACGGCGAGGTGAACGATACGGTTTCCGCGCTGGTCTGCGCGCAGTTGCTGTTTCTCGAGGCGGAAAACCCGAAGAAGCCGATCCATCTCTATATCAATTCGCCGGGCGGTGTGGTTACCAGCGGTTTGGCGATGTACGACACGATGCGCTACATTCGTGCGCCGGTTCACACGCTCTGCATGGGCACGGCCCGCTCGATGGGATCGTTCCTGCTGATGGCGGGCGCGCCGGGAGAACGGGCGGCATTGCCCAATGCCAGCATCCTAATTCACCAGCCTTCCGGCGGCTTCCAGGGGCAGGCATCGGATATGCTCATCCATGCCGAAGAAATCCGCCAGACAAAACACCGCATGACGCGGCTTTATGCCGAACATTGCCGGCGCAGCTACGAAGAGTTCGAAACGGCGATGGATCGTGACCGGTTCATGACGGTGCAGGAGGCTCTGGAATGGGGCCTGATCGACCGCATTCTGGAAGTGCGCGAGGATGCGGCGGCTTAGGGCCGGGCACTAACCGCAGGATATCGTCTCCACATCAACACAAAAGGCAGCGCCATGCGCTGCGTTTCAAGGGTTCATCCGGATGATCAGATATCCAGATTATCCGCAAAGGCCGCCCGTTCCTGAATGAAACGGAAGCGGGCATCGGCCTTGGTGCCCATGAGATTATCGACGGCCTCGCGGGTGCCTTCGAAATCCACATCGTCGATCTCGACGCGCAGCAGGGTGCGCTTTTCGGGATCCATGGTGTGACCAGAAGAAGAATGACGATGAAGACCGTAAATGCAGTCACTTGTTTTGATCGCTCCCGGCCCGAAGAGTATCAGGCGGGATGAAAACGCGCGAGCGGATAAAGCGTTCACGGCCGGAGGCGGCGAGTCGCTGTTATTTCATGCCGAAAGCCTTGCCCAGCCTGTTGCCGAGCGCGCGTGCGCCGGAAAGAACCGGGCGAAGGTCCCGCTCATCGGCATTGACGGTCCGCAAGGCGGTTGCGTCGAGCCGGCCCAGCCGGAATTGCGCGATCAGCCGGTTCAGCGCGGCGACCTCGTTTGCAAGAGCGTGGCTCGCCGCCGTCTGTTGCTCGACCATGGCCGCATTTTGCTGGGTGCCCTGATCGATGGCGTTCAGCGCCGAATTGATTTCGCCAAGACCCTGCGTCTGTTCATGCGACGAGCGGACGATTGCCGTGACGTTGCGGTCAATCTCCTGAACCTGGTCGAGAATCTCCGTCAACGCCACCCCGGTCTCTCCGACAAGTGCGACGCCCATATGGACCTGCTCGCCGGATTTGGTGATGAGCGTCTTGATCTCCTTGGCGGCGCTTGCGGAGCGCTGCGCCAGTTCGCGCACCTCCTGGGCGACGACGGCGAAGCCCTTGCCGGCGGACCCCGCACGGGCCGCCTCGACGCCCGCATTCAGCGCGAGCAGGTTGGTCTGGAAGGCGATTTCATCGATAACGCTGATGATGCTGGATATTTCGCGCGATGAATTCTCTATCCCGCCCATGGCTTCGACCGCGCGGCGCACGACCTCGCCGGATTTTGCCGCACCGGCGCGGGTGCGCACGATGAGCTGGCCCGCCTCGTCGGCCCGCCGCGTCGCATCCTTGAGCGAGGTGGTGATTTCCTCCAGCGCGGCCGCCGTTTCCTCCACGGAGGCAGCCTGCTGCTCGGTACGCCTTGCGAGATCATCGGATGCGGTGCGGATTTCCTCGGAGCCGGATCGGATCGCCTCGGCGTTGCTGTTGACGGCGGAAAGCGTCGATTGCAGCTTTTCCAGCGAGGCGTTGAAGTCGTGGCGAAGCTGGTCGAGCGATCCGGCGAAGGTTTTTTCGATGCGATGGGTCATGTCGCCGTCGGCGAGCTTCTGCAGCCCCTCGGCCAGCGCCTCGACGGCGGCGCGGGTCTCGTTTTCACGCTCGACGGCCTCCGCGGCGTGTATTGCGCGCTCTTCGTCGGAAAGGGCGCGGTTGCGTTCGGCTTCGTTCTCGAGGCGCATCTTTGCGATCGTCGCATCGCGCAGCACGCCGAGCGACCGGGCCATTTCACCGATTTCGTCAGAGTGGCGGGATTCGGATAAATCCACATCCGTACGACCCTCAGCGATCTCACTGGTGGCGGAAATGACGCGGTTGAGGCGTCTGCCGAAGCGTGCCGCAAGCAGCCAGCCAATGGCGACCATAAGTCCGGCGGCGAGCGCTATCACGGCGATGGAGGTGATCGCCAGTACCGAAAGATGGGCGAACAGCACCGATTTCGGCACTGAGACGATGGTGAACCAGGTCGTATCCGTCAGAACATGGGCGGGAACGGCCAGCATGATGTGGCGGGTGCCGGCGGCATCTATCAATTCGCGGGCGACGCCCGGATTGTCGATCAGGCTCTGCCATGCGGCGGCGTCCAGACCAGACTCCTTCAAGGCTTTGCCATGCGTTTTGGCGTCGGGATGGCTGACGATATGGCCATCCTTGCTCAGAAGCGCGATATATCCCTCTCCAAGCGGTTTGAGCTTCGCAAGGTCGGCGGACAGGGAATCGAGCGCGATATCCACGCCGATCACACCGCCGAACTTGCCGTTGAAAAGCAGCGGCGCCATGAACGAGGTCATGAACACGTCCTTGCCATTGACGGGATAGATGTATGGCTCGGTCATCAGGTCCTTACCGGTCCTGCGCGGAATGATGTAATAGTCGCCCAGGCCGGGGGTTTCATAGTCGGCGAGCGGTTCCTCGAACGCTTTTCCATCCTTGCGCGAAAAATAGGGGACGAAACGGCCGGTCGCGTCATGGCCTGGCGCATTGACGAACTCGTTGTCCTTGCCGTCGAAGGCGTTTGGTTCCCAGCCGGTGCTGATGCCGACGGCGAAGGGGCTGTCTTCGAGAAACCGCTTGAACAGGCGATCTATCGCCTCACGGCTCGGATTACCCGTCGCCTTTTCGGTGTGCAGCGCTGTCCGCATATTTCTGCCGAGCGTCGTCGCATTGGCAAAAAAAGTCTCGACATTCGCGGCGCTGGTCTTGGCGGCGTTGCGCATCTCCGAGATCGAGCGTTCTTCCACCGCGCGATAGGAGAGCCATAACAGCACCCCGGCAGTCGCCACAGTCGTCAAAACTCCGGCAAAAACGATGGCGAACATGTTGCGGGCGGTAGCGGTTTTCAAAAACATCCTCATTCTCCATTCGCCGGCATAAAGCGGACGCGAGCGATTGCTTCACGGTTGGAAAAGGACATGCCGGGCCGACCGGCGTGAGACCGCGAAAACATTTCGCGCAGTTGAAGGAGTTAACCGCCGAAGGTTTAAGAATCGATAAGGCGAAAGGGATATTCGGCCGCTATATTTGCTCGGCTAAATAATTGTTTCTATTAGTATTATTGCATTTTCGACAATTGCTGCGCTTGCAGGATGCCCACGCCGGCAAGAAGGCGGTTTCGGCTCGCGACCGCAAGCGCCTCCTGCCGGAAATCCACCCCTGCGGGGATGGACTTCAGTTTTTGAGGAGACCGTGCGTAAGTCTTGTTAAATATCCAGATTATCCGCAAAGGCCGCCCGTTCCTGAATGAAACGGAAGCGAGCATCGGCCTTGGTACCCATCAGATTATCGACGGCCTCGCGGGTGCCTTCGAAATCCACATCGTCGATCTCGACGCGCAGCAGGGTGCGCTTTTCGGGATCCATGGTGGTTTCCTTCAGCTGCTGCGCCATCATCTCGCCAAGGCCTTTGAAGCGGCCGATTTCGACCTTCTTGCCCTTGAAGACGGTTTCCATCAGCTCGGCGCGGTGGGCGTCGTCGCGGGCATAGGCGCTCTTGGCACCCTGACGGATGACATAGAGCGGCGGTACGGCCAGATAGAGATGATTGCCGCGAATGAGTTCCGGCATTTCCTGGTAAAAGAAGGTGATGAGCAGCGAGGCGATATGGGCGCCGTCGACATCGGCATCGGTCATGATGATGATGCGCTCATACCGCAAATCCTCTTCGCGGTACTTTGTCCGCGTGCCGCAGCCGAGCGCCTGGATGAGATCGGCGATCTGCTGGTTGGCGGAGAGTTTTTCGCGGCTGGCGCTGCCGACGTTGAGGATCTTGCCGCGCAGCGGCAGGATGGCCTGATTGGCGCGGTTGCGCGCCTGCTTGGCCGAGCCGCCAGCCGAGTCACCCTCGACGATGAAAAGCTCGGCACCCTCGGCGGTGTTCTGGGCGCAATCCGCCAGCTTGCCGGGCAGGCGCAGCTTGCGCACCGCCGTCTTGCGGTTGACTTCCTTTTCCTTGCGGCGGCGCAGGCGCTCTTCGGCGCGCTCGATCACCCAGTCGAGGAGCTTCGCCGCTTCGCCCGGATTGCCGGCGAGATAATGGTCGAAGGGATCGCGCAGCGCGTTTTCGACGATGCGCTGGGCCTCGACGGTGGCGAGCTTGTCCTTGGTCTGGCCAACGAATTCCGGCTCGCGGATGAAGACCGAGAGCATGCCGGCGGCCGAAATCATCACGTCATCGGTGGTGATATCCTTGGCGCGCTTGTTCTGCGTCAGATCCGCATAGTTCTTCAGGCCCTTGGTGAGCGCGATGCGCAGGCCCGCCTCATGCGTGCCGCCTTCAGGGGTCGGAATGGTGTTGCAATAGGAATGGATCTGCGTATCGCCGCCATACCAGGTGACGGCCCATTCCAGCGCGCCGTGGCCGCCGGTCTTTTCGGTTCGCCCTGAGAAAATCTCGCGGGTGACGGTGAATTCCTTGCCGAGCGTGGCGGCGAGATAATCCTTCAGGCCGCCGGGGAAATGGAAGACCGCCTTTTCGGGGATTTCACCATCGGCCGGCACCATGCCGGGATCGCAGCTCCAGCGGATTTCGACGCCGCCGAAGAGATAGGCCTTGGAGCGGGCCATGCGGAAGATGCGGGCCGGTTCGAACTTGGCGTGGTCGCCGAAGATCTGCGGATCGGGATGGAAACGCACGCGGGTGCCGCGGCGATTGTGCACGTCACCCAGCTCTTCCAGCGGACCGATCGGCAGGCCGCGCGAAAAGCGCTGGCGGTAAAGCTTGCGGTTCCGCGCCACTTCCACTTCGAGAAGATCGGACAGCGCATTGACCACGGAAACACCGACGCCATGCAGGCCGCCCGACGTCTCATAGGCCTTGCCGTCGAACTTGCCGCCGGCATGCAGCTTGGTCATGATGACTTCGAGCGTCGACTTGCCGGGCACCTGCGGGTGGTTTTCCACCGGGATGCCGCGGCCGTTATCGGTGACCGTCAGGAAACCTTCGGTATCGAGATGGACCTCGATGAAATTGGCGTGGCCGGCGACGGCCTCGTCCATGGAGTTGTCGATGACTTCGGCGAAGAGATGGTGCAGCGCCTTCTCATCGGTGCCGCCAATATACATGCCGGGGCGCATGCGCACCGGCTCCAGCCCTTCGAGCACGCGGATCGACGAGGCGCCGTAGTCATCACCGGACGGAGACACCGGGGCCGGAGGGGCAGGCGGCGTGACGGCCGCAACAGCTGCGGGTTTCGGCTGCACATTCAGGTTTGCGGGCACGGTGGCGGCCGCGGTCGCCGGTGTCTTGGCGGCATCCCCGTCCGTTTCCGTTTCGCTGTTTCGTGCCGCCGGAAGACCGGAGAAGAGATCGTTGCTGTCGTCCATCATGTCCAAAGTTCAAAAGCGTGTGTCAGAATTTCGCCATGCGAATCATTATGCCATCAGCGTCAATCATAACGCCAAACGCGGTTCCCGTCCGATTTGAAGCGGCGCATCTGGCAAACGCGGCGCATCCTATGCCACGATTGTGTCAGGGTTTCGCAACAGGAGGATTGCGCTGCCGGCCTTGCGATGGCAAGTCTCGCAGCCACGAATGAACGGTTAGCCAAGGCATGTCCACAGCTCATTTCACGTTTTGTACTCTTTTCAGCCTGACTGTTGCGGTGATGCCGGTTGCGGCGATGGCCGCAGAAGGACCGCTGAGGCCCTTCAAGGATGAGCTGTTTTCCGCCCAGACGGTGCTTTCCACCGGCGATGGCGGCGCTTCCGAGGTCATCGACTATCAGGAGATGCGGGACATCAACGGCCGCGACGAGGTGCCGGAGCGGCGGGTGAAACGGCAATATGTGGATATGGCGCCGAAGAAGGCGCAGGCGCTGGAAACCGTGTCCGTTGAGGGCAGGGCGCTTGATGTCGGCCGCGTCGGGCCGGCGAGCGGGCAGGCCTTGACGGTCATCTTCATCCACGGACGTGGCGGCGACCGGCGGCTTGGCATGAACGACTATACGTTCGGCGGCAATTTCAACCGGCTGAAAAACCTCGCTGTGGCCAATGGCGGAACCTATTATGCGCCGAGCGTGCGCTCCTTCGATGAAAACGGCGTTGCCGATATCGCGGCGCTGATTGCCGATGCGGCCAAAAAATCGGGTGGCAGGCCTGTCATTTTGACCTGCGCCTCGATGGGCAGTTTCATCTGCTATGGCATCAGCCGCGACAAGGCTGCTGTCGCCAATCTGAAGGGTATGGCGATCCTCGGCGGTGCCGTCGATCCCGATTTTCCGAAAAGCGTCTTTGCCAAGGCGAAGAAGCCCATCTGGTTCACCCATGGCAGCGCCGACAAGGTCTATTCGGCGGATCAGCAGGCAACGATCTTCCGCTCCTTGCTGAAGGCCGGCGAGCCGGCGCGGTTCACGCGGTATGAGACCGGCAGCCACGGCACACCGGTGCGCATGACCGACTGGCGGGCGGTTCTGAACTGGATTTTGAGCCGCTGAGGTCGTCATGTGGGTCAGTAACGGCAATTTTTTGGAAAATGCCCATCGTTTTGAACCTTTGGGCCGCTTTTTTGTACCATTTCTTGCCAGCTGAGGTTAAAGGAATAACCCGGGATTTCCGGCAGTGTTTCTGTCGCGATTATGGGCCGTCACACGGCTGAGGGAAGGGGTGCCGCCAGAGGCGGACACGAGACAAAGGGAATGGGATACGCATGACGCCGAATGTTCGACCGCTTGTTGCCGGAAACTGGAAGATGAACGGCACGCGTGCCTCGCTCGATCAGATCAAGGCCATGGCAGAGGGCGTCAAGGGCGCGCTGTCCGAGAAGGTGGATGCGCTGATCTGCCCACCCTCGACGCTGCTTTATGTGGCAACGGCGCTGTGCGACGACAGCCCGCTGATGATCGGCGGACAGGATTGCCATCAGAATGCATCCGGCGCACATACCGGCGATATTTCCGCCGAAATGATTGCCGACTGCTTCGGCACCCATGTCATCGTCGGCCATTCCGAGCGCCGCACCGACCATGCAGAGACGGATCATCTGGTGCGCGCCAAGGCATCCGCCGCCCATCAGGCCGATCTCATCGCCATCGTCTGCATCGGCGAAACGGCGGATGAGCGCAAGGCGGGCCAGACGCTCGATATTCTCAAGCGCCAGTTGGCCGGCTCCCTGCCGGATGAGGCAACCGCCGAAAACACCGTCATCGCCTATGAACCCGTCTGGGCGATCGGCACCGGCCTGACCCCGACCACGCAGGACGTGCGCGAGGCCCATGCCTTCATGCGCGACGAACTCGTCAAGCGTTTCGGCGATGCCGGCAAGACCATGCGCATCCTTTATGGCGGCTCGGTGAAGCCCGCCAATGCGCTGGAACTGATGGGCGTAGAAAACGTCGACGGTGCGCTGATCGGCGGCGCGAGCTTGAAAGCCGCGGACTTCCTGTCCATCTATGCGGCATACGAGCAACTGACGGCTTGATCGGAGCTTTCCTGCGCGTGGAGCGGGAAAGGGGCTTGGAATAAGCCTTCGCCTCATGTAAAGAGCCGCAAAACCTTCTTTATGGTGCTCCGCGCGGGGCATGGAATGGATTGTCATGCAGACCGTTTTGATTGTTATTCACCTCATGATCGTGCTGGCGCTTGTCGGCGTGGTCCTGATCCAGCGTTCCGAAGGCGGCGGCCTCGGCATCGGCGGCGGTTCGGGCTTCATGTCCGCGCGCGGAACGGCCAATGCGCTGACGCGCACCACCGCGATCCTCGCCGCGCTGTTCTTCCTGACGTCGCTCGGCCTCGGTCTTCTGACCCGTTACGAATCGCGCCCGACCGATATTCTGAACCGTATTCCGGCCACGCAGGGCCAGGGTAACGGCATTCTCGATACGCTCGGCCCGGCGACGACGCCTTCGACGCCCGCTCCGGCTCCGGCTGAAAATGGCGTTCCGACCAATAATGGTGCTGCCGCTCCGGCGCAGACCACCCCGGCTCCGGCCGCTTCCGGCACGGCCGCTCCGGCCCCGGCGCAGCCCGCCGATCCGAACGCAGTTCCGACCGGTCAATAAGCCCGGTTTTGATTTAACGCTCCGGCAGGCCAAAAGCCTGCCGGTTTTCTTTTGTTCGCATTCCGGCCAGTTGAACTGTGAATTCGTCAACAGCGAATTTGCAACAGCATGAAATTTGGGCTGGCGGAATCAGAGGTAAAAAGGTATCCGGTGAATCCCATGGCGCGATATGTATTCATCACAGGCGGCGTGGTCTCCTCTCTAGGCAAGGGCATCGCCGCGGCAGCACTCGGAGCTTTGTTGCAATCCCGTGGTTATCGGGTGCGGCTTCGTAAACTCGACCCCTATCTGAACGTTGATCCCGGCACCATGAGCCCGACACAGCACGGCGAAGTGTTCGTGACTGACGACGGTGCCGAGACGGACCTCGACCTTGGCCACTATGAACGCTTTACCGGGCGTTCGGCCACCAAGACCGACAACATCACCACCGGTCGCATCTACAAGAACATCATCGACAAGGAACGGCGCGGCGATTATCTCGGCGCAACCGTTCAGGTCATTCCGCATGTCACCAACGAGATCAAGGATTTCGTGATCGAAGGCAATGACGATTACGACTTCGTCATCTGCGAGATCGGCGGCACGGTGGGTGACATCGAGGCGATGCCGTTCATGGAAGCGATCCGTCAGCTCGGCAACGACCTGCCGCGCGGCACGGCGATCTATCTTCACCTGACGCTGATGCCCTATATTCCGGCAGCCGGCGAATTGAAGACCAAGCCGACCCAGCATTCCGTCAAGGAACTGCAGGCGCTCGGCATCCACCCCGACATCCTGCTGGTGCGCGCCGACCGGGAAATCCCGGAAGCCGAACGCCGCAAGCTTTCGCTGTTCTGCAACGTGCGTCCTTCCGCCGTCATCCAGGCGCTGGATGTGGCGAATATCTATGACGTTCCAATTGCCTACCACAAGGAAGGCCTCGATTCGGAAGTGCTGGCCGCCTTCGGCATCGAGCCGGCGCCGAAGCCGCGCCTGGAACAGTGGGAAGAGGTCTGCAACCGTATCCGTACGCCGGAAGGCGAGGTCACGATTGCGATCGTCGGCAAATATACCGGCCTCAAGGATGCCTATAAGTCGCTGATCGAGGCGCTGCATCACGGCGGTTTTGCCAACCGCGTCAAGGTCAAGCTGGAATGGATCGAGTCCGAGGTCTTCGAAAAGGAAGATCCAACGCCCTATCTCGAAAAGGTCAACGGCATTCTGGTGCCCGGCGGCTTCGGCGAGCGCGGTTCGGAAGGCAAGATCATGGCGGCGCAGTTCGCGCGCGAGCGCAATGTGCCGTATTTCGGCATCTGCTTCGGCATGCAGATGGCGGTCGTGGAAGCGGCACGTCATCTGGCCGGCATCGAAAATGCATCCTCGACCGAATTCGGTCCGACATCCGAGCCGGTCGTCGGCCTGATGACCGAATGGGTCAAGGGCAACGAGCTGGAGAAGCGTTCCTCCAAGGGCGATCTCGGCGGCACGATGCGTCTCGGCGCCTACAAGGCGGCGCTGAAGAAAGACACCAAGATCGCCGATATCTACGGCACGACGGATATTTCCGAGCGCCACCGCCACCGTTACGAGGTGAACGTGGATTACAAGGACCGGCTGGAAGAATGCGGTCTGGTTTTCTCCGGCATGTCTCCGGACGGTGTCCTGCCGGAAACGGTGGAATATCCTGACCATCCGTGGTTCATCGGCGTTCAGTACCACCCCGAACTGAAGAGCCGTCCGCTCGATCCGCATCCGCTGTTTGCAAGCTTCATCGAAGCGGCGGTGGAACAGAGCCGGCTGGTTTGACGGTTTGAATGAGATAAAGAGGGCCGCGACAGCGGCCCTTTTTGTTGGGGTGGAGAGGCCCGTTACCCTTCACCAAAACACCCTCTCCGTCATCCTCGGGCTTGACCCGAGGATCCACTGTTCGACGGTTATGGATCCTCGGGTCAAGCCCGAGGATGACGGAGGAGAGGGTACAACTCGTCCGAAGATGCACGGTGTGATTGTTCGCGAGCGTGCCTCACTCCAGAAAATCATGCTTCCGCAACCACGTCTCGTACCAGTTGGGCCATTCTTCCGTTGGGGTGCCGGCCTTGCCCATGCCAAAGCCGTGGCCGCCGGATGCGATCGGACGAAACTCGACATCCACATCAGCCTTTTCACAGGCCTCTCGCATGATACGGCTATTGGCGGGGTCGGAAATCCGGTCGTCATCCGCCTGTGTTAGGAAGACCGGAGGGCAGTCTTTGCTCACATGGCTTTCCACCGACCATTGCCGCGTTGCTTCATCTGCCGGGTGCCTGCCGACAAGCGATCTGCGGGTTGATGTGCGGTCATAGGGAGCTGCAAGCGTGATGACCGGATAGATCAGCGCTGCGACATCCGGCCGGGCTGATTGCCTGTCGATGTCATCGACGCCTTCGTAAGATGTGAAAGCCGAGCGGGCGGCGGCGAGCCCCATCAGGTGTCCGCCCGCAGAAAAGCCGAGCGCGCCGATCCTGTGTGGATCGATCTGCCATTCCGGGGCGCGTGCACGCACCAGACGAAATGCGCGCTGCACATCCTGAAGCGGTGCGAGCGGCCCGGCGGCCCATGCTTCAATTGGCAGGCGGTAGCTGAGGACAAAAGCGCAAATGCCTCTTGCCGCGAGCCAGCGTGCAGCGGGATAGGATTCCTTGCCTTCCTCGATGCGTTTATATCCGCCGCCACCCGCTATGATCATTGCGGACCCATTGGGCCTGTCTGGGGCAAATATCTCAAGGCTTGGTGTGGCGATGTTGGTGACTGCGCCTTTTTTGCTGATTTCCGCAGGGCCGTCCGGGCCACCGCCACCGGGAGGCAGGCCGGGCCAAAGGGCAATGCGAGACCGATTGTTCTCAGCAAGCAGATTTGGGACTTTCATCGCTGTTGCGAGGAATGCGCCCGCAAGAAGCAGGCTGCGGCGGCAGATCATGACGTCATCCTCATCGCGCATTTGGATCCGGTATTTTCCCGGAAGAGCAGTGTATGAGGCCGATATAAAAAACCAACAGGTCAATATGGAGGCAACCGCATATTCCGGTTCGGGCCAGCGATGTCACGGCCGCCCTGTGCCGTGTCAATTGAACAAACAAAAACGGGCCCGAAGGCCCGTTTCCATGTCCGTTGCATGTGACCGGCTTATTTCGGGCCGATCATGTTTTCCGGCCGTACAAACTGGTCGAATTCCTCATTGGTGAGGTATCCGCCACCAACGGTTTCTTCGCGCAACGTCGTGCCGTTCTTGTGCGCGGTCTTGGCGATCTTGGCGCAGATGTCGTAACCGAGCTTGCCGTTCAGCGCCGTCACCAGCATCAGCGAGTTTTCAACGCCCTTCCTGATATTGTCTTCGCGGGCCTCGATGCCGACGACGCAATTGTCGGTGAAGGAGACGGCCGCATCGCCCAGAAGCTGGACCGACTGCAGGAAGTTATAGGCCATCATCGGGTTATAGACGTTGAGCTCGAAGTGGCCCTGCGAACCGGCGAAGGAAAGTGCTGCATTGTTGCCGAAGATGTGGGCGCAGACCTGCGTCAGCGCTTCCGACTGGGTGGGGTTGACCTTGCCCGGCATGATCGACGAGCCGGGTTCGTTTTCCGGCAGCGACAATTCGCCGAGACCGGCGCGCGGGCCGGAACCGAGGAAGCGGATGTCATTGGCGATCTTGAAGAGTGCCGCAGCCGCCGCATTGATCGCGCCATGGGAGAAGACCATGGAATCGTGCGAGGCGAGCGCTTCGAACTTGTTCGGGGCGGTGACGAAGGAAAGGCCGGTGATCTTGGAAATCTCGTCGGCGACCTTTTCGGCGAAACCGATGGGAGCGTTGAGGCCCGTGCCGACCGCCGTGCCGCCCTGGGCGAGCTTGGAGAGCGCGGGCAGGGTGGTTTCGATGTTGGCGATGGCGGAGGCGACCTGCGCGGCGTAACCGGAGAATTCCTGGCCAAGCGTCAGCGGCGTCGCATCCTGGGTGTGGGTGCGGCCGATCTTGATGATCTTTTCGAACTGCTTGACCTTGGCTTCCAGCGCCTTGTGCAGGTGCTTGAGGCTCGGCAGCAGGTGATGAACGATTTCTTCCACGCAGGCGATGTGCATCGCGGTGGGGTAGGTGTCGTTCGAGGACTGGCTCATATTGACGTGGTCGTTCGGATGAACCGGTTTCTTGGTGCCCATTTCGCCGCCGAGCATCTCGATCGCGCGGTTGGAAATCACCTCATTGGCATTCATGTTGGACTGGGTGCCGGAGCCGGTCTGCCAGACGACGAGCGGGAAATGCTCGGTCAGCTTGCCGTCGATGACTTCCTGCGCGGCGGCGATGATGGCGTCGCCGACCTTGGGGTCGAGACCGGCCAGCGCCATGTTGGCGCGGGCAGCAGCCTGCTTGACAATGCCCAGCGCACGAACGACAGAGGCGGGCTGCTTTTCCCAGCCGATCTTGAAGTTGCCGAGCGAGCGCTGCGCCTGCGCGCCCCAATAGCGATCGGCCTGAACTTCAATGGGTCCAAATGTATCGGTTTCCGTCCGTGTGGCTGTCATCAATCTTGCCTTTTTACTCGTGTTCCTCCGCCAAAACGGCGCCTTCGCCCGCCTTGCGCGGCCGATATATAGAATCATCGCGCCGGCAATGAAAGCGCTGCAATGCGGCAGAGGCAGATATTTCCCGCCGCATAAAAGCGATTTTGCCGCGCGGCACGGCGCAGGGAGAAAAAGGCGCCGGCGTGTCATTTTTACTACGGCGCGAAATGGCCGGAAAACCGGGTTTTTTCTAGTGTTCGAACGGTGTCGTGGAGCAAGGCAAAGTGAATGAAATAAATAGAAATTTAACCATTCTCGCCAATTCTGGAAATTACGTTTTTATGGCTTTGGCTGTATCATAAGGTTCATTTCGGCACGGTTGTGGGCCTTTTCGCGTTTTCTTTTCAATGGGCCGTCGATCGGCTAGACAGGCATGAAACTGATGCCCGCCCTTTCACTGGCGGTGCTGGGTGCTACGAGGATCAAATTGCAAGTCACATCTGGAAAAACATCGGCAGCGCTGGTGCTGGCTCTCGGTCTTTCCGTTTCCACCGCTCTTCCCGGCAGCGCCGGCGCGGTGACCCTGATGGACCTCCTGCGCGGCGGTCCCGGCAAGATCGCGCGCGACCGCGGTGAATTGCCGCCGGCCGGCATCGTTACCTCGCCATCGGTTTCAGGACCGAGCGCCGATGCATCCGATCCCGAGCCCCTGCCGCGCGTTTCCGGCCCGCGTTATTACGATTACAAGGCGGATGCCTCCCGTCTCGTGAACACGGCGAATTTCCCCGAAGGTCTCGCCAATCTGAAGTTCAGCGCCACACCCGAAATCGCCAAGACGCTGGAGGCCTATTACGGCGCTGGCGGCAAGACGCTGTGGGTTTCCGGCGGCGAACTGACCGAGCGCGCCAATGCCGTCATGGCCTTCTTCGAGACGGTCGGCGAAAGCGGCCTCGATCCGGCCGATTACAGCATTTCCGCGCCGGCAAAGGATGTGACCGCCAGCATCAGCAATGCGTCAAGCACGGCCGCAACCGGCACACCGGTGGAAACGGCCTCGGCGCCTGTGTCCGACGCCTATCAGCGGGCGCAGATGCAGTTCGAGCTGGCGCTTTCCGCCAAGGTTCTCGCCTATGTGCAGGACACAGCCCGTGGGCGTGTCGATCCGAACCGGCTCTCCGGCTATCACGATTTCAAGCGCAAGACGGTGAACCTTACACCCGTTCTGAAGCTTGCGGGCCTGAGCCCCGATGTCGCCGCCTATCTGCGCAGCCGCGAACCATCGAGCGCCGAATATCTTGCGCTGAAGGCGGAACTTGCCCGTCTGCGCGGTGAGGGTGATGCGGTTCACGCCGTCCGTGTGCCCGCCGATCTGGTGCTGAAACCCGGCAACAGCAGCGCCGAGATGGCCAATGTCGTCAAGGCGATCGAACATCGCGCTTCGCCGGCCTTCAAGGCCGAGCATGCGGCGATCATTTCCGCCTACCAGCAGACCCCGGATTATACGCCCGATCTCGTCGATCTCGTAAAGGCCTTCCAGAGCGAGAACGGGTTGAAGCCCGATGGCGTGATTGGCCGCGCCACCGTCCGCGCCATGGTCGGCGAAAGCAACGATGCGAAGGTTGCCAAGGTGCAGGTGGCCATGGAGCAGATCCGCTGGCTGCCGGCCGATCTCGGCCAGCGTTACGTCTTCATCAACCAGCCGGCTTTCATGGCCTATTACCACAATGACGGCGTGGAGCAGTTCGGCATGAAGGTGGTCGTCGGCTCGAAGGCCAACCAGACCTATTTCTTCCAGGACGAAATCCAGACGGTCGAGTTCAACCCCTATTGGGGCGTGCCGCAGTCGATCATCGTCAACGAGATGCTGCCGAAGCTGCGCCGCGATCCGTCCTATCTCGACCGGCTCGGTTACGAAGTGCAGGTGGGCGGCCGTGCGGTCTCCTCCACCAGCGTCAACTGGTATGGCTCGACCAACGCCGTTTCCGTGCGCCAGCCGCCGAGCAGTGACAATGCGCTGGGCGACCTGAAAATCCTCTTCCCCAATGCGCATGCCATCTACATGCATGACACGCCGGCCAAGAGCTTCTTCAACCGCGACATGCGGGCGCTGAGCCATGGCTGTATCCGCCTCGTCGATCCGCGCCGCATGGCGGCTGCCGTTCTGGGCACCAGCGTCGACAAGGTGGGCGAGCAGATCGCTTCGGGCAAGAACCGCGCCGTGCAGGTGCCGGAGAAGGTTCCGGTCTATGTCGCTTATTTTACGGCCTGGCCGGACAAGGACGGCAAGGTGCAGTTCTTCGACGATGTCTATGACCGTGACAGCTATGTGCAGAAGGCATTTGCCGTGACGACGAAGGCGCGGGCCGCGTCGATTTGATCAGAATAGCATCAAGAAAAAAAGCGCCGGGGACGGCGCTTTTTTGTTTGAAGGAAAGGCCTGCCAATTTGTTTGGTGCTGGAGTCCGCCTGCTACATTTGGCGTCAACGGCAACACCGTACTCCGTCACCCCGGACTTGATCCGGGGTCCAGCGCGATCAAGTCCTTGATCGCAAAAGATTCTTTTCACGGCGCAGACGCGCCGTGGCTGGATGCCGGATCTAGTCCGGCATGACGGATGAGAGGTTGTTCAGCTCTCATCGACGTCGGAATCGCCGTTCCCTGGCGCTTTACTTGTCTGGTCCAGCCTCTCAGGCAGCCGCCGCACCTTTCGCAACGAGTTCTTCGAACAGCGCCGGCGTCAACTCAGTGAAATCATCGATCACCACATCCGGCTCAAGTTTCACCATCGGCACATCCGTATAACCGAAGGTCACGCCAATCGACGGGACGGCCGCGTTCCTTGCCGCGAGAATGTCGTTGATGCTGTCGCCGACCATGATCGAGCGCCTGATGTCGCCGCCGGCCTTTTCGATGGTGCCGAGAATATGGCGGGCATCCGGCTTGCGGAAGGAGAAAGTGTCGCCGCAGGTAATGGCGGCGAAATATCGGGTCAGGCCGAGTTTTTCGAGCAGCGGCAGAGCGAGGATTTCGGTCTTGTTGGTGCAGACGGCAAGTGTGATGCCGGCTTCGGAAAGCGCATCCAGCGTGTTGATAATGCCGGGATAGGGGCGGCTTTCGCCGGGCATTTCGGCGCGGTAATGGGTGATGAAACGCTCGTAAAGCGGCTCGATCTCGGCTTCCGGCAGTTCCGTCTCGCGCAGCGCGAAGGCCCGCTTGATCATCACCCGTGCACCCTGGCCGACGAGGTGGGTCAGATCGTCATAGGTGGCGGGCGCAAGACCGGCTGCGGCAATGGTGTGATTGAGGCTCGAGACCAGATCGGCGGCGGTATCGACCAGCGTGCCGTCGAGATCGAAAATGGCGAGCGGGGAGAGCGGGCGGGATGTCACGGGAACGGGCCTCTCGGGAATGCGTGTAACGGATGTATCGGTGCTTTCATTCGCGCCAAGCCTAGGCAAACGGGCCTGTCTTTGCAACCGCGTCACAACGTTCTGTTCGTTGGCTTGAAAAAGGCTTTCGTTTGGCTTTCGACCCGTGTAAACAGCACGGCGACGACAAAGCTACCGGAGTTTCAGGCACATGGATGCCCGCCAGATGAAGATCAAGGCCGCCGAGGCCGCATTGTCCCATGTGCAGGATGGGATGCGGCTTGGTATCGGCACGGGTTCTACGGCCGAGGAATTCGTCCGGCTTCTGGCCGAAAAGGTCGCCGCCGGCCTCAAGGTCGAGGGCGTGCCGACATCCGAGCGCACCGCGCGTCTTTGCGTCGAGCTTGGCGTGCCGCTGAAATCGCTGGATGAATTGCCGGAACTCGATCTGACCATTGACGGTGCGGATGAGGTCGATCATGGGCTGCGTCTCGTCAAGGGTGGCGGTGGCGCGCTTTTGCGCGAAAAGATCGTTGCGGCGGCATCCGCCCGCATGATCGTGATTGCTGACCAGAGCAAGGTGGTGGAGACGCTGGGCGCTTTTCCGCTTCCCATCGAAATCAACCCGTTCGGCCAGGTGGCGACGCGTATCGCCATCGAAAAGCTGGCGTCGCGGTCCGGGCTTTCCGGCACGCTGACGCTGCGTTCTTCCGGCGACGGCGCCTTCATGACGGATGGCGGACACCTGATCCTCGACGCATCTTTTGGCCGTATTCCTGATGCAGAAGCGCTAGCACGCGATCTGCACACGATTCCCGGTGTCGTTGAGCACGGACTTTTCATAAATTTGGCATCGCTTGCCATTATCGCGGGTCCTGAAGGCGCCCGCGTGATGCAGGCAGTATAACAGGAGCGAGATTTTCATGGTCAAATTAGCGGGACTGGGCAAAGCTGCCGCTGCTTCGATCCTCATTTCCGGCATCGTGTTCGGTACTGCCGCACGCGCTCAGGAAATTTCCGAAGCGCATATCGCTGCCGCACGGCAGGCGATCACCTCTCTTGGCGTTACCGATCGTTTCGATGACATTCTGCCTGGACTGGCCGAGCGTCTGAAGGCCGAACTCATTCAGGCCTCGCCGAACGTTCAGGACGCGATCACCGAGACCGTTGACGCCAAGGCTCTCGAGCTTGCGCCGCGCCGTGCCGATCTGGAGCGCGAGGCAGCACTCACCTATGCGCGCGCCTTCACTGTCGAAGAGCTGAACGCCATTTCCACCTTCTACAGCAGCGAAGCCGGCAAGAAGCTCCTGAAGGACGGCCCGATCGCCACGCGCGAACTGATGAAGGCCGCCGACATCTGGGCCGCCGGCATCAACCGCGACCTCAACGCTTCCAGCATGACCGAGCTGCAGAAGGTTGCTGGCGCCGATCTGAAGCCGCTTCCGGCCGATCAGAACGCCACGGGCGGCGCTCCGGCTGCTCCCAAGCCCTGATTGAACTGGGAGAGCATCGGGGACCGGAACGTGTCACGCAATTTCCGGAAAATTCGATGCTCTGGCATAAAAAGCCCATCTTCAGAAATATTCAAAGCCCGGCCGAAAGACCGGGCTTTTCATTTGTGCGTCGCAGCACCTATATGTGGCGTGAATGCACCGCCGCCCGTCTTGAGGCCTAATGGCGGTTTTGATCAGGGGTTTTGACTATGACAGCTTATGACTACGATCTTTTCGTCATCGGTGGCGGTTCCGGCGGCGTGCGCAGCGGCCGCGTGGCGGCCTCGCTCGGCAAGCGCGTGGGGATTGCGGAAGAATATCGTTATGGCGGCACCTGCGTCATCCGCGGCTGCGTGCCGAAGAAGCTGTTCGTTTATGCCTCGCAATTCCCTGAACATTTCGAGGATTCGGAAGGGTTTGGCTGGAGCGTCGGTGAACGCAGTTTCGACTGGAAGAAGCTGATCGCGGCGAAGGACAAGGAAATCACCCGTCTCGAAGGGCTCTACCGCAAGGGGCTGGAGAACGCCAAGGCCGATATTTTCGACAGCCGGGCGGAACTGGTCGATGCCCATACCGTGAAGCTGACGAAAACCGGTGAGACCTTCACGGCCGAGCGTATCGTGATTGCCGTTGGCGGTACGCCGAACGAGCACAGGGCGCTGCCCGGCCACGAGCTGACGATCTCGTCCAACGAGGCCTTCAATCTGGAAGAGCTGCCGAAATCGATCCTGATCGCCGGCGGCGGTTACATCGCCGTGGAATTCGCCAATATCTTCCATGGGCTCGGCGTGGAAACGACGCTGATCTATCGCGGCAAGGAAATCCTGTCGCGGTTCGATCAGGATATGCGCAAGGGCCTGCACGAGGCGATGGAGGCCAAGGGCATCAAGATCCTGCTCGGCGATGTCATCGAAGAAGTGACGAAGGGTGAGGGCGCGTTGCAGGCCCGTACCAAGAACCACGGCACACTTGCCGTCGAGACGGTGATGCTGGCGCTGGGGCGCGATCCGAACACGAAAGGTCTCGGTCTCGAAAACGCCGGTGTGAAGGTGGATGCGCGCGGCGCGATCATCGTTGATGATTATTCGCGCACGAACGTGCCTGGTATCTTCGCGCTGGGCGACGTCACCGACCGGGTACAGCTGACGCCGGTGGCGATCCATGAGGCGATGTGCTTCATCGAGACCGAATACAGGAACAACCCGACCAAGCCGGATCACGAGCTGATCGCGACGGCGGTGTTTTCGCAGCCGGAAATCGGCACGGTCGGTCTTTCGGAAGAGGAAGCCGGCAAGAAATATCCGGAACTGGAAGTCTATCGCGCCCAGTTCCGGCCGATGAAGGCAACGCTGTCCGGCCGTCAGGAGAAGACGATCATGAAGCTGATTGTCAATGCCGCCGACCGCAAGGTTGTCGGCGTCCATATTCTCGGCCACGAGGCAGGCGAGATGGCGCAGCTTCTCGGCATCACGCTGAAGGCCGGCTGCACCAAGGATGATTTCGACCGCACCATGGCGGTTCATCCGACGGCCGCCGAAGAGCTGGTGACGATGTATTCGCCGAGCTACCGTGTGGTGAATGGCGAGCGTGTGTAACGCCGATACAGGCGTGATATAATCGCTGTCCTATTTGCCCGCCGCCCTCTCGAAGCCGGTGTTTTTCGGATGGCGGCGGGTTGTTAAATCGTTTGAATTGACTTTTGTGCGTCTGGAGCGCTCAAAACGGGCAGAATGAGCCTGTTGGCTCCGGGATCGGCTATGCAAAGCCGATGCTTGGAGCTATAAGCCGCTCAATTTTTCGAGGCGGTCGCGCGGCAGTCGCGCGGGCGAAAAAAGGGTAAGAACATGGCACAGAATTGGACCCCCGGCAGCTGGCGGCAGAAACCGATCCAGCAGGTTCCCGAATATCCTGACGCGGCCGCCCTTGCGGCGACGGAAGCCACGCTTGCGACCTATCCGCCGCTGGTCTTTGCCGGTGAGGCCCGCCGCCTGAAAAAACAGCTCGCCAATGTGGCCGAAGGCAACGCCTTCCTGCTGCAGGGTGGCGATTGCGCCGAAAGCTTCCTCGAGCATGGCGCCGACAATATCCGCGACTTCTTCCGCGCCTTCCTGCAGATGGCCGTCGTGCTCACCTATGGCGCCCAGCTGCCTGTCGTAAAGGTGGGACGTATTGCCGGCCAGTTCGCCAAGCCGCGCTCTTCCAACGTGGAAGTGCAGGATGGCGTGTCGCTTCCGTCCTACCGCGGTGATATCATCAACGGTATCGAATTCAACGAAGGTTCGCGCATTCCGAGCCCGGAGCGCCAGCTCGACGCCTACCGCCAGTCGGCCGCAACGCTGAACCTGTTGCGCGCTTTCGCGATGGGTGGTTACGCCAACCTCGAAAACGTTCATCAGTGGATGCTCGGTTTCATCAAGGACAGCCCGCAGGCGGACCGCTACCGCAAGCTGGCCGACCGGATTTCCGAAACCATGGACTTCATGAAGGCGATCGGCATCAGCGCGGACAGCAATCCGAGCCTGCGCGAGACCGATTTCTTCACCAGCCATGAGGCGCTGCTGCTCGGTTACGAAGAGGCGCTGACCCGCGTCGATTCCACTTCCGGCGACTGGTACGCCACGTCCGGCCACATGATCTGGATCGGCGACCGCACGCGTCAGCTCGACCATGCGCATGTGGAATATTTCCGCGGCATCAAGAACCCGATCGGTCTGAAATGCGGTCCGTCGCTGACGCCCGACAATCTGATCGAGCTGATCGATGCGCTGAACCCGGCAAACGAGGCCGGCCGCCTGACGCTGATTTGCCGTTTCGGCCATGACAAGGTGGCCGACAGCCTGCCGAAGCTCATTCGCGCTGTCGAGAAGGAAGGCCGCAAGGTCGTCTGGTCCTGCGATCCGATGCATGGCAACACGATCACGCTCAACCACTACAAGACGCGTCCGTTCGAGCGCATCCTGTCGGAAGTCGAAAGCTTCTTCCAGATCCACCGCGCCGAAGGCACACATCCGGGCGGCATCCATATCGAGATGACCGGCAAGGACGTGACGGAATGCACGGGTGGCGCCCGCGCCGTGACGGCGGATTCGCTGTCGGACCGTTACCACACCCATTGCGATCCGCGCCTCAACGCCGATCAGGCACTGGAACTGGCGTTCCTGCTGTCCGAGCGCATGAAGAGCGGTCGCGATGAGAAGCGTCTGGCAATCGCCAACGCCTGATCTGGCGCAATAACAAAAAAGCCGCCGGGAGACCTTCCGGCGGCTTTTTCATGCGCAGTGCTAAATTATTGCACCAGTGCTGGCTGCTGGCAGCGAACATCCGTCACCCGCACATCGGCTTCGCCGATCTTGACGCCGAGAACCAGAAGCACGTTGTAGAGCAGCTGATCGACCGGAGCGGTGACCACCGCAAGCGTGTTGGCAAGCGCTGCCTGGATGCCCGCCAGACCTCCCAGATCGAGGTTGAGGAAGAGAAGCCGGATATCCAGATTGAGGTTCTTCAGCAGCGAGCTGACAAGAGTGGTGACGGTGTCCTTGGTCGAGACGCTCTTGATCTTGGCTTGTGTAATATCCGACTGGGTGAAGGTCAGCTTGGTCTTCGTCATGTTGGTGGCGTTGATGAGGGCGCTGCCATTGATGGCCAGCAGCGCTGAATCCACGATGGCCGCCTTGGTGACACGCGGGTCCTTGCCGAAATTGGCGAAGGCCGTGGTATCGACATTGCCAAGGGCGATTTCGGCCACGCCGGGAACGACCTCGACATCGACGGTACCCTGTCCGCCGCCCGTGCAGCGAATATCGGCAAGCCGCGCTTCGGCATGGGCGACTTCCACATAGAGCGGAATATTGACCTTGAGGCCGGCAATGGCCTGCAGCCCGTCCACCACGACATTGACCGCCAGCCGGGTCTGCGCGGTGCGCACGATGGTGCCCTGACCGCCGACGGCGAGCGACGGCGTTTCAACGGGCGGTTCGCCAATGGCAAGCGTTGCCTTGACCGAGGCGAGACCGAGGACATTGGCGTTGAGATTAAGCCCCAGCTGGTTGCCGCCATTGCCTGCAACGGCTGCGGCATTGATGAGGTCGAAGACGCCGGCGGTCACCTTGAGGTTTTCACCCGTGCCGATCAGCTTGTCGGAGAAGGGGCCGAGATTGAGGATTTCCTCAAGCTTGAGGTTGACGTTGCTCTTATTGACGGTTTTTTGCAGCGTCTTCAGGATGTTGGCGACCGCCGGCTGCAGGCCGGTGGTTTTCGTCAGCACGTCGAGGAATTTGCCGTAGCTGATTTCCGTCTGCAACACGTCCTTGTAGGTGCCGGCGGTGAGGTTGAGATCGATGGCCAGCGCCTCGACGATCTTCAGCGCATTGACATCGGCTGCGAGAAGCGCCTGGTAATCCATGAGCTTCAGCGACACTGTGGTGCCGAGCAGGCCGCCGAGCAGGCCGCCGAGCAGGCTGTTGAGAATTCCCTCATCGAGGCTCGCCAGCCGCGATCCCACCGAAAATGCGGCTATCTTCTGGGCGGAGGCCGTTCCGACCGCCGAGACCTTGGGCGGCTTGGTGAAGGCGGAGGCGAAGAATATCTGCCCCTGTTCGACGATGTTCACCTTGATCGCATTGGTGGGCAGGGCATTGTCGACGAAACGCTGGCCGACCGGCACTGTCGCATCCGGTTCGTAGTGACCTTTGATGACTTCGGCGTAACCCTTGCTGCTGGCGAATTCATTTAGGGGATCGAAGGGCTGCAACCCATTGGCGGTCAAGAGACCCTTGTCCGTCTTGACGCCGAGATCCATGCCATTGAGGGCAAAATATTGCTGGACTGCCTTTTCGGCGTCCGTGGCATTGGCTGCCGCCGATATGGCCGCGAGATCTGCGGTCTGCTGCAATTGCCGTTTCTGCAATGTCAGGTAACCGTAGTCGACGCCCAGCGCCAATATGCCGATGAAGAGCGGTGCGGTGAGCCCGGCCGAAATGGCGATGTTGCCCGTTTTATCCTTGAGGAAGCGGGGAAG
This sequence comes from Agrobacterium sp. LEGMi-208b, assembly GCF_059511785.1. Lineage (NCBI taxonomy): Bacteria > Pseudomonadati > Pseudomonadota > Alphaproteobacteria > Hyphomicrobiales > Rhizobiaceae > Agrobacterium > Agrobacterium sp. LEGMi-208b. Next base: position 3,016,428 of record NZ_CM183445.1, read on the forward strand.
CAGGGAATGGATATCTCGCATGTCATGCTCCTCCGATCCGGATGGTGGAAAAACGCCGGATGACCGGCTCGGGCAGGGTGTAGCTGTAGAGGCTCCAGATCGGCAGGTTGCGGGCGTCGTATTCGACCTTCACCGTGAACTGGTTGGCATTGGCGGGATCGGTGGCGACATTGACGGTGAAGCGGCTCTTGTCCATGAAGGCGTAGCTGAGGTCGCTTTTGGTGACGAAATCCCGGGCAAGCTGCTGGCGTTCAGTCGTGTTCAGCCCGGCAACCGCCGTTCTCGCCGCATCGGCGGCGATCTGCTGCACCGAATAGGCCGCCATCAGATAGATGCCGTAGGCGATCATGGTCAAAAGGACGAGAAAGAAGATCGGTGCGACAATGGCGAACTCGACAGCGTTCGAGCCGGACCGATCGCGAAGGAAACGCACTGCACTACGCATAAAGCACCCCCGTTCCTTAAGGCATCAAGGTTCGATGCCTTGATTTATTATTTTCGGAAATGCTAATTTATAGGTGTTAATTTTTTGTTGATGCCGCTCTTATGGGTTGCAGCCCTTCTTAAACATTCGCGTCTGCTTCAGATCAGCCGAAGGCCCTTGAAGCTGGCGTGGCCGTCCTTGCCGATGATGATATGATCGTGGACGGTGATGCCGAGCGGCTTTGCCGTATCGATGATGGTTTTGGTCATCTCGATATCCGCACGCGAAGGGGTCGGGTCCCCACTTGGATGATTATGTATTAAAATCAACGCTGTAGATGATAATTCCAGCGCGCGCCGCACGATTTCGCGCGGATAGACCGGCGTGTGATCGACGGTTCCCTGACCCTGCACCTCGTCGGCGATCAGCACATTGCGTTTGTCGAGGAAGAGGATGCGGAACTGCTCGCGCGTCTCGTGCGCCATGGCGGCATGGCAATAGTCGATCACCGACGACCAGGAGCTCAAGACCTGCTTGTTGCGGATTTCGCTTTTCAGCATACGCTGGGAAACGGAGGCGACGAGCTTCAGATCAAGCGCCACGGCCTCGCCCACGCCCTTCACTTCCTGCAACAGCGGCAAGGGTGCGCCGAGCACGCCGCCGAGCGTTCCGAATCTTGCAATGAGGGCCTTGGCAATCGGCTTGGTGTCGCGTCTCGGGATCAGCCGGAACAGCAGGAGTTCCAGCAATTCATAATCGGCAAGCGCGGCATCGCCGCCATCGCGATACCGTGCCCGCAGCCGGTCCCGGTGGCCGTGATAGTGAGCGGCGTCCGCTTCCTGTTCCGTCGCGGTTGCGGCGTGCGCGGCCTTCTTCGGCGCGCTTCGCGGTTCGGCAAAAAAGCCACGTTCATCCGCCCCTTCGAACAGATCGCCTTCGCCCGCCTCAAAGCCGGACGTCGTGGAAAGATCGGCGGGAGGCGGGGCAGGGCGTTTTGCCATAGGCGGTGTGGCCTTATGCGAGCGGCGGCAGGCCCGGACGATCGAAGCCGCCCGGCGACAGCGTGAAGATTTCGCAGCCGGTGGCGGTGACGCCGACGGCATGTTCATATTGGGCGGAGAGGGAGCGGTCGCGCGTCACCGCCGTCCAGCCGTCGGAGAGTACCTTCACATGCGGCTTGCCGAGGTTGATCATCGGCTCGATGGTGAAGATCATGCCCTCGCGGATTTCCGGGCCTTCGTCGGGGTGGCCGTAATGCAGGATGTTCGGCGTATCGTGGAACAGGCGTCCGACGCCGTGGCCGCAGAAATCACGCACGACGGAGCAGCGTTCCGCTTCCGCATAGGCCTGGATTGCCGCGCCGATCGCGCCGGTGCGTACGCCGGGCTTCACCGCCGCGATGCCGCGCAGCAGGCATTCATAGGTCACTTCCATCAGCCGCTCGGCGGCGCGCTTGATCTGGCCGACCGGGTACATGCGGCTCGAATCGCCATGCCAGCCGTCAAGCACATAGGTCACGTCGATATTGACGATATCGCCGTCGCGCAGCGGCTTTTCATCCGGAATGCCGTGGCAGACGACGTGGTTGATCGAGGTGCAGACGGATTTCGTGTAACCGCGATAATTCAGCGTCGCCGGCAGCGCGCCATGGTCGGCGCCGAATTCGAAGACGAAGCGGTCGATGGCGTCGGTCGTGACGCCGGGCTTGACGATCGCCGCGAGTTCATCGAGGCAACGCGCCGTTAGCTGACACGCCTTGCGCATGCCATCGAAATCCTCGAGCGTATAAAGGCGGATGACGCCCGTGTTCTTGAGGGGGGCGGAGGCTGCGTCGATATAGGTGACCATCTTGGTGCTTTCTGTGTCTTTACGTCCCTGTTCATAAAACAGCAGGACGCCATTCGTCCATCTTAACCGTTCCGCTGACCGAAATTTGTGCCGGCGAGACCGTGCATTTCACCGCATAGGCCTCCACGCCGCGCGCCATCGCCCGTTGAAACGCCAGTGCATAGACGGGGTCGAGATCGTCGCAGATGCGCATCCGTTCGCAATCGTCGCGCTGGATGAGATAGAGCATCACTGAACGGTAACCAGCTTCCGCCGCGTCACCCAGCTCCTCCAGATGTTTGGCGCCCCGTTTGGTGGCGGTATCGGGGAATTCGGCAAGACCCTTCTCGCGCATGAAATGCACGTTCTTCACTTCCACATAGGCATCGGGCCGGCCGGGTTCCGACAGCAGGAAATCGATGCGGGAATTGCGCCCGTATTTCTGTTCGCGGCGGATTGTTGAATAGCCGGCAAGTTCCGGGATACGGCCGGTGAGGATCGCCTCTTCCGCCAGCCGGTTCGGCATGCCGGTATTGATGCCGACCACGGTGCCATCGGCCTCGACCATTTCCAGCATGTGGCGATATTTGCGTGTCGGGCTGTCATGTTCGGAGAGCCAGATGCGGGAGCCCGGTGTCGTCAGCCCGCGCATGGAGCCGGTATTGGGGCAGGAGCCGGTGATCGACGTGCCGTCCTCCAGGACGGCATCGAAGAGGAAACGCTTGTAGCGGGAAATGAGCGTGGCGGGAATAAGCGGGGGTGTGAAGAACATGGGGCCTTGAGGGTGTGATTGCGTGTTTGTGGAGCCGTGTTTTTACACCCTCATCCCTGTGCTTGTCACAGGGATCCAGCCAGCCCAAGTCCTTGGGCTGAAAGGACTCTTCCGTCGCGCAGACGCGCGTCGACTGGATTCCTGTGACAAGCACAGGAATGAGGGTGGAGGGAGCGTTGGTGGAAGACGTCTTTCTGTCGTGCACTGGTCAATTTTACCGACCTTCTACGACAGCACATAGGTCCCCGGCGCATCGCCGAGCACGGGCCGCTTGCCATCTTTCGGCTTGCGCGCTTTCACCTTCTCGGAACTCTGGCTTTCGATCCAGTTCTGCCAGTGCACCCACCAGGAACCTTTGTGAGCCGTGGCGGCGGCCTGCCAGGCATCGAAGTCTCCGGCCGGTGACGGTCCTGTCCAATATTGGTATTTCTCTAGCTGCGGCGGATTGACGACGCCGGCGATGTGGCCGGACGCGCCAAGCACGAATTCCACCGGCCCGCCGAACAGGGCAGCCCCCGTAAAGACCGATTTCGCCGGCGCGATATGATCGTCGCGGGTGGCGAGATCATAGACGGGTATGGTGATATCGCCGAGATTGATGCGCTTGCCGTCAACGCGCATAAGCCCGCGGGCGAGATTGTTCTCGAGATAACAATTGCGCAGATAGAAGGAGTGGCTGGCGGCGGTCACCCGGGTCGAATCGGAATTCCAGTAGAGGAGATCGAAGGGCAGGGGCTCGGCGCCGCGCAGATAATTATCGACCACATAGGGCCAGATGAGATCGGAGGCGCGCAGCATGTTGAAGACGGTGGCCATGATCGAGCCATCGAGATAACCGACCGCCTGCATGTGCTTGTCGAGCGCCGCCAGCTGGCCTTCATCGATGAAGACCTTGAGATCGCCGGCATGGATGAAATCGGTCTGGGCGGCGAGCAGCGTGGCGCTGCGGATGCGTTCATTGCCTTGCTGCGCATGCAGCGCCAGCGCCGAGGATAACAGCGTGCCGCCGACGCAATAGCCGATGGCGTTGATGTCCTTCTCGCCGGTTCGTTCCTCGATGGTATCGAGCGCGAAATCGATGCCTTCCCTGATATAATCGTCCCAGTCCTTGTCGGCGAGGCGCGCATCCGGGTTGATCCAGGAGACCATGAACACGCTGTGGCCCTGTTCCAGGCACCAGCCGACAAAGGATTTCTGCGGGTTGAGATCGAGAATGTAGAATTTGTTGATCCACGGCGGCACGATCAGCAGCGGCCGTTTGAATACCTTTTCCGTCGTCGGGGCGTAATGGATGATTTCGCAGAGCGGGCTTTTCGCCACCACCTTGCCGGGTGTGACGGCGATATTCTGGCCGATGACGAATTTGCTGTAATCGGTCTGGCGCAGTTTCAGATGGCCATTGCCGGCCGCGACATCCTCCGCCAGCTGCGCCATGCCCTTGACGAGATTGGCGCCGCTGGAGGCGACCGTTTCGCGGAAGACCTGCGGATTGGTGAAGACGAAATTGGCCGGCGAAAGCGCTTCCGTCACCTGCCGCATGTAAAACAGCGCCTTGGTGCGAGTGTGCTCATCCAGCCCGTCTGCCTCCGTCACCATCCGGTCGGCGAAACCGACGGTGGTCTGGTAGGCTTTCAGAAGGAAATCGAAAAACGGATTGGCCTGCCAGTCGGCATCGGCAAAACGCTTGCTTCTGCGTTGGGCGGGACCGCTTTCGGCCGCATTTTCCGGGGACGAATCGGCATCGCTGGAAAATTGCGCCAGCGATTTTGCCCACAGGTCGTAATAGCTGGAGAGAAGATGGGTCTGTGCTTCCAGCGAGCGCTTCGGTTCCGCCATCCAGTATTCGGCGACATCGGAGAGCGTCTTGACGAGATCGGTTACCGGATCGGCGCTTGTCTGGGGGATTTCGCCGCGTTCGCGTGGCGCCAGCCATTCGGAGGCGGCCTTGCCGAGGTTTTCGAGCGCGCGGGCGAGGTTGATCGCGAAGGTTTCCGGGTCGCGGATCAGGTAGGCCTCGGCGGAACTGGCGTCGAAGCCGGGCGTTTTGCCACCCTTTTTCGCCCCCCCGCCGTCAACACCTGCCATGCACGATCCTCCACCAAATTTGTGTTTGCACATTCTGCATGAAAACGAATACAAGTTCCACCAGCAAGGGGAGGCGCATAAAGCGCCGAACCGCGGTCGAATTCGATATCGGCAGATATCCTTACAGGCGGAACATGACGATGGGCAAGCAGATGGGCACATTCGGGACATATGCGGAAAATGCCGCGAGAATCGCTGTGCTTTCGCTCTCCGGCGCCATGCTCGCCACCACGCTTGCGGCTTGCAAGGCCCCTGAGCCCATCGTCGCCCCCGCCCATATGCGCCGCCCGACGGCCGAAATCGTTGGTCCGCGCCCCGTCAGCGACACTGCGGTCAGCCAGAAGCGCGACACCGGCACCTATCCCACCTTCTCGCAGCCGCTGACGGCCGCCGGTACCCAGATGGGTGAGGATGAAGCCTCCAAGATGGAAACAAGCCTTTCGCGCCTTGGTGCGGCCCGGCGCAACGGCCAGATTTCGGAAGCCGAATACAAGCGCCGGGTGGCAGAGTTACGGGCGCTTGCCGAAAACCAGAAGCCGGTTGCGACGCCTGCCGCCTCGCAGTGAGATTATGCCGCGCAGTTTACGCGGTCTCAGCGACTGGCCAGACCATCTTTGATTGACAAAACATGGCCCCCAACGCGCGATTCCATATGGAGCGAGCGGGTGCCTCTGTTTCTTCTCCCCGTCGGGGAGAAGTCCGCGGCAGCGGGATGAGGGGGGAAGCTCTCCGTATATCTCAGCGCTAGCCCCCTCATCCGACCCTTCGGGCCACCTTCTCCCCGGCGGGGAGAAGAAACAAGCGGCTATGTCGAGCTCGTAACCCCTTCTTTACCCTGCCTCTGAACCATCCGCTTACCCAAGATGTTAAGCGGATGGAGGCGTTTTGCCGCTTAGGATGAAGCCATAACAAACAGGCCGCTGAAACAGCGGGGCACGGGGTGAAATATCATGAAATGCATCGCCGCTTTGCTGGTTCTTGCCGGTTTTGCGCTCGCACCCGCGCAGGCGCGGGCGCCGCACATCAATTTCGGGGCATCCGCGCTTCAGGGGCGGTGACAGGAGAAATTGCGTCAGTCGTTACCGGCGGCTTCGCTCAGAACGTCGAGATCGGGCACCGTGATATGGCGGTTGTTCTCGATGCGGATAATGCCTTCCTTGCGCAGCTTTGTCATTTGCCGGCTAACAGTCTCGATGGTGAGACCGAGGAAATCGGCAATATCGGCGCGTGAAAGCGGCAGGTCGAAGCAGGATTTGTCCTCGTTTTCCGGGTCGATATGGGTGGCGATCATATAAAGGAAGCTGGCAACCTTTTCCTGCGCCGATTTGCGCCCCAGCGTCAGCATCCAGTCACGCGCCTCGTCCAGTTCCTTCAGGGACTGGCTGTGCAGCTTGCGCTCCATGTCGGGCACTTCGGAGACCATGCGGTCGACGACGCGGCGCGGGAAGAGACAGATTTCCACATCGGTCGCTGCTTCCGCCGTCATCTTGCTTTCCGCGAGGAAAGGACGACCGAGAAAATCCGGTGCGAATTGCAGGCCGACGATCTGCTGGCGGCCATCCGACATCATCTTCGACAGCTTCACCACGCCCTTGAGGATATTCCCATAGGACGTGACGAGTTCACCCTGGCCGAGAAGCTCGATGCCGGCTTCCATCTTCTTGCGGCTGGAGTGACGGTTGAGGTCGCAGAGCTGCTGCGGTGTCAGCGTGCTGCAAAGACCGCCGTGACGCGCCTCGCAGGAGCGGCAAACAACGGGCTCTTCCGAATTGTGGATGGTCTTCTGCAGCGTGTCCATAAGCCTTTTCCAGTGCTGGCTTTTCGGGACGATTGCGACCGTGGGTATCAAATACGGTCTCTTTAGAGGCTTGCGCCATGTAGCCGTCGTCCCCGCGTCTACTTTAGCAAGAACCTATGGCGCAATTTGATTGAAGTCAAAGTTGCAAACTGTCGCAGCGGTTACTGAAAGAGAGGAAATCGACATTTTCTTGATAAAAGGCAAATCCGGTGATGAATACCGAACTTCTTCGCAAATATTCGGGTGCAGTGCCGCGTTACACGAGCTATCCGACCGCGCCGCATTTCCACGAGGGAATCGATAATGGCACCTATCGCCGCTGGCTCGGCGCGCTTGGCCACAGGAACCGCATATCGCTTTACCTGCATATTCCCTATTGCGACCGGCTGTGCTGGTTCTGCGCCTGCCACACCAAGCACACGCTGAAATACGAGCCGATTGCCGTTTATCTGGAAGCACTTAAGCAGGAAATCGAAGCGGTGGGCCGCCTTGTTTCACCTGATGCCGTGGTGAGTGCCGTGCATTTTGGTGGCGGCTCTCCCACCATGCTGAAACCCGAGGACATGCGGAGCCTGATGGACTGTCTGCGGCGTCACTTCACCTTCGGACTTGCGCCAGAGATCAGTGTGGAGATGGACCCGAACGATCTGGATGACAGCCGTTACGATGCGCTTGCCGCCATCGGCATGTCGCGGGCGAGCCTCGGCGTTCAGGACTTTGATGACAAAGTGCAAAAAACCATCAACCGCATCCAGTCCTTCGAGCAGACGAAATCCGTGGTGGATGCGGTGCGGGCGAGGGGCGTGCATTCGGTCAATTGCGACATTCTTTACGGGCTGCCGTTCCAGACCTGCGAGACATTGGAGAAGACTGTCAACCAGATCGTGTCGCTCGATCCTGATCGCATCGCGCTTTTCGGTTATGCCCATGTCCCCTGGATGAAGAAGCACCAGTCGCTCATTCCCGAGCACGCCCTGCCTGACATTGCCGAGCGCTACCGGCAGATGACGATGGCGGCAGAGATGCTGAAACAGGCGGGTTACAAAGCGATTGGCATCGATCATTTTGCAAAGCCGGCCGATACTTTGTGCCAGTCCGCCGACGCCGGTGCGCTGCGGCGAAATTTCCAGGGCTATACGACAGATACGGCCGATGCATTGATCGGGCTTGGCGCATCCTCGATCGGCAGGCTGCCTCAGGGTTATGTGCAGAACATGGTGGCGACGGGGGAATATCAGCGCATCGTGGGCGAGGGCGGGCTTGCCGTCGTCAAGGGCATAGAACTGTCGGAAGAGGATCATCTGCGCTCGCATGTCATCGAAAGGCTGATGTGCGATTTCACGCTCGATCTTTCCGAGTTGCAGCATCGTTTCGGCAGGGTGAGCCATTCCGTCAGGGATCAGGCGCAGCATTTTGCCGCAAGCGACAGGGATGGCGTGGTGCGGCTGGACGCCGATATTTTCGCCGTCACGGAGGCGGGAAAGCCCTTCGTGCGTAATATCGCGGCAATCTTCGACACCTATCTGGGCAATGGACGCGGCCGTCATTCGGTTGCTGTTTAGGCAACAGTTTTGGGGCAAATTTCAAAGTTACGTCACGAAACCATTGGCTTTTTTGTGCGACTTGCCTATGTGGTGCGTCAGACAGGATAATTCATACGAACGACAATAAGGATTATGGGCGTGACAGCTACATTCGACAAGGTTGCCGACATTATCGCCGAAACCAGCGAAATCGACCGCGAAACCATTACGCCGGAGAGCCACACGATCGACGATCTGGGCATCGACAGCCTCGACTTTCTTGATATCGTTTTCGCGATCGACAAGGAATTCGGCATCAAGATTCCGCTCGAGCAGTGGACGCAGGAAGTCAACGAAGGCAAGGTTTCCACCGAAGAGTACTTCGTGCTGAAGAACCTCTGCGCCAAGATCGACGAATTGCGCGCAGCCAAGGGCTGATGTGACAATGCTCGCTTCCGGCGGGCATTTTCTTTTGATGCCGCCTGCGGGCAAACCATGACTAACCGACCAGAGACGGGCCGGACGAATGCTGCTTGAATATTTTCAGATGATCGACAAGGTCGAGGCCGTGGACATGACGGCGCGCACATTGAAGGCGCAGTCCGTCGTTCCCGACAAAAGCCCTGTATTCGAAGGCCATTTCCCCGGCATGCCGCTGGTTCCGGGTGTGCTCCTGATCGAGACCATGGCGCAGGCTTCCGGCATGCTGGTTCTGGCATTTTCCGATTTTGCCTCCATGCCGTTCCTGATGTCGGTCGACGGCGCCAAGATGCGCACCTTCGTGGAGCCGGGCGCGGTTCTCGACATCGAGGCCGTGCTGGAGCATGACGGTTCCGGTTTCGCGGTCACCAAGGCGAAGATCACCTCCGCCGGCAAGAAGGTCTGCGACGCGCAGCTGAAAATGCGCACCATGCCGTTCAGCGAAATCCCGCTCGGTCCCATCGTCAAGAAGCGGGCCGAAGAAGTCGGCCTGATGGCGGCCATTGCCGCGGATGCGCAGAAATAAGCGCTTCCGCCCGTTTCGAAAGAGGGCGTTTTTCCCGTCGGCCCGGTTTCGATGCATGAAAATCGTGGGCTCGCGACGGCGGATCGGGCCTTCACCATTGCCAATCCGCATCGCGCGCTTTATTCCGCAACGCATGAAGTGGTTGTTCGCAACCGCTGTGGATAGCCGTGACCGTTTCGGCGGGGCCGGCTGCAAAGGATGACAGACGATGAAATCTGACAATGATGTGGTGATAACAGGGGTCGGCATCGTGACCTGTCACGGCGTTGGCAGCCAGGCGCACGTGGCGCTTCTTTCTGGAGCCGCCGTGCCGGAGCCGGTTGTCGAGACCGAAAAATTCAAGCCCTATCCGGTCCATCCCATGCCGGAAATCGACTGGTCCGCGCAGATCGCCAAGCGCGGCGACCAGCGCCAGATGGAAAACTGGCAGCGCCTCGGCGTTTTCGCCGCCGGTCTCGCACTTGATGATGCCGGGCTGAAGGACAATGCCGAAGCCTGCGCCACCATGGACATGATCGTGGCGGCCGGCGGCGGTGAGCGCGACATCAATGTCGATACGCTGATCGTCGATGAAGCCCTGAAGCGCAATGACCGCGAAAAGCTGCTCAATGAGAAGCTGACGACGGAACTGCGCCCGACGCTGTTTCTCGCCCAGCTTTCCAACCTGATGGCCGGCAATATCTCCATCGTGCACAAGGTCACGGGTTCCTCGCGCACCTTCATGGGCGAAGAAGCGGCCGGTATTTCCGCCGTCGAAACCGCGTTCCACCGTATCCGTTCCGGCGAATCGAGCCATGCGCTGGTCGGCGGTGCCTTCTCGGCTGAGCGTCCCGACATGATCCTGCTGTTTGAAGCCATCGGCGCGCATGCGCAGGGCGGCTGGCAGCCGCTGTGGTCGCGTGGCGACCAGGACGGCGGCGGCATGATTTCCGGTTCGCTCGGTGCATTCCTCGTGCTGGAATCGCGCAAGCATGCCAGCGCGCGCGGCGCGCGCATTTATGCCCGTATCGACGCCATTGAAGGTGACCGCGGCAGCCGCGATGACGGCAAGATGGAAAAGCGCATGGAGCGCCTGCTTGCGCCTGCAAAGGACAGTGCTGCGACCGTCGTGTTTTCCGGTGCCAGCGGTTATGACGATGTCACGGCGCGCGAAAAGGACATTCTCGAAAAAGCCCTGCCGAATGCCGCCATTCGTGGTTTCGGTGGTATCACCGGCCATGGACTTGAAGCACAGTTTCCGCTCGGCCTCGCGCTCGCGGCGCTCACGCTTGAAAGCGGCGCGAAGGTTCCTACGTTCGACGCGGCTGCGGAAAAGCCAATGGGCGAAGCCGCCACCGAAGCCGTCGTCACCACTGTCGGCCATGTGCGCGGCGAAGGTGTCGCCGTTCTGTCCCGCGACGTTTGAGGAGAAAGACCATGACTTCCAATTTCAGGGATCATCTCGGTCGTCCCATCGTCGCCGTCACCGGCATGGGCATCATCACCTCGCTCGGGCAGGGGCTTGCCGATAACTGGGCGGCGCTGACATCGGGCAAGTCGGGCATTCACAAGATCACCCGTTTTCCGACCGAGGGGCTTTCGACGCGCATCAGCGGCACGGTGGATTTCATCGACATCCCGGTTCCGAATTCCGTCGAGCGTTCCTATGCTTTCGCCCGCGAAACCACGATCGAGGCGCTGGCGCAGGCCGGTATCTCCGGCGACTTCGATGGCCCGCTGTTTCTTGCAGCGCCACCTATCGAGCCGGAATGGAGCGCCCGTTTCGAGCTTGCCGACCGGTCTCCGCCGGCCGCCCAGCCGGGTGACGCCTATGAGCGGTTCCTGACGGCTTTCCGGCAGCGTCCCGACCCGGCGTTTCAGGAAGCCGCCCTGTTCGGCGCGATCTCCGAGCGTCTTTCCGACCGTTTCGGCACACGCGGCCTGCCGGTCACGCTGTCTACCGCCTGTGCATCGGGCGCCACCGCGATCCAGCTTGGCGTCGAAGCCATCCGCCAGGGCCGCACCGAACGGGCGCTAACGGTTGCGACCGACGGTTCGGTCAGCGCCGAAGCGTTGATCCGCTTCTCGCTGCTGTCTGCGCTTTCGACCCAGAACGACCCGCCGGAAAAGGCCTCCAAGCCGTTCAGCAAGGACCGCGACGGTTTCGTGATCGCCGAAGGTGCTGCGACGCTGGTGCTGGAATCGCTCGAAGCGGCCGTTGCACGCGGCGCGAAGGTTCTCGGCATCATCAAGGGTGCCGGTGAAAAAGCCGACAGCTTCCACCGCACGCGGTCTTCGCCCGATGGCGGCCCGGCGATTGCGACGATCCGTGCGGCACTGGCCGATGCGGGCGTGGCCGAAAGCGATATCGGCTATATCAACGCCCACGGCACCTCGACGCCGGAAAACGACAAGATGGAATATGGCTCTATGCTCGCCGTCTTCGGCGAAGGCCTGAAGGATATTCCGCTGTCGTCCAACAAGTCGATGATCGGCCATACGCTGACGGCGGCGGGCGCCGTGGAAGCGGTATTCTCGCTGCAGACCATGCTGACCGGCACTTTGCCTCCGACGATCAACTACAATAATCCCGATCCGACCATCACGCTCGACGTGGTGCCAAATGTGAAGCGGGATGCTCAGGTGGGCGCGGTTCTCTCCAACTCCTTCGGGTTTGGTGGGCAGAATGCAAGCCTTGTCATGACGCGGGAACCGGCTTAACCGGTTTCGCCATCAACAGGAGCGTTTCCGAGGCAATTGCGGAAACGCTCTCGCTTCTTTGATTACGCATTCCGGCCGCAAAACGGTTACAGAGTTTTGCTGGAATGATTTTTAGATAAACGCCCTCGGGCGAAGGACTGATACATGCGCGCTCTTCAACTCGTGGACGACCGGAAGCTCGAAAAAGTGGATCTGCCCGAACCGGATGCGCCGGCGCCGGGCGAGGTGACTCTGCGCGTCAAGGCGGTGGCGCTGAACCACATCGACGTGTGGGGCTGGCGCGGCATGGCTTTCGCCAAGCGCAAGATGCCGCTCACCATTGGCGCCGAGGCTTCGGGCGTGGTCGAGGCCATCGGTCCGGGCGTTTCGAATGTGCTGCCGGGTCAGCTGGTTTCGGTCTATGGCGCGCGCACCTGCGGGCTGTGCAAGCCCTGTCGCGAAGGCCGTGACAATCTGTGCGAACATGTTCAGGGCGTGCACGGTTTCCACCTCGACGGTTTTGCGCAGGAAAAGATCAATATTCCCGCCCGCCAGCTCGTGCCGGCACCGCACGGCATTGACGCCGTTGCTGCGGCTCTGGCGCCGGTGACCTTCGGCACCGTCGAGCACATGCTGTTCGACAATGCCAAGCTCGAGCCCGGTGAAACCATCCTCATCCATGCCGGCGGTTCCGGCATCGGCACGGCGGCGATCCAGCTTGCCAAGAAGATGGGCTGTACCGTTATCACCACAGTCGGTTCCGACGACAAGATCGAACGGGCAAAGGCGCTCGGAGCCGATCACGTCATCAATTACCGGACCGACCGTTTTGAAGGCGTCGTGCGCAAGCTGACGAAAAAGAAGGGCGTCGACGTTGTCTTCGAACATGTTGGCAAGGACACCTTCGTCGCCTCGATGTTCTCGCTGAAGCGCGGCGGCCGTCTTGTCACCTGCGGCTCCACCTCGGGCGTTTCCACCGAAATCAACCTGATGATGCTGTTCCAGCAGCAGCTGAAGCTGCTCGGCTCCTTCGGCTGCCGCATGGAAAACATGGCCAACGCCATGCAGAAGATGGCGCGTGGCATCGTTCATCCCGTCATCGACACCGAGGTCACCTTCGACGATATCGACCGGGCGCTGGAGCGCATGGAGACGCGTCAGGTGTTCGGCAAGATCGTTCTGCGGATGGACTGAGCATCTTGAAGCTGTTCCTGACACGGATTGTCCTGAAACTGGACCACTTCCGGCAGTGGCTGATCGCGACATTCGCCTTCGGCCTCCTTAACCTGCTGAAGCTTTTTCCCGCCGATGCGGGCATTCGCGCCGCAGACCGGCTGGCGCGCTTCGTGGGGCCGAAAACCGGCCGCCACAGGCTGATGCTCCATAATCTGGCGCGCGCCTTTCCGGAGAAATCCGAGGAGGAGCGGCTTGAGATCGCCATGGATAGCTGGGCCAATATGGGCCGGCTTGCGGCGGAATATGTGTTTCTCGACCGGCTGTTCGATTTCGATCCGGAAAAGAACGAGCCGGGCCGCATCCAGGTCGAGGGCATCCCGACCTTTCTCGAATTGCGCGACAATCCCCGGCCCTTCATCGTCTTTACCGCCCATAGCGGCAATTTCGAGCTGCTGCCGGTGGCCGGTTCGGCTTTCGGTCTCGATGTGACGGTGCTGTTCCGGCCGCCGAACAATCCTTTCGTGGCCGACAAGGTGTTCAACTTCCGCAAGGAGCGCATGGGCAATCTCGTGCCGTCGCATGCCGGTTCCTCCTTTGCCTTGGCGCGGCAGCTGGAAAAGGGCGGCGGTGTCGGCGTGCTCGTCGACCAGAAGTTCGGCAAGGGTCTGACGACGAAGTTCTTCGGCCTTGAAGTTCGCACCAATCCGCTGCTTGCCAAGCTGGTGCGGCAGTTCAACTGCGATGTTTATCCCGCCCGTTGCGTGCGTCTTCCCGACAATCGCTACAGGCTGGAAATAGAGCCCAAGGTTGAAATTCCGCGCGACGAGAAGGGCAATGTCGACATTCAGGCGACGGCGCAGCTTCTGAACGACAAGGTGGAAAGCTGGGTGCGGGAATACCCCGGACAATGGCTGTGGTATCACGACCGCTGGGATGTGAAGCACCAGATTTGAGGTGACTGTCGTGCGGCCGGATTTTCCGCGTTTTTCACGAAATTCGGCCCGAAAATTGTGCGTTTCGATGTTTTTCCATATTAGTGGAACCTCATTTTTCGTTCATGGATTATCGAAATTGAAAAATTAGCGGCTGCTGTGATATTTTGGACAACAATCCTCGCGGCGTTCCTGCGTTTCGTTACGTCATTTTTAAGCGCAAAGACGCTATAATCAGGGGGCAAAGGGTTAATCCGTTCGCATTGGGAACCGGGTTATGCCCGTTCAGGGAGAGTTGGGTTGAAAGATTTGATTGAGTTGTTCTGGCTGCGTTATACGGAACTGCAATCTGCCGTTGGTAAAAACGAAGCCGACAAGATCGCAGTGCTGGAGCGTGAACTGGAGCAGCTTCTCGAGCGGGTCGTCGGGCGCCAGACGGAAAACTCCGAGGATATTCGCGAACAGTTCCGTTTCGCCATCGACCTCCTGAACCACGAGGCGGAGGATCTCGGCTGCGTGCAGCGCAATTCCGAGCTTCTGAGAACCCTGGTCGACCGTTATGTCGGCATGCCGCCCAAGGCCAAGGTCATCGGTGACGAGGATGAGGACACTCTGGAGTGGCATCACCGCCATCTGATCCTCGATGAAGACATGCTCAACGATCTGGATGAGCCGGTGGTCATCGTTTCTCCCGGCTACCGCGTGTCCTTTGCCAATGCGCTTGATGCTTTCCAGCGCAATGCGCCGGAAGGGCTTGTCGGCTGCCACATTGCCGAACTCGTCGGCGTCCACCGTTTCCAGAACGACCTCAGGGAAAAACTCGACAATTGCTTCAAGGGCGATACGTCGAAATATACCTATGCGGAAGATCAGAATGGCCGGACGATCGTGAAATCGCTGGAAATGTCGCCCTGCTATTCTTCCGCCTACAAGCTCGTGGGCGCCATGGTGGTGATCCGGGAAATTGCCGATCGCAGACGCCGCGCCACGGCGTGACGGCAGGCGCTGGTTTCTGACGACACCCTCCCGGCTTTGCGGTTTCCGGTTATTTCGGGAATATGGTTTCCCATATCGCGGCGATGGACCATGCGGATGATGCATCCGCAAGGAGCTTCGTTGCCATCGCGAGGCAGGAAAGCACCAGCAGCGGGCGGATGATCTTCGCGCCGTTCTTCATGGCGAAGCGGGAGCCGATCTGTGCGCCGATGAACTGGCCGACGCCCATGGCGAGGCCGAGCTTCCACAGGACCGCACCACCTATCGCAAACACGACGAAACCGCCGAAGTTCGAGCCGAGGTTCAGAAGCTTGGTATGGGCGGTTGCCTTCAACATGCCGAAACCGGCAAGCGCCACGAAGGCGAGCATGTAGAAGGAACCCGCGCCGGGGCCGAAAACGCCGTCGTAGAAGCCCACCAGCGGCGCGACGGTGAAGCCGAACACGAAGGGTGTGATGCGGCGATGGCTGTCGATATCGCTGAGCTGCGGCTTGAAGGCGAAATAGAGCGCAATCGCGATCAGCAGGAACGGCATGATGGTGCGCAGGAGGTCGGACGGCACGAAGGCGGCGGTGACCGCGCCGAGCCCGCCGCCGAGCATGGCCATGACGGCCATGGGCAATTGTTCCCTCAGATTGACATGGCCGCGCCGGGCATAGGCGATGGTGGCGGAGGCCGAGCCGAACTGCGATTGCAGCTTGTTGGTGCCAAGCGTATCGAGCGGCGCGATACCCATGATCAGCATCGCCGGAATGGTGATGAGACCGCCGCCGCCGGCGATGGAATCGATAAAGCCGGCAAAGATGGCGACGCAGAAGAGAACGATAAATACGTTGAGGGCGATGTCTTGCACTTGATATGTCCGGGCAGGCGGAAGGAGAGGGCTTCTTCTTTCACCGAAAGGGTAACCGCGCAATCTCTTTCTGTGCGTTCGGCTGCGGGCAGGGGATTGCGGTGTGGCCGCTTATCGCTATGTTTCCGTGGCGCGTCGCCGGAAGGACGGTGGACGCCTGAGACATATGGATGAGGGCATTATGCATAAAGTGATATTCGATACGGATCCCGGTGTAGACGACGCCATGGCGCTTCTGTTCCTGCACCGTCACCCCGATATCGATCTGATCGGCGTCACCACGGTTTTCGGCAATGCGCCCATCGATATCACCACCCGCAATGCGCTCTTCCTCAAGCGGGAATGGCAGATGACCGCACCGGTCGCGAGAGGCGCCGGCGTGACCTTCGATCCCGCCCGCAAGGAAGGCCACTGGCCGACCTTCATCCACGGCGAAAACGGTCTCGGCGATATCGATATCCCTGAGACCATCGATCTGCCGCTCGACCCGCGCCCGGCGCATCGTTTCATCATCGAGACGGTCAAGGCCAATCCCGGCGAGGTGACGCTGATCGCCGTTGGCCGCATGACCAATCTGGCGCTGGCGCTGCGCGAAGAGCCGGATTTCGCCGCGCTGGTGAAGGAGGTCATCGTCATGGGCGGGGCTTTCGACATGAACGGCAATGTATCGCCGGCGGCCGAGGCCAATATTCACGGCGATCCGGAAGCGGCCGATCTCGTCTTCACCGCGCCCTGGCGCGTGGTCGTCGTCGGTCTCGACGTGACGACGAAAACGGTAATGACCAGCGCCTTCATGGCTGAGATGGCAAAGGCCGGCGGCAAGCCGGTGCAGCTGCTGTCCGACCTGTCGCAATTCTACATCGATTTCTACAAGACCCGCACCGGCGACGGCATGGTGGTGCATGATAGCTGCGCCTGCGTCTACCTCGTCGCGCCTGAGCTCTTCGAGACCCGCAGCGGCCCGGTGCGTGTGGTCTGCGGTGGGCTTGCTGACGGCCAGACCATCCAGAAGCCTGACGGACGTGCCTTCCCGCCGGGTGACTGGGACGGACATCCAAGCCAGCTTGTGTGCACGGATATCAAGCCGGAGCGCGTGCTTTCGGTCATCCGTGCGGCAATTGTGACGGGTGAGCGCGGCTGAACGACAGGAATGGCCGTTCTTGAGCATGGCTTGCCTTGCATTTTCCAAGAATCTGGCGTTATGCAAGTTCCTTGATCCTATTGCGCGATCCGCCTTGCCAAAGGGGCCGAAAAGGCTGTGCCGAAGCACAGGCGGATGATCGCGATGGCGTGTGTGCCGAGAAAAGCCTTGTAGGTTTTCCCGTGCTTTGCGCTACAATGAATAACGCCTGCCGGATCGGTTCGTGTCGGCGGCGTTTAAAAACAAAAAACGAACCTTCGTTATGGGCCGGCAGAACCGGTCCATTCCCATGAGGAAAGTGATGGAAGAGTTTCACAAGGTCCGGCGTCTGCCGCAATACGTCTTCGAACAGGTCAACCGTTTGAAAGCGAGCGCGCGAGCGGCCGGGGCCGATATCATCGATCTCGGCATGGGCAATCCCGACCTTCCGACCCCGAAGGCGATCGTCGACAAGCTCTGCGAGGTCGTTCAGGATCCGCGCACCCATCGTTATTCCTCGTCCAAGGGCATTCCCGGCCTTCGCCGCGCGCAGGCCGCCTATTATGCCCGGCGTTTCGGCGTGAAGCTGAACCCCGATACCCAGGTCGTCGCCACGCTCGGCTCCAAGGAAGGCTTCGCCAATATGGCGCAGGCCATCACGGCGCCCGGCGACGTGATCCTGTGTCCGAACCCGACCTATCCGATCCATGCCTTCGGCTTCCTGATGGCGGGCGGCGTTATCCGTTCGATGAATGTCGAGCCGGATGAGAGCTTCTTCGGGCCACTGGAGCGCGCGGTGCGCCACTCCATTCCCAAGCCGCTGGCGCTGATCATCAACTATCCGTCGAACCCGACGGCGCATGTTGCCTCGCTGGATTTCTACAAGGACGTCATCGCTTTCGCGAAGAAGCACGAGATCATCGTGCTTTCCGACCTTGCCTATTCGGAAATCTATTTCGACGAAAACAATCCGCCGCCTTCGGTTCTCGAAGTTCCCGGCGCAATCGACGTTGCGGTGGAGTTCACCTCCATGTCGAAGACCTTCTCCATGCCCGGCTGGCGCATGGGCTTTGCCGTTGGCAACGAGCGGCTGATCG
The DNA here is from genome assembly GCF_059511785.1 of Agrobacterium sp. LEGMi-208b. Taxonomy (NCBI): domain Bacteria; kingdom Pseudomonadati; phylum Pseudomonadota; class Alphaproteobacteria; order Hyphomicrobiales; family Rhizobiaceae; genus Agrobacterium; species Agrobacterium sp. LEGMi-208b. The sequence continues at coordinate 3,034,716 of NZ_CM183445.1, forward strand.
CGGCGCTGACGCGTGTGAAGTCTTATCTCGATTACGGCGCCTTCACGCCGATCCAGGTTGCGGCGACCCATGCGCTGAATGGCGACGGCTCCGACATCGCCGAAGTGCGCAATGTCTATCGCCGCCGCCGCGATGTGATGGTCGACACCTTCGGCAAGGCCGGTTTCGAGGTTCCGCCGCCGGCGGCGACGATGTTCGCCTGGGCGAAGATCCCGGAAAAGTTCCGCCATCTCGGCAGTTTGGAATTCTCCAAGCTTCTGGTCGAGAAGGCCGATATCGCCGTTGCTCCCGGCATCGGCTTTGGCGAGATGGGCGACGATTATGTCCGTCTCGCGCTCGTGGAAAACGAGCACCGAATTCGTCAGGCCGCGCGTAATCTGAAGCGTTTCCTGTCGAGCGCAGACGAAACGATGCACAATGTCGTTTCGCTTAACGCCCACAGATAAGGGCAACCGAAGGCGGCCGGGCCTCGGCCGCCACCATCATCAGCAAATCAGGAACATACCCATGGCAGATTCATTGAGAATCGGCATAGCGGGGCTCGGCACTGTCGGCGCTTCGCTCGTGCGCATCCTCCAGCAGAGAAGCAACGAACTTGCGATTACCTGCGGACGCGCGATTGAGATTATTGCGGTGAGCGCGCGTGACCGTTCGCGCGACCGCGGCATCGATCTCAAGGGTATTGCCTGGTTCGATACGCCGGAGCAGCTGGCGAGCGAAGCCGATATCGACGTGTTCGTCGAACTGGTCGGCGGTGCTTCGGGGCAGGCGGAAAATGCGGTGCGCGCCGCACTGGCGCGCGGTCTCCATGTGGTGACGGCCAACAAGGCGCTGCTTGCCAAGCACGGCGTTGAACTCGCGACCATTGCCGAAGACAAGGGTGCGCTTCTTAATTTCGAAGCGGCGGTGGCCGGCGGTATCCCCGTCATCAAGGCGCTGCGTGAGTCTCTCACCGGCAACCATGTATCGCGCATCTACGGCATCATGAACGGCACCTGCAACTACATCCTCACTAAGATGGAGAAGGAAGGCCTGTCCTTCGAGGCCTGTCTGAAGGAAGCGCAGCGGCTGGGTTATGCCGAGGCCGATCCGGCTTTCGATATCGAAGGCAACGACACCGCGCACAAGCTTGCCATTCTGACGACGCTTGCCTTCGGCAACAAGATTTCGGCCGATGACATCTATCTGGAAGGCATCACCAATATTTCCAGCGAGGACATTCAGGCGGCCGCCGAACTCGGTTACCGCATCAAGCTTCTCGGCGTGGCGCAGGTGACTGAATCCGGCATCGAGCAGCGTGTGCATCCGACCATGGTGCCGCTCGATTCCGTCATCGCCCAGGTGGATGGCGTCACCAATGCGGTGGCGATCGAATCCGACATTCTCGGCGAATTGCTGATGGTCGGTCCGGGTGCGGGCGGCAACGCCACGGCATCCGCCGTGCTGGGCGACATCGCCGATATCGCCAAGAGCCGTCCGGGCGCCCAGCAGGTGCCGGTTCTCGGCCGTCCGGCAAAATCGCTGACGGAATACCGCCGCGCCAAGATGAAGAGCCATGAGGGCGGTTATTTCATCCGCCTGACGGTGAAGGACCAGGCCGGCGTCTTTGCCTCCATCGCCACCCGCATGGCTGACAATAACATCTCGCTGGAATCCATCGTGCAGCGCCAGCGCGTGCATGTGGAAGGCGCGCCGCAGACCATCATCCTCGTCACCCATGCGACGATGGAAGATGCGATCCGCAAGGCCGTCAAGGCGATCAAGAACGAGAAATATCTCGTCAGCGAGCCGCAGGTCATCCGCATCGAGCGCACCTGAGACGCTTCTTTATCTTGATATTATCGAGGGCCGCGCTTCCGGATGGAGGCGCGGTTTTTCGTTCTATGACTGCCTTCATCATGCCGGTGGTCTCACGCCCATAAAATTTGGGGGGACGGCGTCAGAACCGCTGGAAAACAAGGCGATTCGGCACTATGGTTAATCCTGTTCACCAAGCGAGGGAGGCGTGGCCGTGACATCGATCATCCTGTTCAAGGACAATAAGCGCGCAGGCGTTCTGGCAGCCCATCACCGGGCGCGGCCGCACACTGCCAATGACAATATTCGCAGCATGGAATTCGATATCGGGGAGCATGAGCGCAACTGGTGCTCGCTTGCCGTCTTCTCGCTGCTGCTGCTCGTTGGAGCCGTCTCGATCGTCAGCCCGTTCTTTTCGATTTTTTCGGTGTGAACCCGCAAATGCGCGTTTTTGCTTGAAAAACGCGCCACCGCCATTTAGCCCGTTCTAATCATTAAGGCGCGGATAGGCGCGCAGGACAGGACGAAGGGGCAGGATGGCAATGATGGAGCCGGCCGATACCGTGGCCCGCGCATTTTTAAGCGTGGAGCGGTCGGCGACAGAACAGCGCTGGGTATCGCGGCTGGATCAGGCCGGGCAGAACCGTGCGCTGGCGATGTCTCAGATCCATGCCATTCCCGAACTGATCGCACGCGTGCTGGCCGGGCGTGGGGTAGGCGTCGATGACGCCCTGGTGTTCCTCGATCCGACCATACGCTCTCTGATGCCCGATCCGCATATGCTGACCGATTGCGAGAAGGCCGCCGGGCGGCTGGTGCGTGCCATCGAGACCGGCGAGAAGGTGGCGATCTTCGGCGACTATGATGTCGACGGCGCTGCCTCTTCGGCGCTGATGTATCGCTTTCTCGCGCATTTCGGGCTGACGCCTGAGATTTATATCCCCGACCGCATTTTCGAAGGCTACGGGCCGAACCCGGCGGCGATGCAGCAGCTTGCCGCCAATGGCGCGACGCTGATCGTGACGGTCGACTGCGGCTCCACCAGCCATGAGTCGCTCAAGGCTGCGAAAGACGCCGGAACGGATGTGGTGGTGATCGATCACCATCAGGTCGGCACGGAGTTGCCGCCGGCCGTGGCGCTGGTCAATCCCAACCGGGAGGACGATCTGTCGGGGCAGGGGCATCTCTGTGCCGCCGGTGTGGTGTTCCTGGTGCTGGTGGCCACGTTGCGGCTGTTAAAGGACAGACGCAACCGGCAGGCCTTCACGCTCGATCTGCTGTCGCTTCTCGATATTGTCGCGCTTGCGACAGTCTGCGATGTGGTGCCGCTAAAGGGGCTGAACCGCGCTTATGTGGTGAAGGGGTTGATCGCTGCGCGCCATATGAACAATGCCGGGCTGGCGGCACTGTTTAAAAAGGCCGGACTGGGCGGGCCTGTGACCCCCTATCATTTCGGCTTCCTGATCGGGCCGCGCATCAATGCCGGCGGCCGCATCGGCGATGCGGCTCTTGGCAGCCGTTTGTTGACCATCGATGATTCCTCGCAGGCCGAGGTGATTGCCGAGCGGCTGGATGAGCTTAATCGCGAGCGGCAGGCGATGGAAGCGGCCATGCTGGCGGAGGCCGAGGCCGAGGCGCTGTTCGAATATGGCGACGGCTCGGGTGCGGGCGTCATCGTCACCGCGCGCGAGAACTGGCATCCTGGTATTGTCGGATTGCTTGCCTCGCGCCTGAAGGATCGATTCCGTCGTCCGGCTTTCGCCATTGCTTTCGATCCCTCTGGCAAGGGCACCGGCTCCGGCCGCTCGATCAACGGTTTTGATATGGGCCGCATGGTGCGCGCCGCCGTGGAGGCGGGATTGCTGGTCAAGGGGGGCGGTCACGCCATGGCGGCTGGCCTGACGGTCGAGCGCGCCAATCTGGGCAGGCTTCGGACCTTCTTCGAGGAGGCGGCGGCCAAGACGGTGAACGAGCTGGTGGAAAGCAGCGTGCTGAAAATCGACGGTGCCATCGGCGCCTCGGGTGCGACATTGCAGCTTGTCGACCAGCTGGAGCAGGCTGGTCCTTATGGTTCGGGTCATTCACAGCCGATCTTTGCCGTGCCGGCGCATCGCCTGCGCGATGTGCGGCTTGTGGGCACAGCGCACGTCAAGATCACGCTGGAGGCCATGGATGGCTCCCGGCTGGACGGTATCGCCTTTCGTGCTGCTGAAGCCCCTCTGGGGCAGATGCTGCTGAATGCGCGCGGCAGGAACATTCACGTTGCAGGCACCGTTGGCGCCGATCTCTGGCAGGGCCAGAGGCGCGTGCAGCTGCGCGTTCTGGACGCGGCTTTCGCGCCCTGAGCGAGTTGCAAACGATCCTTGGTTTTACGGAAGCAAACGTTTTGTACGGACAGGCCAGACGGATGCTGGCATCTTTACGCGATGCGTGAAGATCTGCGTGCAGGCTATTGATTTTTAGGGAAAAGCAAGTGGCACGCCCTAGGGGAGTCGAACCCCTCTTTTCAGAATGAAAATCTGACGTCCTAACCGATAGACGAAGGGCGCGTGCGCTTGTGGTGTGGCGCCCTTATAGTCAGGCTCCGGTTGGTCCGCAAGCGGAAAAATTGATTTTTTCCGCTTCGTGACGAGTTTTTTTATGGAAGCCGAAAGGGCTGTGGAAAACTGTGATGGAGCCGGCCAAGACCTTGAAATATCGCCCCAATCGCTGCGGGCGATAATGCCCTCATACGATGTGAAAGGGCGAGAAGGCGGATTTCCAACGCTTAGCTGGCATCAAGCTGCAGAGTCCGGGACGAATGGACGCTGTGGTCGGGGTGAGGGGAAAGGCAAGCCGGTTGATCTGCCGGGTGGCATTTCATCCGGCTTGCCTTCCATCGGGGGGACGCCATTCTAACGTGCCGACCGGGAATCGGTTCCGCGGCAATGGAGACGCGCGAAAAATTCACGACGATGAGCGGATGATGGAGATATTTTAAAGGGGAACACGAAGGCAAGTGGCACGCCCTAGGGGAGTCGAACCCCTCTTTTCAGAATGAAAATCTGACGTCCTAACCGATAGACGAAGGGCGCGTGCGCTTGTGGTGTGGCGCCCTTATAGTCAGGCTCCGGTTGGTCCGCAAGCGGAAAAAT